>JBAYTY010000001.1:0-361624 GCA_041675385.1 Candidatus Obscuribacterales bacterium
CGATGAAGACTCTACGGGAGTCAGTAATTCTTCTCGCAGACTCGCGTGAAAAACAGAGGTGCCGTCGATTTTGTCAGACACTAGATTTTTGTTGATGAAACTTCGCACCTGCATTGGTTTAACACCAAGTTCGCTGGCAATTTCACGAATAGTTGGCACGCGGCCATATTGTCTCTCAAGTGCCGCAATGGTTTGCATGAAACGCTCTAGTTCATTGTTGCCCAATCGGTTGCGCCTTTTGCGTAGTAAATTCTATTCTACTCCTCCAATGTTTGAAGAGCGACTGCTACCGCTTCTACTAAAGGTCGGATGGTAATGTGGCAATGCAACGATTAGCGTTCAGTTTCACGTAAACGCCAATCGTTGTCATGCCTGAAAGAGAGCTCGTTGCTGTGACTTGAATGTGCGGCACATCTTGTGGTCAGCGGAGCGAGTGCTACAATTCGGCCATAATAATGGAAGGCTCGGAGCAGACTGTTAACGGGATACTTAAGGTGAAGAAAAGAGACCATTTTCGGAATAGATTGATTCAGTCAAGTTTTCTAAGTCTTCTCGTTACTGCTGGTAATGGCGTTAACAATCATGTCTACGCACAGAGCAACGAACAGAAACGAAAATTACAACAAATAGGGCTCATGTTGCCGTTACTAAACAAGGCGATCGAGAACAAGCCAAACTCACCGGATCTGTTTGTCTTGCGAGCACAAGCCAATTTTGCTGCAGGAAACAACGAAGCCGCCGAAGCTGACTTTAAGACTGCCGAAGCAATGCACTACAGCACAAAGCTCTATGAATTCAATAATCTGCGTGGTTCTAATTTCATGCTCCTAAAGAAATTCGACTCAGCCATTTCAACACTAAACAAAGCACTTGAGCTCCAGCCCAACTCATCAGTTGCATTGGCCAACAGGGGTTCCGCTTATCTTGAATTGGGCAAGTATGAGAATGCACTGACGGACAGCCTGAAAGCAGTCAGTCTTGACTCCAGCAGTTCTGCCGCCCAGGGCATAGCTGGTGCCAGCTACTTTAATTGCGCGCAGTATCAAAAGGCTTTGTTATGCCTGAACAAAGCCATCGAATTAGAGCCTAAAAATTTCGAAGCGCTGCACTATCGAGGTAAAACCTATGAGAAGCTGGGCAAAAAGGATTTGGCTTTAAAGGATTTGGCAGCTGCAGCGGCGCTGGGTTATGCTCCCGATAAATCGTATACGGAGATAAAGGACTGGCGCAGTAACGAGCAAGAGTCAAAGAGTGGCATAAGCAAACCAACCTTCAGGCCTTAGGAGCAATATAAGGAAAGACCTATCGCTGCTTAGTGAAGGTAAGAGCGTTGAAGCAATGGGCAAAGTTGTGACTTTGCACGATATTTGCAGTGAGCACATTGAGCCTGCGTTTTTTAGCGACGCGTAGAAATTAGGTCAGGACTACTAGACCCTTTTTATCAACCACGTTCAAGAGCTTCAATGCTGCACCGCTAGGCTTTTTATCACCATGCTCCCAGCTTTTTATTGTCGAAGGTGCAGTGTTTAAATACTTAGCGAAAACCGCCTGGCTAGCATGTTGACGTTCGCGGATACACTTAATTTCTTCCTTGGAATAGTGCTTAATCTCAGGAAGGCAAACCGCATCAAACTCGCGCATGGTCTGCAAATCCATAACGCCAGCGTCGGTCAAATCCTGAGCCATCTCATGTATGTTTTTTAGGATTTTGCTTGCCATTTGTTTTCTTCTCCGCTACTTCACTTGGTTTTTCGGTGCTCTCTGCGTTTTTTGTGTTCTTGTCCTTTTTAGGTTTCTCTATTTCGATTAATGCTCCAGCTTTGATTGCTGTTTCGATTTCCTTATCGGAGTACTTAAGTAGCTCTTTAGCTGCCATTTTTAGAGCTTTTTCGTCTGCGTTGGAAATGTTGGCTTTCTCGTTTTTGGAGTATCCAACCAGGAAAAATGCCTTGTTTTCGCTCTTGTAGGCGATTATTGTTCTTACTCCACCGCTTTTGCCCCGTTCAGCTACACCCATGCGCTTCTTGTAAATATTGCCGCCCAGGTTGTCCCCAGTTAAACCGCGCTCCATTTCGTCAATAGTTGCCAGAAAATCGGAGTCGCTCAAACCCTCTTCAGTTGCCCATTTTTTTGAAGCTCTTGTTCTGAAATATCCGCATTTAACCAGCTATCGTTCGATTGCTAAGTATACCACTTAGTGTTATACTTTGCAAGCGGTTTGAGCTGGGATCAGCGCTATGTCGTTGGGTTGTTTCTAGTCGTCAACCAAATGGCGGGGGCGCATAATCGCAACGTCATCAGACCGGCCGTCGGCACTTCAGCTCACTTATTTGCATTTTGTTTGTATTTGCTGCAAATGGAGTCAGCGCGAGTTCTCATTTCTTCGGCTTCCGCTTTTCGACCGGTGGCCTTGCAAAGTCTTGAGTAGCCCTGTAGGGTTTGGCCAATATCAATATGATCTGTCGGTAAATTTTTTTCTCTTATATCTAAAGCAGCTTTAAAAAGGGGCTCGGCCGCAGCATAGTCGCCTTGCTTGCGGAAGACTTCGGCCAGAGCGTTTTCGGTCCTAGCGACATCAAACCTATCAACGCTAGCCTCGTTTTTTCTCAAAGCTAGAGCATGTTGATAGGCTGTCACTGCTGCCGGATACTGCTTGCGCTCTGCGTACAAGGCGCCTAAGACATTGTAATTTGCGCCAATTTCCTTGTTATTTGGTATTTTGGCCTTTTCGTTGATTGCCAGAGAGCGTTTGCAGAGATTTTCTGCCGCATCATAGTTGCCTTCATATACATACAGCTGACTTAGATTGTTCATCAATGATGCTGTGTACGGATGTTCCGGACCGAGCTTTGTTTCAAGGATCGTCAGAGATCGTTTGAAAAGTGGTTCAGCTAACGAAAATCGGCGGTCATGGAAATACAGTTGGGCCAGGTTATTCATTGAAACGGCCGTTTGGGCCTCGTTGGGACCAATAGTCTTTTCGCAAATTGCCAAAGAGCGCTGCCAGAGAGGCTCAGCTTCCGTAAACCGGCCTTGCTCGCAGCAGACTCGGGCTAGGTTGGCTAAAGCCGCTGCTAGAGCCGTGTCATCTGGGCCAACTGCGGTTTCTAGGGAGGTGATGGCTTTTTTGAAGTAGCTTTCGGCTTGTGGCAGTCGTGCCTGCGCTTCATTTAGCATGCCAAGATTGGTCAGGCACACAGCTTTACTTTGATCTCGAAAGCCTTGCTCTTCAGCTAGCGCTAGTGCCGTTTTGAAGTCTGTTTCTGCATTTGCATATTGTTTGTTTTTTAAGGCCGCAAGGCCGGCCTCGTAGTGAGAATCAAAACTGCTTTTAGCGTTGCAGGACGTCATAGCTATACAAAGAAATGACGTCAGGGCAAATTTAAGCACCATGTTATGATTTTTTGCTGTAGCTAGTATCTTTTTTTGCACGAGTGTCTATCCGGCTGACAATAACAACTGAGAAGGCCAACTATCCCACAGTATTGGCGAAATTGCACTTCCGTCTAGAATTCAATCGTCTAAAACGACCTCACGTCTATATTGTTGTGAGCGGCTTCGACTAGTTGTTGAGTTGCTTTTGAGCTTGCTGTTTAGTTAGCTTCATAGCTGCTGCCAAAGACTTCATTGTACGAGGCTGTAGATTTAACCGACCTTTGTTCTTTTCCCAGCTATTGATAGTCGCTGCAGTCACTCCAGCAAGTACTGCAAAATTAGTCGGAGTAAGCTCCAAGCTGGAGCGCAAGTCTCGGGGTCCGAGTAGTAGTGGAACGATTATCCAATGCGTTGCATTACCGTTCGGATGATACTCAAAGAGGGTGTTCTGAAGACCGACGATACGTATTCATGTCCAAAACCCGGTGGCTTACTGACAATACTTGCCGTCGGCTATATCCTCGAAGCTGCGCTGGACACTAAACGATTTATTCCGGTAAACTGGCAGGGGAGCGCCACCTGGTTGTGGGGCAAGTTGATAGTTAATGTTACTTTGCAACCTTAAATTTCTGTTGATAAGGCAGCGCCCTGCATGTTTTGTGCTATGTTATTCATTACTACCCCATGCGGTTTATCTGCATGGCCCCACCCGGAAGGCCGAAAGGTTTGCCGGGTGGATTTTTTTTAGGGGTTTGTGACCGCCCGGTTATCTGAGGATCGAACCCTCCGAGTCAATTACATGATCGACGGTTTCAACGTCTATTACTCTGTGGCCACATGTATCAACAATGGCAATATTCAGTGCGGGAAGTGGTTTGATTACCGTGGGTATTGTGAGTGGGTAACGGCTAATAATCCGAACTTCCCGGCCGGCTCAACAGTGCACCGTGTCCGGCTTTATTCTGCCATTGCTCACCATGATCCAGATCCTTCGGTCGTATCGCGGCACCTGGTGCTTAACCAGGCGATGGCTGCTACGAACGTTGAAGTGACGCTGGGGAATTTTAAACGCAAGAGGATTCGTTGCAAGCTTCCTGCATGTGGCGGAAGGTTCCTTAAGCACGAAGAGAAGGAGACCGACATAAACGTGGCCATGGGTGTGATCGAATCCTTACTGCTCGACGATGTTGATTGCGTCGTAGTTGTTTCCGGCGATACTGACTTGGTCTCAGCTGTGCGTGAAGCTAGAAGGTTTTTCCCGTCCAAGCAGGTCGGCGTCTTGCTTCCAGCTTATCGGCAAAATAATGAGCTAAGACGAGAAGCGAGTTTTCACATGGATATTTTGCCGGGTCATTATGAGCAGCACCAGCTGCCGCCAGTAATCCGGCTGCCGGATGGGATGGATCTAATTAAGCCCGCTTCTTGGTGAGCCTCTGGCGACGCACTGATAGCCGAGATAATTTGAGTGCCGTAAACCCATAGCAGTGTTGTGTTTGCGGATGTGGGAGTTGGGGATAAACTATCTAACGGTGATTATAGGACCTCGGCTAAAAAGCATTTTTGTGGTGTCGTGGTGCGCGATCAGGTGTTGATTGGCTCAACACCTGATCGCGAACTCAGGCAAACCGTGTTTTGTCTGTGACTTGCGATAAGCTGTATTTCAATGGGTTGTTTTGTTTGTGAGTAATATGCAGTTCTGGATTCAAAAAACAGCCTTAACTTTTTTTGCCAGTGTGGTAGTGGCAATGCCTCAGGCTCTTGCTGCGCAGAAATTTGGTGGGCACAATGAAGCTATCAATCTGACTGCGCCAATTCACATTCGAGATTGTGTCGATGGTCAGGCATTTTCAGCAACGGTGCTGAAGAACTATTATTTGAATTTGCCAAAGGATACTACTCTGAGCGGCCACCTCCATATTATTACACCGGACCATCGAGCGTCAAAGAATCAGAGAATTGAACTCTGTTTCGAAACATTGAATTTAGAAGGTAACCACATTCCTATTGTTTGTCGACTAGCTCCTAGAGGCGCGATGCTACAAGTAAAGCGTAATAGCAAAACCGTTTCTTTCCCAGCTTTATACTTTCGTGCCCCGGTTGTAAGCGGCTACGACCGAATTTGCACCATGGGAATGAACGGGGAACAGATGAAGAAATTTGAGAGAAAGCGAGAACAAGCCCGGGCGCGTGACGCTGTGACTAACAAGGAATCGGCAATTTGGAACAGACGTTACGGCCTTGAGAGTCCAAACCAAGTGTTCTTCTTGTCTTCCAAAGCTGCACCTTTCAATCTGGAAATTAGCGATAAGCTTTGGATACGGTTGGACCGTCCGGTAGACATTCCAGATTATCCGGCGCTAGAGTAGGCAATAAGACGCTGGTTTTGAACCAATATTGTGGTGTCATATACGGTGCGCTGTTTGTTTTTGTTTTTTTTGATGAGCGGTTCAACGTTTGAGGCAAGGTCAGTGTCGCTTTCTCGCTTATTATGTGAATCTTTGTGCTGATCAAAATTGGAGAATTTAGTTGACGTTTAAGGCTGGGGATGCCAGGATGATGTTATGTCATCTGATCTCACACCTTCAGATTCCAGGGCAGCGACAGTTTTGAACGCTGTCCATACAACTGTCTTCTGTAAACACAGAAATCTAAAAGTAATTTTGCTGGGCACGGGGGCTCTACTGCTCGGCTTGGAAGCTGCTTTCTGTCTTCTGCATTTTCTGCTTCCAGTGCGTGTTAGCGCAGTCCTTACCTTGCTTCTTGCTCCAATCCTGATGATCTATGGTCCGTGGAGTTGTGCTTGCAAGAGAGAAGAACCGGCTAGAAGAATCTCACGCCCGCTTACATCAAAGGAATCTTGGACTTTCGTTATGACACTGCTTGTCGGAGCTACTGTGTGGATTTCTATGGTCCTGTACGTGCCAACACAAGTGGTGTCCATTTTTGCGATGATGTGTTTAGGGCTTTTGGGTGCTTTTAAAATGCTCAAATTTGGAATTAGAAATGGCAAGCTGATTTCTGAACGCGATGGTTTAGCCAAAAGTGGCTGATAAGGAACAATGCTTCCTCGATTACTTGAAAAGTTCGAAACGCATACACAGCAAAGCTTTTCTGGTCTGAATTTCTCAGCATTTGAATAGTGGCGAAGCAAGGTGGTGCGGCTCTGCTACAAATGCTAAGCCAAATCAAGCAGTAGCAAAAAACTGGCTCGCCTCATTGAATTTCCGTGGTCAAGGTTGATTCACTATTCTTCAAAATTGAGGTTGATTGGCTGTAACTTTCTAGGGCAGCCAGAAACTGCATACGTTCCAGTCAGTGGCACGTCCTTTTCCACCTTCTCGAATGAAATGTCGTCAAGCCAAATCTGTCCTTCTCCAAGCAACATCAGCCCAAATACAATGGATGTATTCTCCTCCGAAACATCCACGACCAGGTCATACTTTGTCCAATCGGTATCTCCTTCGATCGGTCTGTCATCCATGTTGTCAAATTTGCCGGGCTTTACATCATTACTTTTCCAGTCGTCGCCAGTATCAACTCTAAGCCAGAGTTGAGCTGTTCCGCTTTTAAGTCTCGTCCTTACCCAGGCTGACATTCTTAGCCTGTGATCAATATATTCGTCTGGGCTAAAGGCTTGTGTGATATTTCCAAATGGCCTAGGTTCTTTCACCAATGATCGTAGTGATGCACATCTAGTGCCACTGTGTTTCTCGTCATGGTCAATAATTACTTCATAATCGGGTGCACTTTCGCTCGGATACCAGCCAAGAATTTTAGTTTTTTCGCTTGCAGCCACTTTAATCCGCCTTTGCCTGTATTCACTGTCCACACGTTTGTTGCGCCTGACACCCCATAGTATTTTAACTACCCGGGCCGTAGCGAGAATTCTAGCTCTTTTGTGAAAATTGACTAAATTTGTTCATTTAAGAACGGCTCTAATGATTTCCCAGAAGCAGCCTTACCTGGCTGGTAGTAAGGCTGCTGACAGAAAAGCTACTGTTGGGCGCAAACCTCTGGTTTAACAGTCTTGAGCAAGCGTCCTGGTGCGATTTCATGGAACGATACGCTCGAAGACGAAGACAGTTCCGAGTGTGGCCTGGCAATTCGTTCTCCTTGCAAATTGACGTAATAGCTTTCTGAAAATTTATTGGCCCAGCCTATATCGCACAGTATGGCGCCGTCGACATAGTGAATGGCTGGAGCAAAAGGAAACTCTGTGCCGGTAGGCAATGTGCAGATCAATTTTCCTTCTCTGGAAAGGACTTCTGTTGTCTGCTTTTCTCCTTTGGATGCATAAAACCAGGCTGGTGGTGTTTGAGCGTCCTTAAGAGCTTCATCGGCAGTATAGACTGTAGCTGGCTGTTCTAAAATCAGCCAGTACTCTGGCTTGATAATGTAATTGAAATCCCGGTCTACAACTCCCCATTTATTGAGTCCCATGCAGACGACAGAGTAACCACCAGAATTGGAAAAAATATTCAATCTTAGAGGCGAGACAATTTTGCCGGTTCGATCGATAAGGATTCCGCCGGAAGAGCGGCCGTCAGGCATCGATAATTGTACTAGTGATCGGCCATTGACAAAATTGCCTGCTTGGGAAAATTTGATCTTGATGGGGGTTTCGCCTGTTGGAGTGATGAACTTTGGGCCGTGATTGTTTATTACAGCGAGGCCTTCTGTAAAGTGCATTCTGGCCCCCGATTCTTTGTCTTTGCCTAAAAGCGGCGTGATTTTTTTATTGCCGACGTCGAAGACAGATAAGTTTCCCTCTTTGTCCCGCAGGACGATCTTGCCTTCGCTCTCTATGCCGATCCACCCATACGATGCCGGAAGTATTACATGGCCGCGCTTATCGCAAATACCAAGATTTTGATCCTTGGAGAAAACAATCATGGCATCGTCTTGGAGGCTGTGTGGCGAAGCCAGGTGACTGTTTTCTGCCTTCTTGCCGAAGTAGCGGATGTTGGTCAGTGTGCTTTCTGGAGGTACAGCTGCGGCTATTCTAGTGCCGTCGCGATTGATGATGAAAGTCTTGTCCTTGTCCGCGCTATTGTTCTTTCTTCCTATTGGAGGGAGTTTCTCGCGCACTATGAAAAAACCGTTACCGGCATAGGTAATAGAAGCGTACCGAGCCGGAAGAATTTGCTTGCCACTCAGGTCTGTCAGTCCTTGACGTTCTATGTAGTCAGGAAGGATTGCCCCACCGGTCTGATCTGCTGGGCACATATTCTTGGCGGTGACCACAAGGATATGTGCTGCCTGCGAAGCAATGAGAGAAATCATTACCGCAGAGATTCTTGTGATATGTAGAGCCGTTGCCACGTGTTTCTTCCTTGTCGGGTCTTTCTTCCTGTGGGGAGATGGTGTCTGTCCCGTGGGTTGTTTAGTCCCATGATAGCGCGAGATGATGCTGCTCAACAAATTGTGGCTTTCTGTGATTGCGCGACATGTTTTTTCTACGTAAGTGCATCTTGTTCTACATTGGCGATTCCTTTATTGGCAGGCTTTCGCGAGACTTTTGCTACTGCTATTGATGTGTCGCACCATCAGCGATACCAAACTGTTGCGCTTCCGGAAGGTTCTCATAATAAGCATGCTCCTGCGCCGCGCTATCTGTTTTGTTTTCCAGCATTGCAATGCTAAAGTCATCCGATTCCAAAAACTTCTGCTCACGAATCATATCCTTAAAGCTAACCCAAGCAAACGAGCAGCGTGCGCTCGGTGATTTGAAGAAATTTAGCAGCCAAAAACTCATTCCCGGCAAAACAGAGTAGCCTGCCGCCATACCGAGGAAGAAAGCGACACCCTCAGGGTTCAAAGTGGATTGACCGAGAATAGCTTTGGGGGCTTCTAGCCACGGTATGGTTAGAAGCGCAGCAGTAATGAAAATGAGCAGGTGCAGGTAGGGCTGTGCTGTAAGCAAGCATGCGCGAAAACTGGCGGACTCAATTTTTTGCTTAAGTGCTACTTGTAAGCAAAAGAAGAGAGGAAGGGCTAGTCCGATACTAAGGAGCAGATAGGCAAGCATGGTTTGACCGCCCTGGACGGCATGGCTTGTAGGAAAGGGAAACATCCCAGACCAGAAATTTAGGGCACTGAATATGCAAAAGAGCGCAGCGGCCACTAAATAGCACAGGCTATAAATTTTTAGTTGGGCGAGTTGAACTGATCTGTTCTTGGACCAGACAATTTGATTGGGCAAAACAGGCAGACTTCTGCGCATTCCAATAAACCGATATGCGTAATTGGACGCAAGTATCACGGCTCCTAAAAACAGAACCTCATTAATCATGGGGAAGATACTCGATCCGGAATCGGTCCGATCTCAATTTATGAGTTCATCAACAAATGCGCAGTCTGCTAATTCACAATCTGCTGGGAGTACCAAGTAGAGAGAATAGGCAACTGATTTTTCCGAACTTATCTAGACTGAGCGACATCTGATTCAGCGAAATACCCCCACTGACCATGCACTTTTGAAGGAAAGGAGGAAGAAGCTTTCTTCCTCCTTTCCTTCCTTGCTCCTTATCGTTTGTAGTTCGAACTTGACGTAGCATAAAATTCACGAGGAAGTTGAAACCTCAACTTCCTCGCTGCTAGTGCCTGTTGGCAAGCTAGACAAACGCAGGAGATTATGGCAATAATGCTATTAGGCAATGCGCTACTTTTTCGATTTATGAGGGCTATCTTGATAGCAATTAAAGACAAGTTGATTCTACTCGCGGCTATCTTCACTTTGAATAACAACTGTGCTATCGGTCATAATCTTGATCCAGGCTTTGAGAACCCGTTTCAATTGAGTCGCGATGTTGATTCATTGATCAATGACTGCAAATATCAAGAAGCTGTATCGCTGCAACAAAAGTATCTTAAATTTGGCTCTGAGTCATGTCGTCAGATGGCCTTAACATTTCAATCAAGTTACCTCCCCACTTCGCTTCCTGTACCACCCAATGCAGAAGATTTGCTCCGGCAAGCGAAACAATCGCTCAGTTTGACAGAAAAGATTAGGCTAGCTAAAGAATGTGTAAAGCGATATCCATCTTTTGAATATGGTTATGTAGAACTATCAAAGAGTTACCTTCTCAACCGAATGGATCGTGCAGCTGAACGAGAAAGTTTAAAAGCCGTATCAATTGCTCCGTCAAATGTGGTGGCTCTTAGTGTGCTTGGTTCCGTTTATGTCTATATAGGAAATGAGAAGAAGGCTAGACTGTTCTACGAGCGGCTTTTAAAAGTCGATCCTAAAGACATTGATGCATTAGCATTTTTTGACGAAATGAATCGAAAAGACGGAAAATTGTCAAATTTGGTGGTTCTGGATCGCAACAAAGTTAAACAGTGTTATTTACCCTAATTTGTATAGGTCGTTAAAGATAGATTATCTGAGACAATGATTGCACAGGTTCAACTTTGAGAGAGTGCCACCGTGACTGGTAGCACTTTTTTTTCTTTCTTGAGGATTATCTACTGTATAATGTTTTAGGCTGCCTTTCTCCAAATTTATAATCAACCATGCGGGTTTTAGTGATTTGAAACAAGGGTGCCAGCAAGAGATTTCCGCTATCTTCCCTCGTGTTGGCAAAAGCTTCTGATAAGTTGCAGCAGCTTTCTGCCAGCATTTAAAAATTAGTCAAATTGTGTACGATGAAATCGTACCGCTAAGGTAACCTGCATAAGACAATCAGCGCAGGGCGGTCTCGTTGATAGGCATGGCATGCAGTCGAGAGCGACAAGTAGGCTCTGTAGCTTACCTCTTCTTGAGAAGCTTCTTCCCATTAGCCCTTAGAGCCCCAGCCGCGCTGACATAGCGATAGAGAGTCTGGCGACCTATGCCTAGCTCTTTGCGCAGCTCATTGACCACCGTATCTTGTTTGCCCAATGCCGCCTTGGCCAGGTGCACTTTCGCCGGTGTCATTATGTGTCTGACCACCGACTCGTCCACGTGCTCTGGCGGCAGTTAGTCCGGCCAGCGTTCGCTCAGAGACAAGGGCCGCTTGGTGAGACCAGGGCGGTCTTCTTTCCTGCCCGAGGCTTGGTCTTCATACATGCGTTTCTTCGTGGCGCCAGCGGCCGCTAGAGCGGCCTTTATTATTGTTGTCATCTATACGGCTGTTTGCAGAACAAATTATTCTCAAGCAAAAACAGTCTATTTTGTGTCACTTATTCAATGTTCCCAAAGCCTAACAAATTCAGTTAAGTGACACACGGAATGCAATCGAAGGCACAGTTGTGGTGCCAAATGTGGTGCGTGATCTCTTGTTGGGTGGCAGCATGGGGTACTGTATTGAGAAGCAGCGCATGACGCGCACTCACTTTGTTTGATTTTCGAATTCAATCTTGGTTTTCAGCGCTTTCACAGCTGCATTGTCTGGATCTATTGCTGCTGCACTGTTCAGGCACTCCGTCGCACGCTTAAAGTCTTTGCCGGCAATGTTTGCTTCTGCAAGATGGATCCAACCATTGACATACTGCGGGTTTACTTCAAGAATTTTGCTGAGCAATTCCTTGGCTTCATCGAGTTTGCCCTGGCTTACATGTAAAGCGGCTAAATTGCCATAGGGCCATTCGAATTTAGGAAATTGCTTTATACAGCGCTCATAAGTTTGTATTGCTTGTTCATTATGTCCTCCGGCGGCCTGATTGAACCCGATTATGTTCATCTGGACTGCCTCCTGCTGCACCGCATAACGAGGCAAGTAAGCATGAAGGAAGATTGTCGCGCGCTTTCCGTCAACACCCTGCGGCTCAAGCTTTATAGCCCTGTTGAGAGAGTCGCGAGCTTGCTCAGTCCAACCAGCTCCTTTGTATTTGACTCCCAGCTGATAGTACTGAGCGGCACTCTGCCCACTCGGCACCAAATGCAGTCGCGCCACCAAGAAGTAGGCGAACCCTTTTAATCCAATGACAACAAGCAGTCCTGAGCCCAATACGATCCCAACAATCTGTAGTACAGATAAGGCACCAGGGGCGCGCGTATACTCATCTTCTGTTTCTTGCTCCGGCAATAATTCGTCCTTTTTTTGAAAACTATAGACTAATTTGCGAAGATCTACCGGTTACATTCTAGCCGCACTTCCTTAGTATATGCTCAGCCCTCATGTCATTGATAGGGGTATCTGTGTACCTAATTTTCGTGTTTTTGTACACACTACTTCTTTCGATATGGTGCGCTTGGAGCTTATTCTCATCACTGAAGTGTCTTTGGCGGTATGGTGAACAACAACGTTCGAAAATGGGGCAAGGTCAGCAGAATAGTAAAAACTGCAACAGACAAGTTCCAAAATAACGATAGTGATGGAAATGGCTATTTGGGCGAGAAAGAACTGCGCACTGCTGCAAGCAACGTGCGTACAGGCGAGGAGTGAGAGCGGTGGTTAGCGTTGCAGACAAAGGTTTCAGAGGTCGCCGCACTCTCCAACGACCAGTAGGGCCCTGAATGGAGTGGTATCTCTCGAAAGGATCTGGCAGAGCTGAATCAGAAGGCCATTTCCATGCCAAAGGCGATGGCCAGTGCCATTCGTGATGTGGGCCTAACCAACTGGTCTCGGATGATGAGTGGTGGCAGCGACCTAATACATTACAATGATTTCGACGGTGTATTCAGTCTGGTAAAGTCCGCGAGTTCGTGCGACTGGCAAGCACTTCGCGCAATGCAAGAGCGGTACGATTAAATTCATCATATGCACGGCAAGGTTGGTTCTATCACGTACGACGCTTTAGATAGTTACCCGGCAGAAGTCAAAGGCAATTTAGGCTTGTATTTGACCTATAACCGGGCTCGTAGTGTGTGACTTTGAATGATACTTTTGGTTCAATTCACTCTATCTTTTACCGTGTGTCTAATTGATGTCTACTTCGCGGTGTTACCTTGTCGACATGAGGGTGACGAGCAACCGAGGAGAAGACAATGGCCAATCTTGAAACTGCTAGCGATGCGAGCGTTGCCAATCAAACCTATGCAGCGACAGAAAATTGGGCAGAGGCTCCGAAGACAAATAACTTGAGCGATTTGGCACAAGAGCTAATGAGCTCGCATGCTCATCGCCCCGGTTTGGTACAGGAGGATTTGGCCAAGGCCACAGAGGCACTGCATGCTAATGGCTCTCTCGCTAATCTATCTATCATCGGCTTGGACGGCAAAGATTTAATTGCTCGCGATGATCAAGGACAGACACTTTTACTAGATGCAAGTAATCCTGAAAATCAACAGGTTTTGGCAACCGACTTAGTATCGCAACCAATTGGTGAAAGTGGTCGTACTGCTGAACTGGCTGCTGATGGCTCAGGCAAATACACTGTTGTCAGCGGTGACTCATGCTGGAGAATCGCCAATGATATTCTTACTTCGCAAGGTGTCGAGCAGCCAACCGACAATCAAATTGCCAACTATATTAAAGAGCTTGAGACCAGTAATGGCCGCAGTTTTGCTCAGCTTCAAGTGGGCGATGAGATAAATATTCCAACCAAAATTCAAGGAGGTGAGAGCAGCCGTTTCGCTGCACCAGAGTCGACAGATACTGCTATCCCAGAGACAACTGTTCCAGCCGACACCACTGTTCCATCAGACACATCGATTCCAGCAGAGACTTCGGTTCCAACAGAGACCGCTGTTCCAGCAGATACGGTTGTTCCAACAGACACGGCTGTCCCAGAGACAACTGTTCCAACGGACACAACTGTTCCGGCATTGTCACCAGAAGCTGCTAAACAGATGGAGTTAGAAAAATTTGGTATCGATACTAGTTATGCTCTTATGGGCCAGGGCTTCGAGCGCGCCACGGAACATTTCACACCAAGAGGTACCTATTCGAAACCGTCAGCTACTCTCTATGACATCAACAGTACTCTTAACCGCAGCGATTTGACTGACAATGAGAGACTTGGCTTGCAGATGATGCAATCTCAGTATGATTATCTCAAGAGCACTGAAGATGGAAATATACACCTCACCGATCTCGACCGTGGCAAGGCTCAGAGCTACCAAGAAATTGAGGCTAAGTATAGCCAAGGCGCTAATACTGAGTTCGATCCCTATGCCGGTATCTACCCTGAAGCAACAGATGCTACAAACCCCACACCTGCTGCTCCAGAGACATTAGAACTGGTTCCTGAGCTTCCTGCTGAAGTTCCAGCTCAAGAACAGCCAGCTGCTCTTGTTGCCCCTTTCTTCAATACTAGTAGTATTTACGAAGATGACGACTTAATGGCTGCCTAATTAAAACACTTTCTTGAAGAAATTTTTGGTTGAACGAAGGCCTTTTTTAGTGCCACCAACGGTGACATCAACACCCTTCTTGACTCCACCTACTGTCACCTTGGCGCCCTTTTTTACCCCACCAACTGTGACTTTTGTTCCTTTTTTCAAGCCACCAGTGACGTAGCCTTCGGCTTGGGCTGGTTGGTTAGCGACAACTATCAGCAGCTGCAGTGTGAGCAAGGTCGTGAAAAAGCGTGACATCATAAAACTCCTAATCGTCAATTTAAGTACATTACTCTATTTCTTTAGAAACCGCTGTCGGCTCCACCTGAAGTATCCCTTGCGCCATATTGGGCTTCGCTGTAGTTATTTGCTGTTGAACCATAGTTGGCATCTACCATGTTGCCTTGGGGCTGTGATAGCGCTTGACCGTAGCTGGCAGGAGTTGACGCCATTCTCTCTTGTGAGTACTGCGCTGGTGGTGAATTAGATTGGGGCATCATGGGGTTGTAGGGCAGCCTTTCATTTAAATGAATTTTGATATTGGCTACAACTTGTAGCCTACCACCAGGTAGATTGTTGCCGACGAAAGTATGTTGAGTGCGGCCGACAAAATAACGACCTCCTTCAAAGCCGTGTTCTGATTCGATTACGCCTTCGTAGACATCGCTAGATGTGCGGTAAGTGCCGTTCGGGTTCTGATAAATTACATTACCGCGCATCATGACATTGTCGCGGATGTCTGCCGGTACTGGGCACCACTGCATCCACTGAGCGTTCATTCCTTGTACTGATACTTGAATGTGTTGGCGGCCAAAGAGCCAGGGGCCTGAATAAGATTTTGCCGCCGCATTCAAATCGTAATAGTGTTTGCCTGTTGATGCATCAGCTCGCAAAAGTGTGTCAGTTGATTTTGCATAAATTGCTTCTTGTTGTCGAGGCAAGTCGGTGTAGTTATCGTCTTTGACTTCAGCAGTCAGTTGCATATTTCTGACTCCTTTAGTTATTGATTTGTATGATGAGGTTTGGATGGACCAAAGACATTTAAGTGTTTGCGTGCCATGGCATCGGCTGCACTATCTTGCTTCAATTCTTTGAGCAAGTCTGAATAAGCCCTTGGTAGTTCGTAGAGCTGCCGCCTATCGCTAGCTGAGAGGGTTTCGTAAGTGGGAAGAATCTCTTTTAGCATTTTTTCTGCTTCTATTGAGCGGTTGTGGCGCTTCAAGAAGTGTGCATACTCTAGAGTACATTCAACTAATTTGATTTTGGCACTGCGGTGATTTTCAGTAGCGGCACCAACAGCGTCTTTGTAGAGTTTTTCAGCTTCTTCAATGCTGCCTGTGTGATCAAGGCTACGAGCCAGATTAAGTTGGTGCACATAAGTGTCAGGGTGCTTATCCCCTTTTAATTTGGTATGAATTTGCAAGGCCTTTTTGTAGGCGTCAATTGCTTCAGCATGTTGGTTTTCTTCGGCGTAGCAAAGGCCCAAATAGTGGTAGACCTTGACTCGGTCTGGGGCATCGTCAAGCTTGGTATAGACTAGCTCAGCTTGTTTGAAGTAATCAATTGCTTCTTTGTTGTAGTTGTGTTGATAGTACATGGCAGCAATGTTGAAAAGATCTTGGGCTGACTCTTTGTGATCTGTTCCATATGCTTTTTTGTCAATCTCTAGTGCCTCTAGGTATAGAACTTTTGCTTCGTCTAGTCTTTTCATTTCGCCATAGAGATTGGCTAGGTTGGTCAGGGTTATGGCTAGCGATGAGGCACTTTTGGCTTGTCGTTTGGTTTCTATCACTTGTTTGTATAGCTTTTCGGCCTCTAGATCATGGCCCGATTTGTGCTCGACCAGGGCGAGGTTGCCTTGAGTCTCTGCTGTTTTCTCGCTATTTTTTCCTAGCTCTTTTTCTCTAATTGCCAGAGCTTTTAACAAGCTCGCTCTAGCTTCGTCATAGCGCTTCTGCTTAATGTAGAGGTGCGTCATCTGGTTCAGAGTTTCTGCCAGATTGAGAGAATTGTCTTTTTCTGCCAGGGCAATTGCCTCTTGCCACTGCTTCTCAGCTTCAGTGAAATTGCCACCGATAAAGCTAGTTTCGGCTTGTTCTTCTTTGCTCTTCCAGTCGTTTATGGTGTTAGTGGAAGTTGTGGCGGGCTTGGCTGCGTTTTCTTTCTTAGGTTGGTCTGCTGCCTGAGCTTTCGCTGCCAGCTGGTTAGCTGAGGTCAGGGCACTGGCTATGGATATAGATATAGACATAGCCGTTGCCGCCAGTAAAATGCAGCGATTAATTTGGGGAACGCTGGTCATTGGGCCTCGCACTAATGATTTGGTTGGTTTGAAAACTGTAGATTATGCGATCTGTGGCCGGTGGGGTCAATAGTTAAGGTGGTCAATTGCTTGGGTGGACAAGTGTTTGGCAGCACAAGTGTTTAGAAGCACAAGAGAGGGGCGTTTGTGCTAGGATATCACCATACGTAAATATGGCTTGGCGGAAATGCAGTGACCGGTAGTGATTTCTCTGATAGTTCAGGCTCGTCGAACAGTTCAGACCGTCGCTCGGGTGGTTTTCCTTCACCGGCTGCCGATTATATTGAGCAGCGCTTAGACCTCAATAGTCTTTTGATTAAACATAGAGAGGCTACTTTCTTCTTGCGTGTTGAAGGCGATTCGATGATTGGTGCTGGCATTCATAGCGGTGATTTAATTGTTGTTGACCGATCGCTAAAGGCTCAACACAAGAAAGTAGTAGTTGCTGTCCTTGATGGTGAACTGATTGTACGGCGATTATTAATTGAATTGAGCGATGGTGAGCGTTTTACTCTCGCCTCCGAGAATGCTGACTATCCACCAATTAAAATCGGCGGCGATGCTAATTTCGAGATTTGGGGTACAGTCACCAATGTCATACATGAGCTCTAGGGGAGGAGCTTGAAATGGCAGATCAAAAGCTCTTTGCTCTAGTCGACTGTAATAATTTCTATGTTTCTTGCGAGCGCTTGTTTAACCCTAAGCTTGAGGGCAAGCCGGTGGTTGTGCTTTCAAATAACGACGGATGTGTTGTATCACGGTCGAGTGAAGCCAAGGCCCTCGGTGTGAAGATGGGGGTGCCTCTTTATCAAATTAGTGCTCTGGTTAAGAGTGCTGGCATCGTCACTTTGTCTTCAAACTACGCTTTGTATGGCGATCTCTCTGCTCGCATCATGAGCATTCTTAGTGGGTTTAGTCCTAGTCAAGAAATTTATTCGATAGATGAATGTTTCCTTGATTTTAGTGGCATACCAGATCGGTTGAGTCGCGCTAGACAAATCAAAGAGACCATTAAACAATGTGCTGGTGTCCCGGTTTGTGTCGGTATTGGGCCAAGCAAGACCTTGGCTAAGCTAGCCAACTTTACGGCAAAAACGCGCAGCGATTGTGGCGGAGTTTTCGATTTTTCAGCCTTGAGTGAAAGCGAGCGCGATAGAATCTTCGCTACTCTTAAAGTGGGCGAAGTCTGGGGAATCGGTCGCAAACTGGCGCAGAAGTTTGAGCAAATTGGCATTAATACAGTATTGCAATTGAAAAATAGTTCGCCTGATTTGATGCGTAAGCAATTTAGTGTTGTCATTGAACGAACTGTGCGAGAACTGCGGGGTCAGTCTTGTCTTGAGATGTCCGAAATTGCTTCTGCTCGCAAACAGATTGTCTCTTCCCGCTCTTTTGGCAAGAATGTTTTTGAGCTTGCTGACTTAGAACAAGCGGTTGCTAGCTATATGGCTAAGGCGGCATTGAAGTTGCGAGCAGACAGATCGCTGGCTGGGGCGCTGGAAGTTTATATAAGAACTAACAAATTTGCTGAGGGCAGTGAGCAGTATGCTCAGACAGCTACTGTCACCTTGAGCCATCCAACCGACGATACTATGGTTTTGCTTACTGCCGCCAGTCGAGCCCTTAAGCAGATTTATCGCAGTGGCTATGCCTATCAGAAGGCTGGCGTTAGTCTGCTTGATTTAAGTAATGCCGACGAACGACAGCTTTCGCTCTTTCAAGCAGAAGCAGTCAACAGTCGTTCTGAGAAGTTGATGAAGTTGATGGATGCTACGAATTCGGCCATGGGCCGCGGTACTCTTTATCTTGCTGCCGAAGGGCAAAACCATAGTTGGCAGAACCGCTGCAATTTTAAGAGCCCTGAGTATACGACTAGCTGGAAAGGCTTGGCTGTGGCCAAAGCGAAGTGAGAATTGGCCAGTTAATGTTGCAAGCGGCTTTCGAGCTGCTAGAGTACTCAGGATATTAATTACTCAAGATATTAATTACTCAAGATAATTTAGTCACTCAATGCAATTTAACTATTACAGACTTACTGAGGCTTTTTTATTTGGCAACCCCTTCATTTGCAACCCCATCTTTTGCACCAGCGACCAAAGCACGATCAACAAGACCAATAACTCTCGTGCTCATTGTTGTGTTTCTATTGCTCAATTGTATTTTGGCATTTTGGTTTGCTTCACCTTATTTTGCTGTTAATGATCTCAAGGCTGCTGCGGCCAACGGCGATCAGGCTAAGTTGTCTCGTCTGATTGATTTTGCAGCTGTTAAACAGAGTGTAAAAGGTCAACTGGTTGACGCTGAAATTATCGATATGGCCGTCAGCCCAGCGGGTCTGACAAACTTATTTAAGTGTAGCAATCTCGTTACTGGTAGCGTTGGATTGGCTGGTTCACAGGCAAATGC
Organism: Candidatus Obscuribacterales bacterium; assembly: GCA_041675385.1. Taxonomy (GTDB): domain Bacteria; phylum Cyanobacteriota; class Vampirovibrionia; order Obscuribacterales; family Obscuribacteraceae. The sequence continues at coordinate 19,284 of JBAYTY010000001.1, forward strand.
AGATGGTGCCAGTGACTTGCAAACAGTTGGTGTTACCCCTGAAGTTGAGCCTAATTCAGTAAGTGCCAATGACTATGTTAGTCTCGATCAATTCGTCTCTTTTTTGGGTCAGAAGTATTCAGGACAGGGCGTCAAATTCATTTTTCAACGCTCTGGTTTATTGGGTTGGAAGTTGGTGGCAATGGAGTTTCAATCACCTTCAGTGGTGCACACCCCTGTGTATGTCGTGGGCTATTTGAGCGCCGAAGTGCCCGAAGGCATAAAGGATGTGCAGCTTTACGATCGTTTATTGGCAGTTAATGATGAACCCGTAGTCGATTATCCTGGTGCGGTTGTGCAATTTAAGGCGGCTGGTAATTCTGCTCATATAGCTGTTTTACGCGATGGCGAGCTCAAGTCATTTGGAGTTAGCAAGCCGTCTCGGGGCAAATTTGGTTGTGTTCTCAGTGGTTTGGTGTTTTCGCCTAAACCTGGGGTAATTGCGACCCCAGCTGCTTTAGATAAGAAGTACTTGCTTCAATTGATGCAGAGCCAAGACCCTGCGGCTGCAGCGGCTTTGGTGCAGCAAGGGCTTTTAGTTCTACTGCAACCAGGCAGCCTAGTGCTAGAGGGGCAAACCACCGAACTGCCAGTGGGAAATGACAGCGGTGTGCTTGTGTTTCAAGGTCACCTTTTGGAAGGCCGGGCTACCACAGGCCCGAAAGGTCTGCCGGGTCGCAACTTCTATATGTTGCGCTCTAACTTCCCCGAAAAGGCACCAGAGCAGTAAGATTTTGCGCTGCGTTTTTGTCGCTAATTTTGGCTAGCAATTTCTAGAGGTCGTTGAGTAGTTGCTAGCTCGCCATGCAAAACATAGGCTGCAGTTATTGGTGGCAATTCTTTCAGTGTCGGTTCGTGCTTGGTTATTTTGCCAATGAAGCAGATAACATGACCAATACCACTGATGTTCAGTTTGTCAGCTGCGGCTTTTGATAAGTCGATTACACGCTTGCCGATGTAAGGCCCTCTATCAGTGACAACCACTTCTACTTTTCTGCCGTTATGAGGGTTGAAGATCAGAAGCTTTGTGCCAAAAGGTAGTGTCTTGTGGGCGCAGGTTAGCTTGTTCATGTCGTAGATGCCACCAGATGCGGTTCTGCGGCCATGAAAGCTGCCTCCGTACCACGAGGCGATGCCACCAAAGAGTTTTTGTAGTTCAGCTCCGCTAGAGGCTAGGGCTGGTGCTCCAGAAAGTAGAGAAGCTACTACGGTGCCAATAATTGAAATTTTGCACGCCAAAGAGTACCCGTTAGGGCGTTGAAAAATAGTCATAAACGATATCCGGTAAACAAATCAATTGAGAGACAGACTAGAACTGTCTTGTTTCTCGCTTGTAGTTGACAGGCCACAGGGGGCTTTGGTTCCGTTTGCTAGGTTAAGCTTGGCTAATGTCTGCTTCGCCAATGATGGCTGGGCTATTGGCCAATCGCTAGTTACGCTTCTAGGGCGTCGCGCACTTGCTCAATAATTTCGCGCACTTCATCGTTGCTTAGATGGGGATAAATCGGCAGAGACACTGTTGATAGGCTGAGTTTAGTGGCTTGGGGTAGTGTGCTTGCTAAATCTGATTCAACTTTATCTACGGGTACAATGGCCTCAACACAAGCTTGTTTTAGCTGCTCAATAACGGCAGCGGCGATCTTGCTTTTAAGAATTGCCCCTTGCCTAACCGGTACAGCGTTAGCATCGCAGTTGTCGAAAATATCAAAACCAGCTTCTTTGTAGGCGTCAAAAATGTCTTCGCGCCTTGCCATTAGTTTTGTCAGCTTCTCTAGCTGTACCCTCCCAATAGCGGCTTGCATGTCAGTTATGTTGAAATTGAAAGAGGCCTGGCAATTGTGATCTCTATAGTTTCTTACTTTCTCGATTAGATCAGTATGCTTCGAAACTAGCATGCCGCCTTGTCCGCCTGTGCTGATAACTTTGTCAGTGCTAAATGAGTAGACAGCTATGTCGCCGATTAGACCAACGTTTTCCAGACTTTTATTTGCGCCAATCTTAGTGCCAAGCTTAGTGCAGATCTTGGCACCTAGTGCCTGAGAGCAGTCTTCGATTATCTTCAGTTCGCGCCCCGCTCTAAGATCAAGTAATTTGGCCAAGTCTACCGGTAGACCAAACATGTGAGGAATGAGAGCAATTGTGGCATTGCTTTTAGCGGTTGCCACTAAATCAATATTTGGCCCGTCGCTACTATCAATCAAAACTGCTTTGGCCTTAGCTAGTGCTACAGCGTTGCGCAAGCCTGATGAGTAGGCTGGAACAATTACTTCTTTGTTCTCGGCTGATAGTGCCCAAAGAGCGAGGTAACGTGCCGCTGTTCCACTTGAAAGTAAGACTGCGTGACCTTCTGCCAGTCCAAGAAATTTGCAAAACTCATACTCAAACTTGGCAATTTCTGTACCGCTACCAACATAGCCCGAGTGCACGACTTTTGAGGCTGCTTGCTCTTCTTGCCGGCCCATGGTGGCCTTGCTATGCGAAATTATGTGAGCTGGCAGCTCGACTGGCTTCACTAGCTTATTTTTAGGCGGATTAGCGACCTTGATTTTTTTCTTTTTTCTCAGCGGTTTCATAGTGATTCTTTAGTTCGGTTGTATTCTGTTTTGTTGCACTCTGTTTTGTTGTACAGAGTAGCGCATACTAAGAGGTTTGATATTCATCCTCATTGTCATGAGGCGTCGATTTGCTGGTCTAAATCAGCTTGGGCCTGGGCAAATTGTTCGCGCATGGCCTTTGTGTAAGGGTTATAGCGCTGCATGTCGAGGAAGAGCTGATATTCGTCTTTGCCTACTTGTTTTGTAACTTCTAGGAGCTTTCGGCTGTTACTTGTATCAAGTTTACTTGCCGAAAAATTCATTTTATTCAATATGCGACCAACTAGGTGTGTGAGCGCCTGACTAGAGGCAATTTGCTGGTCGTGCTCTTCAGCCGTCATTTCTAATACTTCTAATTTTAGACTGATGAAATAGTTTTTCCAGAAATTGAAGTTTTGATCGCCTGTGCGAAACTGCTCGATAACAATGCGCTGCCCTGCTAGGCCAAATTCGTTAACGCTGTCAGGGCCGAAGAGAGGATGGCAGAGCATTGCCTCGATATTTTCTGGTAGTTCTTTTGTGAAAATTTCTTTGGCATGCACCTTGACCGATAGCAGGTCTATTAATACTTTGCTGGTGCTTGTGGTTTTAAAGAGAGTGGCATGGTGAGCAATAGTTGTGGCAAACTCTGAAATCGGAACACAGTAAAAAATGACACCGGCAGCCAGCGCCTCTTCTAGGGGCGCTGCTTCTACCCCGAGGCTAGTAGCATGTTCTAGTACTGCTTTTGACTGGTCGTAAACTTTTACTTGAAAGTCTGACTTGATTATCGAAGCCCACAGCTGACCGAAACGGCCGAAACCAACGATACTTATTTGTGGTTTTGCGTGTGCTTTTGCTGGTGGTTGTGGTGTCAGCTTTTCCATTGACGGCTTAAATCAAATTGATAGCTGCATGAGCCATGGTGACAATTTCATCTAGTCTCTTTGAGTGAGTGGGTTCAGTCAGCCTTGAATTTGTCAGGTAAGTAAAAGAGACGCCGCTTGCTGGATCGGCAAAACTATATGAAGTGCCAACGCCGCCATGACCGAATGTCTCAGGCGTGGCTGTGCTACCTAGCCCGCGAATAGTCGGTGTATTTCCCCTCACGTGCACGCCCATGGCTCTATGCATTGGTGCTCCAAAGAAATGGTCAATGCGATCTTCTGTATGGTTACGGGTGGCGTATTGCACCATATGTGGTGAGAGCAATCTTGTGCCGTGAAGCGTACCTAGGCCCAGCAGCATTTGATAGAAAAGGGCTACATTCGATGCGCTAGCATAGCCGCCGGCTCCTGGCATACCCGATTGGTAGAACGATTTTTTATCAAAATTGATGTCGGCTAAATGGTTTGTATTTTGATTGGCGTCGGGGCAATGATAGGCACCAGCCAAGCGATGTTGCTGGCTTTCTGGTACTCCTACATAAAAGTCGTTGAGTGCCAGGGGCTTGAGTATTTCATCGCCAATGAACTGGCGAAAATCTTTCTTTGTGATCGCTTCTATTAAGACAGCAAGTACCCAATGGGCCGCATATGAGTGGTAGAAGACCTTGCTACCAGGCTCAAAATCGAGAGTAAAGTCACAGACTGATTGGCGCAGCAGTTCATGATCGGCCCAGGCTTCTTCTGGCACCATGGCATTGGGAAAGCCTGCTTGGTGCGTCAGTAAGTGATAAGCGGTGAGGTTCTCTTTGCCGTGTGTAGCAAATTCAGGAATATAGTAAGCAACTGGCGTGTGCAGGCTCAGTTCACCGCGTTCTGCTAAGAGCCAGATAGCAGATGAGGTGATTGGCTTGGTTTGCGAGTAGAGCAGCCAAAGTGTGTTGCTATCTGCTCTTTGAGCAGGCATTTCACTGGTTGCTAGTCGAGCTTGACCAAAATTGCCACTGACTACCACCTGCCCGTGGCGGGCCATGGCAATCGAGGCGCCAGGATATTTGCAAGCAGCGACATCGTCTTCCAGTCTGGCAAACAGTCGCTTGATGCAGTCAACGTCTAGGCCTGCTTGAAGCAACTGGCCTTTATCAATGGTATTTGAATCGATGGTTTTCATAGTTGTTAATTGTAGCTTTCTTCCCGGGCTTCCTTGAGGTTGCTGGGCTCATATATGAACTATCAAGAATCGTGCTTTCGCTGGCTCTGACGATTTCACGAGTTTTTCACCCCGGCCCTGTTAATTTCTTAGACACTTATCATCTGAGCGTATGGCTTAGCCGGGTATCCCTGTCTTTTACTAGAGTTCTAAAGTGTCAAGAGAAACCACCGATTCAGTTGAAAATCGCCGTCAGCGGGTTGATACACCTAGCAACGATGTCTTGCAGCCCTATCGCTTAGATCAGCCCAACAGATTGTTGGGCCATGGTTTTAATCTGCCAACCAAAGACACCCTGGACATTCCTAATATATGGAAAGTGAATGGCACTGATAGTAATACCCATGATTTCAAGCCAGACAAATCCCCTACAGCCAAGGCTGGCCACGAGCATGTGGTCACCAATAGCGACACTCTGTGGCGCATAGCCAAAGAGTCGCTCACTGCCAATGGTGATTCTGCTTCTAATACTCAGATTTCTAAACGAATACAGTCAATCATCAAAGCAAACGCTGAAGAGCATCCTAGATTGGCTCGCAATCCTCATTCTATTCCTCCAGGTATGAAACTGCACATTCCTGACACTGATGGACCACAGCAGCCAGGAAGAGCTTCTCAGCGCAGAGAGCGGAGCGAGATGCCGCAAAGACATGAGACTCCTGAAAGACAGGAGAGGCGAGAGCGCGCAGCACGTCCGGAGCAAGGTGATAGGGAAAAGCCTGCCGAACGCCAACCTGCAAGTAGAGATCGCCAGCGGCCAGAGCGCGATAGACTGCCAGAAGACAGCAGTGATAAGGCTGCTAGTGAAGGAGATGGTGGCATGTTGGCTCGGGCTATGAAACAGTTTGGCCACGATTTGGCCGATGCTGCCAAGCGTATTGCCCGTAGCTTGGGAACCATTGGTGATTGCGCTAAGGGGCCGCGGCTGACATTTAAGGAGCTAGGATTTCATCTGCCACCGGCGATTGCCACTGAACAGGGGCGAATGCTCAAGGAGAGCGGCCTGTTTCACGAAGTGCCCCGCGATGAAGTGCGGCCTGGCGACTATGGTGTGCGTGATTGGAACCGTCATGTCACTAAGCGCCATGGTGGCGTTAACAAAGGCGATTCGTTCATTGTCACCGCTGTCAGTGCTGATGGATCGCTGCGGGGAGCGAACGATCATACTTTCAATGTTCCTGAAGATGGTGGTCGCTATCGCAATTTGCGCTTCATGAGACCAACTCCTGAGTTCTTTAGACGCTATGGTGGCAACATTTAGAGTAAAATAGCCTTGCTCTGCGAGGTTATCTAGATGTCTAACTTTGGTCTGAAGACTGCCTGCTTGTCAGCCGCCTTTCTATTGTGTTCACTGGCTCTTTTGCCTGCTTGGGCCAAAGAATATAAGGTTGAAAATTTCAACCAGTCTGGGCCGATGTTGCCCGCAATGAAAGATGGACAGGCCCTTATCGCTGCCATGTGTGCTGACGCGCAGAAGCTCAATGACTATTCGCTAGTTTTTGAGACTATTACTTTTAAGAAGGGGGAGACCATTTCGGAGAAGGGCAATTTATTTTTCAAGAAACCGAAACTTATGCGGTTAGAAGAAATCGGTGACTATAAAAAAGGATCTGTAGCAGTGCTCGGTAAAGACGGCAAAGTTCGTGCCCATGCTGGTGGCCTGATCAAGTTTGTCACTTTGACAATGGAGCCATCTGATAAACAGCTCGATGCTGCCAATGGCGATCGTATGGAAGATTCTGATTTTGTTTCACTGAGCAATGTTTTGCGCGATCGACTAAAACAAGGACAATTGGCTCGTGTCAGTGACAAGGCCGTGGCTGCACCAGGGGTGAGCCAACCAACTCTCGTTCTCGAAATTTTCAAAGCAAGCGATCCTAAGACCGTTTTGAAGCGGGTTTTTGTTGACCCTAAAACCAATTTGCCTGTGCGTTGGGACGACTATGACTATAAAGACCCTTGTTCTAGCACTTGGATGAATGTCAAAACAAACATTGGTATCAGCGATAATTTGTTCAAGATGTAGCTGGCTCTATACTAGTAGCTTAGCTGTAACATTGGCTAGCTTCTCACCAATCTTGATCACAGTTTCGTTTTTCTTTTCGTCCACAAGCTTACTTTCGTCAACACTGAAGGCGCTGTAAGCCATCGGCAGAGCGAATTGATCTGGTATTACCATCACTTGAATATTTTCCAAAATTGAGCGCACATGTGTGAGGCAACGCAGACCGCCTAATTGGCCTGGCGAGGCACTCATGATTGCTGCTACTTTGCCTGCATAGCAGTGCAGCATGGGTTCGCCATTGGCCGATCTGGAAACCCAATCGATGGTGTTCTTCCAGACGGCCGAAACAGAACTGTTGTACTCGGGTGTGGCCATGAGTAGGCCGTTGTTAGCAAGAAACAGCTCTTTTAGCTTGACGGCATTTTCTGGAATACCCACTGTTGTCTCAATATCTTCGTCGTAGATTGGCAGTTGGTAGTCTTTTAGGTCGATATAGGTAACGTCAGCACCGGCATCTTTTGCCCCTTGCATTGCGATTTTGACCAGCTTCTTGTTAACAGAGTCGGCTCTTAGCGACCCTGCAAAACAAAGAATTTTCGCTTTATTTGCCATTGTTGCTCCAATTCATATATTTGAGTTTTTTGCTCAGACGTCTATGAGCAACAATTGTTTCAAAATTGATAGATCTTGACTAGTTAATAGTCTTGCGGGTAAATGACTTTATGACGAAGAGCAGACAGCGATTTTCATGGCCTTATCAGCTAGCCCTTGTCGCTTGTTTGTGGTTGGCACTCTCGCCCCTTGTCGCTTTACCGCTTTACCAAAAGCTTCTGTTCTTTCCGGAGGCCTGCAAGGCTGATAGCTTAGTGTCGCGCTTTGAGCCTTTGTCGCGGTTGTGTTCCTCTATTAGGCTCGTCAATATCAACAACAAGGCGAACAGTCGCCTTACTGGTTGTTTCCTCATCCTTAATCCAGCTGCGCCTATTGCGCTTGTTAGTCATGGTAATGCTGGAAATTTAAGCCACCGGACTATCTTGGCAGAAGCTCTTCTTCGGTCTGGATTCTCGGTCTTCTTATACGACTATCAGGGATATGGCTGTTCACAAGGTAGTCCATCTATAAAAGGCGTCGTTGATGATGCTGTAAGTGCTTACGATTATTTGGTGAATGTTGAGCACATTCCATCGTCTCAGATTGTTGCCTATGGTGAGTCGCTTGGCTGTGGAGTCACTGCTGAGCTAAGTAAAGTTCGTTCTGTTCGTGCCATCGTATTGCAGTCTGGTTTTCCTTCGTTGACTTGGGCTGCTCATGATCGATTGTGGTTTACCTGGCTCTATCCGCAGGTATGGTTTCCGGATCTTGACTGCATTTCTGCGGTGAGGAGCAATGACCATGCACCACTTTTGATTGTTCATGGAACAGAAGATGCTGCCTTTCCGGTGGCTTATGCAAAGCTTCTTTACGATAAGGCCAGTGATCGAAAGAAATTGGTGATCATAGATGGCTTAAGGCACAATTTAGATTGGCCAGACCTGCCGCATTTGCAAACTGCGCTCAGTGACTTTAGGCGGTCGTTATGAGTGAAGGAAATTTGCATGTTGAAACAAAAGACCAGAGCCTGCAGGTAATGCTGGCCTCATTGTCTGCAGGTAGATTAGGCACATTAGCTTTCAATTTAGGAGCGATTGCCTGGATTGGTCTCAATCTCAATATCAATATAAACTTCAGTGTCAATAACTTCTCAATTGTCTATCAGCCGGGTTGTTATATTTCACCGAACGTTCTCAATGTACTTTCTGCTTTTGTTTTGTTATACAGCGGTTATCTAGCTGCCTGGGCAATTTATAGAGGTAGTTTGTTTCCTGCCATAATCACTCTTACATTTATCTATAGCATGGTGGCAACTCTGATTCGGATTTTTCTATGATGTAGCCTCAAGCCAAATTACTAGGGCATCTTTGGCTGAGTTCATAAACCATGCTGTGTCATCGTCGACATTTTCTTGTTCGCTGGCGAGCAGCAGTTTCTTTTCCCAGGTATGCATGACCTTCTCGGTGCTGACATCTTCGGCACGCAGACCTAAGATTAGGCAGGCTTTGCGAATCTCTGGGGGAATGGGATGACGGTTTGCGACGTTACTCATTAGTGTCTCCTTTGCTCAATTTTCTTACTGAGCAACTAAATCTAAAAGGGCTTGTTTGCCGACGCTGCCGATTAGACGATTCTTTTCTTTGCCGTTTTCGAAAAGAATGATGGTTGGAATCGACTGAATTTTATAGGTTTTCGATAGATTCGGATTTTGATCAACGTCGACTTTGAAGACGGCAATGTCTGGTTGGTCTTCAGCGAATGCCTCTACTACTGGTGCCATTTGATTGCAGGGGCCGCACCATGGTGCCCAAAAGTCTACGACTGCTAGTCTGCTGGTCTGTAGAACGTCTACAGTAAAAGTACTTTCAGTTTGATTTTTTACAAGCTTTAACATGTTCTTCGCTCCATTTGCAGGTTCTTAAGCTGCCCAAGAGATACTGGCCAAGCGGTTATACGTTCTTCGCGCGCGCTGAGCCACATAGGGGTTTTCGTCTTCAATTAGTTCTTGTATTAGGTCGAGCGGCAGGGTAGGGTTTTCGGCTAGACCGTAGCGCACATCGACACTGCTGTCGTGCACTAGTTCATCCAAAATTGGTCTTTGTACTAGTGGATTGAACGATACACCCAGTCGCACTTCGCTGTGCTCATCGTTTAATAGTTTAAGCAAAATTGGCAGAGGGGTTGAGGGGTTCTCAGCTATTCTTCTGCGAATTAGTGGATCTTGCGAATGGGAAAGGTTTACGACGCAGCCTTCTGAGATGAGTGGATCGCCAGCGGCGATGTATTGATTGACTAGACTGTTGTTTTTTTCTGACATATTTTCTTCTGACATTTTATGATTCCTCACTGTATAGCAGCCGCTAGCAAGGTGAAAGCTTGCTTCGTTGGCGAGTGGTTTGTCTGGGTTTCTTGGACAATACTATTATAATAGACCGGTCGTCTAGTTCTGTCAAGCTGATCTATCTTTACCTGAGTATTATTGGTAATTGTGGCAGTAGCAGCATCAGAAGTAGCAGTAGACGTATTTCTTGCTACTTAGCTGCTGCTGTCAAAGCATTGCAAGTTCGCTGGGCATCTTCTAAGACGTTCTTTCTAGATGGCTGCCAACCAAGCTCGCGGCTTTGCACTCCACGTATGCGCGAATTTGAACCAAGGCCAAAGACAGCAGTGCCAAATCCTAGGCTATCTATTGCCTCTTGCACAGGCCATTCCAGTATGTCGGTTTTGAGATTGAGAGCCTCTTTGATTGTCTGCGCTATTTCTTTGAAAGTAATTTCGCCATTCTCGGCGAAGAGAAATAACCCTGCTTGACCTTTTTCAATGGCTTTTAGATACAACTCAGTCAGGTCATCTATGTGAACAGTTGACCAAATATTTTCGCCGCGGCCAATACATTTAGCTACTCCACTTTGGCGAGCTTCATTTGCCAAATTAGGTATTTGCTGGCTCTCTGGCTTAATTCCCGAGCCTTTGCCGTAAATTAGGCAGGGGCAGATAACCATACTTGTGATACCGTCTTTGGCGGCGTCTAGCACAAGCTTGTCGATGTCTACTCTAGGTTGCTTTTGTGTGTCGGGCTTAAACGTACTGCCTGGCTCGTATAGATGATCGTCGAAGATATTTTCGCTGGGTTCACCATTGGCTTGATCTGAAACGATACTTGAGCCACTAGTATGAATGAAAATCTTACCGCTGCCCTTAAGCGCTTCAAGAAAAGTTTTTACGGCCTCTTCATTGTCTGAATCGGCAGCATCGATGACGATATCTGCTTCTTGAGCATGCTTTGTCACCAGTGCAATATCGCCGAGGTCGCCTATGACGGCTTCGATGCCAATGGCCTTGAGTTTGTCTTTGTTTGCCTCTAGGCGAGTCAGTCCCTTAACCTTGTAGCCTGCTTTGACAAGCCTAGCGGCCACAGAACCACCTATGTATCCTGCTACACCCGTGACAAATACTTGCTTAGCCATTTCTTCTCCTAGTCAAATTTTCTTAGCGAAGGCCGCCAGCAATTACCAATGTCTCACCAGTGATCCAAGCTGAGTCGGATGAAGCGAAGAACACAGCGGCAGTAGCAATGTCTTTTGGCTGGCCAATGCGACCAAGTGGTGTATCGGCCACTATTTTATTGCGGAAATCCCCTTCAGTCATACCGGCTGCAGCAAGACCTTCTGTCTCTACCATGCCAGGGTTAATTGAGTTAACTCGAATTTGCTTTGGTCCTAGTTCTTTGGCCAGCGATTTTGTGACCGCATCAACTGCTGCCTTGGTAGCGCTATAGACTGAGCCGTATGGCGGAGTAAGGTAACTTACTACTGAGCTGATGTTGATGATGTTGCCACCATCTGGTCCGAAGTGTTTGACTGCTTCTTGGGCACTTAGTATTAGACCTAAGACATTGAGGTCAAACATTTTGTGGAAGTGATCTTCAGTTACTGCTTCAATTGGTGCAAACTCATAGCGGCCGGCGTTATTTACTAAAATGTCTAGCTTGCCAAACGATTTAATTGCCTGAGCAAATAGACTTTCAATTTCAGCTTTCTTCGCCACGTCAGCTTTGACAGCTACGGCCTTGCCTCCAGCTTTCTCTATTTCTGCTACCACGGCATCGGCCCCTTCTTTGCTTGAGGCGTAGTTGACGATAACAGCGGCGCCTTCGGCAGCTAGGTGTTTGGCTATAGATGCTCCGATCCCTTTTGAGGCACCAGTAACAATGGCGACTTTACCTTCTAGTTTGCCTGCTAGTTTATTCACGATTTATCCCTATTTGCTGGTTGCTACTTTTGTGCCATCGTGCTGCTGATTGAAATACCAAGCAACAAAGTAAGTGAATTGAAGGTCTGTTTCTTGCTGTTCGTGACTGCCTCGTTTATCATCACTGCTTAGATTGGAAGCTCAACTTTAACCATGTTGGTACCAAGCTAATATTAGACCGGTCGTCTAAGAAGTGTCAACCCTTTTCATAGGTTTTGTTCATGAGCCGTATTCTTGTGGTTGGCTGTGTTTCATTTGACACAGTGCATTTGGAGCTTTCAGGACCAGATGCAGCTTTAGAGTCTGGTTCCAACGCTGGTTGTGATTCTAAGTCTTCTCAGAGGCGCACTATCAAGACAATTGGTGGAGCTGGTCTATATACAGCCCTGGCAGCAGCCAAAGTCGGTGCCGAGGTCACTCTATTTGCGCCAAAGCCTTCACCTATGCCTGATTTGCTCAAGCCTGTAGAAGCTATGCTCACTTGGGTGGGCCCCGAGATAGCGATTGAGCACATGCCAACCCTTGAAATTATTCACCATGGTCACGACCGCGCCACTCTACTCAATGCTTCTTGGGGGGCTGAACATCTGCTTCAGCCTGAAGCTTTGCGTCATTTGGTTGCTGAGCATTTTGATATTACTCATATTGCCGCACTGAGTAGCCCGGCTAGGCAGCTTGAGTTTATGACCTTTCTCAAAGCCGTCAAGGCTAATCAAGTCATTTCAGTTGGCACCTATGCTCGGGCAATTGTCGCTGATAGCGCCACCGTCAGTGAGCTAGTAGCCGGGAGTGATGCTTTCTTTATGAATCAGAACGAGGCCAATCTTTTGTTTGGCACTGTCCCAATTGAGCCGAAAGAGTATCAGCTGATATTTGTCACCGCTGGTGGTGACGGTGTCGATTTATATACCACTGACTCTGACGGTGTGCAACATGAAAGCATAGAAGCCGAAGTGGTAGATGTAATTGATCCTACTGGGGCTGGAGATTCGTTCTGTGGGGCAGCACTGGCAGGCTTGACTATTTATATCAATCCAGTGGCCGCAGCTCAAGTTGGTGCACTGGTTGCTTCAAAGAGTATTGAATACGAAGGACCGTCAATCTATTTTGTAGAAGACTGATTTTTAGAAGGGTTCGTTTTCGAAGACTTAGATTTCTGAGACTTAGCTCTTTGTTCTTGGTCGTACTTAAGTCGGCTTGCCTTCAGTGCTTTCAAAATGCTGATTAGATTTTCGTTTTCAGGAATATGAGTTTTTGCATAGTGAAAATTGGTGAATACCCACTGACCCTTGACGAATTTAATTTCTGGTATCACTGCTGGAACTTTACTTTTCTTGCCGTCTGACAGGTCAAATACCTCTACCCAATAGCTTTTGCCTTTCGGAATTACTTTGCCAGCAAGATAGCGTGTTGGTGTTTCTTGGCCGTTAATATAGGGGTCAAAATCAAGGCCGACAATCTCACCTGGCACTTTGGCCGATTCCACCAAATCTTCCTTTAGCATTGCTAGAAGCTCTGGGCTGAATGAGCTGGCTCTGACTTTTAGTATGCGTTCGTTGCTTGGCACTGGTACGTTCTTTGTCATTTCTGGAATGTACCAAGTGTAGAACGACTGCACAAAGCCTTTGCCGCTCAGTGCTGATTGCGCTTGGGCGCTTTCTGCAGTTACTAGCACAGTTACTAGTCCCGCTGTAAGTATCACAAGCAAGGCTAGGCTGAAGTAGGCAAGTCGGCTAAGCGATTTCTTGATACTCACAGTTATCTCCATACATATTTAAAGGCAATTTTAGAGGCAATTATTCAAGTTCTATGTGGCCATTGAATTTGAGCCAGAAGAGCAGGCTTCCTGAAACACAGAACATCAGAAGCAGACAGAAGTAATAGCCGAAGGCCGCATGTACTTCAGGGATTGCGAAATTCATGCCGTATATTCCTGCTATCAAACTTGGTGGCAAAAACAAAGTGGCAATCATAGTCAAAATGGTGGTGGTCTTGTTGGTGCGCAGGCTCAAGCCTGAGACATAGACATCCATAAGGTTGTAAGACATCGCTCTATATGTTTCAAATAAGCGAATCACGGCCGCTGCTTCGTCTTTGCGATAGCCAATTTGAATTTTGCCTTTTTCGCTCATTAGTGGGTTTTGTGAGCGCTCAAGAGCTAGTAGAACGGTTTCAATGGGCCAGACTTGGTTGAGGAAGATCCAAATCAGTTGCTGCGCACGGTTGATCATCTCCAATTCTTGTTTGCCTGGTTTGAGAATAATTTTGTTTTGTATTTCTTCGAGCCTGGTGCCACCAAGCTTGAGCAGCTCTACATAGCTATTAATGACGTCTTGAATTAGTTCTGTGGCTAATATGTCGACACCATTGTTAGCGAAGTATGATCCTTTCTCTTGCAGTTTGTGGCTGACCATGGTGAAGGCGCTGTCGTGGCTGAACTGTCTTGTAATCAAGACTTTTTCGGCCATGAAGAAGTTGATGCTTTCTATGGCGTCAACTTTCTCTGTTATTGAGGGGCGAGCCAGAGTCCAGAATATGCCGTTGTGAAAATCTTCGTAAAACGAGTCTTTGTGCGGGCCGCGAATTAGTTTTTTTTGCTCATCGGTGAGGTCGAGAAAATCACTGAGGTGTTTCCAGAACTCGTCGCCTAACGAGCCAGAGAGATGCAGCCAGACAAAGTCTTTTTCGCTGCGTTTTACTGCTAGATCTTCAAAGTCAAAGAAACCTGCTTCGGCTAGACCATCTTGATCTAGGCAATGCAGCTTGGTGCGCAGCTCCATTGTCTCTGGTAGGCAGGGTACAAGAGCTAGGGTTTCCTGCGAGAAAGCCATTCTTCCATGGCCAAAAGGCAATTCTTTCACTGACATCCTCAAATAAGGGCGAAGTGAAAATATAATCGCAGAAAAATCCTACTGACAATTAGTTGCTTGTGATTACCAGGTAGCGACGAAACCATCACGTGGCTGCATCATTCTTTGCAGGTACTGTTGCGATACTGGCTTGAAGTGCTGAGTGTTCTTTCTATCGGGATCGCCGAGAATGTATTTGCCGTTGGCATCGCGTCCGGCGATATAAATGTAGTGTGGATTACCTGTATGAGGGTTGATTACTTTGGCAACGGCCGAGTGGCCTTTGTCTAGTTCGCGATTGAGGTCGCGCATTGCTTGGTCGCCGACATTGCCCATGCCGTAGCTGTAAGGTTTTGCTTCCAAGCCGGTTTGTCTCATTTGGCCAGCTAGGGTTTCTAGGGTGCCGCGGTAACCAATTCCATTTGTGTGTGTGAGATCCTTTAGTGCCTGCGATTCTCTACCGTGTACTATGGGCCGCCCAAGTCGGTGATCGGCTTTGGCCATGCCGACGGCGAAGGCTGAGCAGCTGTAGGCGTCGTCTTGACGGGTGTAGAACTTGGAAAGCTCACTGATAGAGCGTACCGAACCTGGATTAACATCGGCCTGGCGGTCAGTCCTAGTGTCAGTCTGACCATCAGTACGATTGTCGCCTTCATTCTTCTTCCAGGGAATAATTACTGGTTCTTTGGGTTTTCTCTCTGTCTGTTGTTCTTGCTCTGCTGGGGGATCCGGACGACGTCTTGGTAAGGGCCCCTTCTCTGGCAGGGTAGTTGTATTGTCAGGAGTGACATCTAGTCTAGGTGTCGGTTTTACTTCTTGCTGAGGTTGCTGATCTCTTTTTGGAGTAACGTCAGGTGTTGGAATAGTATCGACTTTTGGCTTCACTGCTTGATTGGGCAGCACCGCATCGCTCTGGCTGAATTTAGAAATAGTGCTGTCTTTTTCGTTGGCTGTCCACCAGTCGCCAGAATAGCTAGCTTTGCTGCCGTTCTTATTGCGCTGTTGTTCAATTTCACCATTGCGCTCGACCGCGCGTAAGACTGGATGAGATTTACCTTGGGCGTCGGTGCTCGAAAGCTGCAGTAAATGTACGTTCTTACCAGCATCTAGGCTAGCAATTTCAAAGTTGCGAGGCTTTCCGCCATCGTTTAAGGTGACTTGCACACGACCGTCTTTGCCTTTCTCTCCATCTTTGTAGATAGTCGTCATGGCGTCCATCTTTTGTTTGATGCTAGCTTCTGGCGATTCGAGGGCTTTTTTGGCGGTCTCAATGCGCTGTTCTTTAGTTAGTTCTGTTGGCTTTAGTTGATCGCCTTCAAGCTGAGCTCTATCATTTGTCTGTGAAAGCTGGTCGGCCGGCTTATTTGCCTTGAAATCTTGCCAGCCGTATAGCGTCAGGCTGGGAATGTCGACGGAAAGTTTGCCTGGATCGGCAGGTTTGTATTGTTTTAGCAGCTCCATTACGTCAACTCTCGCAAGCGTGCTGTCGACGGTACCTTGATTGGCGTCTAGCTGCTTTTCTGGGGCTTGTGCTGGCTGGTCTAGGGGTTTGACGCTCATTGGTTGCCTCGGACAAATGCAAGAGTGAGTGGTTGCTAACGTAGCGATAGTATGACTTTGACCGTGAAAAAGACGTGAAACATTGACAGGTATAGGATTTAAGGTGCTTTTTGAGGATTTAACAATTTTCTGGGCTATCTAGTAAGCTAACGGCAGTCAAAATTCAATTGGGGATGTCATGTCGCTTCAGAAAATCAAAGATGCCATAGCTAATCAGAAGATGATTTGTCCCGAGTGCAAGAAGCCAATTCAGAAGTGGGAAAAATATGCTGAAACTATCGACGCTGTGCGCGATGGTTTCAACATAATTGAAATAGACTCAAATGCTTCTAGGGTGACACTCACCTGTGGCAACGCCCCCTGCGCCTGGAAAGAGCGCTCGGAATATTGGATTGAATACATTATTGATTAGTTTCCTGAATGCGCAATTCTTAGTCGTTTTTGGGATGTCTTGAACGCTTTGAAAGAATAATATTCGCAAGTCGTGACCGACTGGTGACTGCGGAGAAGGGCTAATCGAAAGAGCCGAGCAAGATTACTTCCTGATTGTGGTGTCGGAGCCAAATTTTTGTGGCCGTTGGTCGTAAAAGGCAATTTCGATGGCCATGGCAATGCCGCCGCCGGCAGCAGCGATGAAGCATAGAATCGCTAGACCAGGGTAACCAAAAATAGTGAATCTGGTTGAGACCTGCATTAGCAGAGCGGCACCGACTATCAGTGCAGCGAGAATAAGGGCCAAACTAATTCTGTTTGCCACTTTTTGAAATGCGTCAACAAGTAGAGGCTCATCAATTACTTTGATTGAGAGTTTGTTGCTAGCAGCAAGGTCTAAAATCTTATTGATGTGTGAGGGAAATTTCTCAGCAAAGTTTTTCGCTTCTAAAATGCTAGTGAACATGTGGCCGGGAGAGACATCTTTGAACATGCGCTGTTGCATAATCTTGGCAGCATGGCGCCGCACGGAGGCATTGGGATCGAAAGCTGGATAAAGCGTCCGGCCAACTTGATCTAAGTTGAGCAAGGTCTTGCCCAGCATTGTCAGCTCGGATGGCACACGAATACCGCAGTCACCAGCTGCTCTTGTGATATCGAGCACGACTCGGCCGATTTGCATTTGTTCTATATTGGCTCCACCGCAGTCTTGCACGAGGTCGGCAATTTTTTTACGGCAGGCAACTTCGTCAAAATTGGCTCGGCGAGTACCAATGTCTATGGCAGTGTCGGCCACTGCATCAGCTCGGCCCTCACTAATCGCCAAGATTAGCTGTAAGAGTCGACTTTGCATCGAAGGAGTTAGATGGGCAACCATGCCTAGATCAAGCAGCCCGATTTTGTTTTCACTAGTAAGTAAAACGTTGCCTGGGTGTGGATCAGCGTGGAAGAATCCGTCTACTAAAATTTGCTGGAGATAGGCTTCAAATGCCTCTTCAGCTAGGGCTTCGCCATCTATTTCAAGTAGTTCTAGAGCCGTGACATTGGTGATTTTTTTGCCATGGATAAATTCCATGGTCAAGACTTTTGATGAGCTGAAATCATTAATGGGAGCAGGTACTACTATTAGTTCAAAGGCCTGCAAATTGGCTTTCATAGTCTCAAGATTATGAGCCTCTTTGCGATAATCTAGCTCAGCTAAAATGCTTTTACTAAATTCTTCTAGCATCAAACCGTATTCGTAGCGCTGACCTGCCTCGGTATGAGCATCGTAGAAGTCGGCAATATCGCCGAGAATCTGCAGGTCTTGAATAATGCTTTCGCGGATGCCTGGCCGTTGTACTTTGATTGCAACTTCTCTTCCGTCTCTCATCACCGCATGGTGAATCTGACCGAGCGAAGCGGCTGCTACTGGCACTTGATTGAACTGTGAGAAGGCTTTCGATAGCCGCACTCCTAGCTCATTGACGATAGTCTTTTCTACTTCGGCAAAGGCAAAGGGTTCGCAGTTATCTTGCAAACGCGATAGTGCATCAATATATATTGGCGGTAAGAAGTCTGGCCTGGTAGAAAGTAGTTGACCTAGTTTGACGAAGGCGGGCCCCATTTTCTCTAAGTCTGTTGCTAGTTCCGTAGCCTTTGCTGGGGCTTCAGTTGAAGCAGTTGTGGTTTCTGCAAGCATAGCTTGATCGATACCAGCATACTTAACCAGATCAGAATTGCCATACTTAAATAGGAGCAAACCAATGTCTTTGTAGCGTTTGAGATTTTCTGGGCTGATCTTGATACCTATTGACTGACCGCCGTGCTTCATTTCTTCTAGCCTACTTCTTAGTTCTTGTCTTAAGTTAGTCTCTCATTCTGCTGAAAGACTGAAAAAGAAGCAGTTCGTTCCCTTTTATGGAAAAGGAAGATTAATTAGCTGCGTAATCACCACACTGATGCTGGTATTGATCTGTTGTCAGCAGACGCGGTGTCCACTAACATTCTGCTCAGATGATCTAATTTGATCTTATTTAATTTGCTGAAGGAGGCACTTCTTGGCAGTATCCGACGAACCAAAACAAGTATTTCTTGGTGGAGCTTGCGGACTGACTACCTGGCGCACAGACATCACGATTCCCTTGATGGAAGCTGCTGGGGTCACTTATCACAATCCACAGATGCCGTTGGGGGCCTGGAAAGAAGATGACCAGTTCGATGAAATGCGGCGCAAAGACGAATGCCTGGTGCAGTTATTTGTCATCAATGGTGATACCAGAGGTGTGGCCTCTGTGGCTGAAGTAGCTTACTTAATCGGTGCTCGCAAGCCAGTTGCCATTGTCATGGAAGATATTAAAGCCGAAGCCAATGTCTACGGTTCGGTGATTGATTCGGTGCAAGCTGACGATCTCAATCGTGGTCGTATCTATGTGCGGGCCATGGCCGATCGACATAGTGTACCGATTTTTACTGATATTGCTGAAGGCACGAAGCATTGTATTGCCCTAGTTAAGAGCCTAGAGGGTTCGCTCACACTGTCGCAAGTCAATGCTGCCCTGAGTGAAGTAAAGTTTGGCAATCATGTATTTCAGACTGAGGAGACCATGGGTGGCTTCCATATCTGGATTACAGCGATGGAGAAGTGTACCTATACTGGTGAACCGTCATTGCAAGAAGGACGCCGATGGTTCGTGTCTACTGGCTGTACGCCATCAGATGTAGTGCGCACTGCTTTTAAGGCTGTGGCCACTTGGGCTGAACATGAAACTCGCGAAGAATTTAAATATAAGGGTGTGCGGGTTTTTAGCCCCCATCTTGAGCTGAATAATCTTGTTGCACGTGGGACTGGCAAGTTGTCTGGTAGCGTTGCTTTCGAAGACACGCCGGATCAGCCTCCGTCTGCTGCCGCGCCTTCAAGTTCGAAGTCAGGTCAACCCTGCTCAGTTTAGATGAACAAGCCAGAGCTACCAATAGTTGATGCCAGTGCCTATTTTGCTGCCCGTCTGCGGGGTCAAGATGGAGGTAGTGAGGCCCAAAAGCTCGGTGATGAAATTAAGGCGGCTTGTCATTCAGTCGGCATGTTTTATCTTGTCGGCTATGACGTAGATCAGAGCTTAGTTGACGGCGTGATGCTGCAGACAGCTAAGTTCTTTGCTAGCAGTCAAAGCGACAAAGAGGCGATCTCGATAAAAAACTCACCTCATTTTCGTGGCTACGGCATGCTCAAAAACTACCGAGACTGGCGCGAGCAGATTCATATAGGGGTAGAAAGCTCTCTAAGTGATTTGACAGATACCAAGCCGTCGCCTTATTGGCAGCTCTGGGGAAAGAATCAATGGCCCGTATCAGCAGAGACTACAGAATTTAAATCTTGTGTCTTAGCTTACTTTGAAGCTATAGAGTCTCTAGCGCGAACTCTTCTCACTTTGCTGGCTCAGGCCCTTGATAAACCAGGCGATTATTTCACTGAGCGTATGAAGGATAGACCTTATCTATTGATGAAGGCCATGTCTTATTTGCCCCAGGAGAGCACGATTTCAGACTATTCTCCACAAATGGGTGTTACTGCCCACTGTGACTGGAGCTGGCTGACTTTTCTCATTCAAGATGATGTCGGCGGTCTCGAGGCTCAAGATATTCAAGGGAGCTGGCGCAAAGTCAATCCGCTCAAA
This sequence comes from Candidatus Obscuribacterales bacterium, assembly GCA_041675385.1. Classification (GTDB taxonomy): domain Bacteria; phylum Cyanobacteriota; class Vampirovibrionia; order Obscuribacterales; family Obscuribacteraceae. The sequence continues at coordinate 39,331 of JBAYTY010000001.1, forward strand.
AACTCTATCGTCGTCAATACTGGAGAGCTGCTCGAAATTGAGACTGGTGGTTATCTTCGCGCCAGCCCCCATCGTGTGATTAATGAGCGCATAGACCGCCAAAGATTTTCGGTGCCTGTCTTTATCAACCCAGCTCTAGATGCAAAAATTTTGCCTAGTTTTGATTGCAATGTCTCGTCTGAAGCTGCTGTAGTGAGTAGCGACGCCCATGTGCACAAGGTTATTATGCCGGGCGCGACACTTTATTCATTTGCTTTTGGTGATAGCGAATTTGTGCGTAAAGTAAAAGGCCAGTGGTGCTACTTATATGAATGCGTTACAGCATTGTAGTGCCTAGTCTTTCAGGGGCCGGCCAGGATATGAATGAACCGTCGGTGTAAGGTTTGCATCCAGCGCTACTCGTTCATCAAAGACAAAACACTCACCTTGCCAGTGGGCGCCGCCTACTTTTTCAAAATAGCCTAAGATGCCACCTTGCAGCTGATAGACATGAGGAAGGTCAATTTCGGCCATGTATAAAGCTGCTTTTTCGCAGCGAATACCGCCAGTACAGAACGAAACAATAGTCTTGTCTTTTAAATCAGATTGTTCGCTGATAGTTTGCTTGACTGCATCAGGAAACTGACTAAAGCGCTCTATGTCAAAAGCAAGCGCATTGGTAAATGTGCCCATCTCGACTTCGAAACCGTTGCGTGTGTCCATCATCACTACTGGTCGGCCACTGTCATCAAACCCTTGATCAAGCCAGGTCTTTAGTTTGGCTGGCTCGACATGGGGGGCACGGGCTGCTTCTGGTTTTATCATAGGATGGCGCATTGTGATTATTTCTTTGGCAATGCGCACAATCATGCGTCCAAAAGGTTGGTTAACTGAAATGCTTTCTTTGATTTCTAGCTCAGTGAAGCGACCGCCGAAATTAGAATCATTTTGGAGAAATTCGATAAATTGAGCAATGCCATCTTTGCTTCCAGCGAGAAATAGATTGATGCCCTCAGTAGCCAGCAAAACAGTACCCTTGAGAGCTAGCCTGTCGCAGCATTCCTTTATAAGGGGCTGAAAGGCAGCAGGCTCTGGGATACCCACAAACTTATAGGCGGCGATGTTGACAATCTCCATTGGCACATTATACCGCTGTCGACTCAATGGGGAACTTTTGAGGTCTTCAACAGTCTCACAATTCGTCAACTATTGCCTGATTCGTCAGTTATTGTATGTTCACTTCAATCGAGGCCAGCAAAATGCTAAAAGTCATTGTTACCACAAAGAAAGTTTTTCCATTGCTGGCCTTTCCCCTATTAGCTGTGCTTGCCTTAAGTGGTTGTGCTGGCCAAAATGGAGTTAGCTCTACTTCTGGTACAGATACATACAAAGAGCAGACTACAACCACTGTTTCAGTCGATAGGGCAACAGGTGCTGAGAGCAGAAATACAACAACACAGATTATCACTCCAGGTGATGAGCGCCGCGCTCAAGTCAATATTAATACTATTGATACCGCCCGCGGTGATGACGCTGTGATCAGAGTCGATGCTGATGGTGACAGCTTCAGGGCTGAGGCCGATTCATTCGGCCCGGGAAGCTCAACCACTCGTATTCGTGCGCCACTATTTAAAATGGACAAGAATTCAGATTCTGGCTCGGTTCATATTAAGCTGCCATTTGTTCATATTGATAAAGAACCAGGTGGTTCCGCTCGGGTTGATATTGGTCGTCATCACTAAGGCTAATAGCTCTCTACTTAACTAGCTACCTAAATAGTTACTGAGCTGGCCCCCAGAATGCTTGAGCAGATTTAGCTGATGAATCTAGTTTCTTGCAATCTAGCTTTTTATTCATTGACCACATTTGATTGCCGTAGTCGTAGTGCCACCACTCATAGTGGTAGTTCTCAAAGCCGCTAGATTTCATCGCCCAGTAAAGCAGACGCCGATTGCCTCTTGCTTCTAGTTCTGAGCTATTAGGTTGACCTTTGGTTGTCTCAAAATAGTCGGTATGACTAACTTCTGAATCATCGTCAAAGATGCTACCCATGTAGAGCAATTCACCGGTAGCCTTTCGTCTAAGGGTTAAGTCTACAGCGCCGCCGGTGCAGTGGGTGGGCCAAGTAGTTGAGTCGGTGCTCTTGTACCTAGATGGATTAGAGCAATAGCGCGAGGCATAAGCGATTTGCTCTGCCTCTGAGCTGTTAGGAAGGGCTAGTCTTGCTTGCTTGAGAAAATATTTCCACAGATCTTTTTGGCAGCTGACTGGGCGAAAGCCATCAAAGAGAAATAGCTCTAGACCAAGTGGTGCTAATTTGGCGTTCACATCTTGCAGTTTCTTGGCAGCTGTGAGACGCAATAATATTTTCTTGGGGGCGCTGGCGAAGCTTTGATAATAAGGTGCGTTTAGTTGGTCTGTGCGAGCATAAAAGCTCTCGCCTGCTATTTTGAATATATCTACAGCAACCAGCTTTTCGTTTGATATGGCAGCTTTTAGATCGACTGGTTCTTTGTGGTAATCAGCTGAGGTAAGTAGTTTTGAAGATTGGCTGAGGGTAGGCAGTGGCCTCTCTCGAATTTCGATTGCCTGAGCAAAAGAGAAGATGCTATTAGCAACTAGGCTGGCAAATAGAAAAAACGTTCGAACAATGGCCCTGTTGTAATCTTTCATCTGCTAAACTTCCTAATTCTTTGGTAATGCTAGCATGAGATTCTTAAGGAGTTAGAGGCTATGGACAAACTGCCAGCTGCGAGTGCCACTGCCCTTAAGAAGCTTACTTTTCCCGATAATCCCATGTTTGGATTGTTGTTTCTAGAAGGTGGGGTTTGCTCCCCCCATCTTGGAGAGGCGCGCAGAGTTGTAGAGTATCCGGCTGACTGCTCACTGGGCATTAACCTCTTCAATCGAGCAGAGACTCGGCTAGAGCAGTTGATACCCTACGGATTCGAAATAATAAATCTTTGCTGCATTTTTCAACTGACAGTCCAAGACTTAGAAAAGCTTGAGCAGCTGCCTACTGTGAGAACTCTTCATTTTCCAAAATTTACAGATGACTCATTGTTGGTTGCATTAGGCAAGATCACCTGGCTCAAGCGTTTATCACTTGAAGATACATCGATTACTGATGAAGGGCTGGCTTTGCTCTGTAATCTTACTGAACTAGAAGAGCTTAACCTCAGCGGAACTAACGTTAACGGCTCATTTCTGAACTATTTGAGCAAAATGACCAAACTGAAAAAGCTCAATCTCAGCCGTACAAAAATTGGCGATGGTTGCTTAGCTTACTTAACTAATTTCATTGCCCTAGAAGAATTAGATATTAGCGAAACCAGTATTTCCAGTTCTGGGTTGCCATACTTGCGGGCGATTCCCAGTTTGCTCAAGATAAATTTGAATTTCACCCTTGTGGATAAAGAGGTTCAGCACCAAACTGAACCTCGGCTGCTATTGCCTCCAGAAGGGCTGGATAGCGAATTGGTGCGCTATCAGAAATTGTTCGCCGCTAAATTTCTTTCATTGCTGGCGCAAAGTAACGCTGGTGAGAATGTTGTAGCATCGCCGCTAAGCTTTTTCTTGGCCTTGCACCTCTTATCTAATGGTGCTTCTGGCAATAGCCTGGCTGCTCTTAAAGAGTGCCTTGGCCCCGTGCTCGGTAGTCCTGACGGGGCAGAGTTAGCAGCCGCCATGTGCAGAGAACTGAGTAATTTGAACCAACAAGTTGAGTTATGGATAGCCAACTCTTTATGGGTAAACAAAGATGAGGTGATTAAGCCGGGCTTTGTTGAGTCGGCTATGCGCAAATATGGTTGCATGGTGGCAAATATTGATCCCCTTGATTCAACCAATGTCAGTAAAATCAATGCTTGGGTTTCTGAGCAGACTAAAGGACTGATCCCTCAAATTATTTCTTCTCTTGATCCTGCCTTCCTTCTTGTTTTAGTTAATGCCGTTTACTTTAAAGGCCTATGGGATGAGCCGTTTGCTGCTGAGTTTACAGAAGAACGCATTTTTCATTTGGCCAATGGAACTACTAAGCCATGCCAATTTATGTATCAGGGTGGTGGCTTTCGCCATCTCAAAACAGAAGTTTTTGAAGCCGCTGTTTTGCCGTACAAAGGCACGCGGACAAAGATGTATTTGTTTCTTCCGCGGTCAGGTTCTAGTACGGCTGAAACTATTAGTTATCTCGAGATGCACTGGCTAGAGTTATTTGACCAGTTTGAACTAATGGCAGGTAATGTCGCATTGCCCAAGTTTGAGGTGACATCCTCTCATGATTTGAATATTGTTTTGAACCAGCTTGGCTTAGGCTGTTTGTTAGAGTCAGGTGTTGCCGAGTTCCAAAACTTAACTGAGAAAGATGGTTGCTGCGTCAGCGAGGCTATTCAAAAGGCGTTTATAAAAGTAGACGAAGAAGGCACTGAAGCGGCGGCACTAACTGCCATGATGATGGACTCTGGTTGCGCCATACCAGCAATTAGAGCAGAGACTTTTGAGCTGATTCTTGATCGCCCTTTCGTTTTTGTAATTCAAGATGACATAAGCGGCATGGTTCTCTTCTACGGCATTGTTGAAGAGCCTCTTTGGCACTCATAAACTTTGTTTGCCGCTGCCAGCTAGTCTTGTATTGCCGCCGTCTCTATTTTCAGTAAAGCCGCCTTCGCCCATCTTGTAGTTTAGTACAGCAGCCATTTTAGACATGTCTGAAATGATTCGCCGTTCTTTAACGCCGTTGACACTTTGCTTCAGGTCAACGAGCAATGCACTACTGGTGATGGCGCTAGCTGGTGAAAATTCGGCTATGGCTAATTGTCCTTGCTCAAGCACTTTGATAAAACGTCTAGCAATGCCGTCTTTTGGTCTGAGCTCTGAGCGCTTGAGTACATGATCGCTGGCTGTAAATTCATAACCTGGGGCGACTGAAACAATGATTGGTTTTTGCCCGGCAAAGTGACCACTAGAGAGTTTTACTTTGACCTTTAGGCCGACGCCGTCCATATTTTTCAGACGTAAAACACCATCTTCAAAGCTCGCCAAAATATCGGCGTTAGCAGTCAAGGCAATGGTGCCAAATGCCGTAATCAGGCTCGCCTGTCTGGCTGGGCTCTTGATTGAAATCAGTATTTGACCAGAAGTCAGTTTGACTATGTTATTTTGCGGTTTAGTATAAATTGTGTCTGGCAGCCACTTTACCAGTATGCCATCGGGATCATCAGCCTTCGGGTTTTCTCGGGGAAACGACTGTTCTTGCAGCTTTTGGATGCCATTCAAGGCTGAGCTAGCGGCAGGATTGAACGGCACCCCTGATATGAAAGGGCTCGTAACGTCGGTGGGGACAACGATCGGAGGTCTGAAAACTCCTGGCGGAGTGGTTGGGAATATCAGTGGAGGCGGCGGCGGTGGGATAACTGGAGCCGGTGGTGTTGGCGGTGTAACCACTGGCGGGACGAAGGGACCATCATATGGAACGTCGAATGGACCGTCAAATGGCACATCTAATGCTGCCTGGGCTAGAGCTGCTGGCTGTGAGAGTGAAATGGCGCAAATGGTTGCTACCACGTTAGCCAGGAACCAACTAACTTGTTGTTTAGTAGCGCGATACCCTTGAACCATAGCTCAAAACCCATATAATCTATGATTCGGCCATGTTAGCACGTGTCCTGACAGGGTAAATTATCCAGAATTAGGCATTGTCTTTTTGAGCAGTTTACGGGTATCTAACTTTGGAGGTCGTCCCGATGAAACGTCGCTTCTATGTAGTTCCAACGGTAATTACTTTAGTTTTTACGCAGGCGGCGTTTGCCAATGACATTGAAAATGCTATTAACAAATATGGCGGTAAAATTGGTATCAAGGGCTCTGCTGCCAACTTGATCAATTCTCAAATTAAGAGTGTTACGGCCCCTGGTGCAAGTGTTAATACTTTTCCTAATACTAATACTACTGCTACTGCTACAACGACAACAACTACAACAACCTCTAAAACCAGTTCGTTCAAGAATGCTTTGCAGAGTGTTTTTTCTAAGTCTAAGGCAACTGAGAGCATGACAAATACAGCTACTACAAATACAGCCATAGGCGATATCAACCAGCTAAATACAAGTTTGCCAGCCCCAGTACAGCCTGGCGCTAGTCTGGCTGCACCTAAGAAGCAGTCGGTTAAGGCCAAAATAGGCAAAGAAATTTGGCGGCAGGCAAAGCGCTACGAAACCAAACATCCAAACAAACTTATGCATACTGGTGTCAATTCGCTGAACAAAGTAGTGGGTCAGCCTTGAGCGTGAGGCCGTTATTTCGTTTTATCTTGATTGCATTATCGTTAGGTTCAATACTGCCGACAGTTGCGTTACCAATACCGGATAGTGAGCGCATCGAAACAGAAGTAGAGACTCTACTTGGGCGCGCTAATACTGAGGCAACGGCTGGGCAATGGCAATTGGCAATTGCTGATGCCAAGACTGCCATTGGGCGTCAGACCAAGTCTAGTGGTGAGGTAGATAATCGTGTTAGTCACCGGCTCTTGTCTCTTACTTTTCGTTTGGCGCAAGACGGACATTTTAACGACGCTGAGATGCTACAGAAGTTGGCAATCGAGAAGCATAAAAGTCTATTTGGAGCGGTAAGTATCGTTACTGATCGGCAACAGTCCCAATTGTTCCAGCTCTATTGTCGCCAAGAGAAATTTGAACAGGCATTTGCTGTCCTAGATCAAATTACTAATCATGATCCAAGACCTCTTGAATTTGATAGCTATCCTGCCAGTACCGCTGAAGAAATTGTTGCTTCTGAAGCTGCCTATTTAGAGCAACAGGGAAAGTCGCCGGTTGCAATCAAAATCTTGAAGCAGTTGATTGAGAGCAGCCGCAAGTATTATCCAGCAGATCACTATCGCATTGCTCTCTTATTAGAGCAATTGGCCGACATTGAGAGAGACTCTGATGAAGCGACGGCCGTAGCTAACTATCGAGCCGCTTTGGCAATTCAAATGCTTTATGGAGATAGGCAACGTTGTCGGCGTATTCGTCACTACTTGGCTGATACTCTAATGAGACAGGGCAATGCAAATGAAGCCAATAAGCTTAATGCTGAGAATAATAACAAGCCCGAAAGCCAGACTTTGTGGCCAGCAAATCGAAGGTTCGATAGTTTGCAACACGTTTACCCCACTTATCTTCGTGCAAGGCAATTAGAGCCCTATGGTTTTCAAACGATGCAATTTGTTGAGCAGTTGCTTGATCTTTGTGGCAAGAACAAAGATTGGCCGAAACTTGCAGTGCTGGCTTCTGATGCTATCAAAATACAAGAACATTCTTCTTGTAAGCGCTCTATCGGTTGTACGGTGACGACAACTCCTTCTATTCAGCGTCGACGTTATTATAAGTTGGCAGTTGAAGCCGATGTTGCTATTGGCGACAAGTCTACTGCTCAAGCACTTGTGCGTCGAGCTGAACAGTTTAATGGATTGTCGCAATCTCAATCCCAAGCTAAGTCAGTGGAGGATGCAATATTTCTTGCTCAGCTCAATGTTTTGATTGATGATAAGAAGGCAGCAAAACAATATGCGAGGCAAGCACAATCACTGTTGCCTGGTGATGCCGCAAAATATCAGGCCATGGGAAATTATTTGGCTGTGGCCGATCTATGGAAATCGATTGGTGACCAGGAAGAGCACAAGCGGGCTAGTCAAGCCGCTAATGTCTATTTTGCAAAAATTAGAGAGGATGATAACCGTAAGCAGGCCCAAGATAAACCAATTGCTGATTTGCCTCCCCTAGAAGCTCAGCCAGGCAGTGGCACTTTCCCCGCACCAGCCTTAGTGTCTGACAATTACACTTTTAACTATGCGGCTTTAGCCTCTCATTCTTTGATACTTGAGAATGGTGCTCGATTAGTATCGCCAAATTTTATGCCTGGTGGTATGCCAAATAACTGTTTTGCCGCTTCGTTTGGCCAACTGGAAAGTGCTCAAACTATTCATTCAACAACAGCGTTGCCCTCTAGTGCTCAATCTGACTCACCACGAAAATTGCAATTTGTAGTCACTAATACTGATTCACTCAACATCCACATGGCCGCAGTCAATCGTTTAGCGGATGCTGCTCGCGGTGTTGGCGCTGGAACGGGCGGTATGTTTTCTTTTCCTAGTACTAAAGGTGTTTTGCCACCTGTTCAGTCGCTGCCCTTTAAGGCCGTGGTGCCGCCCTCTGCGCTCTTACCTCTAGGCACAGTCAACGGTGAACTAGTATTGGAACCAGGCAGCTACAGTGCGGCCAAGATTGACACACGCAGCCTAATCTTGCCAGCCACAGGTGCAACGAAAATATTCATTGATGCGAGCTCCGTCGGAATTGTTTTTCATGCCAAAGACATAGCTTTTATCAATGCTGTTCGTGATATGCCTATGTGGTTAGGTAGCTCTAATCGCTTTGAGCTATGGTACGGTGGCACAGGTACTATCCGGCTTGATGATAAGACCTGGTTCAGTGGTGTAATCTATGCGCCTAATGCCAGAGTCGAGATGGAAGGACACGTCAATTTCTACGGAGCGATAGTAGCCCGTGAAGTATGTGCTCGTGGCCCCGTGGCTATTTATCAGAATCAAATGTTGCAGCGCTGGTGAAGATTCCTCATTGTGAGTTGCGCAGACGCTCTTTCTCTGCTTTCACTGAATCAATGGTCTCTGCGCAGAAGTCAGATGCAGTCACAACTGTGTCTGATTTCATCATCATTTCTTCCACACTTGAAGAGTTCTGCACATCGAGTGCGAGAAGCTCCGTTATATTGCAAGCTTGTTGCACTGTTTGCGCGAGGCGGCATTCGTCGTTTTGTTTGTCGTAGATGGTGAGGGAACCTGCAGCAATGCCGATTACACTAGCATCGACCGAGACCGACATCTCACTGCAAGCACTGCCGCCGTTGCTGTAGAGGCTTCGGACCGGCACACCTGCGGCTAGCGCCCGGTAGTCGAGAGCTGTGTTAGGCAGGTCTATCAAAGGGTCGATTTTACTTGCGCTTCTGTGGCTTGGGCTGCTTTTGTCAGTCTTTGCTTGCGCTTCGGCAATGCGATTGAGCTCATCTTGCAGCATATAGCCTGATAGACGCTCAATTTTTGGTCCGACATGCAGAATGTAACCATCGTCAGTTATGTATGAGCCTGAGGCCTGATCGTAGGTCATATGAATAGGCTGTTCGTTCATGTTTGGAACTATAGCTTCTCGCTTGTCTAGACTTGGTCTTTGCTCACCTTTGTCTCTTTGGTCTTCTGCTTGATTTGCTGCGGCCGTCTCTCGCTCCTCTCTTGCTTCCTTTCCTAGTGCTCTAATTCTCGCCCTTACCTCTTTGGGCGACATACTGTCGAGTGCTTGGTCAAAGGTAAGTTCTTGTGGTTCCTTTTCTCGGCGGGCCTCACTTTGCTTTTCTTTGTGGGCGTGTTTATCCTCATTCTTATCTTTATCTTTGCGCCTTTGTTCTTCCTCCTCTTTGGCAAAAGAGCGAATTCTCGCTCTTAGCTCTTGAGGAGACATAGAATCCATAAGTTGATCGAAGCTAAGTTCTGGCTTTGAGACAGCAGCTGTCTCATGGTGTTTGTCCATGTTCGGTTACCCGTGATCCAATTGGCTTAGCTTTTATTTTTCTAGAGTGTGCTTGAAAGCTTGGTCCACTCGATGGGTTGAGCGTTGTTCTGACTGCTGCAACTCATCTTTAGTAGCTAAATTACTTGTATCAACTTGCTGAACAATCACTTGACGTGGTTGCTCTTGTGGGGTTTCCGGTTGAACTACTTTTGCGCACTCGGCACTTTTGGCAACGGCATGGTCAGATATTCTTTGGGTGTTGCGCATACCGTGTTCAATTATTTGCTGCTGTTGTGCGGGGCTAACGTGCTGCAACCAGCTTTGTTCTGCTGCAGAGTTGTATTGATTAGCTACGCCTAACGACACTGAAGCATCGCAGGTTACTTTTTCGGCTTTGGCTTCAATACAAATTCCGCTCGATACCGATACGCCTACACCGCCACCGGTGCCGAGGAAGTAACCATCGCCTCTCGCTGCAAACAATTGGCAATCGTTGCCTGGCAATGCTTCGCCTCTGGCGTTGGCGTAAGAATTGTTCTTGTAGATTGTATCGCCAGTTCTGACATTGGTATCACCGGTTTTAACATTGGTATCACCGGTTTTGATTTCGTTTTTGTTGATGAGCTGCTGCGCCTGTTGCTGTGCTTGCTGCTGTTCTAGTTGATAATTGTGCGGCTCTACTGGAGGAACTACTGGCGGCACATCCGGAATGCCAGGGTTGTGAGGCTCTGTGTAGCCGTGATCATTAGTAGCCAGCATAATTGTTTCTTGCTTAGAAGCGAGTTTAAAGGGATTGCTGCCCATGCTATCCGCGAACAGTGCATGGCTAGAATCATTGTTGGAAAAATCGCTCTTAACTGGAATTTCTGAGGTCTCATAGTGGTTCATGGAAGGACTCCTTGATATTTGTGGACGACAAAATTGTAGGGATGGCGCTCGGCCAAGCTCCATGTCACCCAATTTATAAGAACCGTGTGGCTAAGTTGTGGTGAGATTCTCTTATGCTTGTTAGTTATTGGCCAATTTTTAGCAAGCGCTCGGCATTCTTATAGCAAATTTTTGCTCTATCACTTTCGCTAATAGCAGCTTTTTCGATGAAATCAGTTGCCAGCGGCACTGACTCAAAAGGATAGTCAGTAGAGAACAGCACATTGTCAATTCCAATGGCATCTATCGCACATTTGAGTGGAGCTTCATCGCAAACACCAGAGGTCGTAATGGCAAAATTATTTTTCAAGTAGTGTGAGGGTGCTTCCTGCAGCTCTAGGTTGTGTTTGCTAATTTCCCAACGGCTATCTAAGCGCCAAAGCATAAAGGGAAGAGTCTCTCCCATATGTCCCAAAATAATTCTTGTGCTCGGCAGGCGATCGAACAATCCGCTTACGATTAACCGAAGAGCGTGTGTCGCTGTTTCAACAGTCCAACCCCAGGCCGCACCTTTCAACGCTGGATAGCCGTTATACATATGCGGTGAATCAAAAGAGTCTGCTGGGTGCAAATATACCGGCACATCTAGCTCAGCTACCTTTTCCCAGAATGGTGCATACATTATATGGTCAAGATAGACACCATTGGTGTGGCCGTTTATTAATGCACCTTTGAAATTTAGCTCTTTGACGCAGCGCTCAAGTTCTTTCATTGCAGCGCTACAGTCGTGCATCGCAAGATGAGCGAAGCCACCATAGCGAGTTGGGTGTCTTTCTATTTGCCCGTAGAGATAGTCATTGACTCTCTGTGCCTTTTCTATTGCTAGATGTGGATCTTTCTCGACTTGCAAACCAGGCGATGTTTGCGACAGTATGCAAATATCAATGCCGGCCTTGTTCATTGCCGCGAGGCGTTTTTCATCAAACTCAGGCAAACGCTCACGATAGTATTGATAGTCTTTGTCATTCATCATCTGCTCTACACCGACTTCGTATTCAGCGAAATCTGGTGCAGCAAAATGTTCTTCCAAGGCTATCTTTCTCACAATCTCGGTACCTCTGATAATGACACTTCATTTGTACTATAATTAGCCTTCCTGACAAAACATAGAAGAAATCCTCTGTCTTTTGTTCTCTTGGCAACCTATGAAGCATTTATATCCATCTGACCTTTCGAAATTTGTGAGCAGCCATTGGCCACTTGGCGGTGCTGAGTTACCGGCGCCAGCGGTTCTTGATAGCCTCCTTTCTACTTGCTACCAGGCTAGCTTGCTGCGGCAAGAAACCATCCCTGTGATATTTCGCCTAATAGTTATTGAGCCTGAGGCTTTGCCGACAGATGGTGGCCCTCCGGCTGGTCTGCATCGCCTTGAGTTTGCCAGACACCTTGAGTTTAATGCTCTTGAATTGCGTCGCCTCTCTTCTGCTGCTCATTTTTCTCGCACCCTAATTGGTGTACGCATCGACCCAAACAATGGCCCTGAAATCTGGGGTTTGGTTCACTCTGGCCCCCGCTGGTTACACGCCATTCACGGTGGTCGCGGTTCTGCTCCACCTTTGCCTGATGCGCTCACTATCAGTGTTACAGGGCCTGGTGATCTTGATGTTGGCAAGGGGCGCGAAGTAATTGGTCATTTGGCCGAAGGTCGAGTGTTTGAACCATCGCTCAATTTGTTTCAATCAGAGTGGCTGCAAGAGTGGTTTGCTTCAATTCGTCAGGAACGCCAAGAGCTTCACGAAGAGGCCAAGAAAGAAGCGGCTGAACCTTGGGCTGAGTTAGAGCCCGACCTCACTCGTGTAATTGGTCAGCATATGATGAAGCGCCTCATAGCCGGGATGCGCGCCTTTCACCATGGTGGCACTCTGGTGGTGGTACCGCCCGAGATGGCAGATATGTTTTGTGGTGAGAATCCCTATCTTTCGATTAAGTATGGCTTTGTCAATGACGAGCCTCGAGCGCGCTTCCGTACTTTGATTATAACGGTCATGAACACCTTGGCAAAAATAGCTGGTGATCAGCACAGCATCATCGGTTGGCGCGATTATCAACAGACCACCAACGCCGATATTATCAAGTTAGACGAAGCTATTTTTGAAATGTCACACCTAGTGGCAGCTCTTTCTACTGTTGACGGTGCTGTGGTTTTGACTAGGCGCTTTGAACTGCTAGGTTTTGGGGCTGAGATTCACTGCGAGTCGACAGATCTCAATTTTGTTGCTAAAGCCTTAGACCTTGAAGGCGATCATTCAGTGATTGAATCAGTACACGCCGTTGGTACCCGCCACCGCTCAGCTTATCGTATATGCAACGCCCACAAAGACGTGCTTTCAATTATTCTCTCTCAAGACGGCAATGTGCAATTTGCCCGTTGGAAAGACGATAATGTTATGTACTGGGATCAGCAAGCTGCTTTTAACTTCACTTCGATATACTAGTTAAGTATTCTCTTTAGGAAGGTCTCAATTGTGAGTTCAATGAAAGCGTGTCTTGCCTTCTATCGCTCGCGCCATCGCACACCGGGCTGTAAGCTCACTCACTTGATCGGTCTGCCCGTTCTGGTTGCTACTCCCTTTTGTCTGCTATTTCGGCGCGACAAAAAGCTCGGCGTCGGTTTACTTTTGCTTGGTCTTTTTCTGCAGTTTGCTGGACATTTCTTTTTTGAGAAGAATAAGCCAACTCTGATAGAAACAAGAGATCCAAAAGTCATTCCTGCTTCTCTCATATTTATCTGGGGCGAATGGTTAGACGTTTTCAGAGGGCAGTGGATAAAGAAGAACGGCCTCAATCTCTGGGCTAAGGGTGATTTAGAGCTGCCACCTGGCCGCTAAATTGTCCTTTTGCTAGTTCTGCATCAAAGGCTTTTTGAAATTGTGCCTTGCCTCGTGTATTTCTTGGCCAAGAACGGTCTAGTAAGAACTTCGCTTGCTTGCTGTTGCCCTCATAAATCAGGTCGGCCATTTCAGCTGCAAGTTGTGCTGGGGCAAAGGTAATTGGTGCTTCTTCCACGCTGTTAAGATCGGCAAATTGTGCCTGTATTTCTTTGCTTTGCTTGACTAACTGTTCTTTTTTTCTGGGGGCAGAATGGTGGAGGCCGAGGGATGTTGCCATTCTAACTAAATCAAAAACGACTTTGGGACTGACTGGTTGTTGTCCCCATGCCTCAAGCTGATCGCTGCCGACCAACTGATAGTGCCCATTATTACTACTAATATTATTACTATTATTATTACTTTCAGTGATTTTTCGTATGACAAATTGATTGCTGCCGCTGTGTAGGGTGGTGAGCAGCTTGACTGGTGAAAGCTTTAATACTAGGTAGTGGCGCTGTTCTGACGCTTCTTCAGCTTCTTCAACTTGTTCAACTTTGTCAACTTGTTCTATCACTATCACTGATTGCTCTGAACTTAGCGGCACGACAAAATTGTCAGCATTGGGCTGATAGCCATAGCGTAGTAAGTCAATTGATTCTATTGGTTGTAGGTTGTAGCTAGCATTAGCCGCTGATTGCTTAAAGACCTCAAGCTCACCATCAAGTAGACGAAAGTATGGTTGGTGGCTGTCAGTGCCAGTAAAGTATTGATAGGTGTACTGGCCGAGATTTCTCTCTTCGGTTGGCTGTTCTTTTGGCTGTTTATTGGGCGCAGTTGATACGGTCTCTTCTATAGACTGTATAGCCAAGGCTTCAGGTTTGTCGGTCGGCCTGTTTAGGGTTGAGTAAGTGCAAGCTATGGCAATGCCAATTAGTGACACTAGCCAGACTGGCGGATTGATTGCCCTAGGTTTGATTGCTTTAGCTTCGATCATCGCCAACTCTCACTATCCAGAAATTGCAGGACCATAGAGTTATTATGAGCTTTCTTTGTGCACTAGAGCGGTTGCTAAGCTACAAATTCGATTGGTTTCCTGTAAGTTGGTGGTAAAAGTATTAGGGGCGCTATCGGCACAGTATAGTTACAGCAGTAAGTGCAGCGCAGGTACAGCGTAGGTACAGTTACAATTAAGCTCATGAAAATTAGTTCTGTAGAAACCACTCCCAATCCAAACTCAATTAAGCTCAATTTTTTTGAGCCTCTTGGTCAGACAGCGACTTACACTTCTTCCAGCTCGATAACGCCTGATTTCGTTAGCAAGCTTTTGGCAATCGAAGGTGTGCAGAGTGTTTTTGTCTGTGGTGATTTTATTACCTTAAATCGCCACCCTCTCTCTGATTGGCGCTCGCTTTTAGATCAGGCAACATGGGCTTTGACAGGAGAGAAAATTCTTCCTGCTAATTTTGCTTCTTCTTCTTCTTCTTCTTCTTCGCCAGTCACTGCTCTAGAGGGACAGAATCAAATTTTGGTGCAGACCTTTAAAGGAATTCCGATTCAAGTCAAAGCTGTCGATCTAGCAGGCGAAACTCGTCTCAGCCTAGGTTCAGCTTTCAATGAAGCAGCCCAGCTAGTCCAGAAAGAAAGTGGGGCAGATTTTCTCAAAGAGCGACTGTGGGTTGACCATGGTTTGCGCTACGGTGAACGGGCTGAGATGGCAGAGCAGGTGCTCTCTGAGTTGCAGAACTACTTCTCTCAAGAACGCCTTGATTTGGCAGTTAATCAGGCGCTTGGTTCTAGTAGCTCTGAGTCGGTAGCTGATTTTGATCACATCAAAAGCCTCTTGTCTCACTCAAAATGGCAGCAAAGGTTGCTGGCCGTGCAAGAGCTTAGTCGAATTGATAGCGGCCAGTCAGTGCTTTGTATCACTCTTCTGATTGAGGCACTGCAAGATACTAATGCTCAGGTACGTCGACTGGCTGCTGCGGCTTTGGGCGCTGTAGGCACTACATATAGTGCTATGGCAGTCCCGAGTCTTTGTCAGGCTCTCAATTATGACAGCTCGATTGCCGTGCGTCGCACGGCTGGGGACGCCTTGTCTGATATTGGTGATGCTACTGCGCAAACTGCGATGTGCCGGGCTCTTTCTGACGGCAATAAGCTTGTGCGTTGGCGCGCAGCAAGGTTCTTGAATGATTTGGGTACGGTGGAGAGTCTACCTTCTCTTGAAGCGGCATTAAACGACAGTGAGTACGAGGTACTTCTTGAAATTAGTGCGGCAATTGAGCGCATAAAAAGCGGAGCTCAGGGTGTTGGCCCTGCTTGGAAGCGTATCGCCGACCTGTCGGCTTGAGAATAGTCAAAATCGGGTAGATTAATCTGGGTAATTATGGAGACACTGATATGGCCTTAGATGACAGAACCGCCAAGCCAGAGCAAGTTAAACTGGCTGCTAACGAGGGGCCTTCTAATCTTCAGTGCGAGGCCTGGCAGATGTCAAAGGCGAGTAACGCGGCAATTGACGCTGCCGCTAGGCTAGTACAGGGTGATAAGCCAATTGATGGGGCCCATAAGGCCGAAATTGATAAGCAATTTGGGGGTCAAGCTGGCTTCATGCGGCAAATGGGCCAAGACTTACGTTCTCAGTATCGTTTGCCAGCCGATGCTCCCTCTGAACAGCTATATCATAAGATGGCTGCTGACGCTGTAGCTCTTTTTCCCACCATGACCAAAGCCGAAAAGGCCGCTGGCTTAGCAAGTTTGCAACTTGATGGGGCTTCTATTAAAGATGAAGGCAAGGTCTTTAAAGCTTTGATTGACCGCGATCGCCGCGATGCTGGCTTGCCTGTCTTATCGATGACAGACTTGAAGGCTAATAAGTGCTCGGCAATGAAAGAAACCGAGTTGGCAGCTCACCTGAATGCCTATAAAGAAGTGGTTAAGAACGGCATTAAGCTAGACTATAATTAAGCTAAAAAGTGCACTGTAACGCTATTCATTAAGCCGAATTGCAGACGATTCACCATTTGTACACTATAGATGTTTCAATATGGTGGAGAGCAATGGATAAATGAATGGCTACTCGTAATCCCAACCTTGATCTACTAATTAGCGTTTCAGACTTTTCTGACCTTTCTGATTTGTCAGAGCCGTTCGTCAATACGGCAGCTTGGCGTAAGAATATTGGTAAGTCTGAAATTGACTTGTCTGTGCCGCGCAGCAGTCGCTGGTTCACCGGTATGACTCCCGAAGATTGCCCAGGTTATTGCCAAGACGGCAAACTCTATTCATTGGTGATTCCTAACCTTGCAACTTGCACTAGGCAGGAAGCCCTAGACTATTTCAACAATACTTGGACACTATCAGAACTTTTGTTCTCTTCTCTCAAGGGAGATGAGGCTTTCTATCGGCCGCCGTACCATAGCTTGCGCCATCCATTGATTTTCTATTACGTTCACCCAGCGGTGCTCTACGTCAACAAACTTCGCCTGGCAAAACTCGCAGATGGCTCTATCGATTCTAAGTTTGAGAGCTTATTTGAGACTGGCGTGGATGAAATGTCATGGGATGACATGTCGAAAAACGACATTGAATGGCCCGCTGTTGATGAGGCTCAGGCCTATAGAAGGAAGGCTTATGAGCTGGTCACTGGCGTTATTGCTAGTGCTCCGGGTCTTGAGCCCGGCCATCTTCCTATTACCGAAGATAATCCTCTTTGGGCTCTCTTTATGGGCTTCGAGCATGAGCGTATACACCTTGAGACTTCATCTGTATTGATTAGAGAGTTGCCTCTTTCTCTATTGGCTCGGCCAGAGCAGTTTCCTGCCAATTCGGTCAGCAAGGGGGGGCAGTCAGAGCAAGAGTTCCTGGCCGTTTCAGCCGGGCCGGTGCGTATTGGCAAGTCGGCGACGGTGCCGACATTTGGCTGGGACAACGAATACGGTGAGCGTTTCGTCAGCGTGCCTGCTTTTGAGGCGGGGCGTTCATTGATAAGCAATTTTCAGTTCTGGCAGTTTGTGGACGATGGCGGTTATCAGAATGAGAAGTTCTGGACCGTCACTGGTCTTCGCTGGAAGCAATTCCGCAATGTCAAATGTCCTACTTTTTGGGTGCCCGATGGCCCTCAAGGGCTTAACCAGTTTCGCTTGCGTACTCTCTTTGAAGTAATAGACATGCCGTGGGATTGGCCTGTGGTAATCAACTATCATGAGGCCGAAGCCTTTTGTGCTTGGTTGCAGTACAAAGACAGTGACCATGCATTTCGCCCGCTCACTGAAGCCGAGCACCGAAGGTTGGCAGCAGAAAATAAATTCAAGCTGGATGTGGAAAAAGGTGAGGTGATTTCACCTCGAGGGAATCTCAACCTTCGCTCTAGTTCTGAGTCCTCAGTTGTTGAAGATACAGTCACCGCTGGTGGTGATACTCCGTTTCGCGATCTATACGGCAATGTTTGGCAATGGCTGGGTGATCATTTTAATCCCCTGCCAGGATTTAAAATTAATCGGCTTTACGACGATTTTAGTACACCTTGTTTTGATGGCGAGCACCAAATGATTGCTGGCGGATCTTTCATTAGCACTGGTGATGAAGCTAGCGTGCATGCACGTTTCCATTTTAGGCCGCACTTCTTTCAGCATGCTGGATTGAGAGTGGTGCGTACTGGCCTCAGTACTTCCGAAAATCAAGATCTAGTGCAAGACAAATTTGGTGCAGTGGTTCGCCTTGGTAATGAAGCTGAAGTAAATGGTGAGATTGCTTCAAGCTATGGTCAAGAAACAAACAGTTTTGAAGATTTAGATGCCCTGCTAGCTAAATATATGGCCCAGAACCAGGCTGAGCGAGCACTGCAAGTGGGTTGCTCAGTGGGTGCTTTTACTTTTGTGCTAGCTCGTCATTTTGAAAGTGTCGTGGCCGTTGATTTGCGTCTGCCTCTCATTAGTGCTGCTCAAGAAATATTAGTTACTGGGCGCTATCAGTTCAGTCAGCTTGATAGTAACCTAGAGCAATTTACTGTCAGCGGTGCCATTGAGAATACTAGAGTCGAGGGTGTGCAGTTTAGACGCTGTGATCCTTGCTCGTTGCCTGCTGACTATATAGACTTTGACCTCGTTGCCCTGACTGATGCTCTGACAATAGTACCGAGCCCACTTTCTATTTTGGGTCGCTTAAAAGGTAATCGCGGTATTGTCAAAGTCGGTGGCTTGCTTTTGTTGGTCAGTGACTTTAATTGGCAAAAACAAGTGACACCCAAGGAGTTGTGGCTAGGAGAGAAGGAAGTTTGCGACATTCTTTCTCAAGACTTTGAGCTATTGGAGCAAGTCAATTTACCCTTCATTGATCGCGAGAGTGAACGAGTATTGCGCCAAGTGACTAAACACTGTTCAATTTGGCGGCGCTTCTGAGCACTCAAATTTGACTAGTAGGTAATGCCATGATCGGCTCTAGGGTTTTTCCTGGAGCTTTGATTATCGTTGTCGCCATATGCTGTCGCCAGTGACCCGTCTATTTATTAGGCACTATCTGTCTGAGACTAATATGTCTTGGTGCAGCATTGCTGTGCGAATTTTGTTGTAATTGCTAGTTAAAGAGAGTGTGAGCCATGATCATATCTAAGAGGCCTGTTTTTGCTTTGGTGGCAACCCTAGTTTGTTTTAGTAGTCTTGAGCTAGCAGCTTTCGCTGGCAATTTGCCGAATAGTCAAATCAGGTCTGGTTCTGCTAGCCCTGTTTCTGTTTCGGGTTCAGTTTCACAAAAAATTAGCGGGCCTTTCACTAGTTCCAATCTTAGTGTCTTTCTCATTCACGGCAAAGACAATTCAAAGTTTCAGAAGTTTCTTACCTTGCAAGAAGCATTGAGTAAGGGGCAGGTTGTGGTCAAGGAAACAGGTAATGTCAATCAGTTGGCTATTCAGAACAATGGGCCCGTGGCTGTGTTCGTTCAGTCCGGTGATATCGTCAAAGGTGGCCGCCAAGATCGCACTATGCAATACGATATGATATTGCCGCCTAAGTCTGGCTTGGTGCCAATCAATTCATTTTGCGTAGAACATGGCCGCTGGAGTAAGCGCGGTGCTGAAGATGCTACAGCTTTCAAAGATTCGAATTATCAGTTGGCCAATAAGTCATTGAAGATGGCGGCGAAATACTCTGGTGACCAGCAACAAGTATGGGATTCAGTAGCAAAGTTTAGTTCTGCCGGTTTTGAAAAAGCTCATGTCTCGCGAGCTCAGGCACTGGCTAGCCCGTCTCCAAGTAGTTTGCAGATAGCTTTGGAGAATGACAAAGTGCAAGCATCTTCTAAGAAGTATGTGAAAGACTTAGAAAAATTAGTAGATGGTAAGAGTGATGTTGTCGGTTATGCCTTTGCCATAAACGGCAAAATTAACAGTGTTGATGTCTATGCTAATAATGCTCTTTTCAAAAAAATGTGGCCTAAACTGATCAATTCATCTGCCACTGAGGCTTTGACAGAGTCTGAGGTGGGCAAGAAGTTTGCCATTCCCAAACCTGAGGCTGTGCAAGAATGTATTCGTGACGCCGATAAGGCACAAAAGCAAGTGAAAGCGACTAGCGGCAAGTCGCGAATGATGATGCAAGAAACGAGCAAAACTGTATTGTTTGAAACTCAAGATTTGCCACCTTCAGTTAGTGCCAAATCGAATGGCCTAGACATGTGGGTGCACCGCAATTACATGACAAAATAGAGAAGTAATGACAGAGCTTTGAAAGTTTACTTTTCTGGAGAAATAGGCAGGGCGGTATATCTTGCTGCTGTCATGACAAATCAGTAAGGAATGAATGTCATATGGTGGGATAGAATGCGCACTTAAATAGCTATCTGCCCTAATTTCCTCTATTCCTTATTGGCGATTAATAATGAACGTAAAAACTAATCATATGCTGGCTGCGCTTGTCATCCTCTGCGCTGGTACTGAAGCTAGAGCCGATAACCCGTTGTCTTTGGGCAATCTGGTTAAGGATGTAAAGGACTTCACCGGCAAAGCTGTCAAAGGTACAGCCCATGGTGCTGAAGCTGTAATTAAAGGAACTGGCAACGCTGTTAAGAACACAGCTGAGGGAGCTGGGGCCGTGGTTCGCAGTACAGCTCATGGCGCTGGAGCCTTAGTTCAGTATTCAGAAAAAGCAGTTGGTATTACCCCTGCTGACCCCGCCTATCATGCCCCCGTGGCAGGCGCTGCGGTGTCTTCGGCCGCCGGTGTCCCCCTTGCTGCTACAAGTACTGTCGCCCCAAAAGCAGCGGTCAGCGAAAAAGCACCAACTGCCTCAAAGCCGTTGAGCAAATTTTTCAATTTACCGTTTGGCCACTCTCAAGCTGCTCCCATAGCTACTAGCGGTGCTAGTTCCAATACTGGTTCTACTACTACTACTAATTCTGCGGTTCGTGCGTCTAATGCAGCGGCCGCACCTACTTCTTTGATTGGCACAAGCATTGACATTGTTGTGGATCGCCACGGCAATATTATCGACTCAAGCGGAAAACTTGTTGGTCGTGTCTCTGTAATTACTTCAGATGTTGTCGGCACACCTTCTGAATTCGCTGGGCAGAAGTTGAATGTCACTGTCAACGGTGCCGGTGAAATGGTAGATGGTGCAAGCCGCATCATTGGGCATATTTTGGGAGCGGAACCGCCTTTGATTCCTAAAGATTTGCCGCTAGAATCAAATTCTAGTTTTACTTCTAATTCTAGTTCTAGTTCTAGTTCAGGGGCGGCAATACCAAATGATCTTAGTGGTGCAGTGTCTGTGCCCACAACTATTATTCAGGGGCCGGCTGCTAGCCCTGCGTCTAGTCCGGCTTCAAGTTGGACCGAAGAAGATGTGCTCAAAAATACTGCGCCGATTATGCATGGTATTAACTAATTAAAGAAGGTGTGAATGAGTCTCAAAGAAAAAATTTCTGCCGATCTGAAAGAGGCAATGAAAGCTCGCGATCAAGTGCGGGTTGATACCCTGCGCTCTGCTCTTTCAGCATTTTCTTATAAGAAACTAGAAGCAAAACCAGCAGCCCAAAATGCTGAAAAAGATGGTTCTGCTCGTGAGAAAAGTGAATTGAGCCCTGAAGAAGAGCTGGCGGTTCTGCAAAAGCAAGTAAAGCAGCGCAATGACTCAATAGCAGAGTTCACCAAGGCTAATCGCGCTGAGTTAGTGAGTAAAGAAGTGATTGAGCGTGACATATTAGCTACCTATTTGCCTGCTCAGAAATCTGAAGCAGAAGTACGTGAGCTGGTTAAAGCCATCATTGACGGTTTGCCTACTGAAGGCCGCAATCAGGGTGCGGCGATGAAGGCCGTGATGCCACAGCTCAAAGGTTTGGCCGATGGCAATTTAGTGCGTCAGATCGTGACCGATCTCTTGAAGTAGGTGGCCGTGGTAGTAAGAGATCGCTTTATGCCCTGCCCTTGTTGTAGTCAGGTTGTCTATCACAAGTGCTGCAAGCCCTATCACGATGGTGCCCTTCCTGATTCAGCCCTGCTGTTGATGCGCTCTCGCTATTGTGCCTATGCCTTAGGACTGGCTGATTATTTGATGAACACTACTCACCCTGATCATCCGGCTTATAATCCTGACTTTGTTGAATGGAAAGCTGATCTGCTGAACTTTTCTAGAGGCACTAATTTTCACGGTTTGAAAATTCTCGAATTTGTAGACGGAGCAGAAACTGCCTCTGTTTCTTTCAGTGCCTACTTGCGCCAAGGCGAGCATGATTCTACCTTCTCTGAGAAGAGCACCTTTATTAAACAAGATGGGCGCTGGCTTTATCAAGCTGGTGAGTTGGCTAGTTAAATTTTAGGTCTATTTGTAGACGTAGTCCCAGCCTGAAGATTTAGTCTTGTCTTCGCGATTGTCTTCTGGCTGAGACTCTGGTTTGTTTTCAGCCTTGGCTTGTGCTGGCCTTGGCGATTTCGTCGTTGGGATTGAAGGTTTGCCGCTGGTCACGGCATTTATTTGCTTGCTAACGGGAAGCGCCAGGGCTCCTTTTCCGGATGTTACCGCTGGTTTCGGTTGGCGCATGGCGAGAATTTTCTTGATGTCGGCAATGTCGCGATTGATTGCCGCTCTTTCGCTGGCCGGCATGGTGAGCTTGAGACATTTCTCGAAAGTGCTAACTGTTTCTGTTAGCTTATTTTGCTTCAAAAGCGCGTTTGCTAGATTGCTCCAAGTCATCCAGTCTTTGTTGTTCAAGATCAGGGCTTTGCGAAAGGCTTGCTCAGCACTTTCAAAATCTTCGAGCTTGCGGTAGCAATAACCTAAATTGATATAGAAGTCAGGGTCGTTAGGAAAACGGGCAATTGCTTCGTGATAATTGTCTACGGCATCTTCATAGCGTTCTTTTTCTAGATATTTGTTGGCTAGATTGTAATAGGGTATAGCGTCGCTCCAGGCGGCAGGATGCTCGCTTGGTTCTTGTAATTGTTCTTGTAATTGTTCTTTTAACGGTAATTTTTTTTGTTCGCTTTTTTGCTGCTTAATTGGTGGTGCTGCTTGTGTCGGTAAACTGACAAGCCAACTACCTAGGCAAAGTGCGAGAAGATAGATGATTGGCTTGCTTGATAGTTTGAGTTTTCTTTGTTGCATTTTTTAACGGTTTAGGTCTGGCCAGCTTAAGATCTTGTTGTCATCAATCGAGGCAAATGGATCTCCATCGACTACGGGTGCACCAGCAGCGGTATTGAGATCATTGAGCTCTAAGGTAACTGCTCTTAGTTCTTTAATCGTTGGTTTTGTCATGATATGGCCTTCTACTTCGGCTTTGATTTCTCGATTCTGTTCTAGTAGTTTGGCTTTGGTGGCTAGGTCTTTTTCTTTAGCAAGCTTCTTCATTTTTGCTTTGAGTTCGCGTTCACTTTTAGCTTTTAAGATTTTTGCTCTAATTTGAGCATCTGCTGCTAGTGCATCTGTTATTTGTTTAATTGCTTCGGCTTGTTTTACCTGTTCGCGATAGTTGTGCACATAGGCTAGCATCTTGCCGAAATTCCAGGTCATCTGAAAATTCCAGCCAGTAATATTCGAGTTGGCCGGAAAGGCAAGAATGCGAGAATGATTGAGGTCGCGTATGGCTCCAACAAGACATTTATTTAAAACCGAGTCAGCTGTGCTCGCATATATGCTGCCATGAAGATTACCTTTTCTATCAACACTAAAGATGGCTGCTGCGGCCCCTCTTACTTGGTCTGTCGATTCTGCATTCAAGCGCTTAAGTAAAACGTGTTGAATTGAGCGTTTGAAGCGAGCTATCCAATAATCCCATTCGGGAGTACCTTCGGGGGCCTGTGAGTAGACAGTCAGACCTTCTGCATGACTGGCCCAGGCTGGTACGTTTATAGTTTTGCTTTTCTCTACCAAATCTAGCATTTCGTCCATATGCATAATTTCAGCAGGGCCGCTCCTGCGCCTAGAAGATGAAGGTGTTGCACCGCTGGCGGTTTTTATCATTTTTTTGCCACTGCGAATGGCGTCTTTCATCGAGCCAAACAAGTCAGGAATTTCAAAATTTGCTGATGCTGCCGGCTTTTCGCTATTGATAGGCTTGTTAATTTCTGGCTTAGTCAGTCCTATAAAGTCAGTCACCGATGAGGTCATTTGAGCAAACCAGTCTTTTGGCTTGGCTGGTGCGACGGGCAATTCGGCTTTATCTAGACCCTCTAGTTTCTCTGCGGCAAAGGCACTAATCATCTCTGGTGGTGCTAGGCGGGCGGCCATCTCTAATTCTTTTAGGGCTGACATATCATAGCCCTGCTTTTTCAAGGCGAGGCCTAAGTAATAGTGGGTTTTGCTGTCATCAGGGTGCTCTTTTAAGTCATTGAGCAAAAGATTAGCTGCTTCGCCATAGTTTCCCGATTTGTAGGCTTTTAGAGCGAGCTTAACAGCCGTTTTAGAATCGAGTTTTTGGGCCGGTTTTTTTTCTTCTTTTGTGTTGTCTTTCGTTTCGTTCTTAAGCAGGTCTTTTTTTACTGGTGTTTGCCCTTGTCCTTGAGCATGCACTTGATTTATAGAGTGCAGTGAACACAAAATGACAGTTAGGGCAATGAAAAGGTTTGATGCTTTTATCAACATCATTTGGCTCACGCACTGGGGGTCATGTCTTTGAACATGACTATTGGATAGTTGTTTTTCTGTGCCACCACTTTGGCTGCCTTGGCTGCAGCAAGAAGGAGACCCATTTCTTGGCAGTCTTCAGGTATACCAGCCACTCCAAATGCGAGTGCCAATTGACTGAGATTAGCCTCAGGGCCAAGACTTCGAGCTCTCAATATTTCAAGTATGCGATGAGCTAGTACCGCTGCTGCTGGTGTTTCTGTGTGGGGCAGCAGAATGGCATAGCTCAATGCCTCAAAGTGGGCAAAGAGATCAAGTGAGCGTTTGGCGCCGTTAATGCGGCTAACAGCCTCTTGTAGTGCTGAGGGCGACAGGGCTTTGAGCTCGTTGTTGTGCCAAGCCCACATCTCAAATATGATGATCGAATAGGGAATTCTATACTGCTGAAAACGCTGAAATTCTTGATCGAGAAAATAGTGAAAAGAGGGATAGGAAAGAATTCCAGTATCGGGGCGAGACAACATTTTGTTGACTCTCTCAATTGCTACATGATCAATAGGAGTGGCATGTAGACCAGCTGTTTTATCGGTTTTTGCTGGCTTAGCTGAGGCGGTTATGAGCTTGCCGTTGACCAAATTAAAGAGAATTGGCACCCAGTCTTTTTTAGCCATGGGTGTTTTGCGCAAAATATCAGCGAGTGTCAAACAACCATCTAGTTGAATATAGAAATTCTTCTGCCTTGCCATGTCTACAGGAGCACCAGTAGCTACCCGCTCTTCGAAGTCTTTTTCTGTCAAGCTGCCTTCAGCTTTGTTGATATACGACTCTGCTTTTATGCCCGCGGCATCAATTGTTCTGCTCTGATCAAGAATAGTGATGCCTTCCATCAGTAGGGCATCAATGCGCTTCACCACCGTTCTCAGAGGGTTGGTTTCATCGCGGTAAAAATAGAACTTGCCTTTTTCCCAGGTAACTAGCTCTAATATTGCCAGGTCGCCTTCAAGATCTAGAGCTTTTGCATGGGTCATTGCCCCTTCGTAGAAAAATACTTCTGCTCCCGACTCACCATTGTCGACAAACAAACAGCCGGTCATGCCGCCCATATTGATAGATTGAAGCAAGTTTGGCACTTGCATATCTACCAAGCTACCCTCCATAGTGGCAACTTTTGAGTTGCGGCTGGCGTTGGAGACTGGGGCCCTTTGGGTCGAGATTGACTGCATCTTCAATAGAGTGCTAGTGAAGATGCCACTGCTATTAATGTTTCCCTTTGCTGAGTTGGTCACCAGTTGGTTAGAATCGCCTAGGGGAAGAGCATCACCGGTGCATTCGGCTGTCACCAAGTTAAGAATGAGGCCGATATCGCCGCAGGGATAGGTCCAAATTTCTTTGATCTCTTGTTGGCTATTCTCGGTCAATTCCCAGACCGGTTCGCCACCTAGAGCACTAAAGGTGCAGGTCAATGTCAATGTGCTATCGCTAGCGGGTCGTCCCCAAATTACTTCAATTCTTCTACCAGCACTTTTTTGGGCGTGCTGAAGTGCTTCGCTAACATCTTTACTAGTGGGCAAAGACTCCAAGCGCGGCAGGCGGAGTGGCAGAGTGTTTGGGTCTACTTTGGGGCGGTACATTATCTCTAAATAGTTGATGAGCCTTAAGCCTAACAGAATACGGCCAAATTGTGGATATAAAGAGGTCTCTAAACTTTCTACTACTAGCTGGTGCTAGATTTTATTGTGCCATGCTGCTATTAAATGCCTGTTAAGCCTGCGAGTTTCTAATGGAACGAACCAAATTATCGAAAGTAAGCAAAACGCCTGACCAATTTACCTTGCTGTCAGTGGTTGAAATGGCATCGATGATCCGCAGTTCATTGATAGCCTTGCCATTTCAGGCGGCCAGCCAAACTCTGCTAGTCACCTGCACATTTTCTTTTGCCACCACTAATGTGCCCCGTTGGTGTTTATATGCCAGTGAGGCTGAAGATGCTCCGGCTGTCTGGTGCCATGATTCAGCAGATTTAGAAGAAGTTAGTACTCTTTTGGCTCAGGGCCTGCCCCCACAAGTAATGGCTAGTCAAGTTTTGCCTAGTCAAGATGCTATTAGTCAAGATGATCGCCGGGCCCCTCTGGCGGCCGCCCCCCAACCCGGAGTCTTGCCTCAGCCGGCGGTTTTTGACCAGGTTAGCTTTGATGCCTACTGTAAGCGCCTTATCGACGTTAGTTCTGGAATGTTTTCCGAAGGCTCTTTTTACTGGTTTCTGATGCAAGAGTTTAACCGCTATCAGCGCACCAAGCTTGGTTTCGGCATTGTTCTTCTCTCACCCTGCGCTAGTCTTGACCAGAACTTAGGGCTGACTCATTCACGGCAAGAAGTAATTTCCTGGTTGGGCAATTTGGCGGTGGCCGAAGTTCGTAAGCTCGACTATATTTGCCACTTTAACGGTCTGATTGGCATGGTACTTGCCAACTCATCTTTAGAAGAGTCTGAAACCTGCGCTCTGCGAATCATCGAAATAGCCAATTCGCGCAACAATAGCCAGCGTTTCGACGCAGGCTTTGACCCCCATGCTGGTGTAGCTGGTATGCCCCAGACTTGCGAACACCCTGGTATTTTGATAGCAGCCGCCCAGCAGTGTCTGAACCAGGCGATTACAGCAAAAATACCAGTGCTAGCGTTTCGCTAATTTCCGCTTTTCGTAAAACCCCGATATTCAGAATTAGCTTTGTTATATAAGCTTTTCTTCGGGGGTTTCAATGCCGTTTCAACCAGATAAGTTCGATGAAGATGAGCACTTATTCTCGCAGTCGCTGGAGCAATCCAAGCGTCCTCACTATGCCGATGACAAGCTTTCTCGCGAAGTTTATGTGATCACTGCCGGAACGGCTGATGCCTGTGGCGCCATCAGGCAGAGATTGCCTGAGGTTGCCGTCGAGGTTGCCGCGTCTGTCGCTACCGGCTTTGCCTTGCGAGCGGCCGAGGCAAAATTGCCCTGGCTTAGACCGGGCTTGGCTATTGGGGCTGTGGCCTTGACTGCTTCGGCCATCAAAGACTTGGTTAAACCGGCCGGTGAAATTGCTTCAACCCTCTCTGACACCTGGCGCTCGGCTGATAATCTTGAAGGCAATCGGGCTAAGTTCGCAGGCACCGGCGGAAAGTTTTTAGTGGATGTGGCAGTGACCACAACGGCTGGTCTAGCCGGCTCTGCTTTAGCCAATCGCACGCTTTTTGGTGCTGGCAGCAACTATGTGCGCATCAACACATACGAGCCTGCTTCAACTTATGTTGGGGAGCCTTATTTTCGCGGTCCAAGAGCTAGGCTGTATAACCTTCAGGAGCCAGACGCGGCTTCCTTTTTGGCCGCGCGTGAGAGTTCAGTGTTTTTGACTTCAAATAAAATACCCGGTGGCCAGCACCGCTATAGCGCCAATGGCTTCTTCGCCTCTGAAGATGGCCTGATTGTCACTAACAATCATGTGGTGGCGGGAAAGATTGAGATAAGCGCCAAGGACTATAGCGGAACCATTAGAAAAGCTCGCGTTGTAGCAATGAATGGGGCAGAAGATCTGGCTGTGCTTAAGATAGAATCTGAGCAGGGTTTCAAACCCCTTAGATTTGCCAAAGAGGCAGCTCAGCCAGGGGATAGAGTCTTGCCTGTTAGTCACCAATATGCTGTCAAAGGCTTGACCATAGGACCAGGACGCATTGAAAGTATTGAGCAAATGCCTATTCGGGTGAAGACTGAAGGCACCAGTGTGAAAGTGACCGACCCGGCTAGTTACAATGCCTCAGAGCATACTTTCAAATTTTCTAGTGAGCTTCAACCCGGTACTAACCAAGTCATCTCTGAGCGCTTCTTTGGTAATTATTTCTCTAAACCTGGTGCCTCAGGTAGCCCGCTTTTGAATAGTCAGGGTGAGGTAGTAGCTGTTTTATCTGGTGGCATGGATGGCAAAAACTATGCTATTCCAGCCAAGGCAATCGAAGAAATTTTGGCTAACGCCCGTAAACTTATGGCTAGTAAGTAGGCACTGGTCTTAATTCAGTTTTTCTAGGTTCAGTTTTTCTAGGTCCAGTTTTTTTTAAACCGGCCTTGTCTAGTGCGGCATTGAGGTATTTGTCTTGCTTGATAGTCTGCCAGACAGAGCCACTGAGATAGTTTTCGATCATAAGTAAAATCGGACCTTGGTCTATTCCTAGAGTTTCAGGGCCGACCCAACCCGACGGTTTTGTCTTGTCAAAGGTTGGGTTAAAGGCGTCTTGAAAGCCGTAGCGCCCCATAATTTCTGGTCTGTCATTGACCCAGTGTTTTAGAGTCGGTAAGACAAGTTCAGGAGCAAAGGGCAATGATGCTGCCGCTGCCGTTGGTGCGATGGTGCGATGGTGCCATCATCGAGGGCTTTAGGAAATCCGCGTGCGGCGTATCCTTGAAATTCGATCGGCCGACCATCGACAGCTTTGATCTGATAGCCAGGGCCATCTGAGGCCGTTAGGCCCTGCTGAGACGGCCAGTATCATTGGTGGCCCAATTCCAGTCAACTCGGCTAAATAATTTAGTAGAGAGCTCGCGAATTTCTCTTTCTTTGGGCAAGTTAGCGTCGAAATAGTTCTTTGAAAAGAGAACACCAGACATTAAGAGTGCGGTATCAACCGTTGATATTTCATTGTTTCCAGCACGTAGGCCGGTCTTAGCATTGAGGAAGTGATAGAACAGGCCGTGATCTCCTGAGGTGCCTTGGGCGGCTTGACCTTGCGGGGCCTGCCACAAAGTCTTTAATACTTTCAGTGTGTAGTCGGCTGCTCCTTCGCGACTAATCCAGCCATGCTCTGCGGCGATACCATGGGCGGTGAGTGAAAATCCCACGGCGGCAATACTAGCTGGCGAGGTTTCGGTAGAGCGGTCTTTGGTCAAGCCGGTGGTCTTATCGCTCTGCTCTCTGAAATATTGGAAGTGTGCTTTTTGCAATTTTTCTAACATAACTCTGTCTGCCACACTTAGCTCTGGAGCTGCTACTTGGCGGGCCATTAACTCACCAGTGACTCTTCTGGCATTGCCTTGGGCTTGATGCAAATCTGCCGCTATATGCACGCCATCGAGAGCAGCCCCGGTCACCATAAAGGCAGCCATCGATTCGACTATTTGTTCCTTTGTGGCGTGACCATTGCCTGAGAACAAAGAAGTACTCTCGGCACTAACGACACCACCGATAGAACCACCAGCGGCATTGGTGCTCAGTCTGAAACTGATACCCGCTGTCGATCAACTAAAGGCCAAATCAGAAATTGGTATCTTAAATGTGGATTCTGCCGCTACCATCATGCTGCGGCTGGCTAGACCCATGGCCCCAAAGGTAAGAGCTGAGCTAGCTTCTATGGGTTTGTGCTTTTAAGCTGGTCGACAAAGCATTTGATTCGCGCTAGTGCTTGCTCGATTTTGTCTATCGAAGTGGCATAGCTGCATCTGACATGATTGGCTCCACCGGCACCAAAAGCGGTGCCCGGAACAAGTGCTACTCTCTGTTCATAGAGCAAGCGCTCAGCAAAGTCTTCGCAGCTTAGGCCAGTGCTGGCAATGCTAGGGAAAGCATAAAATGCCCCAGCGGGCATGTGGCAATCAAGGCCAATTTGATTGAAGCCGTTGACGATCACTCGTCTTCTCTGGCTGTATTGTTCAACCATATCTAATACTTGGGGCTCAGAGCCTTTGAGGGCCTCAAGGGCTGCTTTTTGCCCAGTAATAGGAGCGCAGAGCATGGTGTAAGAATGTATTTTCATCATCGTGGCAACAATGTCGCTTGGCCCGCAAATGTAGCCGATACGCCATCCGGTCATGGCGTAAGCTTTGGAAAAGCCGTTAAAGAGTATGGTGCGCTCAAAGGCTCCCTTAATTGATGGTACGCAGGTATGCTCGCCTTCGTAAGTGAGGCGATCGTAGATTTCGTCACTGAGAATGTATAAGCCATGTGCTTCAGCGAAACGTACGATTTCTTCCATCATCGACCGCGGCATGGTGGCGCCAGTGGGGTTCGATGGATAGCCTAAGAGTATTGCTTTAGTGCGGCTGGTAAGATGGGCTTCTAGCTTTTGGGCTGTGATGCGAAAACCTTCTTCTGCTGTAGTTTCGACTGCCACAGGTATGCCCCCAGCCAGGCTGATGCAAGGCTTGTATGAGACGTAGCAGGGCTCTGGTACTAGAACTTCATCGCCAGCATCAAGGATGGTGCGCAGCGCTATGTCTAAGCCCTCCGAAACACCTACTGTTATTAAAATTTGGTCTTCTGGTCTATAGCTGACTTGATAGAGTTTTTCTAGGTGCTCGCTGATAGCTTGTCTGAGTTCTAGTAGGCCCCAGTTGGATGTGTAACTTGTCTGACCGCGCTCTAGTGAGTAGATTGCGGCTTCTCGTATCGACCAAGGGGTGACAAAATCTGGTTCTCCTACCCCGAGTGATATCACATCTTGCATTGATGCGGCAATGTCAAAGAACCGTCTTATTCCTGAGAGCGGAAGAGCGCTAGCTATTTTGGCAATGGGCTTGAGGCTAGTCATAGCTAAGGCGATATCACCAGCCGTTCATTGCCTTCAGCTTCTAAGTAGAGCACGTCATCTTCTTTGTAGCGACGCAATTGGAAGTGGGTGACTGTGCCTGTGACACCATTGATGGTGGAGAGCTTTTCGGCTACGAAGTTGGCTAACTGGCGCAAATTTGTCGCTTCAACTACTACTCTGAGATCACTGCCACCAGACACCAACCAGACACTGCGCACTTCTGGAAAACGGGCTATGCGACCAGCGATGGCGTCAAAACCAACATCGCGTGCTGGTACTACTCGTACGTCAATGAAAGCCGTAACTTTGTCAAAGCCAGCCTTCTCCCAATCAATTACAGCGTTATAGCGTTTGATCACGCCATCGCTTTCGTATTGACTAACTAGTGATTTGACTTCGTCGACTGGTCGTCCGGTTTGCTTGGCTATAGCTTCAGCAGTGGCTCTGCCGTCACGGGCGAGAATGTTTAGAACCTCACAGCGCTTTTCTTCTCTCGCCGACTCGTCTTTCATGAAAGCCTCAAAGTTGCTTTTGCTTGTTCGATTATACGTCTAAGATTACTTTCGCCAATTTCTTCGACGCTGGGCGCTTGTTCCACTGGCGCAAAAATTTGACCGTACCAGGTCGGGTCTTGAAAGACCTCTGTCCAGTTGTCGAGCTTGTCCCACTCTCCGTCGTTAAGACCAAGCAAGAGGCGTGCCCTAAAAGGATCAACCCCTTCAGCTTCAAAAGCCGCCACCCGAAGGTCTCGACCGAGGTTAGTGTCAAAGTGCGCGGTGCCAGTAGAGTCAACGTCAACGTCGCCATAAATGTCAAAGCGCTTAATTAGATCTTGGGCTTCAGCAATGTACGAATCGTGCATGCGTTTGCCTTTTTCGCTCAATTTATATGCTGCTTTTTTGACGTCAATCTCAATTAGATTTTCTCTCTCGGCATAAGCAATCACATCAACTAAGTCACCGTTGTCTTTAGTGACATCAATAATGGTGCCAACAGCGATTTGATGTAAGAACATTACTCGGCCAAATTCTTCGACTTTTTGTTCGGTTGTCTTAGCGCCACTTGTATTAGCACTTGTACTATTAGAAGATGCCCCATTCTTGTCTAGCACCACAAGATCGCAGCGCATATATTTAACTGAGTCGCGCTCTGATGGTACAAAGGCTTGCAGTAGTGGTGCTTCTGGGTCAAGGGCTTCGCCGTTAGCGAGAAAATCGACAGAGTTTGAAATGAAGAGCCCATCGCTGTCACGGTCGAAAATCATTTTTTGCAGGGCACGCAAGTCCTCAACTTGTCCCTCTGGCAATCGACCTTCTTCAATTAGCTCCTCAGGCTTTTCGGCGCCGAGAATTTCAAAAACAATATCAACTGCTGGTTGTTTTGCGGTTTGTTGATCAAGGGTAATCACTACTAGATGCTGATTGAGGTGATCCGAAACACGCAGCAAATAGTTCATCTTTATCTTCTCCGCCCGCCCCAGCCGCCTGATCTTTTCATAGAGAAGCCCGATGAGCGTCTGCCGCCCCAGCCAGAGCTAGACGATGCACTTGGTGAAGTCGAAGAGGAAGATGACGAGAAGCCGCCCCAGCTTCTTTTAGCTGTAGTGCTCGATGGCGATGAGAAGGAACCACCAAAGCCGCTTTTGCTGGTCAAGCTGCCATCTGACTTGCTCTTAAATCTAGAAAAGAAACCTTGATTGGCTGTTTTTTGTTGGGCATACTGAGGTGATTGTCGCCAAGTATTGCGGTAACCCATAAGACCGCCGTGGTTACCGTAAGGCGTATGGTAGCGCCCGCCCCAACTGCTCATCAGATGCGACATCACCATCATTTGTACGAAGGGATTATCGAGAATGCTGCGGTGACCTTCATAGTAAGGTCTTCCGTCATAACCAGCCACTCGGTATGGTAGTTCGTTGTTTACCACATCTCCGGTTTGTTCAATTGCAAAGAGCTTTTCATCACCTGCCTGAAACCCAGGTTTTTGGTCTTTGTCGATATAGCCAATCACTGTCAAACGAGAATTCTCGTGGGTGGCATCAAGCGACACAACGCCTTCGCCATCGTATATTTCGTTTACCCGCTTTTCAAAACTTGCCATCTTGCTGTTGAAGTCTTTGTCGCCTTTGGTCTCAAAGAACGCTTTTTGTACTTCATCTAGATTGATTTTCTGTGACACACCTTGAATTTCAGGTGATACATAGTGCTCTTTCACGCCCCCAGAAGAGCAGCCAGTAAGGCTCACCGGGGCGATCATGAGCGCCAAACTCAACACAATAGTGAGTGATTGCCAGCGTTTCATGCTTTAAGACCTCCAGCGGTAGTAATAGGTACTATAACAACTCTTGTAAGCTAGTCTGCTGATATACATGATATTTTCGTAGTTGAGCTGCTACCTTTGGACAAGATTCAACATATTTGAATAATCCTATATGCAGATGCCGATATAGCTTGCGGATATAATTGTGCAAGAAAGTAATAGCTCAGGAGAATCATGAAAATACTAGCCGCAATAGATGGATCATTTCAGTCGGAGGCTGCCATCGATGCTCTGGGTAGTTTTAAGTGGGCTGGTGGTACCGAAATTATTTTATTCACCGTGCTTAAGGCCCCGGATATGGGCTTAGCCTTTGGTCGCAAAAGCGGTGACCAGTCTGCGGTGATGAAAGAAATGGCCGCATCCACAGCTGATACTCTAAAGGGAATGGCTGCTGAGCTAGAAAAGAATTTATCTGGTAGTCGAGTTACTTTTCAAATTGCCCAAGGCGATGCTAAAAGCGAAATTATAGACGCTGCCAAAGAAAATGCGGTGGACATGATAATCATGGGTTCCCGCGGTCACAAGGGTATGGAGCTGATACTACTTGGCAGTGTCTCCCAAGGGGTATTGATGCAGGCGCAGTGCCCAGTGGTTATTGTTAAAAGCGAACCGAGCACTGATTCACCAAACCTTCAGGAAGGCTTCAAAAACGTTCTTCTCACTGTCGACAACTCACCTTATTCTCGTGCTGCCTTGGCTTGGGTTAAGACTCTAAACTGGTCTGCTTCAACTCGTTTTAAGCTAGTGACAGTTGTGCAAGCTTTAACTGATTCGTTTGCCTCTGAAGAAAGTGCTGTTCGAGCCACGAGTTTAACCCGGCAACACGATTCTCTTCACGCCATGGCCCGCAGTGAGATGGAAGCGATGGCTCAAGATTTGATTGATCATGTCGGACCCGGTCGGGTAACCACTCAAGTGGGAGAAGGCGATCCTCGCGAAGTGATTTTACATGTGGCTGCTAACTGGTCTGCTGATTTGATTGTCTTGGGTTCACATGGTCGCACTGGTTTAACTAAGTTGTTGCTTGGCAGTGTTTCTCACGCTGTTGCCGTTCATGGCTATTGTTCAGTGGCTATTGTCAAAGGCATTGTCGCCAAAGGGCAAAGTGTGCGCCAACAACAGACAGGTATGTTCAAGATACCTGAGGTCAAAGAAATTGTTGATCGCTTGCCACCACCGCCTCCCAATAGCCCTACTGATGTGCCTCACATTCAACCGGGTGGCATGTAATTTATTGTTTGCTTATCACTTGATAGACGAGCACAAAGGCAATAATCAGTATCAGTATTAGGGCTTTAGCTATAGAGAGTAAGCGTTCCATTACTTTGTCTTTGATACTGAAAGTAGTGGCATAGCCATTTGCTCCTAGGCTGGTGGGTGTTTTCTCAGTACAACTTCTCTGACGATTATATCGATTCTATCCATCAGCTGAATATCTTTTTCTTTGTCTTGGGGAAAGAGGTCGGCATTGAGTTGGTGCAGTCTTTGTAAAAGATGGAGCTGGGGGAAAGACTTGCCAAATAACTGCATTTCGCACCAGGCGACCCGTGACAAAGTTCGCTCATGGGTAGAGGGAGCATTGGGCTTGGCGGCATCAATTAGCTGTTGTTCGATCATTCTTCTGTGGGCTTCGGCCGCTGGATCGTCGTCATCCTCTGATGATGCGGCACTGGATGCGGCACTGGATGCGGCAATGGAATTAATCGGATTTAGGTCAGAAGCGACGCTGCGTAGCCCTCTGACGAATGGATTGGCCTCGAATGTACCGAGGTTACCAGCCGCAGCGCTTGGCACCTGGCCATCCATTGGCGTGCTCATGCGTGGATTCACAGCCAGAGCATTTTCTGGCTTGATGTGTAGCTTAACTTCGGCATACTGGTCGAGGGCATCAGTTCTAGCCGAAAGATCGCTGCTCTGAGATTGAGCTCCGAAAGCTTTCAGCTCCATGCGGTTTAGTCTTGTCGTTATTGCATCAGTCTGGTGGCTCTGGCCCAAAATGGCAGTTTCTAGTGCGGTTACTCGTGGGTAATGACCCGGTGACTGGTCTTGTATTGGTCCTGTTATTGGTCCTGTTATCGGTCTTGGGGTTGGCTCTTTTGCCTTCTGATTGTTATAAGAACCCGGGCTGTAAGCTGCAGCAGGGCGGCTTGTGGCCGGCTCAGCTGC
The DNA here is from genome assembly GCA_041675385.1 of Candidatus Obscuribacterales bacterium. GTDB lineage: Bacteria > Cyanobacteriota > Vampirovibrionia > Obscuribacterales > Obscuribacteraceae. Next base: position 74,713 of record JBAYTY010000001.1, read on the forward strand.
AGTCGCTTGTAGTTCGGCGGGTAAGCCAACTGCCGCTACAATTTGTGCTGTTCTGTGGGCCGCATCTCCGCTATTGGTAGTTCCGAAGATGAAGTTCTCAAGCCGATTAAGGCGCTGATCATCACTTTCGCTTTCAAAGTTGCGCTCGAAGTATTTGTGCTCATATCCGCGAATTTCGCGAGTCAGATCATCGTTTTTTACAGGCTTTTCAGTAGGCTTAACTGTAACCTTTGCCGTTGGCGCTGTTGGTACTCTTGGTACTCTTGGTACTGTTGATACTGGCGGTACTAGCGGTTGGGTAATGGCTGAAGTGGCACTAGCTGGCACTATTGTTGTAAAAACGGTAGTAAAAACGGCTGTAAAAACAATGCGATGCACTCTACTTTCTCCAGAACAATCGCTTTTTACTTTATAAGATGTGGTTGCTTACTAGTAAGCCAAATTGTTTAAGGTTTATGAATAAGCTTGGGAGCGCAGCATTTTAAAGAGACGCACTTGATCTTCTCGGCCCACAGCATAGGCATGGTTGAGATGAAAGTCGATCACTTTTAGAGCATCGAGCTTGGCATGATTGCCTATACAAGCCTGAGCTCTCAGTTTACCGAGACTAAAGCCAAGGTCTGACGAAAGTTCGCTGTGGTCAACTAGTCGTTCTGCCAAATCTAAGAGTCTTAGTGCTAAAGAGTAGTTGCTTTCGGCCAAAGCTTCATCAACACTAAGTATCAGTGAACGCAGTCTGTAATTGCGTCTGAGAGCAACTAGTGCGAGAAAGTCTGGCCTAAAGTCTTGATTGGTGCCCCGTTTTTCTCTTTCGCTAAGAGCATATGAGAGCAGGTCTTGTACTTCTGGGTGGGCCAAGCCAAGTGAAATTGCTTTTTCGAGGTCTTTTTGGCAAAGCTCAAAGGCGCAGAGCCCAAGAAAGGCTTTCGCTCTCATAAACAGGTACTGAGCTTGATTGGGATGGCGTTCAATCAAAATCGTGAAATTATTAACGGCCAGGTCATAGTTTGCCAGCTCAAGCGCTTCTCGCCCATTGATAAAGGCAAGCGAATCAGTGTGATCGCATCCAAATGATTCTGACTGTTCAAAGAACTGAGCCATTTTATGGTTTGCCTAAACGGTAGTTGCCAAGAGGTAATTATATCTTAGCAAAAAAAACGCGGCGCACTGAGAGGCTTAGGTAAATTATTATTCAGTTTTCAACAGCTGTTGCACCCTGGTGTGAATAGCTGCTGCCCCGGGATCGCCGAGGCTGTAGAGCAGAACTTCATTGTTCTTTTTTAGATAGAGAATTGCTGGCAGCGGTTTGACGCCATATTCAGCAAGGAGAGGTTTATTCTTTTCTTGATCGGCGTCAATCCAGACCACATTGACTTTATCGGCGTCTTTGCCTAGGGCTGCTGTGATATCGGCTGACAATGTTTTGCAGGCGGCAATCCAGGGGGCGCAGAAAACTAATATTGTCGGCTTAGTATTGTCCTTGGCGGCAGTCAACGAAATTATCGCCAGTGAAGCTGGGGAGGATGACCCCAGTGCTGGTGCAATGAATTTTTCTGGTAATTCTAGTAATAGTTTGTGTGCTCTGGCTGCTAGAGCCGTTCCCCGCGCTATCCGCAGAGTTGTACCTAGATGTTCTTCTGCCTGTTTATATTCACCGAGTAGAATTTCGCCTTCAGCAATTTTGAAGTGACCAAGGGCTTGCTTGAAGCTATTAGAATCTTCTTCTTCACCCTTTGCTTGAGCTTGTTCTTTGCCTGTCGGCTCTGCTGTATCTGTGGCTGCAACTGTACCAGTAATGACGTGTTTTTCTATCCAGTTAGAGACAAGATCAACCATGTCGTTGGCGAATTGACCTTGCTCAAATATGAGGTGTTCAGCTGAGCCTACCATCACTAAATTTTTGTCTGCTGACTTGATCTTGCTAAACAGTTCAAGTGTGCCAGATGGTTTGATTAAACGGTCACTAGCCCCTTGCAGGAAGAGCACCGGCATGTCAGTGATTAACTGCGCTTTGCTGCGGTTTCGACTCATCAAGTGATGGAAATGATTTAAATCTTTGGCTGAAAATCGACTACGACTTAGTGGGTCTTGTTCCCATTCTTCTGCCACTTCGGGCTTGTTTGTTGCTCTTGCAATTACCTTGGGACCAACCAATAGCTCTTTATTAGGAGTGTAAATAAAACCAAGTGCAGCTTTGATATTGGTGCCCTTTTGCCCTTGATTTTTCCTAGACGGAACGCTGCAAATCAAGGCATCGACTAGCTTCGGATTGTCTGCAGCCGTTTGCAAAGCCAAGGCACCACCCATAGACTCACCTAAAAGAATAATCGGTAAACCAGGGTGAGCTTTGCGAATAGAGACTAGGGCATTTCGTATATCTTCAAAGGCTGCAGGGAAATCTAGGTTGGTTGTCTCTTTCTGGTTCTGCCAGGAACCAAATCCACGTATATCAATGGCATAAGTAGGAATACCCAAATGACCCATTTGCTTGCCAAATGAAGCATAGCTACTGGCGTGGAGGCTGAGTCCATGAATACATAATAGAGCTGCCCAAGGAGTAACCGTGAGGTCGCGCCAGGCTTCCATTGGTGCAGTAGTGGTGTTCTCAGAAGCAGTGGCGGAAGATTTTTCTGATTTGGCCCAGGCTGATTGGGCGTCGAACTTGCTGGCTGAAGTGAGCACAGAAATGGACAGGGCACTGGCAAGGGCAATAGTAAAAGCTGATTTTTGCATAAGTGTGTTTTTTTTTGTCTCCCGCATAATTCTACTCTGAGAGCGCTCTAATGGAAGCCAACTTTGTCTGCGTCATACTGACTACTGCTAGAAGAGCAGATTTTTGCAAGCAAGTAAAAAGTAATAGGTTAATGGCATTGATTCCATCTAAATCCCAACAAAGCGCAGTTCTGGATCCCGAACTGAAAGAAGTAAGAGCAGGCGCAGATCGAGATCTAGAGCTAGAAATGGATAGACCTCTGGCTGAAGAGGAAGGATGGCAGATTGCTCGCGCCTCTTTTGCTCGTGAAGCTGTCCACTACTCAGTGCGTGGCGGTATCGCCTTACTGATACTTACTGCCATAGTCCTGGCTGGCTTCTGGCTCATACACAAAGTTCAGCACCTGCCGCCTCATGTAGTTAACGGCGCCAAGCAGATGATCGACCCTGTACTGAAAGCCAATCCTTTCAACACTAACACTGAAAGCATCCCACCAGCCTTGAATTCGGGTGATTCTAAGGCAAAAGTGGTTAGCCCTAGCGCTAGTGCCGGGCATTCTAAGGCGTCTTCGACAAGCAAGCGAGCGAAACGGCGGCGGCAAGCTGCCACAAGACCTGGTCACGGCCATGTCAGACCGGTTCGAGCGGGAGACGACCCCACTGGCGGGCGTGTCACCTACTCTGATGGCATGATTACCGAATACTCCTGGAAGTAACCATTTATAGGGGTTCCTATAGTCAGTTATGGTTCTGCCTATACCAGGCAGTGCTTCCCATCGGCTAGCCTAGGTTTATGCAATCTAGCGAAATGGGAAATTGATGAACATTAACACTGTTGCCGACTTCTTAAATAACCTCAAATCAAAGCTTATTTCAGATCTCCCTCGTTCGGAGCTGGCCCAGCAGGCCTGCCCTTCAGCCAGGCTGAAGCAAATAGAAGCGCGCTCGAGAGAGACCATCGAGGCTGGCTTAATCGACAGTACGAACCGGCAGAAAACCACTGTTCGGGAGGTGGCAATCCGCTGGTCTACTAATCCAGACGGTTTTGTCCGTCAAGACATTCGTAAACCTCATCAGATGGTTGGCAACCAGAGTAATTTCGAAATCGATCCAATGGCTAAACTCGACTAGCTTTTGCCGGAATTAGCTTGATATTTCTCTTACTTACTTATTTACTAATTTAAGTGCCGTGGCAGGGTCACGTTAACTTTATTTGCAGGGAACCAAAGAGCTGAGAGCCAGTCTTTACGGCTGGGTGCATATTCAGAGTAAACAAGCGGTTGTTTGCCTGGTATTCTGCATTAAAAGAGGTCTTGTAAGTGCGTCCCAGCAATATAAAACCAGTTCTGGCTTTTCTCGCTGTTTTATCAGGTTTGACTGTCAATGCCGCCTTGACTGAAGCTTGGGCTGTGTCTGAGTCTATTCCTGTGGCAGCGCCGCTGCCAGCTCCTGCGTCAGAAGTTGTTATTGCACCGTTGACAGAGGCGAACAACAAGAGCAAAGATTTGCAGCATGGTGCCATTAATCGTAGTGCCGATGCTCTGTCTCCACCGGCCAATATCGCAGTCGACTCGGCCACGGCTGAAGCTTTTAAAGAAACAAAACCGCGTTTGATTTTGGCGCTTTCTGGTGGAGGCTGTAAGGCCGTTGCTGAAATTGGTGTACTGCGCAGCTTTGAACAACATGGCATAAAAATTGACGGCATAGTTGGCACCAGTATGGGCTCTACCGTTGGTGCCCTCTATTGTGCTGGCGTTTCAGTGGACGACATTGAAAAAATGTATCTTGATGACACCATGCAAAATGCCATGCTCAAAGGTGCTGTTTTGAGTGTTATTACTCGCCCGGTCAAGCCGATTGCTTATCTCTTTAAAGGCCGGCCCTATGCTGGTATTACTAGTGGCGATGGCTATCTAAAATTATTGCAGAGCAAGTTGCCAGCAACATTTAGCGAGTTGAAACTTCCCTTTGCTGCAGTGGTTACTAATTTGACAGACGGTGAAACTACCGCTCTTGCCACTGGCGACTTGCCCCGTTCTGTTTTAGCTAGTAATTGTGTTCCTACTCTGTATCGGCCGATGATGTTAGGCGGCAAGCTCTATGTCGATGGTGGCTTAAAGGCCAATCTTCCTTCAACCATTGCTCAAGGAATGGGTGCTGATATAGTCGTTGCGGCCCTGGTTGATACGGCCATCAAGCCGGTAGCCAATAAGCAGTTTAAGTCGAAGAAAAATTTGATGATGCGAGTAATGGACATCATGTTGGCCAATGCTGACAAGCAGCAAGCCCATGCTTCTGACATTCTCATTTATCCAGATGTTGACTTTGTACCAGGCATGACCAAAGACAGAGAAATTTTGAAGCGCGGCATTGCCGCAGGGCAAAAAGCTGCTGACACGGTGACCAGTCGCATTAAGGCTGAACTGTTGGCCCTAGATAGAAGCAAAGGGGCAAACCCCAATCACTTGGTGGAAATTCCAAGTAAACAGGTCGAGATTGAAGACAGTAAATCAAGTCCCGAGTAAAATTAGGGCAATTTTTGGGCTCGTTTAAGTAGGTGTGAAATGGTCGCAGAGGTTGAAAAAGTCGAAAAATCTAGTTTGGAAACCCCGGACAAGACCGATGGCGCAGCTCCTGTTAGTGGACGCACCTTGAAAGATCTCATTGATGGCTTTAGCGAATATGGTCCTCAAGATGCCATAGTCAGCTTTGTCAAAAATGGCTCAGTGACTTTGAATTATCATGGCTTGCTCTCTGAGATTCGCAATGTCGCTGCTTCTCTGCTCAGCCAAGAAATAAACAAAGGCGACAATGTCGTCTTTTTTGCCCCAAATTCAGCGTCATGGATTATTTCTGCTCTTGCCACCATCTACACCGGGGCAACAGTGGTGCCAATTGATTCTCAACAAAATGATGATGTGATTAAACACATTATTGAGGATAGCTCAGCTGGATGGATTTTTACCGACGATAAAGGCTCTAAGCGGCTTGATAAAATATTGCCGAAAACTGGTGCTAAAGCTAAATCTAAGCATCGCATCGTTCGTCTTGATGATGATGAGGTGGCTGCGAGCTGGAAGAAAATTAGTGCTTCTTCCAAAGAAAAGGCAGAGGCTATTAATCCGCAGTTGCTAAAGCTTACACCGACTGATGTGGCTGTTTTGTTTTATACATCGGGCACTACCGGTACGCCAAAAGGTGTGCCACTAAGCCACACCAATATGCTTTTACAGCTTGACGAAGTTATTTCTAAAATTGATTTGCTCAAGCCTAAAGACCGCGTTATGCTGCCCTTGCCTCTCTTTCATGTCTATCCGCTTAACACTGGTTTGATGGCACCACTTTTGATGGGCTTGACCATTGTTTTGCCCCGTTCCTTAACAGGACCTGAGATTATGCGCGCACTAAATGACGGCAAAGTTACTGTCATTGTTGGTGTGCCTAGACTTTTGCGTTCTCTTTATCAGGCCATTGAAAGCAAATTTCATAAGAACGAAATTGTTGGTGCTGGTTTTGATGCGGCCATTAACTATTGCGTTGGCATGGATAGATTTTTCAATCTGCGGCCTGGTAAGACACTGTTTGCGCCGGTACGAAAGAAGTTTGGACCAACATTGCGGCTGTTCACATGCGGTGGTGCTCCACTTGCAAGCGAATTAGCTTACAAAATAAGAGCAATTGGTTGGGAGATAGGTGTCGGTTATGGTTTAACAGAAACGGCACCACTAGTTACTTTTCGTGTTCCAGAAGATCGTGATCTTGAAGGGGTTGGCCAAGCGATTAAGGGCGTTAAAGTTCGCATAGATCCTTTGGCGGAGCCAGACGAAAGGCTTGATAAAGATGCTGGTGAAATTGTCGTCACCGGACCCAATGTCTTTGCTGGTTATAAAAATCTTCCTGATTTAACCAAAGAAGTTTTTACTGCTGATGGTTGGTTTAGAACTGGTGATCTTGGGGTGATGAAGCATGGCAAATTGCATGTAATTGGCCGAGCCTCTTCTACCATTGTCATGGAAGGCGGTGAGAAGATTCAGCCAGAAGACGTTGAAGATCGCATTGCTAAACAACCGGCCATTGCCGAAATTGGTTTACTACAAGTCGACCACAAATTGGTAGCTTTAGTCATGCCCGACATGAAAGTGATTGGCGATCAAGATGCTAGAGTGGCTTTGGCTAGCGCTCTTAAGGTAGCTTCTAGCAGCCTAGCATCTTACTTACAAGTGACCAATTTTGCCATCACCAAAGATACTTTGCCCCGCACTAATTTGGGCAAAATTAAGCGCCATGAATTGCGGGCTCGCTATGACCAGGCCGTGGCCGAAGAGAAAGAAGGTAAGGGTGCTGGTAAAGCTAAAGGCAAGGGCGCTAGCAAAGCAGAAAGCGCTGAGTCACTTGATTCTAATGATCAAATTTTGGTTGAAGAACCAGCTGCTGCAGCTTGTTTGAAATGGCTTAAAGAGCGCTTTCCAGAGCAAGAGATTAGGCTTGATACCAGTCCGCAACTTGACCTCAATATCGATTCGCTTGAATGGATGCACCTCACTTTAGAGCTAGTTGAGCACACCGGTGTAGAACTGACTGGCGAAGCAGTCGCACGAGTGACTACTGTGCGTGAACTTTTGAGTGAGATCGTGGCCTCAGCTGAGGGTGGCGAGGGCGCCGTCTCACCGATTGATGATCCAGATCATTACTTGACCGCTGAGCAAAGAGAGTTTGTCCAACCTCTAACGGGCTGGCGCATTGGCGCAGCCGAAGCTCTCTATAATTTCACCATGATGGTAATGAGCCCATTTCGAGTTGAGGCCGTTCATCCTGAAAATATCAAAGATGTGCCACAACTTGTCTTTGTCCCCAATCATGCCAGCTATATAGACGCATTTGTTATTGCCGCAGCTCTGCCGAAGGAGCGAGTGAAAAACACACAGTGGGCCGGCTGGACTGGTATCGCCTTTGGTAATCCAGTGTTCTCATTCCTTAGCCGCCTGTCGCGAGTTATACCAATTGAAGCTAAGCAATCTATTTTTTCTAGTCTGGCTCTGTCTGTGTCGGTTTTGAAGCAGGGCAATAACTTAGTTTGGTTCCCGGAAGCTGAAAGAACCCTTGACGGTCGTCTTTTGCCCTTCAAGCAAGGTATTGGCCTTTTGCTTGAAAAGAGTGATGTTAAAGCTGTGCCCGTCTATCTAGATGGTACAAGGCAGGCCCTAGCGCCAGGTGCGTTTTTCCCTACCTATATGCCTATTCGTGTGATTTTTGGCGAGCCAGTTACTGGCAGTCAGTTGGCTAAGGAAGGTAAAGGAAAAGAAGCCCCCGAGCGTATTGCCAATGCTTTGCAGCAGAGAGTGTTAGCGCTTTCGCAAGAAGCCGTAAATAAAGTGCCCGAGCAAGAAAGCAAGAGCTAATGACAGAATCTAAAGACACTAAAGAGATGGAGCCAATGTGGCCCTCTTTAGTTGCCCTTCTGGCTGCTGGTGGACTCTATGCTGCCCTGCCTCAGTCTTTGGCCTTAGGGCCGAGATGGTTGCTTGTGGCTTTAGTGCTGTTTACCCTGGCACCGTCTGAAATATTACACAGCCGAGGCCATCATAAGTTTTGTCGTCCGATAGGCTTCTTTGTCATTTGTGCCGTAACCATTGGCATGATTGTTTCGGTGGTCTTATTGGTTAGGGCCATTCCTGCCCACGTGGTTGACCCTGAGCAACTCTTGCATTCAGCCACAGCACTTTGGGTCAGCAATATTTTGGTCTTTGCTGTTTGGTACTGGCGCCTGGATGCTGGCGGTCCACATCAGCGCAGTCTGCGTGAGCAACATACACATAACCATGGGGCCTTTCTCTTTCCGCAAATGACGCTTGGCTCTGAGCAGGAGAAATGGTCGCCTCTTTTTGTTGACTACCTTTTTCTTGCCTTTAATACCAGCACCGCTCTTTCGCCCACTGATGTACCCGTGCTTTCGCGCTGGGCTAAAGTGTTGATGATGGTGCAATCGGCAATTTCGTTAGCAGTGGTCGCTTTGCTCGCCGCTCGTGCTGTAAATATCTTATGATTGACAGGTCGATTGAGCATTTTCAAGTGGTGCGCTTATGATTCGATTTGGAGAACTACTAGTTAGGTTAAACCTGGTCAGTGAGCGCGATCTTACAGACGCGCTTCAGGTGGCACCGCAGTTTGGTTTGCCATTGGGGCGCACCTTAGTGTTGTCAGGTCGTATCAGCGAAACTGAATTGCAGCTCGCCGTTGAGCTGCAGCCATTGATTGGTCAAAATCTTTGCACTTTAGAAAGGGCCAAAGAAGCAGCGAAATTGGTTCGGGCTAAAGGTCTAGCACCAGCTGAGGCCTTGAAGCGTATCGGTGTTCAAGGGGCGACTGATAAAGCTACCCTGGGCTGTCTATTAGTTGATTCTGGTTTCATTTCAGCGGAACAGGTCGATAATGCCCAGAAGATCAGTTATGAAACCGGCATGAGGCTTGGCCGAGTGCTAATTCTCAATAATCTCATTAGCCATTCACTGTTGACTCAAGCTCTTGATCTTCAGGGTATGGTGCGCCAAGGTCGCATGTCTCTGCCTCAAGCTGTGGAGATGCTCGTGACCAGCGCCCCTAAGCATGCTCTTCCTGCCAATCTCTCTTTGCGATTAGAGGCTCACGGGCTAAGTCCACACCCTGCCAAAAAGCAAGTTCGCTTTGGCGAGTTCTTAGTAATGTCTGGTCTTGCTAGTGAGAACGAAATTCTCAATGCCATGGAAACGAGCTTGAGTAAGCAGCTCAGTCTAGGTGAAGCGATTGTTGCTCTTGGTTTAATCTCAGAATCACTGTTTAAGAAGGCTGAAGGTCTGCACGAACAAGTAAGCCACGGTGAAGTCACTCTGAAGCAAGCCACCGATGAGATTCACTGTTTAATTCATGGAGACAAGGGTGGTAGGAAGGCCGGCAGTGGCAGTGATAATACTCCTTCACCAGTTTTGGGTGAGCTGCTCAAAATGACAGGATTCGTCAATGATTCTGATATTTCGGAGGCCATAGAATTGAGTAGTCGATATCCGGCACTGATTGGCAAAATGCTAGTGGTCTCCGGAGCAATTGATGAAGCCACGTTGATTGCTTCGTTGCGTTGTCAATATCTTCTTAAGCACGGCTATCTCGGAGTTGACCAGGCCATCCAAGCTCTGCAATATTCAAGGAAGAATAAAGTTAGCTTTGACGATGCTATGGAAGAACTTGGTATTGCCAAGCCTTCTGGTATTTAATTGCAGCTTAAGCGGCTATATGACTTTCATTTTTTTCTGAATGATCGTTTCGTCGTTGTCTGAACCAATACATTTAACAGTAATTGTGCGCGCACCTGGTTGAGCATCTTCTACCATCTGCCATGACCAGTTTACTGTTCCGGCAGTGTCAGCTCGTTTCTCTACTAGATTAGGGTGCCTGCTGGCTTTGCCGTTGGGCTTTTGCACTGTGATCTGGCAGTAGGCTCCTGGTTCTGTCTGTACTGTGACGCTGCAAATCTGGCCGGCCCTTACCAGTTTGGTGTAACCGACCATCTTTGCTTTAGCATGATGAAAAGGCAATGCTTGGGCAGGAAGTACTGCCAACAACATGAAACTCAATATGGGGGCAAGAAGTATCTTGTTGACTAAAAACATTCTGTTCTCCGGATAGCTCTAGCATAATAACATGGCGTAGCCGGGCCGGTTTTATATGGTCATGGAACTAATCTGCCAGGTCTCCGTCATTGAAAACATGAGGCGTTGAGAATATAGCCGCAAGCAATTAATAAGTGAGGAAAGTTGTGAATAATTCGATTTATAGAGGCAAGTTCAAATCTGTTGCATTTGCAATGATGACACCTTTGCTTAGTTCAGCCATTTTTCTATCAGCTCAACCGGCCCAAGCTCAAAGCTTCGGTGATACCTTGCGCAACGTGCTGGGTACCAATAACAACAGTTCTTTTAATTCAAACAATTATTTGGCTGGTAATAACAATGGTATGAATGCCGCTCAATCGACATCAATCAATAATCTCAATAGCACACGGGCCCAGGCTAATACTTCAATCTCTACGGCTGTAGCGAGTGGCACATTGAGCGTTGATCAAGCTAGTCTTTATCAAAATCAGTTGAATGCTAACGCCAATGAGCAAAACAATTATGTCAATTCTGGTAACTTCAATTTTGCTCAGATGCAGTCAGTATTGACCAATTTGCAAAGTATCAATAGCAATATCACTAGTGCTATTTCAACTGGCGCTACCAACAATTTCAATGCCAATACCAGTGCCAATAACTACAATTACAATAACAGCAATTACAATAATAATAACGGCTGGAATAATGGTCGGCGCAACTATGGTAGAAATCGCTGGAACAACGGCTACAACAATCAGGTCAGTGCTACATACTGGGCTGGTATTGATAGCCAGTTGAGTGCATCCCTAACCCGCATTCAAGATGGTCTCAATAATCGTTCGCTTACTCAGTATGAATATAATGATCTTAAGCGGCAGTACGACGCAATTGTCAGCAGAGAAGCACAGTATAAAAGTAATGGCAATCGCTTTAACAACAATGAACGGACGACATTAGAGCGTCAAATCGATAGCTTAAACAATACAATAACCCGTGAAGTGACTGACCGCGAACACAATCGTCGTGGACGTTGGCACTAAGGTATCAATTGAGCTCTTTCAGCACTTAGCGACAAATATAGATTAGCAATATGATACTTTGACATCTGTTTTCAAAGTATCATATTTGCCTATTTAGATTTCGCTTTTGGGAGAAAGAATGTCAACAGCAAAAATTTTCCGCTGGAATTTTTTGATGGCTATAGTGGCCTGTCTATCGTGCCTAGTAACAACGAGTACTGCGACGCTTGCTGCCGATAAGAAGTTCTTTGGCAATGAGTATGATCCAGCTAAAGATCAAATTACTGCCTATACTGACGCAGCTGGCGAAGATTATCCAAACAAGCCAGTACCGCTTAAAGTCAAAGACATGTTCAGCTATCTGCAGCCATGGGATGGCTATTGCAATGAGAGCAAATTGCCTGAAGCCGATATAAAACGTCTTCCTTGTCAAACTTCGAATATTAAACCAACTTTGAAATACCATGGTGTGCAAGTAATTGGTAACAAGTGGATGCACAGAGCATGTGCTGAAGCCCTTAAGTCTGTGCAAAACGGCGGCGGACCTTTCAGCACTGTGATTGTGCAAATCGATAACGAGACCAATAAAGTGATTCGCTATTGGGTTTCACACAACCACGTCACTGAGTGGGTAGACCCAACTGCTCACGGCGAAACTACTGCAATTAGACAAGCCTGCAGAGAGTTGGGCGTTTTCAATCTTGGCGAAATCAACAAATCGAATCCAAATCTCAAGTTGCCACAAACTTGCGCTACTTCACACTGTGATCTTTATACCTCTGCTGAACCTTGCCCAATGTGCTATTCGGCCACGCGCTGGGCACACATTGATAACATTTATTTTGCTGCCACCGTATACGATGCGGCAACTCAAGGTGTTAATTTTGGCGATGAGCCTCAGTATGCTGAGCTTTCACTCAATTATGAAGATAGAGTTCGACTAGGCGTAAATTGCTATCAGTGCACAACTGATAACTCTCTTGATGCTTTCAACCACTTCAAACGTGGTGGCAGTATCAAGTACTAAATCAGTACGCTTTGTGAAAAGGCGCGGGGTTCTTCCTCGCGCCTTTTTTTAAGGATATCTATGGCAAAAAAAGAGCACTTTGATCTGACCGGTCCCACCAACATAAATTTGCTAGAAGCATGCACAATTGGTCTGGTAGCAGCTATCGGTGCTGTTTTACTGAAAGACGGTGTGGGCTTTCTTGGTGCTTGGCGCATCGTCGGTGTCGACTTTGCCAATGCTAATTTTGGCCAATGGCACTTTTTGTTTTTACCGCTCGTAGGTCTAGTGGGCGGCTTAGTGGCTGGTGCCTTAATTCAGTTTGTCGCACCAGAAGCGACTGGTAGCGGCATTCCCCAAGTAAAAGCAGCAATTATGGGAGTGCCGCAAGACCTTGGTTTGCGCACAGCTGCAGTGAAGTTAGTGAGCTGCGTGGTGGCACTGGGATCGGGCCTGTCTATGGGGCGTGAAGGTCCAACTGTACAGTTATCGGCGGCTCTTTCAGCCAAAGCCAGCGAATTGATTCGCTCTTCTCCTAAGCATCGCGCCCAGCTCATAGCTGCTGGGGCCGGTGCTGGTTTGGCGGCAGCTTTCAATGCACCGCTTGCTGGTGCACTCTTTGTTTTAGAAGAGTTAATTGGCCGTATTTCGGGCTTCACCGTTGGTACCGCTGTTGTTGCTTGCTTTATGGCAGCGGTGCTTTCTCGCTTAGTAGGAGTGCACAGTCTTGATATTGAAATGAGTAAGTTGAACGGCCTTTCTACTTTCTCTCCTATCGACATTCCTTTTTATTTGCTGCTTGGTGCCGCTGCTGGTTTGCTTGGCGCCCTATTCAATAAGTCTATTATTGGTGGTCTTACACTTAATCGGGATTTTCTCAAGTGGCCAGTGACCATAACTTGTGGTCTGGCGGGCTTGATTTCAGGTATTTTGGTCGCCTCTGTACCACCTCTCTATAACGACTACAGCGGATTGCGCGAAGCCCTTGTGGCCGGCAATCTTGGATTAAATGCTATTTTGCTGGCCCTAGTCTTGCAATTTGTTTTGACTGTAGTTGCCTACAGCTCTGGCGCTCCAGGAGGTCTTTTTGCTCCGAGTTTGACTATGGGAGCCTGTCTTGGTTTGTTAGTTGCCTTTGTTGAGCAACAGCTTTGTGGTTCTGCTAACTCTGTCACTTTTGCCATAGTTGGTATGGGGGCTGTCTTTTGTGCCGTTGCCCGAGTGCCAATGACTGCTGTGGTGATAATTTTTGAGATGACCACAGACTTTAATGTGGTACTACCCTTGATGATCTGTTCTGTTGTAAGTTATCTGGTGGCAGAGAAGCTAGACCCTGGTTCTATCTATGACCAGTTATTAGAATGGGGCGGTATTGATACAGACACTGCCGAGTCTCAGCCATCATTGGCACAGAGGGCTATGAAGACCACGGCCGTCGGCCAAATTATGCAACGCCAAGTTGAAACCATTGAGCAGTCGGCTCCCTTGGTGCAGATACGTGCTCAGTTTGCTACCTCTCGGCATCATGGTTTTCCTGTGCTAGATCAAGACAAGAACATTGTGGGGATGCTGACAGAACACGACCTACTAATGCTTGGCCAAGAGCATGGAGAGGAGATAATTGCTCAAAAAGTTATGGTTCCTAATCCGGTCACTGTTGATGTCGAGCAGTCATTGGCTGAAGCGGTTTTGCTTTTTGACAATTATAAAATCAGCCGTATCCCAGTTGTAGAAAACGAGCGCCTTGTCGGTATTATTACTCGCGAAGATGTAGTGGCGGCCGAGAGTAAAACTTTGCTTCGACCCATCGGAGGCAATAATAAGAGAGATCTTAATGTCACCTCATTTGTTACTTATGAGACAAGAGCCTTAACCGAAAGCAAGTCGCGTATTTTAGTTGTCTTGCAAGCAGAGAGTGAAGCTATGCGCCTTTCTCTGGTTGTGCTTGCCGCCAATATTGCCAAAGAAAAGGCGTTTGATCTTGAATTTTTGCATGTGCAGACCAACGAAAAGAGAGATAGCAGCAAAGCTCGTATTTTAGTTCAGCAGGCTGAAGCTGCGGCAACTGAACTGTCCGTCACTGTTCATACAAGTGTTCGTTTGGCTCATCATCAAGTCATTGCAGTGGCTGAAATTATTAATCGGCGGCCAATCGAGATGGTTGTCCTTGCTCTCGATTCAGCGACTGACTTGCTAGAGCTTGAAATGATTGTTGAGCAAACAGCTTGTCCAGTCTTAGCTAGCAGTGCTGCTTACCGTGGCAATGCTGGTGTTATATCACTCACTATTCTTGGCTTAGACCCAGCCCATGTTGCTTCTTCTAGAGAAATTGGCCAGATAATTAGATTAAGTTCTAGCGCCAAAGATGCCACCCTCAAAGAGAAAATTGAAGAAAGTAAGGAAACTAGTAAAATAGTTGAGCAGTTTAGTCAGAATGATCAAGGTGACAACGAGCTTGTTATCCTGGCTCTCTCGCGGCAAAATTTCATTGCTTCAATTAAGACTGCTGAAGTGAGAGAGCTTCTAAAGCGCCAAGTACCAATTTTATTTTCGGTAAGTTGATGAGTAAATTATTTGATTGGACCGCAATTGTATTTTCTTTGCTGACCTTGCAGTCGGTGTCTGCGGTGCAAGCTTCAGACTTTCATAAAGATATTATCTATCAGGTTTTTACTGATAGATTTTTCAACGGGCGCCAAGACAATGATAATCCGCCTCAGAGCCCCGGCCTGTTTGATGGCGGCCGCAAAAACTGGAAGGCATACTGGGGCGGTGATCTAGCTGGGGTTAGAGACAAGCTTCCTTATATAAAGAGCTTAGGCTGCACAGCGATTTGGATTTCGCCCTGCATTGATAACATCAACAAACCAGACAACGATTCTGCTGGCAATATGGTGGCACCTTATCACGGTTATCATGCTCGTGATTTTATGAGAGTCGATGAGCATTTTGGAGACAGCGATAACAGTTGGAGAGATTTCGATGCCTTGACCAAAGCAGCTCACGAACTTAATATGCGAGTTTTTGTTGATATGCCCTTCAATCATACCAGCCCATACAATCATGCTGAGTATGGTGCTCTTTATGATTCCGGTCAGTATAGAAGCGACGTTGAAAACGACCGCAATAAATATTTCCATCACTTGCCTGCTGTTAGCGATTTTAACGATCCTTATCAGCTGCAATATGGCACCATATTTTATTTAGGCGACCTAGACCAAGAAAATCAGTATGTTGATACTTACTTAAAACAAGCAGCGGCAAAGTTTCAAAGTCATGGCGCCGATGGTACTAGGCTTGATGCTGCTAAGCATATGAACTGGGGTTGGCAGCACGTCTTGGCCAATGGCTTGTATAACCGCGCTGATCATTTAGTTCTGGGCGAGTGGTGGCTTACTGGCATTGATGATCCTCTTTATAGAGATGCTGTCAAGTTTTCTAACAAGGGTGGTATTTCGCTTTACGATTTTCCTTTGGCCTATGCTATTCGTAAGTCGTTTGCGGCAGGTGGCGACCTGCGATTAGTTGATCAAGTAATTAGCCAAGAGAACAAAGATTTTATTGATAGCAATGAACTGTTGACCTTCATTGATAATCACGATATGTCGCGCTTTCCCAATATTATTAAAAACAACAGAGTAACACAGCTGGCTCTAGCAACCCTTCTTACGAGTCGTGGTATTCCCATAATTTATTATGGTACCGAACAGGGTTTGTATGATGATACTAATGGCGGTGAAGACCCCTACGACCGTCCCATGATGCAGAGTTTTGATCAATCATCTGAAAACTATAAATTGATTCAAAAACTTACCGCTCTAAGACATTCGAATCTGGCTCTTGGCTCTGGTAAGCAGAAGACTATTTTCTGCTCGAATGATCTCTATGTCTTTGAGCGTCGAGCTGGCGATGATGTTGCTGTAGTGGCACTTTCTCTCAGCAAGAATGAAGCTTTACTAAATGTGTCTGAAGTCGCTGCTAGTCTAGGTTTGGCTGAAAGAGAATGTGTGGACGCCTTGGCTGGTGCTCTCTCAGGCATAGCAGTTAAGGGCGCTGGTCAACTTACTTTGCCGCCTCAGTCGTTATCGATATGGCTGGCCAAGAGCGATGCTTGTATGAATAGTGCTGCCAAAAATAGTGCCTTTATCGCCGCTGTCAGGCCACCAGCCGCTACGGCAGGAAAGGCTGTCACTGTTTATGGTAAGGGCTTTGGCGCAGGGGGAAAGCTCAGTGTCGCTGGAGAAGCAATGACTACTTCATCATGGGCTGATGACAAAATTGTATTCAATGCTCCTCTGCTCAAGCATGGCCGTCTTGCCTTAGAGGTAGAAAGTGTCAATTCAAGCAAGGCAAAATCGGAATTTGTAGTTGTAGAAAATAACCTAGTACTTGTCAGGTTCGTAGTACCCGACTTAAAGCTCGCAGCCGGAGAACGGCTCTATATCAGCGGCAATACCAGCGCACTGGGTGCTGATTCTCTACTACCAATTGAAATGGCTGGACCAATGCTGGTTAATCACGATAGCGAGGAGAAGCCCTATATTTTAGCTGTGCCTATGCCCGCTGGACAATCAGTAGCTTTAAAACTGGCCGTATACAGCGATAAGGGTCTGGTTAGAGCTGAGAGTAAACTGCATAACTTGAAGGTGCCACAGTTGGGGCCTAGTGTCATTAATCTAATCTGGCAGTAATAGCTGGCAGCGAGAAACCTTAGTTTTTCGAGTGGTGCCGCCCTTAGTGGCGCCTCAGGCTCTTCGGCTGTTCTGGCTGATATTGGGGATCTTCTTGCCCAAGTTCCAGTTTGGGCTTTGGGGTAACAGCTATTTCCGAAGCGGAGCTTTGATTTCGCTTCTTATCTTCGAGGCTGAAGTCGATTAGTTCATCGATAAATTTTGGTACGACAGGTTCCATAGCAGACCTCATCTTATCTGTTACTACCATAGGTCTATTTGGATCAGTTCGGCATCGGTCAATTGGCTGATTGTTGTAAAGCGGTAGATCTGTAATTCTTTCGGTTTTGCTGGCATTGGGCTTTAGATTGGCTAGAATAAATTGTGATTACCACTAGATTCTCTAAGCAAGAGTTACCATGACCGAAAAAACGAAGAAACAGAAATTTGCACAGCTGGGTAAGGCCAATAAGCAAATTTACGATGACCCGAAAGCCTCCATCTTGGAGTGTTTTCCTAACCCCTTTGCCGACCTAGAGCAAAATGTAAACGGTGTTATTGGCACTATTCATATTGAAGCGCCTGAGTTCACTACCCTCTGCCCTATTACTGGTCAGCCTGACTTTGCCACAATTGTGATTGACTATCGCCCGCGCCAACTCTGTGTTGAGAGCAAGTCTCTGAAGGTTTATCTGGGGGCTTTTCGCCAATTTAACGAATTTCACGAAGCCAGTGTCAATCGCATTGCTAACGATTTGATCAGCCTGCTAGATCCATACTATCTTAAGGTGGAGGGACGTTTCACCCCCCGGGGCGGGATTCCATTTTGGCCCACAGCTGAGTACACCCGCACTAAAAAATCGTCTAAGTAAAGCTTATTCTGTTGTCAACTGGCCTGCGTATAGGCCGATTTTTGGGCTTTTGGTACAATCGAGGTTCCCTCAGCCCCGTAGTATCAATGTCCAAAGCATTAGTAGTTTTTTCTGGTGGTCAAGACAGTACCACTTGCCTCTATTGGGCCAAACAGCGCTTTGATTCGGTAAGGGCTCTGACGTTTGATTATGGTCAGAGGCATCACCTTGAGCTTGTCAGTGCTCGAACGATCGCTCAGATGGCTGGTGTCGAGCAAGAAGTAATTGATTTGGGTCGTATCTTTGCTGGTTTAAGCCCCCTTACTGATCTCTCTAAGCCTGTTGAGGCCTATGATGGCGTCGAGAACTTACCTCAGGGTATTGCCTCTACTTTTGTGCCTGGCCGCAATATCTTGTTTCTTTCGGTGGCTGCAAACCGTGCCTATGTCTTGGGTTGCGACACTGTTGTAATAGGAGTGGCGCAGCAAGACTTTGGCGGATATCCCGATTGTCGCTTAGATTTTATTGAAAAAATGCAAGTAGCTCTAGCTAGCGGTTTAGATGCACCGCTCACAATTGCAGTCCCACTGATGAATTTGACTAAGAAAGATACTGTTGTTCTGGCCCAATCTCTGCCTGGCTGTCTGGAGGCCTTGGCTTATTCCACCACTTGCTACAACGGTGTAAGCCCGCCCTGTGGCCAGTGTAATTCGTGTTTACTTCGAGCAAAAGGTTTTGAGCAAGCTGGCATCAGTGACCCCTTGCTTAGTCTAGTTCAGTCAGCTGAGGAAGTGAAAAGTGGATAGTAAACAAACTATCTCAGCTGTTCGCAAGTTGCAGTTTTGTGCTGGGCACCGCTTGTATAAGCACGAGTCTAAGTGTCGTCATTTTCATGGCCATAACTATCAAATCTTTCTTCATGCTCAATCTAGTTCTAGTAGCTTAGATGAAGTGGGTCGAGTAATTGATTTCTCTGTATTGAAAGGGCGCTTCTTGCCCTGGATTGAGGAGAATTGGGACCACGGTTTCATTGTCTGGCAAGGCGACCTTGAAGCAATTGCCGCACTACAGGCAATACCAGACCAAAAGCTGTTTTTGCTAGATAGCAACCCCACTGCTGAAAATTTAGCTCTCTATCTGCTTAAAGTGATTGCGCCTAAAGTCTTGGTAGGCACTGGCGTGAGCCTGACTAAGATAGTGCTCTGGGAAACGGAGAATTGTTTTGTTGAGGTCTCGTTGTGAGAGGAGACAATCCCCTGCGGCCGCAAGACTTAAATGACGGCCAAAAGCTTTGGGTGCAAGAGGTTTTCTATACTCTGCAAGGTGAAGGCCCCTTTTCTGGTCAGCCGGCAGTGTTCGTTAGATTGGCCGGTTGCAATCTTAGTTGTTTCTGGTGTGATACTGAATTTGAGTCTTCTGATTGGCGGCCTGAATTAATAGAGCTAATTGCGGCTATCGAGAAAGTGCGCCCGCCATTTTGTCAGCTGATTGTGCTTACCGGTGGTGAGCCCTTTCGTCAGAATATCGGACCTTTAGTTGAAAGCTTACTTGCTCTCAGCGACAAGCTAGTGGTGCAAATTGAAACTAATGGCACACTTTATGTTGATTTACCAGATAGTAGCCGAATTCATATTGTTTGTAGTCCCAAGACTAGTACCCTGAATCAACGACTCCTGCCCAAGATAAGTTCGTATAAGTATCTTATTGCTGCTGGTCAGTATGATAGTGGTGATGGTCTGCCGATTGAGAGTACTCAAAAGGCTGGAGAGAGCGTGCGCATCGCCAGACCCTCTGATGTCGCGGTATCTGGCAGCGCTGCTGCTGTTTTTGTCATGCCTATAGATACAGGTTCTATTGATGGAACTTCTGCCAATACCCAGGCCGCAGTTAAAGTGGCCTTAGATTTCGGCTATCGTCTCACTCTTCAAACCCACAAGATAACCGGTATTCCCTAGCTCGAAGCGATTTTTCAGGTTGGCACATTCAAGGGCTTTCAATATTAGCTCGCTGTGTCTTCTTGGTGTTGATAGCGCTTGGGCAGAGTCTATTGATTCATAGTGTTGCATGTACCAATGTTTATTGCCTTCAATCAAGCACAGCTTCTGCCCTTCTCCTTCGGCAAATGTCGCCCAGTAAAATTTGGGATACATATGAGATTTGACTCTTGGCGCAAATAGCCTTACTGAATAGCGATTTTGCTGAGGAAAACCCTTGATGCAAAGGATGGGAAAGTTAGATTGATTGGCGGCTTCTTGATACCGAATCGACTTGCCTTTTGTTGTCGTTGCGCATTTGTCATAGCTTTCAATCTCGATAGAGACTTGCTCATTGGTTAGCCATAAGTCAGGGCTATAGTCGCCTAGTGGTAGGTTGAAGCTGGCCGCTCCTATCTCTATCTCTATTTCTAGGGTTTGAAAGAAGATTTTCCAGCTAATTTCTAAGCTAGACTGCTCTAAAACTGACTTAACTGCGCCTACAAACATTTGTTTGCCCCTGAATATGTGCTTTTGACTGCGAAAATTCTATTATGGTTGTCTCACTCAAGCACTGTGCTATTGCACAGAATTGGCCTCAAAGCTAAACTACAGATCGGGTTATGTGGGTGCTTATGCTAGTCAAGCTCTTCTTGCTTACAAAGATTTTGGCACTTTCTTGCCTCTGCGCGGTTTTTGTGTCTTTGTCTATTTCGCCCCTGGCTCTAGCCGCACAACCGTATGCCTTGATTGCTCAAGGCTCTGAGCCTGCTAGCACCGTCAGCCAAGATAGAGCATACCGAGCTTTGGTCGTGCTGGTTTATGATCAGCACTGCAAGGCTTGGTGTACAAAAGTCAGACCAATTATGAAAGAGCTGGCCGATGAGCTTGGTGAAGAGGTTTACGTTGTTGAAATTGACTCTTCGGCTACGGTTGGGAAGAGTGCTATAAAAACTGCCGAAGATCTCGGCATTATTCGCTACTACAAAGATGTAGATATGGTGCCTGTGGTAATGATCTTTGATAGCAAAAAGAAGTTGATACATGAGCTTGGTGGCCCTAAAACAAAAGAGACTTACAAGGCCGCAATTTTAAGTACTCTAAAAAATGCTAAAAGCAAGTAGCTGTCTATATGAATAGCGACGATGATAAGACCTTAGTAAGTGCCGCCTCTGACGAAGTCGATACTGTGGTCTCACCTGATGCTCAGCCTAATAACGTTAGAAATTTTTCTGATGCCGCTGCTGCTCGCTCTGGTTTGCAAGCAAGTCGGGCCATGACCCGCACTGAGAAGTTTGATCGGGGCGATAGCGCTGCAATTTCTTTGCGGTCAGTTCGACTGATTTCATCTCTAGCCGATTTGAGTTTGATCGCTGCTGGTCTTTTGTCTCTATGCGTCATTGTCGGGTGGGTGTTTTCAATAGACGTATTGAAACGGCTGTTCTTCGATCAATTAACCGGCTTTCCTACAGCCTTTTGGTTGTGCCTACTGACAGTTGCGACATTACCGGTGGTGATGAAAATCAATGCCAGCAATAAACTTGTCCAGGTTGTTAGTCGAGCTGGCCTAGCACTTTGTGCCGCTGTCGGGGCAGCTTTATGGCTTGAGCATTTGTTGGGACAAGACTGGAACCTAGCGATGCCGATATATCAACCGGCTGATGCTGGCTATTTAACCTTGCCAGGCTTGTTGCCGGTAGATACATCCTTTTGCCTCATGCTGGTGGCACTGACTGTACTCACTCTTGAATTTGTCGGTGCCAGTCGCCCGCTGCTTCATCAAGCTTTGAGCTTGCTTCTGGGCCTGCCCAGTCTAATACTAGTGCTGGCCTTTATGTTTGGAGTCAGTGGAGCCGTTGATGGGTTCTGCGCCATGCAGGGTTGTGTTGTCTTTAAGTATTTGACCTATCTGATTTTTTGCTTGCTTGAAGTGTCGATCTTTTTATCGCGCCCTACTCTTGGTATCACCAGATTGCTTGCTATTGATACAGTTGGTGGTAAATTCTTCCGCTTATCAATTTTGGCTTTTATCGGAATGGTGCCAATTAGTTGGGCCTTACAGCAGGCGGTTGCACGTGAAATAGTAAACTTGCCCAGTGCGCTTTTGTTGGCCTTCATTGCCTTGGCCGCTGAGGTTAGCGCCATTTTTGCTTATAGTGCACGTAAAATTGACAAAATTGGCTTTGAGAAGCAAGAGACCGAAGATAGTCTTGCTGAGCTTAGCTCTGCCCAAGAAGAAGGGCTGAAATACAAAATGGTTTGCCTCTCTTGTGCTAAAGAATTTCCAGAGGGTTGGCTTTCTTGCCCTTATGATGGTGCTGACCTTTCTCGCATAGCTGATCGCTTTGCCCCTGGCTCTATCTTTGCTGGTAAGTACGAAGTTGGTGATCGCTTGGGTTCGGGCGGTATGAGCACTGTTTATTTGGCTAAGCACAAGTTCTTGAACAAGAATGTGGCTGTAAAAGTTTTGCATTCTAATCTGGCTTCTGATGCTAAGTCAGTGCAGCGCTTTCAAATGGAAGCTAAAGCAGCATTTGATTTGACCCATCCTAATTTGCTCACCATTTATGATTTTGGTATCTCGCAAGATGGTCAAGCCTACATAGTGATGGACTACATCGAGGGTGAGAGCCTATCCGATTTGGTGCAACGTCAAGGGCACATTGATCTGACTCAGGCCTTGCCACTTTTTTATGATATTTGTTTGGGCTTGGCCCATGCCCACGAGAAGAATGTTTTGCACCGTGACATTAAGCCGAGCAATGTCATGCTACTGAAGGGCGAAACTCGCATCGTCGCCAAGATAGTCGATTTTGGCTTGGCCAAGAGTTACGACGAGTCAGCCATGAAATTGACTCAAACCGGTGAAATCTTTGGCAGCCCCCTCTATATGAGCCCTGAGCAGTGTCAGGGTGCTCCTTTGGACAATCGCTCAGACATTTATTCGCTTGGTTGTTTGTTTTACGAGTCTCTCTCTGGTATTCCGCCCATTAAGGGAGATAGCGCCTACGATACTTTTAAGCGCAAATTCTCTGATAGCCCGCTGCCCTTTGACCCGGCTTTGAACATTCCCGGCTGGCTTTCAGCCCTGATTATGAGCATGCTCAGCGTCAAAAGAGACGAGCGACCTGCTAGTGCTCAGGCTGTGGCCAAGTCTTTTGCTGCTTTTGTTCGCTAAAACCCCGAGAATATGAACTGCTCGGACGGAAGATTAAGTTCTTGCTTTCGCCGCAAGCTTTTCTTGTCATTCTGCGTGAAAGGTAATTGAGGCAAGGGTTTTGGCGATTTCGCTGGCCTTTGGCCTTAATGTCCGAAATTACCGTCTTTTGGGGTATATAGAAGGGTAATTTACTATGTAGATTTTACTGGGCAGATTTTACTAGGCAGATTTCAATTTTGGCAGACGATAAAACTACCGTCGTTAAAGATAAGCCGAAAGAGGGCGAAAAGCCTGGTGAGACAACACATCTTGCTCCAGAACTTCTTGGCAAGGATAGCTTAGCGATTTTACGCACAGCTGACAAGAACGGCAGTAAAGCTAAAGCTGACCTACCAGCAGTAGAACTATTCGACTCATCGAGAAATGGTGGCAATACTGCGGCTAAGCCCGAAGCCGCCAAGGCTGAGACAGTTAAACACGAAGTCAAGAAAGGCGATACTCTCAGCCATATAGTCGAGAAGCGCTTGCCGAAAAACGAGGGTGAGAGCGCTCATGATTACAACAAGCGTCTCTATGGCGAGGTGGCCGAGGTCGCGCGCAAAAATGGTATTGCCGATCCCGATAAGATTAAACCAGGTCAGAAGATTGAACTAACTGATCACTCTAAACCAAGCGTCAAGCCAGCCGATCAAACAGCAGTCAAGCCAGCCGATCAAACAGCAGTCAAGCCAGCCGATCAAACGACAGTTAAGCCCGGAGATCAGCCAGCCGTCAAGCCTGCAGATCAAACAGCAGTTAAGCCTGCGGATCAAACAGCAGTCAAGCCTGCAGATCAAGCGCCAGAGCCAGTGAAGAAGCCTGTCGATGTTGAAGCCATGCGCAAACAGGCTGATGTTCTCTATAACGCCACTGAGGGTAAATGGTTTGGCGCCAACGAAGTATTAGCCAAAGAAGTTTTGAAAAATCTCAATGAAGATCAACGCAAAGTCTTAAATGACGTCTACAAAGAGAAGCACGGCAAGAATATAGACGAAGTTCTTCGCTCAAAATTGAGTGGCCAAGATTTGACCGAGTCTCTGACTCACCTTAATGCCAAAGATAAAGTCACCGGAGTTGATCGCGGTAAGGCAGAGCGTGCCGCCGAAGCGATTGATCAGGCCGCCAATGGCGGATTTTTTGGTGCTGGTACTGATAAAAAAGTAATCGAAGAACAGCTTAAAGGCAAAACCGCCGATGAACTTAAGGCTATTGACGCGGCCTTCATGGCCAGAACAGGTCATAGTCTCAAGGACGAACTGAAAGACGAGTTCTCTGGTTCTGACCTGACGAAAGTTACAGCTATGGCAGACGGCAAGAATGATGATGCCGCTCGTATCAACGCTGTTTTAGAAGAGCATAAAGAATGGGGCATTGGTGCCCGGTCTAATGCTAACTGTGAAAAAGATCTGCGCGATACCATTTCGACTTTGAATTCGCAACAAATCGAAGCTCTAGATAAGACCTATCAAGATCGTTATGGTAAATCATTGCGCGAAGTTCTGCAAAATGATGATAATTTGCCTAAAGAAACCAAAGATGCCCTAAGCATCTATCTCAAGGGCACAGATAAAATGACTGCGGCTGATACTTTGGCCGTAGCAGATATTGCCATGAAGTCGCAAAACTTAGATATGTTCCAAGAAGCTTTCCGTGGTGCTTCACCTGAAGCACGGGCGCAATTCTTGCAAAATGGTGGTGAGCAGAAGGTCAATGAGGCATTTGGTTCAGCTTCTAGTAATGAATACAGTACTGAGACTACCTATAGTACTAACAGTGATACCACTCATGCGATGGATTATGTCAGAGCTGGTAAGTTAGATGCTTCTACAAAAATCGCCGACAACACTAGTGCCTTTGGTGATAACGAAGAGGCTATCGAAGCTTCTCTTGGCCAAATGAGTGCTGCTGAAAAGCAGTCTTATGCGGCTGGCCAAAAGCTTGCTACTGGTGATACTGCTAATTTAAATCCAGCTGATAAGGCTAATCTTGAGTACTATAACAAGGTTCACAGCGCTCTAGATAAGGCTGGCAATGAGCGCGAAGTCGCCAAATGGGAAGATATGATTGCCACTGGCAAAGATGGCAGTCTGGTGACAAGACTGGCTGCCCATGGTGGTATGCTCGATGATGGTATGGGCAAAGTGCTCGGCACCATTGAAGATATGCCTAAAGAAGATTGGGAAAGACTGAAGTCAGATCCCGAGTACCGCAAGAAAGTCGAGGCCACACTGGCTATCGATTTGAGCGATTCTGAAATGGCTCGGGCTCGCGAAGCTTTAGATAAGAAAATGGGCGCGGGCACCTATGAAGAGAGCAAAGGAGCTCAGCGCTCAGTCGTAGATGCTATTAAGGACGAAACAGGATTCTTCAACGATAACGAAGACAGTATCATTCGTGCCCTTGAGAAAATGACTCCAGATGAGCAAAAACGCTATAGAGAAGACCCTGAATATAAGAAACAACTTAATGCCGAAGTGGCTAGTGCCCTAGATTATGGTTCTGAGCGCGATGCCGCTATGCGCATTCTCGACAAAGTGGCAAAAGGCGAAAAACCAGAATCTGACATTATTGCCAAATTAGAGATGCATTCTACCAACTTCAATGTTGATGAGGCTAAAGTTGTTGCCGACCTAGAAGAAAGCTTCCGCAAAGACCCAACTCTTCGCGATCGTCTGCGCAATCCGCAAACCCCTGAAGACAAAGACATGGCAGAGAAGTTCAATACTGCCATACACAAGGCTCTTGACCAAGATGAATACGATAAGTTTGCTAAGCCGCTCCTTGAAACTGGTCGTATACCATTTGCCGTAAAAGCTGAGCTTTATCAAGGTGTCTTTGATGATGACGAAAAAGCTGTTTACGATGCTTTGAAAAAAGATAGAGCCACCCCTGAAGATTGGAAAGAATTGATTGCCAATCCTGAAAAGACTCTAGGTTTCATGTCGGTCGAAGAGCGTGAAGTAGCCTTGAACATTGCTCGCCAGAAGGGTGAGATGAAGCCTGAAGACGAGCTGCGAGCCGCTATGCTCGGCGCTGGTACTGATGAAGTCAAAATCAAGGAAGTGCTGAAGGGCTTTACACCCGAGCAATTGCAAGCTTCTAAAGACGCATATGAAGTTAAGTATGGCTCTACCCTTGCTGGTGATGCCTTAGGCGAACTTGGTGGCGCTGACAAAGCTGAAGCTGCTCGGGCCTTGCGTGGCCCTCAAACGGCGCGCGAGTCATACAATGAAGCCCGCTCTGAAGTATACGAGAGTGCCGATGGAGTTGGTAAGTTTATCGTCAAGCACTGGGATGGCACCAGTGAAATGACTCAAGATCAGCTTGAACAGTACTCTAAAGCCATGGGGGACTATTCTAAGGCATATCAAGAAATGCCATTAGAAGGTCGCAAGCAATTCGAAGATAATCTCTACAAGTCACTAGATCTTTATAAGAAATCAGAGGGTGCAGCTGCTGACGCCATTGTAGATGGTGCCATTATTGCCGCTGGTGTTGGCGGAGCTGCCTTCACCGGTGGTGTTAGCTTGTCTCTTCTGGCTGCCACCAGTGTTGGCGGTGCCATGTTCAAGATTGGTGCTAAGTCAGCAATTCTTGGTGCAGATTACGACTTTGCCAGTGCTCAAGTAGTTAGCGATGGTGCTACTGGTGCCATTGATGCTGCCACTATTTTCTTAGGGCCAGCTCAGGCCGCTCAAATGCTTAAGCTGGGCGAGAGAAGTGCATTGACTGCTGCTAGAACTGTAATGTCTGAAGTGGATAATGTCGCCGTGTTAGGTGGTAAACAGCTTCTCAAAGAGGGTGCCGAAGGCACTATCAAGAAAGAACTAGCTGAGCAAGTGGCTGTTGCTATTTCTAACGGCGCTAAGGGCGTTGACGATAAGGCAATCGCTAAAATTGCTGAAAAAGTTGCTGCTGATGCAGCCGATGTTCCTCAAATACAGCAAATTCTAAAAGCCAATCTTACCAAAGCAATTGAGACTGAAGCTTCTGCTGGTCTCAAAGCTTCAATGAGAGAGTATGCCCTGAACACTGGTGCTGGAGTCGTAGGCGGTTCACTCTCTGGTGGTGTGCGCGGTGGTGTTGACGGCGAATCGCTAGAAGCCATGGCACAACAAGCAGTCATGGGCGGTCTGTCGGGCGGTGCCATGGCTGGTGCCTTCACTGCAGCCTTCAAGGGACTTGGGAGAACCGCATCGGTCTTCCGCAATGCTGACGGCCCTGATATTCATACCGCTCCGGTAGGTTCGATTGAAGTTAAAGCTGTCAGTGCAGCTTCCGATCTGCCTAAGCCCAAGCTTGATGGCGATGGCCGCATCGCTCAGGTGATCACACCAGAGGGCAAGTTGTCTGTTGCATATCACAGTGCCGGTGAACTGGAAGGCCAAGTTAAGAAGGTGACTTTCCCCAATGGCAATGTCTATAGTAGTGAAGATGGCGTGAAGTGGAAGGTTAAAGACCCTACGGCACCTGGTGGCAAGTACGAAGTCAATGGCAAAATGAAGGTTGACTCTGATGGTACTGTAACCTGGCACGCTGATGGTGGAGACAAGTCTATTCTTCGCGCTGACGGTAGTCGCATTCAAAAAGACAAGCTTACTGGCGAAGAAGTGACCACTGATGTGCTTGGCTATGTGCGCGAAGTGAAAAAAGAGAACTCTGGTGTTAAGTTTGACTATGACCATGACGGTCATGTGCAAAAAGCTAGCTTTGACAATGGCACAGTTATAGATGTCAACGCTGAAGGTAAAGTCGTGCAAACTAAAGCCGACGGCACCACCGTTGAACTAGACGGCAAGCTCAAGGTTAATAACGATGGCCAACTAACTCTTACACCTGCTGATGGACGTGCCCAGGTTTTAACACCTGAGGGTGCGCGTCTTCAATATGACGGCGATAGTAATAGAGTCAGTGATGTTTGGAATGCCAAAGGTGATCACTATCGCTACGAGTATAATTCGGCTGGAGAACTCGATAAAGTGACCTTGCCTGATGGCAAAGGCTTGAAACGAGAGCCCGATGGAGGATGGGAGCACATCGACAAGGATGGCAAGGTCTATGGTGCCACCACTACTGAATACAAAGTGTTAGGTGATGGCTCTCTCAGCTACTCGCAGGGGGATCGCGGCCTAGTCTATGGTCTGGATGGTCATGAAAGAGTCTATGATACTACCAACAACAAATTACTGATTGAGCGCGGCGTTGATGGTGCCGAGGTCAAATTCAAGCCTGAAACCGGCGTTGACGGAAGGCCTCTTGAGTTTCAAGAAAAGGTTAAAGAGAAGTTTGTTGTTCAGAGTGCTGAGACAAAAGAAAAGTCACTTGCTCTAGTTGCCAGTGAATTGAAAGATGTTCGCGCCATTGATGCCGACGGCAAACCCAGCAGCGCCTACGATAGTTTGATGTCTGACAAGACACTGACAGACAGGCAAAAACAGAACATACTCGACAACATGTCTGAAATTAGAGAGCATTTCGCCTCATACCGAGTTGGCGATCGCATGCATCCGGACCCAGAAGTCAATTGGATTCACACCCAGGGCGAAATGGCCAAAGTGTTAGAAGTTGGTCGCAAAGCTGGTCTTAAGCCTGATGAATTAGAGGACGCTCTTCTAGCTTCAATGTATTCTGACTCGGTCAAGTTTGCCTTCCCTCCACCTAAGGGGGCTGAAGCCAACTTCTTTACTCATCATCTTGATGGAGCTTTAGCGGCTCATGAGTCTCTTACACGGAAGGGTTTCCCGCCAGAGCGCATAGATCGCATCGTACAAGCAATCAAAGAGCACCAAATTGCGCCGCCTGAGTTCATGGGCAACCTATACCTGAATGCTAAAATTAAGCCAGGGTTGGCGCAGTTGGAGAGAACTGGAGCGATCACACCGGAACGTCATGCCGAGCTTACAAAGGTTTTAAACGACATGACTGTGGTCGGCCAAGACGGTGTACCGCGACTGAAACCAATTGCCCAGGTCAATGAATGGCCTAAAGTTCGTAATGCAGACGGTAGTTGGGAAGTCGCCCTCACTCCTGATCAAAGAGAACTGTTTAAACTAGCTGGCATTGAGCATTGGTCTACACCTGTCAATCCAGTTGATGCTCCTGGATTTAAGCAACTTTCGAAAGTTGAGCAAGAGGCACTAGTTAGCAAATATAAGATTGCCAGCACCTTAATTGATGGCGATGCGGTTGACAACTATGCCACTCTCGGTGGTGCTAGCAAAATCGTCACCATCCGCGGCCCGCAGACAGGATTTATGGACGGCAATATTTGGCAGTCGATAGATTCGATCGACTCTAGCTTTAAAGATGCGTACTCAGTGCTTAGTCCGCAAGGACGACAATTAGCAGATGCTAGCTTGGCGGAGCGTAATGCTATGCTCAACGATGAGAAGATCGGCATTAGAGCGCAGATGAATGAGTGGCTGCAATCTAAAGGTTTAAAGCCTGAAGAAGTCGTTTACCTTCAGAGAGACGGAAAACTTAAGTATCGCGATACATACTCACCTGCAGATAGCGAGCGCATAGAATTTCTGAACTCTCGTCTTAAGGTGGTAGCTGTTAAGCCAGAGGAAGCTTTGAAGATTAAGCAGGAGCTTCGCTCCTTCGAATTTAAAGGCATGAGTGAAGAAGAGATTCGGCAATTTGAGTTGGCTAAAGAAGTCCGAGCGAAAATGGCCGATCTCATGCGCGCTGGTCATCGCACTGACGGTTCCCTTCCTGGTGAGTTTGCTCAAGGAATACCCAATTCGAAGACTCACCCTGAATGGTTAGAACCCAAGGTTGCTACTCTTCCTGAGCCAACTGGGCGACCTAGAGATGTAGGTGATGGCGCTACTATCACACCCGTCAAAGATGGAACTATGATCAAGGCATCTGATGGTTCTGTCATGGTTATGAGTGCTTCCCGTGATACCACTCTCAAATACAATCCACAGGGTCAGATTACCGAGGCCGCTGGTATAAAGGGCACACGTTCTTTCACCTATGACGCCGACGGCAAATTAAGTACTCTAACTCTTGAGAATGGCGTTGTCATCCGTAAAGAAAACGGCGTCTGGATGGGTAATGTGAAACAGGCTGATGGAACTGCCAAGGATGATGTCTGGTTCCGCGGTGGCCTAGTTGCTGATGGAGATGGCAGCCTTCGTTTTGTTCATGGCACCGATGAAAACGGATATGTTGTCATTGATTCTATCAACGGCTCAAAAATGAAGTTGAAGGGTGACAAGCTCGAATACACTAGCGCTAATCTTACTGCAGAAGCCGCTAGTCTTAAATTCCTTTCTAAAGAAGCATTCCCGGATGCTGCCCGTTTTGAGCGTTTTGATAAGTTGCTCAAAGACTTTGATGTTGAAGCTGCTAAGCGTGGTATCACCGATGAGAAGAAAGCACTTTTATATCTTCAAGTCAATCGTCTGCTTGAAGCCAATCCTATGGCTGTGCTGTCACAGGCCGAAAGAGCAGATCTTGCTGAGCAGATGATGTCTCATGCTGTTCATCCGCGTACAGTAGATCAAGGTGGCAATGGCACATGCAACGTCACTACCTTAGAGGTGCGCAACTACGCCAAAGACCCAGAGAAGAACGCCGAGCTTTTGGCTGATATCGCTATCAACGGTAAGTTTGTTAGCACTGAGGGCGTCACTATCGATATGAGGGCCCTCGAAAACGGAATTAAGCCAGACGTTGAGGCCAGCAGAGCTCTCAAACTTCAACGTGAGGGTGATGGTTCCTTGCTTAAAGCTGATGGTAGCCGGGATTGGTCTAGTCAACTGACTGAAAACGCCATGGTTAATGCCTATTGGCAGGGGCGCTCGCATATAATTAGCGACGGTCGACGGATAGAAAATACTAGCATCGTCTACGGCAAAGACGGTAGTGTTCTCGGTAAGTTAAACGGTAAAGACACTGTTCAGCGATTTTATGATGAGAAAGGCCACATCCTCGGGAATTATTCGGCTGGGGATAAAGCTTATACTAAGACCGGCAAATTAATTGGTGAGGTTGATCCCTCCAATATTGTTCATTTTAAAGATGGCTCTTTTTACGGAGTTGTTAGCCCGAGCCAGTTACAAAAAGTATACGATAGCGCTGGTAAGCCGTTAGGTCGCCTAGAGCCCGGAGTAAATGGCTACGATGCAAATGGAAAGTTGGTGTTGCATGCCACCAAGCCTGGTGAAGTGCGCTTTGAAAAAATTGTAACTAGCACTCGCACTGGAGATCAAGTTCGCTATTTCGATGGCGAGAATTGGCAGCAACTGCGATCTTCTAGGGGCGAGAAAATGGACTCTCCTAACATCCATACAAATGAACTCGAACGCGTAAACAATTCTGCTACCGGTGTTGATGACACAAGCTTTGTTATCACTCGTGGTGATAAGGCTCATCAATATCTTGGCCAGAGAGAAGTGAGCAGTGCAAATGAACTTGCAACTGCCATTCAAGAATTAGAGAAAGCTGGCAAACTCCCTGCCGTTCTTCATGTACATACAGCTCGGCCACCGTTCGGGCACTCAACTGGTATTGACTATGCGCTGGGCAAAGGCGGTGGCTGGCATGTCATCAACATTCATGGCTACGATCCGGCAACTCGCTCTGTCAAATTTACAAACCAATGGGGCAGCAAGCATGATTTCCTCGAGCAAGGATATCCCGTTGATGAACTCTTCAAGACTATGAAAGAACCGAAAATGCACGCATTGAGAGAGCTTCATAAAGACAAAATTGCGAAAGTGGTCAAGATCGCTAAGACCACCGGTAAAGTTGTTGCATACGGTGCTGGAGCTGGAGCGGCCGTCTACGGCGGGTACAAAATCGCGGAGCCGTATCTGGAGGAGCCGCAGAAATAATAGAGTATGGATTGACCTGGAAGGCTGAAGACTGGAAGAAACATGAACAAAAGCGCGATTATCTTAAAGAAGCAAGGGCAAATTAAGTCAATGGAACTACCGGAAGGGTGGTTCGAGTGCCCTGCGGAGAAGCGCACCGCTAGCGATTATCTTACTGAGTATAGAGCGCCCGAGAGCGCTAATGCGAAATTGTTGTTTTACTATCGCGGCAATAGAATTGGCCCCGGTGGTGCTGCTGATTTTCTCAAAGTATTGTCCCTTCCAGACCATGAGCTGACAGAGGAGGAATTCAGTTCAGTAGATCTTGTAATTAGAAACGCTTCTGATCCCGATTTCTTTTTGCTGAGTTCTAGTCGTACTGAAGAGATAAATGGCAAGCGTATTCTCATTGTTGAAGGTATCTGGAAGAAAGGTGGGCTAGTTGATATGGGACTATTTATCGATAGCGATAAGACTGGTTCTGCGGTGCAAGAAATTCACTTCGAGGCACCTCAAAGTGAGTACGAGCTTTTTGTTGATCAGGCGGAGAAGGCTTTAAAAACTATAGTTTGGCTTTAGAAATAATTGGAATTGCGAAAATGCCGTTGAGACCAGAACAAGATAATGCGAAAGACAGTAAGGCTGAAGTTACAGGGGCTGACAGCAGTGCGCCGCTATTGCAAGAATTCTGGCAGTCACTGAAGTACACGGCCATTCAGCAGCCTTACGATGGTATTTCTCAGGCAGTCCATCATTTTGGTGGTAACATCGCCAAGCGTAACCTCGTTGACGCCCCTGATGTTGCTGAAGTCGGCTCTTCTCAATGGATAGCACAACAAGCTGGGTCTGGAGTGGCTAAGCTTGGTGGTGTCTTAATAATGCATAGAGGTATGAGTTTTGCCGGTGCTGCCATTGGTGCCCGAGCGTCAACTGTGGCCCTTGGCGAATCATTAGCGACTGGCCGCGTCACTGCGGGTAGTTTGGCAACTGCTGGTGGCCTATACGAAGGCCTCGTGACAAAATCTGGTGAGAATTTTTGGACAGATAGATTGGGTAACGCTGGTATTGGCGGTACTTCAATGTATATTATGGCTAAAACCCAAATGGGCCTTCAAGGTCTAAGTGGTGTTAAGAGTATGGCTAGCCACTTGCCAGAAGGACTTTCTGGCACAGTTGGTCGGCAACTGATGAGCGGTGCTAGTGGATTTCTAGCCGGAGCTGCTGGTGGCGCATTCAGTGCCGAAACTAATTCACTGTTTAAGCATGGTAAGCTAGCTTCTAGTTCTGAGCTTGCCGAGAAAACTTTTTCAAGTGCTGTCATGGGTGGTCTCTTTGGCACCATAACAAGGCCCGCTGTCGAGAGCGTTGTCAGCCCTCAGCGCACCGGTGCATTGCCAAGCTTGCGAATAGAGCAAATTCCAGTGCGTAGTGGCCCTGTAGTCGTTAAACCGGCTGAATTGGGTCCAGATCTATCCCTTTTAGTTCCTAGCACTGTTGTCAAAGCACACAGCCCGAGTTTGCTAAATGGTTTAAAATTGCGGACCTCTGAAGTTGTGTCAGAATTAGGCACTGCGGCAAAACCCGTTGCCCTTGATCCAATGCCCATATATAAAGCCAAGCCTGTATCGAACGATCTTACTCAGAAGGTCTCCGATCTGCGCCCACCCGGAACTTAGTTGAATAGCTTGAATAAGTAACCTGATGCTATAACTTGATTTTCTAAAGAGAAAGGCCAGCATAAGTTGAAAAGTATGCATGAAGAGAGCACCGAATCTCTTCTAAAACGAAAAGAAGTCTTAGATACCTTCCTCACTAATTGTGCTCTGGCAGGTATTGAGCCTCCCGAGAGCGACGCTGCTGACTTTGTTGAAGTGCAATCTGAGTTAGCTAAACGTGATCTTAGTATGGTGCCAGTCAAAGCAAAGTCTTGGACTGATTGGCTGGGTGTCAAAATTGATGGCTTTATGCTTAGCGGCCTAATTTCTAGCGGTCGTTTTTGCTTTCTCTTTCACGCCCAAGATGAGGCCGGCAATGAAAGAGTCTACAAAGTGGCTAAAGATCCAAGCGACATAGCCGAGCCCGAAAAATTTTCTACTCAAGCACTGAAGGTGATACCTTTTCAAACCGGCCCGATTACGCCAATTCCAGACCAGATGATGCAATTGCAGCTGACTCGTTTGATAGAGCTTGCCGGGCCCTTGGTGGTGCCGGTTGAGAGCAGTGGAGAGTGCCAGGAGCGCTCGTATTATTCAATGCCTGTATTGCGCGGGCTAACGTTGCGCCAGCAGCTCGCTGAAAGAGAGTTGTCACAGAAGCAAGTTTTGGCGCTCTTTCACTTGCTTGCCAGTTTTATGGAAGCCATGCCCAATGCCTATCATGGTGACTTAACTCCAGACAATATTTTCATTGAGTGCGACGACAATAACGATGTCAGTGGTATCAGACTGCTAGACCCTGGTTATTTTGGCCCTTTGCATTGCTTAGAAGGCGTATTTGATACCTGCATGATTTCGACACCAGCTTATTACCCCTTGCTTGTGCCCGATGATTTGATGGCAGTTGGTATTTGTATGTGGGAAGCACTAACTGGTGTTCATCCGCTGGCGAGTAGCTTTTCAGAAGCCTCTAATTCGCCGGCTAGTGCTGCTCAAGATGTAGTTGATTTGATCAACTTTAGAAATTCGTTGTTGCAGCCCTATCTCACACCGCTTATCCATGCTGTTTTGCCATGTGACTTAAATAGTGAGATCAGTGCTCAGCTGCAGTCAGCAATTCTTTCGTGCATGCATTTGCGTCTGGATGAGAGCGGGAAAATTGCAATAGACAACGGATTTGAAGGTTTTGCCCAACTAAGAGTTGAATTAGCAGCTTTGATAGGCGAAGTTGATTTAGTGTCGCCTCTGATCGTCCAGGCCCCACAAACTGATTTCTCGGTTTAGCCTACAACCATTTCTAAAACAGTTCAGAGCGCAACGTGCCAAAGTCGTTGCGCACATTGTTGAAGAATTGATTGACGTCTTCTTTTGTTGCTCGTTCACCGAGTCTGGTAATGCCTTGCTGCAGCACTTTGCCTGTTTCTAGTGCGCTTTTAAAATCTTCAGTAGCCGAATTTAAATCGTCAGCACCAGTTAGGGCTACAGAGGCCGTTCCTCTCGGGTTCGCTGCCGTGGCTAAGCGCTTGTCTTGCAAGAAGGACATTTCTACTGATGAGCTAACAGATGTTAGTGAAAAATCGTTTGATTGGGTCACTGTTCGCATGCCTTCAACCACCATGCGCCCCAACATTTCTTTGGGTATGTTGGGATTACTCTTGGCTATCTCAGCTATTGTTTCATTGAAACGATTGCCCAGTTCTCCGCCCCTGGTGTTGAATGCTAGATTGTCTGCCTGTTTCAAGACATCTTGCAGGACGGCGTCTGGTTGACTACCAAAGCCCTGGCGCATTCGCTCTAGCTGTTGTTCGGTTGTCTGCGGACTATTGGGTCTTTCCCGCGGCTCTAAGTCTTTGACACCAGAGAGAAAATTACTAAATTGCAATTCACGCATGACTTCGCCGTTAAAATCAACTTTTCGTCCAGATTCAGCTAATGTCTGTGCCGTATCAAATGCTTTTTGCTCTTTCTCGCTCTCTGGGCTGTTGTCACCCGAGAACACTGAGGCAACGATGCCACCGGGATTGCTGTCAGTTCTCTGAGAAGAATCGGCAAGCATCACTGAATTGCTGCTCAGTCTTGTACTCAATGTGTTAGAGCCCATTTCTCTAAACACTGTCTGCATTTCTCGTGTAAAAGTAGAGGCATCGACCCCAGGGTTATCTTTTTGGAAGTCTTTGACGGCCTCAGTGAAAGTTTCTTTTCGTGCGGCCGATCCTTCTGGTAAACCCGCTATTTTATTGGCCGTGTCTACAGCACTGCCGAGAACGGCGTCTCTGTTTTCTGGTTTAACTCCAGAAGCTAGATCAAAGTCACCTACGGTCTTGCGCAACTGGTCAATTTGATCTTGGCGACTCACTTTTTCAGGTTCTTTGCTGGCCTTATCACCTGGCGTATGTGGGCTGTCAGCTTTAGGCTCAAACGAAATAAGCGTATCTGGGAGGGTGCCGGCCTTAACCAGGTTTTGTGAGTCAGTGGCACTTTGCTGAAATTTAGCAGCTCCGTCTCCGGGTTGGGGCGCCGACTCTGCAGCAATGTGTGATACCTCAGATGAGGTATCCTTGGCCACCAATGGCTTGTCTACAGTTTCGAGCTGACTTGGGTTGGCCATGGAATTGTAAACGGGGAAGGATTTAAACTACTAATGTTGTACCCAGCTTTCCCACCTTAGCGACAGGCGCTAAATGGAGATGGGGCTCCAGCTTACAGATTTTTCTTAGTGCACTTAAGGTAATCCCATAGTTTCTTAGCCTCCAGCGGTGCCACTAGTTTGATTCCTGAAGCGAAGGCAGATGCATTTTGTCTTATCTTTAGGTTAGCTGAATTGGAGTCGATGCCCTTCATCCAGCATCTAACTAGGAACGCGATATAACGTAATAACGGGCTCGTGCCTTCTCGATTATAGATGTCAAAACCAATTGGATTAGAAAATGGTGCCAGAAAGAATGCTTATCGATCTTGTGATTTGACTGAAAGTTGTCCGGGTTACAACGAGGACCACCTAACTGATGATTTGAAAATCTGACTCTAGCGTGGTGCCGTTGGGTCGAGGAAGTCAATTTCGAGCCTTGTAAAGACTCAGTCCGAAAGCTATTCAATGATCACAATTTCTTCGATATCAGATTTGAAAGTTGCATACTCCTTTGAAAAATAATATGTGTGATTAGATCCATACTCATCAATTATCGTATTGTCAAAACTTAGGTTGAATTTGTATTGCCCGGGATTATCTGGAATTTTAATAAGGACACTTCGCATTCCAGATCCATGTTTCTTAAGTGTCAACCATTCTTTATCCATAGGCGTTTCGCCTTCTAAGAATTTCTTTCCCTCTTTATCAACCCAGCTATATTTGACTCTGCTTGAAACGCCCCATATTTCCTTTTCCGGTGAAACAATCCAAGCAGACTTGCCCTTTTGGAAATGCGGTGTAGGGATCCAACTGAATGGCACAATTGTAGTACGTCGTCCGGAATTTTCGAATCTAATTCCTACGGCACCAGAAAAATTATCGAATTTAGGCTTCAATCTTGAAAATTCGCATAATTCAATATAGACGTCATGGGACGGTTCTGCATAGACAGGAATCGTGAAACCATGGAGCGCCAACAGCAAGAAAAAAATAGCTGAGCTAAAATTGGATAACAAACTTCGATTATTTTGCACTGCAACAGCACCAGTGTGATGAAAGTGACATATCTATGGTGAATTATTACCTGCCAGTCGCCTGTCAGTGTTTTCATCGCCGGTCGATGAAGCTCACAACTCCCACTATTAGGCATACCCAGAAAGAGAGAAATCGCTGTCGCTCTAAAAACTGCGCACATAGCGCATTGTAATACTTACTGGCGCAACAAGCCCAAGATTGCGGTCGGGGTTAAATGGGGCAGGAGTGTTGCCATTTGATGGCCCCGGCACAGCTGACCTGCTAGCGTTGATGTAGCGTGAAAAAACAATGGGCACGTCAATCATCAGGACATCTTTGCCGTTGGCATAAGTCAGCCCTGGCCCTACAGACATAGCCCAGCCTGGTTGTCTGTAGCCACCGGCTGGTCCAAATAAATCATGGGCCCGCACCCCTTCCCAGCGGCCGACAAGCCGCATTCTCAGCCCCTTTAGCTTAGGCTTGTTCCAGGTACCAGGCACCTTCATCGACACACCTGTTTGCACACTGTAGGCATCAGAAACTGAATTGGTTAGCTCATCTAAAAAGTTTGGAGTCAGGGGTACGCCGGCACTGCCAATGATTGATGAGGTGCCGTTGGTGTTACGCGGGTTTGATAAATAAGAACCTGCTACAAATAGAGTCTTGCCTCGTAAGAATCTATTGACTCTAAAGGTCTTGTAGGCATCAACGGTGGCGATAATTCCTGTGCCACCATCGCCGGGCATAACAGCAGCTGGATAGACTGCGCGGCTGGCAAAGTTTTGACCGTTGAGGTTAGGAATGACTCGGCGCTCATCCCAGTTGCCGGTGGGTATTTTCATGCCTAAGCCGACTATGCAATTTTCAAAAGGATGGTCTTTAGGATCGACTAGGGATACTTGTGTAACTAAAGCAAGATCGCCTACACCATTGATGTCCCAACCGGCCCGCTGGCCGATGGCTGGGCCTTTGGGTGGATAGATCATGCTGAAATTGTTCATCGAAACTGGCAGCGTGCCAACAATTGCTACTCGTCTGTTGAGGTAATAGCGGGCTGAAACATCTAACACGCTTTGGCGCATGTTGGGCTTCCAGCTGTTAGTGAAAGTTGAATTGTAATCAGTGCCGTTGTATGACTTGTCGGCCCGCGCAGCGCGCCAGCCTACTGATAGTTGAAACTTACCTGACCCTGCTCCCAGACCTGGGACCACACCACGTGCGGCTGCTCAGCCCTGGCCCCAGGCGGCACGTTCGCCTAGGCAGACAAAGAGTGCCAGCACTATTAGCTTAAAAATAGGCTTGATATAGTTGCTTTTCAAATTCTCAAAATTGGTCGTTTGATTTCGCTGTGAGATTAGCAAGGCGATAGAGTAAACGGGCACCGACGTTGGCATCCCATTCATCCTCATCATTACTTGAAGGTGCTACTTCATTGACATCAAAGCCGATAATTACACGGCCGCTTTCGGCTACCATGCGCACCAGATATAGTGCTTGTTCGTATTCTAGGCCGCCTGGTACCGGTGTGCCCGTATTGGGGCAGAGCTTAGGATCAAGGCCGTCTATGTCAAAGCTGACATAAACTTCATCAGGCAACTGACTGACTATTTCTTGGCAAATATGCATCCAGCTCATGCCTTCAAACATTTTTGTTTTAATATCGCGGTCATAGAAGCTGACAATTCTTCCGTTTGACGATAGCACTAAATCTGATTCCATCTCACAGTAATCGCGAATGCCAACTTGCACGAGCTTTGTCAGGGTCGGCTCTTTGATAGCATTGAACATAATTGATGCATGAGAATAGGTGAAGCCTTCATAGGCATCGCGCAAGTCGGCGTGAGCATCAATGTGCAGAATGCCAAAAGAGTCATGACGTTTAGCTAGTTCGCGAATAAGTCCAAGAGGCGTGCTGTGGTCACCGCCAAGCACGGCGGCAATAGCACCGCGGTCTAGTTGTTCGGCGGCGCGCTCTTGCACCCAGTCGTTCATTTTTTCGCAAGATGCATTGATTTTCTCTAGCATCTGCTTCATCGGCGCATTGTCTGAAGCAGTGTGACCCTCTTCTAGCATGCCGATATATTCTTCGGCTGTGGGTCGCATTTCGTCGTTGAGTTGGCGTATTTCATCAGGAATTTCTTCCATAGCTAAACCAATCTTCCAGGCATCGACGTAGTCTGGATCGTACAAGTCAACTTGGTAAGAAGCAGCAAGAATTGCTTCTGGTCCGCTAGCAGTGCCTTCTCTGTACGATACTGTTACTTCCCATGGCACTGGTATAACAACTATCGAGGCCTCGTCGGCTGTGAATGGCAGGCCGAAAATATTCTCGGTTTTCTGACCAACTGAGTTCGGGTCGAAAGTGCGAATGTCTGTCATGGTCGGCGGTTCTCGTTGTAATGCAGATTGGAAAGCAGGAGGGTAGTCAACAGGCGCGCTGAGACATCAAGCATAATAGCCTAAACAGTGCCGGTTTGCCCTTCTATATAGAAAAGGTATCACTATTTATGAATTGCCAGCGGTTATTGGCCGAGGTCTTTCACTGTAAGAGTTGCCGTATGGTCGCTTTTGCCTTGGCGCTTGATCTGGACAATGTTCATTCGCTTTCTAGACGAATCTGGAATTTCCATTTTTAGCCAGTTTACGCCTTGTGGCAATTGTGGATCGATTTGTATTCCTTGTTTAGAGTTTGACAGGCCGCTGAGGCTTTGCACCATACTGAAAACACTGCCAACGCACCACAGCTGCGGTACGCATGACACTGCGTACGGCTTGGGTGTTGCTTCTTTCTCTCTGGGATAGCCGCAAAACAGCTCAGGAAGCCGTTTGTCTTTGCTCTGCATCGCCACTTCTAGCAAAGGAGTTATCACTTTGGCGGCTTCACTATGAAGCTCGCGTTTGCGCATGCCTGACACTATCAGAGCATTATCGTGTGGCCAGATTGAGCCGTTGTGATAGCTGGCTGGGTCGTATGCTTTTTCGCCACTTGAAAGAGTGCGAATACCCCAACCACTAAACATGTCACTCTTAAGTAAGCGTTGAGCAACCCCTATGGCATCTGTTTGATCAATAATTCCTGAGCTGAGTAGGTGACCAGGATTAGATGCCACCACCGAGCATGGTCGTGCGCTGCCATCGATGGCCAAAGCCACAAAGTTTTGCTCAGGTAGCCAGAACGATTGTTTGAAATGTTCTTTTAGTTTTTTCGCTCTTTCCTTCAGTTCGGTTGCTTCTTCAACTTTGCCAAGTTTCTCTGCTAGGTTGGCACCACTTTGCCAAGCATCATACAAATAGCCCTGCACCTCACAAATGGCAATCGGTGGCTTGGCGAGTTTGCCGTCTTTGTGCATAACAGAGTCACCAGAATCTTTCCAGGCTTGGTTGCTTAGGGCTGATTCTTTGCCGTCTGCCGCTGGACTTCCATAGAAAAGGAAATCGTTAGGGGTATTTTCTTTCAAATATGTCAGCGCTGCTTCAATATTGGGCCAGAGTGTGCGAGCAAGTTCAGTATCTCCGCTGCTCTCCACATATCGATTGACCAACACCAGCCAAAGTGGGGTGGCATCAATTGTGCCGTAATAGGGAATGAAAGGAATTTCTCTAGTGCGCGCCATTTCGCCTGTGCGCAATTCGTGCATGATTTTGCCAGGGGTTTCTTCGGTGAATTTGTCTTCTTTTTTGCCCTGATAGTTTGCTAGTAGAGTAATTATTTGCTTGGCACTGTCTGGAGCAAAATCAAGAATTTGCATAGCTGTAATTATCTGGTCGCGGCCGAAGGCAACGCTGTACCAAGGAAGACCGGCAGCGAAAGCAGGGCCGCGCGGAGTGGTTATTTTCAACAGATACAGATCGCGAACGGCTTGGGCAAAAACTTGATTGAGGTCTGGGTTGTCACAGGTGATTGAGACGTTGCTTCGTTGCCAGATTTCAAAGTCTTTGTCGGCCTGCTGCTTGTGCCTAGCAAAGTCGATTTTGGTTGGCGCACTTGGCTCTGGCAATGCGGCATATTCGATGAATTCACTGGCGTGAGGTACTAATTTGAATTGGTATCTTGCTTGATTTTTAGAAAGTTTAATCAGCTTTGTTGGCTGATTAAATTGAACGGCGCTAGTGAGAATTTTGTTGTCGAGTCCTTTGTATTGAGCTTTGA
Source organism: Candidatus Obscuribacterales bacterium (assembly GCA_041675385.1). GTDB lineage: Bacteria > Cyanobacteriota > Vampirovibrionia > Obscuribacterales > Obscuribacteraceae. The sequence continues at coordinate 116,041 of JBAYTY010000001.1, forward strand.
CCTGAGCACTACTTAGCTCAGTGGCCGTTGTGCCATGAGCTTTTCTTGCTTGTCCGCGCACTTCAAACATATCTTTGAAGTCAAAATTGAAGTTAATTTCCAAATCGATATCAACAGCTTTGTCTGTCGGATTTTTCAGTATCAATCTTTCCACAACAAGAGCGGAGCTATCTCGACTGGCATTGCCTATGACAATTTCTCGGGCGATCGTTACTTTGTTTGCTTGGTAGCTGAAAGTGGCTTTGTAGCCATCTTTTGTCTTGCTTGATATGGCCTTGAGAGGCTTGTCGTTGGCTGCCAAAGTCAGCCCGTTCAAGTAGCGGGTGTCATTGACATAAAGACCGTAGGGTGCCGATTGGCCACCAGTCATGGTGCCATCTGGGTCTAAAACCATGAAGATGCTGCCGTTTTTAATTACCAACCTGGGCCGGTCTAGCTCTGCTTGTTCGGGAGTCTTTTGTTCAGGGGTCTTTTGCTCCGGAGTTGCGGCGCTGCAAGGAAGAGTCATGGCATTGCCAATGAGAATAGCCAAAAAGCAAAGGCCAGACAGAAAAAACGATAAGAGAGAGTGGCGCACTATTACTCCAACATTATTCTAGAGTTTCAACTAGCTCCAGAGCAAGAATATTCCAGCTCATAAATTGTGGTGCCCAGAGACCTTTGCCAGTATCGGCATCGTAATTCTCAAACAAAGTATTGTAGTTGCTCAAGCTTCCAAGTAAGGTCTTCACAACCCGGGCCGATATTTCACGGGCCTCTTCTTTGTAGCCATATTTGTTTAAAATTCGCACAGCCAGTGCATTAGGTAGTACCCAAACTGGTCCTTGCCAGTTAGAAACTATAGCTCTGCCGTAGAGGCCACGGCGTTGTTGATTGGCTAGTGGTTCTGATATTGCATGTGAGGCTAAACCGTGCGAGCGCATAAAATGCTCGGTGTTGAGAATGTTGTCTCGAATCACCCGCTCTCGATGTTCTTCTGAGGCTAAGTCCATAAGTACTGGTGCCAAACCAGTCCAGCTGCGCAGTTCTACTGCTTTTTTGTCGATCGGATTGTAATTGCAATACATAGAAAGCCTGTCGTTCCAGAGCTTACTTTCGATTGATTGAATCAAAGTTTTAGCAGCGCTTCGATACTCAGCTTCTAACTGACTGCGTTTGAAGTAAGCACAAAAATCGGCAAAACAGAGAAACTCGCGGGCAAGGTAGCTACTGAGATCGCTCGCCAGTATTGCCCCATCAGGAAAACGTCCCACCGACTCGTCTTCATCTTTAGCTGCTTCTCTTGGGGCAATCAGAGCGAGATTGTCGTCAACCCCGCTCTCTAAAACATTGCGCCAATGGTACAAACCAAATTCTTTTTTTCGCTCCCTCTGAAAGAATTTCAAATAACAATCAAGGTCATCAATATAGTGGCCGAATATTTCCTTTTTTGTTTGATCGGATCGCTTAAATTCAGCCCAGAGCGTCTGCACTAAGAATGGTTTGCACTGGTCTCCTTGATCCCAAATGCGCTGAGGTGAAATCGTGCGAGGTATTTGGCCATTGGCGGCTTTGAGGCTGAGGAAATTAGCTACCACATCTTGGCCTAAACCCTTTAGAGCTGGCAGATCCGTCAAATGTGCAGCTTGGCTGAAGAAGCAAGCATCCCAATCGTACATTTGTAGGTAGTGCCCTGTCGCCGAGCGCTCGGGCACCTCAGCGTTGTCGTCACCACCGGCAATCACGGCATAGGTTGGGGTGGTGTAGCGATATTTGAGTAGACCGTCTGCCTGGTGCACACAGGTTGGTGCCTTCTCTCTAAAAAAGGCTTTTAATGTGGACAGTTCTTGTTTGCTTACTTTCTCTGTCATCTTATTTATGGTCTAAATTTAGGATTGCTGCTTTCTCTGCTTTGAGTTTGAGTTCAGAGTAGTTGGAATCATCGGGATATTTTTGAGCGAGATTAGAAAAGTCAGCGATAGCCTTGTCGAATTGTTTCATATCTTGGTAGCAGAGGCCCCGCTGACAGCGCGCCCATTCAGCATGGGGGTCTAGTTCTAAGACCTGAGTGTAATCTTTTACAGCCAATTCGTCGTGGTGTAGGTCTTGGTGTAGTTTGGCCCGGTAACCAAGAATGTCTTTGTCATTTGGTGCGGCTGCTACTGCTTGATTGAAGTCAGATAGGGCTGCTTTTTCGTTGTTCTTCACCCGCAGCTGCAAGGCCCGGTGAAATAAGGCTTGGGCGTTTTTGGGATTAAGGGTAATGGCTTTGTCAAAATCAAGGCGAGCCAAATTTTCTTTTTCTAGTCTATTAAGTACTTCTCCCCGACCTTCGTAGGCGTCAGAATTTTTGGGGTCAAGTATTAGCGCTTTATTGAAGCAGAGCAAGGCTCTTCTCTCTTCATCTCTCTTGAGGTAGAGCTGGCCAATCTTCACGGCGCTGGCAGCGGTTTGAGTGGGCGGGGTGGTTGAATTTTGCGATTTAAGTAGGGCAGTTAGTTCTTTGGGAGCTTTAGTGACCTGACTGTTTATATAAATGATGCGTTTCTTTTGAATTGCCGCTTCGGGGCCTTTCTTTTGGCGGCTGAGGAAATCGCCATACGACTGCAGCGAATAAATCAGGGTTGGGCTTTCGTCTCCAGCGCTCTGCTCCCGGCCCGCTATCGCTTCTTTGTACATGGCTTCGGCTTGGGCCAGTTTTTGGCTCTTTTCATAGATTTCTGCCAGAGCCAGTTGCTCAGTCTGCAAATCTAGACCCAGTGCCTTTCTCTCTGCTAACACTCCCGAAAATATTGCCGCAGCTTCTTCGTAGTGCTTTGTTTCGGTTAGCTTTCGCCCTTTTAGTTCGCTCACCATCCAGGGGCCGCTCTTTTTTCGTACCGCGCTAGTAATTTCGCTATCCGTGAGGGCAAAAGCCTGGCTGATTGGGCATAACAATAGTGTTAGGAGGGCAGCATAATTAAAATTGTTTTTTTTGTTCGAGTACCGCTTGCCTAATCCGTTCAATTGTTGCTCCCTTTCTGTGGCTATTTATAAACACCTAATGCAAGCATAACTGTTGCTGATGCCTGATTAGGGAGATCATATTTAAGGTTTCTGCGTAGATTCCCCATTCCCCTCCAGTTAGCCGAGGGGTTTAATAGATGTATAAGCGGTTCGGAGTTCAAGAGGTACTGACGATGGGCAGAGGCGATTGCGATCCATGCGACAACAGAAACGGTCGGGGAATTAACCCTGCTGACCCGCGTGACCTCGCAAGAGAGTTAGACCATGGTAATGCTAGAACTGTAATGGATGCATTGCAGCGTGATGCCTACACCATGCAACCTAGGCAGTTCGAGCAGACAGTTCTACAACTTGCTCAAATTGAAGACCCCAGAAGGGGTGATAATTTGGCTGTCTCCCAAAGGGGCGATATTGTCATCAACCGAGCCGATGGTCAAAGATTCTGTATAGGTAACCTTTATCGCCAAGAAGATATGGCTGATGCCTATGCTCGACGCCAAGACGGCAACTATGCTCGCGAGATTCCGCGTCGACCAGTTGTAGACCCTCGCTATGAACCAGAACCATATTATGGCCGTCAAGATCGAGTCTATCAGCCAGATTATCGCACCCCCCCGTTTTATCCTGATCAGCAATATGGCCGCCACGGTCGCGATGGCCGAGTCTATGACCCAAGCTATGACCCACGCTACGATAATCGCGGCAGATACGATAACAGACAGCTTGGTGGTCAGATAGTTCAAGATGCCATACAGGGTGCTATCGTCGGTGAACTGTCCGGCGGAAAAGCTGGTAAAGGTGCCTTAGCCAACGTTGGAATTGGCCTATTGTTCGGTAACGGCCGTCCTCGCTGGTAGCTTAACTGACCGACACTGAATGCTATTAAATAGAATGGGGTGTCTGAAAGCGCTTCATTCTATTTTTGTGTTTAAAATGCCAAGAAATTGCCAATAATTAGATGTAATGTATCTAATGTTGGGAACGAGGGCATTTACTATGAGCGACGCACTAAATGGTCACCAGAAGCTAGAAAAGACTGCTGAATGCATGAAGACCGGTGATGTCAAATGCGTGCAAGAGACCCTCAATACTGTTCAAGACCAAAAAATCTTCATGGACTTGCTTGGTTCAAAGGCTGAATCTAAAGGCCTGCCTGGTCTTCAGATAGTTGATTCTGATAAAGATGGTCACACCGATGCTGTAAAAGTAACCGCTGGTAAGAACAAGATGACTGTGGGCTTGGCGGATGGCAAACTTACAGTGACTGACGACAGCCCGACAATTGGAAAAACGATTGGCAATGCCTATGATTATGTCACTGGCAAATTGGGTGCTGGGGTGCAGGCGGCTAAAGATGCGGTCAATGGTTCTTCTCCTGTAGAACAGATTAACCGTGCCAATACCTCTGATAGCGAACTAAATCGCCGCTGGGATAATCAAGTCAAGAAAGCTGGGGGCTAATTAAGTTACTTCCTAAGTTGCTTCTTAAGATACGGCGCAAATATCATTGCACTTACGATCTGAGTCGGCTAACTCAATTTGTATAGTGGTGTGACTGATTTTGAAGTCTTTTTCCATCAGGGCATTGACTTGATTTAGCACTGTTTGCGAGTCTGCTTGCGGTTCTATGGTGAGGTGGCAGCTCATGGCCAGCAGGCCAGAGGTGATTGTCCAGACATGCAGGTCATGGACTTGTACTACGCCACCTACAGCCAAGAAGGCCTTGGTTAGCGCTTCTAAGTCAAATTCGCGGGGCGCGCTCTCCATCAAAATTTCCACAGATTCTTTTAGTAAACCCCAAGTGCGACTGACTATAAAGATAGAGAGAATGGCACTTAGTATCGGGTCGGCCAGGTACCAGCCAGTAAACATTATGACCAAACCCGCCACAATCACGGCGCAAGATGCCAGCATATCGGCAAAGACTTCAAGGTAGGCTGCTTTGGCGTTGAGCGAACCGTGGCTGTGGGCGCCTAGGAGCTTCATTGAAATTAGATTGACTATCAAGCCAAGAACGGCCACGACTAGCATTGGCACACTGTGAATTTCTGGTGGCTGGCTTAGGCGGTGAATGGCCTCGCAGAAAATTGCTATAGATATCACTACGAGGAGCACAGAATTGGCCAAGGCAGCCAATATTTCGCTGCGGTGGAAGCCGTAGGTGCGCGAGCGGCCAGCTGGTTTGCTAGATAACCACACAGCAAATAGGGCAAGAGCCAGGGCTGCCACGTCGCCAAGCATGTGGCCAGCGTCAGCTATGAGGGCCAAGCTGCCGGTGTACCAACCAGCCGCTGCTTCAACAAACATGAAGCCGGTGGTGAGCGCGAGTACGATTGTTAGCTTGCTGCGACTCTGTTGCCGAACTTCAAAATGATCATGGCTGTGTTTATGATTGTCTGGCGCGCTCTGTGCAGGGCTCTCTTGAAGATTGTGCTCGTGTTCGCAGTTTGAATGGGGCACACTTACTACCTATTTATAGCTCTAATTTTGTAGTTTCTTTTCAAATGATACCAGCAGTAGTTCAAATGCAGAAAAGCAGCACTGCAGCCAAAGACAGAGAATGCCTGTAGACAGGCATCTCGAGATGTTTAAATCTTTACCAGACGGTGATGAAAACCATAATCAAAAGCAGACAAATGCTTGATTTCAGCTCTTGAACATCGCCAGAACTAGCTTGAAATACGCTTCTAGGTCAATGCGGGTGATGCCGCCCTTAACGCTAGTGCTGCCTTCATGCACAGCATCAGAAATTGCTTGCTGGTTGTTGAGCAAGAAAGTAATGAATGATTTCTCTCTGGCTGGGGTGTTCTCATCTTTTAGATGAGCTTCTAGTTCGTGTTTTTCAATATAGCCGTTGCCATCCGAATCGAGCTTGTCAAAGGCTTTGTAGGCGTAGTCTTTAATTTGCAAAATTGCATCCGCAGCTGAGTCTTTTGGCACATAATTGCTGACCCAGGCTTTTTCGAAGTCATCTTTTTCTACTTGTACTTGTAAGTCGCTCACTGTTTTTCTCCAATATTGTTTCTGACTTTTCTTATCTACCACTTGTTGAAATAATCGCAAGAGTGCTGCCATCAGGGCCGCTGAAGATCAAGGCGTGGCCTAGAGGGGTTTTAAGCTCACCGCGTTTGAGAAATCCATAACTCTCAAGAATTTCGCGAGCAGCACCAACAGCGGTGACCATATAGACGTTTAAGCTAGGAGCTGGAATTTGACTTTCCACCAAAATTAATTCAGGCCCTGATGATAGGCGAATCGCCGCCGCTCTGCGGTGTAGGTCATCTGACTTCCAGGTCATTTTGCCTTTCAAGACATCACTATAGAAATGGAGTTCAGTTTCAAAGTTGCCACAGCTTTGCACGACATAGTGAATTGATTCAAATAGGCTTGAACCTGTGTTTTTACTAAGTATTGAATCGGCGGAGCTAGGCGATAGGGCGCCGAGGTTAGCTCTAGTGGTGCGTGGATTGATGATACTAGTTGTGTGATTCTGAACGGCTGGCAGTGCGGAAATATTGGCAGTCGGGGGAAGCGACTGGGATGGAGAATATTGAAGGTTCGGTGGGGGCGGCTGAGAGATATTTTCAGCAACGGGAGTGCGACTTTCTCGCAAGCCCCGACGTCTTTCCATGGAGATGCGCAGCATTAGTTCAGTAGTGCGTTGTTTAAACTCAATGGCTTGTTCAATTTGGCCATTGTTTTCAATTTCTTTGGCTAACCTTTGTAGTTCGTTAGCTACTTCTTTCTGGTTCTCACCGTAATGCTGTTCCAGAGAAGTAATTATAGATGCCAATTTCTCTTCAGCCTCATCGGCTGAATGATTTGTCAGGGCCGACAGGGCTAGTTGTAGAAGCGCTCCACTAGTTAGAGAATGGCCATCAGTCATATAGTGCCCTAAGTTCAAAATGGTCTTACTTAGATTATCCCCGACAAGGCCCAGCCTAATCAAAAAGAGCTTTTGTTACCTGTATTTATATATGCCTAGCTAGGCTGATTAATCATAAATGTGGCAAAACTGGCGAAAAACTCCTTAAGTGTGGCCTTGTGCGCTTGAAACTCGGGCACAACCTCTAAGGCGGCTTCCATGTTTGTCACCCAGGCATCACGCTCTGTTTGGCCAATCTTAAAAGGCATGTGGCGGCCGCGCATTCGTGGGTGGCCCCGTTCGTCACTGTAAGTGGTAGCTCCACCTGTGCGCTGTATCAAAAACTGGGCTAGGTGCTTTTTACCAGGGCCTAAATCTTCAGGGTAGAGCGGGCGCAGCACGGGGTCTTTCTCTACCCCTTGATAAAAGGCTTCGACCAGCTGGTAGTAAGGGCCCTCACCACCGACTGACTTATATATGACACTGAGCGGGTCTATTGCTTGCATGGCTGAATTATAGTTTATTAGTTTGTGGCACTTCGGACTGTGTTCTTTTGTTTAGCACCGTGCTCCGAGAGCATGGCAATAATTGGTTTGTGGCTCTGATTTTGATTTTCTCTGACGGCATCGTCAAGTGGAGTATTGCCCCAGCGGTCTACGCTGTTTAGGTTGACCCCCAGTTCAATCAAGTAACGCAAGGCTGCTACTTTGCCTTCACAGGCTGCTAGGTGGAGAGCCGTGCGACCGTCATAGTCGCCTACATCAGGGCTAATTCCTCGTGCTACCAAGCGGCGCATTTCGGCTACGTCGCCTTCGGCAGCGGCCCAACAAAAGGCATTGATGCCGCTGAGGCGTGATTCAAAAAGATTGCGCCTGGGGTCGAGGCGATCGTCAGTAAGGCCAGTGGTGCTGTCAAAAGTGTGAAATTTGAAGCGAGAGGCTAGTTGGCGGCAGAAGTCTACGCCCCTAACTGAATTGCCTAGCTCGTCTAGTCGTGGCGACCATACAGCTAAACCCGCTACGTTTGGCACCACTAGCATGATTGCGCCAGATACTCCGCTTTTAGCTGGAATACCAATGCGAAAGGCGAACTCACCAGAAAAGTCGTACATGCCGCAGCTAGACATCAGTGAAAGACAGTTTTTGACATGGTCTGGGCGAAAAACTTGCGCACCAGTTAGCGGGCAATTGCCTCCATTGGCCAGGGTAGCGGCAATGACAGCCATAGCTTTTGTGGTTGTTTCGATTGAGCAGCACTGAAAGTAGAACTCTAAGATGTCGAGTAAGTTGACATCGGGTGGATAGGCCTTTTTCTCTCGCATGAAATAGGCTAGGGCAAAGTTGCGATCTGCGGTTTGTCGCTCAGATAAATAAACGGCATTATCAAAGCCAATCTTCATGTTACCGGCGCACTCTTTCCATTTGCTCATGACGTAGTCAAAGCGATCTGAGGCATCTGCACCACTCTTAATTAGGGCACCACACATGATGGCACCAGCATTAATCATTGGGTTGTGAGGCAAGCCTTTGGCATTGAGAGTTAGTTCATTGAATGTCTTGCCGCTTGGTTCGGTGCCGACATAACGGTGCAGAACTTCTTCGCCTTGATCTTCAAGAGCGAGGCAGTAGGTAATTGGTTTTGAGCAAGATTGGACACAGAAAAAGTCTTCACTGTCGCCTAGCGAAAACCTTTGGCCGTCTACAGAGCAGACAGAGGCGGCAAATTTATCGGGGTCGACCCGTTCCAGTTGGGGAATGTAATTTGCCAGTTGGCCATCGCGATTATTCGCCACTCGGTCGAATATCAACTGTAATTCTTGGCGAAATTCAGCAAAGCGAGGAATGGCCAGTTGACCTGTCAAAACTTGTTCAAATAGGGCGGGGCTGACGTTCTGCAGCGTTTGAAACTGCTCCAAATCTATTTGCTCGCTGGCTGCTCTTATGGCCTTAAATAGGGCGCCGCCGCGGGGATCGTCCTCAAGAATACCGCTAGCAAGGAAGCAATCAAGTAAAACCGTCCGGTCTACCTTAATCTCACCTTGCAAAGCGGATTGCTTAGCGAAGGCACGAAAGAGGCTGGTGAATGGTAGATGATCGTCGCTTGTGCTAGACATAGCTTACTTATGCCAAATTGTCTCAGTATTTAAGCGCCTAGTATTATTATGTCCTAGGTTTACCTTTTGCCTTTGCCGGCCAGCTCTTTCAAAGGATTGTCTTGTAGATACTCTTCATAGGTGCCCTGGAAATCACGCAAGCCGTTTGAGGTGAAGGCGAGAATGCGTGTGGCAACATCTGAAATCAAGTCGCGGTCATGAGATACGACAAAGACTGTACCAGGGAAAGTAGAAAGACCTTCTGCCAAGGCTGAAACGGCTTCTAAATCTAGGTGATTAGTTGGTTCGTCTAAGACCAAGACTGGATTTTTCTGCATCATCATGCGCGCTAGAAGAAGTCGAGCCGCTTCTCCACCAGAGAGATTTTCAGTTTGTTTTAAACTGTCTTCACCAGAGAAGAGCATTTTGCCGAGCAGGCCACGCACGTGCTGGTGGCCTTCATCGACCATATATTGCATCAGCCAATCAAGAGCGGTGCTGCCCGGGGTAATGGCGTCGTGGTAGTCTTGCGGGTAGTAGCTCCATGTGGCTGCTTCAGTCCATTTCACTGTGCCAGAATCGGGTTCGAGTTCGTTCATCAAGCAGCGCAATAGTGTGGTTTTACCGACACCGTTTGAGCCGATAATGGCAATTTTTTCGCCCCGAAGCAAGTCTATATTGAAGTCTTTGAATAGCACTTTGCCATCAAAAGACTTAGTTAGATTCTTCACTTGGAGAACTTCACGACCAGAGGGTTTCTCTTGTTCAAAGCGAATGAATGGTCTTTGAATATTCGAACGTTTCATTTGTTCTGGTGCTAGTCTTACCATCTCTTTGCGTCTTGATTGTACTTGGCTAGAGCGCTGACCAGCAGCAAATCTTTGTACAAACTCTTGCAACTGGGCGATTTTTTTAGCTTTGTCTTTGTTGGCCGATTCGATTGATTGACGGGCCTGCATTTTGTGCTCGACCATGTCGTCATAGTTGCCTGGGTAGACAATAATGGTGTCGTAATCGATATCAGCAATATGGGTGCAAACTGAGTTTAAGAAGTGGCGATCGTGCGAAATCACTACGAGAATGCCGTCGTATTGCCAGAGGAATTCTTCTAGCCAGTGAATTGACTCAAGATCAAGGTGGTTTGTTGGTTCGTCTAGTAGTACTGCTTGGGGTTCACCAAACAGTGCTTGAGCCAAAAGTACGCGGAATTTATAGTCGGTGGCGAGTGTGCTCATTAGATTTTCGTGATCATCGTCTTCGATGCCGATGCCTCTGAGAATTTCAGCAGCCTCAAATTCAGCCGTATAGCCATTTTCATCGGCAATGATTACTTCTAGTTCGCCGAGGCGGTTCATTTGTTCTTCAGTTAGGTTCTCTACTTCGCAGAGTGCGTCTCTTTCTTTGAATGCTTGCCAAAGAATATCGTTACCCATCACCACTGTATCGATAATGCGTTCATTGTCATACGCAAATTGGTCTTGCTTGAGCACGCCTACTTTGCGAGGGCGGGTGATAGTGCCGGCATTAGACGCTTCTAGTTCACCGGTGAGAATTTTCATGAAAGTAGATTTGCCGGCGCCATTTGGTCCTGTCAGTCCGTATCTGTTGCCTGGGCTGAATTTGACTGAGACATTGTCGAACAGTGTGCGAGAACCGTAGCCTTTTGAGACTTCGTTAACGATGATCATTTATGAGCTTTCCCTAAACAAAAAAGCACGCTGTCACGTGCATTACTGCCGATTATACCTGTTTAGTAGCTGTAAACAGGCGCACATCAAGCGATAGTAAACAGCCTTAAGGCGGTTTTAATTGTTTGGGTCTGAAAAATAGAGCTTTGGCTGCCCGGTCGGTAGCCAAGCGCCGGTTCTATTGAGTATTTTCCCAGGTAATCGTTTACAGAACTAGGGCGCTTGCTGGTCAAGAATGATTTTCGCTTTATACTTGCTTCGTGATTCTATGTGTATTTTGATTCGATGAGCATTTTGATTTTATGAGCATTCTGCACTCGCCGCTATTGATGGTTATGCACGATCCGGTGTTGCATCAATTTATTTCGTATCTGGCAGAGAAGAAGGCTGAGCAAGAAGCCAATCCCAGTAGTCACACCACCATAGAACTTTCGCGAGACTTGATGGGCCAAGTGCGTGAGTCTTTTCGCCAAAACATTTTAGAAGGCGAGCGCAATCTCCACTTACTCTCGCATCTACTTTCGACCTTGCTACTCGAAGATGACTTTGAGCTGCATAGCAATGTTATTGGTCTGTTGCCCAGTGATGAAGATCGGCCATTTCTCATTCGTGAACGCATCACACAAGACATGTTGTTTTCAGTGACAGATATTGATCTCGGTAAGCACATGCTCGATAACTTTCGCTATCGCAAGAATTTCGAGTGGGTGCCTTTAGAGTTGTCTGCTAACTTTATTGAATATCTACCAAGGGGAAGAGCCACTGACGGGGTTAATCGTCTGACAAGCAGGGTCAAAGCTGAAGAAGAGCTTTGGAATAAAGTTACAGACGAAATTTTTGTCATTGATAAGCTAGTTAGTCGAGATAAGCAACTGCGTCACTACAGCAAATATGTTAAGGACATTTTTGGTATTAAGATAGTCTGTGATGATGAGGCAACTTGTCTTGCTGTACATGATCGCCTAGAGGCCATGACAGCGATTGGCATTGATTGGGAGCGGCTGGGTGCGCTGCAAGATTTCGGCATATTGAGTAATGGCTCGATTAAAGGTGACCGTTTGGTTGAAATTTTGGAGACTAAAAACTATTTGACTTGCTCGCCAGCCGAGATGAAAAAGACCGGCTGGAAAGCAATTAAAAGTGTGGTCCAGTGGCACGAGCGCTTATTTGAAGTGCAAGTACAGCCTCTCAATAACTATTATTTAGAGTTAGACCACATGTCTGGCCCATCTCATAGCTCTTTCAAGCTCCAGCGCGACCAGATGCGAGACGAAGTGGCTGAGAGAATTCCGCTATACGGTTTTTATCGCGATCTTCTCAAAATGCTTTTTATGGGCACCGATGTCTCTTTCGAATGTGCCAACGCCACAGTGGTCATCACCTAAACTGGCATTTCTCTCTAAACTCAAACTCAGCATAGCCTTAGAAGGTTTCGGAGTGCTTTTCGAAGACTTTCCTGTTGTGGCAATTTGTTCGTTTAGTTCTTTTAGATTAGTGGTTCATATCTGTTTTACGGAGGATCTTTTTCCATTGAGTATGTATTTCAAACATCGGCCAGTTTGTATAACCTTGGCATCTATAGGAATTCTATTTTTTGGAAGTGTTGTTGGCGGGCTAAAGGCAGTAGACGCTAAATCTAGTTCTTCTCACAATAAAGCCAGTCAAGCAAACACAGCTAGTGCCGAAGCAATCAAGGCTGAAGATGAGGCCACTATTCGCGGGCAGGCCAATCATTATGCCGTTAGTTACGGCAAAGGCGATGCCAAAGCACTAGCTTTGCAGTGGTCGGTCGATGGCAGTTTAACTGAAGCTTCTGGCAAGAAGTTGCACGGTCGAGAGCAAATTGAGAAGTCTTTTGCTGCGCTATTTAAGGCTCATCCACCACAACCGTTAGTGATTGATGTTGAGTCGGTTAAGTTTCCGGCCAACAATATTGCCATAGAAGTTGGCACCACCAAATTACCTTCAGGTAACTCACGCTATACAGCCATTCATAGCAAAGAGAGTGGCCATTGGCAGATGATTTCAGTTTTTGAGCATGATGCTCCCTCTAAATCAGCTGAGATTCCCATCAGTGAGCTATCTTGGATGGTAGGCTCTTGGGGCGCGAAGTCAAATTCTGATTTGCGAGTTCAGTGTCAATATACTGCTAACAAGAAGTTCTTATTAGTCAATTTCTATTCTAGTAAATCAGACAACAATACACCGAGTGAAACTGAAATAATTGGCTGGAACCCCGTTCTCAATTCAATTTGCTCTTGGCACTATAACAATGATGGTGGCCTAGGTATGGGGCGCTGGAAGCGGGATGGTGATAGTTGGTTGGTGAATGCCCGCGGCTCTGATCACGAAGGCACTTTTGCTCGTGCGCAGTATATTTTGCACAAGGTTGACGACAACAATTACACCTGGAAGTCTACGAAGAGATTTTCTGAAGGTAAGTCACTGCCAGATACTCAAGAGATTCTTGTAATGCGCCGTGACCCGAACTAGAAGAAAAATAGTATTAATCAATAGGTAAATATGATGATGCGACCTAGAATTTCTAGTCTCCCTGCTAAGAATAGCCAAATCATTTCTGCTAGTCTGCTCATAGCTTTGTCACTTTCAGCTTCTATCTTTCCGCAAGAGGCACTAGCCCGCGGTGGTGGTGGGGGTGGAAGAGGCGGCGGCGGATTCGGCGGTGGTCGTGGCTTTGGTGACGGTGGTGGTCGTGGCTATGGCGATCGCGGTTTTGGTGATGGCTATGGAGAGCGTGGCCTCGGTGACCGCGGTCTTGGTGATCGCGGTCTTGGTGATGGATATGGCGGCGATATGTTTGGAGATCGTGGAGATTCTGTGCTCGATCACACTTCTGAAAGCGCTTTGCGCAGTGGTGCCGATCAAGTTTGGAATGCTGGAGCCCAGCGAGGCTTAGCTACTGATGGCGGCTTTGGTCGATCTCTAGCCGGAAGTGGTGTTGGCAGGGGCCTATCTGCCAGTGCTATGACCGACCGTGGAGTTGGTGTGCGCAATGCTTTTCGTGATGATGGCCTCTTCCGTCGTGATTGGTGGGGGCGCTACCCTTATGCTTGGGGCGGAGCCTGGGGCGATGATTGGGCTTATGGTTATGGTGATTGGGATGATCTAGCCACTTTCTGGGACTATCCAGCAAACAATGCCCCAGTTGATTATGACTACGGCAACAACATTACATATCAAGGCGATACGGTCTACTACGGTAGTCAGCCCAGTGCTACTGCTGCTGACTATTATACTCAAGCTCAGATCATCGCTAATTCTGCACCTATTGCAGTCCCTGCTTCAAACAGTAAAACAGAAACTCCAGCGGTACTAGCGGCTGCTGAGTCGAAAGATGTGAAGGACGTAAAGAATTGGAAGTCTTTGGGAGTATTTTCGCTCACCCAAGGTGACCAAACCGATTCTACTATGTTGTTTCAATTAGCCGTCAATAAAAAGGGGGCGATACGAGGCAACTATTACAACGCTCTGACTAAAGAATGTAAGGTTGTCTCTGGTTCTGTCGACAAGAAGAATATGCGGGCGGCATTTACAGTTGCAGGCAATAAGTCGGTCATCTATGACACTGGTTTGGCCAACTTAATGCGGCCGCAAAGCCCTATTCTTGTGCATTTCAGCAAGACAAACACAGAACAGTGGAATTTCGTTCGCCTTGACCCGGTCAAGAAAACCACATAATTTGAATCGTCAGTATTGACCTAGTTGGAACCGTTAGAGCTTTGCCAACTCAGGAATGATGCCGTTGGGGTTTAATGTTGCTGCCGCGGTCATAACATCCATGGCCGAGACATGCAAAATCAATTTTCTAAAATCGGTTAATGCTGTGTTGTCATTGGTGTCCCAATTACCTGGCAGCGGCAACTTGCCGTTGTCATTCCAACCAAATTTAAAATCATAGGTCCAGCTCAAGTCACTCATGCTTTTTGTATTCCATGCGTGCGCCGCACTGGACATGACGCAATCGTAAAGTCTCTGGTTTGGGGCTGCCTGTGCGGTTTTGAGGATATGCTTGAAGAATACGCCTTTGCCGGTGGCGTAGTCATTGTTGAATTCAGCTGTCGTTACTATCCGCTGGTCATGCAGCACTTTTGCATCATCACACATGTTATCAAGGACGTAATCCAGCACTTTTGTTTTTAAATCGGAAAATGGAGGAAGGCTTCGATTGTCAATTTCCATGCAGTTAAGGAATAATCCCTGGTCGCCCGCCCAGTAGAAGCCATCCGTCCATTTCTCGCCAGTCGCACCCTTGAAGCGCTCGCGTACAAACAACGAGTCAGCGTCAAATAGTAAGTTGCCCTTGTAGAGGTCCTCAAACCACTTCCTAATATCCTGCCACCTGCTCAGGTACTTACTCGTATCATGGGTGAGCGTCGCAAGACGAAAGCTGAGCAGCCAAAATTGTGTGTTGGTAACATTATTTCTACCGTGCAGATCAGGCTCATTTGGTTCAAGCTTCTGCACTTTCGTATTCCAAATTCCTCCCGGCATGACAGGGCTTGGCGGAATATCGTAGCCTCTGTGCATCAACTCCCAGCAGTTGATCGCCGCCTGCAAAAAGATCTGGACATCGTCGCCGCTGAAGTTAAGCGCTTCACCGTTTTCGCAAGCGCTTACAAAGGCATTGCCCCACCAACCAAAATCATCTAACCACAGTCGTCCTTTATTGAGCGCTCTTTCTGCGATGTTGTCTAAGTCGTCTTTGTTAATGTCCGTGCGAACAAACATATAAAAATAGTTGAGAAATTGCCTGAGGATATCCGCATCGGCAGGCTGTCTACAGTTAGTCCAGTAGTCGAGAAATGTTTGTAGTGTGTTGCCAGCGATCCAGAAGCTTGCCTTCGGTGCCGATGGACCAGTAACTATAGACATGTTATTCCAACGCCACAACAAACTTCTAAAGCTTTCATTTGCGGCGTCAATGTAGATAGTCATATTTATATCCTTAACCTAAGTCCCTTAACCTAAATACTGATAGGCTGCAAGACCTTCGCAGTTACTTAAGTGAATGCTAAAGAGAGTGCCGGCATTTAAATTGGCTTGTGGATCAGTGTTGGCTGACCGGTCTTGCGCTGTGGTAATAAAAAGGTCTTGTAAATTATCGCCACCAAAAGCACAAGATGACACATTGATTACTCCAGGCACCCCTATTGTTGCCAGGAGCTTGCCGTTTTTAGTGCTAATTTTCTGCACAGACGAGCCTCCCCAAACTGCTACATAGAGATTGTCTTCGCTATCAATGGTCATGCCATCGAAGTGACCGCCCCATTGATTTGCTACTAACTCGCGGCGGTTTGCGATAGCACCACTTTCATTGTCGTAGTCAAAGGCATCGACTCGATTGGTGGCGGTGTCGATATAATACATCGTGTCTTGTTTGCTGTTCCACGCTATGCCATTAGATATGGTGACATCAGAAAGCTTTCGCGTCAGTTTCTTTCTCTTGTCGAGCATCCATAAATTGGCACTGGGGTAGTTGCAGCCTAAATCCATAGAACCGCACCAAAAGCGACCTGCGGGGTCGCATTTGCCGTCGTTCATGCGGTTGCCTACTATGTTTGCTTCTGGCTTTGCTAAAACTGAAATAGTGTGAACATTGTTCGAGAGATTATCGTCGATTTTTAAGTGTACGAATTCTCCAGGTAGGCCAAGAATGAAGCCACCACCACTGGCAGTGGCGCGCCTTACTACACAGCCAGGTTTCGCTGGTAGTTTTAGCGATTGATTTGTGGCTGTTTTGGGGTCAAAGCTGTTAAGTAGGCAATTGTCTATGTCGATCCAATAAAGCAAATTTTTCTCATTGTCCCATATGGCACCTTCGCCAAGTGCTGCAGCGATCGGCAAAATTGGTTCTGCTATTAGTTTCAGACTTGTCACCTATGGTCTCCTTAGTGTCCTAAAACTTCCTGCGCTTTGTCATGGTCAGAATTTTCGCCAGGATCTTCTACTCTGCTCACGGCTAAGGCTGCAATTAAGAGTGATACCCCACCCATGATGACAACGAAGACTGGCTGATTATTGAAGACATATTTGACTAATGGTTGAAATGCTAGCGAGGCAAGAATCTCTGGAATGACAATGAAGAAATTGAAAACACCCATATAGACGCCGGTGCGACCCGGTGGTATGGCCGAAGCCAGTATGGCATATGGCATTGATAAAATAGAGGCCCAAGCGATACCAACTCCTATCATAGTGAGCTGCAAGAGCTGCGGGTCGTGAATGAAATAGACCGAAATTAGACTGAGGCCGCCCAGGCTTAGAGCAGTTGCATGAACAGTTTTGCGACTTGTGACTTTGGCCAGCTTGGGCAGAAGAAAGGCCACCAAGAAGCAGACAATAGAATAAATAGCAAAGCACCAACCGGCCCATTCGGTGCCGCGATCAAAGAGCTCTGATGAGGCTGATGGAGCCTTAAAAATATAATAGGCAGTTGTTAGACCAAAAAACATCCACATGCAAAAGAGCCCAAGCCAGGTGAAAATTTGCACCACAGCTAGTTGCTTCATCGTGGCAGGCATGGCCATAACAGCCGCAGGTACTTCATGCCATACTTCCTTGAAAAGCCCTGCTAGACCAGGGTTTTCTAAGCGTTTGCGCTCTAAGGCGGCAAGATCCTCTGGTGGATACTCCTTAGTGCTAATTACTGTCCAGAGCACACAGGCCAAGAACATCAGTGCGCCAATTTTGAAAGAATACTCAACTGTTAATGGCACACCGTTTGCTCCGGCACCACTTACCCCCATCTGATGAAAGATCAAGGGCAGAGCGTTGGCCATGGTGGCGCCAATGCCAATGAAAAAACTCTGCATTATAAAGCCTAAGGTGCTCTGGGTGGCATTGAGTTTGTCTGCAATAAAGGCACGGAATGGCTCCATACTAATGTTGATGCTAGCATCGAGAATCCAGAGTAAGGAAGCGGCAAACAATAGTGAGGGCGAAGTTGGCATAAAGAGTAAGGCACACGAAGCGAAAAGGGCGCCTACTAAAAAATATGGCCGGCGTCTCCCCAGTTTATTCCAGGTGCGATCGCTCATGGCACCAATTAAGGGCTGAACCAGAAGACCAGTGATTGGTCCGGCTAGCCATAGTATCGGAATAGAATCTGGCGAGGCCCCTAGTTTGCTATAGATGGCGCTCATGTTTGCTAGCTGCAGACCCCAGCCAAATTGAATGCCGAGAAAGCCAAAGTTCATATTGCCGATTTCAAGCAAGCTCAAATTTGGTTTTTGCACTTATAGACCTTATTTATAGATATGTCGAAAGTTTAGGCTGATTTTCGCAAGAAGTTGCGGAATAATTGTGTCAGGGTTTCAACAGAGCGACGAGCATAATTCATTTCGGATATTTTTGCTCTGGCGGTATCATTGTTTACCACATCTGACATACGCAAGAATGTCAACCCATGATAGTCTCCCTTTTGTTTCGGCAGAGCCAACAATGATTTCATGCGGTCCCAGCTGGCGCCGTCATATAGATTGCCGTTGAGGGCATTCTCTCCTTTTAAGAACAATCCTTGACGACTGGCTTCTTCTCCTACCCACTTGGCTAGTGAGTTAGGCATGGTTTTGCCGGCTGGGCCATCAACACCATCACGCATTTCTACTGCGGTGAAGAAAGGCACAACTCTTGAGCCTGTTCCTGGTATGCTTGGTTGGAGGGTTGTGAACATTGACAGTAATGGTCTATAACCACGGCCGTCAGCGTTGCTATCCCAGTCACCGCGGCTGGTGCGGATTAGACCAGCATTTAGTTCAGCCATGCGGTCGCCTAAAACAACGTTATTGCCCTGCCACTCTCCTACTCGCCAGTGCACGCCCGGAATTTTCGCGCCCAGATCAATGCCATAGAATGGCGAAGTTTTTTGACCAAATACATCTAGTGCGGTGCTCATTACTCTGTGGCCGTGATCAATAAGCGATTGATTGTACCAGTCGAAGAAATCGCGCCCGTATTGCATATTGAAGTGATCACCGCGCTTGAAGAAGCCATCTGCTTCCGAGGGCGGCTTTATCGCTTCAGCTGTAAGATTTGGCATCGACCAGGCTTTGCTTACTCCATCGGCACTGCCGTATTTTGCAATGGCATAGTCTCTAAATGAGCTTTGGGCAAGGTCAGAATAGGCCTGTAGCGCACCTCTTGTCGGATAGCCAGCATGTTGGTCGTGTGAATTATATGAGGGATAGCGCAGCTCCCCTGCTGGCCCAAGGCTGACGTTTACTTCGGCAATATCTTTTGCTTTTGAAGCAAAGTGAGTTTGAAACTCTTTCATCACCTGTGCGTAGTGATTGACTACAATGTGGTCTGCCCAGACTGAGAGATATTCTTGACTGGTATTGCCTTGCTCGCTTTTGTATTTTAGCGACTCGGGGCTACCACTTGGAGTTTTTGCCCCGAATTCTGACCACGTCCAATTTGGCAATGGCACGCTGATATTGTCTCCGACATTACCGCCGCATTGGTGGAAGGATAGAATTGGTACCCACTTCAAACCAGCTTTGGTGATGTGGTCGCTTATTTTTTCATAGTAGGTCCAATCAAATTTTCCTTTGGTTGGTTCAATCAAACCCCACCAGACATCAGTTGAAACTGAGTCTACGCCGTGCTTCTTTGCTTCTGCTAATTGGCGGTCGAATTCTTTCCATTCGGTCTTGCTTTGTGGACTATCGAGTTTACCGAATTCGCCGACATAGAGTGGTGCCATGACACTAAGAGTGGTTGTGCCATGGTCTAAGCGCAGGGGCTCGACATAGCCTTGTTTGCGCCATTGGCTTACTGGGTTGTCACCAGTGGAAAGCAGCAGTCTGTTGTCGCGACCAGTGGTAAGCCAAACTTTGCCTTCTGATTCAGGAAAAACGTGCTTAGCTCGATCGGCTCCTGATAAGATTTCTGGGTGTGAGCTAACAATTATGTCGGCTTTGGCTGCATCAGGGTGGAGTGCTTCTGAGACTCCGAGCTTTTGCACATAGAGAAGCTTTTTTGGACCGATAGTTTGCGATCCATCATCTCTTTTTAAGACTTCACGTACTTTAAGCCAGGCATTTTCTCCATTGTTGTTTCGCAGCGATTGCAGTTCTGGTTTTCCTGCATCAATAATAAATTCGCGCGCTGGAGCTGCACTACTGCCAATTTTTTGTTTGTTAGTTTCAGGACCTTTCTCTACTGTTGTTTCGGCTACTTTTTCGCCAGGGAAATGTGGACTGAATGGAGCAGTCGGTTTGGCTCGATTGAACAAGTCGGCAAATTGCGTGCCTGTTGTGACTGTGAGGCCATCGCCAGAAACTATTGGACTGCTACTCTTGTTATCGCTAGTCTTGTTGTCGCTGACACCACTGGTAGTGCTTTCTAATTTTTTCTCGCTAATTTGAATATTTTCGCCTTGGTTAATCTCAGGCTTTGCCGTTGGTGAGAGCTTATGGCCGATGCCGCCAGCGACCGCCATGACTGAACCTTCCAGCAAACTTTTTTCAATTACCTTGCCCAGGTCGAATTTCTCGCCAGCATCTTTTTGTCTGACAATTTCGGCAGAGCCTCCTGTGACCAGACCGAATGAGCCGCCCATACTGATTGAACCAGCGGTGGCATTCTTAGCTAATGCCCCTTTGAGCAGACCATTGGCACCTTTAAAGAGGCCTTCACCCATGGTCCAGGTGACGGCATCAAAAGCCAAGACTTTTGGGTCAAGCAATTCGTGGTTGAGGCGGCTGAGAGTCTTCGAAGGGGCCGTGAAAGTGTCATGGCTCACTGTTATATCTATTGCCCTTGAGCCAATACCCACAAGAACACCTTTAGTGGGCGCCGATTTGAAGGCTGTTGTGACATGGTTGAGCAGGCTGCGAGTTGCGCCTCCTTTTACTGCTCCGAGGGCAAAATCTTCGGCTTGTCTAGCTATTGGTGCATCTGGGCTTGCTGAGGCTAGTCCGTAAAGCGCCACAGTGCCAATGGCGCCGTATTTGCCTCGGGTGAAGAGAGCAGCAGTCTTGATTATTTCAGTGCCATAGTGGTCGACTTCTTTGCGAATTTTTTCGTCTGAGATGACTAAGCCGACGGCTTTGTCGACACCTTTTTCTAGGTAGCTTTGACCTGAATTTTGCCCGAGAAGATGTGCAGTGTCAGGCGTTTGCCCGTCTGCAGATGGTGATGGCTTTTCGACGTCGGCGGAAAATTTTGGCATGGAACTCGGGCTTTCTTGACAAGCTCATGGTACTTAATAGCTCTTTACAAGGCAATGGTAGAACTACCACGTGGTAAAGAGCGTTGCTATTGGTTCTGTTCAAGTTCTCGCAGGTTTTTCAGATATATCGTCGAGGCGCTGTGCAAAGAGGCTTGACCCCAAGCTAGTGGCGTATTCGCCCCGGCAACTGCTGTTTGGCCAGACAGTAGCTTAGTTGCCCCATTTAAGTTGAGTGGTGACACCATTTCATAGGCTTCGGGGATGGCATAACCCGGACAGGGCATGCCATTGGCTTTGTAATGTTGAATCTCTTTTGCGTCATTGCTTGAGTCATTGCCGGGAGTGATGCGAGCGTAAGAGCGGTTAATGAAGCGAGTCGCCTGGGCGTGACCCTGGGCAATCAACCCGGCCACTTCCTGCTCGTTTAGGTTGCCCTGGGCTGAGCCTTTCATGTTTAACAATTTCTCCACCTGGCGGCAGTAGCCTTCTGCCAAAACAGATACAAAGCACCACTGAGCTTCGCTACCTGGTCTAGCTTGTTTGACTCGGGCGAGATAGTCGTCGTTTGTGCTGCAATCACTTGAGCCATAGTCTTTTAGATGTGATGAATGACCCGATATCGCTGCTCTTAGTTCTGGTAAAAGCCAATAGTTATCGGCTAGGTAGCTATCGAAAACTTGCTCAGAGAGGCCACTGGCCATAGGTAAGTTGAAGGGAGCATAACGGACAATACCGTGATCACGCACTAGCAATTGCTCAATTGTGCTTAAAAGCCGATATTGCAGGCGCACATCTTCGATGGGATGGTCGTGCATTTTGATGGTAGAGGTGGCAATGAATGCTAGAGAGCAGTCACTGGGTCGGTGCGGGTTTTCGATTGGCAGAGGCGAGCTGAAAAGGCGCTCTAAAATTTTGCTTCTTGCTGCTTTGATTAGCTCTGCTAGGGTGTTTCTTTGACTTTGAGAATAGAGCCAATCGCCGTATTTACTTTGGCTGATTTTGCTTAAAATGGCATCAGTCTTGGCACTTGTTAGTGCCATCACGGTCTGCAGGCTCTCAAAGCCGCTGCGGATGGCTTCTGTATCCCAGGTCAGGCCGAGGGGGAAGGGGATTTCTTCCCAGGGGCCGGCCGAGGGGGCGTTGAAGTCAAATTCTCCACTCGCATTGGTATTTATTGCTTTTAAGTAAGATGCCACCATGACAATAGTTGTGGCTATCAGTTCGCTGTTATCGGCGATTTCGGTTTCACTAAAACCACAGTCTTCGCCGTTGGCTGCCGCAACTACTGTGTCGCAAATGGCTTTTAGCGCTAAGCCGTGTGATTCAAGGCGTTTGTTGTTAAACCAAGTAGCATCGCGCTTCAATGTCTCGGGTAGGAAAATATGTGCCACTCCATTCAGCAGCCCTCCAGAGCGATAAAACTCAGGGTTGGCGATTGATTTCTTTATTGCTTCTACTTCTTCGCTCTGGCCATAAAAACGACACAGTGTCAGCATCGCTTGGCGCCAAGCACGTGGTTTTAACGCGCGCTCCATGTCACCGCATCGCACTGTATCGGTCACCCACTGACGACCGCTCATGTCCCAGTTTTCTTCTGCTTCTGCCGTGCGTACAAGGCCGTTTTGTTCGTTGACTGAGAGGGCAAAAACCTGCCTGGCCTGACAGAAATCGAAAAGAGCAGCAAAGCTTTCAGGGGTATAGCTAGCTTTCAAAAAGCTTGCTACTTCAAGATTGTGAACAGGCAGTTCGTGCGAGTCTTCAGCTAATTGAGAGGGCTCGTGAGTGGCCGCGCAAAGCATTGCCCGAAGGCTAGTTTTGAATTTTTGCAGGAGTTTAAGTAGCGTCTCATTACTTTCTGGCCGGGCCGCTTCTTGCCAAGTAAGCAAACTTTTAACATCAAGCAAATCGACTGTTTGGCCGTCTAAGGCCGTCGGTAAAGTTTCTCTAGTTAAACTCTTGCCAAGTTCTGATAGCCAATTCTGGTCGCTCTGAGTCAGAGGCCTCCGACCGCTTGCCACCTCTTCAAGTTGGCTCAAGGCCTCAGTGACCTGCTTGTAAGTGTGGCTAAGGGCGGTCTGCTTCACTTTTGCACTAATCTCCATCTTTGTTGAGGCGGTTCAAATTGAGCTGCCTTTCACGATCAGGCCTAATGCTAACGCAAAAGCGTCTTGTACTAACTGAGCTGATTGCATTAATATTGTGCGTCGTTACCTTCGACCTAAACGTGCCATGCCTTCAGACCCAGACACACAGAATGAACCCCAGAACTATTCGGCCTCCAGTCGCGGCCGTGTTTCCTCTGTCGGTATGCCAGCCCTATCCTCACAAGCCCCTACGTCTAAGGGGCCGATTTATAAGGCCTTCGCTTTTTGGGTTTACCCCTTTACACGCTTTCATAGAATTCCTGTATTCAAGCGGGTATGGCTCTATTTGGCCTTTATGGCGGTTTATTCGTTTGCGGTTGATGTGGTTGTCACCCAGAACTTTTCCAATCACCTTTTCAAAGAGGCGGGAGCGGCTGGCTACACAAGTGTCATTCTAGGCCTGCTTTTGGTATTTCGCACCAATACTGCCTACGAGCGCTGGTGGGAAGGGCGCAAACTATGGGGGCAACTGGTTAACGACTCGCGCAACCTTTGCTTGAAAGTGCGTACCTATGTGCCGACAGGCCCTGGTGATAAGGCGGAGCTCGGTGAATTAATCGTTTCTTTTGCCTATGCCCTCAAGCATCACTTGCGTGATTCTCAAGCCAGTCGCAGTTTGCCGGGTTTGGGTGATATCCCTGAAGGTGTGAAGATTAATGCCCCGGTGCATTTGGCAGGAAAGATGTACGAGAAAGTCTTAGAGTGGAAAAGGGAGGATCTTTTTGACGGTTTTGTCATGATTCAGCTTGATACCCACTTGCGCTCATTTTTGGATATTTGCGGCGCCTGCGAGCGTATTAAAAATAGCCCACTGGCTTTGTCTTATCGTGCCTTTATGCGTCAAGGTATCGCTCTCAATTTGTTGGCCCTACCTTGGTACATCGAGCCTGAGTTCAATTATTGGTTGAGCTTGCCGTTGATTTTAATTGGCTCGTACTTTCTCATTGGTCTTGAATTAATTGCTGAAGACATTGAAGAACCATTTGGTAAGGATGGCGATGACTTGCCGCTTGATACCATATGTGCCACTATCGAGAGCACAGTAAATGATATTCTGCAGCTAAATCGCTCTCAGAAATTTACAACTTCATTCCGCAAACCTCGAATTGACCCACTCAAAGAGACAAAGCCAAATCCGATTTGAGCAGGTTTTGAATAGTTCTAGTGTCAAGATACTATCAATAATTCCTCTATCTTTGCGGATGTTATGAGGTTTTTGATATTATTGTTTTGTGAGAGAAGAACGAGTTTTATTTTTGCGTTTGTGTCTATCGGTTTTTGCTGCGCTTGTAGTTCTGCTTTTTCATAGCACGATTGTTTTTGCTGCTGATCCTAGCGATGATATTGATACGAACCGCCCGAGCTTTATGTTCTCGCCTATTGTTCTACCGAAAGGTAGTCTGCAACTTGAGAATGGTCTTCTTGATTCTGGTTTAAGAAGAGGCAGCATGGGTTTTGATTTGCCAGAGACTCAGGTACGTATCGGTCTGGCACGCTCCACTGAATTTCAGGTCTTTGTCCCTAACTATGTTCTGAGGAAATCGGGTGGTGATTTTTGTTCTGGTGTGACAGATCTCTCAGAGATAGGCATTAAGCAGCAATTACCCACGCCGGGTAAATTGAAGGTGGCAATTATTGCCTCGGTTACTGCACCCACCGGAGCTAAACGTCTTGGTCTTGGTGGCACATCTGGAATTTTGCGTCTGCCCTATGCCTATGCTATCAATGACCGTTGGTGTATTGGTGGCATGCAGTCGCTGCTTTTGATTAATCACGGCAATAACTTGCAGTGGCAACCAGATGTTTTAATCTCGCGCAGTATCGGCAACAAAGCTTGTGCCTTTATTGAGTATGGTGGCTATTTTACTTCGCATAATTTTCCCATCAATCTCATTCACTTGGGTGCTGTCTACAAGGTCACGCGCCATCAGCAAATTGATACTCATTGCGGCTTTGGCCTCAATCAAACGGCACCATCTGCCTTTGTTGGCGGCGGCTATTCATTTAGATTTGATGGTTTATTTTAAAGAGAATATTTCATAGTGAGCAATATGGATAAATTTAAAAAGTGGTTTTTTGCTGGAAGTGTCAAAGAGAAGAAAATTGAACCCAGCCAGAGTCACTGGTTTAAAGTGATGTGCTTGACTGGTCTTGATTATTTTTCAACCATCGGCTTTCAACCTGGTATTGCCTTTGTTGCCGCCGGAATTCTTTCACCGTTTGCCACACTGGTACTTGTTCTGGTCACTTTGTTTGGTGCCGTGCCAGTGTATATGCGTGTGGCCAAAGAAAGCTCCCATGGCCAGGGCAGTGTGGCTATGCTAGAAAGACTGCTGCCTGGTTGGCAGGGTAAAGCTTTGGTGCTTGTTCTGCTTGGTTTTGCCGCCACTGATTTTGTCATTACTATGACTCTGTGTGCCGCTGATGCCACCACCCACTTGATTGAAAACCCGTTCATTCATAACAATCAATACTTGCCTTTTATGCAGAGCAAAATTGGTGTCACTTTGGTTTTGCTTTTCTTTCTTGGTGCTCTTTTTCTCAATGGCTTCTCTGAAGCCATTGGTGTGGCGGTGGCACTTGTCACTTCCTATTTGCTGCTCAATACTATCTTGCTTGTGCCTTGTATTTCCCAATTGCTAGAACATCCAGAATTAATTGAAAATTGGTGGCAGAAGTTAGGCCAGGTTTATCATTCACCACTCAACATTTTAGGTCTGTCACTAGTTGTCTTTCCACAGTTAGCCTTGGGACTGTCTGGTTTTGAAACTGGTGTGGCGGTTATGCCGCTTGTCAAAGGAAGCGTGGATGACGACTTGGCTCAGCCGAAGGCAAGAATCAAGAACACAGGAAAACTATTGATAGTCTCTGCCTCAATCATGACTGTTCTCCTTGTCTGTAGCGCTTTTGTCACCACAGTTCTAATTCCCTCCGAGCTTTTTCAACCTGGTGGTGCTGCCAATGGCAGAGCATTGGCATATCTTGCTCACAAGTATATGGGTGACATCTTCGGTTCAATTTATGACGTCAGCACTATTCTTATGCTCTGGTTTGCTGGTGCATCTGCTCTGGCTGCTCTACTTAGTTTGATTCCACGCTATTTGCCGCGCTATGGTATGGCCCCTGATTGGGCCTCAGCCGTAAGGCCTTTAGTTGTGGTCTTTACTTTTATCAACGTTGTGGTTACGGTCATTTTTAAAGCCGACGTCGATGCTCAGGCTGGTGCTTTTGCTACCGGGCTGTTGGTGCTTTTTACTTCTGCTGCATTTGCTGTCATGCTTTGCACTTGGCGTGAATCAATGTTCAAGCGTATTTATTTTACTTTCGTCTTTTTTGTATTCATTTACACCGCGGCTTTAAATATGATCCAAAGACCAGAGGGTCTGCATATTTCTATGTTCTTCATTGGTTTGATTCTATTCACCTCTCTTGTCTCAAGAATGATTCGTTCTACTGAGCTAAGGGTGACCACTGTAGAATTTGATCCAGAAGCAATGAAACTAATCGATGAAGTTACTCACGAACTTTGGGGCGATATTTTGGTTCTTTCCAATCGACCTGATCAAAGTACAAGTGAGCACGAGCGTAAGCAACAGTATAAGAAGAAAGAAGTACAGGCACGGCGCAATCATAGTATTCAATCGAACGAAGGCAATTTTATTTTTCTAGAAGTAGAATTAGGTGATGCCTCTGACTTCGTGGAAGATCGACTGATGGTGCATGGCGAGAGAGTTGGCAATTTCAGAATATTGCGTTGTACTAGTCCGGCAATTCCGAACGCAGTTGCCGCAATTTTGTTGAAGATGCGCGACCAGACAGGCAAAGTACCTAAGGTATTTATGGGCTGGACCGAAGGGCATCCGCTGGGTTATGTCTTCAAATATATATTCTTTGGCGAGGGAGAGACTGCGCCAATTACCAGAGAAATATTGCGCTCGGCTGTACAAGATCCAGAAAAGAGACCAGAAGTGCACGTAAGTTAGCTAGAAATTAAGCGTTTAGCGGTGGTGCATCTTTAAAATCAGATCAGCATATTGCTGTCTCGTTTGTGCCAGCCGTGGATCTGATGCTAATAGTGTTCTTTGCTGAATGGCCAGAGCTTGTTCATAGTAAAGTTTCGCCTCTGCTAAGCGACCAGTAGAAGCGCAAAGCGCTCCTAGGCAGTTATAGCTATCAGCAATGAAAGGGCTATTGCCATCAAGCTTATCTTTGCGAATGGCCAAAGCCCGTTTGTATAGGGGCTCTGCTGCTTTGAAATTGGCTGCCAGTTGGTAAGCTTGACCCAGGTCGTTTAAAGCGCTGGCCGTGCTTTGACTATCAGGTCCACGTTCTTTTTCGGTTAGGTCTAGGGCGCTCTTCAGCTCTTTTATAGCATCTTGAATCTTACCCTGGCGCATGTATAAATAACCAAGACCGGTGAGTGAATCGGCCATGGCATAATTGTTCTTGCCACCCATTTTAGTGCGCAACTCTAAAGAGTGTCTGAGATCTTTTTCTGCATCTTTGTACTGACCCATGGCCGTTTCAGCTCTACCAATGAAAGCTTCGCACTCAGCTATGCGCTGGGGATCATTGCCATTGGCGCTATACAAAGACCTTGCTGTTTCTAAATTCGATTGCGACTCATCATATTCGCCTTGAGCATATTGAATCATGCCAAGCAAATAACGATTGCCAGCATTTTTTGGCGAATTAGTTTTTTCAGCCAGCTTAATAGAGGCTCTGATTTTTTGCTTTGCCAGAGCGTAGGCACCCTTGTTGTAGTCGGTCTGAGCCTCTAGCTGCAGCTTCTCAATTTCACTATCGCCTTTGCTCACGCCTAAAGATTGAGAGAGAGCAAATGTTAATGCCAGCACTGCCACCGCGCCAATGGCAATTGGCACCACTTTTTTGTTGGCTGCCATTTTTGTCTGCATGTTACTAGTTACATTACTAGTTGCACTATTAGCTGCACTACTAGTCAGATTGCTAGGCTCTGACTCTGCAGCTTTGACCTGTAGCGGAGCGGTTTCTTCTGGTTCATTTAATTCAACAACTGGTATTTCTAGTCGAGGAATATCTGTTCGTGTTAGCGAATCACCAGGAATTCCTTGGTAAACCTGATCGAGAGCCTCTCTCAGCTCACCCATAGATTGAAAGCGGTCATCGGGCTGCTTGGCCATAGCTTTGAAAATTATGGCTTCAAGGTCGGCGGGAATATTTAGCTCAGGGCAGACGATGCTAAAAGCTTCAGGGGTCTCGTTGACGTGCTTATAGAGATACTCAATCAAGTCGTGGCCTGTAATTGGCTGCTTGCCTGAAATCGTGCGATACATGACACAGCCTAACGAATAAATATCACAGCGCGCATCTACAGGGAGGGCGCGACATTGCTCTGGGCTCATATATGGTGGGCTGCCGAATACCTCACCGGTTCGTGTTAGGTTATCGGTCTCACCTTCTGTTGGGGTGAGCAATTTGGCGATACCAAAGTCGAGAATTTTGACAAAGTCAGGATCGTGATCAAGCTGTACCAGCATGATATTGCTAGGCTTGAGATCGCGGTGCACCACTCCGTTTTCATGGGCGTGGGCAAGGCCAAGGCTAACTTGCTTGAATATATGAACACTGCGCTTTAGTTCTAACTTGGCACCACCAGCTATCTGTTCTGCCAAGCTGGTGCCTTCTAAGAAAGCCATGACAAGATAGGGCACGCCGCCGTCGGTAACGCCAAAATCATAGACCGTAAGAATATTAGGGTGGTTGAGAGCGCTAGCCATTTCCGCTTCTTTCTGAAAACGCTTCAGTGCTGCCGCCCCAGATACTAAATTGGGGTGCATCATTTTTACGGCCACAACTCGCTTGAGAAGGCGGTGTTTGGCTTTGTAGACTTGACCCATGGCGCCATCGCCAATCAATTCCAATATTTCGTAACGGTCGCCAAGTACAGAGCCGACCAAATCAGTTTCTTTCAAAGGGGTGAGGGTCGTGCCATCAGCTGGGCAGACCGTCAGCTCACCAACATATTCTTTGCTGCAGGCCACACATATTTTTTTCTGGTTTCCAGCGTTTCCTGAGCCCGTATCTGGCATCTAACTCTAAACTCTTCTATTTAATGATTCGTGATTTTATCGATTATAGACCCTTCTCGGGGATGAAGGTCAAAATCTACGGTAGCGTAAGCTTGAGGTTAATCTAGTTGGAGGGAATAACTATTTTGTGCACTAGTTTCATGGTTCAGTTCTGGGAGAGTAAGACTTGGAAACCAACAGCAGCCAGTCAGAGAAGAAACAGATAGATACAGCCAGGCTTCATGACAACACGGTTTCGCCCCGGGACGACAGGCGTGATCGCGGCAAAATCTTGCACGAGGCTGTGCCTCATGAACTGCTGGCTCGCTTTAAGCCTGAAAGCAACCGCCCTGACCCAATTGAGCTAATTGAGCAGTCAAATGTTGGTCGTCGCCCTGAGTTAATACCAATTCGTTATGGTCGCATGCTTGTTTCGCCCTTTACCTTCTATAGAGGAACAGCTGCTCTGTTTGCTTCTGATATTGGTGAGTCATTTGTGACCAAGGTCAAAGTGCAAACTTGTGGGGACGCACACCTTTTAAACTTCGGTGCTTTTGCTACCCCTGAGCGCAACATCGTTTTTGATTTGAACGATTTTGATGAGACACTTCCAGCTCCGTGGGAATGGGACGTGAAGCGCCTCGCTGCTAGTTTTGTCTTGGCTGGTCGCAACAATGATGTTAAGCCAAAGCACTGCCAGCAAGCAGCTGAAGCCGTTGCCCGGGGTTATCGCCTAAAGATGCTCGAATATTCTAAGATGAGTATTCTTGATATTTGGTATGACCGCTTCGATTGGAGCGCTGTTGCCCAGAATACTTCTGATCCACGTTTGCAAAAACGTATTAAGGACAAGACAGAGAAGGCCATTAAGCGAACAATTCAATCTTATTACTTCCCCAAAATGACAGAAGTACATGATGGCGATTATCGCATCAAGGATACCCCACCAGCGGTATATCACCTCAAAGGCAGTGAAGCTGATACTTTCCGCGAGCAGACCCTTAAGGCTTTTGAGCTTTATAAGCAGTCATTGCAAGATGACCGTCAGCGCTTGTTCGATCGCTATAAAATGGTCGATGTGGCCATTAAAGTTGTAGGTATTGGTAGTGTTGGCACCACTTGTGCTGTTGCTTTGATGCTGGCACCAGATGCAGAGCCACTAATGTTGCAATTGAAAGAAGCACGTGCCTCTGTTTTGGAGGCTTATGCCGGACATAGTGAATTTAAGAATCATGGGCAAAGAGTTGTTGCTGGCCAGCGCATTATTCAGTCTGCTAGCGATATTTTCTTAGGTTGGACAGAATTTGATGACGGTAAACACTATTATGTTCGTCAACTACGAGATACTAAAGTTAAGCTAGAGCCTGATTTGTGGGACGGCCCGCGCTTAGTTGAAAGTGCTGAAGTAATGGGGGCTGTTCTTGCTCGCTCTCATGCTCGCTCTGGTGATGCTGCCGTGCTCAGTGGCTATCTTGGTGAAGAGACTACTTTTGAAGAAGCCATTGGTTTGTTTTCTGTTGCCTACGCCGATCAAGCAGAGAAAGACTATGAGCTGTTTCTAGATGCAGTGCGCAAGGGACGGATGAGTGCTGCTGAGGATTGCGGCTACTAAAGATAGAACTACAGATAGTCTCTACTTAGCGTCTTTCTACAAAGGCAAAGTCGATATAGGCGTTTTCTGGATCTGTTGATACCAGGCGTACTCGGACACGATCACCCACGTCTAGTGAGTGTGATCCTTTTTTATTTGCCAATTTTCCGTCTACCAATTTTCCTTCGACCGGTGGCCTGAAAGTACGTACGTATGTGGCTTCAGGCTTAACACCGGTGATGATACCGTCAAAAATGTCACCAATTCGGCTTGAAAGCAGCATTGCTGCTGAGATTTTGCGCATGGTGCGCTCTACTTTTTTTGCTTGTCCTTCTAGTCTGGAACAATTGGCGGCGATCTCGCTCAGTTCGTCCGTCGTATATGGTGACGGCTGGCCTGCTAAAACTGCTTTTAATAGCCGCTGCGTGATCAAATCGGGATAGCGGCGATTTGGTGCAGTCGAGTGGGTGTATTCGTTCACAGCTAGAGCGAAGTGGCCAGGAACATGCTGACCAGGAACTTTAACTATATATTCGCCTCTTCCTAGTAGTTTGACAATTGTCAAAGATAACTCACTGAAGCCCTCTGGGTCTGCTTCTTTCTGTTTTATGAGAAATGAGGCGAGGGCTTTGGCATCGGGAGCTTCGGGAAGAGAGTCACCATAAGATTCAGCTACTTCTATAATTCTGGGCCAGCGCTCAGGGGTCTTGACTGTGCGCATAATTGAAGGAAAGCCTTTCGCTTCCAAAAATTTAGAGGTGGCTATATTAGCTGCAATCATGCAATTTTCTATGAGGTCGCGGGCAGGATTGCTCTCGACTAGTTCTAAATCAAGTACATGTCCATCTTTTGCTACTGTGCGTGCTTCTTGAGTATGAAGAGCGAGGGCGCCGCCACTTTTTCTTAGGGCATGAATGTGTTCTTTTGCTTGGTTTTGAATATCAAGCTGTTCTTCTAAGCCAGCTACTTGAGCCAATTTTGCTGGCTCAGCTCCAGTGTTGAACCACTGACCAATCGAGTTATAGTCGAGCTTGGCTTTGTTTCTAATTAGGGCCGGATAGGCATCACTCTCAATTACTGTGCCGTCTTCATCAATTATTAAATCAGTGCACATAGCTAGGCGATCTTGATCGGGCAAAAGAGAAGTGCGGTCATACGAGAGTTCATCAGGCAGCATTGGGTAAGTGACAATGCCAGTGTAGACCGTTGTAGTGTTACGTTGGGCATGCAAATCGATGGCACTGCCCTTCGGCACAAATGAGTCAACATCGGCAATGCCAATAATCAGGCGAATTTTTCCATCAGCCAAGTATTCGGCATATTCCACTTGGTCAAGGTCTTGCGACTCGCGGTTGTCTATGGAAGACCAGAGCAGATCTCTTAAATCTTGAATGGAGTTATTGTCATTGAATATTTGGCTCACCGATTGGCTCGTTATTTCGGCAATTGTCTCTGGCTCGAAGACTGGTGTGAAGCCCGCTGCCAAAACTTCTTTGTCCGCTCTGGCGACCAAGTCGAATTCGCGGCCGTCATCTCTGTGATCAGCATTACTATTGCTGGCAGCGCTTGACTCTGCTTTGTGGAAGTCAGAGCGATCTTTTGGCTGCTGTTTGTGATGGTCGCTTGAGTGGTTGTGAGAATGTTTCTTGGGGTGATTTTTTCTTGGCATTTTTTCTGTTAATTAGTGGCGATCCCAAAATAGCAATCTTTGGGGTTAATGTCCAAACTGCACCGATAGGTTAAACTTTGCCATCAGATTTTACCGAGAGTACGTTCACCGACTGTAAGGGTTAGGAAGATGAAGTTAGCGCGGGCACTTGCAGCTGAGACCTTGGGAACAGCGTTCCTCCTTGCAACTGTGGTTGGTTCAGGGGCACTAGCCGACAAGCTAGACCTCGGCAACCTGGCGGTATCTGTTCTCTGTGTGGCTTTTGCTACAGGGGCTGTGCTGATTGCTTTGATTGCCGCCTTCGGCTCTATATCGGCTCACTTCAACCCTATTGTCACCATGGTTTTAGCCCTTCGTGGCGAATTCAGCTGGAAGAAAGTGGCACCTTACTTTGTGGCTCAGGTGGTTGGGGCGATACTTGGTGTGGTTGTTGCCAATTTGATGTTTGATTTGCCCGCGGTCACTATTTCTGCCACAACTCGCACCGGTATGGGCCAGTGGTTGGGCGAATTCATTGCTAGCTTTGGCCTAATTGGCATTATTCTTGGCAGTGCCCGCTCAAACTCAAATACTGGTATTGCAGTGCCTGCCTATGTTGCAGGGGCAATTTACTTTACTTCCTCAACTTGCTTCGCCAACCCTGCTGTGACAATTTCTCGCATGTTTACGAACACTCTAACTGGCATTGTGCCAGCGGATGTACCTGCCTTTGTCTTGTCGCAGGTTGTCGGTGCCCTTTGTGCTGCGGCAGTCTTTGGTTGGTTGTTTGCCGCCGAGAAGTATACGGAAGAAACCGTTAGCGAGTTAAGTGAGGTAGACCCAGCTGTGCTTGCTACCTTAGAGAGAGAGCTAGCTGCGGCAAATAAGTAGAACGTATACAAAAGTAGAAGACGTAAGAAGAGTAGGAAGAATTTAGATGTCTAGAAAAGATGATCCTTTGGGCGTGACTCAGAGCATCAAGTTCAACACCAGATTGAAGGCGATGGATAGTCCCGCTGACATTCCTGCTCATTGGGTGGGCAGTCCAATCGCTGATTTGATTGGATCCCACAACTTTGGTCAGAAAATTGAAGTAACGGGCGAGCCCCGCATGTTGATTTCGACTTGCATCGAATTTCGCTATCGACCAGCCGTTCCTAGTCAGTATGCCTATGTGATTAGACGTGCCAGTGGTCGTTTAATCGGAGCTGAATTTGCCTTAGTTTACGCACTTTCTCGCGGCGTCAAGCATGTGGTGCTGATTGCCCACAACGATTGTGGCATGACTAAAGTGACCCAGCACAAACCGGCCATGATAGCCACTCTTGTTGAACAAGGCTGGGACCCTGAGCGCGCTGAAGAATTTGTGGCGATGCATGCTGGTCGCTATCACATTGAAGATGAAGTTGATTCGCTCAAGCGCGAATTTTATCGCCTCAAGCGTTTGTTTAAAAATGTAGAGATTGCCCCACTCTTCGTCTCGCTTTCAAGCAATCGCTTACACGTTCCTAATTGGTATCTCGATTTCGTCAAGAAACCAGACCTCGGCAATGCTAATGAATGCGTTCCAGCAGAAGAATATTTGATGCTGCCCTAAGGGCGATCTTGATTGTTTGGCTGAATTCTATTGCTTAGCTGCTAATTCA
Organism: Candidatus Obscuribacterales bacterium; assembly: GCA_041675385.1. Taxonomy (GTDB): domain Bacteria; phylum Cyanobacteriota; class Vampirovibrionia; order Obscuribacterales; family Obscuribacteraceae. The sequence goes on from JBAYTY010000001.1 coordinate 149,945, forward strand.
GTGATTATCTTCCACTCTTTTGCGGTTACGGGTTGCACCGATAGTCTGCTGCCCTTTTGCAGCAGAGCCATCTCGCTCAAGCCCGGAATTTGACGGAGAAGCTCTAAGGGCAGCGGCTTCTTGAAAGTCTCAACATGCTTAACGTCGATCATGTACCAGGTCGGCTTTGCTTTATCGCTTTTAGGGTCAAAGTGCACATCATCAGGATCAAATGCCGAGTGGTCGGGATATCCCTCTTTTACCACTTCGGCAATACCGGCTATGGCAGATGGTTCTGAGTTGCTGTGATAGTAAAAAATCAGATCGCCTAACTTGAATGAATCGCGCAAGAAATTGCGAGCTTGATAGTTACGTACACCGTCCCAGCATGTTGTTTTCTTTGGTGCCTTAGCTAAATCTTGAATAGAGAATACGGCCTCTTCACTCTTCAACAGCCAATAATTCTCACTTGTCTTAGGCTTTGCCGTCGTTTTAGATTTGCTTTCAGAAGTGCTACTTTTGGCTGCCATTAGTTTCCTCTTTCGTTTTTTCTATAGGTTTTTCTGCTGCTTTCTCAACAGCTTTTTCTACTGCTTTTTCTTCTGGCTTGGCACTTATTTTGCCTGCCATAATGTCGTTGATTTGTGTGTATAAGGCATTGGCTTCAGTCTGCTTGCTATCTTTTAAATACATTTTTGCGTAAGCTTGCATGGTTTTTATTTTGGCTTGGGGCTTGAGATTGGGCATGTCGATAACTAACTTGAAATGCTTTTCGGCCTCAGTCTTGTCGCCTTTGGCTAAGTACATTTCGCCTAGGTCACATTCTGTTTGCGCTACTTCTGGTGACTCACTGCCATTGGCCACTTTGCGAATAGTAAGGGCGCGGTTGAAATTCTTTTCGGCGCTGGGATAGTCGCCGATCTCTTTGTATTCATTGGCGAGGAAGTTTATGCTCTCAGAAAGCTTTGCGTGGTTTGGCCCTAGTACTTTTTCTGCGCCGGTGATGCGCTCTTTCATAATCTTGATTGTATTCATATGAATTGTTCGGCGTTGAGCTATTTTGCGCTCAACGTCTGAGCCACCGCCAATAACGTCTGGTGAAGAGAGAGACGCCGAGCCGCTATTGGCGTCACAGCGAAAGGAGGCATTGACGACAATAAAAGGCTTGACGTCGAAGCGCACGAAGCCAGCACTATCTACGGCGGTGCGGCAGGCAACGTCAAAGGAGGGGTCACCAGATCCTCTCTTTATCACCCAATCGCTGTAAGTGCCATCAGGTAGAAGGCGAAAACTGGCATAGGCACTTCTTGCTGCTGGCCTTTGCCTACCCAGGGTGCGCATGCGGTTATCTACCATTTTTTCATCATGGCGCAAAATTTCGGACAACTCCTCTTGCACATCTGCGCTGGCTATTGGCGGCGTAAATAGGGTCAAAAGCAGGGCAAAAGAGGAAAGTAGTTTCTTTGATAGTGTCAGAGGAAATATGCGCATAAGCACCTAGATTTATGATTGTCAATTTTAGCACTGTGCAGCTTTTCTTCTTTCTCTATAGACTTGCTGTTTACAAGATTGCCGCTTCTTAGTAGCCTTACCAAATGAAAAAAATAAGATCAGAAGAAGAGAAGCTCCTTGCTCGCGTATCTTGGCGACTTCTTCCTTTCTTGCTGGTGCTGTATATCGTCTCTTATTTAGACCGTATCAACCTCTCCTTTGCTGCTCTTGAAATGAACGCCCAGCTTAAATTTAGCGACCAGGTCTTTAGCCTGGGTGCGGGAATATTTTTCTTGGGCTATTGTCTCTTTGGCATCCCCAGTAACGTTGTAATTAAGCGCCTAGGGCCGAGGCGCTGGATTAGCACAATTATGGTGGCTTGGGGCATTGTTACAGTGGCTATGTGCCTTGTCAAAGATGCTCTTTCTTTCTATGTCTTACGCTTCACCCTGGGCGCCACTGAAGCTGGCTTCTTTCCTGGCATGTTGCTCTACCTAACCTTTTGGTTTCCCCCTAAGCAATATGGAACGGCGGTAGCTCGATTCATGTCGGCCATTCCCTTGGCCGGCCTCTTGGGAAGCTTTGTTGCTGCCAAGGCTTTTGAGATTAATGGCCTGTGGGGTCTAGAGGGTTGGAAATGGCTCTTTATTGTTACTGGTGTTCCTGCCATTGCCCTTGGTATTGCCGTGCTATTTTTACTGCCCGACCGGCCGCACCAAGCACGGTGGCTCAGTGCTGAGCAGAAGAGCATGCTTGAAAATTTGCTTGCTAGTCATGCAAGCCAGAGTCTCGCAAGCCAGAGTAATTTAAGTAATAGTGATGATGCAAAAAGCAATGAACAACTTTCTGTCTGGGCTACTCTTAAAAATTTAGTTGTTTGGCGCTTTGCCCTGCTTTATTTCTCTACCACAGTTTGCATGTACGGCTTTCAATTATGGCTGCCGCAAATAATCAAGACTTTTGGCTCTGCCACTAATTCTTCGGTGGCCATGCTCTCGGCCATTCCTGCTTTGATGCAGGCTCTGGGTATGTTAGTGATCGCCGCCAGTTCAGATCGCAGTGGCGAGCGCCGCTATCATGTGGTGGCTTCTTCTGGTATCACAGTGCTTGGTTTAGTGGCAGCCACATACTTGCCTGATAGTCTCAAATTGGCCGGGCTGAGCTTGGCTGCTTTTGGTATATGGGGCACTGTCGGACCCTTCTGGGCTTTGACCAGAAGCTCGCTTTCGGTGCCGGCCCAGCCGACAGGTTTAGCATTTATCAACTCGGTGGGTAATCTTGGTGGCTTTGTTGGGCCCATGCTCATTGGTTTGATTAAGCACGTTACTGGTTCATATGCCGGTGGTGAGTTTGGCTCGGCTTTACTGCTATTAGCCAGCACAGCTGTATTTACTGCCTTCTTGGCGATTACTACCAAGGTAGAAAATAAATCAAAAGCAGCAGTTTAGTTCTTAGCGATCTTTCACTGCTGTGGCCTGATCGACGTCGGCATTGGCAGCAATTCGTTGCAAACGCTGGCTCTGAGCCAAAGGCGTTACTCTATCGGCCTCTGTAATCTCGTTTATTTTGGGCTCAGTAGAAGAGTTATCCTTCAGATTAGATGGTAAGTGCTCTTTGTCTAACACTGTTGCGGATTGATCGACATCGGCATTGGCGGCAATGCGCTCTGCCCGTTGTAGTTGAGCGAGTGGTGTTACTCTCTCGGCTTCGCTTGCTTCATTAATCTTTGGTTCGGCAGCAGACCAGTCTTTATCAGAAGAAGGCAATAGTTGTTTGTCGGCTGAGGCGAAGATATCTTGCGTTCCGAAATCTATAGAACCGGTTTCGGGGCGGCTTCTTGAGACTGCTTTCAGACCGCCTAGGCCTTTATCTGAGTAAGCCTCGGCAAAGACACCATCGAAGTTAGTAAAAGCCTGACGAGATTCAGCGGCGTTAGCTTCAGCGCGTTCTAAGGTCATAGTAAGTTCTCCAAAGTCAGTAGAAAATTTGTAATTGCTAAAGGGACTGCGTTGGTCTGGTTGAGTTCAATATAGAGACTCAAGTTGGCAAACCGCAGTCAACCAGATGAAATCTCATCCTGCGGCATTGTTAATGGCCCTGTGGCCTATACAGGCTGCACTATTAAAAAAGGGGCACAGCTGATTTAATAGACATCCAATGCGGAGTAGTTTTAGGTTGGCATTTTGAAAACGCTGAAAATCTCCCACAAATTTTTTGTAGCAGTGGCTGTACCTGTAGTATTTGAGCTCGTTCTCATCGCTATTCTCTTTGTCTTGCTATGGCAAGCCGATGAAGCGCGCCTGCGGGAGCAACAAGGTCGGGAACTTGCTAATACAACCTACAAGCTCATGAGTCTGCATGTTCAGCGAGTGACGCAGATTATGATCTATAAGAGTACTGACGAACCAGCGATGTTGGCGCAGGCGAGACAAACTGCCCAACGAATGAAAGAACAAATAGAGCAGATTCACCTTCTAGTGCAAAGCAACCCCAAGAGCAGCGAAACTTGGAAAGGCCTTGATGCCCTAGTTCGGCAGATTGGCGCAGAGCATGATAGAGCCGCCGAGTGCATGAAAGTCGGTGATAAAGCCGGCGCCACAGTGCTGTATATGTCAATGCGTAAGCACTTTGAGCAGCTAATTCTAGCTACTGACAAGTTGACTGCTCAGCAGGCTGAGTCAAAAGATGTAGAAGGAATAGATGTAAGTAAGTACAGCGAGCTTATTCGCATAGTTCTGGGCTTCTCAGTATTGCTTTCGCTTTTGATAGCCTTTGGTCTGGCTTTCTACTTCAGACGTGGCACCGCCGATAGGCTAAATGTGATTATGGCCAATACTAAAATGATGGCTGCCGGTAAAGCACCAGCTGAAAAATTAGACGGCGACGACGAATTGGCACAGATAGATCATCTCTATCATAAGATGCATGATGCGCTTGTGATATTGAGGCGCAGAGAACGGGCTATCCTTGAGAATGTTGCCGATGTGGTTTGTTCAGTAGACTCTAGTATGCGTTTCACTGACATCAACGAAGCTGTGAGCAAACACTGGGGGTATAGTGAGGAAGACCTAATTGGTGGGCGTCTGGCTGACCTTGTGGTTGCCGCTGATCGCGATATGGTATTGCTTTCACTGCGCAAAGTGATCGAGACAACTAAAGAGACATCGTTTGAATGTGGTGTCACTCGAGCTGATGGCACTGTGGCCGATACCGAGTGGACAGTCGCTTGGTCAGAAGTTGAAGGTTCTCTCTACTGCGTTATGCACGATATCACAGCAAGAAAGAACCTCGATAGAATGAAGGCTGAGTTTGTCTCCATGGTCAGTCATGAAATTCGCACACCGCTTAGTTCTATTCAGATGACTCATTCACTATTAGCGCAAGAGCTTGGTGATTCATTAGATGATTTTATGAAAGATAGTTTGCATGCGGCTCAAGGTAACGTTAATCGTCTTATGGCACTGGTAAACAACCTGCTTGATTTAGACAAGCTTGAATCAGGATTTATCGATTTCATTGCTGAGCCAATTTCTCTTGGTGATCTGGTCGAGATGTCTATTGGTGCTATTGCTTCACTATTTCAGCAGAAGTCAATTACGGTGCAGCGAGAGCTTGACCCTGCTCTGATGATTTATGCCGATAAAGAACGCTTAGTGCAAGTGCTGATTAATCTTCTTGCTAATGCCATCAAATATTCACCACCTAAATCAAAAATCTTAGTTGAAGCACTGCTAGACAGAGATTTCGTGCGCATTGCCATCACTGATACTGGTAGGGGCATTCCGGCTAACAAGCTAAACACTGTATTTGAGCGCTTTGGCCAGGTCGAAGCCGCTGACCAGAAAGTGCACAAAGGAACTGGGTTGGGGCTGGCTATTGCCAAGGCTATCGTCGAGATGCACAAGGGCGAAATGGGTGTAGAATCGGTTGAGGGCAAAGGTAGCACCTTCTGGTTTACTGTCCCGGCTTCTGAGCAAGCCTTCAAAGCTATCGGAGCCAGTAAAGTTAAGTCGACCTAAGAGGTGTTAGTGGCAAAGATTCTGATAGTCGAAGATGACCTGCAGCTGGCGTCTCTTGTTAATCGCTGGCTGACCAAAGAAGGTCACATCGTAGAACATATTCAAAACGGTGCTGAAGGACAGCAACGGCTAAAATTTGACCCTTACGATGTTGTAATTCTTGATTGGAATTTACCAGAAGTTGAAGGCATTGATATTCTCAAAGACTTTCGCGGCCGAGGTGGAACAACGCCGGTGCTAATGCTCACTGGTAAAAAGACCATAGATGACAAGCTTATGGGCTTAGGTGCTGGCGCCGATGATTACCTGGCTAAACCATTTGATGGTAGAGAACTTACCGCTCGCATTGCCGCCCTGCTTAGGCGACCTGCCACACTTCTAAGTAGTAAGCTTGTTGTCGGTGATATCGAGATTGACACCAAAAGTCATATTGCTAAAAGGGCGGGTCAAACTCTCAGTTTGATGCCGAAAGAGTTTGCCTTGTTAGAATTTTTGCTGCGACACCCAGGCGAGTTTTTTCAAGCTTCGAATCTGCTCGAGCACATTTGGCCAAGCGAGAGCGACTCCACCACCGAAGCACTGACGAGTTGCATAAAGAGGTTGCGGCTGAAACTAGACAGGCCTGATTGTCAGTCGGTAATTCGCAATGTTCGTGGTGCTGGCTATGGCTTGTTTGTTGATGCGGATGTATAAGCATTACACGGTGTACCAATTTCGTAGAGGAATCGGAAAGCGGCTGCCATAGCAATGCTGCATATAATTATCATAGTTTTCATTGTGCGGCCCAGCGTCGTGAATACCAGACAATATACAGGTAACGATGGGCCTTGGCCATAGGTGTTGTTACTGATGTAATCATGGTCTGCTGTTTACTAATTGGGCGTCGGTTCTATCGGTAGTGCCGTGTTTTCTAATTCGTTACTTTCACACAGGGTTTGGTTTGATTGGTTCGAATTATCTTGGTTCCTTAATCGTTCGTTGTTGACCGTCTTTGAGTCCAAATCGCAAGTTCAGTACATCTCTTTCTCGCGGCGATAAGCCTGCCATCACTTCAATGAGGTCTTCTCTCAATAACTCCTGAGTGATAGATATTGCTTCACTACTGTCATTGCAATCTTTTGTCTTGTCGGTCATGGTTTAACTTCTGCAAGGTTATTGTACCCAGGCTTAACCTCGCCTTAATAGCCAGTTAATAGAATATTGCCGTGTCCTATGCAAAACCCTCTAGTGAGGCTCTTGAGACTATGAATTCTAAAGAACGATACGAGTTAGAGCGCATGACGAAAGACCAGCGCTATAACTACGAGCATCTGAGTCAGCAGGATCAAACCAGTTATGAGCGCATGAATAATGATGAGCGCAACTTGTACAACCGCTTGAACAGTCAGGAGCAATGGGATTATCGTCGCATGACACCGGACCAACGGTATGAGTTTGAGCAAGAAGGTTAGGAAGATGGCTTTGGGTTTGTTCGCCTGACGACGTTGTGCTTTAGTTCTCGCTCTCGCTCTCGGTTTAGGTCGCTATATATCGGAAATGGCAATTTCTAATTCTTGTTCAGGTGATCTAAGTATCACGAAGTCTTCTTTCGATTTTGAGCATTGTGTGAGAAAGGGCTTGATTCTATTGAGCATCTTTCTTGGGTCTTCGCCCTCGCAATAGAGTACGAAATACCCGGCTCCAACGTCGTTGTCATTCACGTCGCCGAGCTGATCGCCTTCAATCATGCTAGCGATAGTATCGAAGAAGGTGGTTAAGAAGAAGTCTGTTTCATCAGGCGATCCAAACCCGTCGTCAGAAAGTCTCATGTGAATTTGCAATTCTGTGATGTCATCGGGCGTTAAGTCTTCGTCTGTATTTAAGTCTTGAATTTTTCGGCGAGCGACCTCTCCTCGAATGTGGAATGCTCTCAGTTCAAGTTGTCGTGAGTCACCGCCATAGCGCTTAGCTACCATTGCAAGTGCTAGCACTGCTTGTTCCAACAGCTGTTCTAGTTCATAACTACTGTGGCTTAGATCTAGAGCCGTTAATGGAACAGCCTGCTGAACATAAAGTTGACTGCCATCCACCGGTAAGGTGTATTCCAGATCATTTCCTTGGTGGCTAGATAGATTTAGAACGAGTTCTAAGGACTTGAATGTTGACTTAACATAGAAACCGGTATCAGCAAAATCAATGCTAATCGTATTTACTAGAGTCTGAAGTCTGCTATTTACAATGGCTAATTTTTCAGCTGGAATAGAGTGGGATTCGGCTCTAATGGAAAGATTTTTCATGTATTTATACGGGTTCTGGTATGGGGCGTTTGCGCACGCAGCAGTGCTCAAGCTTCGAAATTGAGGTTAGTTGGTTTAGGTAGGAGGCCAGTTAATGGCACTGTATTGTCGACGATTTCAAACTTCACTTCGTCGAGCCACATTTTTCCAACATCGATCAGGAACAATCCGAAATTCATGCTGGTGCTTTCTTCGGGCACATCTACCACCAGGGCATACTGCAGCCAGTCTGTGTCGCCTAAGATTGGTCTGTCGCTCATGTTGTCGAAAGTGCCCTTCCATCTACAGTACCAACCCCAATTTCCGATCATGTCGAGTTCGATTCGTCCGATTGAGGGTTCAGCCAAGGCTGACTTTACCCAAGCGATCATGCGAATGCGCTGGGCTAGTTGCTATTTCACTGATGCGCTTGGCCATGGCTTGTACCTCTATTCATTGAATAAGTATTTTCAGCGATATTAACTAAAATGCTATTCTAAACTAAGTATGGGTTAGGGAGCGTGCTTCGATTTTGCAGGGATAGTTAGTTGGACCATGCAGAAGCTGGATTAATCAATAGGTTGTGCGGTTCACTTAATGAGCCTCATTTCTTGGTTGCCTTTATTCTGTGGTTCTATCCAATCGCTTTTCTAATCTGCTTCGCATTGCTGCTTTGCTTTTGCAACCAGGTAGCCACTAGTTTTGGAGCACCGCTTTATACTCTCGTGCCTAGGTTCTCCTTAACTTTCGTGTGCTATTTTTTGTGCGTAGTATGCTCCTGTCAGCTCTTTCGAGTTAGCTCGTGGATGAGACGTTCAATGTTCTATCTCATAGCTGTGTGGCTTCTAACTTGTGCCGTCTTTGATGTTACCGGCCGTGGTTTTTCCCTTTCGCTTGAGCATGCAGCGGGTAAGCCGATAGACCCTCCTGGTATCTTCAGGTGGCAATGAAAATCGTTGAAAAACTCCAACTTCATTGCGGTTCGTCTTGGTTGAAGTCGTCAGAATTGATGCGCGTTCCAGACTTGATCAACTTGATGGGCTTGGCGCCGATGGCGACGTCGAGTTCTGAAACATCTTGCGATGGTTTCCTATCTTCTACGAACTTCATCAAGATGTCACTTGCTTTCAATTCTATTCCTGGTTTTAAATCATGAGCTGCGAAGCCGACCTTATTCATTTGCGGGCCAAGAGCACTTTCGGTCAGCTTTTCACCTTTTTTGAGTTTCTTGAGCAACTTGTGCTCATACCAGTTGTTAAAGTCGTAAGTATCCTTGAAAGCAATTTTCTTTTGTTTGTCGTCATGGTCCCAGTCTGCATTGAAGCGTTCTTGTTCCTCTTCCTTGCTCATATTGGCTTTGAGATCGGCAATTGTCAACACAGTTCCTGCCGGTAAATCGCGAACCGCGACAAAGCTACGAATGTTTGACATTGTGGAAGTGTCGCTTAAATCTTCGTACGACACTATAGTGCCTTTAGCTAATGGCTTGAGGGCTATATAGCCATCGATGCTTGTGCCTCCTTCGGGAATGTAGGTCATGACGTTTTCAGGTGTGTCATTTAGTGCGACCAGAGACTGAGCCAGATTGTCCAGTGATACGATGCCGCCTGCCGGTACATCTGCTGTGGTTTTCAGAACTGGAACGAGCTTACTAAAGCCATTGCGATCTAGTTTTGCCCAGTCGATTTTACTCTTCGAAGTTGGATCTATTTTGAGATCGTGCATGGTCTCACCAGCCGGAATGAAGAATTTGGTTTCTTTTCCGAGGAAGTCTTCTAACCGGTGTAGGTCATTTCCCGCAGAATGGTTACCGCGCTTCAATTCCACGATGTCAGAGATCTTGATTGGAGTTAGCTGGTCAATATTTCGGGCGGCGACGTAGACAATATCTTGATCACCAGGGTGTTGCGTACCGCAGGCTGAAATGGCTAATAGGCAGATGATGGCGCTCGCTAGCTTCGAAGCGTGCTTTTGGCTAGTAAAAACTTTGTTCATGCCGTTAATTCCTTGCTTGGGTTCGTTCTAGCGTTTAGTTTCTCGCGTTCCATTCAGGCTAGCTAGTGTCTCATCATTATGGACGATGCACAATCGATCTAGACGATCATGGTAATTAGACCAAAGACGTAGACCTTTGGCCCGATGTCTATGCTTCTAAACTGTGCCATTGTTATAGGGTTACTAGCAGGGGGGTAGTTAGTGCCGCAAATTAGCCGCCTGTTGATATTTTTCTGCCTACATCTCTTTCTCTTTGGCATCGTCAGCGTATTAGCTCTACAGCTGATTTCGCTGCCCTGTGTGGCGCTGAGTGGTAGCGAGCAGGCAAAGTCATATTGTCTTTCACAGTCTGCCACCTATTCAGTTAGTTCTACTTATCCTGGCTACGAGAAAAAGAGCTGTTTACTCACCGGCTCAGAAGATCTTCATGTGGCTCGACTTCTATCGACTCAGGTGATTGCTCCTGAGTTTGCCTTTCATACACAGCTGCAAGATCGTCCCAATATAGTCATTGACTTGGGGCGTAATTGCCTAGTTGATAGCTTAGTTATTGAAAATCGCAGACGCCAGCTGCAAGAGCGGGCTCAAGGGTTGACGGTCTCAGTATCGGCTAATAAGGCTGACTGGAAGCAGATCAAAGCCTTTACTCAGACGCCGACTGTTTGGAATATTAAGCTTAGTGAGCCAATTGAGGCCCGCTACGTCAAGCTTGAACTGGCGGCAACAAATTATTTTCATCTGGCCCACGTATCAGTCAATGGTCGAGATATCGACAACGATTCAGCGTTGGATATTGTTGCTCAGAAGTCTCCGCCGACAGGAGTGGTAATCTCGAAACAAATTTCAACCGCTGATCTTGATAAGTCTATTGCTACTGATAGGCCTATCAGAGACAAGTGGGCCTTGGTAATTGGAATTAATGATTTTGAAGATCCTCGCATTCCCCATCTGCAATACGCCGCTAAAGATGCTACTGACTTTGCTAATTTTCTTACCACCGACGGCAATTTTGCTAAAGATCATGTCATTCTATTGACCAACGAAAACGCTACAGAGCATGAAATTCGGCGCATCATCGGCGACGATTGGTTGCCGCGTCGGGTGATGGAAGATGACGTCATACTGATCTATGCCTCTACCCACGGTAGCCCCAAAGAACTAGATGTCGCTGGCCAGAACTTTTTAATTTTGCATGATACCAATGTCGATAACTTATTTTCTACTGCTATCGAGCTTGAAGACTTAGCTCGCACGATTAGGAGGCGCACCCAATGTGATCGAGTGCTCTTAGTTCTTGATTCTTGCAACAGCGGAGCAGCGGCTGTAAATGGTGGCAAGGGTTTGATTCGCACCAATAATTTTGATCTTGGTAGCATTGCTGGTGAGGGCACAATCGTTATTTCTTCAAGTGGTGCTGGTCAGCGCTCGTGGGAATCTAAGCGCTATAAAAATGGCGTATTCACCCATGGCTTGATTGAGTCACTGAAGTGCAACGGTCAGAAGACCAAACTCAGCGATGCTTTTTCGGCACTGAAAGAAAGTGTTGAGCAAGAAGTTAGGTTTGATCGCAAAGCTGAGCAAACTCCAGTTATGAAAATGACCTGGAATGGCAAAGAAATGGCCATTCTGGCACCGCCGTCCCGACCACGAAAGACCGAGCCCTATGTTCCGGCCAGCCCGAAAAAGAGCAATTGAAACCGTGTCGGGGCTGTTGGCTACCGTCCTGAGACTATTATTAGTTGTCAATCTAAGGGGCGTCTGAAATGATGAGCTTCGCTTTGCGCATTCGTTTGTTAGAGGCGTTCAACTGATGCTCATTCATCCTCACTGCTTGTTCAGTGCAGAAAGCACCGAAGGCCTTGCCCTCGATCATTATCGTGCGGCCTTGTATGAGCACGGTATTGTCAATTTGCGTCTCAACTTTGTTGATCGAACTGCCGCTGCGCTCAAGAAAATAGTCGAGCACATAGGCTACGTAAGTGCGCATGATGAGCAGGGCAAGATGCAATGGGATGTCAAATATGACAGTAATGTCGATCCTGAAACAGCTGCTCGATCACTGACTACTCGTGAGTTTCCCTTGCACACTGATGCATCTTTCGAGGAGCCACCACCTCGATATGTCGGACTCTTCGTCGTTCAAGAGGATAGCCTTGGCGGGGGGCAGACTCAGCTTCTCGATGTAAGAAAGATCTTGCCGCTCTTGAGTTCGACGGCCCGTGTCGTTTTGCAAGAAAGCCAATTTAGGTTTAGGGTTCCTGCCGAGTTTCGAAGAGAAAGACCTTTTATTGAAGGTCCTATCCTTTCCCTCGCTGGCGATGGCGAGGTTACGATTCGCTATCGCCATGAAGTGCTTGATCTTGAGCATGCTGACCAGGCTCAGATTGATGCTATATCTGAATTGGACGGGCTAATCAATCTTCCAGAGTTTGTCGATCAGATCTTTTTGCAGACGGGCACTGTGCTCTTGTTCGACAACGGGCGCTTCTTGCATGCTCGCACTGTAGTTAAAGACAAGATGCGACATCTAGTAAGAATGAGATTTCAGATGCCTCTGCGAGCTTCAACCGGTGATCACACTAGTCTGCCTGAAGTAACTGAGGTGTCTGAGGCTTTATGAGAGTAGGAGTCAGTTGAAGCAAATCCTGCCTACGTACAGTGTACCTAGCGGCCACTCTAGCGACCCTAACTGCGATCGTTATGACGCCGATTACCGGATGTTTATTGACTTGCTGGCACAACAGGGGAATGATGCCACCTGGTACACGCATGCTTTTAATCCCTATCCCCTTGAACTCTCTAGTTTTGAGCGCGACGAACAGAGTCAATTGCACAGGGTTCTATTTCGCGCTATCAATCAAATAGTGACAAATTATTTTTCTGATGAGCGCATTCAGAAGATCTTGTCTCTGCCAAAAGATCTGCTACCAGTGTTGCAATTGGCAAGCGAGCACCCTTATCAGATAGGCAGTTTTCGCCCTGATTTCTTGCATAACCAAAATGGTGGTATAGCCATCTGTGAGATCAATGCGCGTTTTCCTACTAATGCTTTCTTTATCAGCCACTATATCAACAGCATCGTCGATAAACTTAAGTATATAAACCCCCTCTGTTCGCCTTTATCTGGGCTTTCGCAGGTTCCACATCACTTTCTGCGCGGGCACGGTGCTGGTACTAAATGTAGTATCGTTAAGGGCCGTGAAAAAGGCTGGGACATTCACTTCTTTAAATACGAACTTGAGCGTGCTGGATTAGCTGTGCAATGGCAAGACTTTTGTCGTCTTCAGGTTCGAGATGGCAAGTTCTATAGCGAGCAAGAGTTGGTCGACTATCTAGTTTTAGAGTTGCATCAAGATGAGCTTTTGCAGTGGTCGCCCTCTATGCTGGGCGCTCTGGCTGCCAGTCGCGAATACTTGAATGATTTGAGAACCATATTTCTTGTTCATGACAAGCGCTTTCTAGCGGTGCTCGGAAATCAACAGATTATGAGAGACTACTTGTCGCCTGAAGATGTTTTGTTCCTCAGTGCTCATGTGGTGCCGACATACGCCATTGCTGTTGCGACAAGTAGCGACATTATTGAAGAGTCACTAGCAAGTCAGCAAAACTGGGTTTTGAAACCGAATCTGCTAGGAAAGGGCGAAGGGGTGATATTCGGCAAAAATCTCGACTTGAAGACTTGGCGCCGTACTATTGAAGAATATCGAGAGTCTGATTATGTCTTGCAGCGCTATATTCCACAAGCACAGTATTTGCTTGTCAATGCTTGCGGTGGAGTGGTGGCAAGGCATTCTTTCAATGTTGTGGGCACGCTGCTGTGCTTTGACGATGTCTTCTTTGGTCCTGGTATTTATCGTGCCTCCGCTGGTGATATCGTCAATGTTGCTGGCGGTGGTACCGTTCTATTTCCGGTACAAACTTTAAAAGGTGAAAAATAGGGTGCCAAGATCTCACACTGTAGACGAAATCTATACCCTAGCTTCTAGCCACCGATTTTACCTTGATCGGCTGGCTGCATCGACTTGCTTTACCGATGCGCCGCTGACTAATAAGCAGACCTTGTACAGGGTCGTAGAAGAAGCAATTGCCGATGGTGCTCTGCAAAAAGGTGCCTATTGGAGTCCGACGGGAGGCAGTGTCTCTAATCTACTACTCTTCTTTCCCACCGATATTGCTGAAAATCAATACCAGCGAAGAGTGTTGGGCGAGGCCATGATTGAGGCGTCTATTTTTAACGCTGATACCATTGCCCTAAATATGTTCGGCAGCCAGATGATGTATCGCTCGCTAGAAATTTTTAATTCATACTGCGAACAGGCCGGGGCGACCACCTTGCCTGTCAACTCGGCATGTGCTGATGAGCTTGCCTTTCGTGTCGCTTGTAAGTTTTCTGCCAATACAATCATGGGTTTGCCATCACGGGTGATTCAGTTTGCTCGTTTCTTAGCGCGAGAAAAGCTACATCTTGAGTTGGATAAATATATTTTTGCCGGTGAGCCGTTGCCGCTTCATAAACGCGAGTTTCTTGCCGATACCTTAGGCATTAAACAGTTCTGCGGTCTTTATGGTTCGGCTGAAGCTGGCGTTTGGTCTTACCAGCCAGATGGGCTCGGGGGCGATTCCTACCTGTTCCCTAGCGAACTGATGCATGTCGAGATATTTGAACCCAATGGCGATGGCTTTGGCAAGGTTGTAACAACCAATCTTGTGAGAACGCGTCACCCTGTTCTGCGATACGACTCAGGCGATATCGGTCGACTGGTTCAATCTATCTACAAAGGCAAGTCGGTGACCGTTCTAGAGCTGAGCGGTCGCTGCGAAAACTCGTTCATGGTTGGTGGTGATTATTTCGTTCTTGATGATTTTTTCGAACTGTTTCAGCACTTACTCGACTACCAAATTCTGCTCACTTATGATGATGCCGCCAAAATGGACAGAGTGCGTTTCTGTCTGGTGCCGACATCTGTCGTGCCCAAGTCTAGTGAGTACGAAGCTCTGGTAAAAGCCATTCGCAGCATCGTGCAAAGCAACGACGCTTCTTTTATCACCCAAGTTGATTTTGTTGAGTCTGAGGCATTGGTGCGCAGCCCGACATCACAGAAAGTTCGCAAGATTGTGGACGCGCGGCCCGCTTAAGGCTGGGCAATAGCTTAAATATGTTTGGAAGCACTACTTTTTCAGTTTTGCAGAATCGATTATCTGCTCGACAATTTTCTCTATGCTTAGACTTGCGTTGACAACAATTGCATCTTTTGGCTCTTCCAGAGCGGCAAACTGACTCTTGAGCATGTCGGCTTTCATATAGTGATTTTGGCGCTCTTCCATACGCCCGTAGATTTCTTCATAGCTGGCTTTGAGGTAGACCAGCCGCACAGCGGCCGAATTACCAATCAGTCGTTGCCGATATGACTCTTTCAAGGCCGAACAGGCCAGTACTGCACCTTGGCGTTTGTCTGCGCCTTCTTCTGTTGCTTCTTCCTTGCTTTTTGCTTCTTCGTTCTGTTGTTCTTTATTCTGCCATTGGCCAATGGCGCTGGCGAGGCTGTTCAACCAAGGCTCTCGGTCGGCATCTGTCAATGGCTCGCCACTGGCCATTTTTGCTTTGTTAACATCGCTGTGAAAATCATCAGCGTCAAAATAGGGTAAATTCAGGGCTGAAGCTAGAGCCTGTGCCACTGTTGACTTGCCAGCTCCAGATACACCCATGACAATGAATACTAAACACATAGCAACAATAATCTCATATATTTAGAAGGTGACATAATCATTTGAAGCTGTAAGCGGTTGTCAGTAGAAGGCTGTCGACATGGTGCTTTGATAATGCTGAGATAGGGCTGAGATAGTGCTGAGATAAGGAATTGACGATGACCACCAAAGAATCGGGAAATGCGGCATTCATTTCAGATGTTGATGTGCACTTATTTTCAGAAGGTACACATTATCGCATTTATGAAAAGCTAGGCGCCCATGAGCTTGAGCGCGACGGCGTCAAAGGCACACACTTTGCCGTCTGGGCACCCAATGCTGCAAGAGTATCTGTGGTCGGCGATTTCAATGAGTGGAATGCTGATAAGAATCCGATGGTCTTGAACCATTCGTCGGGTATCTGGTCGTCATTCATCCCTGCCCTTGGTCACGGTACTCTTTACAAGTATTTTATTGACGGTGCCAATGGACATGTACAAAAAACTGACCCTGTTGGTTTTGCCAGCGAGATGCGCCCGCGCACAGCATCAATCGTTTGGGACTTAGACACCTACAAGTGGAATGACGCCAAGTGGCTAGAGAGCCGCGATAAGAAAAATTCGCTGGCTAAACCAGTTTCTATTTACGAATTGCATCTTGGCTCTTGGATGCGCGTACCAGAAGACGAAAATCGCTGGTTGACTTACCACGAGATGGCCGACAAATTGATTCCGTATGTGCTTGAAATGAATTTCACACACGTTGAGTTGATGCCAGTTTCAGAGCATCCACTAGATGCATCGTGGGGCTATCAAACTACCGGATACTTTGCTGTTACCAGTAGATTTGGCCCACCAGAAGACTTCATGTACTTAGTTGATAAATTGCACCAGGCTGGTATTGGTGTGTTGGTTGATTGGGTTCCAGCTCACTTCCCTCGTGATGGCCATGCCCTTGGTTTGTTTGACGGCACTCACTTATATGAGCATGCTGACCCTCGACTAGGCGAGCACCGCGAGTGGGGCACCTATGTTTTCAATTATGGCCGCTACGAAGTTGCTAACTTCCTTTTGAGCAATGCCATGTTCTGGTTCGACAAGTATCATATCGACGGATTGCGCGTTGATGCAGTGGCTTCAATGCTCTATCTCGACTACGCCAGAGAGAATGGCGAGTGGGTAGCCAACCAATATGGTGGCAGAGAAAATATTGAAGCAATTAATTTCTTGCGGCAACTCAATGAGAAAGTTTATGCGGAATATCCATCAGTAATGATGGTGGCAGAAGAATCAACTGCGTGGCCGCAAGTAACTCGCCCCACCTATGTTGGCGGCTTGGGCTTTGGCCTCAAATGGGATATGGGCTGGATGAATGATACATTGCAGTTCATGAGTCTTGATGCAGTTCACCGTAAGTTCCACCACGACAAGCTTACTTTTAGAAGCATGTACAGTTTCTCTGAGAACTTCATTATGCCTTTGTCGCACGATGAAGTGGTGCACGGTAAGTATTCGCTTCTTTCTAAAATGCCCGGTGACGCTTGGCAGAAATTCGCTAACTTGCGGTTGCTTTATGGCTACCAGTATTCTTCGCCAGGCAAAAAGCTACTCTTTATGGGTGGCGAAATTGGCCAGTGGATTGAATGGAACGAAGAGCGCAGCCTTGATTGGCATTTGCTTGAGCATTCAACTCATGCTGGTATCAAGCAATGGGTAAGCGATCTCAATTATCTCTATAAGACAGAGCCAGCCCTCTATGAGTATGATTGCAACCCTGGTGGCTTTGAGTGGATTGACTGCCAAGACAATGAACAATCAATATTGTGCTTCTTGCGCAAAGGTAAGCATTTAGACGATTTCATTCTCGTACTGTGCAACTTCACCCCCGTGCCACGATGGAACTATCGAGTCGGTGTGCCACAGGGCGGCTATTGGAAAGAAATGCTCAACTCTGATGCTGCGATATATGGTGGTAGCGGCATCGGTAACAATGGTGGCGTGCATAGTGACTCGCACTGGCACCATGGTCGGCAAGATTCTGTTTCAGTTGTGGTACCACCACTTTCTATCGTCATGCTCAAAGTGCAAAAGCCTGTATAAACGCGAGATATCGAAATAATGAAACCAGCATTATCGAAAGAGGCACTTCTTGACCGCAAGTGCTACAAGCACTGGACCAAAGTAAACCTGCGTTATGGTGATACCGACAAGCTCGGTCATGTGAACAATGCTGTGTTCGTCACTCTGTTTGAATCTGGCCGTGCTGCACTGTTGTTTGATGGCAATGGTTCTTTGGCTGGGCCAGGCAAGACGATGGTACTGGCTAATATCGACGTTGATTTTAAGGCCGAATTGCACTATCCCGGTGATGTGGAGGTCGGTACGGCTTTGGTAAATATCGGTCGCAGCTCTCTCAAGCTGGCTCAGGTTGTCTATAAAGATGGTGTCTGTTGTGCTGTGTCGCAGTCGACCATAGTTTTGATTGATGAGAAGTCGCGCAAGCCAATTCCCTTTCCTTTTGATTTGGCCAGGCAAGTTGAACAAACAGCGCCATTGACGCTGCAAAGTGTAAACTAACACAGGGAGGCTATTTCAATGAGAAGAGCGTTGGCGCTTCTGTCTTTGCCAGTTTCTAAGTTTATGCCCTTGTTGCGAAGTCTTGGTCTAGCTGGTGCTATGGTCCTGCCTCTATCATTGGGTCTTGCTTCTATGCCTAGTTCCTCAGCTTTTGCAGCGGATCACTTCAATTGGCCCAAGAGTCGACTACCAATTCCTGTTTGTATTGTCCCTGGCAAAGGTGTGCCCGGCTATCGGCCGCAGTTGGAGACAATAGTTAAGCAAGCCTTTGATGATTGGATGATTGCTAGTACTGGCAAAATTCAGTTTGTATTTGTAGATAGAACTGATGGCGGGCAAGGTATAACCTGTCAGTGGACCAATGATAGATCAAAGATGACTTCGTCGATAGAAGACGGCGAGACCATTGTCGTGCCAGATGCTCAGGGTATTACTTCGGCAAAGATTCTGCTCTTAACTGTGCCACCAAAAGCGATGCCCACCCTAACCGACAATTATGCTCGTCGGGTAGCACTTCATGAAATCGGTCACGCTTTAGGAATTGCTAAACATAGCAGTAGCTCTAGCGATATCATGTTTGGCACGATCTATCCTGAAGATAAACCTTGTGCTTTAACCGAGGGTGACACCAGCGCTCTGGCTGCGGCTTATGCTCCAGCTGCTCAAAATAATGCTTCTGGAACACCAGGCTCCGCAGGTTCTGCAAGTGCACCTGGTTCTTCTGGTACAAATGGTGAGCTGCTTGGCGGTCAAAGTGCAGATCCAGAGAAAATCCCTGGAGCAGCACCTGGCTCGTCTGCTACCAAGTCATCATCTCTCAGCAATCCGCCTTCTGGTTCTGAACCACCAACGATGCGCGGCTTGCGCCTCAACAATGAGGCCGCTGAGGCCATGAATTCGGGCAAGTTTGATTTGGCTGTGAGCAAGCTAGAAGAAGCTTACAAATTGGCACCAGATAATCAGATGGTCGGTGCCAACCTCGGGATGCTTTATTCGAATATGGCTGGTGTGGCTATGATGTCTCGCAATCTGCCTCAAGCTGAAATGTACTCAAAGAAGGCCGCAACCTTGATTGAGAAATTTAGCACCAAAGCAAATCTAATGCTCGTCTTGCGCACTCAGGGTGCTATTTTGCACATGGCTGGTAAAGAAGCCGAAGCTTTGAAAATTGAAGCTAGACTTAAATCAATGGGCGCTAAGTAGGTATTCTGAGCCGTTCGTGGTCTAGGCGTAGCCTATCTATGAATAGTTGGTAGGTGTCGCATCGAAGAGCTGAAAGCTTGCTCAAGGGGCTGAAGGAAAGAATTCGTAAGGCTCAGGTCAAAGCTTACTTAGCCGTGAATCAAGAACTAATTGGTCTATACTGGTCAATTGGCAGAGATATTTTGACCCAAGAGTCAGAACAAGGATGGGGAGCCAAAGTAGTCGATAGGCTAGCGCTTGATCTGAAGTCAGCTTTTCCGGAAGTGAAGGGATTTTCGGCGAGAAACCTCCGTTACATGAAGGTATTTGCCGAAAGCTATCCTGATCCTGCAATTTTGCAAGCGGCGCCTGCAAAATTGACATGGTATCACAACTGTACTCTTTTGGACAAAGTAAAAGATTCGGGAAAGCGCCACTGGTATGCCTTGCAGACGATCGAAAACGGATGGAGCCGAGATTTACTCGTTCATCAGATAGAAAGCGGCCTCTATGAAAGACAGGGGAAATCTACTACCAACTTCAAGTCAACGCTTCCTCATCCAAAGTCGGAACTTGCCCATCAGTTACTGAAAGATCCTTACAATTTCGATTTTCTCGAAATGGGGAAAGAACAAATTGAACGTGATCTCGAAAGAGGGCTACTTGGGAAATTGCGGGACTTCCTTTTGGAACTAGGAACAGGCTTCGCCTTTGTAGGCAGTCAGTACCACCTAGAGGTAGATGGTGAAGACTTTTATCTTGACCTACTTTTCTACCACTTTAAATTACGATGCTTTGTTATCAAAGAAAACGTTGATCGCAGAGTACACTGTGCGAACAAGCCACAGTCCCATCGGGATATCTGAGTACCGGCTAGCAGAGCCACTTTCAGCAGAGTTAGGCGGCAGCTTACCTAGTATTGAAAATATTGAGAAAGAACTCAAACCCTGATTGAAATTGATTTTGAAATTGCAAAAGGTGGAAAGACACACTATTACAGGGATAGAGGGGCTGGCACTATTGAGCCAGCTTGGCTAACGTTAGCTGCGGAATGAGAAGAGAGGGGCATCCCTTCTTCTCAGTACCTAGTGGCTCCCCGTTTGAGTGATTTCACCATTTACCTGATGCCGAATTAAGGCCATAATTACTCTTCCGCTCATTGGTATTGCCCTGTGGACATGATGCACCTGCCCTGGATCTCGTATTTCGTCAGCTGGCGTAATGTCGGCATGCTGAACATGATTGCCGTTGCAGCCACTCTGGTCTGCCTCGCTGCCGCCATTGCCTGCTGGTATCAGATAGCGACCACTGAAGAAGAGTGATATTCTTTGCAGTCAAAGAGTACCAAGTCGGAAATTATGGGCGCGTAGGGAATCATGAAGCAATAATGCAAAGCACGTTCGCCCTAATATTTGCTTGCTTGGCCTTGGCACTACAGCTGACTGTGCCAGCACTGGCGCAACCACTTAACGAGGGCAGTAATAAACCAGCAGAGACGGCGAGTTCAAACACGTTAACTGACCCGCCGAGTACCTATGGCTATGCAGGCGTGAGAATAGATAAAGATGCACAAGGCTTCTATTTCAAAGCGGTAGAAGATGGCTCACCGGCAAGAAAATCTGGACTGCAAACCAATGACCGTATAGAGAGCTTCAAAATAGATGCGCCTTATGTTCGTATCTATAAGAGTTTAAGCAAAACCATCACATACAACCCAAATAGAACGATTCTTGTCACCATCAGTCGCGCCGGAACTAAATTGCAAATTCCATTGCGTGTTAGCTCACTGCAAGATTGCCCGAACGAAGAAATTCTCAAAGCAAAAAGAACAGAGCGCAAACGTGATAGCGAGGGAGTAAGCTACAGCCAAGACCTTCTTGTTGACGCCCCCGAAGTGCCCCAAGTAATTGAGTTCTTCGACAGCAAGACCGGTCCATCAAGTATTTTGCTTGACAAAAGACTTGATGGCTTGAAAGTGTTGAGTCTCCCACTAGACGATACAGGTACGCAGGCTAAACTAACAAAACTCAATCTGACAGTGGCATCGCAGATAGTATCAGTTGACGACTATAATGGGATCATATACCCCTTTCCAGTTGGCAGAGATTGGTATGCAAATCGTGATCTTTTCTATACGCTCGATTATGTAAGACCCGAGTCTGGAGAATTTGCGGCAATCAGAGATAAAGACGGGCCACCAGTGGCAAGAGAAGTGCCAAAGATACTGTCTGATCAAGAAATTGCATTGCGAAACAGTAAATTTGACGGTTGGCCACCGATTGTTAATACGGGTTTAGGCCAAATCATATTTGATGGAAGAGGTGGGCACCTAGGCCCCTCTATTGATCCACTTAGCCCGCTGGCGCACACCTGGTTTTATCAGAATCAGAACAACTTCAGCTCTAGTAAAAGTGACAAGTTAACTCCGGCGTTGCATGCTTTGGTGCGTCAAACGGTGACATTGCTGAATAGCAATGCACTAGATACAAAGACGGCCAGCTCAAGATTAACTGGCGAGGCGAAAATAACTGGCAATTCCATCAAAGCCGGTTGGGGGGAAATCCCTGGTTTAGGAAAATTCCTCAAATTAGATGAGAATCAAATTGAAGTGCGGCTGCTGTCAGAAAAATGTGCAGTGGCGCGAGTTAAGCACATGCCCCCTGGAACAGAGTCATACTTCTATTTAGTTGATGATGATGGTTGGAAAATATCAGCTATTCGTACACCACTTGAAGAACGACGGTTTGCACCCGGACTTGATATCGAGGAGCCGGCACCGGATGCTAACTGGAATCGCTTTGAGGCAGAGAGAAGGCTCAGTTTTACTCCAGCTGTAAGAGCTTCGTGGGATGCTTTTCATGATGGGCAAGCGCGAGCCTTACGTCGAAGCTTAATGAGTGATGCTGACATTCGCGTGTGGTTCAAACAGCATCTAGCAGATTTGAGAGTGTTAGCAAAACAGTCAATGGCTGATCTTAAAGTTGGTGAGTTTACTGATTTTAGATACTTCTATAACAAGTCAGAGCAGCCTGTTACAAGCGATCCTGCCGTATCTATTGCTGGCCGACTCAATGCGCTGGAACTTGGAGTAGTCCATAAGCTCAAAGAGAAAAATGTCTACCTCACTTTTTTCAGCGGACGTTATTCTATGTCGGGTTTACTTTATTCTGAAGATAATTGCCCTCCACCGATTGGGCCATATGGAACAATCTGGACAGAAAAACTTGCCGATCACTGGTATCTAATGCGTGTCATTGACGACAATCAATTTCGGAGAGTTGCAGCACACGGTGGACCGAAGCCAACAGTCAAGCCAGTTCCGTAGAATTGCTAGAGAACAATATCGAGTAATGAAACATAAATTGGTAGTGAAAGTCATGAAGACGAGCTGTTTTTGGCCTAGATTTTTTATTGGTTTGTGGTCCGCATTAGTTTTTATATTAGCTGATTGTGCGCTCGTACTTGCGGTGGATATTTCGGCCAAAGAGGCGCTGCGAGACAATGTGAGTTCTGCCGAATCTAAAGTATTAGATTTTCTCCACCCTGTATTAGGAGTTAAACCCCATGAATCATTAGCTGCGCAGCATGTGTCTGACGAGCAGCTTCAGGCGCTAACTACCCAGTTGAACTACAGTTCTAGGCACGAACAGGAGCAAATTCAGTCATCTCATTGCTTCCTGCAAGCAGAGATGCAAGCTGCAGAAATATTCTTACAAAGAGCCAAAGGTAGAACTCTCCAGGATATTCGCAAAACGTATAACGAGCTTGCCTTTATAACAGACGAAGTTGCTGTCTGGAAGAAGCAATCACCAATCACAACCGATCTGGTTTATTTTTTTGGATATGAACAAATTCCGATTAAACTCAGTTTTCTTGGATCAAGTTGTTGCCAGGCGTCAATTCTCACCGAAGCTGAGATAAGCTCCTTTGATGAATGGCAGGTACAGCGATTCGGGGCTATTCGTCATCTGTCTTCTGAAGCCAGTTATAACAAACCGGGCCTATCAACTGCTGCCCTTATCAAACTTTATGGCAATCCTCAATCAATCATTAGGCTAAGTGGCAACAAGGAGCTTTATATATATCCGTTGCTAAGGCTAGGGGAGGTTCAACTTTCAATTGAGAACGGAAGGTGCATTGGGAGAGAATTTATATTTCCCCGCAGCCGTCGGCCGGAAGTGGGGACCAAATAGGTTTTGAGAGTCAAAACACGGGGCGCAAACATTGTCCCCGTGCGTTGACTAAGTGCCCACTGCATTGATGAGGAAAATTTCTACATTGCGGGGACTTGCCACTTATGTAAAAATGATTTCTCACTGAGGGCTTTTTCGTGATCACCTGGCATGACACCGGAAAAGAAACAAAACCTGATAGCAGAAACTTGCTGATTACATCATATCCTCAGGCTTTGCCAATACACTTTATTTAAATCATGATAAAAAGCACCGCCACCAGTTTTGAAATTGCTTCTACTGATAAGGTTCAGACATCAGATTTCAGTCGATGGCTGACCGATTTTGCTTATGGAGCCTTGGCTCTTAAGGGCTTTTTTAGTGCCGAAATTATTCCTCCTGAAATCGCTCCCTCTGAAATCGAAGAAGATGAAAAACTATCTGCAATATGGTCGGTTATTCATCGTTTTGACAGTGAAGAAACATGCTCAGTTTGGTTGAATTCTCCAGAAAGAAAGTCGCAGCTTGATAGTCTTGCTGCCGAGTTTAAGGGGCAGGTGAAGGAACTGGCAGCCAGTGCCGCTCTCTCTGATCATGGCAGCTCTGTTGTGGCTATCGAGACCTATGTGGCACCTGGAAAAGAAGATAGCTATTTTCAGTGGAAGCGCAAACTTGAAGCAACCCAGTCAAGCTTTCCTGGATACAGGGGGAGCTATCTGCAAGCTCCGGTGCCGGGTCGGGCCAATTACTGGAGCAGTATTCTTCGCTTCGGTGGAACAGAGGACCTAGAGTTCTGGTTGCATTCAAAGCAGAGACTGGCTCTAGTAGAGGAAAATAAGGAGTTTGAAGCGTCCACCAGAATACAGGTTATAGGCTCGACTTTTCCTGGATGGGAGCCGACTATTTCTGGTAAGCCAGTAACGCCTGCCTGGAAAACCGCTTGTCTGGTGGTGTTAGGCTTGTATCCTATCTTGGTTATACAGCGGCAC
This sequence comes from Candidatus Obscuribacterales bacterium, assembly GCA_041675385.1. Lineage (GTDB taxonomy): Bacteria > Cyanobacteriota > Vampirovibrionia > Obscuribacterales > Obscuribacteraceae. The sequence continues at coordinate 174,288 of JBAYTY010000001.1, forward strand.
TATCTTGTGCCCCTATTGAATGGCTTAAATATGGCTCTGGCAATAGCGATTACCAGTTTGTGCTCGGTTGGGTTGGTTTCTCTTATCTGTATGCCGTTTTTGGTCAAGAAATTTACCTGGTGGCTATTGCCGGCTGCCACAGAAACAGCACAAACGGCCAAGTTAGAGAGAAACGGCACCACTATTGTGCTGGCAATTTTTCTTTTTGAGGTGTCTATTCTTGCTTATTTGACGGCGACACTTAAGTGATGAGTTTCTCTCGCACTTGATTACAGGAAGCCGGAGGAGCCTATGCTTGACGGAGTGGATTCCAAGACGAGAGTATCTAACTAAGAATCATTGCAACAGTCGCTCCAGGAGAATTTATGAAATCGCCAGTTAGGTCTAGTTCGCGCAGATGCTCCTTCCTTCTTGTTGCTCCAGCGCTCATAGTTGGCATACTAAGTGCATCTTCATTGCAAGTTCAAGCAAAAGAGCAAGATTCGAAAGAGACAACCCAGACCAAGCTATCTACGAACGAGAAGTCTGGTAAAGAGGGCTCAAAGGCGAAAGCGACTGCTTCTACGAAAGACAAGACTGTCGCCGCTAAATCCGAAGAAGTCAAAGAGCAAACTGTTATTCTGGGCGACAAGCTGGCCGTGGTCAAATTGCCGAAAGAATTTCGTTTTGTTGAACCAGAAAGAGCGATTGCTTTCTTGAAAGAACAGGGCTCATCGGGTGAAGGTGTACTTGGAATTATTGCACCGCAAAAAGATTCTCCGGAGACATATTTTGTTGTTTGTCGCTATGAAGATTGCGGCTACGTCACAGAAGATGACGCTGACAAAATCAATGCCAATGATCTGCTGAACTCGTTTAAAGAGTCCAATAAAGAACAAAACGAGGAGCGCATCGCCCAAAAAATCCAACCTTACTACGTTGGCGGTTGGGCCGAGCAGCCGCGTTACGACAAAGCTAGCCACCAAATGATCTGGGCCATCGAGGTCAAAGATGTAGACTCAGCAGATGCGCCTGTTGATACCATTAACTATAATACTCGTATGCTCGGCCGACGCGGTGTGCTTTCAATGAATCTAGTCACCGAGCCGAAAGAGCTCGATCTCGGCAAAGCGAAGGTTGCCACGCTTTTACAAAATGTCAAATTCAATAAAGGTCAGACTTACGCAGAATATGTTCCGGGCACCGACAAAGCTGCAGGATATGGACTGGCTGGTTTGATACTGGGTGGTGGTGCTATGGCCGCAGCGGCCAAGTTCGGTATATTCGGCGCCTTGTGGAAATGGGGCCTTGGTATTCTACTGGTACTGAAGAAGTTCATTATCATTGCCATAGTAGGAGTTGTAGCGGTAATTTCAAAACTATTCAAAGGTAAGGGCAAAGGTTCCGCTGCATCTGATGGTTCTGGCGAATCTGGTACTGCTTCTGAGAGTGTTTCTGAGCCAGATTCATCTCCAGCTCATGCATCGGAGCCGGAACCAACGGTTCCAGATAGCGGCGCCAAGGTTGAATAGGATCACCTGACCACTACAGACAAGTATCAATAGGTGTGTCCTTCTGGTAGAAGGTTACCAACTGTTATTGCTTACCGTCTTCATGCGGATGACACAGCGTTTTAGCAGCTTTTAGAGCCCCTGCTTTTGCTTCTTCCCAGGCACGATCAACGTCAGACCAAGCCTTATCCAAGGCCACTTTAAGCTCATCTAGTGCTTCAGCGTTCACTTCCTTTTTCTGTTCTAGGTTTTTTTCTAGTCGAGCCTTTGCTTCGTTCGCTTTGGTAATAAGGTCATCTATATGAGCACCGACAGCGCTCAATCGCTCTTCCATCGTGAGATGTTCGTGTTGTTCTTCCTGCTTGGTTGACATTGACATAATTTTCCTCGGTGTGATAAACACGCCCTACGATCGATAACTTCTTGATCATGTATTTCCCTGCTCGAAGAGACCGCGGTTATCTCAAAAGGTTCCATTTGTTTCCATATAAACAACAAAGCCCTGTGTATCTATGATGGTGTCACCGCATATGGTGACCGAGATTGTTAACTCAAAAAATGAAATTTGATTTGCGCGCTTGTCAAGGGTTTTGCGTGCCGACGCTTTCCCATTCGTTGAAGAAGGTTTGCGCGGTCGCTCTCACACTGCTGGTTTGCAGCATTAATGCTATGCCAGCGGTGAACTCAGCTCATGCAGGAACAATATGAAGCAACCAAACTGCTTTTTAGTGTCATGGCTGTTGGTGATGATCGCGCTGTCTACAATATACGGGTATATGGTAAGCGTCTGTACAAGCGTGGAACCAACCAGTAACATCTCAGGAATTAATGGAATTAAATGGGTAAGCAAAGAACTAGCCGGCCGCAGGCATTCAAGGCGACTAATGCCGCTATCAGTGAGATGAAGGCGCATGTTGGCGAGAAAAATTCAGGAACTGTTGATGCGGGAATTAGCAACGCTGCTGAAACTCACTTCGCCGATGGTGAGCTTGCCAAATTGCTAGAAAGTTTGAGCAAGGGTGCAGGTGTGAAGACCAGCCGGCTTATTCCCATTTGTGGACATCCCAGTCTTAAGCTAACTAATGGTTAGAAATACCCATATAACAGCGGTGAGGTTCACGATTGCGCATACTTCGAAAGATGGCCGTGGCCGCCTTAGCAACTTTTCTATTGGCCACCACTAGTCCTTGGGCTAGGGCCGAAATACGTAGAGCTGAACAGAATGTCGACAGCGAAGGTATTAGACCCAATGTACCCACTAATAGCTATGGCATAAATCTTTGGGGTTACATTGACAGGACCGGAAAGTTTGTCATTCCGCCCCGCTTTGACGAAGCCTATGATTTCGTGTCTGGAGCGGCCTCTGCAAAGCTGAAGAACAAGGATGTTGTAATAGATAGAAACGGAAAGGTCATCAAAAAAAGCCTTTCGGGCAATTACTGCTGCGATGACGTTATCATTCCATTTCATAAAGATATTTATGATGAGAGCGGCAAGAAAGTAATTGCGCCGGGTGCCAAAGGTGTCGAAGTGCATCGCTTTAACCAAGGACTGGCAGCTTTTCATTTACCGGTCGAACTAGGTGTTCATTTTTACGAGCAGTTCTTTCATGGCGAAACCTGGGGAAAGGCAGAAGGTACCTATGGTTATATCAATGAGCAAGGTCGCATAGTGGTCCCACCCAGATACACGAGTGCTGCTAATTTTAAGGATGGTATAGCAATAGTAGAAGAGGCCTTAACTAGTGGCTATCTCAATCTCTCAGGTAAGTTGATTGATGGAAAGATGCATCATGCAACTTTAGAACCATTCAACGATGGGGTGGGTGTCTTTCAAGAGGGTGGCACATACAAGTTTATTGATAAGAATGGCGCGATTTTAGCCAGTGGATTTGATGGCGCTGGTCATTTTACCGATGGACTTGCTCCGGTTCAAAGAGGACCTATTTGGAGCTTGATTGATAAGACTGGAAAGACAATTCGAAAGCTTGATTTCGATCGCATCGAATCAAGTAGCGAAGGTTTGGCAGAAGTAACCAAAGGTGGAAGGAAAGGGTTCATGAACGCCACAGGCGATTTAGTGATACCACTTCAATTCGACGATACCAGGCCATTTAAGAATGGCCTAGCTGCGGTATCGAAAGGTCCAAGCAAAGCCGCGAAATTGAAAACTGCTCTTGATGCACAAAACTGGAGTTGTAGCTTCATAGATCGAAGTGGTCGAATCGCGTTTAAGAATAGATTCGAAGGAGCCAAGATATTCAAAGAAGGATTGGCGCCAGTTCTTTCTGGTGCGAAGTGGGGATACATCGACCACACAGGAAATTTTAGAATCAAGCCACAGTTCGATGATGCCGACCTATTCTCAGAAGGATTGGCCGCTGTTCAAGTCAATTCAAAATGGGGATACATAAATAAAGATGGCAAATTTGTGATTGAGCCCAAATTTGCAACTGATCCAAATAGTGACTTTGGTACTCCCAAAATGCCGGCAGGGCGATTTGTAAGCGGGATCGCTCTAGTTGAATACCCTCAGCGTCATAGTGGATTTATTAACAAGGCAGGCCAAAGTGTTCTCAGTAATCTGACAGTCGACTACGAAGGGAAATCAACCGTAAATAGTGGCTTAATACTAATTACCAGTGGAGTTTCTACCCCCTTTCGAAATGGCTACTTCAATACTGCAGGAAAGCTTGTTGCAAACTGTGCGAGCGCTTATCCTCGACCGTTTTCTGGCGGATATGCTCGGTTCTACATCTATCCAAAAACTGGTGGATTCAAAATTGGATTTATTGATAAGACCGGAAAAGTTGTTGTACAGCCTACTTGGGATAGTGCAAAGGACTTTGCGGAGAATCTTGTTGCCGTTTCTCACGGTAGTCAGCTCGGAAAAGGAGACTACGAAGGCAAGTGGGGCTTCATCGATGTGAATGGAAAGTATGCTTGCGGTTTAAAATTCGACGCTGCTGACTATTTCAGCGAAGGTTTGGCAGCAGTCAAACTTGGTGATCGGTGGGGATATATCAACAGGAATGGTGTGATCGTATTCGGCCCTATGTATGACGGTGCTGAGGCGTTTTCAAACGGCCGTGGGCTGGTTCGATACAAATTGAAGTATGGCTATGTGGATAAGAGTGGCAAGCTGATCATTCCTGCGAAATTTGAGTATGCGTCCAAATTTTCTGAAGGCCTTGCAGTGGTCACTTTGCCGAAAACAGCACTATCCCCAAGAGTCAAATAGTGATTGGTTGGTAAAAGCAATGGGCGGAGGAAAACCTCCGCCCATCTCGAAATTTTGTCTGCTTTTTTGCTCTCTCAACGGTCGGTTTCTAGAACCACCGAGGGTCTCACTATCCAGCGACACAAGCTCAAAGACTTACGACACATCTAGCATACCATACCTAATACCCAGGCTCTTTCTTTGTAAATGCACCCATGCGTTCGTTTAAATAGAGGAAGGCGGCATAGACTTCGTCATATTCCTGACCGGTCAGGTTGTTCAAAGCCTGCATATATAGGTCGTAGGCCGGCTCGAATTTTCTTTGTACTTCGTAGGCTTTGCCCAGTTGAGTTATGAGCGAGCCTTCCTCGGTTTTGCTACCGCCACCGGCACGCCATTCTTTTAGCGCACGGTCAAAGAACTGCTCGGCATAGGCGTAGTTGCCTCCAGCCATTTGCTGATTGCCTTGGGCTGTCAGAGAGGCTATGGTTTTTCGCAGTGCGGCTAGTCTTGGATTTTGCAGATCGATACCCTTGGTTCTGTGAATTCAGAATTTGCCTTTAGTATCGATTTTATACCCGCAAAACATTACAGCTGCAATTTTCGCTATTTATTGGGGCGGTTGACCCTGTTGTGGCATTCCTTCAGGAGGCATGCCCTGGGGCGGCATATCTTGTTGAGGCATACCTTGTTGGGGCATGTCTTGTGGTTGATTGGGGCTACCCATGGGACCACCCTGATTTGGGCCGCCTTGGTTACCGCCTTGACCATTCATGCCGCGCCTACCGAAGCCGCGTCCCTGGCCCCCCATGAATCCTTGACCCTGGCCACCGCGGAATCGTCCGCCTTGTCCGCCTTGTCCGCCTTGACCATCACCCGTAAAGCCCTGCCCACCCCTGAGTCCCTGGCCTTGGCCACCCATGGATTGTCCGCCCTGTCCTTGTCCACCGGGACCTCCACCTTGTCCGCCCTGGGCTTCTCTGGCTTCTCGGCGCTGTTCCATGAATTGACGCATTTGTGATTTTTCGGCGTCACTTAATTGACCATCATGGTCAGCATCAAAGCGCTCTTTCATCTTTTGCATGAACTGTTCGCGACCTTGTCCTTGCCCACCGCCCATGCCCTGTCCGCCGTTAGTGCCTTGGCCTTGTCTCCCCTGACCGCCCATGCCTTGTCCGCCAGGGAAACCCTGTCCAGCGCCTCCCTGACCTTGTCCGCCCATTCGCTGGCCCATGCGCTCACGGAAGCGACCGCCAAATGGTCCTTGGCCCTGGCCTTGACCCTGACCCATTCCCATACCTTGACCCTGACCCGGCGGCATTCCTTGCTGGCCTGGTCCGTCTTGGCCATAGCCGCCTGGTGGCTGGAATTGGCCGACATTGGGAGTGACATTTTGGGCTAGGGCTGGCGAGTTTATAGGCATGCCTATAGTTAGGACAGCAAAACTGAGTGCAATACCTAAACTTGAGACCTTAGTGGGCCGTTTCATAAATGCACCTCGGTAAGTACTTATATTAGTCATACCAACTAGTACGTTGGTAGGTCGAAAAAAGTTCAATGATTGACGCTCAAATCACCAATCTTAATGTAATCAGAAAAGGTTGCCTAAGCAGTTGAGCATTTTCATCGGTCTTGCAACAAGTTTGAAACAAACTTTTCTTACCATGAGCGTAGCTAACATGCGATTACTACTTTTCTTTGCACTAGTGAGGCTCAATGTCTGATCAAATCACGGCCCCTAAACGTGAGGCCCAAACTGAGCGTTCTGAACCTGTCTCTGACAACAGTAAACCTTCTGGTATTGAGGCTGCCACTTTGTGGAGCGAGGCGTCACGTGTACTTGCGGGAAAGAGCAACACTAAGCTGCCGAGTGAATTTGCCGACGCTAGTAGCTTTTCTTTGGGTGAGACTAAACCGACAATTGGAGACTCACTTCAGAAGGTTCGTGCATTTCCCGGTGTTCGAGAAATTGTTGATGCTCCTAATCCAATTAGAGAAATAAGCAAAGGCATAGACAAACTCAGCAACCTAGAATCGGTTGAGATTAGTCGGCGCGCCAATGGTTGGCAACACGTCAACGCTAAGTTGGAGACCGCCACCACTGGCGATGCGCCAAATATTAGCGTTGGTCGTCATCGACCGGTGGCTAGTCATATGGATAGAAATATCAGTTTTGATTTGGCAAAAACTAACGACGGCATTCGCCTTGCCAATATGAGTGGCTTCACTACTGATGTTCAAGGGCCGAGAGGTCGAATTAGAACTAGCCATACCAATGAGATGACTTTGGGTCATGATGATTCTGGCCCGTTTTTGCGCTCGACAGGAAGTACTCAGGGTCTACTGAGAATGAGAACTAATACAGTTTCATTGAGAGAGAATGATTTCAACAAAGATAGCCCAATGCGTTCAATTATGAATCAACCTGAGGCATTAAAGCAGGTTGGTGAGGCCATGCGTTTGTTCCAAAATACTGATGATGTGCAGCGCATGAGCATGAAGAAAAGTGGTGCTGCGCAATTTGATGTTGCCTCGGAGGCCATGAAGGAAAAACATATTGAGGTCAATAAGCGCCTTGAAAACAGCAAAGCGACTGTTAGTTCGATTGATTTAGAACGCAGCATCTCAGCTACCATTCAAAGTGGAAGTGATGCTGTTGGTTTGGCAAATATCAAAGGCATCAAAGTCAACATGCAGACTGAGATTTTGGGGCTGAAGACCAATATGACTATTGTGCCATCGGCCATAAAATTAGAAAAGGGGGTGGATGGCAAACCAGCCGTTAAACTTGAGCTGGCCCTGCCTGATGGTGCTACTACTCAATTTTCACTGCCTCTTTCTAAGCTGAGAGAAGCCCAGAAAAAAGCTAGTTGAAGTTTTAAGATCGGTTGACTTAGCCGGTGTTCTGCAAACCTTCGGCCACACCATTGACTGTCATCAAGACTGTCTCAAGTAGCTTGTCGTGTTTGACATCGGCTGTTATCTCTGTGCCTTCTTTGCTGATGCGTTCGCGCAATTGAGCAATTAGTCGCACTTGTAAATAACTCAGAGGATCAACATACGGATTGCGAATAGCAATTGAATGTTTGAGGTATGGCACTTCTTCCAGTAAGACCTGGTGCTGCGATACAGCCAAGACAAATTTCTTGGTGCATTCATATTCAGCCAAGATGCGCTTGAAGAATTTTTCTTGCAATGCTTTGTCCACGAGATTTTCTGAATAGTAAGCAGCAATATCCATGTCGGCGACGGCTAAGGCGTTTTCTAGTTTATTGATTAAGCCGCGGAAAAACGGCCATTTAATATACATTTCTTGGGTCATTGCCAGGATTTCTCGGTCAGTTTCTGGGCTTGTCTCTTGATTCGCTTCTAAGCAAGCCTGGAAAGCACTGCCAAAGCCATACCAGGCCGGCAGCATGTAGCGGCTTTGGGTCCAAGCAAAGACCCAAGGAATTGCCCTTAAGTCGTCAATCGAGCCAGAACCGGCGTTGCGCCTTGTCGGGCGCGAGCCCATCTGCAATTTAGACAGCTCGCCAATAGGAGTTGATTGACTGAAAAATTCAACGAATTGAGGGTCTTCGTAAACAAGAGAGCGATAGGCCTTAAATGACGATGTCGAAAGCTGTTCCATGAAATTGAACCAATGCACTGGTTCGCTATTTTCGGTTCTATTTTCAGCGCCTGAATCAGCTTCTGATGCAGCTTCTAGTTCAGTATCTGACTGGGGCTGGGCAGCGGTTGCTTGCAGTACAGCGGCGGCTAACTGGTCGAAGTTGCGCACTGCAATATCGTGCAGGGCGTATTTTGACGAGATTACCTCACCTTGTTCAGTCAGCTTAATTCGGCCTGCTACCGTTCCAGGTGGCTGGGCTAAGATAGCTTGATGGGTTGGGCCGCCGCCTCTACCAATGGTGCCGCCCCGGCCATGGAAAAGCCTAAGCTCAATATTGTTTGCTTGGGCTATGGCCACCAGTTTCTTCTGAACTTTATATAGTTCCCAATTGGCTGTGACTATGCCACCATTTTTGCCGCTGTCTGAGTAGCCAATCATAATTTCTTGCAGATTGCCACGTTCGGCTAGATATTTTTTGTAGATTGGATTGTCTAGAAGCTCCTGGAACATTTGTGGTGCTCGCCGCAAGTCTTCAATGGTTTCAAATAGCGGGACGATGCTAATTTTTCTATGGGGATGATGCTCTGATGCCCAAATGCTAGCTTCTTTGGCAAGCAACAAAATTGATAGCAAGTCAGATGAATGCTCAGTCATGCTCACTATATAGGTATCTAGAGCGCAGGCGCCGTAAAGATCTTGGCCTTGTGCCATGGTGCGAAATACTTCGATTGTTTCGTTTGTAGCTTGAGAGAAATGCAAGTCGCCCGGAATTAATGGCCGTTTGCTTGCCAGTTCGCTGGTGAGCCAAGCCATTTTTGCAGTTTCATCCAAGCCTCTATAGCCGTTTTCTAGAAGGGCCTGTGATTTTGTAATTTCATCTAGGGCATCGCGGTGACGGCTGCTGTGCTGCCTAATATCAAGTTTCGCCAGGTGAAATCCGAATATATCGACAGTAGCAATTAGGCGGTTCAAATTGTGTAAGCTATCGCGGCAACCGGCTTTGACCAGGCTATCTTTGATTACTCTTAGCTCGCTCTTGAACTGATCGGCGCTTGAATAAAACTCGGCGTTTGTGCCTTCAACTTTATGATCACGGGTGTTGCGCAGCTTCGCCTGTATATAGAGAAGCTTGAGTCGATAGGGCTCTAGGGCATAACGGTGGGCGTATTTCTGGGTCACTGCTGGCAGTGCCAGGCTATCGTGTTCTAGCGAGCGGCTGAATGCCTCGGTCTGATCAATCCAGTTGGCTGATTGACTAAGTTCGTTAAATAGGCTCTCCAAGTCTTTGAGGTAGCGATTGAGTATGACACTGTGCTGATAGTCGAGAGTTTGCAGGGTGACGTCTTTGGTGACAAAGGGGTTGCCGTCGCGGTCTCCGCCTATCCAAGAGCCAAAGGTGATGAAGTTGCGATTATTGTTAGTTGAGTTGTTAGTCGAGTTAGTTTTCGATTTTGTTTCTGAATTTGCATTGAGATTAGCTTCTAGTTTCTTGCATTCTTCTTCAAGAGACTGGTGCACATCTATGACCGCGTCGATGACCACATGATCAAAATGATAAATGCCGTAGCGCACTTCGTCATTGACAGATGGTTTGAAATAGATGACATGGTCAGTAAGCCAGAGTGACTCGACAACAGATCTAAGCCCGGCTTCAATGGCGCTAGATTCGTGTTTCGAAAGCGGTGGGTGGTCGCGCTTGTAGAGCAGTTGAGCCAGCTCAAGCTGCTTGAGCATTACTGTGCGCCTTGTCAGCTCGGTGGGGTGAGCGGTGAAGACAATTTCGATATCAAGATTGTTTAAGACATTTAAGAGTTGCTGGGGCTCTAAATTGCTGCCACCAAAGAATTCTGAGAGTGAGTCTTTTTCATATTTGCGCTCGCCGCTGCTGTCGTGTTGGGCACGGCGACGCAGCCGGTGATTTTGCTCAGCGATATTGATAATGTCAAAATAAGTGAGAAATGCTTTTATCACTTTAATAGAAGTATCTAGATCAAGGGCGTTGAGCAATTCTTGGAGCTTCTGATGATTGGCCAGATTTAGCTCACTATCTATGCTTTTGTTTCGGTGCATTTCTTTAAAGAGGCTGCGAAATTGCTCGACATAGCCAAATACTTCTTCGCCTTCGAAGCGCTTGATTGTGTCGCCTAGAATGAAGCCGAGCATGCGTACATCGTCTCGCAATGGCTTGATGCGTTCTAGCAATTGGTCGCGCTTTTCTGTCATCTATTTCTTCTCTATGTCTGTATGAAGGAAAGACTTGGCACCGGCTCCATGATAGTCGCTAGCCCTATGACCGGCGCCTTCCAATTTGTATTTGTAGGTTACTAGACCCTCTAAGCCTACCGGTCCGCGCGGTGGAAGTTTACTTGTGCTGATTCCCACTTCTGCGCCAAAGCCGTAGCGAAAGCCATCGGCAAATCTGGTGGAAGCATTGTGATAAACCCCAGCAGATTTTACTCCATTGAAGAATTTAAGCCATGTTGAGTTGTCTTGGCAGATTATGGCATCTGTGTGGCCAGAGCCGTATTGATTGATATGAAGTATGGCCTCATCCACTCCGGCGACTACCTTGGCTGACAGACAGAGACTGCCGTATTCTCGCGACCAGTCGACTTCGTCTGCGGCAGTGACTATTGAGCCGGTCTGTCGATCAGTGGCTGGCTTTGATTTTAAGCCCGAAGTAGTGCAGAAGGTCATCAAGGCGCTATCAAGTCTCAGTTCCACTCCAGCTTTGTGCAGTTCAGTTAAAATTGCCAGCTGATTTTCTGCTGCGAGATCTTTATCCAGCAGCAAAGTCTCCATAGTGTTGCAAGCTTCAGGATAGTCACATTTAGCGTCTACTGCCACTTTGATTGCTTGTTCAATGTTGGCACTGTGGTGCACATAAACATGGCAGATGCCTTCGGCGTGGCCGAGCACTGGAATCTTAGTATTTGACTGAATGTACGATACCAGGCTGTTTGAGCCACGGGGAATGATCAAGTCGACATAGCGGTCAGCTTTCAAAAGGGCTGCCACGTCTGAGCGCGATGCCAGCAAGGTCGCACTGCTCTCCGGTAAACCTTCGAGCCTGAGAGCTTCTTGCAGGCAGCTGAACAAAAGTTTGTTGGTTTGCTCAACTTCTTGTCCGCCTTTGAGCAAAATGGCATTACCAGATTTGAGCGCAAGTGCGGCAATTTGCGGTAGTACATCGGGCCGTGCTTCAAAGATGATGCCAATTACACCAATGGGGCAAGTGACGCGGTAAAGGCGCAGGTCTTTATCTAACTCTTTAGCAAAGTCGATTGCCCCTAGTGGATCTTTCATTGCCACGAGGGCCTTGCAGCCCGCTATAACAGTATCGATTTTGCTGTTGTCGATGGCCATGCGTCCGCTTTTGAACTCAACAGCATCTTTGTTCAGTGCGTCTTTGGCATTTGCTTCTAGTATTTCGGCTCGGCGCGAATCAAGAATTTCAGCGAACTTCAAAATTGTTTGATTGCGCTTTTCCAGGCTAGTCGAAGCTAGTGCTGGAGCTGCCAGAGATGCCAATCTAGCTAGTTCCATGACGCTATTTTCTACTTGATTTTCTTGACTGGTCGCGTCTTTAGGAAGTTCTGTGGCTGTCATTTCTGTATATCCAGTTTTCTATCCGTTTAAGAGTCTAGAAAAGCAATGTTGTCTCGGGTAATCAAGGCATCGTAGTTGCGGCTTTCCTTCAATTCGTCCAAGGCTTCTGAATGCTGGCCTGATACAAGACGGGCTTCATCACTTGAATAATTGACAATGCCGCGAGCAAATTCATGACCATCACCGCCGGCCACGCTAACGACGTCGCCGCGCTCAAAAGTTCCCTTCACTTCGGTTACTCCGGCGGGAAGTAAACTGGCTTTCCCTTTCTTTAGGGCTTCTTTTGCCCCTGGGTTTACTACCAGTGTGGCTTTGACCGTGGTGGCAAAGGCAATCCATTTTTGTTTGCCGCTGAGGCCACCGTGGGGTAGGAAGAGTGTGCCTAGATCTTCGCCATTAAAAATTCGCCCTATGGCATTTTCGGTTTTGCCACCGGCAATAATGGTGGCGCAGCCGCTTTGAGAAGCAATGCGAGCAGCCGCCAATTTGGTCTTGATGCCACCACGACCAGGCTTTTCACTGACGACCTTTGATTCGGCCAATTGTTCTATTTCTGGGGTGAAGACATCTACAACTGAGATGAGTTTGGCCTCTGGACCAGAGCGGGGGTCGGCTGTGTAGAGGCCTTCCACATCAGTCAGTATGAGAAGTAGATCGGCGTCGATTTTGCTGGCCACCAGAGCTGATAGCTTGTCGTTGTCACCAAAATTGATTTTTATGTCCACATCTTTGTGGTCGCCCTTGAGCATCTCTAGCTCAGCTGTTGATACTGTGTCGTTCTCGTTGATGACCGGCAGAACATGCAGCTCTAAGAGTTGGGTGATGGTGCTACGCAAATTGAGATAGCGCCTGCGGTTGGAAAAATCTTCTTCTGTGAGCAAGACTTGGGCGGCGATGACGTCCATTTTTTCAAAGGCGTCTGAGTAGAGTGCCATAAGGCGGCCCTGGCCAACGGCGGCACAGGCTTGTTTTAGAGGTAATAGCTTGGGTTTGGAGGTGAGCCCAAGGGTGCGTGAGCCAAGGCCGATGGCGCCAGAGGTGACAAGTAGCACTTCTTTGCCTGACTTTACTAAGCTGGCGATGCCCTCAACGAACGAATAGAAGCGGCTGAGCGCGATTCCGCCCTCATCCTTCATCAAGACAGCGGTGCCGAGCTTGATTACGATTCGTTTGGCCCCCTTGATCAGGGCCTGGCGGTCGATTGCTTGATCAGGTGCTTGGTTTGGTGTTTGGTTAGCTGCTTGGTCAGCGTGGGTAATGGGCTGGCTTGTTTTGTCTGGCATTTTTGCGCTCAACGGCTATCTCACATCTAGTTCTGCATGATCTTGAAAGAGTACCCTAATTAGGCAAAACTTTGAAGAATTACGCCGTGTAAACCCTCTTGTACACGAACTTGTTAAGTAGTTAAGTGGTCGAAAGCGGCTTGGCAGGCTAGAACGCTTTCAACTTTTTGAATTCTTTAGATTGAGATTAGCTCGTATACATAGACGGATGGGCTTCTACCTAATACTATTTCCTTCTGACAAGCGGCTTGCCAAGTGCTAGAATCTGTAGTACTTAGAGTTGCAACTAACTTCGTCTTAGTAACTCGCTTACCGTTCACTCTTTATTCTTATTTTCTCGGTCCGTACTCTTTTTGTCCTTACTCTCTCTGTTCTTACTCTTTATCGCTCTTTTGGGAATCCAATGCTTAGACTCGAAAATATCAGCAAAATTTATCCTCAAGGCGAGGTGCTGAGAGACGTAACCTGGGAGCTTAAACAAGGCGACCGTATCGGTCTTGTCGGCCCAAATGGCGGCGGCAAGTCGACTCAGTTCAAAATTATTACGGGTGAGATCGAACCGACTTCTGGTCAAATTATTCGCCAGGCCGGTTTGCACGTGGGCTATCTCAACCAAGAATTTGCAGTTACACCGACTAACACTGTGCGCGAAGAGTTTTCCAGTTCGTTTGTGAAATTAAATACAATCCACCATGCACTGACTGCGGTGCACAACGCTCTTGAAACTGCCACTCCTGAAGAGCTCGATAAGCTCTTGAAGAAGATGGATAAGTTGCAGCGTGAGTATGAAGCCAAAGGTGGTTACGCTCAAGAGTCTAAAGTTGAAAAAATGATGGCCGAGATGGGCTTTGCTCTTGGTGACGGCGATCGATTTGTCAGTGAGTTCAGCGGCGGCTGGCAGATGCGTATGAACCTTGGTAAGGTTTTGCTACAGAAGCCTGATGTGCTTCTCCTCGACGAACCTACCAACCACATTGATATGCGCACCATTGAATGGCTCGAAGTCTTCTTGCGCGATTTAAGTACACCGATGGCCATTATTTCTCACGACCGTCACTTCCTAGACCGCCTTTGCACAAGCATCGTTGAGATGGAGAGGGGCGAATCTTCTACCTATCTTGGAAATTACTCCACTTATCTTTTGCAAAAAGAACAGAACCGCGACGCTCAGTTGGCTGCCTACGAGCGCCAAGTCAAAGAGATGGAAGTGCAACAGCGCTTCGTCGATAGATTCAGGGCTAGTGCCACTCGCAGTACCCAGGCTAAGAGTAGAGAAAAGCAGCTCGACAAAATTGAACTGATAGAGAAGCCGGATGATGGTGAGCGCACATTGGTGTTCCACTTCCCTGCTGCAGCCCGCAGTGGTCGTGAGGTTGTTACCATCCGCGATCTGACCCATGGCTACAACGACAATATTCTTTTCTTAGACGCCAATTTACAGATTGAAAGAGGCGAGCGTATCGCTATTCTTGGACCAAATGGAGCTGGCAAGTCGACATTGCTTAGACTGATAACTGGTCGGGAAAAACCAGACGGCGGCTCGGTCAAGCTCGGTGAACACAATGTTCGCCCTGCGTACTTTGAGCAGAACCAAGCAGAAGCGCTAGATTTAGATAAGACCATTTTAGCTACTATTCAAGATGAAGTGCCTCTCTGGAAGACCGAAGAAGTGCGTTCTTTGCTCGGGCGATTCTTATTCGGCGGAGATAGCGTATTCAAGAAAGTAGAGAGCCTCAGCGGCGGCGAAAAAGCCCGCCTGGCCTTGGCTAAGATGCTGCTGGGCGCCAATAATTTCTTGATTCTAGACGAGCCTACCAACCACCTCGATATTCCTGCCAAAGAGACACTAGAAGACGCTCTCAAGAAATTCGACGGCACAGTAGTGGTTATTTCACACGACCGCTATTTCATCTCACAGATTGCCACCAAGATTGTCGAGATTCGAGACGGCCAACTGGTGGTCTATCACGGCAATTACAACTATTACCTTGAGCTCAAAGAAGAAGAGCGTGTGCGTGAGCTAGAAGCTAAGAAAGCGGCGGAAAAAGCAGCTGAACAAGCGGCCAAGCGCGCCAAAGAATTGGCCAAGCAAAAAATCAAAGAAGAAGCGAAGAAGGGGCGTTAATGCTCGGTAAGAGTGAGCGTGTCGAAGTTACGATCGTGAATGGTGACGGGAAAGTCTTGACTCAGACTACTCAACGTCTTGAGGACATCCCCGAGCGCTTTGACGTTCAAACTATCATTGACCTTGGTCCGCTCAAATTTATGATCGTCGAAGCTGATCCTGCCGACCGCAATGGCTGTGGGGCTTCGGGAAAATTGACGCTTAAGGTTCAGCCTATTGTCTCGATGAATCCTAAAGACATTCTCTATACTTTGCCTACCATTGCTTATTCAATTGGTGCCGAGGTTCCTATTGATGCCGATGGAAAACGCATTCTTGTTATGCACGAGGATAATTGGAGGCAGGTCGAGCTTGTTTCAAGCTCACTCACCGCTGAGATTGCTTTGGAGTTTTCGGCCATTGCCGCAATCTTTGAGAAGCGCACGGCGGACGGTGCATTTCGTTCGGTTCATGCTAGAGAAAGAGTTGAATGTCCGCTTGCCAGTACAGTTCTGCGTGTTTCTGAGCTGCGTTGTTTTGAACGAGGAATGGCTTTCGACGGTGTCAGTTATGCGCAGCCAGGTATTAATGGTATTACGCACATAAAGTCAGTGGTGAGTGGCGGCTTTGCGCTACAAGTGGCTGGTGGTCTGGTGCTTTACGGTCAATTTGTGAAAGATTCAGCTGGTAGGGAACTCGTTAACGCTTTGGGTGTGGCTGACGCCAAACCTTCCAATGTAGAGCTAGCGGCCTCTGCCACTGCTGAACTTTGTCAGAAGCACAGTCTGGTTTTGATTGATTGGTGTTGGGGTCTTAAGCTTTCTACTGAGACGGAGTTACTGCAATACTTTAGATCTCTTGTTGGGCTGGACTCTTAATTCAATGCCGTTCTATTCTGCAGAATCTCTATCTGCTAAGGAATAATGAATATCCCGCAGTTGTCATCAGGTTGCTGCTAGCTTGGTATAGGTATATCGTTATTGATATGGGCCTTTAAGGTGAAAGCAATGGACAAAAAACCGTATTCGGAATCATTTAAAAACAACACTGAGACCACGCAGGCGGCAAAGCGCGGTGGGCTCGGATTTTCCGAGTTCGATGCCCAGGCATTGACCCAGGGCACGTTAGTCAGCAAGGTAGCCTTGCTCACAAGTGTCTCGTTCATGTTCCTTGCCGCCGGTTCGTTCTTTGGTATCAAGACTGAGCCGAACATGTTTCTCTGGATAGCCTCTCTGGTTATAACCTTTGGTGGTTTGTTCTTCTTGCCTAGGGTTAATTCACCGGTTTCTGCAATGGTCGGATTGGCCATTTGGAACGCCGTATTTGGTGTAATCGTGGGTTTTGGCTTGCAAGGCTACATTGAAACCATCGGCGCTAATACGGTTGCCGTTTGCTTAGCTGGTACTGCCGGAGCTATGGCCGTGGTAGGTTCAATAGGAGCGTTCTCTGGCGTTGATTTTAGACCGATGCAGCGCTTTCTCATGTTTGCTCTGTTTGGCCTAATACTTGTTGGACTGAGCCAATTCTTCATTCATTTCTCTGCTGGCGTAAATATTGTTTATGCTGTGGGCGGCTTGGTGGTCTTTACCGGTTTCTTCTTGGTCGACTTTTGTCGCTTGGCCAAGTCAACTGACAATAGCTGGCCTGAAGCTACCAGTATTGCTCTCAACATAGTTCTTGATTACGTCAACTTCGCCTTCTACCTTATGCGCCTCGTCAGAGAGCTTAAGAAATAGGTTGGCGAATAAGTCAGTATAATCTTGGGGAGGCTAGCCATGAGTTAGCCTCTTTTCTTTATAGTCAGGCAATTGGAATTTTAAAATTGGAAACAGCTACCACCACTTCTACTTCGTCGACTTCGTCTAGCTCCTCTCAACCGTCAGATATTGACCTGGCGAATAACGCCAAGCTCCGGCCCATAACCGAAGTGGCCGCAGACCTCGGCCTTGGCGCTGATGATATTGAGCTTTATGGCAAGTACAAGGCCAAGATTGCCTACGAAGCTATTGAGCGCATCTTGTCTGACAAGAGTAAAGTGCGCGGCAAGTTGATATTGGTGTCAGCCATTACTCCAACTAAGGCTGGCGAAGGTAAGACCACCACCTCTGTTGGCTTGGCTCAGGCCCTGCGCAAGCGTGGCAAAGGTCGAGGCCTAAAAGGTGGGTTCAAGGTTTCTGTGGCATTGCGTGAGCCGTCAATGGGGCCGGTCTTTGGTCAAAAGGGCGGCGGCACCGGTGGTGGATATTCGCAGCTGATGCCGATGGATGATATCAATTTGCATTTCAATGGCGACTTGCATGCCATTGGTGCTGCCAATAATCTTCTTGCTGCTTTGATTGATAATCATATTCACTTCGGCAATGCTCTCGGCATCGATCAACGTGCCATAACTTTTAGACGAGCCATGGACATGAACGATCGCAGCTTGCGCAATCTGGTGCAAGGCTTAGGTGGAAAGGCCAATGGCATTGTTCGCGAAACAGGTTTTGATATTACTGCCGCATCAGAAGTGATGGCTACTCTCTGTCTGGCCGATTCAATGTCGAATTTGCGTGAGCGCCTTGGCAATATAGTGGTTGCTAAATCTACTGCTGCTGCTCCTATTACTGCTAAACAAGTCGATGCTGCTTCTGCTATGGCAATCATCTTAAAAGATGCTATCAAGCCTAATCTAGTGCAAACTCTCGACGGCACTCCGGCCTTTGTACATGGTGGACCATTTGCCAATATTGCTCATGGTACTTCGAGTGTTCTCTCTGGCTTGCTGGCTCTGTATACAAGCGACTATGTTGTGACCGAAGCGGGCTTTGGTGCTGATTTAGGCTTAGAGAAATTCTGCGACATTGTTGCTAATTTGCGCTCTGAGTTGGCACCAGATGCAGTGGTGCTCGTTGCTACGGTGAAAGCGCTCAAATTGCATGGTGGTGTTGCCGAAGCTGAATTGTCTAAACATGACTTGCCCGCTATAGAACGAGGCTTGTGTAATTTAGAACGCCATGTGGCTAATGTGCAAAAGTTTGGCGTGCCAGCTATTGTTTGTATCAATAAATTTGCTGGTGATAGTGAGGAAGAGTTGACCCATCTGCTCGCTCTCTGCAAAGCAAAGGGAATAAATGCAATCACTGCTGATGTTTGGGCCAAAGGTGCTGATGGCGCCCTTGACTTGGCTGACTTGGTTATGGCTCAGACTGCTAAGCCCAGTAAATTTGCTCCGCTCTACAAACTGGATGCACCTATCAAAGAGAAGCTCGCCACAGTGGCTTCAACTATTTATGGTGCTGCCAGTGTGGAATATTCAAGTGAAGCGTTGAAAGAACTGAAATGGCTTGATAAAAACGGATACGGCAATTTGCCTGTGTGCGTAGCGAAGACTCAATATTCATTTAGTGACGACCCCTCGCTTCTTGGTGCACCATCTGGCTTCAAGCTCAATATTCGCCAGCTTAGATTGTCTGCTGGTGCTGGTTTTGTCGTGGCCATCACCGGCGAAATTATGACCATGCCGGGCTTGCCGAAGAAGCCTGCCTCGGTGGTGATGGAACTACGAGATGACGGCAAGATTGCGCGCTTTTACTGATTTTGCTCCCTCAAGTATGAACCATCGACAAATCTTAAATGCAGCCGCTGCCTCTGTCATCTTAGCAAGTCAATTGGCAGCTATGGCTGGTTTTGCTTCTTGTCCTATACCTGATGAAGCCGATCTCTTTTCTGGAATACCAGTGGGCCTGGCCGATGAAAAAGGGCGCCCAGTCATACCTGCGAAATATTCTCGCATTGAGTACCTAGGAAACGGAATCTTTTTTGCCACAGGAGTCAGTGAGGACCGCTTTGTTGAAGGTCGGGATAAACACCTGTTCAATAGAGATGGGAAGGAGTTGGAGGTCGTACTGCCCAAGGATAGCCAGTTTGTCGATATTGCTTGGCTTGGTGAGGCTGCGGAGTCTGATAGTTCCATGAATCTGGACGGTCTGCAACCAGACGCTTTGATTAGATTTATTCAGAATGGCAAAGTTGGTCTCTGTCATCCCGACGGCACCGTTTTTCTTGCACCAGGCAATTACTCGGTAGAGCATGTGGGAGGAGGGAAAGCCTTCTTGCAGAAATTTAGACCCTTGCCTAAGCTAGACACAGTTTTTTCAATAATCGATCTTAAAACTGGCGATATAACTCCCGTCAAATCAGATCTTAATTACACTTGGATTTCTCCATTTAGTGATGGGTTTGCGGCCATTAATTCCGCTACCGGTCGCAAGTTTCTAGGCTTCTTAAAGCCTGATGGCGAGCTTCTCGTCAAAAAGGATTATCTTTATGCAACTTCATTTCATAACGGCGTATCTTTAGTTACCATCCGTTCTTCAAATGGGAAAGAGTCGCGAATTAAAGTAAACAAAACATTTGCGGCTCTTCCGGCGAAGGTCGAGGTTGGGCAGTTTCAAGGGGACTCTGGGCAGTATGAGTCACTTACTCCTATTTACGAGAACCAATGGACAAACAACGCAGCTACTATTAACCAAACAGTTGCACCAATTGCATATTTTGCTAAGCGATTCAATAGTGATGATTGTCTGGCCATTTCACCAACTGGAGAGGAATTGTTTGTTTTCCCTCGCGGCAAAATGCCACCTTCGCAAAACAATGCACCACCAGTAATGATTAATGGTTTCGTTCGCTATCTATTCAGAGATGTTGCAACTGATCAGTTTCGCTATGCCTATCTAGACATGCATGGCATAGAAGTACCAGATTCAGAGCGTTTACCAGCGGTGTCTGGAATGACGTTCTACGATTGGACACCCGGTCGATATAGATTTTCTGTGACAAATGCTGACGATGGTCATTTCGACCCGCAGTATTGGGCAAATCACCATACAAATCGAATCAAATGGTTCGGCCGATTTTTAAAAGACTACAATTTGATTGGCATGAGCCGAGTTAATGTTTTGTCGCTACTGTCGAAAAACGTCACTTCGCCAAATTATAAATCTGGTGCTCAAGACATTATTTACTGGCTCGACCACCATTTGTCTCTGAAGATCTTTTTCCGCAACGACAGAGTTTATCAATGGTGTCTCGTGCAGTCGAATCAGGAGTTGGCACCATACGTGACTAATGTTGTCCTTAGCGAATCGGACAGTCAAAGATTCAACCGAGCTGCTCAACCAAGTTTTGTACCTAAGCACTAAAACTAGTAGCTTCTAATCGTTTTGTGAAGTCTTCTTGGGCTGGACGACCAAAAGTCATTGGTTAGCTCAAAAGCTCTTGCAAATATGTCAGATTTTTAGCCCAAAATCGGACATTTCTAGAATCGCATTGACTCATCTAAAAACAAAAAAAACAAAACGGATAGATTTTTATCGCAAAAATCTATCTGATTTGACGACGGAAAACTATTAATGGCATAGATACCGATAGCAAATCTCTAGTGCTTATCACCCTTCAAATGCTTATCGAAAAATTTGCGGGCAGTTTCAATGTTTTTACCGTGCTCAATATGGTGGCCTTCGTGAGGCAGACGAATATAAGTAGTATCAACCCCAGCTTTCTGCAAGGCTGCCACTAGATCGTCGCTTTGTTCAATGGGGACGAGCTTATCGGCTTCGCCATGCATAACTAAGAATGGAGGGTCGCCAGGCGAGATGTAAGTGTCTGGGCTAGCCTCAAGAGCGCGAGCTTTCTGACTGGCGGCGGTGCCACCTAAGAGCAGCGATAGAGACGAACTAGGGCTAACAGTATCCCATTCCATTTTTGGATACTGCTTGGTGCCTAGGTCATATAAATTGGCTGGCCCTGCAAAATCGCAGACAGCTTGCACATCGCGTGAAATTGATTTGTCGCCGCCAATATCGAGAGCTGGGCTATTGGCTGAGGCTCCCATTAGGGCCACGAGATGCCCCCCGGCAGAACTTCCCCATAAGCCAATGTGATTGGCATCAATGTGGAGTTTGTCAGCATTGCCTTTGAAGTAGCGCAAGGCAGTATTGAGGTCTTCTATTTGAGAGGAGAAAATCCCTTCTTGAGCCAGGCGATAATAGACTATGGCAACGCCGTAGCCCTTTCGCACAAAGTTTGGCACCCAGCGAGGTATAGAGTTTGGCCTGGTGGTCCAGCCGCCGCCATGGACGTAAATAATTAGAGGAAAGCTCTTTTCTGCTTTTGCCTTTGGTGTATAGAGACAGAAGAGATGAGCGCGATCATCAGCGTTTGGTAATCCTGGCATATAGCTGACATTTTCTAGCTTTTCGATATCGTCGCTCAAGCTCTTTCTATCTTTTGAATGTTCGGTGCTTTTATCGCTCTTCGCTTCGGCTTTGGGAGCCATGAAGAAACTGGAAGTAGCAAGGGCTAAAAGAGCCGTAAGTACTGCACCGTATTTTTTGCTACTTCCAGATTTCATTTGATTGTTCCCCTCTAGTGTTTGAAGCAGCGCTGGCCGGTAAAGACCATGGCAATTCCCGCTTTGTTGCAAGCGGCAATTACGTCAGCGTCCTTAATGCTGCCACCAGGCTGAATGATCACGGCAATTCCTGCTTCGGCTGCCGCTTCAATATTGTCTGTGGCCGGTAGGAAGGCTTCACTAGCCATCACTGCACCTTTTGATTTCTCTCCGGCTTGGCGCAGAGCAATTCCGGTGCTAGCAATGCGGCTAGTTTGACCGATACCAAAACCAAGCGACAGACCATCTTTAGCGACAAATATGGCATTTGAAGTGAGGTGTTTAACCACAGACCAAGTGAAGGCAATATCTTTTTGCAAAGCTGGATCTGGCTTCTTCTCAGTGACACAAGTGAAGGTGCTGGCTTCAACTGGGGCATCTTGATCTACTTCTAAAAGGAAGCCGTAATCGGAAAGATGCTTCAGTTTGTAGTCGCGCTGCTTGGCCAGCTTTGTATCAACGGTGCTTTTGAGAACGCGAACGTTTTTCTTTTTCTTGAATACTTCAAGGGCAGCTTCATCATATTCAGGTGCAAGAACGATTTCGACAAAGTTGCGGGTGATGCGCTCGGCTAAGGCAGCGTCCACTTTGCCGGTGAAGCCATAGACGCCACCGAAAGCTGACAGTGGGTCACATTCGTAAGCTAGCTCATAGGCATCGGCCAGCGTTTTGGCCTGGGCTACGCCACAGGGATTATTGTGCTTGATCACAACCACTGCTGGTGCACTAAGTTCACGCAAGATTTTGACAAGGGCATAAGTATCAGTGATGTTGTTTGACGACATCTCTTTACCCTGTAGTTGTTCAAACGGAGGGAAAGCTTGTAGTTCAGCTGATAAACCAGGAACTGATATTGGGCTTTCTAGCTGATACCAAGCTGCTGCTTGGTGAGGGTTTTCACCGTAGCGCAAGGTTTCTTGACGTTTGAGGTTAATGGTTAGTTTGTCAGCAAATTCTGGAACAGCGGCTTCAGATTTATCAGCGCTTCCAGCCTGATCATGAACAAGTTTACCTAAGTAGCTAGAGATGCTTTGGTCGTAGCTCGCTGTGCGGGAGAAAGCTTGGTAGGCCAGTTTTCTGCGGAAATCTAGTGGAATCTCGCCCTTGTTAGCGTCCATTGCTGCAATGACGCTGTCATATTGGCTCGGTTCGTTTATTACTGCTACCCGTTCAAAGTTCTTAGCTGCAGCTCTGAGTAGGGCAACACCGCCTACATCTATTTGTTCAACCATCGGTTGCTCGGCCAAGTTTTTCTTAAGAGCCTCTTCAAAGGCATACAAATTGACTACTACTAAGTCTATTTCTGAAATTTCCATTTCAGCCAAGCAGCTGCGGTCTTCTGTGATTGGTCTAGCGAGAATGCCAGCAAATACTTTTGGGTGCAATGTTTTGACGCGGCCGGAGAGAATTTCAGGGAAGCCAGTCAACTCTTCAACCTTGGTGCACTTGAAGCCTTTTTCTTCTAGATATTTGGCAGTGCTGGTGGTGCCGATTAAGCGCAAAGTATCGAAGCGCTCTAAGCGGGTGAGGAAGTTGTCGAGGCCGGTTTTGTCGGTGACGCTGACTAGTACGGTTTTCATTGGTCGTTAATTTCCTTGCTTTGAACTTATGTACTAACTAAGAAGTGTTAAATTCGAATTTTCTAGATTCGAGATTGTAAGTGTCTTGGCACGTTCGGTAACGTGGCCTACTGCCTGCGCTTTCATTTTATGCTTTTCAAATATTTCAATAATTTCAATGGTCGATTTTGAATCTGAGCCGGTCTTAGAATTGGTATCTGGTTCAGAATTAGCTACTTCATCCACGATCAACGCTAAGCCCATGCCCATATTGAAGGTCTTGTACATCTCTTCTTCGTTGACATGTTCGCCAATGGCCTTGAGGATGGCTGGCACTGGCAGTGCATTGTCGATGACAAAACCGACGTCGCCGTTCAATCTAAATAAGTTAGTCCAGCCACCGCCAGTGATATGAGCTATGCCTTTGACACTGCCTCGGTGCTTCTCTAGAACTTCCATCACTGCTTTGACATAGAGCAAAGTAGGCGTGAGAAGTGCATTGTAAGTGTCGTCGTTGTCTGGCAACACTTTCCTTGCTAAAGACAAGCCGTTTGAGTGAATGCCACTAGAAGCTACTCCAATTAGTTTCTGACCAGGTGCAATTTCTGCTCCGGTAAGCAAGTCTTCTTTGCGCACTTGACCGACGGCAAATCCGGCTAAGTCGAAGTGGCCGTGCTCATAGACCCCAGGCATCTCAGCAGTCTCGCCGCCCACCAGTAACATTCCTGTCTGGTCGCATCCTGCCACTATGCCAGCCATGATGGCATCGGCACTATCGTCAAGTTTACCTACGGCAAAATAGTCGAGAAAAATGTTCGGTGTGGCCCCGACACAAATTAGGTCGTTGGCGCACATGGCCACTAAATCTATGCCGATGGTGTCAAATTTTTTCAGCTTGTGAGCGACTAGCAGTTTTGTGCCCACACCATCAGTAGTGACGGCAATTCCATTGCCACTATAACTTGGATAAACCGCAGCGTATCCCCCGGCTGCTTGCCACATAGCTTCGTGCTCTTTGCGCCGGGCTAGTTTCTTTAAGCGGTCGACAAAGCGATCGGCCTTGTCGATATCGACTCCTGCAGCTGCGTAGGTTTGTTTTTCGGGAGCCATTTCGTTTCAATTTTCCTAGCTTAGTGAGGCGTGAGCATTTTTGAGGATGGTCAATCCATCAGGCGGATTTTCAAAGGGAGAAGTCTTTGTAGATTCTGAAGCGCCATTTTGGCGCATCTTTATAGATTCGGAAGCGCTTTGGCGCTTCCAGTACTGAAATGCCGGGTGTTGCGAGTGGCGAATGTAGGCCTCGGGATGAGGCATGAGGCCCAGCACATTGCCCTTGCCATTGGTAAGAGCGGCGATTTTTTCAAAGCTTCCGTTTACATCTTCGTTGTAGTTCAAGGCGGCCCGTTCTTTCACCACGGCAATATCTGAGTCTTTAGCATCTGGTCGCACTTGAATGCGACCTTCGCCGTGTCTGATGGGCAGGCTAATTTTGCTTAGGCCTTTGAAAAATGGGCTGTTGGTGCTAGCTGTGCTCTCTGAGTTGACTGTCATCTCTACCCAGCGGTTGATAAATCGTCCGCCTGAATTATGCGTAAGGCTAATTGTGTTCTCGCTGCCTTCTTCTGAATTAGGTAATAGACCTAGCTGCACTAGAGTCTGGAAGCCGTTGCAGGTACCTAGTACCAGGTTGCCTTTTTCAATGTATGAGTGCAAAACTTCTAGCATGCGATGCCTAATTTTGACGGCCAATACTTTGCCGCTGGCAATTTCGTCACCGAAAGAAAAGCCACCCGGCAGAGCCAATAGTTCAGATTTCATCAGTTGCTTTGGCTTGGCCAAAAGTTCGCTGGTGTGGCTAATCACTGCTTCAAAACCCGCTTGCTCTAGAGCAAAGGCTGTTTCGTTGCTGCAGTTAATGCCGTCTCCGCTCAGTACAACCGCTCTTGGCCTGATCATTTGAAGTCCTCTTCAAAGGGGAGAGTTGCTTGCCAAGCTTGTTTGAGCTTGACGTTGTCTAGTTCGATTAATTCGCCTTTTCTGGCCTTGTCTACAAGTCGAAGACCTGAGTCTGTCACTTTGCCGATCTCGACAATAGATATTTTGCAATCGCTCGCTAGGGCTTTTTGATCGGGCCAGAGAGCGAACCAGGCTTCAACATTCGCTGGAGAGACACTAACTAGTAGTCTTGCTGGCCCTTCGGCAAATAGGGCTACGTCCATCCGCTCTCGCAGTAGGTCGTGGAAGCGAGCACCACTTTCGGCAGCTGTGACAACGGCTTCAGCGTCTAATTCTGCGCCCAAGTTGCTGCCGATTATGCATTCGCTGACGGCGACAGCTAATCCACCTTCTGATAAGTCGTGACACGATTCAATTAGGTTGTTTTGCATGGCGGTAAATATGGTTTGATAAAGCAGGGCGGCCTGCTCTAGGTTGAGCTCTGGTAAGAGCGAAGAAGTCCAGTTCATGTTGCCAGCATAGGTGGTGGCGGCCAAGCCCAGAGCGCCAGCTGAGACTAAGAAGAGGTGGTCTCCCACTGATTTAAATTCCATGGTCACTACTTGCTCGATATCAGGCACTTTGCCAATGGCTGAGACAAGTAGGGTTGGGGGAATGGAAATGCGCACTGTGCCATCATCAAAGTCATTCTTCATGCTGTCTTTGCCCGAGATAAGCGGGGCGTTGTAAGCGAGAACGGCTTCGTACAAACCTTCGCAAGCCTGAACAAGTTGTGCCAGTTTGCGCTTGCCGTCTGGGTTTGATTTCGATGCCACGGGGTCGGGCCAGCAAAAATTATCGAGCAGGGCCAGACTATTAGGGTCGGCTCCTACGCATACGGCGTTGCGCACCGCTTCATCAACAGCGCAGATGGCCATGAGGTGCGAGTCGAAGTCGCTCAGTTGCGGGCACATGCCGTTTGATACAGCTAATCCTGTCGGTTCACTTAAAAGCGGCTGAATCACCGCAGCGTCACACGGTGCTGTTTGCTCTGGTCCCATTAGTGGTTTGACAACACTGCCGCCTTGTACTTCGTGATCATATTGGCGAATGACCGGCTCGCGGCTGCAAATATTGGCATGACCGAGAAGGGCAAGTAGGGCATCTCCTAGACTTTTAGGCGGCTGTTCTACTTCATCGATAGTGACAGGCACTTGCCAGTGAGCTTCGAGCTCAAGGCGGGGGGCACCGTCGTGCAAGAATTTGAGATCGAGCAAAGCAATGGTTTTGTCAGCTCTGGTGATGCGGAAGTAACCCTTGTCATCGAAGCTGCCAACTACAGTTAGTTCGACACTGTGCTTGTCTGCTAACTCTTGCAGTTCTTCGATTTTGGTTGAGGATAGAGTCATACGCTCTTGCGATTCAGAGATGACAATTTCGTAGTCAGCTAAGCCTGGATATTTGAGCGGAATGTGATCTACTTCAAGAGTGGCGCCGCCAGTTATTTGGGCCATTTCGCCCACTGACGAAGATAGCCCACCAGCACCGTTGTCGGTGATGCCTGATATCAAACCAAGATCGCGTGCTTCTAAGATGAAGTCGGTCACTCGCTTTTGGGTGAATGGGTCGCCTATTTGTACGGCTGAGACTGGTGAGTCAACGTTCAATGCTTCCGATGAGAACGTGGCACCATGAATGCCGTCTTTACCAACTCGGCCGCCCACCATAACAATGGCGTCACCCTTTTGGGTATGTTTCTCGTAGCCACATTTGCCATCGACAGTAAGGGGTAGAAGACCACCAGTGCCGCAGAAGACTAGGGGCTTGGCACGATAGCCAGGATGGAAATAGACAGCACCATTGACTGTGGGGATACCGCTCTTATTACCACCGTCTTGCACGCCTTTGCGCACGCCTTGAATAATTGATTGGGCTGGCAGCATTGTCGGGCGATTGACTAGGTCTTCGGCAGGATAGGCAAAACAGAAGACATCGGTGTTGCAGATTGGCTTAGCACCAAGACCGGTGCCGAGAATATCGCGATTGACACCTAGTATTCCTGTTAGGGCACCACCATAGGGCTCTAAAGCAGATGGCGAGTTGTGGGTTTCTACTTTGAAGCAGATGCCCCAGTCTTCGTTCCATTTGATTACGCCAGCATTGTCAACAAACACTGAAAGCAAGTCTGTGCGCTTTTCTGCCAGCTTTTTGGTAGCTGCCTGCACGTAGCTCTTATAGAGGCTCGTGATCGTTCGCGCTTCAGTTTTTCTTGTTGGTTTGCCAGCAGCGGTGCCGGCCATACTCATGGTAAGCGTTTGAACTGCCTTAATATGAGCGCTTTTTTCGTGAATGATGGCATTGAATATTTTGTGCTTGCAATGTTCAGACCAGGTCTGAGCAATTACTTCTAGTTCAACGTCTGTGGGCCACTGCTCAAGGCCATACTGCGAGCGTTCGGCAATCACAGAGTCTTGCTCGAAATAGCTGCGGATGGCTTGCATCTCAGTTAAATTAAGGGCTAGGGTGCGTGTTCGGCTTAAGTTCTCAAGCTCTGTGTCACTTAAGTTCAGCGCCACAACTTCTGGTTCTGGTGTTGATGGTAGATGTACTTGGGGGAATTCAAGTAGTTTTGACAAGTGCGGAGCAGTCAAGTCGTGAATGCGGAACTTGTCTGTGACCGGATGATAGTGGCGGTAACGACAGTGACTTTCCACTTGTTTGATGTTGAAAGAATCATCAAAGAGATAGGCTGAGCCCGAGGCAACTTTTATTTGCGTCTCTTCTAAACCACTCAGTCTAAGTGCTTCTTCTACAGTGCGAGCCAAATTGTCAGTCACACCCGGCAAATACTGTCTCTCAGCAAACCACTTGAAGCCTTGCTCGCGCCATTGAGAAAGCCAACTGTTGCGCTCGGTTGCCACCACACACCAGACGTCTTCTAATAGCTGATCAGCTAAGATTTCTTTGAGAGCAGCCATGAGTTTTTTAGTCTGCTCTATGCTCTTTCCACTGAGCCAGTAAAGGGGAAGGGCCAGTGTCTTGCAGTCATTGTTATTACTGCCTGTGCTTGTTTTGGGCACAATGGCGACACAGAGGTCATGTTGGCTTTCGCTTTCGCTTGAAGCTTCAGAGCTACTTTGCAGATTTAAATTAGTCATGGCCGCTAAGCTGGAATCTGCCAGTTGGGCGAGCACCTGCGGAAATAGTTTGTGCTCTAGTTCTAAGCCGCGAGCTTGGAAGGTCTCTAAGGTGTCACCACTTTTGCGCTCAAAGACAGCCTGGGCCAATATGGGGCCGTGGTCCACTTGCTCGTCAACTAAATGTACTGTGATACCAGAAATTTTTACACCATAGTTGAAGGCATCTTCATAGGCTGACTTGCCAGGGAAAGCTGGTAGCAGCGATGGATGAATATTGATGACGCGATAGAGGCCGTTGTCATCTTTGAAGTGGGTGAGGAAATCGCCTGATAAAATGCGCATATAGCCGGCCAAGACTAGGTATTCTGGAGCGAATTTCTTCAGCTTTTGCAGTACCTGTTTCTCGTGCTCTTTGCGCGATACGCCACGGTGATCAACACTGACGGTTGGTATATTGTGCTTCTTGGCTATTTTTAGAGCATAAGAATCGGGGTTGTTAGAGAGCACTACGGCAATTTCTGCCGCCAATTCTTTTTTCTCAATGGCGGCAAGTATAGCCTCCAAGTTGGAGCCACGGCCTGAAACAAGTACAGCTATTTTGATTGGCATGCTTCCCTCTTGGCGATGTCCCGACGATAATCAAGCGATTGACATTGAACTGTGCCAATTAAATTGTAAGCACGCTCTCTAGCGTCTTCCATTTTGTCGGCTAAGCCAACTACAGCAAATATGCGCCCGCCATCGGTGACGAGCTGCTCGCTAGTAGCAGTTGTGACTAGTTTGGTACCGGCCTGGAAAATTATTTGCTCGCTTGCACTACTATTAGAAGGGAAAACAATTGCCTCACCTTTTGATGAGCTGTCTGGGTAGCCCTTCGCTGCACCAATGACGCAACACGATGATTGCTTTGACCAGGATAGTTTTTGCTGGTCTAAGCTTTGATCTGTGCAGGCGTATAGGGCATCAAATAAATCTGATTGCAGCAAGGGTAAAATCGTCTGGGTTTCAGGATCACCAAAGCGAGCATTGAACTCTAATACATAGGGCTCCGGCAGGTTTTTGCTTGCTCTTTCACTATTTGATTTTTCTTGGTGCATCAAGAGGCCAATGTAGAGCACACCTTTAAAATTGAGTTTGCCTTCTGCAAGGGCTTTCTGCAAAGGCTCTAAGACTCGATCTTGAATGGCCTCTTTGTGCTTCTCGTAAAGCTGAACAGGGGCATAAGCACCCATGCCCCCAGTGTTAGGACCTAAATCGTCGTCAAAGCGACGTTTGTGATCTTGGCTTGGTAAAAGTGGTACTAGTGTTTTACCATCGCAGAGAGTCAGTAGTGAAATTTCTTCACCAATGAGCATTTCTTCAATTACAACTTTTGTATCGCTGAATTTGCCGCTTTTATAAATGGTGTTGAGTGCCTGCAAGGCTTCTTCTTCGTTGGCGCAAACAAACACGCCTTTGCCTAGAGCTAGGCCGTCGGCCTTAATTACTCTTGCCCATTGGTTGGCTTTGACAATGGCTTCAGCTGTTTGCTGTGAGTTAGCTGTGGCGAAGCGTGCCGTTGCTATATTTAGTTGGTTGAGAACTTCTTTGGCGTAAGCTTTGCTCCACTCTAATTTTGCCTGGCTTTTGTTAGGTCCGAAAACACGCAATCCCGCTGCTTCCATGCTGTCGACTATGCCTTCGGCCAATGGATTATCTGGCCCAATCACAACCAAGTCGATTCTCTGCTCTTTGCTGAAGGCAATTAGTTTGTCGAAATCCATTACGGCAATATCGACATTGGTAGTTTTGTCGCTTTTGGCAGTGCCACCATTGCCGGGGGCGCAAAAAATTTGCTCAACTCTGGTGCTTAAAGCGAGCTTCCAGCATATTGCATGCTCTCTGCCTCCACCGCCAACAACCAGAACTTTCATTTATTTCTACCTTTGTACTCTTATACTTCTCTTTTGGCTTACGCTTGTCTTTCAGCAGCAA
This sequence comes from Candidatus Obscuribacterales bacterium, assembly GCA_041675385.1. Classification (GTDB taxonomy): domain Bacteria; phylum Cyanobacteriota; class Vampirovibrionia; order Obscuribacterales; family Obscuribacteraceae. The sequence continues at coordinate 204,647 of JBAYTY010000001.1, forward strand.
CATTGATTGAGTCAACAAACTGAGGCAAAGTTGGATGTTGAGGAAATACGTCGTAGCCAATGGTGTGGTTGGCTAATACACCATAGAGCTTGTCTGCCACAGCTTTAAATTGGGGCGATAGAGGGCTTGGTTGCTCTTTCAAATCTTTTGAGCAAATACTTTGCCAATCAAGGCGGTTTTGACTGGCTGCCATCTTCTGTGCTTTGGCTATGGCTAGTTGCCAGCTTGAATCGCGATAGAACTGTCGAATCATTTCTTTGGAGAGGCTATGGCCGCTGTACACCAGTCTAAGTTCATCAGGACCAATGCTGTCGGCCAAGAGCAAACCCTTATGATCTTCGAGAAACTCAAATTTGCCGTCCCATAACTCAATGCCGCGCTCAGCGAAGTGATGGTAGATAGCTAGAGCCGTAGCAAAGGCTAACTCAGATAACTCTTCAAAGCGTTTGGGTGTAAGCCCTGAAATTGTCAGTGCTTCTTGAATGGATAAGAGTCTGTCTTTGGGTTCAAGCTTAGTATAAAACTCAAGCACCGGCCGCTCAAACCACCCTTCTTCTGGTACCGCACTCAGGCCTAAGGTCTGGGCATAGCAAGGATCAGCTGCTAGTCTACTCTTGAGCGAGCTACCAGCGGGCATGCCAAAGCGAAAGACAACTTCTAGAGGCACAAGTCTGCGAGCGTCAGTAATGTCATGGCTGTAGTAAAACACTGTTTGATCAAGCAGTGCGGTTGGCTCTGGTCTTTGCACCTCGGCTTTGACCACTGACATATAAGCCTGGGTGGTAGCTATTTGCTCAATAGCGACAGCTTTGCCATCGCTTCCTACTAAGCCTTGAAAGTGATGTCGTGCACCATGGGTGGTGAGGCGCTGAAAGAGTGGTTGATTGACTCGTTTTTTCAACCACTCTTGGTTGAATATTGAGAGGTGAACTGAGTCGCTGAGATTTATCCAGGTTTTGTTATCAGCCAGATGCTGAAAGAAGAAAGCACCGAGAGCAACAAGAGCCTTGCCTTTGTTGGCGATTGTGTCGGGCATCTTGCCCCAATCAAAAACTGAGTAATCGTTGGTAAATTCAAACCAGTAAGAGCCGTCGTCGCCTTCTGGTCGCCAGACCCGTTTTACCGAACCGTCGTATTCCAGAATCAGGTCTTGCAAGTCAACCGACAACTTCTTTTCTCCTTAGTTATGATTTGCGAATTAGAGTGGTGCGGTCTTTCAGCCTCTGTGATTGGAAGTCGCTGCCACAAGTAATGTCGGTTGGATAGCTGCCGGTTAGGCAACCAGTGCAAAGAGTATCTTTCTTCAAGGCTTTGCGCAGGCCTTCAATAGTTTGGAAGACCACTCGATCGGCACCTAGTTTTTTAGCTACTTCTTCGTCGGTGCAGTTGTAAGCAACTAGTTCATCTTGACTGGGGAAGTCGATACCGTAGTAACAAGGAAATTGAATCTGCGGACAAGTAGAAGCCATGATTACTTCCTTGGCTCCAGATTGGCGCATCAGTTCAATAATTTGTGCAGCAGTAGTACCACGCACGATACTGTCGTCAATCACTAGGCAGCGCTTGCCCTTAATTTCTGACGGAATAGGTGAAAGTTTTCGGCGTATTGCTTCTTGTCTGGCTGCGTGGCCGTCAAGAATAAAAGTACGGTTGACGTAGCGGTTTTTGATCAGTGATTCGCGGAAGGGCAGGTCAAGAGCTTCGGCGATAGCAATAGCAGCACTTCTGCTGGTTTCTGGTACTGGTACAACCACATCAGCCACTATTCCTAGCTCTTTAATGCGCTCTGCTAGAACTAAGCCCAACTGAAATCGAGTTTCATATATAGAGTGCGTTTCTAATTCAGACTCAACTCTTGAGAAATAGACCGATTCAAACATACAGGGGGAAGTAGACCGCTGAAAGAGAACTTGGCGAGACACTTTTCTGTCTGCCCCAATGTAGATTGCCTCACCCGGTGCGATTTCGTTCTCAATTGTGTAGCCTAAATAAGTAAGGGCAATTGATTCGCTGGCCAGGGCATAAACTGGCAGTCCTTCACTGTTTAGTCGGCTGCCAAAGACTAAAGGCCTGATGCCATCGGGATCGCGGAAGCCAAAGAGGCCACCGGTGCCATCAATGCCCACCACCGCATAGCTGCCCACCAGTCGGTGCATGCTGGCTTCAATGGCTTTGAACATATGAGGCGCACTTGGTTCGTGGCCATCTAGCTCAAGAGCCAATAATTTCAGGATCACTTCAGAGTCTGATTCGCTGGCTGGGGTAAATTCCAGCCCTGCTTCAGCTAGTTCATCTCGCAATGTATATACATTGACGATATTGCCGTTGTGACCAATACCAATAGTTGAGCGAGCATCAAAGAAAGGTTGTAGTAAGTTGGGGTCTTGTCTGCCGATTGTGGCGTAGCGTGTGTGCCCTAGGGCGGTCTTGCCCTTCAGGCCTTTCTTAAATGAACGCTCTGAGAAGACGTTTTCAATTAAGCCGCTACCTTTCTGTAGATTGAAAAGTTCACTGCCGCTTTCAGCCAGAGTCAAAATACCCGCGCCATCCTGCCCCCGATGCTGAAGATTCATCAATCCGACAAATACATCTCTAGCAGCGTCAGTAGTGCCTGATACGCCTATAATTCCGCACATACGTGATCCCTCGATGGTCCACAAGGCAAGAATACTGCAATTAGTAGGTAGTTAGCTGTTGATTAACTCAATTATTAATGAGATCACTTTAGAGAATTTTCTCAACTGCCGCTCAAGGTCTATTCTTTGAGTTAGCGCTTTCAGCCCCGCTTGCTTACTTAGCAATAGAGTTTACCCCTTCACAACTTTTTAAGTAATAATGATTCCTGAAAGTTTATGAGGGCCTTCGATGACCACTCCAGTTGTTTCAGTCGTTATGGGCAGCAAGTCTGACTGGGAGACCATGCGGCATGCCAATCAAGTACTGGATGAGTTTGAGATTGCTCACGAGTGCAAAATCGTCTCCGCTCATCGCACTCCACAACTATTAGCTGAATTTGCCACCACTGCAGAAGAGCGTGGTATAGAAGTAGTTATAGCTGGTGCTGGCGGTGCCGCCCACTTGCCTGGCATGATTGCCGCTCAAACTTTGGTACCAGTGCTCGGTGTTCCAGTCGAGAGTCATGCTCTAAAAGGGCTTGATTCGCTGCTTTCAATAGTACAAATGCCGGCTGGCATTCCCACTGGTACATTGGCCATCGGTCGAGCTGGGGCAATTAATGCTGCACTACTGGCAGTGGCAATTCTGGCCAATAAACGACCAGCGCTTAGAGAAAAATTGCGCGCTTATCGTCAAGTGCAGACTGATAAAGTTTTAGGAGATGTTTTACCTCTATGAAAGTACTTCAACCGGGTGCCACCATTGGTATGCTCGGTGGCGGGCAGTTGGGGCGCATGTTCTGCGTGGCCGCGCGCGAAATGGGCTATAAAGTGCACGTCTATACTGATGAAGAGAAGAGTCCTGCTGGTCATGTAAGCGATAAGCTCGTCTGTGCCTCATATTTAGATGAACAAGCTTTAGCCCATTTTGCTGCTGAAGTTGATGTTGTCACCCTTGAGTTTGAAAATATTCCAGTTGAGACAATCAAGATTTTGTCGCGAACAACCCCGGTTTATCCTGGTGCTGAAACTCTATATGTAGCGCAAAATCGTGAGCGCGAGAAACAGTTTTTGGCTGTCAATGGCTTTCCTGTTGGTGCCTTTGCTCTGATTAAGTCAGCTGATCAACTAACTGCTCTAGAACAAATTGGCTTTCCTGCGGTGTTGAAAACTGCTGGTTTTGGTTACGACGGCAAAGGTCAACGCATTGTGCGCAACATGGAAGAGGCTAAACTTGCTTTTTCTGAACTTGGTAAATTCAGTAAACAAGCTGAAGTTGTGGCTGAGTCTTTGATTACCATCGACAAAGAGTTTTCTGTCATTGGTGCTCGCAATTATCAGGCAAATGAGACTGTGTTTGCTTATTTCGGACCGATTGAGAATAAACACGTCAACCATATTCTTGATGTTTCTTCTGTTCCAGCTAGGCTATCCCAACATCTAGTAGAACAGGCGGCAAACATTACGTCTGCCATTATGGACAAGCTTGACTGTGTTGGCCTGCTCTGTGTGGAGTTCTTTCTTAGCGATCAAGGGGTCTTATTGGTTAATGAGTTAGCGCCTAGGCCCCATAATTCTGGTCACCTCACCATAGAAGCTTGCCCCACCAGTCAGTTTGAGCAGCAAGTGCGAGCCGTTTGTGGTCTTACTCTTGGTGCGACTGTGCCATTTCACTCGGCAGCCATGGTCAATTTGCTCGGAGATCTGTGGTTGAGCAGTGGCCAGCCTAATTTTGCCGCGGCACTGGCCATTAGCCAGGCTCACTTACACCTCTATGGAAAAGAAGAGGCTAGGGCCGGTCGCAAGATGGGTCATATTACAACTGTGGCCGAATCAAGTTCTCTAGCTGTTGAGTTGGCTCTTAGGGCCCGTGCCAGTCTTTAGTAATTGATATTCAGTACTAATGAGAAAGGCCAGGAGCTAGTCCTGGCCTTTCTCTGCTACTTAGTTCTGAAGTGCAGTTCTGAATATGAGTTCTAAACTACTCTTCTTCTTCCTGAATTTTTGAAGCGACGAGCAGGCACAACCTTGCGTGCTTCAGGCTTGCCTTCTTGTTCGAGTTGGCGACCCATTACTTTTTCGATGTCGCGAATCAAGTAACGTTGTTCGTCGTTAACGAATGAGAGTGCTACACCAGCCCGACCAGCGCGGCCAGTACGACCGATTCTGTGTACATAGTCTTCAGGTGAGTCAGGCAAGTCGTAGTTGACTACGTGTGAAATTGATGGAATATCGAGACCGCGAGCAGCAACGTCAGTGGCGACAAGCACCTTGAAGCGACCATCGCGATAGCGCGATAGAGTTTTTTCACGTTGGCTTTGGCTAATATCACCGTGAATTTCTTCAGCCAATACATTGGCGTCGCGCAATCTGCCTCTAACCCAACCGGCTCTGCGTTTGGTCTTTGTGAAAACAATCACTGAACTCATTTCTAGTTCGGCAATTAGTTTTACCAAGAGGGCGTCTTTGCCGAATTCTGTAACGTGGTAGAGCTTTTGATCAATTGCAGTAGGCTCGATTTGGCTCGATTTTGCTTTTACTGTAATGGGGTTTTTGAGGAATTCAGCAGCCAATCGGTGAACACGATTATCGATGGTGGCTGAGAACATTACTGTTTGACGTTCTTTCTTCAGTTGCGAAATGACTTTGCGAATTTGTGGCATAAAGCCCATATCGAGAAGTCTGTCGCCTTCATCTAGAACTAGAATTTCAACACCTGATACATCGGCAATTCGGCGCTCTACCATGTCGAGCAAGCGACCGGGAGTAGCAACGATGATATCGACACCACGCTTGAGAGCGCGGCTTTGCTTCTCGTAACCGGTGCCACCGTAAAGAGTGACACAGCGAAGTTTATTGTACTTAGAGAACTTGACGAACTGTTCTTCTACTTGAAGAGCTAATTCACGGGTTGGCACCATAACTAGTGCTCTTGGTCTTTTTTCTGGTTCTTGCAGACATTCAATGATGGGCAGTGCGAAAGCAGCAGTTTTACCTGAGCCTGTTTGAGCTGAGCCCATGATGTCTACGCCAGACAACAATAATGGAATAGTGTTCAGTTGAATTTCGGTCGGTTCAACGTATTCTGCGTCTACAAGCGCAGACAGAGTAGACTTGGACAAGCCAAGTTCAGCAAATGTGGTCAATTTAGAATCCTTTATATAACAACGGCTAACAAGCCAGTACCTATCTATTTGCGATCCATTTAGAGTGGATGGATACCCTGCCCCTGATTTCTCTGGGTTCTTGATTGCTCAAGGATAGACAAGGACGTTCTGCGCAATCGACGGTGATGACCAGTTCATGGCTTAAAAACCATCGTTTTTTCAGAATCTATCGCAGCATGCCACATATCATCACTGGATGTCAATGTAGAAATGTTGCAAACTAACTTATGTGAACTAAGCTGGGGTTCATTTTGCCCCGAATTGATACCATTTACGGTCGCTCTTCTGCTTTTGCCCTGGTTGCTCGGTCAGGGTGAGGTTCAGCCTGCGACCGCTGACATCATGGCCATTGAGGTTAGTTACGGCGTCAGCGGCTTCACTAGAGCTGCCCATCTCAACAAAGGCATAACCCCGATTGGTACCTGTTCTTGGGTCTTTGGGAAGATCGACAGAAACCACAGTGCCTACGATTGTGGCGAATAACTCTTTGATTTGGTGCTCAGTAACTGCTGTAGCCAGGTTTCCTACTAGTATTTTGTTATTCATTTTTATTGTTCTTCGGGGTTTTTCAGAGTTATTTCAGTGTAGTTACAGCTTTATTTCACGAACCATGGCATATTTATCCACGATAAATTGCGCTTCGCAGAAGAAACGAAACACACGACATTATCGCCATCTGTTTGCATTATGACAGAGATCTAAGAATCAGGCCGAGTAATTTCGGCCTATTTATGGCTCTTGGCCTAGCCTAATGTCAAGAGAAGGTTAATTCTCTTTCTAATAGCGATTACAGTCGGGGTTATATTCAGAAACTAGTTGTTCTTGAACGCTAGCTCGCTCCCAACGGGTCGAATCAGGCATTGCCAGAATGAAGACAAAGAGCTCACTCTCGTCGCCGCCATTGTTGGCCCAGAAATCTAAGACATGGTTGTGGCTTCTTAGAGCTTGTTGCGAGAGATCATCAGCTTGGCCAAAGTACAAAACAGTGTGGGCTTTGGGTTTGTTGGCTGGGTCTTGCTTGTAAGTGATGGCATAGACGGCTGGTAGCATTGGTGGTGCCCAGTTGTTGAGTGTTCCACCGGGATTGAACTTGAACCGTTGGCGCTTGCCCCAAGAAATACTCATGTTCTATCCTTTTTTTTGCTCAGCAATATATCGATTAACTAGCATGACATATGTTGCCCTAATTTGCCACTGCTCTTGGCCTCTAGCCAGCCACTGCTGTTAGAATTAGATGATTTACTCAGTTTCTGCTTAGCAATGAGTTCATAGATAAACGTCATCGTGGATAAATGTGATTATGATTAACGGATTGGAACAGCAGTCGCACTGGCGCAATGTCTTGATACTCGCCCAGCAAGCTGAGGTAAAAGGCAATTTTACTGAGGCCGAAGAGCATTTCAAGGAAGCTCTTCGTCTGGCAAAGCAGTTGCCTGATTCTCCCCACAGTGTCTTACTTAGTCTCAACCGATTGGGCGAGCTCTATCGCCTCAAAGACGATTTTAAGCAAGCTGAAGACTGTTATCGTCAAGCTTATGAGCTAGCGGCTTCCAATGCTAATGAAGACAAGGGCCTAATCAAGGCCCAAGCAGCAATTCTGGCCAAAATGTTAGTGGCTCAATCACGCATTGACGAGGCTCTTGAGTTTGATTTGGCAGAAGAGGTCTATCTTGATGCAGCCGGTATTGCCCTCCTGGCCGGCAAGAAAGAGTTGGCACTGCAATACCTAGCAAGCGGCATCCATGCTCTTGAGCAAGAGCAGTCAGAGAAAGAAATAAGTCAAGGTCAAGCGCTTCAATTCCTCTCTTATGCACGGCTCTTACAGACAGCGGGCCAAACCGAGAAAGCCGAAAGTATATATAGGCTGTCTCTCGCTTGCCACGAGGCGAACGGCCAGATTGATCCATTTCTTATTACCTCAATCGTGGATGGTCTCGCTCGGGTTCTCAATGAACAGTCCCGCGCCGACGAAGCTAACGAATTGTGGGAGAAGTATCGCCAATACAACGTATAGGGCCGGGCCGGGCGATGTTACAAATGGTCTTTTGTATAACGGCTCTCCATCATGCTGCAGCTCAGTGCTGGTATTGTTTTGTCTATGGAAGACAAGCAGCGAACGCGGATTATCATGGCAGCGTGTGCCCTCACGCTCTTAGCTGGTTTGAATACAGGCTGGACTGGCCCGCTCATCCCTAAAATTGCTCAAATTAAGGGCATCGATTTAGTCTTGGCTGGTTCTATTGTTAGCGTTAGTGCTTCAGGCAGTATGCTGATGTTGTTGCTCGGTAAAATTATTTGTGAAAAGTTAGGCAGCCGCAATAGTCTGCGCTTAGCTGCTGTTATCGCTGGCATTGGTATGGTCACCATAGCAGTGGCCCCAGGTTTGGTGGCTCTTGCTATCGGAGCCTTTGTTATTGGCTGTGGCACAGGTCTAAACAGTATTGCCTCGACAACTAGCGTTTTGCTCAGTGACACTGCTAGTAGTGCGGCTGCGTTGAACAAAGTCAATTTGTTTTTTGGCATTGGTGCTCTAGCCGGGCCTCTTGTGGCTTGGGCTGGGCTTAGTAGCCCTTGGTCATTTCACATCGTTTATCTTTTTGGTGCTGCTTTTGCCTTTATTTGTGCGTTGGTGCTCAAGATTCAAAATCCCGGAAAGAAGTTTACCGCCGTTAGTCAGCCAGCCACTGGCAATATCAAACAACCGGTCTTGTGGCTCTTTGCCTTGGTTGTCTTTCTTTATGTCGGTATGGAAGTAAGCTCGGCGGCTTGGTTATTTACTTTCTTGCAGAAGTACAGTGCCCTAGATTTAGCCTTGGCATCAATCAGTATGACCGTGCTTTGGGCTGGTCTGACACTTGGTCGTACAATAAGTGTATTTCTTTGCGGCCGCTATTCGTCGATAAAGATAACACTGTTAGGAATGGCTTTAGCTGCCTCTTCTCTTCTGGCATTGGCCTGCTTTAGTAATTTGGGTATGGGTACGCTGGCTCTAGTGCTGCTTTTGGGTTTGGGTTATGGTCCTATTTTTCCTAATGTTCTTGCTGCTGCCAATGAGCATTTCATGCCTGATACCACAACTACGTCAAGTGTGGTAATTACTTCTGGTGCTGTTGGCGGTATCACCCTGCCACTTCTGGCTGGCTATGGTTTTACCCATTTGAGTTGGCAGCTCGGCATGCTTTTCTTGTTTGCTGTCTGCACCGCAATGCTCGCTCTCTATATGCTGCTGCTTAAGATTGTCAGAAAGAGAACTCAAGGAAAAGACGAAGTTGAATTCGACAATCAAGATTTGCCTGTAATAGGTGTCTAGTTGACTGAAATTTTAGAGTCGGTTTTTGAAAATTATCGAGCATTGCAAAGCTATAGTGACAGCGGCACAGTTGCTGTCGAAATTGAGTCGATTGGCAAAAAGTTTAGCGGTGAAAAGAAGCTTTTGACCGGTAGTGTTTTCGCCACTAATTTTATGCGCAATGCTCTTGGAAGTGCTACCGAACCCCATCTCTTCCGCTATCAATTTACTAGTACCGGGCATTTTGCCGAACTTAAGGAAGACAACCTCAACTTTATTTGCTCTAACCACGAAGGGGTGTTTAAACGCTCCCCCGAAGAGGGCTTGAGCCCATGCCCAAGTTTGGCTTTAGCTGTGGCCGATACCGCTGCTCTCTCTTTTGCCGGTTCCTATTACATTGCTTCACTTTTGATGGCCGGTATTGTTGAAGGTCGTCAGTGGTTCTTTAACCGACTAAGCGATATCGAACTGGTGAACAATACTGACCAGATGCATTTGCGAGCCAAGATTAAAGATGGCCTAGTCGATCTCTTTATCGATGCTGAGCAGTTAATCTTCAGCCAAATGATTGTTGCCCGGCCAACATCTACTGCCAAATTTGTTTGGCAAGATACAGTTTTGAACGGGGAGATTAATACCCGAGTGTTTGACCAGTACCGCTTTTAAAAGCTACCTATTTAAATTCTAGTATAGGGTTTAGAGCGTCTTCTTGATTGGCATAGAAAAATAGCCAGCTGGAGGAATTTTGCATGCCCCGTGATCTACCAATAGGAAACGGCAATGTACTGATTAACTTTGATAAGCAGTACCGTGTGCGCGATATTTATTATCCCCATGTTGGCCAAGAGAATCAGACTGTCGGAAGAGTCAATCATTTTGGTGTTTGGGTTGATGGTCAGTTTGCCTGGGTGCAGGATGGCTGGCAGCTTGAGCGCAAGTATTGCAAAGAAACCCTGGTGACCGATGTTCTATTGCGGCATGACAAGCTCAAGCTTGAAATTGTTATCCACGACATGGTTGATTTCTTTGCTAATTTCTTTCTGCGCGAATTGCACGTTAAAGACCTCAGTGGTAAAGCGCGTGATGTCAGAATTTTCTTCCACCAAGATTTCAGTATTGGCGAGAATGACGTTGGCGACACTGCTTTTTATGATCCCAGAACGTCTTCGGTGATTCATTATAAGAAAAACCGTTGGTTTTTAGTTAATACTAGCAGTCATAAAAAGCTTGGAGTTGAACAGTGGGCTGTTGGCAAGAAAAATATGGCTGGCCTAGAAGGCACATTTAGAGATGCTGAAGATGGAGCGCTCGGCTGCTTTGCTATTGCTCAAGGCTCAGTTGATTCTACTGTTTCGGTACATTTAGATGTTGCCGCCAACAGTGAGAATGTTTGCTACTACTGGATGTGCTTCGGTCATAACTATGAAGAAGTGGTAGCTCTTGATGCCGAAGTGAAGAAGCAGCAGCTTTCACATATTGTGCCTCGCAATCAGAACTACTGGCGTCTCTGGGTTAATCCTGGCCACGTAGATTTTTTGAGTCTGCCGCCCAAAGTAGTTGAGTTGTACAAACGTAGTTTGCTTGTTATTCGCTCGCAAATTGACAATGGTGGCGCCATTATTGCCGCTAATGATCACGATATTACGCAGTTTTCGCGTGATACATATTCATATATGTGGCCCCGAGATGGTGCCTTGGTTGCCCATGCTTTGACCAAAGCTGGCTATATTGATTTGACTCAAAGATTCTTTAGTTTTTGCAGCGATGTGATGAAGGAAGAAGGATACTTGCTGCATAAATATAATCCTGATAGATCTGTTGCCTCAAGTTGGCACCCCTGGCTGCGCGATGGCAAACTTGATTTACCCATTCAAGAAGATGAAACCGCCCTTGTGCTCTGGTCTCTCTGGCAGCACTTTATAAAATTTAGAGACATCGAATTTGTGCGGCCCCTCTTTGTTCATTTGATAAAACACGGTGCTGATTTTCTTGTGCAATTCCGTGATCCTGAGACCAAGTTGCCGCTACCTTCTTACGATTTATGGGAAGAGCGTTATGGTGTGCATATGTTTACGGTTTGCAGCGTCATCGCTGGTTTGACTGGTGCCTATAATTTTGCCCAGGCACTAGGCGAAGTTGAGCGCGCTGAAATTTATAAGAAGGCCGCTGAAGAGACTCGTGAAGCCATGATTAAGCACATGTGGAGCGAGAAAGATCAACGCTTTTGTCGCATGGCGACTCGCACTGCTGATGGTTACGATCTAGATATGACAATTGATGCTGCCATGTATAGCATTTTTGCATTTGCTGGATTGAGCCCTCATGACCCAAAAGTGGTGCTTACCATGAAAGCGATTCGTGATCGTCTTTGGATTAAAACCGAGGTTGGTGGCTTAGCTCGCTACGAGAACGACTATTATCATCAGATTTCGCAAGATGTTGATAAAGTACCAGGCAATCCCTGGTTCATTTGCACCATGTGGCTGGCTCAATATGACATAGCCGCTGCCCATAGTGCCGACGGTCTGAAAGATGCCGTAGAGATGCTAGAGTGGGTAGCTGACCATGCCTTGCCTTCCGGTTGTCTGGCTGAGCAAGTGCATCCCTTTAACAATGAGCCTCTCTCTGTGTCGCCCTTAACCTGGAGCCATGCTACTTTTGTTACTTGTGTATTGGAATACCTAGAGAAGCGTCGGCAGCTCATGAGCGAGAGTGTTTTCTCTCACACAATTATTCCTGTTTAGTTAAATTCTTAGAAATAGATAGCTCTATTTTATTTTTGCTTTGACTTGATCATGCAACTGCTTTGTCTGCTGCGTAGAGGGATCATTGGCACCAAGAGCTTTGGTGCGAATACGCAAACTATCGGCTAGCAATGGCTCAGCTTTGTCATATTTTTTTGTTTGCTGGTAGAGCACGCCTAAACAAAATTCAGTGGTGGCAATAGAGGGATCGTCTTTGCTTAGGGTCTTCTCTTGGATGTCTAAAGCTCTATGTAGGTACGTGTCGGCTTTGACAAAGTCGCGTTTGACAAAAGCCAATGTGCCTAAATATGTAAGAGTATCGGCAATGGCCGGATTGTCAGGATTGAGACTTTTTTCTCTAATAGCCAGAGCTTTCTCGTAGTAGACAGTGGCTTTATCGAACTGCCCTTGTAATTGGTAGGCTTGACCAATAGCACTGAAAATATTGGCTTGATTGAGATCGGCGAGACCTTGAGTAGAGCTAGCTATCTTTTCGGCTTGGGCTAGCAGATCAGTCGCTTTTTTAAATTGTCTTTGCGCTAGTGCTAAATTGCCGAGATCCGCAAGTGTTTCGGCTACTGCTGCGTGATCTGCACCGGTGTAATTTTGTCTGATCGCTAGAGCACGATTGAATAATTTCTGAGCTTGGGCGTACTGGCCTTTGGCGCGATAAATTTTGCCTAACTCGTTCATTGATTCGGTAGCATCAAGAGCGGTCAATTTCTTTTCGCTCTCGCGAATTTTTAGAATTTCTTGAAACTCTTTTTGGCCATTGTCTAAGTCTTGAATTTCAACGTAAGTGCGACCCAGAGCCATTCTAACTTCAGCCACATGATCATAGTCACCAGAGCTGCGTGCTTTTTCTAGAGCAACTTTGAATTTCTTTAGAGCTTCAGTGTAGTCGCCGTGATCGAAAGATGATTGTCCTTGCTTAATCAATTGCCCGTAGTCTTCAGATGCTGACACCACATCAGTTTGGCTTTGACTAGAGTCTTGACTAGAGTCTTGATTAGTTCCTTGATTAGGGCCTTTACTCGTTGACCCTTTTGGCATTAAAACAACTGCGGCAGCGATAATGGCCACACCAGCGATTGATGCCCAAATCATGCCTTTGCGTGCTACTTTAGGGCTTGGTTGCATCTGTGACATGGAAGTCTCGAGCACTCTTGCCTGACGCGCTGGCAATCTCACCATGCCAATATTACTAAGCTGAGTATGGGAGTTTTCACTTGCAGTAGCTGTTGATTGTGATTGATTTGTTGTCGCCGCCGAATTGTTAGAAGCTGAAAGGCTAGCAGAAGCACTAGAATTACTGGTCGGACCAGACTGACTGGTGCTTAGTTTTTGTTGTGAATCTGCGCCAGCTTGCATTGAACTGCTGATATCAGCTTGGCCAAGTTCTGCTAATAGTTCTTCACGCAATTGCGCCATAGAATCTTGGCGCTCGTGAACTTCTTTGGCCATAGCTTTAAAAATGATTGCCTCCAAAGATGGTGGCAGCATTAGTTCTGGTGCTACTTCGGCGAAAGGCGCTGGTAGAGCTGTGGCATGTTTGTTGAAACATTCCATTGCTGAAGCTCCAGCCACGGCTGGTCTTCCTGTCAGGGTGCGATACATGACACAGCCCAGTGAATAAATATCAGAACGGCCATCGAGTTCGCGACCCATGCACTGTTCTGGGCTCATATACATGGGGCTGCCAAAAACTTCGCCAGTTTTGGTCAACTCTTCGTTTTCGCCGTCCATTTCAGAGAGAATTTTAGCCATGCCAAAGTCGACAATCTGCACTACATCGCTTTGACCATCATAGTCGACAAGCATGATATTGCCTGGCTTGAGGTCTCGGTGGATAACACCTTTCTGGTGGGCGTGATAAAGGGCAGCACAAGTTTGCACAAAAATATTGAGAGCGCGCCCAAGTGGCAGATAGTTGTGTTTAGTCAATTCAGCTGAAAGATTGGTGCCTTCTAGTAAGTCCATTACTAGGTAGGGTAAACCCTGTGGAGTGACGCCGAAATCGTAGACTTTGAGAATATTGGGATGATTGAGATGACTAGCTGCTTGGGCTTCTTGACGGAATCGCTTCAAGGCGGTGGCGCTAGCAGCGAATTGTGGCAACATCAACTTGATGGCCACAAGCCTTTTCATCAAAAGGTGCTTAGCCTTGTATACCAGACCCATGCCACCACTGCCGAGCTTTTCTAAAATTTGATACTTGTCGGCCAGTGTTGTGCCAATCAAAGTATCAACCAGCAGTGGTGTTAGCAAAGTATCATCATCTGGACAGATGATCATCTCGGTAGAGTATTCTTTGGCGCAAGAAAGGCAAACCTTTCTGGGTGGCAGCGACTTAGCTATTTCCGACTCAGTCAATTGGACTCCTCAACAATTACCACCAGTTCTGCTGACAACTCGACTGGCAATAATATTCTAGTCGTACTAAACCCTTATTACTTAAAACCCACCTCTAAGTTTCAACTCTTTAAAACATCCTGTCATCTTTGCCTTATGGCGCATGGGCCGTTGTATGCTCTAGACGATTGATCGAGGAGGTCTTATGAAGGTTAGAAAAGGTACTAGGGCAGCGCTCGCTGCTAGTGTGGCCACAGGAGTAATGCTTGGTTGCCAGGTGCAGTCATTGGCGCAGGTACCAGGTGTGCCCAGTACCGGAGCTTACCCGAGCTATGCCCCAGCCTCAACCAGCTCCGACCCTACGGTTCTTTCCGGTCGGGTCAAGCACGATATTATGCCAGCGGAAAAGCTGCTATCTCAGGGCAAATATTCTGACGCTGAAGGCATGTTCCGTGAGCTAATTGTTAACAATCCAGCTGATATGGCTGCCACTATTGGTCTGGGTACAGCCCTTGCCAAGCAGTTTAAGCTTGATGGCGCTGATGAATTATTTGACCGGGTGCTTGCCACAGACCCCAACAATGCTTTGGCCTATGCTGGTAAAGCAACAGTGCTTCTCAACCGCTTGCAGTCTTCATCTGGCACCATCAGAGCAAACAAAGAATCAATGCTGCAACAGGCTGAAGAATACTCTAAGCGGGCCGTACAGCTTGCTCCGGCTTCGGGCGAAGCTCATTTTTGTTTGGGCCAAGTCTATAAGGAACAGGGCCGGGTGGTTGATGCTGGCAGTGAATTCCGCACAGCTGTTAGCTTTGATCCTAATCATTCAGCTGCTCTTGCGGCACTGGGGCAAATTAAGCTCGATCAAGGCAGTCTGGCTGAGGCTCAAGAGAATTTTAAGCGTTCTATCGCTATTAATTCAGGTAATTCTAGTGCTCACTTTGGTCTCGGAGCTACTCTGCTGAAACTTGGTCAAACCGACGATGCACTCAATGAACTCAATACATCTCTTGCTCAGTTTCCTAATAGCTGGCCAACTCGTATGATGTTGGGTCAAGCATATGCAGCCCAAGGAAATACTGCTGGTGCGCTTAAAGAATTTCAACTATCAACTTTGATCAAGCCCGAAAATGCTGAGCCTTATTTGCGTATGGCTGATATTCGCGAGGAGCGCGGTGACCTTGAGTTGGCTTTGGCAGATCTAAGATCTGGTTTGACCCAAGCTCCTTACAATCTTGATTTACGCCAGCGCATTGCCGATATCAACTTGCGCTTAGAAAAGCCTGATGAAGCAATTAAAGCTTATACAACGATACTTTCGATGAGTCCGAACAATGCCGCTGCTGTCAAAGGCTTGAGTCAGGCCTTGTTCTTGAAGGCCCAGAAAGCAGCTGTCGGAGCCATGCTTGCCTCTAACGATTATGATACTGCCATCAAGACTCTTGACCAGGCCATTAAGCTTAGCCCCGAAGATATGGAGCTTTATTTAGCTAAGGCTAAATTGATGTCACTGTCTGGTAGCAAGCCAGATTTGTCTAGCATGGCCGAGCCTAAGACCGACGGTGAGCGCATTGCTTATGCTGAAGCCTCGATGGCTAGCGGTGATTTCCAAAAGGCTTCCGAGCTGGTCAAGCAAGTAATTGCTGATCTGCAAGATGCTAAGCAAACCTATGCCGTAGCCGATATTGCCTTGATGATCAAAGACCTCGACAATGCTGAAGCTGCTTACAAGAAAGGTTTGGCTCTCTCTGGTCTGCCGGAGCGTGGCAATCGTGGCATTACTCAAATTGCGACGATCAGGCAACAGGCAATTGCTGACAGCAAAGTGGCCGATGAACTAGCAAAGAAAAACCAATGGGACGGTGCCATCAATCGCTACCATTCGGCAATTGCTAACAATCCGCGCTTGGCTGATGCCAGAGTTGGCTTGGCCCGTGCTTTAGAAAAGAGTAAAGACCCAAGTTCTAGCATGCTCTATGAGGCCGTTCAACAGTACGACTATTATCTTGCTTTGCGCACTGACATGCCAGCTAAGGAGCGCGAGAAAATGGTCAAAGACAATGCCAAGCTAAAAGATAAGGCCGCTAAGCAGAAAGAGAAAGAAGCAAAGAAACGCTAGTAGTAAATCGAATTGATACCATAACCAAATAAACGGTAAATCTCATGGCCAAAAAATCAGTGTCGCAACATCCGTCAGGCGGTCGTCAAATCAGGGCGAAGCAGCCTAAGGCCCCACAGTTAGAGGCTCCGCCGCTACCTGTGGAAAATCCGGCACAAGATAAAGTCGTTTATGCTGTTTTTGCCACTATTTTGATTCTTGGCACAATCGTCAATATTTTGCTTTTCTATTTTGTCGGACAGAACCTCCACCAAGCGTATTTAGCTAAGAACTGGTTGAATACTGCCTTGATGGCTGCGCTTCTAGTTGGTCTACTGTTCGCTGTGAGGGCGGCTTTCACTGCTGCCTTTGTGGTGTCGGCGACAGTGGCCGGACGAACCAATGCTTTTAGTGCACAGCATAAGATTTGTACCTGGGCTCTTAAGTACAAATCGATTCTTCCCGATCGCGCTTCTTGGGCCAGCCAAGCGATTATTCAACAGATGATGGCGAAGCAAGACTATGATCAAATTATCGAATTTGGTACCACTCAGTACGAAGACATCACCTCTAAAAATCCTAAAGATCATAGCCTTGCTGTTCTCTGTACTTACGTAGCCATGTCTTATCAGTCTAAAGGCGATCTGCCTAAGTCTATTGAATGGAACGAAAAATCAATTGAACAATTTGGCAAGTTTTTTGCCTCAATCGAAAAGTCTAAGTTTGCCAAAAAGCTTGGTGGCCAAGGTGTTGTTGAGGCTATGACCCTCAATTATGCTCAGGTATTGGCACACCTTGGCAGCAGCTATCACCAGCAAAAGAATTATCGCAAAGCAAAAGAATTGCTCAAGCAATCACTTGAACAAGCTAAAAAAACTTCTGAAACTCCAGAGCGCCGCCAACTAATAAAACAAGTAGAAGATGGTCTGGGCACTCTGAAGCGTTGGTAAATGTGTTTATGAAAAAAATTGCTCTGTCATTGCTGTTATTTGTTGGTCTTAGTCTAAGCCAAGCTACTTCTGCTGAGACTCTACAGGCCGGTATTGAGCACTCTGACTATCTGCCGTCGGTTTCTAATACCTACGTGCCAGGCTATTCACATGGTGGATATAGTCAAGGACAGAGTAGCGGCAACTATCGTGGTGGCTATCAGCTTGAGACTAGTCAGACTGATCCTAATCAAGGTCCGCACGCCAATCTCTATCAGCAGTCTGCCTCTATGCAGCGACAGCAGCCAGTAATTGAGTGGTTTCAGATACCGAAGGTAATGGCTGGCACCTGGTCTAAAAAGGGTGACGTCACAGTTGACGTTACTGATTTGCGCACCGGTATGAAGAGGCCAGTGGGTGCCTGGATGGACAATGAGATGGTAGTGCATATGGGCCATCAAGTTGATAAGGCTGGCAATGTTTGGCACGTCAATATTTTGCCTTCTGAAAAAGACAGTACTTCCAATGGTAAGCAAGTGAAGTTTATGACTGTGCAACAACTCTGTGAGCAGTCGACCCCAGTAAATCTCTCCACCCGAACTCACTATGTCATTACTGAGACCTATCCCACCGGGCAGGTTGCCGATATGTTTCAACAAGAGTCTCTCAATCACTACTTCCTTATAGGTAGCGGTGAGATGGAAAATAGAAGCTCTAATCGAGTTTTTACCTATGCTGGCCAACCCGTACGAGACGGCACACTAGAGAGTAAATTCACACGCATTGGGCCCTTTGTACCGCTGGCTCAAATGAATGGTATAGATTTGCAGCAAGCTCTAAACCAATTCTTGTTGTCTAAAGGCCGGGCCGATTTAGCGCAATAATATTTATATGGCAAAAGTCACAGAGCAACAGATTGAAGACTATGCACGAGATGGTGCTATTTGTATTCGCGGTTTGCTTAGTGCCGCTCAGATTGATTTATTGCGGCAGGGAATAGAGACTAATTTACAAGCTCTCAGCCCGCGGGCAAAAGTAGCGAGTAATGCTGATGATCCCGGTTACTTTGTCGAGGATTTTTGCAATTGGCAGACTAACCCATTCTACAAGCAGTTTCTCTTTCAATCTGAACTTGGTGAAGTGGCTGGACGATTGATGCAAAGTTCAACTTCTAGGCTCTACCATGATCATTTGTTGGTGAAAGAACCAGGCACTAGGCAGCGCACACCATGGCACCAAGATCAGCCTTACTATAATATTGATGGTAAGCAGAATTGCAGCATGTGGATAGCTGTAGACTCAGTTGCCAGGCATTCTACTCTTGAGCTAGTGGCAGGGTCTCACTTAGGTCCATGGCTAATGCCCCGCTCTTTTCGTGATAATCAAGCTAAATGGTTTCCCGATGGCAGTTTAGCTGAGTTGCCTGATATCGATTCGTCACCGGCGAATTTCCCCATTCTTGGTTGGGAAGTGGAGCCTGGTGATGTTGTTTGTTTTCATATGCTTACTCTTCATGCAGCAGGCCCTGTTGATGGAGATCGTCGCCGAAGAGTGTTCTCTGCGCGATTCTTAGGCGACGATGTGGTGCATGCACCTCGGCCGTGGGTGACCTCTCCCGATTTTCCTGGTTTGGCAGAAGAGCTGCCTGGCGGAGCCAGTATGGACCATGCGCTTTTTCCTTTGCTCTGGCAGCAACCTATAGACGAACCCTAAGTGCCTAGAAGATTCGTTTGATTGCAGCTGTCGACAATCATTTCTGCTTTGTCTATATATGGTACTGATACTGATACTGCTGTTCTTAAAATATCCATCTGTATGTTTTGAACCTTTAGTCCGTCTATGCCAGCTGGGTATCTAGGATCTGATAAAAATAAAGGCGAAATAGATTTCAACCTCTTGATTAGCCTGTCTAATACCCACCAAAGTCTGTTCTCTCAATCTCAGTGGTGGCTGACTCTGTCGGCGGTGCCCATTGCTATGCTATATATTATTTACAGAGGGGCCTCCCGCTCACTGCCGCAATTTATTGCCGTAAGGGTTGAACCCTCGCCAAATCAAAAAATCGCATATCGTTAATACTAGAAAGAACTATCATGTTGAAGAAAGTTATTGGCTGGAGTCTTGTTTTCGCCATGCTTGTCTTAGCGACTGCAAATGTTATTGTGGAACCTGACGATAGCGATTTAATTGCCAATTCGCACCAGTCAAGCTATTAGTATGGTCTAATTGGCTTTTTGCCTTCGCTGAGGCTTTTACCCTGAAAGAATTAGATGTTCGAAGACTGCTCTACCGCACCGAGATCAAAAAGGTGCTGGGTGAAAACCCGAACAGTCGTGTTGTCGACGAACTTGAGTTGTTGCGTGGCGTGGTGCGTGTTGATGTCGCTGTTATTAGTGACACACTTCATGGCTATGAAATAAAGTCAGCTTCTGACAATTTGATTCGCTTACCAAATCAGCAAGTCCACTATCGCAAAGTTTTCGAGAAGATGACTTTGGTCGCTGACGAAAAACATGTTGAGCACGCAGTCAAAATTGTGCCTGATTGTTGGGGGCTGATTACAGTTGGTATGAAAGACGGTAAGCCGTTTGCCAACGAGATCTGGCCTGCTCGGCGTAGTTATGAGCTTGATCCTTTGGCTATGGCACAGTTATTGTGGCGGGAAGAAGCGCTCGAGTTAATGCAATACTTTGACTTAAATTATGGCTACGCCAGTAAACCGCGTAAGGTTCTCTGGCAAGTTCTAGCTAACAATTTGACAGTGGAACAGTTGAAAGCTTTTGTTTGCTTTAAACTTAAGACTCGCAAGGGTTGGAAGAAAAAGAAACGATGCCGAATAGTGATTAAATAACTAGTTTCTTTTGCTTCTTACCCTTTGTTGTGCGTCTCTTTTTCTTCATTGTGCAGAGACCGACTCTGCTTGGTGCGTCAATGAGATCTTTGATGCTTGATTTGCCCAGGGCTATCTCCACTAAAGCAAGGGCCTCATCGAGTTGCTTGTGCAGTGAACACAGTGCGCCACCGTGCTCGGCTAGACCTAGGGGGCAAGAATGAATTCGCGGTATGGGATCGACAGTTTCGATTATTTCTAGAATTGAAAGGTCGGAAGGGTCCACCGATAAGGTGAAACCGCCACCTAGGCCCCGTTGAGATGAGACTAAACCCGCTCGGCTTAAAGACTGTAGTACTTTAGATAAATATGCAGTAGGCACCTTGGTACCATCTGCAATTTGAGCTGTTGTATGTGCTCGCCCGTCGCTTATAGCCAAAAATACCACTGCTCGTAAGGCATACTCGGTAGTTTGTGTAATCAACGGGTTATCCTCAGGCTGCCATCAGTCATTTTAGTTTACCAAATGAGTTTTGTATAGAAATTTCGAATTTTGGATATGACCTCCCTCTATTGGTGATTGCCCAAAGAGAATCTAGTGATAACTAAATTAATAGCCATCTTCCTCTTCTTTTTCTTCCTATCTATATATGGAATAGAGTCTCAATTGATTACCATACGTCAGGCGGAGCACAAAGTAGCAACTCTGGCATGTCCGCACGGGTCACGGCGCATATCCGCTCAGTCGCTTCTGTATGCAAAAAGACAGGGCTGATACCATACAAGCCAAAAGAAAAAGGTTGACTACCATACGAGCGTATGGTTTAATTGCTTCATCGGGGAAATGAAATTGAATACAGAAAGGAGGCCGCCGTAGCGCTTATGGTTGGTGCAGTTACTGTCGCTAATTTGAAGAGAGAACTGGAACATCTGTTCCCGGGGAAGTGGCTATCTGGAGGTGAGGTAGGCCGCACTCTTAAAACTGGTGTAGAGCAGATTGACTTTGGTCGTTCTGCTGGTCTTCTTAAGCGACGTGTTACTGAGTGGGTTGGTACTTCTTCTTCCGGAAAAACAACAGTTTTGCGCTCGATTTGTGCTAATTGGTGTGCCACTGGTTTGAATGTAGTTTATATAGATACCTTTGACAGATTACTGGCTTCCGACTGGTGCTTTTTGAATAATGCAAAAGACGAAAAGCAAGGTAGATTCTGGGTTCTAAGAAGTAATATCGACACGGCCATTAAGCGAGACTATGTGAGAGATTCACTCTGGGCATGCGAGCAACTGATTCGCTCACGTGTCTTTGATGTGGTCATTTTAGATTTGGGCGAGAGAAACATCATAACAAGCAACATCTATGCAAGATTGCAAAGGGCCTTAGAGCGATCGAAAGCCACACTAATAGTGCTTAAAGATGATGATTCTTCTGCTCAGTCGGCAAGCTGGGGGACAAATTCTAGGTTGAGTTTCAATTTCGCTAGACCGGTACATTTCGAACTAGGATTAACAGGTCATAGTGATGATATCGCCGCTATTATGCCGACTATAAAAGGTTCGATTTTGAGGGATGGTATGACTGAAAATCTTGAGGTATCTGTGGCTCCATATGTGCAGAATCGCTTGTTTACGCATCCCCAAGTTCCAGATCGCAGTACATCAAAAAATAGAGCCTGAACTTAAAGGCAAACCCTTAGTTCTTCTCGCTAATTCCAAAAATCAAAATTTAAATCAAAATCAATCGTTGCAGTTTTCTAGCAGTATTGGTCGGGCAAAAGTTCTGGTTTGCTCGAGGGAAGCTGAGCGCGCCAATATTTATCCTGGCATGACGTTCACTGAAGCAAGGGCAATTTGTTCTCACATAGTTTGGAGAGAGTATGATGACAAGTTTTACAAGAGTGCGCAAAAGAAATTGGCAAGGGAACTCATTTCCGCGTCTCCACGTGTTAGCACTCGTGAATCAGGACTTTTCTACATTGACGCTGAAGGATTTAATCGCCTGGGCGGCGAAAATAAGCTTTGCCGAGATGTACTTAAGTTGGCTAGTCGTTACGGTTTTGTTGACGGCCGTATTGGCCTCGCTGATAGCGCTTTTGCAGCAAGGGTAGCCAGTCGTTCTAAAACGAAACGCTGGTACATCGTTACCCCAGACTGCGATACAGTTTTCCTTTCGCCTCTTTCTATCGACTTCCTGCCCGTCGAGGAAGAGGCGAAGGGAAATTTAAAAGAGTTAGGTATTAGAACCATTGGTCAATTTACGGAGGTGCCTCTTTCTTCTTATATAGGACGTTTTGATAGTAGTGTATTGAATGCTTATGAGCTTGCCTGTGGTAGAGATAATACTCAGCCAGCATTGCCGGTTCATGAGAAGCAATACAATTGCACTATTGATATTGGTTCTGCCACTGAATCGTTGCGCGATACGTTGTTCATTTTTAAAACAATGTTAGAGCGATTGACGCGTGATTTACAAGCTGATGGTCTTTGCGCTGACGAGCTTACTGTCTGGTTCTTTAACGATAATGATAGATTTGATGAGCGAACGATCAAGCTTATTCGCTCGTCCAGTAACAGTAAGTTTTTGTTAGACGTATTAAGGCTTTCACTTGAATCAAAGCAATTGATTCGTGAGTTTACTGCAATTTATCTTTCTGTTTCAAGATTTTCGAAAGAGTATTTTGAACAAACGAAAGCGACTATTTCTCAGGCTGATAATTCGGGCTGCTCAAGAGAAGAGCTGTTACTTACGGGAGGTGATGAACTTGATGATAGCTCTGAGCCGGTATTGCTTTTACTCCAGCGCTTCATTACTAGGCTTGGTGAAGAAGCCTTAGTTAAACCGGTCTTGAATGATCAATACTTGCCAGAGCTTGCTGGTGTTTGGATTCCGGTTGTTAGTCAATCAAATTTTACTTCTAGTGCCAATTCCTCAACTCCTGTTCATGAGGTATTTCTCGCTCACTCTGCTCTAAAAACTACTAACCCCAAATCTAGAAAGGACTGCTTGATGCCAGGATTGGTGCTTAAGCGTCACCTGCCGGCTATGCCGGTATTTGTTCAATTTAAAGAAACGAGTGCTAGTACTGAAGTTGATAAATACACACCGTTTCGTCCCGCTGCCATAACTTATCGAGGTCACTGGTATCACGTAAATCAAATCACAACTCCAGAAAAAATCTCTGGGATGTGGTGGGAAAAACCTGTTCGCAAGTCATACTATGTCGCTTTGATTGAGAAGAAGCCAGAATTAGCAATGCTTTCCAATGGTGCTAAGAGCGGCCTTCGATCAATTTTGCCAGCTTTGATGACTGTATTGCTTGTCTACGATCATCAAGAAAGAGGTTGGTTTGTAGAAGGAGTGTTTGACTAAGCAAGAACATTTGACTAGGAAATATCTTTAGGTGCAGATTGTTCAGATACGCCGAACTTCATTGCCATTCTGGTTTCTCTTTCTTGGATGGGGCCTCTAATCCGGAAGAGCTAGTTGGTCGTGCCAAAGACATAGGCCTGGCGGCTTTGGCAATTACTGATCACGATGATTTAGGTGGTATTCCTCGTTTTGCCCACGCTGCCCGTGAGCTTTCTCTCCCTGGAATAATTGGTGCGGAGCTTACTCTCGAAGATGATTCTCACTTGATTGTTCTGGTGCAAGATCTTTTAGGATATCGCAATCTTTGTGCCTTAATTACTCTTGCTCGTTTAGAGCGCGAACGTGGCAGTCCACGCTTAAGTTATGAGCAGCTATTTGCTCGCGCAAGCGGATTAACTGCTCTCTCTGGTTGCCACCATGGGGCAATTCCTTCAGCTCTGGCTCGCGATGATACAATGGCTGCGCGCAGGCTGTTAAAGCGCTTTGTTGAAGTCTTCGGCTCCGACTTCTATCTAGAAGTTGGTAATCACTTTATTACTCAAGAAGCGCTGATAGTTCGTCAGATTATTGAGATGGCTAGCTCAACTGGTGTTAATTGGGTAGTGACAAATAATGTTCATTATGCCACCAGTGATAAGCGCATAGTGCATGATGTTCTCACTTGCTTAAGGCACAAGGTGGCACTGTCAAGTGCTGGCACGAGACTTCGCCCCAATGGCAGTTGGTATATGAAGTCACCAGAAGAGATGACACACCAGTGGCGAGATAATCTAGTTGGTATTAAGAACACCCTGGCTATTGCAGAGCGTTGTCAGTTTCGCCTTGGCTGGCTTGAGCCGCCATTGCCATCTTTTACTTGCAATGAAGAAGTAGCAGAATACTGCGGAATTTCTCCTTCTTCTCCATCTGTAGGTCAAGATAAGGCCTCCGATATTGTTCATATAGAAAGTGCTGGTCAGCTTCTTCCTACAGAGATGAGCTATCCTGGTCTGCTTGAACAATTAGTCTGGTCTGGAGCAGCTAAGCGTTATGTTGATATTACTGAGCAGCACCGTAAGCAGTTAAATCATGAATTGAGTTTGATCAATAAGCTCAAGTTGGCTCCCTATTTTTTGATCATGTGGGATATCGTTCGTTTCGCTCGCTCTAATGGTATTGCTGTTCAAGGTCGCGGTTCTGCTGCTAATTCGGCTGTTTGTTATTGCTTAATGATCACGGCAGTTGATCCTATTGGCATGGATTTGCTCTTTGAGAGATTCTTGTCAGAAGGGCGCCATGAACCGCCTGATATCGATCTAGATATTGCTCACCAAGAAAGAGAGCGAGTATTGCAGTATGTCTATGAGAAGTACGGGCGAGCCCATGCTGCTATGGTTTGCGAAGTTATAACTTATCGCGGGCGCTCAGCTACTCGTGATGCCGCACGTGTACTTGGTTTTTCTCAGGAACAGGCCGATTTACTTTCGCGTGAAGCCAATCATAGCGAGGCTTATGATGCAGCTGCTCGACTGGCAAATGGTGGTCTAGAGCGGCTTGGTTTTGATATTAATGATCATCGAGTGAAGATGCTAATTAAGGTTATAGCTGGTCTTCATCAATTGCCGCGCCACCGCTCTATTCATGTTGGCGGTTTTGTCTTATCAGGTCAACCAATCGGTGAGATTGTTCCAGTTGAAAGTGCTGCTATGGAGAAGCGCACCGTGATTCAGTGGGATAAGGATGATATTGATTTGGTTGGATTAATCAAAATCGATTTGCTAGGCCTTGGTATGCTGACCATGATTCAAGAAGCCCTAAGGTTGGTTAGTCAGTATCGCGGTCTCGATATCGATATCGGTCGTCTTGATATGAATGATGAAAAAATTTATCAGATGCTACAAAAAGCCGATACTGTTGGTGTCTTTCAAGTTGAATCGCGGGCGCAAATGAATATTTTGCCCAAGCTTAAACCAGTTTGCTTCTACGATATTATTGTCTCAATTGCCATTGTTCGTCCTGGTCCTATTCAGGGCAATATTATCCATCCATATTTGAGAAGACGGCGTGGCGAAGAGGAAGTAATTTATCTTCATCCTAGCTTAGAGCCGATTTTGAAGCGCACTCTTGGTGTACCTTTGTTTCAAGAACAAGGTATGAAGCTGGCAGTCACCGCCGCTGGTTTTACAGCTTCGCAGGCTGATCAACTGCGAAAAGTGATGAGTCATAAACGCTCGAAAGAGAAAATGGCAAAGCTCTGTGGAGAGCTATCTGCCGGTATGAAGAAAAATGGCTTTTCTGAAACAGCAATCGAGACTATTACCCACCAGTTACAAGCTTTTGCCAATTATGGATTTCCTGAAAGTCATGCTGCTTCATTTTCACTACTTGTATATGCCTCTGCATATTTTAAGCGCTACTATCCAGTAGAATTTTGCTGTGCCATATTAAATGCTCAACCAATGGGCTTCTATAGTCCAGCTTCTTTGATTCGTGATGCCGTGCGGCATGGTGTAGAAGTACGGCCGGTGGATTTGGCTCATAGTCTATGGCATTGTACTCTTGAGCCTCTTGAGCCGAATACTAGTACTCTAGGTTTTGCTGTGCGCTTAGGTTTGCGTTTCGTTGATGGCTTGGGGCCTGCGAGTCAGGCTGCTCTTGCTACTGCTTTGCAAAGTAAAAATGGTTTATTTACTTCTGTTGAAGATGTGGTGTCACGCAGTGGGCTTTCACCTAGTGATTTGAAAATGCTTGCTAAGGCAGGGGCTTTTGAATCTCTTTGCCCTGGTCGAAGGCAGGCCCTATGGCGTGTTTTGTCTCTCTTGCGGCCCCAAAGATCAATGCCTTTGCTTGAAGCCCTAATTGCTAATGCTAGCGCGAATAATAATTCTGAAATAGATTGTCTTTATGAAACGCCAGTTGTGCTGCCGTCGATGACCGAGTTAGAGGAAGTGCTGGCAGATTATCGCACCATGAATTTGTCTACAAATAAACATCCATTGTCTTTTTATCGCGACTGGGCGAAGTCTCGTAAAATTCATTCTTGTCTTGCCTTATATAATCAAGAAGATGGAGATGATGTCATTGTCGCTGGTGGGATAATTTGCCGGCAGCGCCCGGAGACTGCTAAAGGCTTTGTCTTTCTTACTCTTGAGGATGAAACCGGCATGGCTAATGTAATAATTAAGCCGAAGTTGTTTGAAATTTATCGTGAATTAGTTGTGACAGGCTCACTGATTCAAGTGCATGGATTATTGCAACTTGAGCAAGGTGTCTGCAATGTTATTGCCAGACATTTTGAATTATTGCCGCCATTACCCCAGTTGCCCCAACTAATAGATAAAGTCTACTTACCAGCTAGAAATTTTCATTGATATAGACTCTTAACTATATAGACTCTGGAAATATATTGAATCTGTAACTATGTAGAATCTGAAAATTTAGAAGTTAATCTGCTCATTGTCAAAACTTTTGATGGCAGCTAGTGATTCGATTGGAATATTTAAGTATTTAAGCGCGTCTCGACCGCCTTCAAATGACTTTTCGATCACTGCTCCTATGCCTACAAGTTCCGCTCCACTTGACGCTACGATAGCCACAAGAGCTTTGATTGTTCTGGCACTGGCAAGAAAATCATCGAGAATAATTACTCGATCTTCTGCTTTCAAATACTCTGGCGATACAATCAAATCGACGATAGAGCCCTTGGTGTGTGACTCTGCTCTTTCTGTAAATGGATTTTCGGCCATGGTGACAGGCTTGTGCTTTCTGGCAAAAACCAGAGGCAATTCTAGAATCATGGCACAGGCTAAAGCTGGGGCAATACCACTAGTTTCAGCAGTGAGTATGCGAGTGGCTTTAAGATCTTTGAAACGTCTAGCGAACTCTTTGCCTACTTCATTCATTAAGGCTGGATCAATCTGGTGATTCATAAATGAATCAACCTTGAGTATGCCCTTGCCCAGATATTTACCTTCTTTGAGGATCTTGTCTTTGAGCAGTTGCATAGCTTTCCTTTTTTAATTGATATCAGC
Organism: Candidatus Obscuribacterales bacterium; assembly: GCA_041675385.1. GTDB lineage: Bacteria > Cyanobacteriota > Vampirovibrionia > Obscuribacterales > Obscuribacteraceae. The sequence goes on from JBAYTY010000001.1 coordinate 232,048, forward strand.
CGGAACTTTAGGTTCCCACGCCTCTGGCTTATAGTCAAGCTCACGGTACCTTGCCAGTGCGACTTTTGCATCTGCAGCTTTGCCAAGGGCTATTAGTGTTAGTGTGCGATGATAATAGAAGGCCCCGTCTTTATTGTTGCGACGAATGGCAGTTACTAAATCTTGATCAGCTAACTGATATTTGCCTTGCAGATAGTAGGCGATGCTTCTAGTGTCGTAGGCGGTGCTCGATGCTCGGTTGATTTTTATAGACTGATTGCAGTCTTCTAAGGCGCTGTCGATTTTTCCACAGGCTAGTTTGAACCAAGCTCGGTTGTTGTAGCAAGTTGAATCTTCCTGTTTAGCCGTGGTTGAAAAAATATTCTGAATGCTGCTGAGCATGCCCAGCAGTCCAGTCGCCTTGGGCACTAGAGCTATGGCCTTATCCATTTCAACGATGGCCAAGTCATCTTCTTTCATTTTGTGATAGATGCTGGCTTTGTTCATAAGGGCCAGTCTATCTTTGGGATGTTGTTCAATTACTTTGTTGATATCGTCTAAGGCTTTGTCAAAACGACCGATTTCAACTAGGGCCCTGGCTCTATCTGAAAGTACTGATGCATCGCTGGGCTTAAACCTGTGGGCGGCATCAAGTTTTTCAATGCCGTGAAAATACTTTTTCTCTTTCAGTAAGGTGATGGCGTCCATGTGTTCAATACAGCATTTGACGTCGTTATTGTTGTCTATTCGCTTTTGATCGATGGCAATGAGCACAGGTACAATTGCCGTGAGTGCTATCGCTTTAGCCGGGGCTGAGCTAAAGAAGTAGGCCTTGTTGCTTGATGGCTTGGTGGTCAAAAGTAGGCTGGCGATGATGCCTGTGATGAAGCCTCCCAGGTGGGCTCCGTTATCTATATAAGTGCTGCCTAAACCAAGGGCAAGGCTATAGAGTAAGAAAGCTGCCAATAAGAGCAGCTGCGGACGACTGAGCCGTGCTGAAATCTCTGCGCGTTTTAGCCACGAAGAGAGCATGAGTGCGCCAATGATGCCGAGATTGGCACCAGAGCAGCCGATTGACGTTGTAGTTGGATTGGCCAGCACACTACTTAGGCCACCGACCACACCGCTCAAAATAAATATGAATAGGAAACGCCATCGCCCCAGGGCCGATTCGGCCATGGGTCCGAACCCTATGAGAGCGTAAAGGTTGAGAGCTATATGGAAGATGCCAGCGTGGAGAAATATTGAGGCCAGAAGGCGCCAATATTCGCCTCGACCAATAGTCGTTGGTGCAAAATTGGCCCCGGCATTGATTAGGCTGGAGCTGTCTGGGTTGAGCCAGTTAACACCCATGGCAATTTCAAGTAGATAACCTGCCACGCATAAAGCGGCCAGGGCAAAAGTAGCAAATTTTGTATGGTTTTTAGCTTGGTCGATGGTTTCTATCTCAGAGTTTTTTCTGATTTTAACCATTTAGATGAAAGGCGATAAGAGTGATTTCCCCACTAATGGTATGTAAATAGTCAATTTCTGGTGGCCAATTTTGATGACCAACTTCTGAAAGGGTTCGATTTTGATAATCAGGTAGAATGCTTCGGTAAACTTACTATCTGTATTTACTATCTTAGTTTCCATGACATGACTTTACCTGTGAACTGACGAATATGAAGATCCTAATTTCGCTTGACAGCTCTAGCAGTTCTCAAAGAGCAATTGATTTTGCTTTGTCTCGACCTTGGGCTGAAGATGATGAGTTTTTGATTGTCAGCGTGATCGACGCAGACCGCGGTGACATGAGCATGGCCAGTGCCATGACTAGCCCCAATCAAACTTTCAAAGCGGAGTCTCAGCGTATTGTCAGCGATGCCAAAGAAGTGTTGCAGAATTACCTGCCCAGCCATAAATTTGAAACGCGAACCTTAAGTGGCCCTATAAAGAACGCTATCATTGAGTGCGCTAAAAATTGGAGTGCTGACCTGATTCTTCTGGGCTCTCAGGGGCGGCAAGGGCTGAACCGCTTAGTGCTAGGCAGTGTTGCCGAGGAAGTATTGAGAGATGCACCGTGCTCGGTGCAAATTGTCAGGCGAAAGTTTAGTCGGCGTGAAGACCAAACTTAGTGCTGAGAAAACCGTAAACTAGTAGCACATGCTTAGGCTGAAATTGACCTAAGGGTAGCTAAGCAAAGAGGTGTATATGCGTGTATTGATTCCTATTGATGGCTCTGAGTGTTCTAAGGCTGCTGTTGACTACATCAAAGAGAGACCATGGAATAAGGAAGATACTTTCTTGCTCGTGCATGTAGTTGAACCAATTCCAGTAGACATTGGCATTGCCTATATTCCGGCAGCCTATACTCCTGATGATGGCGCTGCTTTTATTCAATCAGAAGCTTTGCTCAAGGTTGTTCAAGGTGATTTGAATAGTGCTTTGACCAACCAGATTGAGACAAAAGTAATCGCCGGACCAGCTAAGGCCGAGATTGTCGATTTGGCTCAAGAATGGAAAGCTGACTTAATTGTCATGGGATCCCATGGTCGCAAAGGCTTCAACCGCCTTCTGTTAGGTTCAGTAACAGAAGACGTAATGAAATCTTCGCCCTGTTCTGTCACTATCGTTAAGAGTGCGCACTGTTCAAAAAGTGTATAGGCATTTCGTGCTCAAGGGGCATCAGGGCAGTATGTTCTGGCTTTAGGCCCAGTTCTTGCTCCACTTTATCGTTGTCGTCTTTGGCTATTTCTTTGGTTACTTCTGTGGTTTCGAGGCGCACATCTTTCAAGCTGCGTTTGCGTCCGCTCGTATTTTTTGATGTGGTTAGAAGTTCTTTGCCTAGTACTTTCAGGGCTGACAGTACATAGGTCAACTCTTCGCCTTTGGTAGTGAGATTGTATTCCACTCTTGGTGGTACTTCCGGGAAGGTTGTGCGGTTGACTAGCTGGAGTTCGCACAGACGTCGTAGTCTTTGGCACAGTGTCTTAGCGCTAATGCCGGGCAGGTCTCTCAACATATGAGTGGTGCGCTTTGCACCAGCTGATAGGTCAATTAAAATCTCACTCGTCCAGCGTGGTGAGAGAACAGCCAATCCAAAATCGATGGCCTCAACGTCTGACTTGTGCAGATCTGCGCTGGAAAACTTGTTACCGTTCATCGTTCTCTCCTCAATGCCAGTGCACTCACGGCAATAACCCATAGAACCTACTCTATAGTCGTCAATTTTTACCGCTGGGGCATCATCATCTATGCCGATTTTTTGTCGGCAGCATTCATCCTTAGGGATGATTACTTTTAGTAACTAGTTTCAAAGGTCTTGTGCCACGCACTCTTGGGCGATTATCAGTTCTTCATTGGCTTCAATTGCAAAAATTGCACAAGTCGAGTTTTTGTTTGATATCAAACCATCTGTCTTTGGCTTTTGATTGAGACTGGCATCTAGTTCTAAGCCAAGCAAATTGCCCTGGGGCAATATCGCTGAGCGGGTGGCCTCGTCATGAAAGCCGATGCCGCCGGTGAAGGCAATAGCATCGAGGCTAGTAAAATTGGTGCTCATGGCGGCAATTGCTTTTGCTATCGATAGGCTAAACATCTGATGGGCCAGTTTAGCCTGGCTGCTCCCGCTGCCGATAGCCTTATGAATTTCTTGCATATCGCTACTTAATTTAGAAATACCAAGCATTCCTGACTTCTTATTGAGAGCAACATCAATTTCATTGAGTGATAGTTTTTCATTCTTGAGAAGAAAAATAATTATAGCTGGATCAATTGCACCGCATCTAGTGCCCATCATGACACCATCTAGTGGGCTAAACCCCATTGTAATGTCAATGCTTTTGCCTGCGGCAATGGCACAAACTGATGAACCTCCACCCAAATGGCAACTAATCATATTTAAATCGGCTAGGTCTTTGCCCAATTGCTGAGCAACGGTTTGGCTGCAAAATTGATGCGAAGTGCCATGGAAGCCGTACTTTCTAATCGAATACTCTTGCCACTCTAGGGGCAGTGGGTACAAATAGTGAGCTTGATCCATAGTGCTATGAAAGGCAGTGTCAAAGACCAATACTTGTTTAGCCTGAGGGAATAGCTTACTGCTTGCCACAACTCCATCTATAGCTGGAGGATTGTGCAGTGGCGCCAGTTCGTTCATTTGCCTGAGGTCTTCGAGGACGTCGTTGCTGGCCAGCATACTCTTTTGAAAGCGACTGCCACCATGAACGATGCGATGGCCAACGAGGCCAAATTGCGCGGCGGCAATCGAGCTTTTTCCGAGTAAGTCGGCGATGGCCTCGTGCCTATTATTTTGATTATCTGCCGAGATAGCGACTTGGCCTCGATAGACTGAAGTAAGTTTGTTGCCTTCTCTTCGAAAAACAGCAATCTTTTCACTCTGGGAGCCTGAATTGAGCACCAAAATGTTATTCACTAAATTTTCCTTGAAAGCTTGAACTTAATTTCTACTTATTACGTATTAGATTATAGGTGGCCGTTCGGGGGAGTGGTCACCGACTTATTTAAGGCACTTCTTGCTTAAGGCACTTCTTGCTTATGGCACTTCTTATTTATGGCACTTCGTTAGGGCTAAATTCTTGCACGCAGTAAATCTTGTTGGGCATCACTATTGCCATGCCTACCCCGACTACAGCAGCATCTTGATTAAGAATATTGCCGCGGTGGTTGTGAGGATTGCCTGCTGGTTCGGACATCATCTCTGCCTGCGCTCCTTTGATCATATCTTTCCAACTGAGCGGGCCATAGTTTACTGAGATATTTTCGAAGACTAAACAGTTTAAACCGGCCATTCGTGCCCGTGTGTGAGGGGTGTTGCCACTCGGGTCAGTGTGATCAAAGAAATTGCGCGTAGCCATGTCTTGGGCAAATTGCCTAGCTACCTGGCTTAAGCCTGAACTTAGTCGAAGTTTTGGTTGTCCGAATTTTTGTCGGTCACTATTGATCAGCTCGAACATATAGCTTTCTAGACCAGCCATCGCTTCGTTGCTGACACTGCTTTTCTTAATATCGCGGGCAGCTTTATAGCTTGAAGAATACATACCATTGCCGTTCGAACGCGAATTAGCCGAGACATTGACGTCTTGAGACTCTGAAGCACTAGAATTACCTACTGAATTATTTGTAGAACTAGATGCCGAACTGGTACTTTCGGTTACTTGAGGGGCAAATTTGGCTTGGGGCTGTAGCAGAAAGACTCGGCCATTCTCTTGACGTGCTACCACGGCTTTGACGTCTCCAGCCTTCATACTGTTGAGAATTCGATCGGCATCCTTGGCACTAGTGATCACCCTGCCGTTAATTGACAAGAGTACGTCGCCAACTTGTAAATTCAGCCCTTCGGCCAGGCCGTATCCTGTCAACCCCGTCACGTAAGTCCCCTTGGGGTTGGCCCCGTTAACGGCGGCACAGGCAGGAACCCCCCAGATTTTTAAGACATCTGAGGTTTCTTGCTTTTGCGAGAGGCTATAGACCCAGTTCCGCTTGACCTGCGCCGGAGCCGCTTCTGCTGGCTGTATTGAGCTACTAATAAAGAGGAAGCTACCAATAATGAGGAGGCTGCTCACAAAGCGTAGGCTACTGAAGAAAAATGGGCTGCGAACAAGACTCAAAGACCTAGTAGCTAAAGGTTGTTGCCGTTTAGTTTTCTTTTGATAGCTAAAATAAGCATTAGTTCCAATTGTCATAAAATCTCCCGTCATACCTCTTTATGCCCAGGGTTTTGCCTCCGCTTAACTACTAAATGCCAGTTCAATGGAGCTTCCTCTTGAGCCGTTGTAAAGTGTGCCAATCTTGCATCAACCTTTAGGTTTCGCGACTTGTTAAATTCTCTGGTTACAATTAACTTTCTAATTCTGATTCTAATCCTGACCAAAGAGGCCGTATGGACACAGTTAAGGAAGGCAAAGTGACTGGTAAAAGTGAGCAACTGACCGCCGCCATCGAGCGCATCAAGAAAGGTGGGGCTCCAAAGTATCACCATAAACTGAAAGAAGACAAAAAGCTCTTCGTGCGCGACCGCTTGCGTCTACTGCTCGACCCTGGTTTTGAAATAGAAGATGCTCGTTTTGCTAACAATACTCAGCATGACCTACCGGCTGACGGGGTTGTTACCGGTGTTGGTCAGATAGAGGGCAAGACTGTTTGCTTCATGGCCAATGATTCCACCATTAAGGCTGGGTCATGGGGCTGGCGCACTGTAGAGAAAATCATTCGCATTCAAGAGACCGCAGGCAAGTTGAAAGTGCCAATGCTCTATCTCGTAGATAGTGCCGGTGCTCGTATCACTGATCAAATTGAGATGTTCCCTGGTCGCCGCGGCGCCGGACGTATTTTCTATAATCAAGTGGAAATGTCTGGCTACGTGCCCCAGATTTGTTTGTTGTTCGGGCCATCTGCTGCTGGCGGCGCTTATATACCAGCTTTTTGCGACATTGTCATAATGAATGAAGGCAATGCTTCGATGTATCTTGGCTCCCCTCGTATGGCCGAAATGGTGATTGGCGAGAAAGTCACCCTCGAAGAAATGGGTGGTGCCAAAATGCACTGCTCAGTGAGCGGTTGTGGAGACGTTTTAGTCAAGTCAGAAGAAGAAGCAATTCAGCTCTGCAAAGATTATCTGCGCTATATGCCAGTCAATTGCGATCAGAAGGTGCCTGCTTTGCCAGCCACTGAACCCAAACATTTTGAGAAGAATATCGAAGAAGTTATCCCTGAAAAGGAGAATATTCCTTTTGATATGCACTTGGTGATTGAGCGTTTAATTGATGCCGATTCGTTTTTTGAAATTAAGAAGCTCTTTGCTCCCGAGTTGATTACTGGTTTCGGCCGCATCGGTGGACGTGCTGTTGGAATTGTTGCTAACCAACCAAGAGTTAAGGGAGGAGCACTCTTTGTTGATTCAGCTGACAAAGCTTCTCGCTTTGTTTGGCTATGTGATGCTTTCAATATTCCCTTGCTGTTTTTAGCCGATGTACCGGGCTTCATGATTGGTTCCAAAGTCGAGCGTGATGGCATCATCCGCGCTGGTGCCAAAATGGTTGGAGCTGTTTCAGCAGCAACTGTGCCGAAAATTTCGGTTGTGGTAAGAAAGGCTTACGGTGCAGGATTGTACGCAATGTGCGGCCCGGCTTTTGAGCCTGATGCTTGTTTGGCATTGCCTACTGCCTGGATTGCCGTGATGGGTCCAGAAGCTGCTGTCAATGCGGTTTATTTCAACAAAATTCAAGAACAGCCAGAAGCTGAGCGTGCTGCCTACGTAGAAAATCTGCGCAATGAGTATCGTCAAGATGTCGATCTTTACAAGCTTGCTGCCGAGATGGTGGTTGACGATATTGTTCAGCCTTTAGCTTTGCGCAATGAGTTGATCAATCGCTTCAATGCTTATTCTTCTAAGCAGTTCTCGGGCTTCAAGAAGAAGCGTAGCGTTTTGCCAGTTTAGATCTCGGTAGAAAATTGAACAGACCATGAAATGGGTATCGGAGAGAAGTGCCTCAAACTGAGCGATTCGACGATACCCATTTTTTGTCACTTGGTGGCAGCACTAGAGAGCTAAAGCCAGGCGACATAGTTGGTGGCGCCTATATTCTTAAGTCTTTGCTTGGTCAAGGGGGCATGGGCTATGTTTTTCTGGCTGAGCACAACATCATCAAGAAAGACTATGCCCTAAAGATCATTCGGCCAGATAAGATCGACGACTTTAGTTGGCAGCGCTTTGAGATTGAAGGCCGTGTAATAGCAAAGCTTGATCATCCAAATATTGTCAAAATCTATAACATGGGTGTAGACCAGGGAAATTGCCCATTTTATGTGATGGATCTTCTGGTTGGTGAGCCGCTTTCTGAATATATAAATCGCGGTGCCGGCCTAACTTTTGAGCAATGTTTGGATATTTTTCGACAAGTGGCTGAGGGGCTCGCTTATGCTCATAGAAAGGGCATCATTCATCGTGACGTTAAACCAGCCAATATCATTTTGCTCGAAGAAGATGAAGAAGATGAAGAAGATCATGATGGTGGTTTTCAGGCAAAGATTGTCGACTTTGGTTTGGCAAAAATAATAAATCGTAGTGCCAGCAGTTCGCAACCTCAAGCAATTACAGCGCAGGGGCAGATTTTTGGCTCACCTTATTACATGAGCCCCGAGCAGTGTCAAGGTCAGGCAGTTGATCATCGCTCTGATATTTATTCACTAGGTTGTGCTCTTTATGAGAGCATTGCTGGTGAGCCGCCCTTTGTTGGTAGCAATGCTGTGCAGACTCTGATGATGCACACTGAGTCAGCCATGCCAAAGCTAGCGGATCGTTTTAGTGAACAACCGGCAATTGCAGTTGATTCTTTGATTGCCAAAATGACGGCAAAAGAGCCCAATGATCGTTATCAGTCAATGGATGAAGTGGCCGCTGCTTTGGGGCGCCTGCAAAAACGCGCACCACTTTTTTCTTCGAGTGCAGAGGCTCGAAATAGCATAGATAGCGCCGCCGGAGAGGATGATAGCGACATTACAAATTCTACTTTGATTCTCACTCGTGGTCGAAAATGGCTTTTGGTGGGCTCGATTGCCGTTGTCTTATCCGCTGCCCTAGTGCTTACTTATTTCAATAATTTGAGTAAACCAGATGCACTGTCATCGTCACTGCCACCAGAAGTGGTGTCGCTGCTTAGGTTTGGGCCAGTCAAATCACATATAGTTAGTGCCACTGGTGAGAGAGAATTTGAGTTTCCTGATACCGCTATTGGCTCAGTAACAAGCCTTACTAATTACAGTCCCCAGGAAGCCAAAGGTCGAGTTTCTTTTCCCGACAACAGTCCCATCGCTCTTGCTATTGACGAGCACTCTTTTCCAATCTTATTTCAGTACCCTGAAGTTTTTGCACAAATCGGAACGGATGAATTTAATGGTCTTCACCTGAAAGCCAAGGGCGTTAATTCTCACGATAAGACCGCTAGTAAATCATCCAGCGATAGTAGTTTTGATGGATTTGGGCTGATTAGACGAATGGCCTTTTCTCAAGAAAAATTGATTGCTATTTTGAAAATTGTCGCTAGTTGGTCCAAGCTTTCTATTTTGTCTCTCGATGGCTTTAGCTGCAACGAGGAGGTTTTCAACTTAATTGAAAGCTTGACTCAAGTCAACGTACTTACTATTGAGAGATCTTCCTTCAAAATGAAAGTGTTGGCTCAGCACAAATTTATTTCAAGATTGAAATCTCTCAAGATTCAAGATCCGCGCGAAAGCAACGTTGACCCTGTGCTTTCTGAGCTTGCTGGCTCTCGTAAGCTGGAAGAGTTAGAACTCGATAGCGTCGAATTTGGGTTGCCAGTTTTTCGCGAGTTGAAGCATTGTCCTAAATTGATCAAACTTACTATCAATAATTTTGACATCACTGATGAATTAATTGTGGCACTGTCACAGTTTAAGGCCCTTCGCTATTTTAGTTCCGCCGGTGTGAAATTGTCAGATAGTCAGATTGCTTCGTTGGCAAATCTGAAGAATCTCAATGTGACACTGGAAGCCGGTGACTATGAGGGTGCCAATCCGATGCGTGCTCCCGAAAGACTGAAGGCCTATCGGGCTAAATTTCCCACCATAGTCTTTAAGTGATGGTTTTGAGAGAAGTCACTATAATTTAGGTATGGACAATGCCGAACGAAAACCATCAGATTGGAAGCAGTCAGAGCTGAAAGTTTCTGATCCCGATATAGTGGCAAAAGCGGATGGTATGCCTAGTGCTCTTGCGGCTAGTGTTGATTCGGATTTGGCGATGCGCACCCCGAGAGTTGCGGACTTTGACCCGTCAGCTTTGATTAACTGTATGGAAGCGTCTCAAAAATCACGTCTTTCTTTACTTACAACCTATCTGCTTGAAAACGAAAGTCAGGTTTATTGGCTATTTGCTTCAGCTTTACTAACCTGGCTTGGGGTTTGGTTTCATGATACCCATGGCATGCTCACTTGGTCGTCTGAGTGGATCGCTTATCTGGTGTTCTCTATGAGTCTATTTGCACCCCTCTTTTGCCTGCCTATTTTGGTTTTTAGGCCAAATAGATTGGAGCGGCCGTTACTAACCATTCTCTCTTTTGTTGCTATGCTTTTCTGGAATCAAGTACCTACAGTTAGTATCTTTGCCCTGATGCTCTTTCGCTTTAAAAAAGCCAGTCGAACTCTCGGAATTGCAGTACTAACTGGTTTGCAAATTGCTGTGTTTTACCTTCACCCCTTTTTCTTTGGTCCTATTAAGGAACTTGATCATTTAAAAACCGCTGCCTACGATCTTAGTCTTTGCCAAGTTACCGCGGATTCAGAGCCCCGTTGCACTCTAACCTTAATAGAAGAATTTCCAGTGGGTCCTTTAGTCAATTTTGGCAAAATTCACTGGCGCATGAAAGACACACGGTCGCCAGAATCGGCTGTAATCTTGCCAGTAGACGCCACCCATGTAGCAGTATTGATCAATCGCTTTTCGCACTATCACCGCACTGTGGTTGATTTGACCGTGAAGAATCGACCAATCAAAGTCGAGACTATTCCCGCGGAAAAATAAGTACGTTAATGTAAATGCCAATCAGCGCCGATGACCTCAAAACTTGTTGTAGCCATCATATCTGGATTTGTCGTAGCCATTATATCTTGGAGATTTCCCTTTCAAGAAATCTTCGAGGTTGTCTCCGCTTCTACCTAAGTGTTCCTTTTCAAATACGTGAAGTTGAAATTTAGTATCAAATATTTGCGATGGTGGCAAATCTAGTGCATTGGCTGGGTGGCGGATGTCGTGAATGAAATCGTTAAACAGCGGCACTAGTTTGATCATTGGCTTGTCAAAAGCCGCTTCGACAAAGGTTTTGTAACCCTTGTTCTGGTTGGCGACTGTCAGTGCTAGGTAATCGTCTAAGCGACCGTGCTTTTGCAAGAACAAAGCCACTAATCTCTGCTGCACTTCCTGGCTGGCATCGCCATGCTTTGCTTTACCTACGATGTTGGCCAAATTGAGACTGACGTTCCTGATCGCCTTTACTGATAGCGCCTGGGGGAACCAATTTTCACCGTAGCCATGGCGCAGCTCAAACTGGGGCGATATGGCCCCATAGATCTTCTCAAAGTATGAGGGGATGCCTTCCTCTGCCCAGTACTCTAAATTCTTCTGACGACTGAGCACTGTGTGCATTAGTTCGTGCAAGTAAGTGCCAGGGCCAGCACCATCATAGGTAGCAAGCAGATTGCGACTGCTGATGAAGACTCCATGAACATGATAGGGAAAGTTGAGGCGGTCTTTGAGGAAAGCCCGCTCTGCCATCTTGTCGTGCAAGATGAAGATACTAACTGGTTCTGGTGAATTCACAAGCTTCTTAAAAGTGTTACTTTCAGCTCCGCCGGATAAAGATAATTCGGTATCACCCAAGCCTTTGCGCTGCAGAAAGTCTAAAAATCCTTCGGCAATGGCACCATAGCGCTCAAGTTTTGCCTTATCTATATCACCAATGAAAACAAAGTGTGGCGTGGCCACAAAACTAGTCATGCCAGCTGTTATCTGGTCTTTCTTTGTGACGCTTTCTGGAGCTGGCTTGTCAGTGTTGGCTTCCAACTTTTTGGCCAGCTCAGTAATTTGAATGTTATTGCTAGCTTTCAGAGCATCAATCATTTTTTGTAGTGCTTCTAAGCGACCACCTTCAATTAGAGCTTTGCCTATAGTCTCTATTTGATGAGGGTCACATTGCTTTAAATCTAGACTGCCAGTCACAGTTGCCGCTTGCTCAAAAGTTTTGAGGCTTTCTTCTTTGTTGCCTAATCTTGCCAGGCAGATACCTTTGTGCACTAAGGCATCGACTAAATTGCCATCGAGGGCTAGGGCTTTGTCATAATCGCTTATGGCATTGCGGTAGTCGCATATTGACCAAAAGGCGTTGCCGCGATTTAAGTAGGCGATACCATCAGGGTTTTCTTTTAGCTTCTGATTGGCTAAATCAAAGGCTTTGCTAAATTGTTTTTGCCCAAGCAGCACGTTTATTTGAGTGATTTCTTCTGCTTTTACCGGAGCTTGTGTTGGAGCTTCTGCATTTGCCGGTGCGCTTATAAGACATATCGTACCTATGAGCAGTAAGCAGCAACTTCTCATATTACTCTTCTGAATTTAGCGCTACAGGTCTTTCAAATTGCGCTCTAATCAGTCTGGCGTAAGAAGCATCGCGCCCGAGCAGTACATCATGGGTACCGCTTTCAACAATTTGACCTTGTTCTAAAACCAGTATTTGATCAGCGTGGCGAACTGTTGATAGTCGGTGAGCAATAACTACAACTGTGCGACCTTTCATCAAGTTGTTTAGAGCTTCTTGCACCATTGCTTCTGATTCGTTATCGAGCGAGCTTGTGGCTTCATCCAGAATTAGAACAGGGGCGTCTTTGAGGAAAGCCCTAGCAATGGCTAGTCTTTGTTGTTGTCCGCCAGATAATCTGACGCCGCGCTCGCCAATTTGGGTTTCATACTGATCGGGCAGATCCATAATAAAATCGTGGCAATAGGCTGATTTAGCCGCCGAAACTACTGCTTCTCTGGTGGCTGTGGTGCAGCCAAGCAGAATGTTTTCGTAGATAGTAGTGTTGAACAAGAAGTTGTCTTGAGTAACTACAGCAATTTCAGAGCGCAGGGAGGCCATGTCGATTTCTTTGACATTGATACCGTCAACCAAAATGCTTCCTGCTGTTACATCAAAGAAGCGTGGTATCAAATTGGCCATGGTCGATTTGCCAGAACCAGAGAGGCCAACCAGTGCCACCAACTTTCCTGGGGCAATATCTAGACTGATATCGCGCAGCACCATATTTTCATTGGCTGGGTATTGAAAGAAGACATTTTCAAATTTGATACGGTGAGCGCCAGGCTGTAGTTTTATCGCTTGGTCGCAGTTGCGAATATCTGGCACTTGGTCGAACACTTCAAATATGCGAGTGGCTGCTGCCATAGCCGGTTGAATGGTGCCGTTGATGCGGCCAATATTTTTAATGGGCGAGTATAGAGTTAAAAGGGCGACAATAAACGATGTTAGAGCCCCTGGAGTCATCTCGTGCTTTATTAGCATTGAGCCTGCTACCCAGATAACACAGGCTATGCCGCTGGCGCTAATCATGGCGAGAATGGGCGAGAGAACAGCTTCTGCGCTTACTGCTTTGATAGTGTTCTTGAAGAAGTTGTTGTTAGTATCAACAAAACGTTTTACTTGATAGTCTTCGAGGTTGAATGATTGAACAATCTTGGCCCCTTGAATCGACTCTGATATTACTGATACTAAATCTCCAATGGCTTCTTGCCCACCTCTTGATGATTTGCGAATTTTCTTACTCAAAATCGAAACAGGCACCACGATAAGTGAAATTATGCATAAGGCAATGAGTGCCAGCCAGAATGCTTGCAGCAGAATCACTAGGGCCAGCGATATAACAGTGACCACGCGCGAAATTAGCGATTGGAAAGTTTGCGAGATGGCATGTTCGACAATGGCAATGTCGTTTATCAGGCGGCCTATCAATACGCCAGAAGATTGACCTTGAAAATACATCAACGGTTGCTTTTGCAAGTGGCTAAACAGTTGGTTGCGTAGATCGCGAATGGCTGAAGCGCCGACATACTTAATGGTATAGGTTTCGATGAAACCGAATAATCCTTGCAGAAAGGCCACTAGCATGACAGCTGGTGGCACCCAATAGATATATTGCATTTGTCCTTCGGCAATGATTTTCTGCAATCCGGCACCTGCTGCCCAGGCAATGACGCCATCCATACTGCCGGAAGGAATTGCAGCCAAGGCACCAACGACAAAAAGTGCGGTGTATGGCTTGATATAGCTCAGCAGGCGCAAATAAGTCTGAAACTGGGTCGGACTTATACCAGTGGTCAACTTCTTCGGTAGTTTTAGTTCATTGGACAACTTGTAGAAGCTCCTGGGCGCAGTTCTCGACAAAATCACCCTGGCCGAGTTCGGCGCGCAGGGTCAGTAGTTCGCTGGTGATTTCCTGCCGCAAGCCAGGAACGTCGAGCATATCAAGAGTGTATTTTACGAGCATTTCACCGCGACAATCTAGTTGAATTAACTCAGGAACCAGTTGATGACCAGCCAAAAGGTTCGGCCAGCCAAAGTTTTTCACGCTTTTGAAGAGCATTACAAGTAAGTAAGAAAACCAATTGCCCATGTAAAAGATGATCATGGGTTTGCCAAATAGGGCGGTTTCTAGCGTTGTCGTGCCCGATTTCGCCCAAATCAGGTCGCAGTTTTTCATTAGTTCAAAATTGCGGTCTGAATCAAGAATAGTTAGACCTTTGCCAATCATTTGGTCGAGGCCAGAGGCCTTGAGGCTGGCATCTATAAGGGTGGCGAGGTAGTCTGTGGCGCGGCAGATGACAAACTGAGTATCTGGTCTAATTTCGAGAATGGTCTTCATGGCGCGCTCTACCACTGGCATATGGGCGATTACTTCTTGTTTGCGACTGCCTGGCATCACCACAATAATTGGTTTACTCGAATCAAGATTGAGTGAGCGGCACATTGTCTCTCTGTCAGGTATTGTGTCCAATTCTGGCAGAGCTCGCAATAGAGGGTTGCCGACGAAGCGGGCATTGACGTTCTTTTGAAGGTACACACCCTCTTCAAAGGGAAAGATAGTAAAAATCTTGGTTATAGACCGCTTCAGCGCTTTGATGCGCCACGGGCGTGATGCCCATACTTGAGGCGATATGAAGTAATAGATAGGAACGGCTCTTTTAGATTTGCGCACTCCTTGCCATTTTAAATAGTATTTGAAGCCTAAGTAGCGCACTAGAGCATCAAACCACTTTTGCAAATCGTCTTTAGGTTTACAGATCAGAGCAGCTAGTGAACGGTCATCATCAATATTGGTGGTATCACCGGGAACAACCGGCATTATTGAACGTACCGATTGGGCAAAGCCGACGTTGAAGCCACCAAAATCAACGAGCAAAATAGCGTCTGGGTCGCGTTTGATCACATTGGCTAGTAGCGTCCAGTGCATTTTGGCAAAGAACCAGACATAGTCTTTTACTTCAAATATGCCGACAACGGTGTAGTCGGCGCTATTGAAGAGTAGCTCCATGCCAGCTTTTTCCATTTCAGAGCCGCCCACTCCCCAAATATGGAGATCTGGATCTTTTTCTTTTAGCTCTCTAATGATTTTAGAGGCGTGCTTCTCGCCTGAATGATCGCCCGAGACAATCAGCAGTGAGCGACCAATTTTTTCTGATGTTTCCGAGGAAACATCAGGGCCAGCGCCTGTCACCGTTTAATTCCCACATGCAGTGCCACCGTTCCCAGTGCCTGGGCAATGTGGCGAACGTTAATCAAGCCAGCTTTTCTAAACATTTCAGAAATGGCTTCTGGTCTAGGATAAGTACGACCAGACTCAGGCAAATATTTATAGGCCTGGCGATCGTTTTGCAGAATTCCACCAATAACAGGTACAACATTGCTGAAGTAAGCATCAAAAATCGGGGCAAATAAGGGCACGGTGGAATGACCCAAATCTAGGTTGACGACGCGGCCTCCCGGTTTTACTACTCTGGTCATTTCGTCGAGACCTTTTTGCAAATCAGTGAGGTTGCGCAGGCCAAAACTAATAATGGCTCCATTGAAAGTGTTGTCTTCAAATGGCAAGTGTTGCGCGTCTCCGCATATCCACTCCATTTGCACCGTTTTGATTTTGTCCTTTCTTCTCGCCAAGCGCTTCTGTCTTTCGCCGGCTAGATCGAGCATATTTTGTGAAAAATCAAGTCCAGTGATTTGAGTGCCAGCCGCAGCTTGTTTCGCCATGGCTAGAGCTAGGTCGCCTGTGCCGCAGCAGATATCTAGATATTTCTCACTGGCTCTGCCTTCACTAGCATCTTCGCCACTGGTCTTCTTCTGGCCCGCCATCAGTTCCTGGATGGCCCGTAGCTTCCAAGCCCGGTGCATGCCAACACTGATAACATCGTTGCTTAAATCGTAGCCCTTAGCGATTCGCTCAAACTGTTCGTGCACATAATCGTGCTTGTCTTCTTTGGTTGGCAGTTTGAATGACATAGATGATGCCTGTCTGGAATTATTTGACGAACCCGAAGCCTAAGAACAGACAGACGAGCATAAACAGACCGAAAATGGTCCAAGTGAGGCGGTCAAGACCGGCTTCGGCACCGCGCTTACCGCTGAACACTGTCGCCGCGGCTCCTATTCCAGCCATTCCATCGCCCTTTGGGGCATGGAGCAGAATGAGAATAATCATGAGAACCCCTAGAATGGCCTCAAAAATAAGCAGTGAGATGTAAAGTGCGCTCATGAAATTTCACTTTGGGCCTCAGCGGCCACCTAAATTGGCGTTGACATTAAAATTATAGCTTATAACATTTAAGACCCTTCTATAAGCTCGTTCGTGCTAAACATTTAGAACTAATTCAAGAGGCTCAAGCTATGACCGTGCCGTCAGTAAGTTCGTCGGGGAATCACGCTTCGGAGCATCACAAAATTCTAATTGTTGGGGGCGGCACAGCGGGCATATCGGTTGCCCATCGGCTGATGCGAGCAATTGGCAATGTTGGAATTGCCATTATTGAGCCTTCGGAAAAGCACTACTATCAACCGCTTTGGACCCTAGTTGGAGCAGGTGTTTTTCCTAAAGAAGAAAGCGAAAGAGATGAGTATTCGCTCATCCCTTCAGGGGTTAAATGGATTAAAGAGAGAGTGGTTGATGTCAAGCCTGATAGCAATATTGTCAAGCTAGATAGTGGTAGAGAGATAGGTTACGACTACCTTGTTATGGCCTCCGGCTTGCAAATTGACTGGCATAAAATTGAGGGCTTGACCGAGGCTCTTGGTAAAGATGGCGTTTGCAGTAACTATAGCTATGCGCTAGTTAGTAAAACTTGGGAGTTTATCTCTAATTTTGCTGGTGGCACAGCTCTCTTTACTCAACCCAATACGCCGGTTAAATGCGGCGGTGCGCCCCAGAAAATTGCCTATCTGGCCGAAGACCATTTCAATATTTCTGGTATTCGCGATCGCGTCAAAATGATTTTTGCCTCGGCCAATCCCGGAATATTTTCGGTACCTAAATATGCAGCGACTCTAAACAAAGTGATTGAGCGTAAGCGTATCAACACAATGTTTCGCCATGATCTCATTGCCGTTGATGGCGAAGCTAAGCGGGCCACTTTCAAGCATTTAGACACAGGTGAGACGGTTGACGTTGACTACGATCTCTTACACGTTACTCCGCCTATGAGCGCTCCTGATTTCATCAAGCAAAGTGCCCTGGCTGATAGTGCCGGTTGGGTTGATGTGAACAAGGCCACTTTGCAGCATAATCGCTTTGCCAATGTCTTTTCGTTAGGTGATTGTTCTAATTTGCCAACTTCGAAAACCGGGGCTGCCATTCGTAAGCAGTCACCAGTATTGGTGGCTAACTTAATTAGTCAAATGCGCGGGGAGCCATTGACAAAGTCTTATGATGGTTATTCATCTTGTCCGCTGGTAACTGGCTACAGTAGCCTTGTTTTAGCTGAATTTGACTACGACTTGATTCCACAAGAAACCTTCCCCTTTGACCAATCAGAAGAGCGATATTCGATGTATGTCTTTAAGAAAGACATTCTGCCTCAGATATACTGGCAAGGCATGATGAAGGGTCTAGTTTAAATAGAGGGATTGGTTCAATTGCATGATTACTGGGCTCTCTGGCAACGAATTATTCTGTTTGAACGAGAAGGGCTACACGCCTGGTAATCTGGTGATTGGCAACAGCGTTTTTTCTCTTGGTTTTGTTGGCAGTCTCACTTCTGGCCTTAAGACATTGGGCGGTGGTGAGATTCATGAATTGACTGAGTTGATTCGTGAGGGCCGAGAGATGGCCTACATGCGCATGATAGAGGAAGCTCGGCGCCATGTGGGAGCTGGTGTTACTGGAGTTACTAACCAACTGATTTTTCATGATACCAATGTTGAGTATCTCGCCATTGGTTCTGCTGTGCACCGCGACGGCGAGAGCAATAAAGATATTCCATTTTCTACTTCTGCCAATGGCCAAGAACTTTATTGCCAGTTAGATTGTGGCTTTCATCCCCTGCGATTTGTTTTCGGTAATGTCGCTTATTCTATTGGCATTGGTGGTGGTGTCATGGGTACACTGCGCAGTCTCAAAGCTGGCGAAGTGGTGGAATTTTCACAGATGCTCAATAAGACTAGGCACCTAGCCATTGAGCGCATTTCTCATGAAGCCAAAGAATCCGGTGCCAATGCTGTGCTTGGTATTCAGACAACCATTGCCCCCTTGTTAGGCATGCAAGAAATGGTTATGACAGGAACGGCGTCTTTTCATGAGGAGCTGCCGCCTCAATATTCAGAAGTACCGATCACTAGTGATCTGACCAATGAAGAGATGTGGAATATCATAGCTTTAGGGTATTGTCCTATCCGGCTGGTGATGGGCGTTTCAATTTTCTCTATTGGCTTTGCTGGTGGCCTCAAAGCGATGTTTAAAAGCTTTGTGCGTGGTGAAATCAAAGAGCTCACCTACATGATCTATCAAGCACGAGTCAAAGCACTTAGTATGATTGCTGAAGATGCTGAGAGTTTTGGTGCAGATGAAGTTGTTGGTGTCAAAACCTATGTTTATGATCTCGGTGGTGGCATGGTTGAGTTGTTGGCCATAGGAACTGGAATTAAAAAAATGCCAAATATGAAGGTACACTCGCCACTCTTAATTCCACAAGCAATTATGAGAGACAGCGAAACATTCACCAATAGAGCTGCAACCCAGGCCACTCTCGCTCGGCAATCAACAGTATCTGTAGATATGGGCGACTAATTCTGTTATCTAATCAAGCGATTACGCAATCGGTGGCGGGCTTTTGCGATCTAGATACTTTTGCAAAATGATGGCTGCAGCTTGCTTATCAACCATGTCTCGATTTTTCCCGGTTTTCACACCTTGAATAGTAAGTGTGCGAATGGCTGATATTGTAGTTAAGCGCTCATCTTCATAAACAATTGGTAAGCCTGTGGCATTGGCCAGCTTCTTGGCAAACGACTTCACTTTTTCGGCTTGTTCACCCATCGAGCCATCCATGTTGTAAGGAAGGCCAACCACTATTTGCACTGCGCCATGACGAGCGGCAAGCAAAGCAATGTTGTCAACGTCAGTATGCATATTGACGCGATGAATGGTCTCCAGGCCCGCTGCAGTCATTCCAAGTGGATCTGAAATAGCTACACCAATGCGGCGGTCGCCGACATCTAATCCAATCATTCGTGGCTTCAAATTACTCATCTAATAAATATTACTCTAGTCAAAGATAAGTTCCAGCAATTTCTAACACGTAAAATAGATAGAGGCTAAAAAAGCCTATACAAAAAAATGATGTTGAGGTTGCCATGAGACTATATCTGGTGAGACACGGAATTGCCTCTGAGCGTCTGGGCCCTGGAGTGACAAGAGACGCCGATCGCCCGCTAACTGACGAGGGCAAAGACGAAATGAGAGTGGTGGCACGTGGTTTGGCTAGGCTCAATGTTAAACCAGATGTGGTGCTGTCTAGCCCACTTGTGCGCACCCGCGAAACTGCTGAAATTTTAGTAGAACAATTTGGTTGCGAATTGAAATTTACCGATACCCTAGCTCCAGGTGTTACTGCCGCAAATGTGTGGAAGAGTGTTGCCCGCTATCCCCAAGCAGAGCAAATTTTTCTTGTTGGTCACGAGCCCGATATGGGTATGTTGGTGCGCGACTTGATCTTTGCTGGACCCGAATTTGAAATGCCTTTCAAAAAAGCAGGAGTATGCAGGGTAGACGTTTCGGATTTGCCGCCAACTAGCCCCGGCATAATCAAGTGGTTACTTCCACCTAAAGTCTTTCATAGTTTATAGAATCGCATTAGCTCAACTATTTCATTGGCAGAAAATTGACATCGGCTGGCATCGAATATAGTGCTCGAAGCGAAGCTTTGTCATTTGCTGAGGCCATTTTTTCGGCTGTTCTGCGGTTTTCATTAGATAAGACGTCTTCTGCCTTATACATCAGATCGTCTGCCACTTGGCTGTGCTCTAGACCGAGGCAGTGGCCGAATTCGTGCGCTGCAACGCTGATTAGGCGCCGATCGAAGAATTCTTGCGCAGCTTCGTTATCGTTGAGGCAACTAATCCAAATAATCTCGGGCTGGTTCCAGTCCCAAGGGTAAAGGGCATAGCCAGCTTGGTTGCCTGTGCAGTTTTCGCAAAAGAGAACCACTATGTCTGCTTTTTGTGGGTCGCGCACATACGTATAACTAAAGAGTTTTTCTTTGACAGCCCAATCCCAGGCTTTGATGCCTTCTACCACGCTCCGTGCATACACAGATTTGTAGCTTGGAGAGACGCTCTGTCGATATAAGCTTGTCTGAATTATTGTCTGTGCTACCTTGTAGCCCTCTCGTGTCATAACTCTGCCAGACAACTGTGGTGGCAGGTCGCGCCCGTCTGACACATATATTCTGATTGGATTAGCTGAGGGGTCCCAGCGGTGGGTCTTTTGGTTTTGCAGGCAGCATTGTGGTGCCAATTTGTTCGGTAATCCGGCTAGTTGTCTTTTTGCTAGAACAGTAAAAGGAGAGGCTGGTTGGCCTGCTACAACGACTTTGCAAAATGCTAGCTCGGCCAGTGCATAGTCTCGGGCACTAGTTGCACAAAGGCCTAAGTAGTATTGCACGGAGAGATCGCGCGGCTGGGCCATTGCCATTGCTTTAAAATGTGGCAGAGCTTGGCTGTAGCGACCACTCTGAACCATTTGCAGTGGTGTCTGCGTCTGTTGCTGCCTCGGCACTGGTTTTACTTGTGCCTGAGAGAATGCCGGAAGACAAATTAGATCAATTACACAAATTGGTCCAATTACGAGGCAATAAATGAAAAATAGCAGTCTGCTCGACTGGCAGTAGCTCCTGTTTTTTGTGGCGATCACTGAAAAAAGAGGTCCCTTCTTCGATTGTGCGGTTATTCGAATCCTGAATCCTAATCTTAGGCCATGGCTGCAGCAAGTGGTGCTGGCATAGAGTGATTGATACGCTCGGCTTCTGTCAGAGCTTCTGCTTCAATGGCCCAGACATAGAGACAAGTGAAGAAGGCTGCCCTTATATAGATAGACATCGCTGTCACCACAATCACTGTGGAAGCCCAGAGGCAACCGCCCACTACTACTAGCGGCGAGGCCATCGATAGATGCGAGACATAGGCATAAGAGAAGCCGGCCATACCGCCACCGGCGACCAAAAGCAGTACAACCCGGTTGATGGTATCGATACCAATTTCACCCACACCGATTGTAATTAAGTTGCCTTGACCAATGCGGTCGGAACGCTTGAGTGCGCCCCAGAAGGATGTACCTTCGATAACAATGGCTGGCAAAATCAAGTGACCGGCCATGGTCCAGAAGATTTCAACAATACTCGATAAAAAATTGACGCCCATGCCAAATATGCCTGAGCCGCGCTTGTCGCGCATGAAGCGAGCAATACGTTTGGCAATTAAAGTCACTAGGCCCAGGGTGATGATCGCTGGCAGTGAGCTGAATACGGCGGCGCAAGAAGTGGAAAACTTGCCGGAGCCAGCCCCTTCGGTGAGATGGCTGTATACCAAAGCTGTGGTTACACCCTCTAAAAAGCGGTTGGTTAACCACCATAAAGATAGTATGGCGACAACGGCAAAGACGGCATCTGGGCTGGCTGCTTGCTGTAGAGCCCCGACTCCACTCTGGTCCCACTGGCCGTTTAGGGCTGTTTGACCGATAAATTGTTGAATGCCTTCGGGCGTAGGAGTGATTTTGGCAGCGTGATTGGCTGCATGATGCGCGCCGTGTGCAGCAGCGGCATGAGCCCCTTGTGCTGTTTGTGCCGCTTGAACGCCGTGTCCTGTGGCGGCAATGCGCGATTTGCCTTCAAAAAAGAGCATAATGGCAAAAAAGAAGTTGCTAAACACTGTCAAAATTGCCGGAAAGAGCAGTCGTTTATCTTGCCAGCCCATTTTGATGGCTGCCATGATCATCTTAAAGCCCCGACCAAATGATTCAAACATGACCTAATCCCTCTATGGACCCATTATGACGGTCGTGAAGTGCTGCCTAGGGCAGCTAATAGTAAAAAGGGGCTATCCCCTGAGGAGCTTTAGACCTGAAAGTGGTCATTGCTTTATGAAGCCTCGCCTGTATTGTAATTAGTTGCCAAGCGAATGTAAAGAACTTTTTTATCTTTTTGACTATATTTTTTCTAGTTCGACATCTTCCTCTGGATACATCGAGTCTAAAACCCCCTGATATTTGGCGGTTACATGCTTGCGCTTGACCTTAAAAGTGGGCGTTAGCTCTTCATCTTCTACAGTAAAGTCGTTGGTCAGAACTTCGTAGCGTTTAATGCGCTCAAATGTGGCCAGGCTTTGGTTTATTCGACCTACTGCAGCATCAACCTCGTCTTTGATTAAGGGGTGATGGTAAAGCTCATCTACTTCCTTATAACTGAGCTTGTGGCGCTTAGCCACAGTTTTTAGCATCTCGCGGTTGAGGGTGAGCAGGCAAGTAATAAATTTGCGGCGGTCGCCGTAGACGAGGCAATGGCTGACAATCGCTTCACCTTTGAAGAGATTTTCAATGTACTGCGGGGCCACATGCTTACCACCAGCAGTAATGATAATGTCTTTTTTGCGGTCTTTAATGGTAATAAAACCGTCGCTGTCAATGCCAGCGATATCGCCGGTTTTAAACCAGCCATCGGCAAAGGCCTCGGCTGTCGCTTCAGGGTTTTTATAGTATTGCTTAAAGACATTAGGGCCGCGAACTAACAATTCGCCGTCTTCTGCCAGCTTTACTTCTACTCCGTTAAGCGGCCGCCCCACCGTGCCAGGACGATTGCTTTCAAGATTATTGCAGGCAAGAGGTGCGCTAGTTTCGGTAAGGCCGTAGCCTTCCAAAACGTTCAAGCCGATAGTGTCAAAGAAGCGTTGTACTTCTGGCGGCAAGGGGGCCGCCCCCGACATCAGCATGCGCAGGCGGCCGCCAAATCTTCTTCTTATCTTAGAAAATACCAGTCTGTCGGCTGCTCTTAGTTCGGCGGCATGAAGTTGCTTGGTAATGGCGTTCTTAACTTCAATATTGCTTGGCTGACTGCGGGCCGACATGCTCTCGGTCGCCGCAGTACTATGATCTGGCGGTTTCTTGTTCAAGTTAAAGGCCCAATTGATCAATATTTGCTGGGTCTTTGGCAGGTTCTTTACTTCAGACTGAATGCGTTGGTAGGCTTTCTCGTAAAAGCGCGGCACACCGTTGATGATAGTCGGATGAGTCTCAACCATATTGCGAGGCACTGCCTCAATGCTTTCAGCGAAGGCCATAGTGATGCCGCCAAATATACTAAGAAATTGTCCTCCCACTCTCTCGTAGACATGTGACAGAGGGAGGAAGGAAAGGGCAAGGTCGTTCTCGGAAAAGCTCATGCGCTCTCCGATGGCTGCACAGACTGAATAAATATTGTCGTGGGAGAGCATTACCCCTTTGGGGATACCAGTGGTGCCAGAGGTATAGACTATCGATGCCACCATATCTGGGGTCACGGCTGCAATTGACTCTTGCACTAAATTTTTGTGCGAAAGCAGATAGATTTCTCCATCTTTAAGTAATTCATCCCACTTTAAGATTTTCAATTTGTCAGTGGACGGTGGTGCCTCACCTTCAAATATCACTGCAAATTTGAGCTTTTCTGGCAGACTGGGCCGCTCTAATATTTTTCGCAGTTGTAGTTCGTTTTCGACAAAAATTGCCACAGCATCGCTGTGCTTGATGAGAAAGTCAACTTCTGGGGCGTTTAAAGTGGGATAGATAGGAATGCTCACTCCACCCAGTGAAAGAATGGCCAAATCGGCCCATGACCACTTAGGAGACGGCTGTGACAATATGGCTAGATGAGCTTCTCTGCTTATACCTAGTTTGGCCAGTCCACCTATAGCAAGTTCAATGACGCGACCGTGTTCGCGCCAGATTATGGGCTGATAGATGCCTTGTACTTTGTGCAATATGGCTGGGCGTTCGCTATTGCTCTCCACCCGTCGCCAGAAGACATCAATTATGGTCTTTTCAGTTTTTGATGCCATGCCGTTAAATTTAGTCCTGACGTTGTTCGAGTCTATCGTAAACGATGGGAGACGAATTCACCATTCAACTAGTCATGCCAAGTTCGTAATCATGCCAAGTTCGCTTCCAGCTTCAGCAATAAATGAGGCAATTAGTTCAGTTGCTCTGAGGAATTGCGTAGACTGCAAGCGCGGCATGCGATAGCGCTTATGCAGACGAATGATCACTACTGGAACATTAAGCTCGCTGGCAGCGTAATCGGCGAAAGGCCTAATAAAATGATCAAAACTACGAGCGCCAATGGCTTCGAGTTCGCAGAGTTTCAGCTTTAACCGTCTTTCGTAGTCTTCAGACCCTAAAGATTCACCATAAGCTGAAATTTGTACACCTGGCGCTTCTTGCCAGGTGGAGCCCATCAGCATCACCACCAGGCCAACTTTGCCAGCCTTGATTACATCACTGAAGACCCTCCGAAAAGGCGTTTCTAGATACCAGCAGGGGTCAGCCACCATGCAATAGTTGCTCATTAATGTATGACAGCCGGTCATGCGATTGAGCAAGGCCGACATACTGCCAGTAAAAGACTCTTGCTCATGAAACTCGCCTTCGCGCCAATTGGCCGTGGCATGCGGGGCCACCACTAGGACCGGCAGATTGCCGCCCATGAACTTATAATCGGGTTCGCCAGCGTGAGGGAGCTGCTCGTAGCGTTCGGCTAATAACGATTCATATTTCACCGCCCAGTCGACTGGGTCGGCTTGAGGCTGCTGGCCAATTATGTACTGCAGAGCCTGGTCAAGCTCGTTAAAACGCGCTTGCGAGTGCGAGAGCACCCAAGGGTTAAACGGTGATGGGCCAACCACTGTGACCATCTTGCCCCGCCGATGAGCATAGAACATCTCCATGGCAGCGCCGTAGCTGGGCCGTTCTAAGTTGGCAAGTAAGCCATCACTCTGGTCGATTAGTTCAAGAGCTCTTTGCACCCTTTGGTCTGATGAGCCGGCTATTTCGATGGCATCAAGAAAGTCGACATCGGTCTCTGACCAGGCAAATTCTAGGGGGTTAACCACCCGCAGGCCATGATTTTGCAGCCTTGTCAGGGCAAAAGTGCGCCAATCGGGCGCCGACATATTGTTAGCAAGATTGTTGCTAATGGCCACCGAATGCGACAGTTGAGAAGGATCTATCGATCCGCCGGTGAGATAAATTGACGAAAGTATCGACAATTTTTAACGCTCCTAGTGCTCCCAGTGCTCTAAACAAGAGCCATAGTGCCAGTCTATCAAATTTTATGACAAAGCGAGGAAGTTTTTTGCTTTCTAGCAAGGGGCAAAAGTATATCTGGGCTTGGCTTTGAGCATGACGTAGCGAAATTGCATATCAATCGAGTATGCTTTCCTCCTTGCTAGAATCCACATTTGAAAAGAAAAGCTTACTGGAAGTTATCAATGCATTCGCGAATATGGCTACAACGGTTTTGCCTGGCAACATTTTTCTTGGTTTCTTGCAGCACCATGTTCAGTGGTTGCACTCAGTCTGCTAATAATCAGTCAACCAACACAATTGAAAGACCACCAAGCTATACAAAGATTGGTCCAGATACTTCAGGTATAAATTCAGGCACAACTGAGACTGCTGCCAGCATTGATGAAGCCCAGGTGGCTGCAGCACAAAACAATCGAGCCAGTCATGTTTCGGTTACCTGCACTCTGCCGGTTAAGCGCATGTTGCGCCCCGATGACAAAGGCGAGAAGCACGAGAAGTTTCTCTTGCAACTGTCTAATGGCACAACAATACTAGTGGCCCACAATGTCAGTCGGGCCCCGAGCGTTCCTGTGGAAGCCGGCGATATCGTTACGGTGCACGGCGAATATATCTGGAACGAAAAAGGTGGAGTGATTCACTGGACCCATGCCAGTGATACGCCTCGTCATGAGGGCGGTTACATAGATTTCAAGGGGCGGCGCTACCAGTAGAATTTGCTCATACTGCCTGCGCTTTGTCGATAAAAACTCAAAAGCTGTGAGCAAGAAGCTCATCTTGACAGCCCCTTGGCTTGATTATAATTCGCTCATGGAATTGTTAATAGATTTGCACAATGCTTTTCAACAGCCAAACTCGCGCTTATACTCATTTGGTGATGCAACTTAGATGGTCAAGGGTGTTTTAAATGTTCAACCGACTCAACGGTCTAAACGGTATGAAACAGTTCACCGCTGCAGCGCTCATAGCTCTTTCATCTTCAGCATTTGCTGGTGAAGTATCGGCAAACAATTCTGATTATGCCAATTTGCTTGCAGTAAACACACCAGGCATTCGCAACTCTACTGATTCTTCTATCGATCAAGCCGTTGATTATCTCAACAGAGCTGACCATGCCGTAGAAATCAAAAGTCGTAGAAGCAAAACCAAGCCTGCTTTTGATAGCAAAGTGGTAAGGCACAGATTGCCTTCCAGCTCAGACAAAATTCTCATTCTCGGTGGCTCTGACATCGTACCCATGTAATCTCTGCAATCATCTTTAGGTACGCGCTGAGAGATTGGGCAGAGACATTGGTAGCAACTTCAGACTCAAATACACAAGACAGTGACCTGAGCTTTCAGCAGCCGTTGAGCTATGACTTTGGTATCTGCACTGAGCTTCTAGGGTTTACTCTGGCTGAGCATCTTGATTTGATTTGCCTACAGCAGCCCGAGCACGAAGCCATTGTTAGTTGTCTTGAAGATAAACGGCTGACTTACGCTCAGTTTAAGCAAGAGAGTGAAACTCTGGCCCGGGCGATGATGGCTCAAGGTATTGAGCCCGGCGATCGCGTCGGTATTTGGTCTGCCAACAATTGGCGCTGGCTTACGGTGCTCTATGCTGCCGCTCGAATTGGTGCCATTCTAGTTAATATCAATCCAGCCTATCGCACCGGTGAACTCGACTATGTTTTGAGTCAGGCTGGCGTTAAGCTTCTGTTCGCCATTCCGGCTAATCGCTCAAGCAACTACTTAGAGATGCTGGCCGAATTAGCGCCTCATTTGTTTGCTACTGCCGGTAGTGATTGTCATTCTGTTGGTAAATCCCAAAGCCTGCCGAGCACTTTGAAAAATATAGTGGTTATGCCTACTGTTACAATTGATGGCAGCCCCCTTACTTTTACAGATAAGAGAATCACGGATAAGACATCAGATAAAGCTGGCGTTGTTTCTTGGGATAGATTTATTACCCAGGCTGAATTTACTAGCTCTGAACAGCTGATTGAGCGTCAGAGTTCTGTGCAGTTTGATCATCCAGTCAACATTCAGTACACCTCTGGTACCACCGGATTTCCTAAAGGCGTCACGCTCTCTCACCATAATCTTCTCAATAATGGTCTTTTTGCTGCCCGCGCCATGGCCTTAAACACTAGCTCTCGCTTTTGTGTACCCATGCCGTTTTACCATTGTGGTGGCATGGTCAGCTCAGCTTTGGCTACATTTTCAGTTGGTGGCACCTTAGTATTATCGGGGCCATACTTTGAAGAAGTGACAGTAATGAAAGCTGTTCAAAGTGAGCGTTGCACCCATCTTTCTGGTGTGCCAACCATGTTCATTGCCCAGTTAGAGCACAGTCAATTCTCCTCGTTCGATTACACGAGCCTGCAAGGCGGTTTTCTCGCTGGCGCACCGTGTCCGGTGCAATTGATGCGTCGGGTCGCAAGTGAAATGCACGTTACCGATGTTGTCATTCTTTATGGTCTAACCGAAGTCTCGCCGCTGATGACTGCTACTACTATTCATGACTCGCTTGAAACCCGTGCTACTACTGTAGGCCGGGCCATACCAGGTGTGGAAGTCAAACTGGTTGATGATGGAGGCAAGATTTTGCCCCGCGGTAGCCAGGGCGAAATCTGTTGTCGTGGTCATGGCATCATGCTTGGTTATTGGCAAGACCCTCAGGCTACCAGCGATTGCATTGATGATGCTGGCTGGCTGCACTCAGGTGATTTGGGTGTGATGAACGCTCAGGGCTATTTGCATATCACTGGTCGCAAGAAAGACATGATTATTCGCGGCGGTGAAAATATCTATCCCCGCGAAATCGAAGAAGTCTTGCACGCTCATCAAGCCGTTGCTCAAGCCCAAGTGTTTGGTGTACCCGATCGTCGTTTGGGCGAAGAAGTGGCGCTCTGGGTGACCCTCAAGAGCGGTGCTGAGGTAAGCGAGGGCGAGCTGATTGGCTGGTTAAAGGAGCAAATTGCACATTTTAAAGTGCCGCGTTATGTTCGCTTCGTTTCTGAATTTCCAATGACAGTGACAGGAAAGATTCAGAAATTCGCTATGCGCGACAAAATGATTGAAGAATTGGGTCTTCAGTCGGATGCGGCAATTGAGACGGCATAGCGCCCTTGCTCTATGCTTTTGCTCTATACTGGGTTGATCTAATTTAGGAAGTCTAGGATGTCTCAGGACGGATCTGCTGGCCAGCGTCGGCGCAAGAAAAATGTTTTTCTTGCTTGGCCATTGATTCGCAAACTAGAGAGCCTAGCTTTCTTGGCCATGTTTATTGCGGTACCGTTTTTTGGCTATCGCGTGGTTGATTACACTTCAAGGCATCTGGCTTTGAATAACGCTGCCCATGATCTTGTTAAAGATATTCGCAAGGCCAAGCAGATGGCCGCCGAGCTAGGCATCGATATATCGGTTGAGTCAAGGCAATCGACTGAGGGCAAGAGTGCAGCTTATGTCATAAGAAGTGGCTCTCGCACCCTTGAAGAAGTGGTTTTGCCTCAGGGGGTGAGCATGATTGGTGGAATTACTTTCTCCAAAGAAGGTCAGCCCGATCATCCTGCTACTTTTGACGTGCATATGGACACACGATCATTGGCCATCGACGTCGATCGCAATGGTCTGGTCACACTTCCCTAGTTCCCTAGTGCTATTTTTCTAGGTTAGCCTGCAATTCTTGTTCGTTCTCTTTCCAGTGTGCCATTAGGGCAGCGTTTGCTTTTCTTGCTGCTCCGGGACTGAGTAGCAACTCTGGGGTTATCAGTTCTTCTAGGCGCATTAAGCGCGCTACTAGGCCTGTCCAGCCAGTTTGGTGGCTGGCCCCGAGGCCAGTTCCGCTTTCAGCATGGAAGTATTCGTAGAAGAGAATATGATTTTTCCAGTGGGGATCACTCTGGAATTTTTCTCTGTCACCGTTAGCTGGTCGTCGTCCGTCTGGTCCTGGGAGAAAAATTGAGTACAGTCTGCGAGAGATTTCGTGAGCTACTTCTAGTAGATTCATGAAGTGGCCAGAGCCTGTCGGGCACTCGACTTTGAATGATTCGCCATAGTAGGCAAAATAGAGATAGAGTGATTTGACCAGCAAGAAGTTTACTGGCATCCATATTGGCCCTCGCCAGTTAGAGTTGCCGCCAAACATGCCGTTATCTGATTCGCCCGGAACATAGTCGACTCTGAATTCATGGCCCTCGTGCTCAAAGACGAAGGGGTGGTCTCTGTGGTAGAGCGAGAGAGAGCGAATGCCATGGGGGCTGAGAAATTCTTTTTCGTCAAGCATGCGCGATAGTATGCGCCTGAGCTTTGCTTGGTTTACCACTGAGAGCATACGTCTTCCAACGACACCAGGTTTTGACGGCAGATGCATATTGGCACAAAGCTCTGGATGTCTATTGGTAAAATCGTTACTCCGTTTGCAAAAAAATGGTAGCTTCTCTAGCACCGATTCTTCTATGACGCAGACAGCTGTAAGAGGCAGCAAGCCCACCATCGATCTTACTTTCAGTCGTTGTGATTTAGCGCCCGGTAAGCGCAATACATCATAGAAAAATCCGTCTTCTTCATCCCAAAGCTCATCGCGGTGTTCGCCAGGGCGATCCATAGCACCAGCGATCCATATTGTATGTTGCAAGAAGCGCTCAGCGATGTCTTCATATAGATGGTCATGGGAGGCAATCTCGATGGCTATTCTCAGCATTTGCTGGCTAAAGAAAACCATCCAAGACGTGCCATCCGCTTGCTCGAGCGAGCCGCCTGTAGGCAGCGGAGAGCTGCGATCAAAGACGCCAATATTGTCTAAGCCAAGAAATCCGCCTTGGAAGACGTTTTTGCCTGAGGGATCTTTGCGATTTATCCACCAGCTATAGTTAACTAAGAGCTTAGTGAAGGCGTACTTGAGAAAGTCAATGTCGCCCTTGCCGTTATTGCGCGCTTTATCGTTTTGGTAAATTTCGATGGTGGCAAAGGCATGCACCGGCGGATTGACATCGCTGAAATTCCATTCATAGGCCGGCAGTTGTCCATTTGGATGCTGGTAGTCGTTACGTAACATCAAGTCGAGCTGTTGCTTGGCAAAGTCAGGATCAACAGTTCCTAGGGGGACTGTGTGAAAGGCAAGATCCCAGGCGGCGTACCATGGATACTCCCACTTGTCTGGCATCGATATGATGTCGTCGCTATACATGTGACGCCATTCACTATTTCGTACACTACTATGATTTTGATGATCACCTAGCCAGCGGTTAAGGTCATAGTAGAAGTATTGTTTCGACCAGAGCATGCCAGCCAGGGCTTGGCGAAATACTCTTGCTTTCTCAACGTCTGCCATCATATCTGGTGTGTACATGGCTTCATAGAACTGGTTTGCTTCTTCCAGTCGTTGTTGGAACACTTCTTCAAAATCAGCGAAGGGTTCTCTAATAATATCTGGTGCCAAGTTGCTGAGGCGCAGCATCACTGTCTTTGAGCCACCTGCTGCAACTGTGAATTGGTAGTGAGCTGAAACTTTGGTACCGACCATTTCGGGGTTACAGGTATCCTGGCCATTCACTACTAAATTGTTTATGCCATCTTTGACGAACGGCGTGCGATTGGCGCTGCCATACAGACGCTCATGGTTGGTGTCGTTGTCGCAGAAGAGCAGCGGCACTTTGTTTTCTTCTTGTTCTCCAGCGGACAGGCCATTGCAGTAGAGATAATAGTCTGGTAGTGACCTTTGAAATAGTGGGTCAGGGTGATGGGCGTGAATAACACTGTACTTCTTATGGCTGAGTTTTTCTAAGACTGGCTTTTTACTATGCTCATTATGGTCCCAAGTATTGCGGAACAATAGGGTCGGCAGAATGTGCATTGGTGCATCGTTGCTGCCGCGATTCTCGGCTGTAATCTTGACCAAAATATCGTTCGGTCCAGCCTTGGCATACTCGACAAAGACATCAAAATATTGATCATCATCAAAGACTTTGGTATCGAGCAGCTCATATTCGGGCTCTTGGCGGCTGCGACCTCTATTGTTTTCTATTAGCTGGTTATAGGGGAAAGCCTGATGTGGATACTTGTATAAGTACTTCATGTAAGAATGGCTTGGGGTATTGTCAAGGTAGAAGTAGTACTCTTTGACATCTTCGCCGTGGTTGCCTTCGCTATTGGTAAGACCAAAAAGGCGTTCCTTCAAGATTGGGTCTTGGCCATTCCATAAAGCTAAGCTAAAGCAGAGAACTTGGTGATCATCAGATATTCCAGCTAAGCCGTCTTCGCCCCAGCGGTAAGCGCGAGAGCGAGCTTGATCGTGGCTGAAATAACTCCAGGCATCACCGTTGTCGCTGTAGTCTTCGCGCACGGTGCCCCATTGGCGTTCGCTTAAATAAGGCCCCCATTTCTTCCATGGTTGTTTGCCCTGGTGCGCCAATTCAAGCCTTTCTACTTCGTGCTTACCGGCAATCTTGGTCATTTTGTCCCCACAGACGAACAGCTCTATTTAATAGTGGTGCAACAGCTCTATGTAACAGCTCCATATAACAAAATGGATACGTCGATGATAACTTATTGAAATCGAAGATCTAGCGATGGTCCAAGCTTTGTGCCGAAATATCTCTAGTGACCGAGGTATTTCTTCGGCTCTAGGAACATTCTTCTTCTATTGACTGTCTTCAAATAAATCTATGGCCTAGTAAGAGTCAAGGGTGAGGGATGAAATTGAATAGCATTAAATACACAACTTTTGCCGCACTAGCGGTGCTCACTATTGCTGCGGCCACTGTTGAGCCTGCCCTGGCTCAAGGGAGCGATATTCAGGTTAAAAGCGGTCAAGGGGAAGAGTTTAATATCAAGCACAATCTATTTGGCCGCAAGCACCTAGCAGCGCAAGATCGCCTTGGTAACAAAATTGAACGTCAAACAGGTTTGCTTGGCGACAGCAAGGCCAATGTGCAAGTTTTAGGCAACGGTTATGAGGCGAAGAAGGGCATCTTTGGCAATAAGTCATACAAGGTTTCGACTGTTCTTGGCGATAAAGTTGAAACCAAGAGATCTTGGTTCGGCTTGGGCAGGCGCAAGACAACAGTTGATTTGTCTGGCACCGCTGGTCTTGTCAATCAAGTACTGAAAGAGAAAGTCAGTAGAGACAAAGCTGCGGTAAACTGAAGTTCCCGTTGTGAGTAAAGGATCCCGGTGCATACAGTCTCAAAGCAGAGAGTTTCCAGAAAAGCTAGTTGTTTGTTGCTGCTTTTAGCTCTAACTTTATTGACCACCTATTCCAGTCAAGCAAAAATAGCTCCCGGCCGCTTTCAAATGTATCCGGCGGTTAAAAACTTGCCCATGCCTTCTCGGGTTTTGAAGTTCCCTGCAAATGTCTCAGTGGGCGGTATCGCTGTATTGGACAAGGCTTATTATTCAGTAGAAGACATTAGCGGCGATATTTCGGATAGATCAATCAATCGCAAGGCCCAAGGAACGATTTCGATTCCGGCTAACAAGTTTGTCGTCTTTTTTCCTAATCACAACTTCATTCGCTCACCCCATTTGCTCGACGGCTTACCAACTAATAGTTTTGATTTCGTTCTTTTCCGCTATATGTCGATGGATTCTAGCGATGATCACCTTGGTAATCCGGCCCTTGCGTATCTGTCACGTTTTAGTAGCATCCGCTGCCTCGATTTAGAAAAAGCAGAGGTTAGCGATCAAGGTCTAAAGCAGCTTGTGCCTCTAGTCAATTTGGAATTTATTGCTTTATTTAGCACCGAGATTGACGGTACTTTTTTGAAGAGTCTCGCTGGACATAAATCTCTGCGATATGTCGCTGTGAACAATACTGGTTTTAAGAGATCTGAACTGCGTTACTTCACTCTTCTACCTAATTTGGAATATCTCAACCTTTCGCATTTACGGCTGAGTGATCGTGATCTTGACGTACTTACTAGTTGTAAAAATCTGAAGTGGCTTTCTTTGGCTAGTAACCCTGATATTACTGATAGTGCTCTCAAAACATTTGCTCTGATGCCTAAATTACATAGTCTCGACCTGCGTGATACCAGAGTTAGTGACAAGGCCCTCAACTCTCTTGATCAGAAAGGAATTGCCTTGAGAGGAAAGCAGAGCCAGTTGCCTACAGCTAAGAATCGAAAACGACGTGATAACGGCGGTGTCGAAGAAATCTTTGCGCCTTTTTCACGGGGCAGATAGAGCTAGCTGTGCAGCAGCAAGCAGGGTTTCAAGAATCGCCATCGTTGCACCGAGTAGCACGGAGATAAGATGCACGGTTATGTACCTAGGGTGTGCACAGAATTGGTCACATGACAGTAAATCTACGGCTCGACAGAGGCTGCCGATTTGAATATGATTCCATAAGTCCTACCTATCACGTATATCAAATTCAATTTCGACTGACCGCTCCACTGGTTTTCCAGTCATCACGCGCTTGA
Organism: Candidatus Obscuribacterales bacterium; assembly: GCA_041675385.1. Taxonomy (GTDB): domain Bacteria; phylum Cyanobacteriota; class Vampirovibrionia; order Obscuribacterales; family Obscuribacteraceae. Next base: position 265,809 of record JBAYTY010000001.1, read on the forward strand.
ATATCTATGAAAAACCGATTATTTTTCGTAGTCACTATTAACTGGTTCGGTTTATTCATGTCTATTGGCTTTGCCGGCGCCTTCTCAGCCCATCCCGGCGGTACCTCACCGTAAGTAATGTTGTTAATTGCGAGCGCCTTGATGTCTGGTGCCTTAGGCACAAGAGTCCACAGCTCCTCATGCCGGTTTGCTTTGAAATTTCTATAGACAACTGTAAAGGTTGCCACTTCAAGAGGATGGTCGTGGCCATTGTGTAGAGAAAATTTTGGAGGGTCGCCTTCTATCGCAATGATGTAATTAGCCGCTGTTCCATCGCTCAGCATGCCACGTGCAACTAATACTAGAATGGATGACAGAGCCACTAAAGCTAGAGTTGGTAATATTCGTTTAAATCTGTTTGCTTTACTAGTCACTTTGGTCTTCAGCTCTTTTTCTTGTTGTTCAGACAGCGACAACGTTCCTTTAAGTACTGAATAATCTCTTCGATATTGCCAGATTAACGGCACCCATTTATGTACACTTGCGCTTCGATTCTCGACTATTTATAGAATGTTCCATTTGTAATCGAGTGAATCAAACCATCCTGCTCAAAGTTCGCGCTGCTAAACTGATCAACTTTTGTCAACCAAAATCCAGTGTCAGCAAAAGAATCTATGACTCATTCTTCAGTCTACAACTAATCCTGCACAATATAGACGGAAATAGAACTAGCACTTACGTTTCGGAATTGTTATTTTGGGGATTCAAATGTGGCAGAAGCAGCTTTAACTCCTCAAAATCTGCAATAAAAATTGCGGAACCTTTTTCGATTGCAGCGCTAGATTTTCGACCCAACACGTCGGAATAGGAATTCGTCGCGTTAGCCGGTAAAATATTTTCATTTACGTAGTAATTATAAAAGTAAGTTTCAGCGCATTGCCAGGTAAGCATAGAGCTAATTATGCTGCAAGCCATTAGGACGCCAATCAGTAGTAGTAGTGGCTTCAAGCTCAGTTGCCCTGTCGATCGGTGCGGTTTAAAATTCAGAAAATGTTCTGGATACAGTATGGATGGCTTTCTTCGACAAAACAAGGCACCTCAAATCAGCGTCAAGCCATGGCGACACAGCAGCCTGGAATGCTAACTGTCAGCAGTGCCAAGTAAGAATTTCCGAGCTGTTCTCACCGGGCAGTGAAATTTAGCCTTATCGGTGGAACCAATCGCTCTAAGACCAGTCACTTCGTTGGTCGTCAGAGCCGAGGTAGCCATGACTGGGTCAAATAGTGATTTTCAACTTCGCGACCGCCTTATGGAAGAATTTGGATTAGAGCAATCTGCGCAAATTCTTGATTTATTTTGCAGCGGTGTCGGCCTTGAATTGACCAAGATGAAAGAGTCTACGGCAACTGAAAATCAGCCGCGACTTTTGCATAATTCCCGTGGACTTAGAGCCGTTTGCCAATCAGTATTTGTAGCTGATATGGAACAAACTTGTCTTGAAATTGAAGCTGCTGGTGAGCGGCTCGACTGGCCGCTAGTAGAAGGCCTTGTGGCAAGGCTGCAAGGACAATTTGACAGTCTGTGCCAGCAATATCAATAGCTGCGTAATTGAAGAATTCATCACTCAATCAGGTGCGTAGCTGATGTCGACCAATTCTGCCACTAGCAAGCATCTTCGATATATGTTCGATTCGGGCGGCTGAGCCATATGAAGCGTTGTGTCCGGCTGTGAAAATGCCCACTACTTTACCGCCGACGTCGAAGACTGGGGAACCAGATAACCCCCCAGCACCAGCCATTTCAACTTGAATCTGATTCTTCGTTGAGTATGTTCTTGTAGACGATGCATATGTCTCGCTCAGCTTTAAATCAGTAGTTCTACCAGTGCTTGCATAGAGCGATTGCCAGCGCCTCGGATGCCCGATAGCAACTAGTTTTTCGTTGTCACTTAATGCCTTGCTGCTTCCTAGCTGTACGGGGCTAAAAGACTCACCGGCGGGAGCCCTCAACTGCAGGAGAGCGACATCTTTTTTGCTATTGGAGTACACAATATCAGCTATGAAGACCTTGCCATTTTGAAATTGCACCAGCTTTTCGCCAGGATTATCGGCTACATGGGCGGCAGTGGCTAGCAGCCCATCTTTTCGCACAACGAAAGCTGTACCATGAGTAACCTTTTCGCCTTTGACTGCGGTACCTACCTCAATGTACGCCACAGAGCTTTGAGACTTTCCATAAATGTTAGCCAACTTATCGTTGCCATTGTATAAACGATAAAATCTTGGGTCTTGGTTGAATGCACTGCTAAAGGTGGGTATGGCTACTTCTCTGCCAACAGGGAGCATTGCACCGCCTTCGAAGCGGTTGAATTTTGCTAGTTTTGTTCCATAGATTCCGCCAGCTGTCATAAGAGCCGAGTCGAAGAGAAATTTTCCGATAGTCTCTCCAATCACAGACTTATCTTCCACAAGGCTCTCGTCAGAGTCCCAAGTTCGGTGAATCACTTGTGCAACAGTAGAGATGCGGGGGGCGACATCAAGGCCGAAGGCAATCGTACCAGCCAGTAACGCCACTTGCTTAGCCAGCTTAGCTTTGGGTAAGAGAGCGCAGTCGGTAGCGGCTGTGACTAGGAAGCCAAATCCAGTCGACGCTGTCAATTTTGCCGCATTTTCCAGGGGATGGCTCACAGCGGCACTTCCAATACCCGATAAGCTGCCTAAGCCAAGAACCTCTACTTCACGTAGCAATTTGGCTGACACTGAGTTTGGCTTCAAGTCAGAGCTACGATTATTGATTTCTAGAATAGGCGTGACAGGCATTGGTGTACTTAGTATCGTAAATTTCGGAATGCCATGGAAACATTCCCCAAATAGGCCATTCTTAAACCGTTGAAGCGTCTGTAGCAGGTCTGCCGGACGCGTTTGCGTGGCTAACTGTTAACTAGAAAGTCAGCTCTTACTAACTCTTGGAACTCATGGTAGCCCTTAGTAAGCTTCTAGTAAGTCTTCGTGGCTCTGCTGGTGGCTAACGAGTCGTGCTCTCTTACAAGGTTTGAAACTGTGCTGAGAAACTTCTCTCCACCTTTGCTATTGAGGTGCACAGTATCGTAAAAATTACTTTCGTCATAAGCTTTTGCCGATTGCAGGTCAAGAAATGGCACCGCTGCTTCTTTGGTTGCTTCTTTGACAAAGCTTATGTACCGCTGGTAGAGCCCTGGGGGCATAAGCTTCAAATTGTCGTCGGTGAGCGGCATGGCCACCACGCAAAGTTTGATTTTGCGTTCGGCACAGAGGGCTGTTAGAGCGCGGAAACATTCTTTTTGCTTGTCAAACTGCTTGGCGTTGAAGTGCTTGTAGCGTTTGGCATACTCTTCGATGCTCTGCTTCCATACGGCATCGCGATCGCCGCCTAGTAAGAAATTAGCTAATGGATCTGCATTAGTGGTTAAATTAGCACTAGAGGCCGACTTTGTATTAGCATCAGTGCTAGCTCCGGTAACTGACCCTGCTTGATTTGACACTGGCAACTGAGCCAACATTTTATCTTCAAACTTTGCTGCGAAATCTTGCACTTTTGCTTGGTAGCGGCCGCGTTTGCGATACAAAAATACGCTGCGATTGAGAACGAAATCTCCTCTTTCGTCAAAGTTATTGAAGAACAACTTGTCGATTTTTGAAAAATCTTTGGTCTCAACTAGAGAGTCAAACACTGAGGTCATAGCCAAACCACCAGTGGTGTCATCCATAAAATCTCGAGGTGCTACACCATAAATGAGAACACTTGGTCGTTGCTTTCCATTGAGCAATTTTTCTGTGATCAAATATGTATCAGAAACGAACTGTCCGGCAGTGGCAAGACTGACCACAGGGCGATCCACCAGCTTTTCTAGGTGAGAGCTGGTGTGATGCTGCATACAGTCTTTGAAAAATGCCCCATCGGCTACGTCAACGCTCCAAAGTGGGGCGAGAATGAGCGATGAGCCAATCAGAACCACAGGCTCTGTGCCCGCTCTGGTCTCTAATACCGAGGTTGCTTGGGCTAAAGACTTCTGAATGGCATCTTTTTTTGACTCACCAGAGGCGGTCTGGCCGTTTCCGGCCAAAGCCAGGTTAATAGCCAAGAACGCTAGTAAGGCAGTGGCGGTTTTGTTGATCTTCAAAGAAATGCCTAATTCTGATTGTCAGGAGGCTATTAAACCATACATCCTCTTAGAGCAGATATATTTCGCTTAATTTGACTCTAGATTAGGCAGTTTAGCCTACGTTAACGGCGCCACCTTGGTAGGCGTAAATCAAGAGCATACGGCCACCGTGAGGGCCTACAGTGAGCGCGGTCATGGATGTGAGCTGATAGCGGTAGTTGGAATGCTCAATAATTGACTGTGAAACGTCATCGGCCGGGCATATTTCTTGCAAGACCATGGTTGGGCTCTTAATAAATTTCTTCAGTTTGGTATCGACAATATCAGTTAACTTGGGCATCGTTTGTCTCCTTCGATTAGTGTTTTAGAATGCTGCTGCGCCGGCTTCTGCTACAGCATGGTCTTGCTCGCCGGATCCACCGCTGACGCCGATAGCCCCGACTACTTTACCGTCTTTTTTCAAGGGGATACCACCGGCGAAAATCATGATTTTGCCGTCGTTAGAGGCATTGATGCCGAAAAACTGTCCGCCCGATTGACTATGACTGGCCAAGTCTTTGGTGGTAATGTCGAATGCACGGGCTGTGTAAGCCTTTTTTATAGAAATATCGATGCTGCCTAACCAGGCATTGTCCATGCGCACATGGGCGACCAGATTGCCGCCAGCGTCTGCCACTGCAATATTCATGGGCTGGCCAATCTCAGCTGCTTTAGCCTCGGCTGCGGCAATTAATTTTCTAGCAGTTTCCAGTGTAACCATACGATAGATGCCCCTTGCGATGATTTTTTGAATTTAGTTATAGATTTAGCTCTAGATGACTCTAAAAGGTACGCTAAGCCAGCACTTTTTTCTAGCCGTAGCATATTGTGGGTGAAGCTGTTGAAAACTTATACACTGAAACCATGGGCAAGAAAAAACTTCTTCTTGCTATGATTTCCATTCTGCTGGGTCTACTTATTGTGGAGCCAATCATATACACGCCGGCAGATGCTCGTTAAGCGCACTGTTATTAGAGTTGAAGCTGTTGATGGTGACAGCGTTGTCTTTGACAACAGCGCACCACTGGCTAAGATTCGCCAGGCCATTGAAAGAGGCAGTGTACGGGGCAATGAAAGAGCCAGTCAATAACTATGAAAATAGTGGAGAAAGCACTTCATCTAGCATGCGATGCAATAAGAAATGCCCACGTTTTGGCACTATATTGACCGTGGCTTGCGGCATGCGCTCTTTGAGATACTGGGTCATGAGTAATGGACAGAGACGATCTTCCTCACCATGCCAGAGAGTAACATCACCTTTAATTTTGCTTAGTTCAAACCCCCAGTCTTGAGCCACTGCGCGATAGTCGTCAACTACTCCCATGCCGCCTTGTCGGGTTGATTCAAAAATAAAGTCAGTGGCATCTTTTAGTGAAAGCTCTTGCACAATTGCTTTATCGTTATCAGAAAGTTCATTTTCCAAAATCCATTTCATAGTCGGCGCTGGCAGTTTGCCGCTAGCATCTAGGCTTGCTGCTAGAACGCTTTCAAGGGCAGGCGGGCAGGACAGTAACATGCGATCGGCGAGAAGACCAAGTTGCTCAACTTTAACCGGAGGCAATATTGGAGAGGCACCACCAACAGTGCTAATTTTAGTAAAGCGTTGTGGCAACTTGTAGGCGCAGGCCCAGACATAAGGGCCGGCCAGCGACCAGCCTAGTAGTGGCAGCGATTCGATGTTGAGATGATTGAGTAAGTGTTCAACATCGTTGGTCCAGTCAAGCAAGCTGCGCTTGGGCTGTGGTGATGAAATGCCAATGCCGGGCCGGTCCGGGGCAATCAGTCTGATGTTTTTTTCTTGGCAATGACTGCTGGCAAATTCTATATCTAGGCGGCTGCTTACGCCGCCATGAAAATAAAGCAGCGGTTGGCCACCGCCGGCACCATACTGAGCCCAGCCAAGGGTGCGCCCATCTGGCAGCGTCATTGTATGATCCTGGCGCTCGTGCTCAAGCATTTACCTTGTCTACCTCATTAAGAATCTGTTGCTTGGCTCTCAGTAGTGCCTGCGTCAGGTTTGTCTTTAGCTTGTTTGAAGTTGGTCAGCTTAGCAGTCATTGCTTTGCCAAAGTGCGAAATAATTTGTTTGATTGGGTGGAAGCCCAGTACGTTGTAGACATCATAGATGCGCACCAGCAAGAAGCGCGTCTTCATGCAGCAATAGACTTTCTCTTCGTGGGCTCCGGGAAGTTCAGGTCGGTATTTGCTTTTGTGACGATAGAGATTTTTGAAGTTGTAGAGATAGTTTGCCTTTTCAAAAGAATATTTGAAGTGAGCACTCAATAGTTTGCTGTGGCGAAATTCTTCGCTGTCGTCAACTTTTGCCAGGGGCGAGAGGCCGAGGGAGATTTCTACTTTGCCTTCGGCTTTAAAAATTTCCATGGCTTCCAACAAAATGAAATCTACTACTGAATAAGAGCGATCAAGATTGCTGCGCAGATGATTAGCAATGTAGCCTTTGACTTTGCCGTCTTCATACATCGGGTCGAAAATTATAAAGCCGACCACCGTGTCGTCTTTTAGGGCAACAAATTTGCGTACATCAATTTCATCGACATAAACAATCGGACGCACAATAAATTGCATCTCGCTGTCGCTCATTACTTTTTGCTTCATCCAGTCTTCACTGATTTTTCTAAATGCTTTGCGCATATCAGGATCAGATGACAACACTTCTTTGCAGACTAAATTGTCTTTCTTGGCGTTGTTCCTCGCCTGTCTGAGACCTTGCTTCTTATTACCTGTGAGGGTGAAATTTTGAATCTCGATTATTGTCTCTACGCCCAGTTCGTTTACCGAAAAGCCACGTTCATTGAGAATTTCGGCAGTCTCGCGCGAGGCGTGCAAGAAAATTGGATCTTTTTTGTCGAGCAGGAAGGCATCGAGAAAGGCCCTTAAGTTTTCTTTGCTGCAAATGGGGTCGGCCAGCACACAAACCGAGTCTTCGCTATCGGTTAGGGGCACATAGGCGCAGTAGCCGAGTTTGTCGTTCATATAATATTTCATGCCAGCTTGCAGCGAAGAGTAGGCCAGCGAGCCTCTGCCGTGCTGCTTTAGTTGGTCAATGCGAAAGGCCGCTGTTTTCGTGCCGGTTTGTAGGGTTTTGACTGCGGTCTGAAGAGCTTCCTGGCTCGTAGTCATCGATTGCGATAGACCGGGCGCTACTTTCTTGATATTGAGACCTTTGCTTCTGAATCCCTTTAGCAAGTCCATTTTTAAACCTCTTTAAACACTACGGGCTATCTTATGCGGAGATCAATTTTCAGGCTGAGATGATATTACTTCACTTTGACAGCAAAAGATGGCTCTGTATAATCGCTGGGCAGATATTTCTCCGGTATGGTTGTGCGATTGCCATCTCGCAAAGTGGCATAGTGAGGCGACATAATCTCAATGCCAGCTTGGTTAAACTGGTCTTGAATATTGCGGTGCAGGTCTGAGTAGGTCACCGCCATAATTTGCGGTTTGTTGGTGAAAGCATTGATTTCGTAGCTGACAAAAAAGTCGTCAAGACTAGTTTGCAAGACAAAAGGAGCTGGCTCAGCCAGAACATTGTCTGTCGCTTTTGCTGCTGCTATAAGTGCGGCCTGTACATCGCGCCAGGGGGCGTCATAGCCGATTGTTACAGTGGTGTGCAAAATCAAGCCGGTCTGGTTTGATGATGAGCTGTAGTTGATGATATGGCTGCTTAAGACCATGGCATTAGGAATGGTAATGTATTCCTGTTTTATTGTACGAATGCGCGTGGCTAGTAGAGTTTTCTCGACAACGTCTCCGACAGCATCTGATATTTTGACGCGGTCTCCTAACTTGAAAGCACCAGTGTAGGTGAGAAAAACCCCAGCCACTAAATGTGATATCGCCCCGCTTGAACCAAGTGAAAATAGAACCCCTAAGAAAATCGATACCTGTTGAAAGGCTGGTGAGCCTGAGCCGGGCAAGTAGGGGAAAATCAGAACGAAGGCAAAGGCAATCACTAGAAAGCGAATGATCTTAAAAGTCGGATCTGCCCACTCTGGGTCAAAATTGGCCAGGGTAATAGTACCTCTACCTACTTCATTGAAGAGAAAATGAACGAAAGCGACGAGGTAATAGGTTGCTATTGCTATTAGTATAATGACAAATACGTTGGGCAGGTAGGCCAGTATCGCCGGTAGTGCAACCGCGACTACTGGCTGCACAGCCCAATCGACAATGTCACCAGCTAACCCTCTGGTTTCAGGAAAGAAACTTAAGGCTAAGGGAATGAAGAGTCCAAGCAGAGCGATTACAGTTGCAACTCGGACTACTCGCAGTACACCAATTAATACATCGGCTAAAGTGTGGTCTGATATTAGTTCGGCGTTTTGAATGCGCAGAGACCTAATTTGCTTGCCTTTGGCTACTTCTATCCAGGTATAAATCTTGGGAAAGAGCCAATTCAAGAACATCAACGAAAGCATTAGAGCAAGGGCTGATACAGCGGTCTGGCCGGCAGCCAATATCAGACTGCCAGGACGATGAGATTCAATGCTTTGCACTAATGCCTTTTTCAGGTTAGCGGCCTGGCGTTCAGCCAAGGTCATGCGATTGGTTAGACCTTCCGCTTTGGCATCTTGATCTGAAACTATCACTAATGGTTCATTGCCCATCATGATTTCGGCAACCTGGTGCTGATTGACCGCTCTAATACTTTCTACTAAATTCTGATACTGCTTGTCACTTTTGGCTTTTGCCAACTGGCTTTGAATGTTCTCGACGCGAGTAGGAATTGAGTAAGGGCCGACACTGTGGCGAATTCTGAAAACTTCAGCGCCATCAATAATTATCGGCAAACTATCATCGCTGTTGCTTTTAGCTGACTGCGTTCTAGTTGGTTCAGACTGGGGCGCTACGAACAATTCATCGGCGGCATGGTCTTCTTTGCTGCTGTTAGTTGAAGGCGCTGAATCTGGAACTTGTTCTGCTGGCTGAATTGAATTGGGAGAGGCTTTTGTATTTTGCTCTGGTCCTTGTTGGGCTAGTGACTCTTGCCAACAGCTGCTAACAATTGCCAGGCAGATTGGAAGCAGACTCTTTACTAAGGTCAGCTTCCAGTGACAATTGACAGCCTTCATAGTCAGTCTCCACGATTTTTTAGTATTTGGTCATTAGTATTCGGCCAGATGATTAGTATTTAGTGACGCTTGAGTCAACTTCGTCGGCCCAGCGCAATATTCCACCAGTCAAATTCAATACTTGCTTGAACCCTTGACCACGGAGAAAGTTGGCGCAGCGGTCGGAGCGCGCCCCTGAGCGACAATAGATAATTATCTCTTGCTCTTTCAGATCGGCTAGCTCCTCATGGCGCTGGTTTAATTCACCCATTGGTATTAAAGCCGAGTTGTTAAGGGCACAAATTTCTACTTCATGGGCTTCTCTGATGTCAAGAATGAAAGGTTTCTCTCCAGCATCTAGGCGTTTTTTCAGCTCCAGTGGGGTTATTTCAAGTTTTGTTGTGTTTGCTTCCATCTGACGTTATCCTTTTCTATCCAGCATTAAGTATAATCTCAACTTAAAGTTCGCATTAGGAGGCGCAACCGTGGCCAGATCATTAGAAGAATCCCTTAAGGAAGTGCTCGCCGATGACCAAAAAGTCTCGAAATACGAGGCAAAAGTTATCCGTGAGTTGGTTATGTCTGACGGTGTAGTCTCAGAAGAAGAGAAAGCGGCTTTGCAAAAAGCTTTGGCCAACAACACATTTGACGAAGAAGCATTCGAGCTGTTGTCAGGTCTTCTACTTAGATCGCACATGAAAGACTAGCTTTCAAAATTGTTCTGAGTTATTCCCAGAGCAATCTTTGAGCAAGGCTAGGGCCAAGGCCAAAATATTTGTTCAATAGCTCGGGTTTTGTTTCGGTAGCGATGACAAAACCCGGGCTTACGTATTTATTCCAGGCTTCTTGAAAAGCCAGTCTTCCTTTCTCTGAGCGCGCCAGCAAATTCGGCACAGCATGATAACTGCCAATTCGTGGCTCGGCTCTTCCACTTATATATTTGCGGAAGAAACGATCGCTTTCTTCGGGACTGACAATTTCTGCCAAGGCAAATTCATACTTGGCAATTAGGTAAGGTTGATTGGAAAGTGGAGACAGAACCTCTTTTAACGATTGATTGAAATATTTGCTGGTATCAGTATCCGTATTAGTATCAGTGTCTATAAAAATTCGATAGCTGCCATCGCTACGCACTGTGGCGTGGATATTTTCTTTGCCAATGGTGCGCGGCACTAGTTTCATTTGTTGCAGGGCAGCGAGTACTGCATAGGCAATATCTAGTAGTGAAGATTCTTGTGAGTTGGGTTGGCACAGGTCTTTTTTGAGCTTAAGAAATAGGGCCTTTCGCTTCACTGATGCTAAGAAAGTGGCGGCAATTGCTGGCAATACAGCAGTCCAGGCTAGTGGCCCCAGGCCGGTAATAAAGAACGCCACCGCTGCTGATATCAGTGTGCCGACAGCCAAATATTCACCCCATACTCCAATTAATGCTGCTCGTATTTGCTTGGCGTGCTCTTTATATTTACTGTTGTAGCGAATGTGAGGCGGTGTCAGCGCCAGCTTGCGTAACTTTGTAACCTCTATGCAATCGAATAAGCGATTCTTGTAGGGCTCACCAATTTTCCAGAGATCGTAAATTTGATCGCGTACAAGGGCTCTGCCAGCCATTTCTTGATTAAACGAGTCTATTGAGGCAAAGACTTGAGCTGGGGTCAATTCAGAAAAAGCAGGGTGTACGTGACCGACACCACATTCTATTTGACCATCGTCGCAGATGCCAAAGTAGCCCTCATGTTTGCGCACAAAACGTTGATAGTCGTTCAAGCCCTTTTCTAGACTGGGAGCAATACAGACTACATCCCAGTTGTTGGCTACTTTTCTCAAACCTAGTGCATCGTTTTGAATGCGGATAGAGCGGCCTCTCAGTTGTTTAACCGACACTGGTGAAGTAGTGGTGGTCAAATCTATCAATGTATTGAGTGCTTGACTATCCCAGCCTTCGCCAAACAGTCCGCGGGTGCCAATCAAGCATTTGGTGATGCCGCGCTCAAAAAGGCTAGTGCTCAAGGCTACATAGAGCCTCGATTCCCAGGCCGATGAAGTAGATGAAAGGGCCGAGAATAGATCGCCAGCTTTGCTGCTTAGGGTAAGTTCGAAGTTATAGCCCGCCTCTTTTATAAACTCTCTGGCGGCTTCTAAAAATTGATCTTTGATACGGTTATCTACGAGTAGATGTGAGCCTGTCACCATGCAGGGGTTGAGATAGGTCGATATATCGCTAGTGAGCAGTATGCGCATGGCGGCAATGGCTCCGCCCGACTCTTGGTTGAGAACTCCTTTTACCGCAGTAGCCGACATGCTTTCAAAGTCGGTGACTACAACCGCCCTCAAGCGATCTTGCAATATTCTATATTCGGTGGCGAGAATCTCTGCCACCGCCTTTGGTTTGGCTTCACTAAATGCTAGAACCCGATCGACTGGCGATGCCTGCTTGCGCAAACCTTGTTCGGTAATGGCATAGCCTAGTTTTCGCGTGGCCGACCTGATGCGCTCATAGAGTTTGTGCGACTTTTCCGAATTGCTTAGCTTCAGTTTTTGTGAGGCAAAATCTTCGATAATTATCATCCAGTCTTCTAGGGTCGGCTGGGTCAATTGTTCTGAAAACTCTACGGATCTCGGCCTCGGTAGACCAAGTTTAGAAATTGCTCGTATCAGTGCCGAGGCAATTTCAGTATTCTTGGCGAAGAATTTGCTAAAACCTTGCTCGTTTTCTATCTTTTGACTGTAGTCGAAAATGTACTGTGTGAGCGGCGGATACTTAATTTTGGTGGTTGGAGCCAGAGCAGTGTCTGTGCTTGAGCCAGAAATATTGAATTGTCCCCCATGTAGACTGTTTTCTATTACAGGAAGGGCTGCAGGATCGTTTTGAGCGAAGGAGAAGGTTGCCGCCGCAGCCTCGATCGTCATTGGCGCATTGGCTGGGCTACCCAGATATTGGTTGCCGCAGAGTTCCTCAATCAATTGATGAAATTCAAGGTGTTGCTCTGACAAAAAGTCGAACTCTTTTTTTGTTGGCTCGACGAAATAAACCAGATCTTGAAAAGGAGCAAGGCCTTTTTCTCTGACTAGGGCTGGAGTCGGCACTTGATAATCAATATCGCCCACAAGGTTGAGATAGCGCAATTCTTGACTGGCTGATTTTTTTTCTGGAGGGGTACCGGTTAAGCCAATCACTATGGGATTATCGAGGTGCTTGACTAGGTGCTGCATGATCGCTGCCCAGTAATCAGTTAAATGGTGGCATTCGTCAAAGAGCACGAGTTTAAATTTCTGCCGTCTTAGGGTCTGCAGAAGCTCAATAGCGTTGGGGTGCAGTACTTCGTTCAAGTCCATTTCTTCAGCCAAACGTTTGCGCAATCGGCTGACATGGCGCGAAATTTCTTTTTGATAGGCTTTGGGGTTATTCTGGAAAATTTCAAGAATTCGTAGCTCCGCTTCACCGGTGCCACCGGAGCGGCCTTTGATTAGTTCCTTCACCCAGGCATTGTGAGCCAGCTTTTCTAGATATTCTTGCTCCCTACCAGGTGTTGATAGTACTTGATAGGTTAGTACTGTGATGGGTTTGAGCGGCTTGTCGTCTTGAGTGCCGAGCAGTTGCTCTAAGCGCAACTTATTTTCGCCAAAATTTTGCTCGTCGCTTTCAATTGGTAAGAATAAATCGAGCTTACCGCCCCATTGCGACTGAATTGTAGTGTTAGGGCAAACAATTAAAGCTGGGCATTTTAGAGTGCTTATCATTTGCAAACCAATGATCGTCTTACCGGCTCCTGGTGGCGCCACGATATGAATCTCTCGCTCACCCCGAGCCAATTTGTCATTGACTAGGTCGAGAATTTCACGCTGATAGCCGCGCATGGGGTAGCGAAAATTCAAATCAGCCAACAGAGGTTCTTGGGCTGCACGAAAATCTGCGGGAATCTCTGCTCTTGGTTCTGTATCAATCGAAAGCATGGCCCTATTTTACTTTCTTTTGTCGATAGTGCCGAATTTAGGGAAAAGATCTTGCCTGCTGGCTACAATGTCTAAGTCGGTATCCTAATGAATAGATATCAATGGGCCATCTGGTCGATATCTTCATCTTCGCAATAGGTCTTAAATGGCATCTCTGTCGCCGTTATCTAATTTACCACTTCTACAAATTGACTCTGTCGCTAAGACATATGGTGAGCATCATGTGCAGGCGCTTAGCGCTGTAACTATCAATATCGAGAGGGGAGAATTTGTCTCACTGATGGGGGCCAGCGGATGTGGCAAGAGTACTTTGCTCAATCTCATTGCGGGCCTAGATAATGCTAGTAGCGGACGCATTATCTTTGATGGTGCTGATGTCACTACACTCACTGATGAGGCTGTCACGGCCCTGCGAGCTAAGAAAATTGGTTTTGTCTTTCAGTTTTTCAATTTATTGTCGACCCTCACAGTTGAAGAGAATGTTGCTCTGCCCCTTGAGTTAGGGGGGGCAACAAGTGCTTCTGAACGCCAGAAGAGAGTGTTTGAAATGCTCACTGAGGTTGGTATGGAGAGCCGCTTGAAGTTCTATCCCTCTCAGCTTTCCGGTGGAGAAATGCAAAGAGTGGCTATTGCTCGTGCTCTAGTGCATAAGCCTGAATTGATTGTGGCTGATGAACCTACTGGCAATCTCGATTCTGAAAATGGCATTAAAGTACTTGAGCTGCTCAAACATCTAAATAAGAGCCTCAATCAAACAATCGTCATGGCTACCCATAGTGAGGAAGCGGCCGCAGTGGGCGATCGCATTATTCGCATGAAAGATGGCTTGGTTGTGAGTGATTCTCTGGTAGTCCACTAAGTATGGAACACTAAATTAGGACCACTAAAGTGAATGAGAATTGCTGATGTCTTTTGCCTTTACACTGTTTCTTCGCTTTGTCGCTAGAGATGTTCGGCGTAACTGGGTGCGCACACTGCTCACAGTGTTTGGCATTGCTCTTGGTGTGAGCGTATACCTGGCAATTAGTATTGCCAACAACACGGCCATTTCACAGTTTAAGCAGACTGTTTCACAAGTGTCTGGAAAGGCCAATATTGAACTTATGCCTTTGTCTGGACCGGCTGTGCCTGAAAGTATATTGTCAGAATTAGCCAATCTTCGCGCGCTCGGTGTTAAGTACACCCCGATGATTGATGAACATTTGGTTTTGGCCAGTAACCAAAATTCTGAACACAGCGCAAATTCTGAACACAGTGCAAATTCTGAACACAGCGCAAATTCTGAACACAGTGCAAGTAGTGAGATAGTTCAACTGATCGGCATTGACATGCTGGCAGATGCTGATTTTAAGTCTTACCAGTCAGATGCTGATGATGAAGAAACCGAAGCCTCCGGCAAAATTCGCTCAGAAGATACCGATACAAATTCTAGTACTAAGCAGAATGATAACCTCAGTGTTTTTAGTCCTAGGGCGGTGCTGGTTGGTGGAAAGCTAGCGCAGCGCCATAGCATGAAAAAGGGTAGCGAACTTACGGTCATAGTCAACGATCAAAAAGAACAGTTGGTAGTGGCCGGTGTGCTTGGAACTTCGGGAATTGGTGGTGCCTACAGCGGCAATGTCGTTGTCGCAGATATCGGACTAGCCCAAGACATTCTCAAATGGCCGGGAAAAATTACTCGGGTTGATCTGATCGCACCTGCTGACGTCTTGCCACTGGCGCAAGAAAAACTCAAAGAAATTATGCCTACAGATGTTCTCGTTGCCACACCTGATACCAGGTCAGAGCAAGCAGAGAAGATGGTGCGGTCGTTTGAATATAATTTATTGGCCTTGACTTTCATCGCTTTGATGGTCGGTATGTTTTTGATTTACAACACCATGACCATAACTATATTGAGGCGCCGCCCAGAGATAGGAATTTTGCGTGCCATTGGTGTTAGTCGCAGCACAGTGCAAAGTATTTTTTTATGGGAGGCCATTTGTCTTGGCTTAATGGGCACCACCTTAGGTGTAGTTATGGGTGCTTTCCTGGCCGATGGTGCTCTTAAGGCTGTAGCCCAGACCTTCCAATATTTCTATTTCAAAGTACCCCTAGAAAAAATTACAGTCGATCCTCTGCAGTATGCTGCTGCTTTCGCCATTGGCATGGGTTTGACATTGATAGCCGCTTTGCCGCCCCTGCTTGAGTCCACTACTGTTAGTCCGGCTGAGGCTACCAGGCGGGCATCACAAGAAAGCAAAGTGAGGCGTAGCACAACGCCACTATTTTTAGTGGGCTTAGTCAGCTTGGCTTTATGTTATGTGTGTGCCTTGCAGCCAGCGGTCAATGGATTCCCCTTGTTTGGTTATGTAGCTGCTCTACTTGCCATTATGGGTTCTTCTTTTCTCGTGCCGCTTATATTGGCGAAATCGCTGCCGCTGATTGCCACTATTTTTGCCCGTCTCTTTGGCGTAGAGGGCCGCATAGCCGCTGTTTCATTGCAAGGAACATTGGGGCGCACGGCTGTTGCATGTGCCTCGCTCATGATCGGTATTGCTATGATGGTCAGTCTGGCAATTATGATTAGTAGCTTTAGAAAAACAGTGACACACTGGATTGATCAAAGTTTCGAGGCTGATTTGTGGTTGCAATCGCAAGCTCGAGCTTCAGGCAATAAATTTGGTCGACTGAAAGAAGATGCCATCAAGGCCGCTTCGGCAGTCGATGGTGTAGCAGCAGCCGAAGGATTTGTTGATCGTAGCATCAATTATCAAGGCATGAGTGCTTTTTTGGCAGCGGCAGATTTTGATGTTTTGACTAAATACGGCAATCAGCTTTTCTTGTCTGGTGAATCAAGCAAAACAGTGTGTGCGCGAGTCGTCGGCATGCACGCCATCATTTCAGAACCATTTGCTGTACGCAAAAATTTGGAGAAAGGTGACTCAGTTGAACTTGATACACCACTAGGTAGGCGTCAGTTTTTCATTGAAGGTGTTTTCTATGACTATGCCAGTGATCTTGGCTACATAATCATTCCCCGCAATGTTTATAAGAGTCTGTACAACGACAACAGTATCTCTAATGTTGCTATCTATTTAAAAGAGGGCGCTGATATTGAGAAAGTACGTCAAGGTATTTTGAAAAATATAGGCAGTAGTTCATTGGTTTCGTTATCGAGCACAAGTGAGCTGCGCAAAGAAGCTATTAGAATTTTTGACCGCACTTTTGCTATCACTTATGCTCTTCATACCATTGCTGTTACGGTGGCCATGCTTTCAATTATGAATGCACTTTTTGCCCTGACTATTGAGTCGAGAAGAGAGTTTGCCATTCTGCGATATATCGGTGCCAAGAAAACTCAACTGGCCAAAATTGTTTATTTGCAGGCGGCAATATTAGGGGCCTGTGGCAATCTCGGTGGAATTGCTCTAGGCTACATACTCTCGCTCTTACTGATTCATGTCATCAATAAACAGTCATTTGGCTGGAGTGTTCAATATTTTGTGCCCTACGACTTCATTCTGCAATCCAGCACTCTCGTTATTCTTACTTCCATACTCTCAGGCATTTATCCAGCTCGAATGGCCGCTCGAACTCTGGCTCCATCGGTGGTGCGCGACGAGTAGGGAACTAAAAAAATGAGAGAACTAAAAGTGAGTAAGAGGCAAAAGTGAGTAAGAAATTGAAAATAAAAACAAAAATGAGATGACTCATCCAGCTTAATAACAAAATAGTTGTATATACAACTATTTTGTTATTAAGCATAGTGCCAGCGCTTTGTTTAGTAGCAGTGCTTTGTTCGTGCCAATATATTTGAGGTCGCAATTGAAATGTCCCGCAAGTCAACACTAATATCTACTTTGATTTCTATTTCTACTTCTATTTCTACTTCTATTTCTATTTCTATTTCGCTTTGTACAATTTGCAGTCTGTGGTCCTCAGCCTTGGCCGCGCAGAAAGTGTATAAACAAGCCCTACCTGGCTATCAATATAAGTTTCCCCAAGACCACTACAGTCATGACCAGTTTCGCACTGAATGGTGGTACTACACTGGCCATTTATTGACTGAAGATAAGCGCCGCTTTGGCTATGAGCTGACCTTTTTTAGAACAGGCGCTGATAACGAACCTGCAAATAAACAGTCACCTTGGAAGCTGGATAATTTCTATTTGGCTCACTTTGCTGTCACCGATGAAAATGGTAAGAAGTTTCGCTATACCGAGAAGCTAAACCGCAGCGGCCTTAAGCTTGCTGGTGCTAGGCCAGATGCTTACTATGTCTACAATGAAGGCTGGTCAGTGGAAAAAATTGGCGAGCACTATTTACTTAGAGCCGATTCGCCTGAGTACTCAATTCATTTATTGCTTGATTCGATGAAGAAGCCGATTGTGCACGGTAGCAGTGGTGTTAGCCAGAAAGCATCATGCGTAGGTTGCGCTTCTCACTATTATTCAATGACTCGTCTGAAAACTGAGGGAACCCTATTCATTGGCGATAAGCCCAATAAAGTCACTGGTACCAGCTGGATGGATCATGAATTTGGTTCTAACCAACTGACCTCCGACCAGGCCGGTTGGGATTGGTATTCGATTCAGCTTGATGACAATAGAGAATTGATGTTCTACTTGATGCGCCGTGCTGATGGCAGCTTTGAGAAAGAGTCAAGTGGCACGATCGTTGAAGCAGACGGTACTTTTCGCCACCTAAAGCTTGCCGATTTTAGTGCTAAACCTACTGGCTCATGGGTTTCGCCCAAAACCAAGGGCAAATATCCGATGGGCTGGAAGCTAGTGGTTCCGAGCGCCGCTATTGATATTGAGCTGACACCTAGTATGGTTGACCAAGAACTAGTGACTGGTCGCTCTACTGCTGTCACTTACTGGGAAGGTTCTGTTTCTGTCAAAGGTCACTCGAAGGGCAAGACTGTCTCTGGGCAAGGTTATGTAGAGATGACTGGCTACGCTGAGAAATTTAAACAAAAGCTCTAAAAAATTAGCCAATTCTCTGGGAACTTAAGCGTATCGAGCCAGTCTGCGGAGATGAAGGCTTGACGGAAGTCAAGGACAATTTCGACTATTGAAGTTTATGAACTATTTGGCGGGAAGAAACCATGACTGTTGCTAATGTGAGCCCATCATCTCCCATGTATGAGGCTCTTGCCCTTGAGCGTTTAGCCAATTTGGCCATTGATAAGCTTAACTGGAGCGAAGCCGCCCGACTGCTTTTAGAGTCATTGGCAATTAGAAAAACTGCTGATGGCGCCAATGCTCCCGGTTATGCTCTGACATTAGACCGTTTGGCCGAAGTCTACATTCATCAGGGTAAGCTGGCTGAGGCTATGGAAGTTTTGTCTCAGGCTCTGCCAATTTTGGAAACTGCCTATTATCCCTCTCACGGCTCTGTGGCTTCAGTGCTCGAGCATCAAGGTGACTGCTTGGTGAGTTTAGACCAGTTTGCTGACGCCGAGCCTGTTTTTAAAAGGGCCGCTGACATTTACGTCGCCAGCGTCACTCTAGAAAATCGCATGACCCTGCGCTGCATGTATAAGCTAGCCAAAGCTTACATTACTCTTGGCAAGGCTGGTGATGCTAAGGCTGTTTTATTAAAGGCCCTTAAGTATGTCGACACGCCCCTTGGTCCAGTGGCTGAGTGGCGTTACCAGCTAGCCTTAGCGGCTATGCAAATGGACGAGTTTGTAGAAGCGAGAGAGTTACTGCAAGCTGCTGCAGCCGATTTTAAACAACGTAGTAACTATGCTCGGGTGGCTGACTGCTCACAGTCGTTGTCAGAAATTTGCCGCTCTGACAGTGAGAACGCTGAAGCAGACGAGTGGATTCGTCAGTCTGTTCTCTATGGACTGAAGGCAGTAAAGTCGCCCTATCCAAATGATATTTTCTTAGCTACACTTTTGCGAGCCTAGTTAGGCTGAGTCTAGGTGGCGCATTTTAGTTGGGTTAACTAGTTGCTGAAGGGCTTAAATGAAAGCAATGCAGTTCGATGCTCCTGGTCAACCTTTGAGGTTGGTTGAGAGAAAGTCTGCGACATTGTCGGCAGCATTGTTGCCAGATCAGATTTTGCTTTCGGTTAAAGCTTGCGGTATCTGTCGAACAGACTTGCATATTATTGATGGGGAATTGGAGCAAGCAAAGTTACCACTCATACTGGGCCATCAAATTGTTGGAATTGTAGAGGCCTTAGGCACCGATGTTACTGGTTTTGCTCTGGCCCAAAGAGTGGGTGTTCCTTGGCTGGCAAAGACCTGCGGCCAATGCCGCTTTTGCTTGTCGGCTCGTGAGAATCTCTGCGACCAAGCCTTGTTTACTGGTTACACAGTTGATGGTGGCTATACCAGTGAGACCATTGTCAATTCTCAATTTTGCTTTGTCTTGCCAGAAGAGTCTAACTATCTTTCTGACATCGAGGTGGCCCCGCTTCTTTGTGCCGGGCTGATTGGTTGGCGCAGTTTGAAAATGGCAGGAGATGCAAAGCGCATTGGCATTTATGGTTTTGGTTCTGCTGCTCATATCATTACTCAAGTAGCTATATATCAAGGGCGCGAAGTTTATGCCTTCACCAGAGATGGTGACACTGGTGGGCAAGAATTTGCTCGCAAACAAGGGGCAACTTGGGCTGGTGATTCTAGTCAGTTGCCGCCAGAAAAGCTTGATGCCGCTTTGATATTTGCGCCTGCTGGTGAGCTTGTACCTTTAGCCTTGAAAGCTTCAGAGCGTGGTGCAGCCATTGTTTGTGGTGGCATTCATATGTCTGCCATTCCCTCATTTTCGTATGATCTACTTTGGGAAGAGAGATCAATTAAATCTGTTGCCAATCTCACCAGAGAAGATGCTCACGAGTTTTTTGATTTGGCTTTTAAAATTCCAATAAAGACCGATGTCACTGCCTATAAGCTAGAAGAAGCCAACCAAGCCCTTTCTGATTTGCGCCATGGCAAGTTCAAGGGGGCTGCGGCTCTGTCTATTTAGTACTTTTCTAGATCGTTACTTCTCTAGATTTCTTCTTCTCTAGATTCGTTCTTGGCTTTGTTCTTTCAGCCAGCTATACCACGTGTCAAGGCCAGTGCCTTTTGTCACTGATACTTCTATGATTTTCAAATGAGGATTGACTGATAGGGCGTATTTTTTGCATGCTTCTAAGTCGAAATTAAGATAGGGCAGAAGGTCTGTTTTGTTCAGTATCATCAGTTCGGCCGCTCTAAACATGTGAGGATACTTAACAGGTTTGTCTTCACCTTCAGTCACTGAAAGAATCACGACTTTGTGCTTCTCGCCTAAGTCAAAGAGGGCCGGACAGACTAAGTTGCCGACGTTCTCGATAAAGAGCAGTGAGCCTTGTGCTGGCTTTAGCTCTTTCAAGGCCGAGGCTATCATTTCGGCGTCTAGGTGACAGCCAGCGCCAGTATTTATTTGCAAAACTGGGCAACCAGCTTTTTTGATTCTTTCGGCATCATTGGTAGTGGCTTGGTCTCCTTCCATTACCACAATGTCTATTTGTTCTTTCAGATCCAAAATTGTTCGCTCAAGTAATGCCGTTTTTCCCGCCCCGGGTGAACTAACCAGATTTAGTGCCAGTATGTCTGAGCCTTCAAACCAGCCGCGGTTGCGTTCTGCCAGACGATCGTTTTTTGCCAGGATTTTTTCTTCGAGAGTAATAGTGCTGCTTTTAGCAGCATGGCTATGGCTGTGATCATGATGATCATGATCGTGAATGTGTTCATGCTCATGGCTATGAGGATGTTCATGGTGATGATCATGTTCATGGCTATGGTCATGTTTTTCAGATTGCATATTGGTGATTTTTGCTGCGGCATCATCCGAGCATCCACAAGTAGTGCACATCAGTCAAACACCTCCATTTCTTTGATATTCAGTTCTTGGCCAGCTACGCAAGTAATGTCTCTAGAGCCACACTGACAGCATCCTGCTAGCAATGACAGCGATAGCTTCTCGCCGCAACTTTGACATTGGCCTAGACCAGCAATTTCGTCAATTTCTAAAGTAGCACCTTCTAGTTGGGTCCCTTGGGCGCAGATGTCAAAACAAAAACGAATAGCATCAGGCATTATCGCTGATAGCTTGCCAATCTCTAGCTTGATACGCTTGACCTTTTTCGGTCCTGCTTTATCGCTTACTATGGCCACGATATTTTGAGTAATGCCTAGCTCATGCATCTATTGTTTAAAACCTGTCAAGCTCTTTAGCAAATACGGGGTAGCTGATCGCCAACGAGCATGTCCACTATGCGTTCGCCACCAAATATGGTTTTTAAGATTACAGTCTCTTCTGGAGCCTGTGATACTTCACCAATAATGGCGCTTTCCTTTCCTGCTTCATTCTTGCGCATGGCCGCTAGAGCTGCTTGAGCATAGTTGGCGGGAACGATGGCAATGAGTTTACCTTCGTTGGCCAGATAGAGCGGATCCATGCCTAATAATTCGCAAATACCTCGCACCTCAGCTCTAACTGGTAGCGCTTTCTCATCAATTTTGATGCATACCTTGCTTGCTGCAGCAAATTCATTGAGCACAGTAGCGACACCGCCTCGTGTGGCATCTCTTAGACAGTGAGTATCTGGGCAGCTCGCTAGTAGATCAGCAATTAGGCTGTTCAAGGCGCAACAGTCGCTGGCAATGTTATTTTCTATTGCCAGGTCGCCTCGAGCCCCAACTATGGCGGCACCGTGATCGCCGATATGGCCATTGATCAATACAACATCGCCAGGCTGTGCCCGGCTTGATTCGATATTTATGTGAGCCGGAATGACACCAATTCCTGATGTATTGATAAATATTTTGTCGGCAGCACCGCGCTCGACAACTTTGGTATCACCACTGACAATTTTTACTCCGGCAAGTGCTGCTGCTTCTTTCATCGAAGTGACTATGCGCCTTAGGTCCTCAATACTCAGCCCTTCTTCGATGATCATGCCACAGGTCAGATATAGTGGAATTGCTCCGCCGACGGCCAAGTCATTGACTGTGCCGTTGACTGCCAGGGTGCCAATATCACCGCCGTTAAAGAAGATAGGGTCAACGACATACGAATCAGTGGTGAAGGCAAGGCGATTGCCATGAGCCGTCAGTGAAGCTAGATCGATGCGAGCTTGATCCTCTAGTGGTGCCAATAGTTCATTGTCAAAACTACCAAGAAAAATATCTTCAATTAAATCGCGCATGGCTTTGCCACCGCTGCCATGCGCCATAGTGATTGAAGTGCCTCTCACCACGCCGGTTCTTTTGCGTACTTGTGAGGAGTTCATGAGATTTTCTCGCTTTCTAGTTTTTCTTGCTCTAGTTTTAAGGCCAAGATTTGCGGCAGATTGCCAAAATTGTAGTAGGCGGCACAAGCTCCTTCAGAAGACACCATAAGCGCGCCCATTGGCGTTTCAGGCGTACAAGCCGAAGCAAAAACCTTACATTCCCAGGGCTTGATCGCCCC
Organism: Candidatus Obscuribacterales bacterium; assembly: GCA_041675385.1. Taxonomy (GTDB): domain Bacteria; phylum Cyanobacteriota; class Vampirovibrionia; order Obscuribacterales; family Obscuribacteraceae. The sequence goes on from JBAYTY010000001.1 coordinate 288,431, forward strand.
TTTTAAAACTTCTCCGCATTGACATGATTTTGGATCAGCAATGGTGAGATTGGGCATGGAGAATTTTTTCTCGGCATCAAACTGAGCATAGGCTTCTTTCATTTTTACGCCTGAGTGATCTATTGATCCAAGACCACGCCATTCAAAATAATCGCGCAGCTCAAAGACTTTAGCGATTGCTTTGAGCCCCGGAGTATTGCCATCGGCAGTCACCACCCGGGCGTATTGATTTTCTACTTCACAGCGTCCCTCGGCTATTTGTTTGATTAAGAGCCAAATCGATTGCAAAATATCGAGGGGTTCAAAACCAGTAATTACGATGGGCTTTTTATAGCGCGCCGCCACAAAATGAAAAGGTTCTTCTCCAACCACCATACTGACGTGTCCTGGTGCGACGAAACCATCAAGCTGCATGCTGGGCGAGTCTAAGATGGCTTTGATAGTGGGTACGGTAGTTATGTGATTGCAAAAAAGAGAGAAATTCTTTACACCGTCTTCTGCTGCTTGTAAGACTGTGAGGGCAGTGCTGGGCATTGTCGTTTCAAATCCAAGGGCGAAGAATATTACTTCGCGGTTGGGATTTTTCTTGGCTAAATCAAGGGCATCGAGGGGCGAGTAGACCATGCGCACGTCAGCGCCATCGGCTTTGGCTTGCAGTAAACTCTTCTTTGAGCCAGGCACACGCATGGCATCGCCAAAGGTAGTAAAAATCACTTCCGGACGCTCAGCTAATGCCACGCAATCGTCAACTCTTCCCATTGGCAAAACACAAACAGGGCAGCCAGGGCCATGCACAAGTTCGATTGTTTTTGGTAACAGTTGTTCAATGCCGTAGCGAAAAATCGTGTGGGTATGACCACCGCAGAATTCCATTAACTGAAGTGGGCGGTGCTTTGTCGCTTCAATTTGCGGCAGTAATCGTTCAATTTCAGCCAGTAGTGTTTTGGCTAGCTCAGGGTCTCTAAATTCATCAACATACTTCATGTCTGCCTCTAGATTTGTCCGCGGTGGTTAGCTAACAAGGTATGAACGAGATCCCAAATAATGTGATAGCAAACCAGATGTACTTCTTGTACCCGGTGTATTGAGTCTGTTTGCACGACTAGACAGTGGTCTACCAGTCCGGAGCTGGCCATTATTCCGCCGTCTCCACCACTAAGGCCGATGGTGGTCAAGCCCATCTCTTTGGCTTTGCGGTAGGCCTCGATCAAATTTTTAGAGTTGCCGCTGGTGGAAAAGCCGATCAGGCCGTCTCCCTTGCTGCCCAGTGATTCGACTTGGCGGGAGAAGATCTGATCAATACCAACGTCATTTGCTACTGCTGTTATAAAGGCTGTGTCTGTGCTCAAGCAAATCGCTGGTAGAGCCGGTCGACCAGTGGTAATAGGATGCTGAAACTCTACGGCAAAGTGAGCCGCGTCGCAGCTAGAGCCGCCATTGCCCATGGCAAACATGCGTTGTTTATTTTTGTAGACTGCAGCTATTGCTTGGCTGACAGCCACCAGCTCGTTAGCCTTCTCTTTGAAGAAACGTTCTTTTTCAGCTAGACCAAGGGCTACTTTTTGCTCTATTGATGACGCTAAATCTTCAATTGTGCTTGGCTCCTGGCCTTGCAAGTGTAAAAACGGATAGAGGTTTTTCAATTCGTCGCTGGCCATCAGCTATTGCCTACTAGATTTATATCCTGCGAGCTTTGCATAGACTCTAGCTCTTTTTGGGCCTCACCCAGTTCCATTAATAGCTCCAGGGTCTTTTTCGCTTCTTCTTCATTGATGCGACTCATGGCAAAACCAACATGCACCAGCACCCAGTCACCAATGCAAGCCTCTATGGGATGCTCCTCGCTCACTATACAGGCCAGGCTTACCTGCCGGCGCACGCCAGATACTTCAACCTTTGCTAGTTTCTTTGCGGCGTCGACGATCTCAACGACTTGCCCAGGTATGCCAAGACACATGGCTTCGCTCCTTTTTCTCAATTTGCCTTGCTGCTGATATTACAGCTTGCCCTAAGGATATTCCACCGTCATTGGTTGGCACTTGCTGGTGACTTAGTACCCCATAGCCTTTTGCCAAAAGGCGCTCTCTTACTTGCTTGAGCAATAATTGGTTCTGAAATACACCACCCGACAGCGCTACAGTGGCAAGCCACCTAGTTTCTTCTTGATAGCAGAGTTTTTCAATCATTGCCACTATGGCCTTAGCCAGGCCTTTGTGGAAGCGAGCAGCCATTACGCCTGGTGCCGTATCTAAAGTGAGGTCGCCAAGCAGTGCTTGCCACATAGCCAGGGGTTCGATATAGGGGAGACCAGTATTTAATCCTGTTTTTAGTCTAGGGATAGCAAAGGGATAGGCTAGTAATTCACTTTCGTTAGCTAACACTTCTTGGTCTACAAGAGCTTCCATTTCTATGGCTGCTTGACCTTCATAGCTTGCTTGATCGCGACAGATGCCCATGGCAGCTGCTACGGCGTCAAATAATCGACCGCAGGAAGAGGCTAGAGGAGAGTTAGTTCTGGTCTTCAACATAGAATCGAATGTGGCTAAAGGCTTTGCTTCTAAGAAGCGAGTCAGTTCAATATCATCGTAGTCCATTTTGTAGCGGGGCCAGCCCATTTCTGCCATGAGATGGGCATAGGTATTGCGCCAGGGCTCGCGGATAGCCTGAACTCCGCCGAGCATGGCTACTGGCTTAAATGTAGCCAGTCTTTCGAAGCTACCGTAGTCGGCCAGCAAAAACTCCCCACCCCAGAAGGTATCATCGAGGCCATAGCCTAGACCATCAAGGGCCACACCAATGACCGGGCCGGCGTTTTGCGGCCAACCATTATCAGCTAGACAAGAAGCAATGTGAGCATGATGATGTTGTATTTGATCTAGAGGTAGGCTTTGTTCTTCTGCCAGTTTCTGACCCAGTTTGCTCGCTAAATACTCCGGGTGAAAGTCTATGGCTATGCGAGTTGGTTTGAATTGAAAGCAATTTTGATAGAGTTCGAGGTTCTTTTTATAGTCTTTGTAGGTATTTGCTTCTTCTAGATCGCCCATGTGCTGTGAGATTATGGCGCGATTGTTCTGCAGTAAACAGAAAGTGTTTTTCAATTCGCCGCCCATGGAAAGAATTTCGGGAGCCGACTCAAAGCCTGTAGGTAGCTTTATTGGGGAGGGGGCGTAGCCTCTTGCTCGTCGTAAGATTTCACTTGTTCCATTGGCTTTTGTCCTCACCACAGAATCATCTAGTCTGTTCACTATGTCACGGTCATGGAGTAAAAGGTAATCGGCAATTTTTCCTAATCGCTCGCGAGCTTCATCGTTGTCGATGCACTGTGGCTCATCGGAGAGATTTCCAGAGGTGAGGATAATAGGCTTTGTCAGTCTTTTCATTAGTAAGTGATGAAGCGGCGTGTAGGGCAGCATAAAGCCCAGTGTCTTTTGCCCTGGTGCTACTGCTGGTGCCAGTTTCTTATCTGTTTGTTCTAGCAAGACTATGGCGGCGCAGTGACTCTTCAACAGTGCTTCTTCGTCGGCACTTACCTGGCAATATTGTTTGATTGTGCTTAAGTCGCGGCCCATTAAGGCAAAGGGCTTGTGGAAGCGCAGTTTGCGCTGTCTCAGTTCAGCTACTGCTTTTTCGTTGCTAGCATCGCAGGCTAGATGAAAACCACCGATACCTTTAATTGCTACAATCTCGCCCCGTTGAATTAAGGTGGCGGTAGCATCGACATCATCTAAGTGAGTCATGCTCTCTATACATAGTGCTTTGCCATCGCAGCGCTCTAGCCAGGCCCGTGGGCCGCAGACATGGCAAGCATTGGGTTGGGCGTGGAAGCGGCGATCTTCGGGGTCTTCGTATTCTTTTTGGCAATCAGAACACATTGGAAATTTAGCCATGCTCGTCATTGCCCGGTCATAAGGTATCGATTTGACAATCGATAAGCGCGGTCCGCAGTGGGTGCAGTTGGTGAAGGGGTAGCGAAAACGTCGACTGAAAGGACTAAATATATCTTCGATACAGGCGGCACAGGTGGCGGCGTCAGCTGAAACATTGGTTTTGGCTTCACTACTCTGGCTTTTGCTGATGGTGAACACTGCAGGTATGGCATCTGGCAATGGCGTTATAGTTGTATGCGAAATCGCATCAATATGGGCTAGCGGCGGTGAATTATTTTCAATTGCCAGGACGAAATCAGCTAGGGCATTCTGCTCGCCAAAGGCTTCAATAAGAACGCCATCGCCGTCATTCAAAACACTGCCTGTGATACCAATTTGATGGGCGAGCTTGAATACCGTGGGCCTGAAGCCTACACCCTGAACCGTCCCCCTTACTCTGATGGCCCAGCAACAAATGTTACTCTGTGTTTTCTGAGAACTAGTCATGGCTAAATTTCCAGATTGATACCCGGTTATTGCCAGAATCGGCTACGGCTAATATGTCTGACAGCTCGTTGCAGCTCGCACCATAGGGCCAGCAGAAGCTGTCTTGCTTGGGGGATTGCCAGCGGTTATCGCCTTTTTCGTGAAAGTCAGTTTGTCCCACTAGGGCACTGGCTTCTTTGCTATTTATATCGGCGGCATGAAAGCCCAGTAAGCGTGAGTTGGCAGTGTCAGCAACAATTAGCCAGTCGCCTCTTGCCGTGAGGCCATAGGGCATGTTCAAAGTGCTGTCGCGCGGCCAGTATAGAGACTGATTATGGTCAACCAGGGTAGGGTCTGCTTGTCCGAGCACTAGATCTGACGGGGCACCGTTGCTGGTCGGTAAACCGCTCCACAAGAGAATGCGGTTATTGCCTGCATCACTGACGCAAAAATAACCCCTCCAGAAGGTCATGCCGTGGGGCCAACGCATACTCATGGCGCTGGGATCGGCACCGGCATTTTCGTCGCGGTTGGTAAATGTTGTTTGACCAATGACCAAATCGGCCCCTTCACCATTGCTCTGGGGTATTTGATTCCAAATCAATACTCGCCGATTGCCGGTGTCAGCCACGAATAATTTGTTACCATGGCTATAGACACCATAAGGCCAATGCAGCGTATCTTTATCGGGGCTATCTTTGCCGTGGTTGGCTTGGCTGCCGGAAAAGTCTTTTTGGCCGAGTACTACATCGGCGGCGACATTACTGTGCTCAGGAATCTTGTGCCAGATTAAAATCCGATGGTTCCAGGCATCGGCTACTGCCAGGCCATTACTTGATGTGCCGCTGCCTAAAATACAGATGCCAGTTGGTACATTGAGTGTGGTGGCACTAGTCGTGCTATTGCCGTTGCGACCTTCACAACCAAACTGCTGGCCAAAGATCCAATCAGCAGCTTGGCGATCTAACAGAGGCAGGCTATTCCAGCCCAGCAGGCGGTGGTGTCCGGTATCAGACACAATCAAGCGACCATCATCGGCTAGGCAGGCAGCGCGCGGCCCAAAACAAGAGCGGGCATCTGGCACTACTGGTGATGATAGCTCTTGGGGCTCGCGGTCATTTCCTAAAACAACAATTGGCTTGTCTGCAATCATTGTTCTGTTGGCCAGAAGGCGTGCTGAATTTACTCGTAGTGAAGCATCGGGTGTGATTTTTAGACTGACCTTCTTGCTGTTCACGAGAAGCTGACCTCGACTTTGTCTCCAGTGACACGCACCGCATGGGTATGTAGCTGTACTTCTGGCACGGTCAGGCACTCACCACTCTTGAGCATATATTCAAATGAATGGTACGGACATTTTAAAATGCCCTCTTTTACTTCACCTGAATCTAGGGGCATTCCTAAGTGAGAGCAAGCGTTTTGATAGCAGACGATTTTGCCGTCAGTATTGCTCAGCAAAATTGATTGCCCTTCTACTTCGACAGTCATAATTTGATCAAGGGGTATATCACTTAGTTTTGCAGCGAAGACCCAATTTTGTTCGTGCTTGGCAAAGGGGCTAATAAATCGAACATTTGCTGAGGAGGGTTGATTGCAGACACCTTTGGCTTTTTCTATTGTCGTAATCTCAGGGCAGAATTCTTTGATGGCCTTTTCTACCCCTTCGCTTAGGGTCAATTCAGAAGCGGGACAGCCGCTACAAGCACCAATTAAGCGCACAATTGCTCTGTCTGGCAGAACAATCTCAACCAATTCAACGTTGCCGCCATGTCCTATGAGCATGGGTCTTACTGAATCTAGGGCTTGTTCAATTCGTTCGTTCAGTGATGGTTTAATTAAATTGTGATGACGTAAAACTGAGTAGACGACGTCGTCAGTGCTTGCTTCCTTTAGAGCTGCCATTGCTTCTGGTGTGGTTTTTAATGACCTGATTAATTGAGTCAGGGCCTCTTTGTGCAGGGCGTCAATGGCTCTTCGCAGTGCCTCAACCGTATTGCGTTCGCGCTCATCAAAGCTCGCCACAACTGTTTGGAGCGATTCAATGTCTTGCAGTAGCTTTTCCAGACTTTGCTTGTCGTCTTGAGCCTTTGTGATTGAGTCGGGAGATGACATAGGGCTCCTAGTGGAATTTAATGTCCTTGAATAACCATGGTTGTAGAGCACCGGCAACCAGGCTAGCAACCGGAACGGCGATAAGCAGGCTGAGGCCAGCCTTGAACATGACCATCATAAGAATGGCAGCAATAAGATTGCCGGCTATGGCCAAGACCACTACTGTGCCAAAATTTCTTACGAGTTGACCGCGGCAAAGAAGGGTAAGTGCGTCGCCCATACTGTCAAACATAACTACCTCCTCTTATATAAATTTGAGAACAATTAAGCCGAGAATAGTACCGGGTAGGGCGGCGATTACGCCGAAGGTCATACCCATCATCGCGGAGAGTCTATTGCCAATAAATTGCCCTCCGAGTTTCATGCCGCCGAGGGCTCCACCAGCGGCTCCAAAGACAAGGGCAAGCACTAAGCAAACTATAGTGCTGGCAATATCTATTTGTCCGCTTGCTAGATTCTGTTGCATCAATTCCATTTTCGGCCTCTCGCTGAATGTGCTCGAAACTTTTATTTAGCTCGATCTGTGCCAAACTCATGATTGTTGGCTGGTGCTTTTAGGTCCTTTGTGTTCGTTGGGTTGAGTCCTAATTCCGCTTCAATTTCGGCTATGCGATCACTTAGTACTTGAATATTTCCTTGATCCTGTGAAATAAATATTTTGTGGGCTGAGCGGCACAGCTCGAGCGCTTCTTCAAGTTTCTCCTTTTCGCCGAAATTGCATAGGCAGTTGGCCTTGTTCGCTATTGTGGTGGCGTAAAGTAAAGGTGTGGTTCTTTTAGTGCGCACTCGCAGTGCCTGATCATAGGCAGCGAGGGCACGTAGATTGTTTTCTAGGGCGTGACTGGAAGAAACGTACTGAAGTGCATTGCCGAGATTGTTTTGCAACATAGCGTATTCGCTGGGATTGTCTTCTATGGTGATTACTTCGAGAGCTGATTCAAATGATTGCACAGCTAGAGCTTCTCTTATTTTTGCCCGCTCGTCGCTGGCTGGTATCGAGAGAAAGGCCGTGGCTAAGTTGTTGTGTAAAATGGCATATTCAGTGGCATAATTCTCTCGATTGAAGACTCTTAGTGCCTTCTGATACCAATCGATTGCTTCTGTGATTCTGGCTTTGCCAAAAGGAAACAATGATTGAGCAATCAAGCCAAGATTCATTTGTATTTCGGCAACTTCTTCGGCAATACCTGCAGGCTCTAGTTCTTTAAGAGCTTCTACGAGCTCAAGCTGGGCGGTTTCTAAATATTCGGTGCTTTCACCTGGAATTACTTGCAAAGCTGTTGCCCGCCTTGCTCTTATGCGGGCTTTGAGCAAGTTTTCTTCACTGGGACATAGCTCGATAGCTCTTTCGTACAGTGCTACTGCGTCAAAAAGTTGCTGCAAATTCTTGGGCTTCATTTGCAGACCCATAGCAATTTCCATGAGCATTTCTACTTTTTCAATTGGGCTTGACTCGGCGCCGAGAGCTGCCAGTGCTTGCTCATATTGATGATGCGCCAATTGACCAGTCACTAGAAGTTCCTCTAAATATAGTCATCGCCATTTCTAGGATACCACCGCAAGCCGTCAGCTCTGTTCTATTTATTGTTTGCCAAGGGAAAATGGCATTTGTGAAATTAACTATGCACTTCCGTTGAAGGCGTATACTAAATAGGAGCGCGCTACGTTTTTTTTCGCGACCTACGCTTTTGATATTTCTGTTTTCTGTTCTTTTGAAAGTCCACATCGGCTGACATGGAGTTCTAAGCAAATGGCAAATCTCTTGTGGCTTCAGGGCGGAGCTTGTTCGGGCAATACGATGTCGTTTCTAAATGCCGAGGAGCCCAGCGCTTGTGATTTGGTCACTGATTTTGGCATCAATATATTGTGGCATCCATCCCTTGGTGTTGAGCTAGGAACAAACCTGCAGCAACTGCTCAAAGATTGCATATCAGGCAAGATTAAACTCGATATTTTTGTTTTTGAGGGTACTGTCGTAAAAGCTCCAAATGGTACCGGTGCCTGGAATCGCTTTGCGGGAAGAGCAATGAAAGACTGGGTCAGCGATCTTTCCAAGGTGGCTGATTTCGTTGTTGCTATTGGAGACTGTGCCACCTGGGGCGGCATACCGGCCATGGCTCCCAATCCATCTGAATCGGATGGTCTCCAGTTTCTCAAAAGAAATCATGGTGGATTTCTTGGCAAAGAATTTAAAGGGAAAGCTGGCCTTCCTGTAATTAACATCCCGGGTTGTCCTGCTCATCCTGATTGGGTTACCCAGATACTGGTGGCGGTCGCCACTGGACGTGCTGGTGATCTCAGTCTTGATGAATTCCAGAGACCTAAGACTTTCTTCCAGAGCTTTACGCAAACTGGCTGCACACGCAACATGCATTTTGCCTATAAAGTATCAACCACACAGTTTGGACAGCGTAATGGTTGTCTCTTCTATGACCTGGGTTGTCGTGGCCCAATGACCCATTCGCCTTGCAATCGTATTCTCTGGAACCGGCAGTCGTCTAAGACTCGCGCTGGTATGCCATGTTTAGGTTGCACGGAACCAGAATTTCCATTTCACGACTTGGCCCCAGGCACAGTTTTCAAAACGCAGACTGTCATGGGAATGCCCAAGGAAATGCCTAAGGGAGTTGAGCCTCTGGCCTATGTCAAATATTCTGGTGCGGCTAAATTAGCAGCGCCAAAGTGGGCTGAAGAGGATATGTTTGTCGTTTAAGACGAGGAGCTGAAAATGGCGGGTAACATCCAGACGCTGGACATATCACCAGTTGGACGGGTCGAGGGTGACCTTGACGTTCGAGTTGATATACAAGATGGAGTGGTGGTTAATGCCTGGACTTCGGCCGAATTATTTCGGGGATTCGAAGTAATTTTGCGAGGCAAAGATCCCCAGGCTGGTCTGGTTGTTACTCCTCGTGCTTGCGGTATTTGTGGTGCTTCACACCTTACTTGTGCGGCCTGGGCTCTCGATACAGCTTGGCAAACAGAAGTGCCGCGCAACGCCATTCTCGCTCGTAATATTGGTCAGCTCTCGGAGAGTCTTCAGAGCTTGCCGCGGCACCATTACGCTCTATTTATGATCGACATGATCAACAAGAATTATAAGAGCAGTAAATTCTATGAAGAAGCAGTCAGGCGTTGGGCGCCTTTTACTGGCACTAACTATGAGTTAGGGGTCACTATTTCGGGGAGGCCAGTGGAAATCTACGCTTTGTTTGGCGGCCAATGGCCCCACTCAAGCTATATGGTGCCTGGTGGCGTGATGTGTGCTCCGACCTTGACTGATGTTACTCGCTCTTGGTCAATTCTGGAGCACTTCCGAAAAAACTGGATGGAGCCCATGTGGTTTGGCTGCAGTCTAGAGCGCTATGAAGAAATTCAGTCCTACGATGATTTCATTAAGTGGCTTGATGAGAAGCCAGAGCATGCTAATTCAGATCTTGGCATGATGTGGAAGATGGCGCTTGACATTGGTTTGGATAGGTACGGGAAAGGGCCCGGTCAGTACATAACCTGGGGCTATCTGCCCCATGAAGACAAGTATCAGAAGCCAACTGTAGCTGGGCGTAATGCCGCTATGCGGATGCCCAGTGGAACCTACGACGGTAAGAATGACACTCACAAGCTAATGGAGCAAGGTTTCTGTCGTGAAGATATGACCCATGCTTGGTACAACGAAAAAGGTCCAGTTCATCCTTATGATAGAACTACCGATCCAATTTCTAAAAACGATCAAGACTTCAACGGTAAATACTCTTGGGCTACTGCTGTGCAGCACATGGACCTTGGACGTCTAGAAGCTGGCGCAATTTCTCGACAGCTTATCTATGGCGGCAAGCATTCTGAAGCCTGGCAGCATCATGATCCACTTATTCTTGATATGTATAAAAAGATGGGCGGGGCCAGTGTGCTTCTGCGTCACTTTGCCAGAATGCATGAAATGAAAGCGATTTATCGCAACATCGAGCATTGCCTTCGTGAATTCAAATTGAATGAGCCCTGGTATATCAAGCCCACTGAGCAAGATGGTCAGGGCTGGGGTGCTACTGAAGCCATTCGCGGCGCACTCTGTCACTGGATTGATGTTAAAGACGGTAAGATCAAAAACTATCAGATTATTGCACCTACTACTTGGAACGTTGGCCCACGCAATAGCGAGGGCACTCGCGGACCAATCGAAGAAGCTTTAATTGGTACGCCAATTAAGGATTCTTCTGACCCAGTCGAGGTTGGCCATGTTGCTCGTTCTTACGATTCATGCTTGGTCTGCACCGTGCATGCCCATGACGCCAAGACTGGCAAAGAGCTAGCTCGATTTAGAACAGCTTGAAGTGATAAGCATTATTGGTTGCGGCAATAGTAATCGCTCTGACGATGGGGTTGGCGTCTACGTGGTGCGCCGCTTGATGAAGTCGCAAGCGATTGACTGTAAAGTAGCAGCTAAGGAAGTGCGCCTATTTGACGCCGGTACGGCTGGCATGGAAGTGATGTTTCAAGCCCGTGGTAGCTCGACCTTGATTATTATCGATGCTAATCAATGTGGTGCCGAGCCCGGAGCAATTTTTGAAGCTCCGGGCGAATTTCTTGCTAACGTACCAGAGCCAGCCTTTAACCTCCATGGCTTTCGCTGGGACCATGCCATTTATGCTGGGAGGAAAATATTCAAAGAAGAGTTTCCGCAAGATGTCAACGTCTATTTGATTGAAGGCGAGAACTTAGGATTTGGTCTAGAATTATCTGATTCTGTGCAAAAATCAGCTGAACTTGTGGTGGCCAAGATAGAGGCACGATTAGGTATTTCATCTCCATGATTGAATATCAATGAATACAATTCGTATCGACAAGGGAAATCTATACTTGGACGCTGAGATCTACTCGTTGTATTTTGCTGGACATGAAACCATAGCTCTACTACAGAGCGAGAATGGTTTTCTCATTCTGCCGGTGCATAACCAGGCTAGTGGTGGAAGACTGATGAAGCTACGCAACAGCAAAGGTGATCGTGTTATAACTGCCACTGATTTTTTGGAGCAGTGCCGTGTTGGTTATGATCATGAAGTATTTTGTCCAGCTAAATGGGACAGCGGTATGTCGGCCTTGTTTGTAGAACTACCAGTGCTTTTGAAATTAGATTCAAGCATTATTCAACGGGCAATTTAATTGATTCAACTTCCTCTACTTGGAACAGCACTAATTCTCGGCCTCAGGCATGGAATAGATCTTGATCATATTGCCGCTCTAGTTGATATTTGTGGCGCCAGTGCTGGAGAACCACGCCTGCGTAGAAAAGGCCTTTTACTTTCACTGGCCTATGCTCTTGGGCATGCCCTTGTCATTACTATTCTTGGCTTGGCGGCTATTTCATTTGCTGCCCTATTGCCTGCCTGGATTGACACAGTGATGGAGCGCGTGGTCGGCCTGACTCTGATTGTTCTCGGCTTGTACTTGCTCAATACTGTATTTGGTGCCATCAAAAATGCCGATAGTTTCCAGTTTAAGAGTCGCTGGACGGCATTTTATTCTTGGCTCAGAGGGGCCTTTGCTAAGGCCACCAAGCGAACACCCAGCGCTGAAGAACCAGTTCTCACTGCTCGCGGTACATTTGCCATTGGCATGCTTCACGGCATTGGTGCTGAAACAGCTACCCAGGTATTGCTGATATCTGCTGTCGGCGGTGTTGCCTCTCAAACTACTGCTATTGCCATGCTGGCAGCCTTTGTCTTGGGCTTGGTGGCATCCAACACTTTCATTGCTATCGTTTCGCTTGGTGGCTTCGGTACCGCTTCTAACTGGCGCCCTCTATATCTTCTTGGCGGCGGACTGGCCGGTGCCTTTAGTCTCTTTGTCGGCGGCACATTTTTACTTGGGGCCGTAGACTAAAACTAGATAAAAGCTCGGTTAATGCTCTACTAATGCTCTACTAATGCTCTACTAATGCTCTACTAATGCTCTACTAATGCTCAATTAAAGTCTTTAATCAAAGCCTATGGTTCTATTTTTTCAATTTAAAATGGTTTCCATGGAAACCATTTTAAATTGAAAAAAGAAGGTATCTGCTCTCAGTTAAACCTGACTATTCGCTAGATTCTTTGTCTTGTTTAAGTTCTTGCTCTTGCACTGGCTCACCGTCAATTAAGTCGTCGTTGGGGCTGACAGCAACATGTTCACCGCCGCCGAGGCCTTGTTTTACTTCTACTTCGTTGCCGAAGTCACGACCGATGCTAATTAGTTGATATTTTGCTTTTCCGTCTTTGACTACAACGACATATTGACCACTTGGTCTTGTTACTAGAGTCGTTCCTGGTACACGAATCCATTTGCCATCCCGGGCACCAGTCAATTTGATTTCAGCGTACATACCGGGTAGTAGTGAGCGGTCTTTATTGTCAATTTGAATTTCGGTTTGACGTGTTCTAGTACTTGGGTCGAGAGCACCGCTAACATTAGTGACAATGCCGTTGAATTTGCGATCGGCAAATTCAGGCACGGTAATTTCGGCTAGTTGACCGGCCTTGAGATAGCGAGCGACACGCTGCGGGGCGCTGACATAGACCCTTAACCTATCAATGCGAGCCAACTGGTAAAGCTCTAAATTGTTAGACTGGCTGCCTTTAGTGATCAGAGCACCAGGGTCGACTTTGCGCAAAGTGATAATGCCATCAAAGGGTGCCAATACCTTTTGGAATGATTGTTCTACTTCTAGCCGCCTAACAGAAGCTTGCTTGGCTTTGACTTCGGCTAGAGATTCTTGTATCTGCGACTGGGCCGCCACTATTTTGGCTTCTGTTGCTTTCTCGTCAGCATCTTGGGCTTTCAGTTCAGCTGAGGTGGTATCAAGGAATCGTACTTTCTCATCGCGCGATTGCAGGCTGACTGCCCCCCTTGTGGCTAAGTTCGACCATCTGGTAGCCGTGATCGTGGCATAGTCAACGTTGGCTTTTGCCTTGACTACATTGGCCTGGGCCGTGGCCTTCTGGGCAATAGCCTCTTTTAGTTGTGCCTTTGTTTGATCAACTGTAGCTCTGGCTCTAAGTAAATCAGCCCTGGCCTGCTCTAATTCTTGGTCAACTGTGGGGGTGTCGATCACTGCTAAGAGTTGCCCCTTTTTTACGAGGTCGCCAATATCGACCAAGCGCCCCGTCAGGTAACCATCAACCCGAGCGTAAATTGTGGTGTATTGAATGGCGCCAATGTTAGCTGGTAAGACCAGCTTCTCAGTTTCATTGGCTAGGGTGGCGACAATGGTGCGCACTACTGGCAGTGCCCCGACAGTTTCACTGGTGGCTTTGTCGAGATCTTTCTTGCGTTCAAAGCGTGGGACAAGACCAAGCACCAGAAGTGCGGCGAGAATTAACGCCACAACAATGACAACGATAATTAGTTTGCCTAGACCATGTCTTTGCCGCAGTCTCTTTCTCGTCAGTTCGTTTCTCATCACTTTGTTTCTCAATAAATTGGTCTGCGTCTTAATTGTCACTTTGGCCTCTTTCGCAGTAGAGAAAACATTAGGGGTACAAAAAGTAAGGTAGAGAAAGTGGCAACTGTTAGGCCGCCAATAACCGCTCTACCTATGGGGGCGTTCATTGAGCCCCCTTGGCCTCCACCTATGGCCATTGGTATCATGCCGATAATCATTGCTGTAGCTGTCATCATCACTGGTCTGAAACGCTGATAGCCAGCGTTGAGGGCGGCATGCCAGCTGTCCATTTCTTTGTCTTCAGCCAACTGTTCGTTGGCAAAAGTTACCATCAAAATTGAATTGGCCGATGCTACGCCAACGGTCATGATCGTTCCCATCAGTGCGGGAATGGAGAAGGTGGTCTGACTGACAAAGAGACTCCAGAGAATGCCAGTAAAGGCCCCAGGTATGGCCATTAAGATAATCAGTGGGTCAAGCCAGCTCTGGAAATTAACCACAAGTAGTAAATAAACTAGAAGCAGGGCAAAGACTAGGCCGAAGATAAGAGCGGCAAAAGCCGACTTCATGCTGTTGACCTGACCACCCATAACAAGGAAAGTGCCTCGTGGCAGGTCTTTTTCATACTTTGCCAGAATTTTCTCAATTTCTGCTGACACGCCACCTAGGTCTCTTTGCTGGCAGGCGGCATAGACATCAAAGACAGGCTGAGCATTGAGATGATTGACCACGGCCGGTGTGCCGGCGCGGTCGAAGTTGGCTACGTTAGTCAGTAGCGGCGGCTGCACTACAATTGGTGCTTGCGATTGATTGGCCGTCTGTGCGGCGGCGCGAGCTGTAGATGTTGACGAGGTAACCGCTGTTATGCGCATATCATCAAGACTAGATATCTTGTACTGCGGTGTCTGGGCCGCTAAATTGTAGTTGACACCGTTCTTTGTGTTGAGCCAAAAGTTTGGTGCTGTTTGAAAACTTGAGCTGAGCGAAATCAAGAATGAATTAGAAATGTCTCTTTGGGTCAAGCCCATTTGATTGGCGCGAGTGCGATCTACCGACCAAACAAACTGTGGTGCATTTACTACCTGGTGCAAACAAACGTCTGCTGCTCCTCTTACGTTTGCCACATCACGCTTGATTTTCTGCGCTAGTTCGTAGTTCTTAGCTTGATCAAGGCCAATTATGCGTATATCAATTGGTGCTGGCAGTCCAGCATTGAGAATTTGAGTGACGATATCGGCTGGTTGAAAATAATATATAACAGAGGGAAAGTCATGGGTGAGCATGCGGCGAATTTCTTTCTGATAATACACAGTTGGATGGCCGCGTTCTTCTGCTAGGGTTACTAGAATTTCGCCGTCAGCTTCTGAGATTGTCTGGCTATCAGAGAAGGCATAGTTGACTCCGCTTACTGGCATACCGATATTGTCTGTTATCAGTTTGATTTCATCTTCTGGTATCAGCTTGCGAATTGCTTCTTCGATTTTTTTGTAGAGTCGCTCAGTTTCTTCTACTCGTGTTCCTGGGCGAGCATTGATATGCAGTCTCAGCTGCCCGGCATCAATGGCAGGAAAGAAATCTTGACCAATCATTGGTAGTAGCAGCAGAGAACAAGAATAGAAGGTGAGGAAAATCGAAATAGACAGAATCGGATGATTTAACCCTTGTTCAAGTACATGCTTGTATTGCTCGCGAAGAAATTCAAAGCCACCGTCAATTACTAGATATATAGAGCGGAAGAAACCGGGTTTCTTGGTTGGGGTTTCTCCATCCCCTAATTTGTTTGCACCTTCTGCTGGGTCTGCAGTTTCGGCTTTGTTTGCATGTTCTGCCTTGTTTCCACCTTCATGCTCGTGAGCCAGCAAGTGTTTACTCATCAGTGGCACAATTGTGCGCGAGAGCCCATAAGATGCCAGCATGGCAAAAACTACAGCCATGGCCAGGGGCACAAAGAGTGAGCGCGATGGTTCGGTTAAGAAGACCACCGGAACAAAAACTATGCAGATAGAAAGGGTTGACACCATAGCCGGTGTAGCCACTTGTTGGGCGCCGTCAAGAATAGCCGTGACAATATCTTTGCCCATGGCCATGTTGCGGTGCACATTTTCAACTTCTACAGTAGCGTCATCTACAAGCATGCCAACCGCTAGTGCCAGTCCACCTAAGGTCATTGAATTTATCGTTTGACCAGCGATGTGGAGGCCAATAACTGAGGCCATCATAGCCAGGGGAATACTGGTGGCGACAATGAGAGTACTGCGCCAGCTACCCAGCAAGGCCAGCATCATCAGCGCTGTCAGACCAGCGGCGGTGATCGCTTCGCGCACAACGTCGGCCACACAATCGCGCACAAAGACCGATTGGTCCACCAAAATTTCAATGTTGCAAGCTGCCGGCACAATTTGTTTTATGCGAGGCAACACTTGTTTGACATTTTCAACCACAGCAAGAGTAGAAGCTGTGCCGTTTTTGAGAATATTAAATAGAACTGCCCGCCTACCGTTCTGATTGACTATATTCAATTGCGGTTGGAAGCCGTCGTGTACAAAGGCAACATCGCGGACAAAGACGACAGTGCCTTTGACTGATTTGATCGGAATATTATTCAGTTCGCCAATTTTCTCTGGCACATTATTTAGGGTCATAATGTATTCGTAAGGGCCGAGTTTGGCTGTCCCTGACGGGGCAATAATGCTCTGCGAATTTATTGCTTTGGTGACGTCATTTGCTGACACGCCGCAGGCTACCATGGCCTGTGGGTTGAGATCGATCATGACCTGGCGATACTTACCGCCATACGGAAAGGGAATGGTCGCCCCTTGCACCGTGGCCAGTTGGTTGCGGACAAAGTTGTTAGCGATGTCGAACAGTTCAGCCTCGCTCATGGTCTTGCTGTTGATACCAAGTTGCAGCACCGGCACATCTGTGGCACTAGATACAGTGACAAACGGTGGTGTCATTCCTGCTGGCAAGTATTCGAGTACAGCATTGCCCATGGCTGTCACCATGGCTACAGCTTCGCCAATATCAGTGCCCTTGTGTAAGTAGACTTTGATAATTGACATGCCAGATAGCGAAGTCGACTCAATGTGCTCAATGCCGTTCACTGTTGAAGTAAGCCAACGCTCAGTCACAGTTGTGATCAAATTTTCAACGTTATAGGGCGACATGCCAGTGTAGGTCCAGACACAACTGACAATGGGAATATCGATTGAAGGAAAGATATCTACTGCCATTTGCTTGATTGACATAACGCCAAAAAGAGCAATGGCCAGGGCCATGACTATAAATGTATGGGGCCGTTTGAGAGCTAGCTCAACTATCCACATGGGCTAACCCCGTGGCTTTCTTAGATCTGTCTTTTCTCGCTAAGCTAAATATCAAAGGCACGAAAATCAAAGTCGAGAGTGTCGCCACAAGCAACCCGCCAATTACAGCACGTCCGATTGGGGCATTTTGAGAACCGCCCTGACCGCCACCAATCGCCATAGGAATCATGCCGATAATCATGGCAGTCGCCGTCATGATAACAGGTCTGAAGCGTTGATACCCGGCACTTAAGGCCGCTCCCTTGGCATCCATTTCGCTATGCTCTGCTAGCTGCTCTTTGGCAAACGTAATCATCAAAATTGAATTGGCTGAGGCCACACCCATGGTCATAATTGTGCCCATTAGGGCAGGAATGGAGAAGGTAGTTTGAGTGACAAAAAGACTCCAGACAATGCCCGAGAGAGCGCCAGGGATAGCCATGAGAATAATCAGCGGGTCAGTCCATGATTGGAAATTCATGACCAGCAAGAAGTAAACTAATAGCAGGGCAAAGGCAAGCCCAGATATCAGGGCGACGAAGGCCAGTTTCATACTCATTACTTGGCCACCGATGAAAATGAAGGTGCCACTGTGGCTTGGCAGATTGGCCTTAGCTCGGTCGACTATGACCTTGATGTCTTTAGCCACACCACCAAGATCGCGGCCTTGACAAGCGGCGTATATATCAAACACTGGTTGCACATTTAAATGATTGGCCACCGCTGCTGTTTGCGCCCTAGTGACTGTGGCTAAATTCATCAGCAGTTGTGGTTCTCGCGGTGTCTCTTCTGCACCCGTTAAGGCTGGCGTGATGTTGGTCAAGTTTATGTCATTCATATTGGCCAGCGAGCGCTGTGGTGTTTGAGCCGCCAAGTTGTAGGCGACTCCATTTTTTGCATTGAGCCAGAAATTGGGATTAGTTTGAAAGCTGGAACTCAAGCTAGTAGAAAAAGCATTTGATATATCTTCTTGGGTGACACCAACTTCGTCAGCTCGTACCCTATCAACTTGCCATTTCAAATGCGGTGCATCTACCACTTGGTGCAAACAGACATCGGCCGCTCCTGGCACACGCTCAACTTCTCGTTTGATTTGTTTGGCTATTTCGTAGTTCTTGTCTCGGTGCATACCGAGCACGCGAATGTCTATTGGGGCCGGCAAACCAGCGTTAAGAATTTGGGTGACGATGTCGCCTGGTTGAAAATAGCAAGCTAGGTCACGAAACTGCTGTTGCATCATCTTTCGCACTACTCGCTGGTAGTACTCAGTATTGTGAGCGCGCTTTTCTTTGAGAGTGACTATAATTTCGCCGTCAGCTTCGCTCACTGTTTGGCTATCTGAATAGGCATAGTTGATGCCACTCATTGGCAAACCAATATTTTGTGAAATCGATTCGATTTCTTCAGGGGGAATAGTCTGGCGAATGGCCTTTTCCACTTTTTTAAAAATGCGCTCAGTCTCTTCTACTCGTGTTCCTGAATGCGCACTTACGTGTAGGCGCAAAGCCCCGCCGTCTATTGTGGGAAAGTAATCTTCACCAATTAGTGGCAGCATTGAAAGCGATAGGGCGTAGAAACTCAGAAATCCACATAGTGTCAGGTTCTGGTGATCGAGAGCCGCTGCCAATATCTTTTGATATTGTTCTCGCAGGGCTTCGAAATTGTTGTCGATAAACTTGTGTATGGCGATAAACGGCCTGAGCCAGTTTTTGTGCGACCCTTTAGGCTCTGAAGTATTTTCATCTTCTGTTTTGCTTTCATGATCATTTTTACTTGCATGGTCCTTTGTGCTTTCATGTTCATGAGCCAATAAATGCTTTGACATAAGCGGAACGATTGTGCGCGATAGCCCATACGAGGCTAGCATGGCAAAGGTAACGGCCATGCCCAGTGGCACAAACAGTGATTTAGATGGCTCAGTCAAAAATAGTAAGGGCACAAAGACAATACAAATCGAAAGGGTTGAGACAAGCGCTGGCAGAGCTACTTGTTCCGCCCCATCTAAAATCGCCGTTTCAATATCTTTGCCCATGGCCATGTTGCGGTGTACGTTTTCTACTTCAACAGTGGCGTCATCGACTAACATTCCTACAGCCAATGCTAGTCCGCCTAAGGTCATTGAGTTAATTGTCTGACCAGCCAGGTTCAAACCGATAATTGAGGCTAGTATGGCCAGCGGAATAGAAGTGGCGACAATTAAAGTACTGCGCCAGCTACCTAGCAATGCCAACATCATTACGGCTGTTAGCAGACCGGCCGTTAAGGCCTCTTTAAACACTTCAGAAACACATTCACGGACGAAGAGCGATTGATCTACTAAAATGTCTATTTCGCAGGCGGCCGGGACTATCGATCTTATGCGGGGTAGAATTTCTTTTACACCTTGCACCACCGATAGTGTTGAGGCATTGCCGCTTTTGAGCACATTAAAGAGCAGACCGCGCTTACCATCTAAGTTGACTATGTTTAGCTGCGGCTGATAGCCGTCATGCACCTGGGCGACATCTTTGAGAAAAACTACAGCGCCCTTAACTGTCTTGATTGGTACTTCGTTGAGCAATGCCAGAGTCTTTGGCATATTGTTCAGTACCATGATGTATTCAAAGCTGCCTAGTTTGGCTGTACCATCAGGCGAAACGATATTTTGATCGTTAATTGCTTGAATGACATCATGAGCTGACAGGCCTGTGGCTCTCAGCATCTGTGGGTCGAGATCGACCATCACTTGGCGATATTTTCCGCCATACGGGAATGGAATTAGGGCGCCCTTTACTGTGGCCAGCTGGGTGCGAATGAGATTGTTAGCAATGTCAAAAAGCTCAGACTCTGACATAGTTTCGCTATGTATTGAAAGTTGTATTACCGGCACATCAGTGGCTGAAGATCGAGTGACAAAAGGTGGGCTAATACCGCGGGGCAATTGCCGCAAAATTGCTGTCCCTACTGAAGACACCATGGCCACCGATTCGCCCACCGGCGTGCCTTTCTGCAAATAGATTTTGATGATGCTCATGCCCGATAGCGAGCTTGATTCCATACGCTGAATGCCATTAATAGTAGAAGTCAGCGCCCGTTCGGTAACCGTTGTCACCAAGTTCTCCATGAAATATGGAGACATTCCTGTATAGGTCCAGACACAGCTAACCACCGGTGTGTCAATGGTGGGAAAAATGTCTATAGCCATCTTATATATGGACAGGCCGCCAAATATAATGATCGATATTGCTAGTACTATAAAGGTATAACCCTGGCGCAGAGCCAGTCTAACAATCCACATCTGCTATCTCATCACTTTGATGAATTTAGTTTACCATTGCAGGTTGTGCCTCTAAGCTTGCGCTTTTTGCTGTTTACTCTTAGGGTAAACAACGCTATTGATGCTCACAAATCGCTTTTACCTCACCCCTTTTGCGCTTGACTACATTGTATTTTTCACGCCTGTCGCCCTATTGCAAATATCTGTTAATCAGTACGGCCTTGTTGACGTCAAGTACTGCCTCTGCGTTTGCTCAACCTGGCGGAAGTCAAGCGTCTCAATTGAATACAAATTCTACTAATTCTGCCAATTTGACCAATGCTCCAGCTTTGCGTGGTTCACCTGTGCCGACCACACGGCCTGCCGGGATTGGTGAGAATACTGCTGATGAATTACCGAAACTGCGTGGTCTCGGGCCTGAAAATGAGGCAGCACGAGAGACCATAGATTCTCTTGCCAATGAAGTAACTAATAGCAGCGGTAGTATTTTTGTTGATGCTGAGAAAGTTTTTGTCAAACCGCCGGTCCTAAAGTCATTGATTACCTTGAGTGAGGGTTCTCCCCTTAGCATTGACGCAGATCAGTCTATTGATATCACTCTGCGGGATGTACTTAATTCGGCACTATCGAATAATTTGCCTATAAAAATTTCGCAGACTAATACGCAAGAAAAGAAGTGGAATTACATTCAAGCACTCTCTGGTTTTCTTCCCTCTCTAACTAACGATATTAGTTATCAGCGGCTTGATGGTAACTATGTCAGCCCAGCGGGATTGGCTATAGGCATCCATAACCCTTATTTGACCATGGCCAGCGGCTTTCAGCAGTATCTATTTAAGGGTGGTGGCATACTTTATACTGCCAAGCAAAATCAGGCCCGCTACCGCGCCTCAAAGTTTGAGTTGAGTGGCACCATCAATGACATGCTGCTTGAGTCGGCAGAGCGTTACTATGATTTGGTGCGTAATGATGTGCTCTTGCAAATTAGAGTAAAAGCAGTCGAAGTATCTAAAACACTTTTAGTCGTCAATCAAGATCTTTTTGATAATGGCGTCAATACAGAGCTTGATGTGCTGCAGGCTAAATATCAATTGTCGGCTGATCGGCAACATTTAATTAAGCAGCAGGTGGCTAGGCGAAGATCTGCCGTAAGACTTGCCACCATCTTAAATATGAATCAAGGCACAGATTTAAGTATTAGAAACAGGCTGGTGGCAAAGGCGCGTTTAATCGACTCAGCCTTAAGGCCGGCTGATTTGTTGAAAATAGCCATTGACAAAAGACCGGAATTGAAAAAATATGAGCAGCTAAGACTGGCTGCCAAAGACGCCATCAAAGTAGCTCGCTCAACTCTATTGCCTTCAGTAGCCGTGACTGGAGCTGTGATTGGCTCAGGTTCATACGCTAGCAATGCCTCGGCCAGTAGTTTGCAGACACAACAAACTTCACTAAGCAGCTCAGGGGCCTCTGTTGGAGCTATCAGCGGTGCTGGTGGTTTGCCACTGGCTACCGGCGGCAGCGGACCTAAACCGTGGACTACTCGCTCACTGTTTACTATTGGTGTTGATATGCAGTGGAATTTGGGCGGCCTTGGTCTGCAAGAAGTAGCTCAAGTGCGCGCTAAGCAATGGGAAGCACGGCGGGTGCAACTAGAGTTCAATCGCGAGTTAGAGAAAGTTTGTCAGGAAGTGCGTGACTCTTATCTTTCTAGCATCAGTACCGAAAACCTTATTGTCGAGACTACTGCCGCTGTTAAGTATGCTGAAGAAGGCTTGCGACTGGCTGAACTGCGCTTCAAAGAAGGCGTTGGCACCTACCTTGATGTCATCAATGCGCAAAAATCTTATACCGATTCATTGATAGACAAAGCCAATGCCATTATCGAATTTGATCAAGCCCAAGCCAAACTATTGCATGCCATTGGCTGTCTTAATGTCGATACGCTGACAGCAGCAGCACCACTGAACAAGGCGCCGATGTAGCTACTGCTTACCGAATGCGATTGAGCACTTCTAAGAAGACAAAGCTAAAGGTAATTCCTAGCAGGAAGACGCTAAGAACGATATGCCAAATCAGAGCTGCTTGGCGCTCACTCAGAGTTCGCATGATACCAATGCGACTGAGAACATAATAGAGCAAAGCAGCTAGAGCTAGAGTTGAGACGATTAAGCGTGCCCAGCCGCCGATAGTCACTGCAATGGTTAGGCCGATGCAAGTGACAGGAACCAAGAGTGAAGAAATCTTGTCTTCAACTCTTACGCTTTTGCCTTGGGTTTCAACAGACTTGCCGACGTGTTTTGCAGATTCTTTGATGTTTTCGAAGAACCCGAGTCTTTCCACTTTGGTTTTAGATTCGACAGTTTCGTCGGACATTACCATCCCTCTTTCGCCTGACCTAACTAACTATACTTGCTATTTAATGCCCTGAATTGCTCATTAATACACCTTTTCTTGCCAGTTACTCAAGTTATCAGCTACTCGGCTTGAATGCCCACTTTTCTATAACTCTTTTCGACTTCTATACTTCCGAAGATGGGCAAAGTTCTTGCACTGGGCAGGACGCACAGTTTGGCTTGCGCGCAAAACAAAGACGGCGCCCGTGCCAAATTATTGTGATTGATAGTTTTGACCAATCTTGCTTGGGAAAGACTTTTTGCAAATCGAGTTCAATTTTGTAGGGGTCTGTTTCTTTGGTAAAGCCGAGACGCCTTGATAGTCTTTGCACGTGGGTATCGACACTCCAGCCGGAGACCCCGTGAGCGACTCCCAGAACCACGTTGGCGGTTTTTCTTCCCACACCGGGCAGTTCAGTCAATAGCTCGTGCTCAGTTGGAACTATGCCGTTGTATTTGCTCATTATTGCTTGAGCGCACGCCTGAATATTCTTTGCTTTCGCATTGAAAAATCCACTTGCCTTAATTAGTTTCTTGATGTGCTCTATATCTGCTTCTGCTAGTTCTTTGGCTGTCGGATAATATTTGAACAGTTCGGCACAGACTTTGTTGATGGTGACGTCAGTGCTTTGGGCTGAGAGCACCACTGCAATGAGAAGTTGAAAATCTGAGTCGTAGTTCAGTTCACATTCAGCTTCAGGGTAAGTATGGCAAAGAATATCGATGATGCGCTGAGCCTTGGCCTTGGGCACCAAAGTAACTTTCTCTGGGCCCTTAACTTTGGCTTTGGTTGCAGGCTTTTTTTCAGCAACTGTAGTCTTGCTTGTTGCTTTAGTCTTACTAGTAGCTTTAGCTTTCACTTTTAACCTCTAATACTTGAGCACCACATTCAATGGTGCTAACCACCCAGAGATCGATAGGGTCGTATTTTGTGGCACAGGCGATTTCGTTGACTTGGCAGTAGTTCTCATAAAAATCGCTTTTGAGTTTTTCCGCTGCCTCTTTGTCGGCTGTTACAGCAAATATTGTAGGTCCACTGCCAGTCATATGACAGCCCATGGCGCCTAGCTTTATGAAAGTTTGTTTGATGTCTTTCAGCTCTTGATAGTGGGGGAAGACTACTTGTTCAAAATCGTTGCCAAATGCTTTCAGTGCTTCAACTAGATTGCCTTGGGCCAAAGACTGGCTGGCAAAATCGCAGGGCAAAGTATCGGTCATGTAGCGATCGCGCAGTTTTTCGGCAAGATGAAAGATTTCAGGACATTCATCAAAGGCACCGTAAACCCAAGGGGTGGCGATAGAAAGATTACGTGGTTTGGCAATTACTAAGGCAAGCGAATTTTCGCTGCTCAGTTTGTCGCTTAAAATATCGCCGCGCCCGGTGCCAACTCTAAGACCTCCGGACAGACAGAAGGGAACGTCAGCTCCCAGCTTGGCGCCAAGCTCAAGTAACTGAGCCCAGGCTAGCTCACCTTTGAAATATTGATTCATAGCCAGCAGCGCGGCCGCCGCATTGGCTGAGCCACCAGCCATGCCGGCGCCAATTGGTATTTTCTTGACTATTGAAACGTCAATTTTTAGGCTAATTGGTTTTTCAATGGCAGATAGATACAGGCGAATGGCTTTGGCAATTAAATTGTCACTGCCCAGCGGAAAACTATCTTTTTGAATTGCCCCAAGATTGTTGGCAATAGCTATGTTTATTGCCGGCTCGCGATTAGGGGCGAAGGTAAATGTCAGAGTGTCACTTAAGTCTATTGCAGCCATAAGCGATCGCACTTCGTGGTAGCCATCATCGAGCAAACCTAACACTTCAAAAGTAAGATTGAGCTTGGCTGGTGCTGTTACTTCTATTGAGGTTTTGTTCATATCAGACTGCTTTTGCTTCTAGGTTTAGACTGTCGCTTCTCTTTCTTCATTGTGGCGTCTTGCTTGAATGGCGTCCGCTAAGAGTGCAAAAGTAGTAAGAGGAAGATTTTCTGCCCGAGCGGAAGGGGCAACGGCTAACTCTTCGAATATTTCAGCCAGTGTATCTTGGCTCAGCTGAGTGAAGGCTAGATTGTTGCGTAGCATCTTTCGGCGCTCTCTGAAGCCACCGGCAATTACCTTGCGAAGAAAGAGAGGGTCGTTTACTTTTACACTTGGCTTCAATAGTCTAGTCATTTGTACTACGGCTGATTCGACATCTGGCTGGGGTACAAACAATTCTTTGCCCACAGACATAATCATTTTGCAGACACTGTAGTAGTTGCCTAATAAAGTTAGCTGGCCGTAGGTCTTACTGCCTGGCATTGCTGAAAGCCGCAACGCCACTTCTCTTTGTATAGTCATGGTCAAACTTTCAACAGAAGAAAGCCAGGGCTGCGGTTCGCCAATTTCACCAAATACATGGGTAATGATAGGTGTAGTAATTTGATAGGGAACATTCCCGACAATTTTGATTTTCGCCCCGGCTGCCACTGCTGCTGGTGCAATTGAACTAATATCAAAGTTTAAAAAATCGGCGTGAATGACAGTGAGATTGGGCTGCTTTATTTCTTGCAGTTGTTCAACCATTTCGCGGTCTAGCTCAATAGCAAAAATACGGGCACCGGTTTTTAGTAACTCTTGTGTTAAGAAACCAAGCCCAGGGCCAATTTCAATTACCAGATCATCGTTCTTTAAATTGAGGCTCTCGACAATTTTTGTTAGAACCGAGGGCTCAATTAAAAAGTTCTGGCCCAGACGTTTTTTTGCTCTTACTTTTGAAGCTTTCTTTAAAAGTAGATCTCTGGTAGATAGCGACAATTAGATTTTTCCGTTTTTGAATTTTTGCTTTAGATTTTTAAATTAGTTATTTAAATTGTTTTTTTAAGTTAGATATTTGAGTTAGTTATTTATAGAAGGCATACCTTGCTCGGTAGTCTTTCTGCCGTGCCCGTTTTTCAGGCTATTGTGTGTCACTGATTGTTGATCGCGACTCTCGGTCTTGGCGTCTTTTGACTCTTTGCGAATCAGGCGCAGCTTGATGATGCGATGGCGATCTGATTCTAGAACCCGCAGCACGAAAGTTTCAGATTCTATTTCGTCTCCAGGAACTGGTTCGCGACCCAAAGAACCAAAGACGTGACCGCCAATGGTATTGAATTCTTCGTCTTCTATTTCGAGGTCTAGTTTTTCGTTTGCTTCTTCCAGGGTGAGTTTGGCGTCTAGTACGTATGTGCCATCAGCCTCTTCATGAATGAACTCTTCAACCACTTCGTGCTCATCTGCAATGTCACCAACTAACTCTTCCAACAAATCTTCTAGAGTGACAATACCTTGAGTGCCACCATACTCGTCCATAACAACAGCCATGTGTGTTTTGGTCAGTTTGAATTCGGTGAGCAAATCTTTGAGATTTTTGTTTTCAGGCACAATCAAAATATTGCGAGTAAATTCACGCACATGCGAATTTTCTTTGTGTTCCACCAGTGCTCTAAGGCCGTCTCTGATGTGCACCATACCAAAGATGTTATCCATGTCTTCTTCAAAGACAGGAATTCTTGAGTGACCCCACTTTAGCGCCTCGTGAACAAACTCTTTAATAGTGGCTGTGGCTGAGACGCAGACCAAGTCTATTCTTGGTGTCATTACTTCAGAGGCAACCGTGTCAGAGAAGTCAAAGACGCTATGAAGCATTTCTTCTTCATCTGGTTCTAAGACGCCCTCGTCATGAGAGGCCGTTACCAGCATCTTCAGTTCTTCTTCAGAGTGAACTGAGTGTATTGAAGGAGGATCTTTGATTTTGAGTAGTTTGACCACAATCTCGGTGGTCTTTTGCAGAATCACTAAGAATGGAGAAGTGATCACACACCAGAAGTGCATGGGATAAACAGTAAAGAGAATTACTGTCTCTGCCCGGCTATAAGTAAGCATTTTCGGCAACAGCTCACCACCGACAGTCTGAATGTAGGCAGTCAATGTAAAGGCAAAGGCGAATGATAACAGTGCCAGAGTTTTTAGAGACGACTCAGGCAAGCTGGCTTGCACGCCAAGGTGTCTGGTCCATTCTGAAATGTTTTCAGCCAGAGCACTTTCACCAGCAGCACCAAGAAGGAGGGTGGCGATTGTAATACCAAGCTGACAAGCCGAGATAAAGCGCTCTGGATCTTGTAAATATATTTGCACTTTCTTGGCGAAGAGATTATCGCGTTCGGCTAGCTGGTCTATCCGTGTGCGCCGCACACGAACGAGAGCCATTTCAGCCGC
Source organism: Candidatus Obscuribacterales bacterium (assembly GCA_041675385.1). Lineage (GTDB taxonomy): Bacteria > Cyanobacteriota > Vampirovibrionia > Obscuribacterales > Obscuribacteraceae. Next base: position 315,493 of record JBAYTY010000001.1, read on the forward strand.
TACAAAGAAAGCGTTGAAGAGAATTAAAACTGGTATCCAGGCAATTTGGTACAAAATAAATCCAGACATCGCTAGCTGCGTTGTCCGTCTCCTTTTTTACCGTATGCACCGCTGAGCAAAGGTTTTAAAGGTCCCGGAAGAGGGTCTTCGGATTCTTTGACGGTGCCGTTATTATTGCTACTGTTGCTGCAGCTGCTGCTACTTTGCGAATCTTCCATCGTTACTGTCTAGTTTTCTATCGTCTTTTTTAGTCAAGGATCGGAACGAGATACTTCATTCGATCGTATCACATGGGTATTTCTCTTTATGCCCATAACGTACCTTATCATCTGCGACTATACCTGATAATCGACCGTAGTCAAGTGGTTGTGCTGGGCCAGTACAGCCAGGAAGGCTAGGTTATCAAGAAATTATGCAAGCGCCCGTTCGTCAAACCCTCTTTGTGACATAATCTTGGGCTGGCGACGAGAGGTTTATCTGATCTTCTTAGTGATCGCTCGGTTTGAGGATTTATGAGAATAAATAAAGCTTGTCTATTGCTGTCGACTGCGCTAGTTGGGGCCATCGCTCTGCCGGCGCGCCAGTCTGTGGCCATGTCACCAGAAACACTCAATGCCAATGCTACTCAAGCCAGTTGCGGCAAGAAGGCACTAGTTAAGGCCAAGGCTGCTAGCAAAATTCAAGAGGTTGATAATTCTGGTCGTAAGCTGGCTTTGTCGATACCTGGTCTTGGTACTGCCAATATTAGCCTTACTCCTGTAGTAAACAATAATTCGGCTCCAGTTAAAGCTGCTAAGTCTTCAGCTAAAAGCACAAGCAATGGCTATGCCATCAGCCGCAGCGGCAATAGCATCACAGTGAAAGTGCCTGAAACTGTGGATGAAGCTTTTGACTATGCTCATGTTGCCTCTAAGCAAGTGGGCAAACTGGCCAATGAAGGCGGCACACAGCTGACAAACCTAGCTAAATGGATAGGCATCTACATTAAGCAGCTTAGCCACAGCACCACTGTTACCCCTGCTGGCTATCCTTATATAAATACGCCACCAGTTCAAGCTCCCACTCAAATAGCAGCCGGCCACAAGCTTTATTTGACCACTGAAGGCCGATTGAAAACTGTTGTGCAACGCTAATTTTGTGGGCCAATACTTTTAGACAAGTCCATTTTATTGATATAGGCCCACGTCTGGCCAATCATCCGTGTGCTTATTATTTGTGCTAGAAAATAGCAAAACGGTGTAAACAAGGCGCCAATAAGGCTCATGGGCGGCAGTACTAAAGCCATGATCGTTAGCGCTGAGCCGGCCAACCATACTGTGCCTAGTTCTACCGGTGCTTTGGCAATGCGTTTTAGGCTTTTACGCCAGGCAAAGCCAGCGGCCATGCGTTCCTCTTCGGCAAAATTCGCCATTAATACTGTGAGAAAGAAGTTTTGAGCCAGGACGAGAAAGAACAAGCCTAAGAACGTAGCCTCAGACCAGACCAAAAAATTTGGTTTGGATATGTGCGAGATATCGAAGCCTACGCCAATCAATAGGCTCATAGCCAAGAGTGACAAAGCAAAGAAAAAGAACCCGGCGGCAATCGACAACCAAGAGAGCCCAGAAATAATTAAATCAAGCCAGTCGCTCCAGCTGGGTAGCTTTTCTAGCTCACCGGCGGCACTGAGTCTGAGGCTGCGCAGCAGGTAACCAGTAGAAATCGCCCAGAGCACAAAGCAAAATGGGATGAGATTGGGATTATAGAGAAATGCCCCTAAGGCAGTGTAGTTAATAAAGCCGCCAATAGTAGTCTTCAAAGGCCATTCGGGGTCTTTGAAAAAGGCCTTATAACTATTTGCTAGATCGAACGTGGTGGGAGAATTCATTGACTGTCATCATCTCATGTAGCTTGGCTAAAGTATTTCGGTCGGTCATATTGAAAGAAACCGGCGAGATCGTTATATAGCCATTAGCCAGGGCCCAAACGTCAGACAGTTCTGATTCGCCCTCTTCGATAGCGCGGCCAGAGAGCCAATAGTAGTCGCGGCCATTGGGGTCGTGACGGCGCTCAAATATATCTTCGTATTGGCGCTTGCCAAGCTCAGTGACGCGCACACCTTTTAGCTGAGCTGCCGGGCAGGCGGGAACGTTGACATTGAATAGACCACGATTGGGCATCGGCGCTTTCGGTAAGACGTGCAGGAAGTCGACAATGAAATCAGCAGCCAGGTTAAAGGCCATTTGGTTGTTTTTCTGAGCGCTCACGGCAATGCTGGGAAAACCAGAGAACGCTCCTTCCATGGCTGCCGCTACTGTGCCTGAATAAAGCACGTCAGAGCCTAGATTGGGGCCGGAATTTATACCCGAGAGAATGACATCAGGGGGCTCGGGTAGCAGCTGTTTGACAGCCAATTTGACACAGTCTGAGGGCGTACCGGTGGTTGACCACGCAGCCTTGATGCCGCCTTCGAGGTCAACTGCTTCTACTCGTAGCGGTTTGTGAAGAGTGACTGAGTGACCAGTGGCGCTTCTTTGCCTATCGGGGGCAACGACATAGACTTCGTGCTCTCCAGTGGCAGCCAAGACTTTAGCTAAAGTGCCCAACCCTGGTGCAAAGACACCGTCGTCGTTTGATATTAAAATTCTCACTGATACCTACTTATGATTCTCTTGCTTATGAATTCTTTTGGATTTTGATTCTCTTGGAGTTTGATTCTAGTGGCCCTAACTATTAACTGAACAGCTTATTGCCTCAAGGTAAATTATAGTTTGCTGCTATCCTATGTATGCTCTCTAAAAGGCCCATAAGCCTATGACGGTGAGCATTTTCTAATAGATTGCCGATTTCGTTGCAAATCTTGGTTATTTAGTTCTATCTGCATCTTTTTCTAGTTTGTCCCCTTTTTTGGATTATTAGCCAATGTTGGATTCTGTTTTTGAGCGTTCAAGCGATTCGCTACTGCAAGTATTGCAACTGGCATTAGACGAGTGCATAAACTTCGAACACAACTATATCTGTACCGATCATATTCTCGCGGCTCTAGCTACTGAATATGGTGGTGTTGCTAACGAAGCTCTGGCCACAATGAAAATTGACGAAGACTCTGTCAGTAAAGAATTGGAAAATCAAGTTAAGGGAAAAACTGAATCTGAATTGCCATTTTCTGGTAGGCCAGACCTTTCATCTGGTTTGCCATCCGTGAGCTTGCCGGTGGTTGCCACTGGTGCTGGTGGCACCACTTCTAGCTTTAGTGAGACCAGAAAGGCATATGGCCTTAGCGACCTGACTGTGCAGTCTTTGCATCGTGCTTACGAATATGCTTTGTTCTTTGGCCTCAATTTTATCAATCCTGAGCATCTTCTTCTCGGCATCCTTGATGCTCGCGAATCGACAGCTGTAAAAATGATTGAAGAGTTGGGCGGCAATATCGATTATCTGCGCCGCCAAATTATGCAACTGATGGCCAAGAGTTTGAATACTGGTTCAAGCAATGCCGAAGTGCCTGGTCTTAACCGCGCGGTGGTCAATGGCTTGAAAGAGCTTATCGACAAACATTACCGAGCCGTTAGCACCCTGCAAGGTTTGTCTGTTCGTAGTCGTCATGCTCTCTCTTCTCTTCCTCCCCGTAGTGAAATAGTTCATATGGTATGTACGGGCTACTTCCCTGATTTTCTCCTCAATCAAATAGCGTTTCGTCGTTATCTACTTGAAGAAACGCTGGCACAACTTAATTTGCGTGTCGGTAATTTAGACAAAGAATTGATTGCCACTATTGTTTCTTCTGCGGCTCAGAGTTTGAGACAAGAAGTGCGCACCTCTATTGAGTTTATGCTCAGCAATGAATATCGCTTATTCAGTCAGATGCTGGATGAAGCTGAGCATGATTTGATTGGTTCAGTGGTTGAAGATCTTTGGTGGGCACAGGGTGAAGAAATTGCTCTTAACGATCTCTTTGCTGACGCTCTAGACGATCACAGAAGAAAGCATTTGCTCAACTTGCAAAAGCGCAGGCTGGAAATATCAGAAAGATTGAATAAGCTGAAAGGCAGACTAGACGAAACTATCCGCCAATGTTTTGTCAAACGATCTGTTTCAGCCTAGCAAGAAAAGATGGTCTGAAGTGTCGGTCTACTTTGAAGTCTATGAAATCGTCAAAGGCATACCTCGTGGCCGCATATTGACCTATGGCTTGATATCAAATCTATTAGAAAAGCGCCTTAGTGCCCAAGGAGTTGGCTGGGCGCTGCGGGCTCTCTCTAGCGATAAAGACAATAAAAAATATCACTCAGGCAATGTGCCTTGGCATAGAGTAATTAATTCAACTGGTGGTATCAGTACTAGTCGTATCAGCACTAGTCGCAATACCGAGATGCCGCCAGATCTGCAACAAAGTTTGCTTGAAGAAGAGGGAATAGTGTTTAACTCTGAAGGAAAACTAGATATGCAAAAGTATCTCTGGGCAGAAAGACTGTTGTCGGCAGTTTGTATATCGTTATTGGTCTTTTCTTTAATCGTCTCGTTATTAGCTCTGCCTGCTTATTCAAGGCCTACACCGGAGCAAGCATTGCAAGAGTTGAAGCGTGGTAATAAGCGCTATTTGTCTGGTAAAACCAATCATTTTGAAGTTGATTCAGTTAAGCGCGAAATGACTGCGGTCAATGGTCAAAAACCAGTCGCCATTGTTTTGGGGTGCTCTGATTCGCGAGTGCCTGTGGAGATGGTTTTTGATCAAGGCCTGGCCGAATTGTTTGTGGTGCGAGTGGCGGGAAATGTCTGTGCTACTTCAGAGCTGGCATCAATCGAGTATGGCATCAAATATTTAGGCATTCCTCTTGTAATTGTCTTGGGCCATTCTGATTGTGGTGCGGTTAAGGCTGCGGTGGATAGTGCTGTGAATGGTTCGCTTCTGCCTGGCAATTTACCAACCATAATGAGCAAGATAGCACCAGCTGTAGCGGCAGCACGTAAGAGTCATCCATCAGAAAAAGGCGAACAGCTAGTACACTCATCGGCCGTTGCCAATGTCTGGTTGTCAGCTAACGACATGCTCAGCAATAGCTCTATAGTCAAAGAGGCAGTATTTTCTGGCAAAGTGAAAATTATTGGGGCCATGCGCGATTTGAAAAGCGGCACCATTACTTTTCTTGGTGAGTATCCCCAACCAGCGCGCTTGATGACGAAGTAACTGACAACTTTACTTAAGAATGAAAGGGCACTTTTGGCAGAAAGCTTTGGCGAAGTATATTGGTTGCTCTTCGATGTCTAAACCTTCTTGTACTCGACAGCGCAAAGTGTTTCCGCACTGTGGACATTCGTGCTCTTTGACACCTTTTAAAATTGAGTCGGTAAGATCTGCCACGATGGCGGCATAGCGCACGGGGTCATCGCTTTCTTCAAGGCGCGGCCGGGCCTCTACGTCTTGAATTATGTAAGGATCAACAGCTAGGGCTCTGGCCAGCAGTTGTCTATCAGTTGATGAAAGCCAAGTCTCTAAGCCAGATTCGATATCTTCAATGCGCTCTTTCGAAAAACGTGAATCTTTGGCTAGGTCTTTCACCGTGAGATTCTTGCGCTCTCTTAGCGCCGCAATGCGACGAGCGAGGGTTGGTGGCAATTCTTTTGATTCGCTGCCAGCATCTGCTTCTGTATCTTTGGCTTTGCGTTCGTTTTTGGGATTCACTGTTTATTTGCTTTCCAATTGAAATCTGAATTTTTGCTCTGAATCTATAACTCTTCTAGTAAAGTATAGCGCTATCGTACTTCTACTCTCTTTTCTCTTGTCTCTTTTCTGAATAGCCGGATTGCCATATGCTCGACTTTATGAAGCTCTCTCAGCTTGTCTCTCAGATTGGTGCTGATGCGCTGGTTGAGAAACAAGACTATGAGCGGGTTTTGACTAGCGCCCTGGCGGCTTATTCAGGGGCTGAGAAGAATAGTGAGAGGTTTGAGCAGAAACTGGCAGAGAATGCCCCTTGGGTGCTCTGGCCAACAGCCAAGCTCCTTGAAGCCCTAAGCCGGCGGGAGGTCATTTCGGCCCTTGATACAGCTCACCAACCCTGGACTGTAGTGGCCGTGGATGGCTCGCAGATAATGCCGTCCCATCATGAAGTACACAATTGCTATTTGCTCAATGTTGGCGTGGCGCGCATTTCATACGGCCTCTCCCTGTCGCCGCTTTTGTATAGTGAGCCTCGTTTGCATGCCCGACCCGATGACCTTTACCCGTTGGTAGACCGGCGTCGAGTGCATATTGATGAACTTTATGTCTCCCTTGAGCGTGGCCTTTTTGAGCTTGAATTGTTAACTGAAACGGCTTGCCAAGCTGCTCTCTATGGCCCTACCTTGGCTATGTACGATGGTTCGCTTATTCCTTGGTCGGTGGAGAAAATGAGCAGTAGTTACCAAGAAAACTACTTTGCCCGTATAGAAGAGCTTATGGCCCAACTGAGATTGGCGAAAGTGCCAATTGTTGGCTATCTCAGCCATAGCCGCAGTGCTGATTTGATTAACTGTTTGCGGGTTTCTATCTGCCCTTATGAGGTCAGCCATTGCCGCGATCTCTGCGGCAGCCTCAATGAAGAAGAATTTCCCTGTTCAAAGGTCTGGCCTTTGAGTGACCGTAGTTTATTCGAGCGTTTGTTGTCTATAAATCAGCGATCGGCTGCCTTTGTCAGTGGTGCTTCTGTCGTAAAGCTAATGCCTGAAAGTGATCGCAGTTGCTTCGTCTACTGGCGCGGTGAAAGTGAGGTGGCCCGCATAGAGCTGCCGTACTGGGTCTTTGCTGACAAAGAGCTGTTTGGCTTTGCCATGCAGGCCGTTCGCACCCAAGTAGAAAAGGGTCAAGGGTATCCGGTGGCATTGGCCGAAGCTCATCACTTGGCTGTTATTAAGGGGCCTGAGAGAGAGAGGTTCTTCGAATTGGTTACTAATCAAATGGTCAGCCTTGGGATTGGTCGCATTAGGGTTAGCCCAAAAGAAAGCCAGAAACGTAGTGGCTTTGTCTAAACGCGTGTCTCTCTAAACCTGTATTCGTCTAAACCTGTATATGATTTGACCGAAGATTAGATAGACAGGTGATATCTAAATTGATAAATTAATCAAGTGGTGCTTACTTGGGGGAATTACCCCATTGAGATCGAGTGTTCACTGAACTAATCTCTTGGCAAGTCGACTGGCATGAGTTTTTCAACTGGCAGGTGTGAAAATTGATTTCAAATGTGCTGCTTTTAGTCAAAAGTTTGAGTTCGTCAGTGACACGAGCAAGGGGCAGTTTGATTCTGCCTAGTTTTATTGATATTGACCGCAACAAGCAACGCTTAGCGCAAATGAGAGCGCAGAGCCATCAGGGCGGCTTCAATCTCAATGATGCCAGGCGCATGGCAGACACTGAAAGGGCTGACAATGTTTTGTGTCGCGAACGTCAGAAAGAATCAATGATGCACTGGTTCGGCGATACCCGCCGCAGTGAAGTTGAACAAATTGAGCAGAGAATCAATGATATTGATAGAGGACGCCGTGCTGGCATGCCCTTGATTGAGCCTTTACCCTCAATTGAAGATAGCTTCTTGGCTTGGACCAACGAAGACGAGTGTCTGTTCGACCCATCAATTAAAGAATCGTGGCGCGATTTTGATGACGACCAAACTGCTTTGGTTTTGGCTTCACCTTATGCTCTTGATGATGATTTAGAAATCGATGCTGATTTACTTGTAGAAATCCTCGCTCATGAAGACAACAGAAGATCAGTGTTTGAAGAATCTGCTGCTCCTATTCGAGCCAATTCGAGTTTCTGGGTCGAGTAATAGTACTTGTAGTCCTTAGAAAGTACAAAGATTGTTTGAGAGAACCATGCAAGATTTGACCTCACAGAAAGCCAAGCTTCCTACTCTTAACACAGGCAGGTGCACTGTTCGTTTGGCTCAGATTGAAGATGTTGAGGCCATTATTGAATACTTCAGGAGCAACCGGGCTCATCTGGCCGATGGTGGCCCCGCTTGGCCAAGCAACTATCTAAGCAATGACTATTGGGAAGAGCAGATCAAGCAGAACCTGGATGATTTTCATGGCGATGTGGCCATTCGCTTTTTCCTCTTCGACCGTGCCAATCCAGCTGTGGTTGTTGGTTCGGCCAATCTCAATAACATAGTTCGTGGTGCTGCTCAGTACTGCAACTTGGGTTATTCCATTGCCCAAGATCGGCAAGGCAAGCACATGATGAAAGAAGCTCTACAGTCAGTCATTGCTTATGGCTTTTCGGCACTTAACTTGCATCGAATCATGGCTAACTATCAGCCTTCCAATCAGCGCAGCGGTTGGTTGTTGCGCAGCCTGGGTTTCAACGTCGAAGGTTATGCCCGTGATTATTTGCTCATTAATGGCAAATGGTGTGACCATATCCTGACATCAATGCTCAATCCTAATTGGATTGTCAAAGACTAATTGCAGCTTTATGTCAGCCTCTTGTGAACGCTTGTGACTAGGTCGCGAGAATGTGGACAAAACCGATTTTTATCCTGTTAAGATTGACTCTTGTGATTCCCTTGTGATTAGTACGGGCCACTTTGAGTAGTCTTTAGAGGTGTCAATGTCCGCTGTTATTGAAAATAGAATTTTCACCGGTCATCCCCTGGCTGATGTGGCCGAAAAGGTTTATGCAGGCAAGCGCATCAGTCGCGAAGACGCAATTCGTCTCTATCAATCTGACGACTTGGTGGCAATCGGTGCTTTAGGTGAGTATGCTCGCCGCGTCAAAGCCGAGCCCGGCCAAGAAAATTATGTCTATTACATTCACAACATGCACCTTAACCCAACCAATTTTTGTGTTGAGACCTGTCGCTTTTGTTCTTACGCCAACCCTGAAGAAAGGGGTAAGGCCTACACCTGGGGCGTCGATCGTGTATTAGAAGAAGCTGGCAAGGGTGCGGCTTTGGGCATCAATGAAATTCATATGGTCGGTGGTCTCAACCCTGCTTGTGACTTGGCCTACTACGAAGAAGTGCTGCAGCAGCTCAGAGCGAAGTTTCCACATGTTCACATGAAAGCCTTTACAGCTGTCGAAATAGAGTATCTAGCTAATCTTGATGGCATTAGCTATGAAGAAGTCCTCACCCGTTTGATTGCTTGCGGTCTGGGTTCCATGCCCGGTGGTGGCGCTGAGATATTTGATGACGCGGTGCGTGAGCGTATGGCGGTGAAGAAGACACCAGCTCCTGTCTACTTAGAAATTCATGGCATTGCCCACAAGCTTGGTCTCAAATCTAATGCCACCATGCTTACTGGAATTAGCGAAAGTGTAGAAAATAAAGTAGACCACATGCTGCTTTTGCGTGAACAGCAAGATAAGAGCGGTGGCTTCCAGTGCTTTATTCCTTTGAAGTGCTACTACGATGGTACTAATATTCGAGATGAAGTGACTGAGCCAACTCCAGCAGATTTGCTCAAAGATGTGGCCATCTCTAGAATTTTGCTTGATAATTTCCCCCATATTAAAGCCTACTGGATTCAACTAGGAGTGCAGTTGGCTCAACTAGCTCTATCCTTTGGAGCCGACGATATGGACGGCACCATTATGGAAGAGAAAATCACTCATGCTGCTGGCGCTAAGTCTCCGTTGCAATTAGCACAAGAAAAGATGGAAGAGTTGATCGCTTCATCTGGTTACAAGCCGGTGGTGCGTGATACTGTCTACAATATTCGCCAGGTTTCGCATCTAGAGCCCGCTAAAATCTCAGAGAGTTTCGCTGAGAGACTGAGCGCTCTTGTTCAAGACTCGTAACTTGCAAGACCAGTAACTTTAAATCTTAGTCCGCAGTCGCGAGCTAAAGAATTATTTGGCCGATGGCGCCTTTGCGCTCTATCATTAGTTGCAGCGATTGCCCTTGGCTCTTGCCGCCCATGAGTTGCTGGAATTGGCTGACGCTTTTGATCACTTCGCCGTCAATGGCTCTAATGACGTCACCTCGTTGAAGCCCGCATCTTGCTGCCCTTGAGGCGATACCGATGGTGGTGACAAGCACCCCTGACTTATTGCTCTTGGCTAGTATGCCAAAAGCGGCAGATGGCGGTGGTGCATTCTTGTCGCCGCCCAGCAAGCCATTTCCATTAGAGTTGCTGTTTTGATTGCGGTTTCTATTGTCGTTGGAATTGTTATTGCTGTTTCTTTGTTGATTCTGACCAGGTTGCTGATTGAAATTTTGATTGCGACTAGCATTCTGGTTCTGATTATTGTTTTGGTTTTGATTCTGATTCTGGTTTTGATTTTGATTTTGCCAGGCTCTCTCAGAATTAAGGCGCTCGTTCTCTTCTGTTTGTAAGTTGCCTTCTAGTTGTGCCACTGCTTTCTGATAGTTGGGATCTTCTGGTTTGAGCTTGCGCGCTTGTCTGAAGAAATCTAAGGCCTGCACTGGACTTTTCATAGCCAGATAAATAGTGGCAATGTTGTATTTTACCAGTGCTTGGTTTGGTGCCTTGCGGTCAAGCTGTTTGTAGAGGTCAAGAGCCGAGATGAATTCGCCCCGGCGATAAGCTCCCGACGCGCTTTCTGCCAGCATGCGCAATTCTAGTTTTTTGCCATCGTCTTGTTCTTTAACGACAGCCTTTTTCTCTACTAGAGTTACGGCTTCTTTGTACTCACGCTTATTAGGGTCGATATCAGCCGCTCTTTTATAGCTGCCTAGCGCTTCAGTAAAATTGCGTTGGGCTTCATAAATAACACCAAGGCTGAAATGGGCTTCGGCGTTCTCTGGGGCGAGACGTACTACTTGCTCAAATTTCTCTAGGGCTTCATTGCCTTTGCGTTCTTTCCAGAGCCGCACAGCGTCGCTAAACATCTGATTAACTTCTTCGTCGCGGGCGGCCATAGCTCTTTGTCTGGCCCGGTCTGCTGCTTCTTCTTGTCTCAGGGCTTGGTCTTGTTGCTGCTGCTCAAGAGTGGGTTCAGCTGGGCGCGAAGAACTAGAAGAAGAACTAGAAGAAGAATTAGGCTGATGGCGTGTGGCCGGTGGTTTATCCAAGGGTTTCGCAACTTGTAATATGTTGGCCAGGCGAGGGCCAAGGGGGCCGTCAGCGGGCTCACCGAAAACTCTCTTTTCAATGCGGGCTATGCGTGCTTCGGCACTGTCGTCGTCGTAATTTTTGAAAAAGAGGTTTTGCTCAATTAGTTTGAGCTTGTTGCTTTCTTCAGGGTTTAAGCCTTGAGCTAGAGCAGGGCTCGCTGATATTGCCAGACCCAAGGCTAAGCCCAGCATGGCCCCCAAGGCTCTGCCTGAAGATTTTAAGTTTTTAGGTCGTTTTTGCACCATAGGGAATTGAACTTTTTTCCTGGAGAGTCTGTTGTTAATGCTAGCATCATTATTTGCAGGGGGCTGAAGGCGAAAATGCAACGAGAGGGTTGGTATATCTGATTATGCATCTTATCGAAGATCCCATCAAAATGTGGGGCAAGGAGGAGCTGAAATATTGGCTCGCTCTTGATTTGTGCAACGGCTGTGGACTGCGGGCTTCTCGCATGCTCAAACTTTACGATCGCTTTGAGACCATGAAGTCTTTTTGGCAAGGGAGCCCTTCTGAGCTTAAAGAAATGAGCCGGGCCCCTTACTATCTTGGTTGGATCACTGACGAACTAATAGCCAAGTTTGTTGCTAAGCGCGCTGAGATTGATCCTGATTCTTTGGCTGACAAGTTAGAGTTGGCCAATGTTAGAGCTTATCCGTTGGCCCATCCGCTCTATCCCCATACCCTGAGAGAGATACACGATCCTCCTTTTGTGCTCTATGTCAAAGGTGAGATGAGTATGGAGAGCCTCGTCTATGGCATAGGTGTGGTTGGTACTCGCACGCCTTCACATTATGGGCAAAAGCTAGCGAAGGAGTTTGGCCGCGAGCTGGCTCAAGCTGGTGTGACGGTGATTAGTGGCATGGCCGTTGGCGTTGACTCATTCGCTCATTATGGTGCCATTGAGGCTGGTGGCAAGACTGCTGCCGTTCTTGCCTGCGGTCCTGATATCTGTTATCCCAGTTCCAATAAACCGCTATTTGCAAAGCTTGCCGAAGACCCTAAAGGCTTGATTCTTTCGGAATATTTCCCCGGTATAACCCCTGAAAAATGGCGTTTTCCTGCCCGCAACCGCATTATCAGTGGCATTGGCCAGGGTTTGCTTGTGATAGAAGCAGGGAAAAGCTCGGGTTCTCTAATTACCGCAAGGCAGGCATTTGAGCAAGATCGCCAGGTCTTTTCGATACCGGGCAGAATCGATCAGCCTACCTCGGAGGGAACTAATCGACTTATTGCTGATAATATGGCTCAGCTAGTCACCAGTGTGCCTGAGATCATGAAGGCTTTGAACTGGGCAACCAGCACTCGGCCCCGAACCGAACCGATTGTGTTAGAGCTTTTTGGTCGAGAAAAAGATGTTCATGAACTGCTCTCGAATGAGCCAGTTCATTTCGATCAGCTTACAGAAAAGACTGGAATGACAGCTGGAGAACTATCAAGTACTCTGACCATGTTAGAGTTGGCAGGATTGGCCGAGCGTTTGCCGGGTGACTGGTACGTTAGGGGTTGATCGAGCAATAAATTAACCTTGCTTTGGTGGCTGATAACTGTTGTTGCTGGTGGAGGGCCCATGTCTGTGGGTAAGTATCTTTAAGGGTGGTATTGCTTGGTACTACTTTAGGAATGGTTATTCAGGGAGTCACCGACCAAAATTGATTGGCAGTTCTAAATGAAGCTTTGTTTGCGGTGCAACAACTATTTTGGTGACGAGGTTTCAACTTGTCCGCGAGATAAGGTCGCCCTTGAACCGGTGGGCAAAGACCCCTTGATCGGGGCTCTCATAAACAACAAGTATGCTGTTGAGACTGTGGTTGGCAAAGGTGCCAGCGGTATTGTCTATCGTGCCACAAGATTGCTAATGGGGGGTGCCGTAGCCGTAAAGGTCGTGCATAGTTACCTCGGAGCTGACCCTAAAAGCATGGAAAAGTTTTCGCGTGAAGTGAGGGCCTTAGAGCAGTTACGGCATCCCAATATTGTCAATTTGTGGGAATCTGGCATCACTGATGATGGTCAGCCCTATCTTGTGATGGACTACTTGCAAGGCACGCCGCTGTCTTCTTTGATCAGTACCGAAGCTACCCTTGCTCACCCGCGCATGCTTGAAATCACTCGCCAGGTCTGCAATGGTTTGCAAGAGGCGCACAGTCAAGGCTTTGTTCATCGCGATATAAAACCCGAAAACATAGTGCTAGATTCAACAAGTGATCAAGATTTTGTCAAAGTTTGCGATTTTGGTATTGCCTACACTGTTTTTGAGAACGGCATGAACACAATGGCAAGACCAACAACAGTGGCTGGTTCACCTGCCTATATGAGCCCTGAGCAGTGCCGCGGGCTACCGCTTGATCACCGCACTGATATTTATTCGTTGGCCTTGGTCGTTTTTGAAATGGTTACTGGCAAGCGCCCATTTGAGGCCACCACTTCCAAAGAGTTTATGGTTAAGACTGTTAACGACAAAATGCCATTAATGTCTACCGTTCGGCCAGATTTAGGCATACCTGAACCAGTAGACTTAGTAGTTGCCAAAGCCTTGCAGAAAAATCCTAAGGATAGGCACGCATCGGCGGTAGATTTTGCTAAAGACCTGAAGCTTGCTTGTCAGGCGACTGGTTGGTTGGTTAAGGGAAATGACCAAAAGAATGATGGAAGGTTGCAAAATCAATCCCAGCGGGTAAATGAGCGTACAAGGGGTCCGCAATAGGAAAATTGGCCTAAATTTTGTCGATTTGGCTACCTAATATGGGTGAAATCAAGGACAATTGAGCACTGTGCAGCCATAGGCTTTGAGAGGAAGAATAGTTTGAAGGACGACTTGCCAGATTTAACCCCTTACTTAAGTAAGAAAGGTGGCAACAGCCAAGGTAAAGCTGCTGATAACTCAGCCGGGAAGACCGATATTTCTTCAAAACTTTCGGCTTTAGTGAAAAAGTCTGGAACTCTCTCTGGCTCAGATGCTGATGCTATTGTTGACAGCCAGTCTTCTGTCATTGAGAAAATAGAACAGCCTGTGGTTGGCAGTTCTGATAATGCTTCGACGGCTCAATCGGGCAGCAACGCTGCCGTGAATTCCAGCGGCTGGGAACAAGTAGATTCTTTTTCATCGGCTTCTTCTATGGTGTCAGCTGCGCGGCTTGAGGCTCAAGCCGAGGCTCTGGCCCAAGAGAAAATGTTTGCTCAAGCAGCAGCTGGAGCTAGCGCTGAACCTAGCGCTGAACCTGCGTATGCTCCATCTTCTAGTGATTTTGCTGCTGCTAATCAGCCCACACCACCTGCAGTGGCGGAACCGGCGGCAGGAAGTAACAACGATGATTCTGTGTCGAATTCTCAGTCTGGATCATTCTCGACATCGGGAAACTTTTCTACTTCAGGCACATTTGCTACCAGGCCGGTGGCTAGTCGTCCAGGTGGGCCAGCTCCTTCAATGGACAAGTTCAAGGCTCCCCAAGCGAGACCGATGAATACTCTTTCTTCAGGTGCACCGCCTTTGCTTAAGGCTCCGGAGAAAGAAGCTGTGCGCACACCTGCGCCCTATACATTTCAGCAGGCAAACGAAGCACCGCGAGAAGCGGTGGTGCCAAAGTCTATGCAACTTCCCACCCCAGCGCCTCCCACTTCATCAGCTCCGGGATCGTCAGCTCAGGCTTTGAGAGCCGCTGAGATTGCAAAAGATCCGCCACCTTCTTGGCCGGCTCAGCCAACCGCTCCTCCTCGCATAGTCGAGAAAATTGAAAAAGCCGAAAGAAGAGTTGAGTCCCAACCTCAACCCCAACCTCAACCCCAGTATCAGCCTCAGCAGTATCAGCCTCAGCCTCAGCCAAATGTCCGTCAGCAAGCCCAGCCGGAGAGCACATCTGAGATTTTAGCGAAGGCCTTCATAGAAGAAGCGAAAGCCCTAGAGCAAAATTCGGACGATATGCTTGAGCCGCCAAGCGCTTCTGTGCAAAGTAATTTCTCGTCCGAATCTGACTCGCAATATGAATCACCTTACTTTGAGCCCAAGCCAAAGGGTACTGTTGGCTTCGGCAGTTTGCTCAATGCTGGAAGTACAGCACCTGACTTTGGGGCTCATCCCGAACCTGAAGAGCACAGTAGCTTGGCTGATTTGATGATTCCAACAGGTGAGCACCAAGCGCTTTTTGCTCCAGAGCGTCGTGGTGATGGAGGTATATCACCGTTTGATGAAGTGCAACCTAGCGGTCTTTCGGACAGCCGTCAGGACAACTATGGTGACAATTCGACAAGTTTTGCTGATGTTGGTGGCTTGCCTGAAGCTGCCATTCCTAATGCTGTCAATCCAAATGCTGTCCTAAATGAGTCTGTGCGAGTTGATGAAAAAGCGGCTGCTCCTGCTTTCTCATCTTTGTTCAGTACTGAAATAGTAACTTCTGGCCAAGACTATAGCTTTAGCGACTATAAGCCAAGTGCTCTTGATAGTGACATAGAGAAGGCCCATGACCAGGTTGCTCTCTCTCCTGAAGAGACAGCAGCGCAGAGTTCTGGTGTATTGTCTCAGTCTGATGCAATTAGTAAGCTGCTTGAAGCTGTAAACAAAGAACAGAATAACGCCAACCCTAACTTGGTTAATAACTTTGCTGAACAACCCTTTACCGAAGGCAATTACAGCGAACCCGATGATATGCGGACTGCTGACACTATGTTTGGCAGCGGCGGTTCGAATAAAGGTAGTGCCGAAGAATTGTCTGCTGCTGATGCCGTATTTGGTGCAGTACCAGACTTAGTTGCTCCGCTGCCAGAGTCCTCGCCTCCATTTAATTCTAGTCCTACTAGTGCGGGTTTCAGTTCTGGTTTCGGTTCTTCTCCGTCTTCTTCTCCGTCTTCTTCTTCGGCCTCTTCTTTCCCAGAGCAACCGGTTCTGGGTAAAGACTCTCTGCCGATTGCCTTTGCCAATGCAGAGAACTTTGAACAAGAGAGTTTGGAGAGTATTAAGCTAGGTATTCGCAAAGCCAAAGCTGAAGAAAAAGCTCGTAAGAAAGCTGAAGAAGAGGCTAAATTAGCAGAGGCCAATTTTGAAGAGGCACGAGCCGCTGAAGCTGCTAGTGCCGCTCCAGAGGTTGTTGCAAGAGCTGAAACCAGTCGTGAGAATCTAGCTGAGCCAATAAAGCCTTCTGAGCAGCAATCACCCAAGTCAACGGCCAAGCTGTCTCTTACCGAAATGATAGAGCTTGCCAATTCGGCCAAGCTTGAACAAGTACAAGAGGGCAGACCAACGCAGGCACAAGAGCAACCAACTCCTGCTCCTGCTCAAGCGGGTTTATCGTCATTGCTATCTGCTGCTAGTTATGAGCAACCTGTTTCTAAAGTTGCTGACGACGAAGATGATGATGGTGATAGTTTGGGTGGAGCAATTTCAGACGCTTTAGACAAGCTATTGTCGGCAGGCCAAGAAGAACAATCTCCACCTTTCGCGGCCAAGATCAACGATAGTACAAGCTTTTCTGATGAACCAAGCTTTGCGCCGCTATCTGAGAGCGTTTCTAGTATGCCTCCACCAGGTCGTCTAGAGTCTTTTGCTTCGACTTCCAATCAAGTTGAAGTAGATACGCCTCTGACCCAAACTCAAGCTAACAAAGTAGATGCTCTCTCTCGCCTACTTGAGGTGGCAAGCAAAGCACCGCATAAGTCTCCTGAAGATAAGAGAACCCCAAGCGATTCAGCTTCTAAAATTGCTGCTGAGATCAATAAGCCACCAGGTAGAGTTAGTCGGCAGGTGGAAACTATCCAGCCAGTTGACTACAATCAACAACCCGGTCAAGGGGCGGCTATGAGTTCACCTTTCGGTGGCTCCTCACCGTTCTCGTCGCCGTTTAACTCGCCGTCATCGTCTCAAACAGGACAAGCCAGTCAGTCGCCACTTGGTTCTGGCTCCGGATCTGGAATGGCTAATCCGTATGATGGTGTATCGGGAATGCCTCAAGCAACAGTCTCAAATGATGCTGTCAGCGCTAGAATTGCCGCCCTCAATCGTAAACTGGAAGAACAGAACCGGCCGCCGTCTGCTTCGGCTGTCAATATAGATGCCATGGCTCAAATTCACCAGCAAGCTGAAGCCCAAGCACAATCTCAACAATCACATGTCGGTACAGGTACATCTCCATCGGTCAATTCACTCAGTCAGCTTCCACCACAGGTCGATGATTCGCCGTCTACGCGTGCTGAGTTAGTTAATCGCATTCTTGGTTCTGCCAAAATTTCGCAGCACGGTACAAAAATGCCAGAGCTGCCCACTAGGACCGTGGCGGAGACAATGACCCCCGAGCAAACTGCGGCCATTCGTGGTGGCAAAGGTAGCTCGGCGCCGCCTCGCAATAGAGCTCGTGTATCGAGGATGCCTGGGGTCGATCTAAGGCCAATAATTGCCATTGTGGTTCTCTTGGTAGTACTCGTCGGCGGTGGCTTCTTTGCTTATCAAAGCGGCATGATAAAGTTCAATTTGCCTGATTCGAAACCGGGCTCAGAAGCAAAAGTTTCAATCGATCAAATGATCAAAAATGGTGAACTTGATCGTGCAAGAGAACTCTTAGAGTCGAAAGTTAATTCAGGTAAAATCACTGCCAGTGAAGGCGAAAAACTTCATTCCATCTATTATCAAATGGCTAATAAAGTAGATGATGAAGATCCGTCTGAGGCCATAAAGTTGCTAGAGAAAATACCTAGTCGCTCTAAAAAGTATAAGGACGCTCAAAAGCTTCTCCGGAAGCTTAAGAAGAAGGTGAAGAAGAACTGAGATGAAGCTTTGTCTTCAGTGTAACACTCACTTTCAAGGCGATTTTGAGCAGTGTCCCGATGACGGTGCAAAGCTTATTTTGGTGCCGGAGGATCCTGTAATTGGCAAAGTCTTGGGTGAAAAATATCGCATTCTCTGCCCGGTCGGTAAAGGCTCTATGGGTGTGGTCTATAAAGCCATTCAAGAGTCTACTGGGCGAGAAATGGCAGTTAAATTGCTGCATCACTTTCTTGGTAGCAATTCAGATTCTGTTAAACGCTTTCATCGCGAAGCCAAGGCTGTCAGTCGTTTGAGTCATCCGAATATTATTAGGCTTTACGACTTCGGTGTTGTCGATGAAGGGCAACCTTATATTGTCACCGAACTGTTAAACGGAGTGACTCTCTCTGATGTACTTCGGAAACGTGGTTTCGTTGACCTTAAACAAGCCCTGCCTTTGTTCTCACAAGTTTGTGCTGCTGTAGGAGAAGCCCATCGCAGCCGCGTTATTCACCGCGACCTCAAGCCAGAAAATATTGTTCTTGAAGAAGTAGATATTGATGGCAACCTTGATGCCCCTGATCTCATCAAGAAAAATGCCGTGAGAGTGCTCGATTTTGGTGTAGCGAAAATGTGGACAGATACTGGCGCCACCTCGGCTTCACTGACTATTGAAGGAAAGGTTTGTGGCTCACCTGCTTATATGAGCCCGGAGCAATGCCGTGGTGTGGATGTTGACTATCGCACCGACATTTATTCAATGGGTGTGGTTTTCTTTGAAACTCTAACAGGAAGAAGACCATTTGCCGCCGATGATTTGATGGCTTTGATGCTCATGCACGTCAATAATCAGGCACCATCTATGGGGTCAGTCAATGAGCAAGTGACTTTCCCTAAAGAGATTAATGACGTCATCATGAAGGCCATGGCCAAGAACCCCAATGACCGTCAACAGAGTGCTGAAGAGCTTTGGGAAGATATACAGGCGGCTTGTAACGGTCGGCAGAAGACTGTTAGTGTCGCTCCGCCAGAGAACTGGATTCCTTTTCAAGGCAAAGGCGGCTTAGTATTTCGAACCAATGATGATGGAATTTCTGCACCAGAAACTTCAGATAGCTATTCTGCTCTAAATGATCCTAATGCTCTGCTTGATTGGGGCCCACAGGCTAAACCTGTGAAGAATAAGAAGAGCCGCAGTTCAGCTGCTAAAACCATGATGGTTGTGCGTGCTCTTGCCCTTGGCGGTCTCGTCATTTTTGGTTGCTACCAATTTGGCACCTACTACAAGGCCAACGACGAGGCTAAGAATGCTTCTATTTTAATTAGTCGTGGCCGCTGTGAAGAAGGCGTGGTCGTGCTTGAGCGCCTGCAGCGTGAAAAAGCCTTGATGCCTGAATACAATGAAACTCTCGCTGATGCCTACGTACAGATGGCAATGCAGTACGCCAAAAATGGCAACTATAACCGCGCTGTTGAACTTTTGAAAAAGGTGCCGACAAAAGCAAAGTCTTCCGCCCAGGCACAGCATTTGTTGCGCCGTTGGACTCCGCGAGTGCGCAATTAGATTGACTAGTGGTCTGAAAGCGGCTCGATTAGCAGATCGTGCGTTGTTCTCTAATCTACTTTCTGGCGGCCAATTGCTAGGGCTTCGTAGCGTTGGCAGAGCCTATATTTTCGTCCTTTATTTGAGGCATCAACGATTTCCAAAAAACCACTTTCAACCCAAGCCGCACAAATTTGTGCCCTTGTACGTGGTTTAAACTCAAATAACTCGCCGATTTGGCTACTTGTAACTACTTCAAATTTTTGGAACAATTCAATAGCTTTGCGTTGTCGAGGGTCAAGTTTTCTAAGTAGTGCACTTTGGTCGGGTGAGCCTTCTGCCTCTGCTTCAACCATTCGTTTCAAGACATTCTCACACGATACGGCCACACCATCTACAAAATATTCAATCCATTTTGTAATGTCTGCTTCAGCTCTCCCAATGTAATAGTTATGAGATGGACCGATGCTAATGGCATTATAGTAAGCGTCTAGGTTGCGAGCATAGTATTCTTCAAGTGAATAGAGTCCTTTTAGATCGTATCCACCTAAATGCAAAATTAGAGTAGTGAGCAATCTTGCCGTCCTTCCATTGCCATCGTAATATGGGTGAATAGTGGCAAATTGGTAATGGGCGATACCGGCGACAATTGAACAAGGCACGTCACTATTCTTGCTGATCCAAGTTGCCATCGCCTTCATCAGGCTAGGCACATCTGTGGCTTCTGGAGGCATATAAATAATAGCTTGTGTTCTTCCATCACGAATTACATTTTGACTGTCTCGATACATGCTGGGCTTGATCTTTGTTCTGCCACCAGCCATGACAAGTGCATGAAGAATTTGCATCATTGTTTCAGTAACAGTCGTGTGTTTTCTAGTAAGAGCCCACTCTTCTATTTGCGTCAAGGCAGCATAATAGCCTTTTACCTCATGTTCGTCTCGCTCGCGTCCAGGAAAGTGACCATCATGTTTTAGAACCCTTTCGACTTGACTGGGTGAAAGAACATTACCCTCTATCATCGTTGAATAGTGCGTTGTGTAAAGCCTCGCTGTTTCACGCAAAGAAGCTAGAACGTTTGGTGTTAGAGGCAAGTGCGTGACTCTTTCCTTCACCACTTCAATGCGCATTAGGCAACTGGCGATTTTTGCTGTGATGGTGTAGTTTGGCTTGAATTTTATCGGCATAATATCGGTATTTTATCAGCATTTTACTGCCAAGCCAAGATGCCGATAAAATTCAGATAAGTAGGATAGCCAACTGTCACTTACCCCAATTCACTCAAAGCCTGCTTAACTTCCGCTGCTGATGCTGGCCTTTCTTTGTGATCTTGTGCTGTCAGGCTTTGCACAAGCTTGTCGAGCTTGTCTGTGACATTGATTTCGACTTCCCGCACTGAAGATTGGGTTAGTGGTTCGGGATCGCGACCTGTGAGCATGAAGTAGAGGCTGGCACCAAGGGCATAGAGGTCACTTGATTCATTAGGATGGCCGCGAAATTGCTCTGGAGATATGTAGCACTGTTTGCCGACTAAAGTGCCTGTAGCTGTGCCTATCAGTTCGTTGGCTGCGCCAAAGTCTATGAGCATTAGTTTGCCGTCGCTGTCGACAACTAGATTGTCTGGTGTCAGATCGCGGTGCAGAATCACTGGCTCTTGGCTATGGAGAAACTGCAGCACATCACAAAGTTGTTTAGCATAGTCAATCACATCGAGCTGGTGGTAGGCACCTTGTAGATTGACTATTTGTCTGATGTTTTGCCCACTAATATAGTCAAGCAAAAGATAGTGCCTTTCTTCTTCTGTAAAGTGTTCGTGCACACGCACTATTCTTGGGTGCTCAAGTTTTAGCAAGAGATGTGCCTCTCTCAAGAACATTGATTGGGCTTTCTCCTTTAACTTGGCATTGACTCTCGGTGGTATGACCGACTCTTTTAATACCCGCAGTTTTGTATTTGCTTCTTGCACCAGGTAAACCGCTGACCAACCACCTAGGGCCATTTGTCTAATTACTTTGAGATTGCCATCTTGTAGCTTCTGACCTGGGTTGAGGGGCACATAGGCGCTTGCGGCAAAGCGGCTAGTTAGCTCGTCTTCCCACATGCTGGTAAAGCTTAGCAATGTACCACCCCTGGCATCGCCTGCGGAACTAGAGTTCCAGAGCAGTTCTTTGAGCTGCTCTAGTTTGCTGTCGAGTGCTTTTGCTGGCAACCAATTGGCCATACTTACTAAGATATATTCGATGTCGTTAGCCACTAGGCCATTTAGACCGATCACTGCAAAGCCGCCGTTTTGAACCTTTATATGCAGTTTGAGCGAATTCAAATTGGTCAAATTGTCGCCTAGTAGAGTTACCTTCTCTACTTCGCCCCATTCAATGAAGCGGTCGAATTTGTTAGTAAAACTAGTTAGAGCTGGCAGGGTCAGACCTTCTTGACTGACAGTGATGTTGCTTTCACTGAAGATGCCAGTGACTATCACACCGCCTAAGAAAAATAGTGCCAGGGCTAGACAATTGCCCATGATGCCAATTGCTTCTGGTAACACGCCGTAGAAGACAGCAAAGAGGCAACCAATTGAAAGTACTGAAAGAACTACTGGGGCAATTAGGCCCCAAAGTGGCAGAGTCAATGTGCAAACAGCTAGACCAGCTTTTGCTGGTAGTGAGTCGTAGATGATGATTTTATCTTGAGCCATAACTTTGCTAAATCTCTTCTATTTCTCTTCTAAATCTCATTTAGACCTCTTCTAGACCTCTTCTAGATCTGAGCGCATATCGGCGATATTGCGAAAGCGCCGCTTCAGCTCTGGTTCGGTGCAACGGGCTACGAAGGAATCTAAGCGATCCGAGACCTTGTCAGTGACATATTGTGGATGACATGAGTCTAGAGCATCTGGTTCTCTGGCTGTTAATAGAAAATAGAGCGTGGCACCAAGGGCATAGATATCGCTTTGTGGGCACGGATGACCACGAAATTGCTCAGGGGGCAAGAAGTTTTGTTTGCCGACAATGGTGACTTTGCTCTTAACAGTTTCGTCTGCTTCCAAGGCCACGTCAAAGTCTATGAGCTTGACTTCGCCTTCATCATTGACCATCAAATTATCAGGCGTAAAATCTCGGTGCACCACAGGTGGTGTGCGACTGTGTAGATAGTCTAGAATGTCGAGCATTTGACTGGCTAATTTGAGAACCTCAGCTTCAGCAATTGCCCCATGTAGCTGCACTTTCTCTTGCAAAGTTGTTCCTTCTATAAACTCCAGCATCAGAAAGGCGCGATGTTCTTCAATGAAGTAGTCGTGTAGTTTGACAATTTTGGGATGGTCTAGGCTCTTCAAAAGCTTGGCATCACGCTCAAAGCGTTCAGCTACTCGCAGCCTCGCCTTTTCAACATAGATAGGAATGATTATCTCTTTCAGTACCACTCTTGGTGAGTTAGGCTTGTCGCTCCAGCGGGCAATATAAGTGACGCCTTGACCACCGCTGGCCAAGAGCTTTTCAATTTCAAGGCCGTGGTGGCCGAGCTTTTCTTTCTCATTTAATGGTGTCAATTGGCTCAACTGTGGAGCGGCATCAAGGGAGGCCAACCAAAGTTCGGTGTAGCTGCTATCTGTCTGACTAGCCAATGCTTCAAGCAGTTTGGGATCGATAGTAACTTTCTTACCCCATGATTCTAGAGCTTCCATAAAGCGCTCGCGGTTCTCACCAGAAAAAGCTCGCAATGGTATTTCAATCGGCAAGCGATCAGAGCGTGAATTGAACTGCACGGTTGAACTGGCTTTCGATTTCCGTTTATTGGTTAAGAGCCTAATTGAGGCAATTGACTGCCAACTGAGGTGTTCTTGGGGGACGCTACCGGTAGGAGTTTTCAGTTGGGCGGTAATGCCTAGATGATCAATGAAGGCGCTGTCTGGTTCTGACCAGTTTCTAATGGCGTAGTAGCAACCTAAGAGTATTAGGGCAAAATAGCCGTAGGCACCAAAGGCATTGGCAAAGATTGCTTGAGTCAGGGCAATTGTTGGCTCCCAAAGCGAAAACAGCGCTGTAATAAACTGCTCAAGCCATTGTGCTGCAAGAGAGCCTTTTAAGGCGGTGAGCAAGGCTGGCGGCAAGACCAAGCGAGCGAGCCAAGCTGTGGCCGCTAACCCGGCAGTGCCAAACCAGAATATTGACCAAGTACGGTAGCCCGTGGCCTCGTATATGCTCATATACGAAAGCAGTTGTTTGAGGCGGCTATGAGCCTTAATGTCGACCAGAAGCTGCAATTCACGAGGTGCTGGGGCAATCATGGCCATTTCGGCACTGGCTGGCAGTGCTAGTTCGGTTGGATACGCATATCCTATCCAGTTTTTGCAACGCTCACGCACGCTAGAGCTAATTTCTGCTGACCTAAGCTTTGTTGCCAGCAGTGCCCACAGGCTCTCGGCTGACTCGCGAGAGAGGCCACTGACTTCGACCCTCTGATTGAACGGCCCAATTTCAGTCTGGGCTTCAATACAGAGCTTTGTATAGTTTTCAAAATAGATGCGTTTAATTTCACTGTATTTCAGGGTGGGGCCCCAGAAACCCGGCAGTTTGAGTTCATCTTGGCGGAAGGTAAGTTGGTTTTTGAGGAGGAAGACAAAGCTCATGGCGCAGGCCACCACAACAACAATTATGCCAAGGGCCCAAAGCGTGTCATGGCTTACAACTAGAATACCTGGGAGCACTAAAAGCCAAATGGGAATTAGCACAGTCAAGACTCGCAGCTGAAATTGCTCGCCGCTGCCGCTCAAACTTATTTTAGAATCTCTAGATTTCTTTCTCGCCGTGATCTTGTACTCACAGTTAACTCTCTTCTTTAATGCCCTTGCCACTTTCGTTTAAAACTGCCAAGAGTCTGGCCTTTAGCTCATTTGCATTTTTGGTCTCCATGTTCGATGCTTCGGTCTAAATAGTCACTTCTGCCTGTAGAAGTGCTTGGGCAAAGACCGGTTTTCCAGGAAAAACATTAATGCGAATGAAGTTAAAGTATTTCACTGTTCTCGCGCTTTCTCTAGCCTGCGGCTTGCAAGCGCCGTTACTGGCCCTGACCAACGACTATAAGGGCACTATTGGTACAAGAGGCATAGGCTTGACGATGGGCATAAATAGACCGGCGAGCCTGAAGGACAAAAGTGTTTGCGGATACTATTTCTATAATGACGTCATGAAAAATAGTTACCTTGAAGGCGGTCAAGTCGATCATGGTGAGTTCGTTTTGTACGAGCTTGATGCAAAGGGTAGCAGGAAGTCGGTGTTTACCTGCAAATATGCAAAGGAAGATCCTGCTGGTCATTTCAAAGGGGAATTGTCGGACGAAGTGATAGTCGGTGTATGGTCACGCCTTGATGGAACCGATCGCCAGCCTTTGTACCTAGCCAAATTGGGCGGGGTTGGTGCCGAAGGTGACAGGCGCTACGCCGTTGCTGATGTTGAGAACGATTCCGCTTTTGAAGCAAAGGTGCAAAAGTGGCGAAATGCAGTTATCTCTGGAGACAAAAAGATAGTTGTCTCCATGATCAGCTACCCGATTGCAGCGAGAGTAAATGGTAGGCAGAAGAATCTCAAAAATGCAGATCAGCTTCTTAAGAATTACGATGGAGTCTTCACCCTGAAGTACGTCGGTGCCATTGGCAATGCGGTGCCACATAACATGTTTGTGAATAGCCATGGGGTAATGCTTGGAGACACTGGCGAAGTCTGGTTTGACGCTGCTGGCAAAGTAAAGTCGCTCAATAATTACTAAGGTCGCAGGCTAGTTTTGAGCTAGTTTTGAATTGCCGAGAGTCTGTCCTTTACTTCAGTTGCAGAAACCGGTCTGCTGGCTTTATCTTGCGCTGTTAAGTCTTCTACAAGTTTGTTCAAAGCTTTAGAGACGGTTGGCATTGTTTGTTGAGGTGAAGACTGCGTCATCGGTACGGCGTCAACTCCGGTGAGCATGAAATAGATTGTGGCCCCAAGGGCATAGAGGTCGCTCTGCTCGGTGGCGTGACCTTGAAATTGCTCTGGGGCTATATAGCTCTGTTTTCCTACCATGGTGCCTGTGGCGGTGCCGAGCATTTCATTGGCGGCGCCAAAGTCGATTAGTGTCAATTTTTGGTTGTCGATTATTAAATTGTCTGGTGTCAGGTCTCGGTGCAAGACTGGCGGAGTTTGATTGTGCAAATAGATTAAAATCTCAGTCATCTGTCTAGCATAATCTATGGCATCTAGCTGATGGTAAGGGCCCTGCAGTTTGACTGCTTGCTTTACTGTTTGGCCGCTGACATAGTCGAGCAAAAGATAGTGGCGATTGTCTTCGACGAAGTGTTCGTAGACTCGTACAATTTGCGGATGGCTAAGTTTGAGCAGTAGTTGGGCTTCACGCAAGAACATCGATTGTGCTTTCTCTTTAAGAATTTCACTTGTGCCAGGCGGAATCACTGACTCTTTTAAAACTTTGAGTTTAGTATTCGCTTCTTGCACTAGATAAATAGCACTCCAGCCACCTAAGGCCAGTTGCCGCACTACTTTTAGATTATTATCTTGTAAGCGCTGACCCGGATTTAACGGGATGTATGCCGTGGAGGAATAGCGACTAGTTAGTTCGTCTTCCCACATTTGCGTGAAGCTCAGAGCTTTGTTTTGATTCGATCCGATGGCTAGAGCATCGGCGTTCCATAGTGCCTCTTTGAGTTCGTGAATTTGGGGGTCGAGGATGCTATCGGGAAGCCAGTTGGCCATACTAACCAGGAGATATTCAATATCATTGCCGCTTAGGCCATTGAGGCCCAAGGTGACGACCCCACCACCTGCGGTGAGCATTCTGATTTTCATTTTGTCGATATTGCTTAGTTCGCCTTGCAAAATTACTTTTTCAATATCGCGCCATTCGATAAAACGATCGAAGTGATTGCTGGCGCTAGTTAGAATTGGAATTGTGAGTCCCTCACTGGCAACTATAATACTGCTGTCATGAAATATCCCGGTGACAACTGCCCCTAACGCTACTAGAGTTGCGCTGAAAAAGGCATGACAGAAACCATTGAGGAAAACCTCAATGGTTAGGTCTTTGGCTATAGCCTTTATAACGCCTGTGATAATCATGATTACAAGCCAGATGGCTGGCGCTAATGCCCAAGCTGGCATGGACAAATTGCACACCATTAGTGCTACTGAGGCCGGTAGGGAGCGATACTTAATTACTTTTTCTTGCGCTGGCATATTGAACATTTCCTAAATGCAAACAAGCTAGATTGATTTCATCAGGTTCAAAGCTTGCAGTGCCGCATCAATATTTTTATAGCGATTGGCTAGCTCAGGCTCAGTGCACTTTTCGACAAATTGATTTAGTTCGTCTGATATTTCACTAGTATAATTTTTCGGACTGTTTACCTGGAGTGGCTCAGGTTCGATTGCTGTCAAAATGTAAAATAGAGTAGCGCCCATGGCGTAGATGTCGCTTTGGGGGCAGGGATTGCCACGAAATTGTTCTGGCGGTATATAGTGTGTTTTTCCGGCCATCTTTGTTTGTTCATTTATTTGATCTACCTCAAGCGCTACATCGAAATCAATAAGTCTTAGCTCACCTGAGCTTGTAAGAATGAGATTCTCAGCTGTAAAATCGCGATGCACTATTGGTGGTGTGCAGCTGTGGAGATAGCTTAGGATAATCGACATTTGGCTAGCGAAATTAACTACCGCTTCTTCAGTTTGTTTGCCTTTGACTGTTACTACTTGTTTCAGATTTTGACCATCGATATAGTCAAGCACAAGAAAGGCTCTGTGGCCTTCAATAAAGTATTCTTGCAGTTTTACAATTTTGGGGTGCTCAAGACTTTGCAAGAGTTTTGCAGCTCGCTCAAAGCGTTCTCTTGCTCTGTGCTCTGCCGCTTCTACGAATAAAGGAAGAAGAAATTCTTTCAGTATTACTTTTGTATTTGGTTGTTGAGCTCTGCTCGCCAAGTAAGTTACTGCTTGTCCACCACTTGCGAATTGCTTTTCAATAATCAGACTGTGCCTTAGCTCTTGGCCAGCAACTAGAGGAATCAGGTTTCCTAGTTCAGGAGCCTTTCCTAGAGCATTGAGCCAGAGACTTGTATAAGTATCATCTCTACGCGGCTCTAAGTTGAGTAGTACCCGGTCATCAATTTCAATCGTTTCGCCCACGCTATTGAGTAAATGGAGAAACTGCTTTCTCTTCTCTTGGTTGGCAAGGGAGCGCAGTGGAATCACTATCGCCGGTCCACGGTAGTCAGAGTTAAGAGTTTCAATTTCAATTGAACTATTTTTTAATTTCCCAGATGCATTTTGAGGAACTAGCATTTTTACAGATTTTATGTCTGCCCATAGAACTCTTCCGAGCAACCTTTCGTCGAACGTGTCTTTTCTATATAGTGCGAAACCTGTTTCGTCTAAGGCTAGTAAATTGGGCTCTTTTGCTTTTGCCAAATATATTACAGTGAAGACGGACAGCGCTATCAGTAGGCTAGCTGCAGCCACTGTCTGCCCCATGACTGTATTTGAAAACTGAACGATTGCCTGTATCGGAAAGCCATAGGCTCTAGCTAAGCAATTGAGCAACTCAAACACACTATTTCTCATTCCGGGATCATGCACTGAGGTCAGTCGTTCAAACGCTATAAATAGCCCAATACCGAGCCAGAGTATTGTCCAGCCGTGCAGCGCTACCTTAGTGAATGCCCTGAGATAAGAATTTAGTCGTAATGACTTGCTGTGTTCCTTGAGATCAAGCGTAAGGGCGATCGAGGTGCTAGCTATTTGGCTAGCTCTTTCGCCACTCGCCATTAGCTGCCGTGGCACAAATTTGCTAGACGTCGTTGAGCTTAGTAAGCGATCACGAACGTCATTTTCTATTTCTGCATGCCTTATCTTCAGGGCAAATTGTGTCCACAGAGTAGCGGCAGATTCTTTTGAAATGCCGACAATTTTCAGCTTTACTGTTTTCGCTTTCTGTCCTTGTGCCAGCTCTAGGCTAATTGTTTGCAATGATGGCGCCAGAGTGATGCGGCTGATTTGACTGTATCTGTATGTTTGTCTCAAAAGGCCCGGGAGAGTTAGGGCGTCTTTTTTGAACAGCGCTTTATTGCACGATAAGACCATTATTTGGTAAAAACAGCACACACCAAAGCCAACTGTAAAAAAACCACCGAAAACTAAGAACAGCCAAATTGGTAGACCGATGAGTAGCCCTAGGAGATTGCTCTTATCGTCATTATTGCTGAGGTCTACTACGGTGCATTCGGATTTCTTGTTCGTGGCTTAGAACCTTTGCTAAACTGTCCTCTTAATTCCCTGTGACTCTTCGGTCTTAGCTACAGACCATAACCCCGGTTTCCCCAGCAGCCTTTACGGCAGCCGGAACAACGCCTTGGTATTGGCACTTACTTGAGTGGCGGTGTCATCTAAACTGCTGCCGCGCAAAGTCGCGAGTTTATCTGCTGTCCACCAAACAAAAGCTGGCTCGTTGCGTTCACCGCGAACTTTCTGTGGTGACAAAAATGGGCAGTCGGTCTCCACCAGCATGCGGTCTTTGGGCACAAGAGCTGCTGCTTCTTGAATATTGGTAGCTTTGGTGTAAGTAAGAATGCCTGAGAAAGAAACATAAAAATCGAGCTTGGCGATTGCTTCTAGATGTTCCGGCCCGCCGGTAAAGCAATGGAAAACTCCGCGCACTTTGCCTTCAGCTTCGCCAAGAAGAGCAAATGTCTCTTCCCAGGCGTCGCGACAATGCACAATTACTGGTTTGTCTAATGCAACTGCTATAGCGATTTGCTCGCGAAAGGCCTTGAGCTGCTCCTCTCGGCTACTATTGTTATAGTAAAAGTCTAAGCCGCACTCGCCCACCGCCACCATCTTCTTATGTTTGAGCGCTGCCAAAACCTTTTCCTTGTGGTCGTCGCACCAGTGTTTGGCTTCGTGGGGATGCTGACCGGCTGCTCCATAAACATTTGGCCGCCTTTCTATAAGCTCCAAAAGCTCTTCTAGCCCTTCGACTGCCACGGCTGGATTAATCAGCGTGTGTACTCCGCTGGCAAACGCCCGCTCCAAGGTCTCTTCGCGCTCACCTTGGAAGTATTCGTTAACCACATGGGCGTGACTATCGATAATTCCCACAGGTGATTGGGGAGCAATTGGCCGTTCTTTGGTTTTCTTAGTGGTTGACATCGGTGTCCAGGTATTTTAGTTAGGTCAATCCGTGCAATTAGTTGGGGGGCCTAATATAATTGTGGTAATTGCGAATTGCCTTTTTGGGGATAAGTAGTACAGTAGCCTTAGGGAGCTATTGACAAGCATTAACCTTTTGAGTTAGCCATGATTTTTAAACAAATTACCAAAGTTAAACCACTTACTAGACTATTTTCACTGACTGCAGCATTGGCACTAACTAGTGTCGCTATAAGTACTGCCTTTATGCCTTATGCCGCGGCCGATGTGCTCAAAGGCGGGGTACTGCAAGAAGATCAGCTTAAAAAAAACATCCCGTTGAATCGCGGTGACATGCAGGGCGACCCTTTTAGAGAAGGCGCTAATACTGATGGTCCTGTTGATCAAATGTTAGAGCTCCCTCCAGGTGGTATGGATATGGGTGGTTTACGTGCGCCCGCTCCGCCGAAGAAACCCATGAGTGGCAATGCTCAAGATTCGGGTGGAGATTTCAATGGCCAGAAAATGATGCCAGTGCAGGAAGATACTCCGCCGCCGCAGCAACCACAGAGGCAGCCGAATTTACAGTCGGGTACTCAGTCCAACCGCAGCAATGATCCTGATGGTGGCTCAGCTGAGATGCAACTACTTTGGGATGCTTGGCACAAGCGGGTAGCCGAGTCAATTTTCACTAGATTTAACAGCTTGGCCCAAATGGCTTTTAAGCACAGCCCTCCACTCGCCTGCCAGGTTAGTTATATGGTGGCTCGTGATGGCCGGGTTG
The DNA here is from genome assembly GCA_041675385.1 of Candidatus Obscuribacterales bacterium. Taxonomy (GTDB): domain Bacteria; phylum Cyanobacteriota; class Vampirovibrionia; order Obscuribacterales; family Obscuribacteraceae. Next base: position 345,744 of record JBAYTY010000001.1, read on the forward strand.
GCAACGTTCAGGTCTTGCAAAAAAGCAGCAACCCAATTTTTAATACTATGCTACTTGGCGTCATCAATTCAATGAACGGCAACCCCGTGCTTGAATATCCACCCAATTCGCGCCGCCAATTTGTAGAGAAGACCGGTACCTTCACATGGAATTATGGTCAGCAAGGTTTCAAATACACCACTGGTGACCAAGAGCGCATTCAGCAACAGCGCCAGAACAATAATATGCAGAATAATGGCATGCAGCAAATGCAGAACAATAATAATATGCAGCAGATGCGGCAACCCAATCAAATGATGCAGAATAACATGCAGCAGATGCGGCAACCTAATCAAATGATGCAGAACAACAATATGCAGCAGATGCAGAATAACAATAACCAACAGATGAGACAGCCAAATCAGATGATGCAGCAAATGCAACAACCCATGCAGATGATGCAGCAGATGTTCAGGTAGAGCCAAACAAGATATAGTTGTTCTCTATGGAAGCTCTCAAGCCCTTAATTGAAAAATTAGTTGCGATTGTCGGTATTGACTATGTGCTTACCGACAAGACTGATATTGGTTTATACGATTCAGATGCTGAAACGTTAGATAAAGCGGCGCCAGATATTGTCGTATTACCGGCCACCACCGAGCAGGTGGCTAGCGTAGTAAAACTGGCAACGGCTCACAAAATTCCTATTTCACCTCGGGGAGCCGGCACTGGTCTGTCGGGCGGAAGCACCTGTGTGCGCGGCGGCATTAGTTTGGTACTGACTCGCATGAACAGGGTTTTGCATGTTGATCCCCTAGAGCGTTTGGCCTTAGTTGAAGCCGGTGCCACTAACGTCTCTGTTTCGCTGGCGGCGGCTAAGCACAATTTGTATTTCGCCCCCGATCCAAGCAGCCAAATAGCTTCTACCATTGGTGGAAATATCGCTGAGAATGCCGGTGGGCCCCATACACTTAAATATGGCATGACCACTCATCATATTGCCGGTTTGAAGGTTGTACTTGCCGACGGTAGTATTGTCACCTTGGGTGGTGCCGCTCGAACCAGCAATGAGATAGATCTTTCTGGATTTTTCATTGGCTCTGAAGGCACCCTCGGCATTGCTTGTCAGGCTTTAGTAAAGCTGATACCAAGGCCAGAAAAGGTAGAGACACTGCTGGCTTATTTTCAGACTGTCGGGCAAGCCGGCCAGGCAGTATCAGATATAGTGGCAGCCGGTGTAATTCCTGCGGCTATGGAGATGGTCGATCAGCTCACTATTAATGCTGTTGAAGACTATTTGGCAATGGGCTTAAATAGAGCTGCTGCAGCCCTTCTCATTATCGAACTAGACGGTCCCGGTGCTGCTATTTCGGCACAGCGCAAAGTTGTAGAAACCTGCTTGCAAAATAATGGTGTGATATCAATGCGCTGGGCCCTTGACGCTAAAGAGCGAGCCACTATTTGGAAAGCGAGAAAGACCGCGTTTGGTGCTCTTGGTCGGATTGCACCACACGGCTATGTTTTGGATGGTGTAATACCACGTTCTAAGTTGGCTGAAGTTATTGCCGGTATTGAAGAAATTGGACGGCGTTTAGATTTGACCATAGCCAATGTCTATCATGCAGGCGATGGTAACCTTCATCCTTGCATGCTTTATCATCGCGAGAACGAAGATGAGGTGAGGCGGGTAATGCTGGCGGGCAAAGAAATTCTCGAACTTTGTGTGGAGATGGGCGGGACATTGTCAGGCGAACATGGTATTGGCATTGAAAAGATGATGGAGATGCCTCTTGTCTTCAATGCTCTTGATCTGGCAATGATGGGTAGATTAAAAGAGGCCTTTGACCCAGAAGGAATTCTCAATCCTGGTAAGGTTATTCCCAACCTTAAAACTTGTGGTGAGTCTGGCGCACGGCCACTTTTACGCCATAAAATCATGGCTGGATGCTGACCTCCAGCAGGGCAGCTTTTTGAAATGAATCAGCCGCCTACGCAAGGTTGATGAAGGCTCGAAAGCCAACAATTGATATAAGGTTAACCTTGTAACTAGTAAATTTACTACAGCGCCGATGCGTCACTCAGCATGTGTTTATGGAAAAAAATGAGAACGGAAACGAGAATATCGTTGAGCCTGTAGTGGCAGGCACGAAAAAACCTCTCTTTGCCCATTTTGGCAATGATTTCCTTGCGTCAGTAGTAGTTTTCATTGTTGCTTTGCCACTTTGTATGGGTATCGCCATAGCTTCAGGTGTTGACCCTGCCAAGGGCATACTCACTGGTGTTGTCGGCGGTCTGGTAGTGTCAATATTGGGTGGTAGCCAGCTCCAAGTCAGTGGCCCTGCTGCTGGGTTAGCCGTGCTTGTGCTTGAGCTGATACGTGAGCATGGCATCGAAAAGTTGGGAGTGATAATTTTTCTCGCCGGACTAATTCAGATAGTGGCCGGACTATGTCGTTTCGCTCCGTGGTTTAGAGCTGTTCCACCAGCGGTTATTCATGGCATGTTATCGGGCATAGGATTGCTCATTCTGGCTGCTCAATTTCACGTTATGGTAGATGACACGCCCAAGGGCAGTGGAATCAAAAACTTACTTTCGATACCTATGTCGGTCTATAAGGGCCTCAATTGGACGTCTCATGATGGCGATACTACTCATCATATAGCTGCTGCCATTGGTGTTTTAACTATCGTGATATTGGCTCTATGGCAGCGCTTTGCCGTTGGTCGCATGAAAGTTTTGCCCGGATCTTTGGTGGCAGTTGTAGTGGCAACTTGCGTCGCTTCTTTTCTCCATCTAACTGTGCGCTACGTCACTATTCCAAGTAACTTGTTTGCAGCTATTGCCTTGCCGACTCCTACAACTTTGGTCTCAATCTTCAATTGGGAAATTTTCTTTGATGCCCTGGCCATAGCCTTCATTGCTGCCGCAGAAACCCTTTTGACGTGCAGCGCCTTAGATAAAATGCATAGCGGCCAGCGTACCAATTACGACCGTGAATTAGTTGGACAGGGAGTTGGCAATGCTTTGTGCGGTCTGATAGGCGGCATACCGCTTACAGGAGTTATGGTGCGCAGTGGCGTCAACTTGAACGCTGGAGGACGCACTAGAGCCTCCGCTTTCATGCATGGCCTGTGGATTCTTGTATTTGTGGCACTCTTTCCCAACATACTTGAGTTGATACCAACTTCGGCCTTGGCTGCTTTGCTAGTCTTTACTGGCTACAAAATGATCAACTGGAAGGTCTTCAAAGAAATTAAAAAGTATGGTCGTTCTGAAGCGGTCATTTATGTCGCTACAATTATTTTGATAGTAGGCGTCGACTTGCTCACTGGGGTAATTGCTGGGGTAATCTTCTCTGTTGCCAAGCTGCTCTATATCTTCTCTCGCCTTGATATTAAAATCACAGAACATCCTGAGCGCAATCGTACTGATGTCTCGCTCAAAGGGGCAGCTACATTTCTAAGTTTGCCTCGTCTCGCCGAAGCAATTGAGTCGGTCAAACCAACCACCGAGCTTCACGTTCACCTAGAAGATGTGGAGTATATCGATCATGCCTGTCTCGATACAATGATGGGCTGGGACAAGCAGCATCGGGCCCAAGGCGGAACCTTGGTGATGGACTGGGGCACTTTGGGAACTGTTTTCAAAGAAAGGCGAGGCGGCAACAGAGAACTAGCTACTCTTGAGTTCAGACCGGTGCACGCTGATGAAGTCACATCTGATCAAAAGTAGATTGCCAAAAGTAGAAGGCCCAAAGTAGAAGGCCGGACCTAACAGCGCAAAAGCTAGCGCATATCTTAAGACCCTTATTGCTAGGCCTTTGATATACATTAAATGTGGGTGAAATTAGGCTGATAAACGGGTATGATCCGAGTGACGCTTGTATCTCTGGTTCGTATTTATCTTTCAAGCTGGAATCCAATTTTTATCCCCTGTCTGAGGTTTACTGATTGCACGGCAAACTTGACTTAGGTAAGGCGAAAGGCCTGAAACAGTCGGAGATTAAGAAGCTCAACCGCTTGTTGCAACAGCGTATTCCTAAAGACAAGATTCTCACAATAGAACTTGCTGACTCTGTAGCCGAACTGTCGCACGAAACTGGCTATCCGCTTTCTCTTGTGGTCAATCGTCGTGGTCAGGTCGTGAACGTCACTGTCGGCCAGCCATTTGAAGTCAATATGCCCGAACTTCGGGGTGTGCGCGTTGGCCCAGGTCGGCTTTGTGGCCACCGCATTATTCATACTCGTCTAGATGATCGCAAGCAGAGCGGGGATGATAAAAAAACTGGTGGAGAGCAAAAGCAGGGCGGAGAGCAAAAGCAAGGCGGAGAGCAAAAGCCCACTGATGGCAGTGAATTTGTCTCAAAAGAAAATCTCCAGTGTCTAGCGCGCAATCGCCTAGATTTGTTGGCTCAAGTTGGCGTAAACCCCGCCGGTACTTTCAGTCGCAGCAAAGGGGAACAGTCGAAAATAGCCGATGTGGTACATATTGCCCACTTGTTGCCCGGGCGCGATGCCGAGGGTAAATTGTGGAAAGTCATGCCTGGTTCAACAGCTAGACGGGCACAAGATGATAACTTCGAAGAGCTAATTAGCGCCCTAGAACAAGAATTTCGCACCCAGGCCCCTGGTCTGGCGGTGGCTGAGGGTGAAGAGCGTGCTTATTTAATTGGTTTAGTCAGTGACGGCACCGATGCCTGGCAAGTCGAAGACGATCTCGATGAATTGGCAAGGCTTGCTCGCACTGCCGGGGCAACTGTATGTGGCCGGCTGATGCAGACTAGGCAACAGCCAGATCCTAAGTATTTCTTTGGCTCAGGCAAGATGCAAGAAGTTGCCCTGCACATGCAAGAGTTGGGCGCGACTTTGCTTGTGGTCGACCAAGAATTGACCCCGAGTCAAAAGCGTAATATCGAAGAAGTTGTTGGTGTCAAAGTAATAGACCGCACTGAGCTGATTCTCGACATCTTCGCCCAACGCGCTCAAACCAAAGAGGGCAAGCTGCAAGTTGAACTAGCCCAGATGAAGTATCTCTTGCCTAGGCTAATTGGTAAGGGCGACAATCTTTCTCGTCTGGGCGGTGGAATTGGCACGAGAGGTCCTGGCGAAACTAAGCTAGAAATTGATCGCCGGCGCATTCGTGAAAAAATTACATTGCTTGAGGCTGACGCTGAGCGCATTGGCAATTATCGTGATGTGCAACGCAAGAGGCGCATCAATGAGAATTTGCCTGTTGTGGCATTGACGGGATATACAAACTCTGGCAAATCTACTTTGCTCAATGCTCTAACCAAGTCTGATGTATTTACTCAAGACAAGCTATTTGCCACTCTTGACCCGACCACCAGACGAACAACTTTGCCAGATCACAGCCCCATTCTTATTTCTGATACGGTAGGTTTCATCAAGAAATTGCCGACGTCGCTCGTTACCGCTTTTAGAGCAACTCTAGAAGAAGTGGCAGTGGCTGATGTTCTTGTGCATGTTGTCGATGCATCACATCCTAATGTGCTTGAGCACATTAGCGCTGTGCACGATGTGTTAAGTGATCTTGGTGCGGTTGATAAGCCTATGATCACTGTTTTGAATAAAGCGGATATAGTGCGTAAAGAGGATCTGGCCTGGCTAATTGCTCAGGTGCCAAATCCTGTTATTGCTTCAGCAAAAATTCGTTTTGGCCTGGGCAGTATTCTCAGCAAAATTCAAGAAGTGATTTCAGAAGTGTGTCCCGAGCGGAAGAAATATAGCGCTTAGAAATATACCGCATAGAAGGATAGTCATTAGAATCTCTGGCCAATGAGGCGGAAGAAATGGAAATAGTCACTAATTATGGTTTCTAGCGACAGTAACAGTAGTAAAAGTAATTCCCTTGAAGCAAATGAGCATTTGCGCAAAGCCTATCTCATGCGTGAGGTGGCCGATTTTGATGGTGCTCTGGCTCAGCTCAATGAATCTCAGGCTGGCCTAGATGCAAATACCGAAGCAAGCTTGGTACTACTGGCGGTGAAGGCCGCCAATGCAGTTTCACTGGGTGACAATGAGTCTTTGCGCAAGCATGTCGATTTGCTTGACCAAAGAAGCAGAGAAGTAAAGGCTAAGGCCTCTATTCCAACCATGCTCGTTTTTCGTGCCATGTGCGAGTTAGGGCGTGCTCGCCTCGTTGCTGGCGACGGCGAGTTAGCTGGTCAAGCTTTTCGCATTGCCTTAGGTCTAGCCCAAGATGAGTATGGCAAGCATAGCCTTGAGATGATCTATCCATCTCTGTGTTTGGCTATCTATCATGAAAGTCAAGGCAGTAACCTTTTGGCACTGGCCCTGGCACGCGATGCTGTCAATTTGCTGCGTGAGCGATCGAAGCTGATAAATGATCCATCACTGTTGCTGGCTGGTTTGATTGTAATTAATTGCTGCTCGTTTAAAGAGCGGCGCTTCCAGCAAGCTCTGGCCGCATCTGATGAACTGCTTGATCTGGGCGCGAAGTATGGGCTAACGCTGGCTGCTTGTGAGCGTTTGCAAGAAGCTGCTGTAGTTAAGATGTTGTCTTTGGCACAACTAGATCGCTTGCAAGAGGCAAAGGATCAAGGCGAGGTTTTGGTTGAGGCTATGGAAAAAGCCCAAGGTCGGTATTCAGCTCGTTTGCTTGAACCGCTCTGTCAGTTGGCCACAGTCTACGAGCGGCTTGGCTCTCGCGACAAGGCGTCTAAATGTCTTGACCAGGCGTTGGTTGTTGTTAGTCGCATAGTTGAAGAAACTCCATTTGCGAACAGTGCTAGTGGAGCTACTAGTGCCAGTGAAACTACTGGTGAGAAGCGTACTGATAGTCATGAAAAGGCAGCTTCGATGCCGTTTAAAGAGTATCAAGTGCTCAATCGTCTCTCTGAGACCTATTTTCTTCAAGGCAAATTTGTCGATGCTCTCAAGCTTTATCCTTCTTCGATGCGGGCGCGCTACACGACTTATGTGGCATCGTCCACTAATATCATCGACATGCTCAGCAAGCACTTAGCTGAATTTACTGAAGAGCATCAGCGCAAGCAGAAGTAATTTGATACTGGTTCTATAGCTGCTACTAGAGTATTCGAGCACGGCTTAAACCGGTCACTGCGGAAATCACCATATCGTGATGCGTTGATTTTCGCTATGCTTGAAGTATGAAAATTCTTTGGAAGACACTGCTTGTAATAGTCCTGGTTGCACTAGCTGCTGATGCACGAGTGCAGGCGGAAGATATTGGATTTATTGACGGCACATCTTTTACTGGCTTTCATAGCGCTGCTGCTACCGGATGTTTTGAACTGGGGAAGGAGTTGTCCTTTAAGGGCGACAAAGCCGCTGCGATTGCTGCCTATACTAATGCTATTAAGTTTGATCCTCAATATGCTTCAGCGTATGTAAATCGAGGTAATCTTCTGGCTGACATAGGCGATTCACAGGGGTGTATCGCCGATCAACTTAAGGCAATTTCTATTAGCCCTCACTATGGTTTCGCCTATAACAATATCGGCGCCGAGCTGGCGAACCATGGTGACATGGCCGGAGCCATCTTGAACTATACTCGTGCGATTGACGCCGGACCGAGTCGTGTATGGCACTACTGCAATCGCGCTGCTGCCCGGGGCGAGATTGGAGATCTGCAGGGACAACTAACTGACCTTACCATTGCACTTAATATGGACCCCAACTATATAGATGCCTATCGCCAACGGGCTGATGCGGAGTGCCAGCTCCACTCGTTTCAGCCTGCCATTTTTGACTTCAGTTCTGCTATTGCTATCGATAAAAAATCTCCTTATCTGTATGCAAGCAGAGGCTTTGCCCGCTCGGAGCTTGGCGACCAGTCTGGTGCAGACCAGGATTTTACTGAGGCGTTTAGATTGGCTCCCGATGACGCGTGGATCTATTGGAAACGTGGCTTTATGCGTGAGAATCTCAAGGACTATCCTGGTGCCCTTAAAGACTACGACATGGCTATATCATTAGATCCGCAGTTGCCTAACTCATACGATGGTCGAGGTTGCGTCCTCGAGAAGCTAGGTGATCACAAAGGCGCCCTAGCGTCTTTCAGTCAAGGCATAGTGGTTGATTCTGGCAATTATACTTGTTACGCTGGTCGTGCCTTTCAAAGGATTCAGAAGCAAGATCTAAAGGGCGCACTCGATGACTTAAATCAGCTGGTTTTATTGAAACCCTATTATAACGACTCATATCGATGGAGAGGTAACTTGCTCTTTAGGATGGGAGACCGAGCTGGAGCACTCAAAGACTACAATAAATGTATTGCTCTCGGTTCTAAGGCGGCTTGGGTGTTTTATCGTCGGGCATGTTGTCTTGCGTATACGGGCGACAAGCTTGGTGCGATATCCGACTACAAACGCGCTGTAAGTCTTGATTCTTCTTATGGGCGTCGCACAATTCCAGGATTAGTAACCTGGTGCCAAGTTGATCAGCTAAATTGTTTCCTGAGCGAGATTGTTGCAGCATCTGCTTCGATGCGAGATGTAGCAACAGAGCTAATGAATCGGTTTGTCGCTTCGCTATTTAGAACCTAATAGCGTTCACACCTTTGAACAGCATGCGATTGACGCTGCGGTTAACGGCACGATTGACTGTGCGGTTTACTTGTTTGCCGACCTGCTTTACTATCAACGGTGTGTGCATGGGCTGACTAGGCCTTTTCTGAACTTGTTGCTGTGGCACAAATACTGCACCAGTGCCACCAGTCATGGTGCCGCCTGTGCTTGTTCCCAAATTGGGGTTGAATGTGTTGCCCTTGGTTGGCATGACATTTTGCATGAAATTCATAATGCCAGGAAGAAGCCCAGCAGCTGCGCTCTGGTTGAATGCTGGCATGCCACCGCCCATTCCAGTTCCCATTCCTCCACCCATGCTGCCGCCACCACCGTTGGTGTTGACCATGCCACCACCCATTCCAGAAGAAGCGTTGATTTGTGCGCCACCCTGCAATTGCTCTTGCTCTAGTACCGCACCAAACGAAGGTGCCCCTCCACCTGAGTTACCAGAAGAGCCGGTGCCGAAGTTGCCTCCGGTACTCTGTGACTGCTGAAACGAGCTCTGGGGAAATGGTGGACTGCTTTGGTTGTTGCTGTTGTTGTTGTTGTTGTTGTTGTTGCTGAAATTATTTCCGCCACTGTTGTCGCTAGCGCCTGGCGTTGTCCATTGTGATTGTCCTATGCCATTGCCTGTTTGTTGAATCGGTGGGAAGCCTGGCGACTGATTGGATTGCACAGACTGACTGGGCTGCATCGACTGATTGGAAAATGCACCAGTTGGACGCGATTGTTGTTGCCCACCACTGTTACTACTTCCAGTGTTGCTGCTGCCGCCACCGGGTGTAACCCATTCAGATTGGCCGATTCCACCACTATTGGAACTTTGTGATTGCGCTTGGGGTTGGCTTTGGAAATTATTTTGCATCGTGTTTTGAGACGATGACCCTGGATTATTCCACTCTGATTGTCCTATTTGGCTACTTGTGCCGCCACCCTGGCTAAAGTTTTGGCCAGAATTTTGACCAGAATTTTGATAAGTATTAGTGACCCATCCTTGCCCATTGTCTTGATTGCCTTGATTGGAAGACTGAGTTGATTCATCATTGAATCCGTCGTTGGTCGGTGCGACCCAATCTGAGGAGCCCAGCTGAGTATTGCTGGAGTTCGCTGCACCTGGTATCGGCTGCCAATCAGATTGACCCATCTGCTGATTCTGTTGACTCGGCTGCTGGCTTTGTTGTTGGTACTGTTGTTGTTGGGGCTGGAACTGCCCTGACGACTGATTGCCACCAGTGCGAGAAAGAGTGGGTTGGCTTTGTATATTTGGTTTTAAGGGGGCAGGCTTGGCTGCTGTCTTCTTAGGGGCTTGGCTGGCGATGGTTTTTTTTGCTGCCGGTTTGTTGTTTAAAAATGCCCCTGGTGGCTGACTAGCCCAGGTTTGATTGTCATTGAAAGGGTCTTGGCACAAGCCCGGATTACAACTATAGGTGCAATTAAGTGCGGCACACAATATTAGTGTTGTGCTTGTTAACGCCGCTTTCATGGCTGAGCCATTCATCTCAATACTCCTATCTGTGCCCTGGTATATGTTCTGGTCTGTGGTCTGGTCTGTATTTTAGCTAGTGGCTGATCATATTTTTCATCAGTGAGCCGAACATGCCACCACTGTTGTTGTAACCGTAGGGTGAGCCGTAGCCGCCCATTCCCCCCATGCCACCCATTCCTCCATACCCGCCCATCATTGGATTGTAGCTGTTTCCACCTAGCATGCGACCAATGGTGCTGCCGAATCCGCCGCCGCCCATCATTGGGTTAGAGCCATATCCTGAACCATACATGTTATTGGCGGAGCGCGCTGTCATTACCGCTCCTAGTGTTTTTACAAGAGCTGAGCCGACGGCTGCTGCTGCGCTGGGTTGGGCTGAAACTCCAGCTTGCGCTGCTTGTTGCCCGCCTGCATCTTGAGTCGCTGCGCCATTCTTCGCAGTGTTGGAGAAGTCAGTGGGCCAATTGGGATCGTTTGATATTGGAGTTTGACTAAGTTCTTGTTCTAGTTGGTTTTCTTGCACCGCTCCTTGCACCGGCGCTGCACTCATACCCTGCTGCGGCTGCTGAAAACTTTGTTGCATCGGCGGCTGCTGAAAACTTTGCTGGGGCTGCTGGAAGCTTTGCTGTATTGGCTGCTGAAAGCTTTGCTGTATTGGCTGCTGAAAGCTTTGCTGCATCGGAGGCTGCTGGAAACTTTGTTGAGTTTGCTGGAAGTTTTGAGTCTGTTGCAGCTGTTGCGGTGGCTGATATTGTTGGTTGGGTTGAAACCCCTGATTCTGCTGAAAGCTTTGGTTGGGTTGAAATCCTTGATTTGATTGAAGTTGCTGATTGGGCGGGTAGTGTTGACTAGGTTGAAACTGTTGACTAGGTTGAAACTGCTGACTGGGCTGAAATTGTTGACTAGGTTGAAACTGTGAATTGGGCTGATACTGCGGAGCCGTCTGGAAACCTTGCTGCGGCGGCAGATACTGGCCTTGATTCTGAATTTGATTCTGAATTAGATTCGGAGCCTGAGCTTGAGCTTGATTTGGACTTAGATTTAGATCCTGATTTGGGTTTGCATTGGTGCTTTGCACAAAACTGCCAGGCGGTGCACTTAGTTGATCTCCAGCCCAAGCCGCTGAACCATTGAGAATATGCAGCGAAGCGCCCGTCATTGAGACGAGCGCCAAGCAAGTGAATCGTTTGAGGTTTAGCATGAAGGCCTCACTATGCCTCTTTCTATTATTATCTGCTGATAGACAAATTGCTTGTGCGTACTGGCTTAAGGCTGGCAATTTTTTCTCTCAAGCAAGAGAGGGCTACTTTCATTTGTTTGTCTTTGTCAGTTTCGGTGATGTCTGGAATCACTCCGACTTTGTGGATATCAGTGCCGGCAGCTGTGAGGTAACGGCTAACAGTGATGTGGATTGCAGCTCCTCCAGGTAGTCTGTTGATTTCTTGAACTAGGCCTTTGCCGTAGGTTTTGTTACCGACCACAACAGCGCGACCATTGTCTTTGAGGGCACTAGCTAGAATTTCTGATGCGCTGGCCGACTCTTCATCAACTAGAAGTACGATTGGTTGGTGAGTAGCAGGTTCGCCCGAAGCTATATCAGTGTGACGGCCATGACGGCTAACAGTGCTGACGATGGCGCCGCCTTCAAGCAGCATGTCTGAGATTTCTAGAGCGTTGGAGAGCAAGCCACCTGGGTTGTCGCGTAGGTCGATGATCAGACCATCAGCGCGGGATAGTTTGCTTAGAGCGGCTTTGAATTCACGGGAAGCGTCGTTGGAGATAAAGGTTGAGAGATTGATCAGACCGATGTTGCTTTCTTTCAGCATTTTGGAGCTAACGGCGTGGATAACAATTTCTTGGCGAGTGATGTTAACTGCATGCACTGGGCCGTTGCCTTCAGACTTGAGGCTGAGCTGCACTGGGCTGCCAGCTTTGCCACGAATTTTATCTGCAGCTTGCTCAGGAGTCATGCCGATTGCTGATGTACCGTCGATTCCAACGATCTCGTCTCTGGTTCTAACACCAGCAGTCTCGGCTGGACCGCCTTCGATGGTGCGGGTGACAATCAGTTTTTGCAGGTCTTTGCTCTGTTGAAGATTGATGCCGATGCCAACAATGCGAGCGTCAATGGCGTCGTTCTCATCTTGGAAGGCACGAGGGTCTAAGTAGCGGGTGTAAGGGTCATTGAGCGACTCAAGCATTACTTTGATGTATTTCTGAGCGTCAGCTGGAGTCTTGATTTGATTGTCGAACTTGTGTTCGAAATCGTTCCAGTTTTTGCCGTTGAAGTTGCCATCATAGTAGTTGTCGTGTACTAACTGCCAAGCGCGGTGGTAAGTGTCAGCTGGAGCGACACGATGACCGGCGGCTGGCTGCTGGTAGACCGTTGTGAAGGTCAAACATGCAAGCACGACAAAAGTAGCTATGCGCTTCAACTGGCTCATAGAGAACACCTGGGTTATAAGGTAAAACCGAACCGTTCTACGCTTTGCTTTTGGAGCAGCGTCACTATGTTCGTATTTCTTTTATGCCCACCAACTCAAGTTTTCATCGCCTGAAGATTAAACGTTTCCGCTTGGCAACTTACTTTTTAGCCTTTGTACTAAATCCATACTCTGCCCAGCGGCTACTGACCTGGGTTTTGACTGGTTCAGACATAATTATCGGAGTGGGCCATTCTCTCTCAAATCCTTCCGATTTCCATTTGCGGGTGGCGTCAATTCCAACCTTAGAACCGTAACCCATGAGAGGTGAGGCATGGTCGAGTATGTCAACAGGGCCTTCGACAAACATCATGTCGCGCTTGGGATCTGTATTGCCAAAGACATGGAGAGCTACTTCTGACAGGTCATGAACGTTGACATCTTTATCGACGATGATGGCAAATTTGGTGAACATCATCTGCCCCAAACCCCAAATGGCACTCATTACTTTGCGGGCGTGGCCAGGAAAGCGCTTATCAATTGCTACGATCACACAGTTATGGAAAACCCCTTCCCAAGGCAGATTCATATCAGTAATTTCTGGCACGAGCATCTGTACCATGGGCATGAAGATGCGCTCTGTGGCCTTACCTAAGAAGCAATCTTCTTGCGGCGGTTTACCGACAATAGTAGTCTGATAAATTGGATCTTTTCTATGGGTAACGGCCGTGACATGGAAGATTGGAAATAGCCCGGCCAAGCTGTAGAAACCGGTGTGGTCGCCAAATGGCCCTTCGCGTCTCAGTTCTTTTTGATCGACATATCCTTCAATAATGATTTCAGCACTCGCTGGAACCTCAAGATCAATGGTCTTGCATTTAACCAGTCGCACAGGGCTTTGACGCAAGAATCCAGCAAAAATCATTTCATCGATTTCCGGCGGAAGTGGTGCCGTGGCAGCGTAAGTGATTGACGGGTCGGCACCAAGTACCACTGCCACTTCCATGCGATTGCCTGGCTTCTCGTATTCGGCTTTATCGAAGAATGTTCCGTAGTTTGGGGGCTCAGTGGGCTGGTTTGCTGGCGAATCTGGATGGTCAGGATTGGCAGAACTCATAGAATCACGGCGGGAATTTTCAAAGTTTTTGGCACCATCATGGTGTTTGTGCCAATGCATGCCAGTGGTTTTGTTATCAAACTTTTGCAGACGATACATACCAACGTTGCGATTACCGTTGTGCGGGTCTTTGGTAATGATGGCGCCCATGGTAATAAAAGGTCCACCGTCTTCAGGCCAGCAGGTGATGATTGGCAGCTTGTCGAGCATCGGGTCGGCTGGATTGGTAATCACCACTTCCTGACAGGGAGCCGGTCCAGTCACAATTTTGGGCGGGAATTTACCGACTTCCATAATGGTTGGCAGGAAGGCCAGTTTAGCCATAAAGCTTTCAGGTACTTTGGGTTTAATGAAAACTCTGATGCGGTCGGCAATGGTATTGAGATCTTCCACTTCGAGTGAAAGGCACATGCGTTTCATCGATCCTTGAGCGTTTATTAGAACAGGCATGTCATAGCCGATAACGTTTTCAAACAACAGGGCTTTGTTCTCAGAGCCAGGCAGTTTGCTCACCCGGTCAGTAATTTCAGCAATTTCTAAATCTGCTGAAACAGGCGCGGTGATGCGCATTAGCTCTCCTGCTTTGTCGAGAGCTTCAATGAATTCGCGCAGGTCGTTATAAGCCATTTGGGTGCCTTCCGCCACTAACAGATTTAATTCTAGTGGGTGGAGGCTACATCAACCCCAGGTTTTTCATATATATATGAACTGATTCCAGAGTTGACTCCGAAGTTGACTGCTATGTTGACTCACCGAGCACTGTTTCCAAGTGAATGGTAGACTAGGTCTATTGCTTAGAGCCCATTGCCCCTAGCCCATAGATTGAGGGACTTTATGAAACGCATGAACCGCGTCTTTGCCTGCTTCTGGTGCCTGCTTGCCGCTTCCTGGCTGGGCTTTCAATGTTTGACTACTGGCATGCTCAACGTGCCTAGGGCTTAGGGCTAACGACTTATTTGGTCGACAAACAGTGCCAAGTCAGTGTCATTGTTAGTTTTGAAGAGAGCAAAAAGGGAAGATTTTTGCGAAAAAAATCTTCTCTTTCTGAAAACGGCTTAGTCGATGAGCCGTGTATTTACTAATTTACTACCTTATCTACTTACTTACTTTTGAGTTGCGGGCGTTCTTGCTTGCTGCTTGTGCATAACTCTATATACAATTGAATATGCTCATGGTGACACTCTGGTTCACGCGCTTGGCTATTAGATTGGATATCGATAGTGGGCCTGACAGTAGTCTTCCGAATTGTCAGCAGATATGCGAAGTATTTTCATCGGGGGACTTCCAATAGATTTCTGCTCGGATATACTAATTGCATAAGCGGTGAGCACCCACCAATAAATAAGTTGAGTGCTTTGAGCCGAGGGGTTAAGTGGAAACATCAGGTCTGCGCAGACCGGAAACTGTAGTGATAACCCGCTAGCTGTGGATTCTGACTTGAAGCAGCAAGAGATATCGAGCCTACGCAATAGGCAGTCAGACGATAGTAATTAGACCGCCGCAGAGCAATCTGGGCGGTCTTTTTGTTTACGGCTTTTTGCTTGGCTCTATCTTTGCTTAAACTTAGCCTTATAGAGGCTACACCTAGCGCGGCGGTAATTGCTGCCATGGTTGCTAGCACCACTTTCGTCAAACAAAATTTGACCGAAAAATCAACTGGTAAAAAGAATATTGTGAAAGGCATTGCTGGCCAAATTAACCAATGGCGGTTGCGATTCAATATCACCAATTGGTGCTTCCAGTCGGGCTCTGTGGAGTGCTTGCCGCAATGACAGCGTCGATGAGCAATGGCTAACCCTGCAAATTGAATTGCTAGCGCTAGATACATCGCTAGATCAGAGATCTTGTAATAACGGAGTACCGTCAAGAATACTGAAATTCCCAAAAACAGTAGAACCAGCCCACCAACCATGAAAGTTCCAGATAAATGCACCTGTATATTGTGCCGAGCACGACCTCGCCAACTATCTTGGTCGCTGGGCTGTTTAGATTTGAACTGATCAAGCTCATTCATTTTTCAATTCTAGCTGTGCATAAATGCATATACAAATGAATATGCTCATGGTGGTGCTATAGTTCACGCGCTTGGCTATTAGATTAGATATTGATAGTGAGGCCAAGAGTAGTCATTCGAATTGTCAGCAGATATAGCAAGTATCTTCATCGGGGGACTTCCAATAGAAATCTGCTCGGATATACTAATTACATAAGCGGTGAGCACCCACCAATAAATAAGTTGGGTACTTTGAGCCGAGGGGTTAAGTGGAAACGTCAGGTCTGCGCAGACCGGAAACTGTAGTGATAACC
>JBAYTY010000002.1:0-356666 GCA_041675385.1 Candidatus Obscuribacterales bacterium
AACAATGTCGCTCTGACTCTTAGGATCCAAGTCACAACAATGTCGCTCTGACTCTTAGGATCCAAGTCACAACAATGTCGCTCTGACTCTTAGGATCCAAGTCACAACAATGTCGCTCTGACTAGCAGACCCACTAACCTTCTTTTGCCTTGCGCAATTTACTGTTTTTATAGCCGTAAAGGAAGTAGATAACCAACCCTACAGGCAAAGTCACGGAATAAACTTTCAGGACTTCTGGCTCAAGATTGAACGCCAGAATGGCACAGCCAACTCCACCAGCAATGGCGATGATTGGATTGACCAACTTGAGCTTCAAGGCGCCGATACAGACGAAGATAAAGGCCACAAGAGTACCAAGCACCATCATGTCGGCAATTTTGCCAAAAGGCACAAAGCCGGCGATTGCAGCAACTACTACGCCATTGAGAATGATACCAACTGTGGGGTTACCGTTATTCATTTTCTTAAATATCGGAGGAAGTAAGCCATCCTCTGCCATATTCAAGAAGATGCGGGGTCCGCCCATGCAGAAGACCAAAAGAACATTAAAGATACCGAGTACAGCGCCGAACGAAATAAATTTAGCGGTCCACCCCTCACCGGCAGCCGTAAGTAACTTTGCCAGAGGTGCGGCGGCTTCGGAGCCAACAAACAATTCATTTGGATGACCATCTATAGAGCACGGAGCTAAGCCAGTCGCCACAGCCATAACAGTGACATACAAGAAAGCAACAATTCCAACGCACCAGTAAGTTGCCCAGCGTGTGTCTTTGAGCGACTTCGATTCACGCGCAAATGTGTAAAGGGCGTCAAATCCGACAAAAGGGAAAACCGCTGTAGCCGCCCCTTTCAATACACCCTCGAAACCGTGGGGCATAAAGGGAAACCAATTGGCCGGATTAATATGAGGAATGCCAACAGCCAGAAAAGTGACTAACAGTGTCAGCTTCAGCACTACGAGAGCAAAATTGAGTTTGGCTGACTTCTTAACTCCACCAAAAATGAGAACGAGACTTACTACCGCAATCACAGCTATGGCAATAACATTGATACCAAAATGGAAGACACCATGAGCATCAATGTTCGGACCACTCCAAAATGCTGGCAGAGAAAAACCAACAGCGTTTTTCAAATACTCGCCCCAAGCAATTGAAACAGCCGAAGCTCCGAAACTGTATTCAAGGAAGAGACCAAAAGCAACGACCCAGGCTACAAGTTCTCCAATCGAGTGATAAACATAGCTATAAGCTGAGACACCATGAGGCACTCGAATGGAAAATTTCTCGTAGCAGAAGGCAATCAGCATGATTACCAATCCGGTCAGCATAAAAGAAAGGATACCGGCTGGTCCGGCTTTACCAGCAATGATGCCCGGCATGGCAAAGATGCCAGCACCTATGGTGGCACCAATTCCTAGAGCGGCAAGCATGACCCAGCCCAAATGTTTTGGCGTTTCGGCAATAGTAGCCTCATCCGCCGAACAAGAGGTCTTCCGCATCAATGTTGTCAACATAGACCTTGGCATCCTTATATGATTTCTTAAACCCTTGATGGATTTCTGGTGCGACCTAAAGATGCTAGCATAGCCCCAACCAGTGTTTTTATAATAATGAGGGCTTTGTATGAGAGTGCAGAGAGCAGCAGTAATCGGCGCAGG
The DNA here is from genome assembly GCA_041675385.1 of Candidatus Obscuribacterales bacterium. Classification (GTDB taxonomy): domain Bacteria; phylum Cyanobacteriota; class Vampirovibrionia; order Obscuribacterales; family Obscuribacteraceae. The sequence continues at coordinate 1,658 of JBAYTY010000002.1, forward strand.
GGCAATGGGCAGCGGTATTGCCTGCGTTTTGAGCCAATGCGGAATAGAAGTTCTTTTGAAAGATGTTGAACAGGCAGCCGTAGACAGAGGGCTTGGAAACATCAAAAGAATGTATGATTCGCGCATTAAAAAAGGCACCCTGACACAAGAGGAAGGCGACAGCCTCTTTGCCACCGTAAAAGGTACAACCTCATACGAAGATTTCAAGAGCGTCGATTTAGTAATCGAAGCGGCTTTCGAAGAAATTTCAGTCAAACTTGAAATCTTCAAAACTCTCGATCAAATTTGCCCTCCGCGAGCAATTCTCGCCACCAATACTTCCGCTCTATCAATTTCTGAAATTGCCGAAGCAACCCAAAGACAAGATAAAGTGGTTGGCATGCACTTCTTCAACCCTGCACAGTTCATGAAACTGGTAGAGGTCACCGCTGGAGTCAAGACCTCCGACGAGACTATGAAACTAGCTCTTGAGCTCTGCCACCAGATGCAAAAGACTCCTGTCAAGGTTGAGGAGTGCCCTGGCTTCCTCGTCAATCGCGTGCTCTTCACCTACATGAACGAAGCACTGTATGCCTTACAAGAAGGCTTGGCAACAGTAGAAGAAATTGACGCCAAGGTCGTGGAAGTCGGTTTGCCCATGGGACCATTTGCACTCTTTGACATGACTGGTATTGACGTCTGCGCCCATGTCAACACGTTCCTCTATAGCCAATATGGACCGCGCTTCACTCCATCCCCACTTCTTGAGAAGATGGTCAAGGCCGGTGCCCTTGGACAGAAATCCGGGGCTGGGTTCTATATTCATGAAAAAGCTCCAGTAAAAGGTGAGGCTAAAAAAATCAATCCTTCCTTGAAAGATATGATTGCTCAAGCCAATAAAGAAGTTAACTTGGCAAAATCACCACGCGCTTTCGAAGCTAATCGCGTTATTCTGCCAATGCTCAATGAAGCTATTTATTGCATTCAAGAGCAAGTGGTAGAGGCCAGTGACATAGACGTCGCCATGCAAAATGGCTGCGGCTTTAAAGTTGGTCTAATGGCTATCGCTAAAGAAAAAGGTCTGGCCTGGTGCTTGAATGAAATCAATGCCTATCACAAAGAACAGGGTGAGCGCTTCCGCCCGTCCTGGTTGCTCGGCAAGCTGGTCGGCGCCAAGGTGCATGATTTTAGCGAACTCACTCAAGACAAAAGTAAGCAACCTGTTGCTGTAAGCTAACAAAGAAGAATCAAAATGTTCAAGTTAACCGGCGTACTACTTTTACTCTGGTTTCTCTATTTTATTAGAGAGGTTTTCCCACCATTTATTGTGGGGGGAATTATTGCCTATTTGCTTTTGCCAGTGGTCAATTCATTTAGCACCACTTTTAAATGTCGACCAGGATTTGCCGTAGCTGTTATATACATCTCAATTATCGGTCTAATAATTGGTACCAGCGGCTGGTTTGGCCAATCGATTATCGAGCAATTCACAGCTTTAGCTGCGCAGCGCAATGAAATAGTAGTCAGTCTTGTTCAACAACTATCCGATAGCTTCCACTGGCAAATTGACGTCGAGAAGACAGCCCAAGAACTAACGACAAGCTTAGAGCAAAACCTTGGAACAACAGAAGAAATTTTGCATATCGGTGGTCTACTCTCCAAAAGCCTGCTGGCAGTTCTCGTTTGCGTTGTCTCCTCTATTTATCTAATCATTGATAGCCGAAGAGTTGGTCTGTTTTGTCTGCGCTTCATTCCAAAGAAAAACCATGAGATGGTGATTAAGCTCTCCTCTCAGATGAATATCATGCTCAGCAAGTATGTACGTGGGCAGTTACTTCTCATTGCGCTGATGTCTTGCGTTGCCTATGGTATTTTGCACTTCTGGCTGCACATCAAATATGCACTCTTAATTGCAATCTTAAGTGGATTCTTGGAAATTATTCCTGTCCTTGGGCCTTTTTTCGCCATCAGCATTGCCACCATTGTTGGTGTAGCCCAGCTAGGTGTTGGCGTCGCTATCAAAATTATTTTGGGCTACTGGATAGCAAGATTGATAGAAGATTACGTTATCGTGCCGCGTTTCATTGGCCATGCTGTTGAATTACATCCGCTAGCAATCATATTTGCCGTGCTTTGCGGCGAAGTGATGGCCGGCGCCCTTGGTATGCTAATTGCCATTCCTGTAGCAGCATCAATCAAAGAGATCTTAGACTTCCTCTACCCAGCCGACGGCTCGCAGCCGGGAAGCAAAAGTAATCTTCCCTCACATGACGTTGAGATGGCCAGAGCTACCACCACCAAGCTTGACGCTGTAAAGGTTGAGGCCACTAAAGTTGAATCTTCAAAAGTTGAATCAGCAAATGCTGAACTAGAGAAATAGTTAGAACCTAGTGCAGCCGAGGTGGCATCACTGGGGCAATGTAGATTATCGTCGTGATCGTGGCTACATATGCGACAGCTCCGAACACTAAATGCTGCGGCTTAAGGCGACCGAAACTAAGGAACGCCAAATAGATACTAGCGAAAAGTACAGCAACACAACCAGAAAGTAGTGTGCCGTGATCAAGGTTCCAATTTGTAAAAGCCACACCAAAGGCCACGGGGAAGCAGCTTTGAAAAACCAGAGCACCGGTGACGTTGCCAATTGCCAATGTGTCTTTGTTTCCACGCAACCACAAAACGCTATTGATCTTTTCAGGCAATTCAGTAGCAATAGGAGTGACTATCAACGAGAGCACCAACGGTGAAATATTGAAGTCATCGGATAAGTTCTGAATACAGCCAACGAAAAGATAGGCACCACCAACAATACCAGCCAAAGATAGGATAATCTGCGGGATGATCAGACGAAAGCGCTCAGAGCCGACTTTAAATAATCGATCAAGATAGAGAGTCTCAGGGCACTCCCCGACTTCACCCTCGTGGCGGAAGCATACATATAAGTAATACGGATATAGAAGAACCAAAACTCCAGCTAGCAGATAGCGAATCGTCGGATTTGGCGGAAGTAGGGTGCCAAGCAAGGCCAGGGTATATGCAACTATGAAAAACTTCAAATCTCTTCTGATTACAGCTTTTTTTATCTCTAAGCCAGGCTTCCTTCGCTTAGTTGCAGTAAACACCAGACAAGCTATGCCACAGAGGCCAAGAGTGAGGGTACTGAGCATGAATGGCGCCCCAGCAATGGCGCCTATGCCAACCTCCACACCGTGCTGTTTGCTGAAAAAGATTAAGGCCACTACCGGGATCAAGGTCTCAGGAAGGGCAGTTCCCACGGCAGCCAAGACACTGCCAACCACCCCTTCGCTGAGCTGGAGACGCTGCCCCAGCCATTCAATACCATTTGTAAAGAGCTCTGCACTGGCGACAATAAAGACCAAAGTCAAAACTAAACTAACTATCTCTATGACGAAACCGAAGTTCACAGTTCACACCTATCGCTCTTTCTGCGAGAATACCAGAAGATTGATTTCGTTGCCTAACATAGAAACTTGCGCCGCAAACTAATATAGTAAGTAGATGATTACTGTCAAAGATGTCCAACATGTTGCGAAATTGGCCAGGCTTAGCCTGACTGATGACGAGTGCCAGCGCTTTACCGAGCAGCTGGACGGCATTATTGGCTACTTTGATGAGCTTAACCAGGTCGATACCACCGGCGTCGAACCAATGTCCCATCCCATCCCTGTCTTCAATGTCATGCGGGAAGATGTTGTCATAAGCTCTCTCGGTCGGGAAGCTCTCATGGAAAACGCGCCTCTAAAAGAGGGGAGTTTCTTCAAAGTTCCCAGGATTGGGGAATAGATAGCAATGAAAAACAAATCACGCAGATTGGAGGAGGGGCCGAGAGACGGTTTAACTCCCCCTCCTAAACCTATGGCAAAAAACCATGTGGCAAAAAACCATGTGGCAAAAAACCATGTGGCAAAAAACCAGCTGGCAAACAAACCTATGGCAAGAACACCTAAGGCAATACAAAGTACATTTAGATTAGAAAACAAGGAGGCTATATGAACACCCGATTTGTGTTTGTCACTGGTGGGGTGGTTTCTTCCCTCGGGAAAGGCATTGTCGCGGCCTCGCTTGGACGACTACTGCGCGCCCGTCAGCTTTCTACCAGCATAGTCAAGCTTGACCCGTATCTAAACGTTGACCCGGGCACGATGAGCCCATATCAACATGGCGAAGTTTTTGTGACCGAAGACGGTGCTGAAACTGACCTTGACCTTGGTCACTATGAACGCTTTATCAATATCAATTTGAGCCGAATGAACAACATTACGGCTGGCGCTATCTATAAAAATGTACTAGAGAAAGAACGCCGGGGTGATTACCTAGGCGGAACCGTGCAAATGATTCCTCACGTAACAAACGAGATCAAAACGTTCTTGCGAAAAGGAGCCACTGAATCGAAAGCCCATGTGGTGATAGTTGAAGTCGGTGGCACAGTTGGTGACATTGAGAGCCTAATTTTCTTAGAAGCAATTCGTCAAATGCGCAAAGACATTGGCCGCGACAATGTCTGCTATATCCACGTCACTATTATTCCGAACTTGCGCACAACCAACGAATTAAAGACAAAACCCACACAACACAGCGTCGACACGCTGAGAAGTCGTGGTATTCAACCAGATATTTTGGTTTGTCGCACTGAGAAAAATCTTCCATCATCAGTGAGAGAAAAGCTGTCGCTATTCACAGACGTTGACGCCGACTGCGTAATTCAATGCCAAGACGTTCAACATCTTTATGAAGTACCACTGTTCATGGAGCAGGAAGGCCTTGCTGGTCGAGTGCTCGAGCGCCTACACCTTCCCAATACTGAACCTGACTTGCATGCCTGGAAAGAACTAGTTGACAGAGTTAAACGCCCCTCTAGACAAGTTACAGTTGCTATTGTCGGCAAGTATGTAATGTTGTCTGATGCTTACATTTCTGTGGTTGAGTCACTAAAACACGCCGGTGCCAGGCATAGTTGCCAAGTAAATATCAAATGGGTTCTCTCTGAAGACGTAGAAAAACACGGCGCCAAAGAATATTTAACTGATGTCGATGGCATTCTCGTTCCTGGCGGATTCGGAGATCGTGGTATTGAAGGCAAAATCATGGCTGCCGAATATGCCCGCACGCAAAAAATTCCATACCTGGGTCTCTGCCTTGGTATGCAAATTGCTGTTATTGAATTTGCTCGCAACGTGGCTAATATGGCGAAAGCTCATTCAACTGAGTTTGATGCAAAATCGCCATTCCCCGTTATCGACCTCATGCCAGATCAGCACAATGTTACACACAAGGGTGGCACCATGCGCCTGGGCCGCTACCCCTGCGTCCTGACCGAGGGCAGTGTAGCAGCAAGAGTATATGGCAGCACTGAAATTTCAGAACGCCACAGACACCGCTATGAAGTAAACAATGATCTCAGAGAAGCCCTGAGCAAGCATGGTCTGCTCTTCTCCGGTCTCTCACCAGATCAAAGACTGGTAGAAATGATTGAGCTTCCCGATCACCCCTTCTTTGTCGCCTGTCAATTCCACCCCGAATTGAAGAGCCGTCCAGACAACGCACACCCACTGTTCGTCGGCTTTGTCGAAGCTATGATTACCGAATCTGAGCGTCGAGCAGTTGCCACAGGTAAAGAAAATCCCAAACCAGAAATAACCGCAAGCAGCGTCAAGACCAATCCTAAGGCATCAATAGCAAAAGCTTCTAACAACTAGCATTGCCAATTCTATTTTACTTTGGCCACGTCGTCGTTTGTCAGCCCTTTTACAGGCGGCCCTTGTACAGACGACTCTTTTGACGAAAATCTATCAGAGCGGAAGAGCAACAGCAACATCAGGGTGGAAGTGATTGCCATCAGTGCCAAGGCAAAGAAGTAGCCATAGCCCCAACTCAATTCAGGCATGTTGTAAGGCGAATCGGTATGAAAATTCATACCGTAAATTCCCGCTATCAGAGTTGGTGGTGCGCAGATTGTAGTAATAATAGTGAGCATTTTCATCACCTCATTGAGACGATTTGAAATACTAGAAAGATAAACATCCATCAGGTCAGAGCAAAGTTCGCGGTAGGTCTCAATCAAGTCAGTAATTTGAATAACGTGGTCATAACAATCGCGCAAGTGTAAAAGAGTCTCAGCTGTAAAATTGGCCGGGCTAGTGCGCAAGATAGAGCCAAGGGCTTCCCTAAGGGGGAAAAGTGCGCGGCGCAAGCCTAACAATTCACGCTTAGCAATATGCACTTGAGAGACAAGCCGCTTACTCGGCTCCTCAAGGATACGATCTTCTATCACTTCCATGCGTTCGCCAAAAGCTTCCAACACCGGATAATAAGCATCGATGATACTGTCTATGATGGCATAAGTAAGATAGTCGCTACCGCGGCTTCGCAATAGTCCACGCCCTTTGCGCAATCGCTCTAGTACGGGCCTTGTCGCATCTACTGGGCCTTCCTGGAAGGTCACGACAAAGTTACTACCAACATACATACTAATTTGCTCGGTTGCCACCATTTCTTGCGTAACCAAATTACTGGGGTTGCCAGCTTTGCCCTCGATCATATGAGCCACTAAAAAGAAGTTCTCATCGTATTGTTCAAATTTAGCTCGTTGATGCAGGTGAATAATATCTTCCATGGCCAAGGGGTGAATGCTAAATATCTCACCCAGCCTCTTGATGATATCGGGGCTGCCTAGGCCCTCCACATTGACCCAAAGCACAGGCCATTTACCAAAATTTGCTTCAATTGCAGTCAAATCGACCACAGCCTCTTCCACGAGCCGAGTTCCGTCATAAGCAACATAAGTAACTTGCGACTGCGGAGCCTCTGGATCGAAGATCACATTTTCAGGACCCGTACCGGCAGTAGATGCATGCAGCGAGCGACGGCGCTGCCTTTTAGAAGCATAGCGCTTACTCATGGTTAGGTATCACTCTCTGGAGGCGAAGTTTTGCCACTACTTTGACTGCTTTGACTACCTTTAGTTGACCTATGGTCTAACGACTTCCAAGTCTCAATGGCCCAGAGTTGCTCTGCTTCAGTTTCAAAGCAAATTGTAATTTGGGCAAAAGTACCATGCGCGGCGGAAACACCACGAAGCATCCAGAAAGCACTCTCTTCTTCAGCCACTCGCTCAAAAAATGCTCTGCCGTGCACGGGGCCATGTTCGTACTTGAGTGGATCATCAATCACTTTGATCTTCTGCAAAATATCCAAGGCATCTAAACTATTGCCGCTACTATCGCTAGCTGACATACAGGTGACACGAACGTTTCTGGTCTCATCAAAGGCGAGAAACGTTTGACCTTCTTCAAGCTCTTCCACAAAATTACCGGGAACAGCAACAGACCAGCCACCACCAAGATTCTTGCGCACACCCTGCCGACGATAGCCCACAAGCTTGGCAGCTATTGCCTTTTGCGCCATGATCTCAATTTGATCCTCTAACTCATAGTCACAACCAAGAAACTCAATTAATTGAGCCCACTCTTTCCAGGGATATTTCAAATCAGGATCGAGACTATAGGCGCTATCTAGGTGTTCCATGATGCGCTCTAACAACTCAGCTTCCTTTTCGGTTAACGGCTCACGCCAACGCACAGTGTTCCACATATAGCAGAGGGCGCGACCGAGGTGATACTCGGCTCCGTGACCATCTTCCCACCAGGGAAAAATATCTCTACCACTCATCGGTTCAGCAGAAACTGACTCAAGCCAATCCATAGAGCGTGGTCCTAACTGTGTCAAAATCGGCTCTGGCACATCAAACTGATGGCCATCAAAGGGCATAGCTAAATGAAACTTAGCACCATCTTTAGAAAGCTCTTTCACTCTTTTGGTGAGAGCACCAATCCAAGACTCAAACTCACTATAAAGACGAACTTTATCTCCGGTCTCAAAATAGCCAGTCTCGTCGAAATATTCGATTTCGTCGTCAGCCACCCATTCGATACCGTGCACTTGTGAGAGCTTTCGTACCAGGTCACAAACAAAAATATGATAGCCAGGACCAGCTGATGAAGTAGCCGCCGCAACCAAAAGCGAACCGTCTTCGCACGGAGATAGCATAATGGGTTCTGCGCCAGGATGGAGCAAAACCATTAAGCATGGATTCCCCTCGTCATCCTCGGTCCACTGGCTCCACTCTAGCTCGTCAAAAGCAACATTAGTAAGCCAAGTCTCTAACTCTTCAAGCTTCTTGCGATCAAAAACTGGCGCTTGCTCAACAGAGTGGCGCCCTGGCGCATATTGACCTTTTAAGTACAAACCAAGACTCATGGCTTCCTCCGCAACAATCTGATTCTACACCGCTGTGGGGGCTTACTCAAGATGAAATGAGGGCCGCCAAGCGGCAGCAGCTAAAAAGTTCATACCTCTGCTACTGAGTCTCACAAATCAGCCAGACTTTCTCGAAGCGCCGAGCAATTAAGTCTTCTTCGCGAATAGCGAAATAGAGTCGACCGTTATCAACCCACATCATCTGTGCCAATGGATCACTATCCAGCTGCAACAAAAGCAGCCACTTTTCAGACTGTAGTGCTAGTTTCTCGCCTTCAGTGCTACAAAAGTCGAAATCATCATCAAGATTTAGATCACGGCTGGCAATCTCACAATCAAGGCGAAAGTCTCCGGCAATATCTTGAGCATAGCCCAACATTCTGTGCACTACCGGGCTACCATAAATTTCTTCAGCAGCATCCAGATAAGCCTCGTATGAACTATATCCTCCATCACTCACTGCTGCCATTTCAACTGTAATGGCGTTATAAGAAAGCTCATCTTTGAAGGATACTGCACACGGTGCAAAGACCGAGCTAGTAGGCAAATCGGCAGGAAAATCAGTGTGCTTGAGCACTGCTAAATCTTCGAAATACTGAACACGCCAACCAAAATGATCATCAGATTGATTACCCCAAGGGCCATCAAAGGCATCATAGAAGAACGACAATAATCCTCGCTTTGGCAATTGCTCATAGGGCTTAAAATTGCTGTCAGACAAATCAATCTGGCAGAGAAAAGCCAAAGGAATCTTGCTCCGACTGCGGGGCCACTCATAACCGAATGGCAAAAGCGGCCGACCACCAGCGCGCGATACACTTTCTTCAGCCTTATCTTCGCTAAACGTAAGGCGAAGAGAAGGCTTGCTCTCCTCAAAAAGTCCCTTGAATTCTGCTAAATCATGACTCTCTAGAATTTCTTCTATTTTCGTACTAGTCACGGTGTTTTTGCCTCCAGCTTGATTTGTCGATCTTGCGATAATCGGCAAGTTCACTAATTGAATCAAGATAGCGCAAGAGATCAAGCAATTCAGTATCGGCCAGGTCTCCTAAAAATTGCTGCACACAAATAGCATTAGCATGCTGATAGGAGACTTTGCGTAATTCATCGTCGACCATCAAAACTCGACTGAGAGCAATGCCTTTCGCTTCAACCTTACGTAGGTCTTTAATGTAATACTCCTGATTCTTATAAAAGTCGTAGCGCACAGTGCAATAGCTCCTGTCCCAAACGAAAAGTGGGTCAGGCAAGCCTTTCCAGACGGCCCGAGCAATTGGAGCAATATAGGCAATTGTGGCAGAAGACCAGAGCGCTAACGTAAACTTTTCATTGCACTGCGCCAGAAATTCACGAACATGAGGTCTGAAATACACGAAATAATGGGCAAGCATCATATCTGGTGCACGGTCAAGAGTCTGGGTAGCACCACGAATCAATGTTTCATCGAGATCAAGAATGAGCAGCGGCCTATCTGATGGCTTAATCACTGCCTTTACCAACCTTCATATTATGGGGCCCCCGTCTCAGGAAACAATCCAACCCATTCTTGCTCTAACTCTGTGTCAAAAAACAGCAACCAAGAACTCTCCGGCAGTTTCTCACGCTGTGCCACCGAGCGCAATACAGCGATTGACTCTTCAATTTTCTCGAGCGCCAAGTCAACGAATAGATAACTGGCATCATGCTGAGCGCCACCCGGCTCGGTCTGATTGAGTATCGCAGAGCGGCCCTCAAATTTAGGGCTGGCCCCCCATCCAAAGACACAACCACACTCCTCAGCCCGCAGCCCCTCATCAATTTTCTTACGTAAGGCAGCAAACGCTTCAAACGAAGTAAACTTACTAGTCTCTGCAATCTTCAGATAGCAAAATTTTTCACCGTGCTTAGTAAACCGTTCAGAGTAGAAAATCCCATTCAGAACAATCGATTCGATAATGTTGCGTTTGGCCGAAACGAAAGTACGGCGCAAGGGCTGTAGTTCTTCGTCTTTAAAAGACACGAGAGCTGGAGTGACCAAGCTCTGCAGACGCAGTGGCTCATCATCAATTTGTACTTTAATCTCGAGAACCACTCTGTCTACGGCCTGAGCAAATTCAGAAAGCGATTTAGTGTGAGAAATATCAAGCTGCTTATCCCGGCCAAACAAATTAACGATGCGGCTGGCGCTAGTGTTTATAACTTCGGTAGAGATATTACCAATCCACTTATTGAGAGTGTCTTCGCCCAATAAATACTCACAAAGACAATAAGCAGTCTCAATATCGTCCCGATCATTGGCGCCGCTAAATGAGTCAGAAAAAAATGTAACATCTACTACGTTGCGATTAGAACGCAGGCACGAAACTTTTGTCTCCGGAATACTAAGGCCTGTTCGCGACTCAAAAATACTCTCAAGGACATCGACACTAAGAGCCGGTCTGACAGGCAAAAAAGACCAGCCTTCTAACTCTGGTGCCATTTCAATAATTGTTTTGACCAGCGGTCTCTTAAAATGATCAAGCTCAGGTGTAATGATGAACAGACAAACATCATTGTCGCCTGGCCATAGCTCCCAAAGCAGGTTTTCATTGATCTTGGTTAAACCGTCATCAACCCAGTTTGCCAATTCTTCAATAGGCAACGGACGGCGGCCTCTTATGTGCGATTGAAATTCTTTGGAGCGCTTAGAAAATGACTGCCACCAAATTTCAATTTGATCAAGAACACGCCTGCGATAAAGCAATTCTGTCTCTGATTGATTGTCTATATATCGCCAGCGCATCAGCTATTTCGAGGACTTCCAAAATTAGTAGCAGGAGCGCTTGACATGCGACTTCCATCAATAGCTTACTGGAATAAGCCGAACTCTGTGTGAAATTAGAAGCTCCTGTGCACTTATTAAAATAAGTGGCTGTTCATTTAGCGGCCTAGGAATTCAACAGGATTTCAACAGGAATTCAATTTGCCAGCAAATCTTCAGTTTTGAGCAATTTTTGCGCTAGCCCGCGATCTCAGAGCCTTAGCCTCTTCGGTACGATTAGTCGCCTGCAGCAGCTCAGCATAATTATCAAGAACATTAGCAAATTGTTGGTTAGATACTCCGCTGCTGCCATCATAAATGGCAATGGCCCGTTTATAGAGGGGCTCAGCATCGGCAAATCGACCTTGAGCCTGATAAAGAATAGCCAGATTATTACAAGCGGTAGCAACAGATATACTATCCTTGCCCAAAGCCTTTTCGTAAATTGCTAGCGAGCGCAAGTAGAGCGGCTCAGCTTCGGCATTTCTCCTTTGAGCACGCATGAGCTCAGCTAGATTATTGCAGGCGTTAGCAACGTCGATGCTCTCTTTACCAGCAGTGCGCTCAAACACCGAAACAGACCACTTAAAAATAGGCTCGGCTTGCTGATATTTTCCCTGAGCATAGTACAAACTGGCCAAATTATTTCGCACATTAGCAGCCTCTGGGCTCTCAGCACCTTTGACTTTTTCGTAAGTGCTAATTGACCCTTTATATAGAGCTTCTGCTTGAGGATAGTGAGCCGTCTGAAAATACAGCTGCGCCAAACTGTTTTCACTCTCGGCAACTTGGATAGCACCGGTTGGTAAATTGTCTTCGCGAATAGCAAGAGCTTGCTGTAATACTTGCTCTGCAGCCACAAATTTACCTTGCCCCATGAGGGCCAGACCTTTGCCGTTTAGGCTGGCGGTAAGGGCAACTAACTGAGGAGCCATGGCCTTTTGTTGAATATCTGCGGCCCGATCAAAGAGAGCAGCGGCCTCTGCATACTTTCCTTGGCGGCTATATAGATCTCCAAGAGCTGTAAGAGTCGGAGCCAACTGCACGTCATTCGGTCCCTTCGATTGCTCTTGATCGGCCTGGGCTTTTTTTAGAATCTTCTCGGCCTCAGGCAAATTATTACTCTTAATCTGTTCTTCGGCCTGAGAGCGTAAATCACTGGGACTGTTCATAGAACAGCTGGCCAGTATGAGGGGAACTAGAGCAGTCAGAGCCGCCGAACTCAACAGATGTGGAGATCTTGCGTTAGTCGGCAAAGCTACTTTTAACATGGGAAATTCTCCAGAAAATCGTGTTGTGAGTTGTTGTTTTTTCGTACTATGTGCTGTTAGTGTCACGGCTATTTCAAATTCTTAAACAGGCCAACTCCCAGACCAACAGCAGCTCCAACACCAGCACCTTGCCAGGCTCGTTTGCCCCGACGACTGGAAGCCGCTCCTATACCTAGTCCAGCAAGAGTGCCGGTAGCTGTATCGCGAATAATGGGATGCCTTTTCATGGTCCTGCTACTTCTGACAAGCCCAACACCAGCACCACTACCGGCGCCAATAGCAGCACCGCGCACTACGCCAGCCCCAGATACTAGCCCGGTGAGGGCACCAGCACCAGCACCCACACCAGCACCGATCGAAACTGCTTTCACTTTTGGATGCCGTTGAAAATAAGTGCGGTTGTCGCGCACATAAACTTCTCTATATACAGGTCTTTGAACCACCACGGTTTTAGTTTGAACAGCGCCCGATTGATAGGGCACGCGTTGAGTATTGACAATCGTAACCGGTGTCTGTGTCTGCACCTGCATGCGATCATATTGCGGCTCCTGCCTTACTAGTTGTGGCATAGCATTTGAATGCACTTTTCCACTCAAGACAGTGGTTTGTGCTTGGGCTGAGCTTACAGTCAGACAAAGGGCAATAACTGCCATACAACTAAAACTGTGCGCAACTCTTTGAGCTCGACTTGACATACTACACTCCCGCCTTGACCAGCGTAACTTTTGAACCATTTGGGAATTCTGCCAGCCCTATTGCAAACTTCTTTCTAATAGGGGCTTATACGCAGCAATGAGGACGACGTCACCCGCCCAGGCAAAGTTCCAAATTTGTTTCAATTCGCCTTAAAATCATTTACAAGGGGAACCGAAAGCATTAACGACCTGTCATGTACACTGTCTAGCGGTCGACTTCAAAGTCGCTGCATTCTCGTTATTCACGGAGTAATCATGGCCACTTTAAATCGCAAAAAAATTCAAATTCTATCGTTAGTAGCTCTATTGTCAGCTTTACCTCTCACTATCACTCAAGAAGCAAAGGCCGAGAGCGAGGCAAAACCTTTGCTAATAGCAGCTAAAACTGAGCAGTTCAAGATGAAGCAAGGATTTGAGCGCAAGCCCAAAGACATCATTAACACGCTAACTGACAATGAAGTCACCGCCTTCCATATCTTCTTAGACGGCCTCGAACAGGCTTTTTCACTCGACAATACTTTGAAAAACAAAGGCCCATTCACTGTATTTGCGCCCAGTGACAAAGCTTTCAAGACTATCCCCGCTGACGACAGAAAAAGCCTTTGGGCCAACAAAAAGAGACTCAAGGAAGTGCTGCAATATCATATTGTCTCAGGCAAATTTGATGCCAAAGCACTAGCAATGATGTCTTCAGTAAAGACTCTCGACGGTCGCGAACTAAAGCTGAGCAAGAAGGGTGACGATCTTTACGCTGATACCATTCTAGTTAAAACCACCGACATTCCTTGCTCTAACGGAGTGATACACGTTCTAGACGGTGTGGTGATGCCACAGCTCAGCAAGTAAGCAAGTAATGGCCTGTCGCCTAGAAACAACAAAGACACACAAAGGCCGACAGCGAGAATGGTCACGCTGCTGGCAAAAGTGGATAGCACCATTGACGATACTACACTTAACGCTGGCCATGTCAGCCAGCGTTAAGTGTAGCCCAATCGAGTCAAGCACAGCTAAATCAGCCAGTGCGGCAGTAAGAAAAGCTCGCACCCTAAGCAGTAGAATGACCGCTCAGCAATTTATCGAATTGCTGAGAGAGGCAGACAAACTCAGCTATGCGAAGTTCAAGTTTGAAGCGAGAACAATTGCTCAAATACTCTCCAAGACCAAGTACGTGAATGCCGATTGTTACTGCGTTCTAGCCACCACTTATACCGACGTACTTGGTGATGAAGACCCAACTAAACCAGCAGAGAAATACCTAAAGCTTGCTCTAGAAATAGATCCGAAGTATAGCAAAGCCTATGCGCTATTGGCCGACTACGCCAATCAAGAAGGTCGATTTAGCGATGCGGTGGCTTACTGCAATAAAGCCACCGCCTGCCCAGTCATCGACCCCATGGTTTATCAATGCAAAGCCTCTGCCCTAGCAAATCTCAATCGACTACCAGAAGCCTTAGCTGCGATTAATAGAGGCATAGATTGTGTACATAACAGAGCAGAACTTCATCGCATCAAAGGCAGTATCTTAGAAAACATGCACCGACATAGCGAAGCCCTTGAATCATTTCGGCAGGCCGATCGAATAGAACCTAACGAATGGAATTGCTACCAAATAGTACACGTCCTAGAAATACAAAACAAACTAGCAGAAGCCATAACTGAAATTAGTAAAGTCATTGCCAACAACCCCAAAGACGGCGAAGCATACCGCACAAGAGCGCAACTCAAAATTAAAAGCAAAGATTTGAGTGGCGCCCTCAAAGACTATGACACAACCATTGAGCTTGAGCCCACGGCAAAGACCCTGAAAGATCGAGCCAACCTGCACTTGCAGATGGGCCACAAAGAGCTATACATGCGCGATTCAGTAGCAGCCAAGAAACTAATCGACAGCCCGTTCTAAGCAAAGCAAATCTAGTGAAATAGCAGAACCACCGCTCTTATGCTTCGTTGGCAGAGCGCCGGGCTTCTAAATCTTCCCAGCGGGAGAATACCTTGGCCACATCCGCTTCAGCTTTGTGAAAATCTTCCATCATTGCGGCCAATTTGACGTGATTGGCGGCAATCTTTGGGTCTTCCATCAGCCTACGAACAGCCTGCAGAGCACTTTCAGCCTCTTCGACTTTGCCACCAATTGAGTCTAACTCTTTTCGCTCATTGTTCGAGAGCGGCTTAAGATTCTTCTTGCTACCGTTATTACTTGATGCACCGCTAGTGGAGCTACCAATCTTGCTGCCAGATTTTTCTATTTTCTCGGACTTATCAGATTTACCAACGGCACTCTTGTTCTTTGAGCCGCTCTTAGAAAATCGATTAGATTCCCATTGCGAATAATCAGCAAAGAACTCGACTCCACCGTCACCATCTAGGGCAAGAATATTAGTAGAAATAGTATCAATCATGTAGCGGTCGTGAGTGACTAGAACCACAGCACCGGGGAAGTCTTGCAAGCTCTCTTCTAGAACTTCCAAAGAGGCAATATCAAGGTCATTAGTAGGTTCGTCCAAAATCAAAATATCGGCTTCTTGCAACATCAGACGAGCAATCAAAATTCGCGCTTGCTCACCGCCGGAGAGATAACTGACAGGCATAGGCAGTTGGTCTGGGCGGAACAAGAAACGCTTAGACCAGCTCATAACATGAATTTGGCGATCACGATAGACAACCGAATCACCACTGGGACAAAGCGCTTCTTTGAGGGTAATTTCTTTGTTCAGCTGATCGCGGTTCTGATCAAACCAGACAACCTTGAGCTGATCAGCGCGCTTTACAGTACCTTTATCTGGCTCAATCTGCCCAGCTAGAATTCGCAGCAACGTGGTCTTACCACTGCCGTTCGTGCCAACCAAGCCGAGCTTCTGCTTTGGTGTTAAAACCAAGTCTAGGCCCGCAAACAACTCGCGACCGCCCATAGACTTAACAACATCTTTGGCAACCAGTAATTCTTTGGTACGACGTCCAGATGAGCTAAAATCAATATTGACCGAGCTATTCATGTTATTGCGAGCTTTCACTTCAGCGAACTCGTCAAATAACTTACCAGCCTCACGAATACGTCCCTGTGACTTGGTTTGCCGCGCCCTAGCACCGCGCTGCAACCAGGCAACTTCTCGGCGCATTTTACTGGCTAGAGCTTGTTGCTCATTTGATTGAGCCGAGAGATACTCAGCGCGAGCGACAAGATACTCACTGTATGGCCCCTTGCAACTCAAGTAGCCGTCTTTATACGCAGCATTCAACTCAACAGTACGATTGGTAACATTCTCTAAGAAATTGCGATCGTGACTGACCAAAATAAAGGCGAACGGTGCCGACTTAAGTAAGTCTTCCAACCAAAGCACACCCTCAAGATCGAGGTGGTTGGTTGGTTCATCCAGCAAGAGGAAATCTGGTTCTTTCACTAACTGAGCAGCTAAGGCCAAGCGTTTTCGCCAACCACCTGAAAGCGAAGATACGGTAGCACCAAGATCTTCAAAACCTACTGTGCTGAGCGTGTACTCAGCTCGGTTAATACGTTCTGTTTCATCAATTGACTGGCCATCTAAAGATGCTGCAACCACATCACGCAAAATTGCATCGGGCGGATAAGGATTATCTTGAGCTAAATAAGCAATATTGAGAAACTTGCGTGTGGTGATGACGCCATCGTCGGGCGAATAAATACCGGCCATAATTTTGAGCAAGGTCGACTTGCCAGAACCATTAGGGCCGATCAATCCAACTCGCTCGCGATCATCGATAGTTATCGAAATATCGCGGAATAGTGGTCGGGCACTAAAAGATTTGGTTATGGATTGGCAACTTATAGCAACTGGCATAGTTTCTCATTATACTGGCTATGATGCTGTCAACCCAGCTTCATGGCTATTTGTGACGCTGCCGCTGAATACGAAGCGGATTAGAATTAGGTAGAGGACGAGTTTGACATCAACCCCTTCTAAAATGAGTTTAGATTCACATGGTTGCTAAAGCATGAAAATTTGGGTCGACGCAGACGCCTGCCCGGTGCCAGTTAAAGACATCGTTATCAAGGCCGGTCACAAACTCGCTATAAGCACTATTTTCGTAGCAAACAAAGTGATTTCACTACCACTGTCGCCCCACCTAAGCTTTGTTCTGGTGGCCAAAGGAGCCGACGTAGCAGATCAACACATAGTTGATCAAGCAACAAAAGATGACTTAGTAATCACTCAAGATATTTTGCTGGCGGCCCAACTAGTTCCCAATGAGATAGTGGTAATTGACCCTCGTGGTCATGCATTTACGGAAGAAAACATTGGTGAGCGCGTCTCGGTCAGGGCACTAATGACAGATCTGAGAGACAGCGGGGATATAACTGGCGGCCCCAAGCAATACACTGACAAAGACAAACAGCGCTTTGCCAGTGCTTTTGATAGAGCGATCACCAAGCTTATTAATAGGGCCGCCAGCAAATAGAACCAAGAGTTATGGTTCTGATTCTTTGCTGCCAATCAAAATGATGTTGGTACCGACCTGATAAGCAGAACCATTTTTAGGATTCTTGATCTTGCCATTGGCATAGAAGCCTGTTGAACCGGTCTTAAATTCTTTACCGTCAGCTTTAATGGTGCCCCAGATTTCGCCCGAAGTGGTTTTGAACTCAATGATTAAAGCGGGTGGCGCATCGGTATCTACTTTTTTGGCCATCGTGATTCCTCCTAATGAGATTATTCAGGTCAATTATCCAAATGGACAATATTCAATCTGACAATTCAAGTTTACAGGATGAAGCGGCCACTGCAATCAGCTTGCCAAGGGAAGATAGGCGCGTGGCAATGATATTTCCCGACTGACATCAGTCCGAAATATATGCCATACTCCCCCTTGTGGCATCACAAACAGATCGCCCACTGCACCAAATAGTGCCGGTGCAGACATCCATGGAGAATTGATGAAGAATAAGCTATTTGTGGGCAATCTTTCCTACAACCTTACTGAAACTAACCTTGAAGAACTTTTTGCCGAGTCCGGAAAAGTCGTTTCGGTAGCAATCCCAACCGATCGCGAAAGTGGCAGAAAGCGCGGATTCGCTTTCGTCGAAATGAGCAACCAGGCCGAAGCTGAGGCCGCAATTGCCAACCTGAACGGTAAAGATATTGACGGCAGACAGATTGTTGTCAATGCCTCAAAGCCAAAAGAGAAAGCTTACTAAGCTTGCCTACTGCTATTATTTTTTAGATTTTTACGGCACCCCACACCTCCTTTTCGGTCTGGGGTGCTTTAGTCAGAGAAATACTTGTAAGGATCAGTTGAAGAACGAGATGAGGAAACAATGTCAAAATCTATCCCATTAATTTGCAGTAGCTTGCTTTTGCTTTTGACCGGCTGCACCTCAACAGCAGAGAAAGACAGAGAAGATCTCAAACGCGAACTCTCCGAAGCCAAGTCTGAAGCCTCAATCTTGAAGAGTGAGCTTGCTAGCCTTAAAAACATGGCTCCGCCAATAAAATCGACATTGACGAAAGACTCAGCCACAGCTACTAGGAGTGGCACATCTAGTGGCACGTCTGGCGACACATCTAACGGTAATTCTAACGGCGCAAGCAATGGAACGGCTGAATCTTCTAGCACTATTGCATTCAGCGACATTGCTGACATTCCCAACAAAGAGATGATCGATGATCTAAGCAAGCTCCACGTCTTCGATGATTTGGCAGCGGCATCGAGCACCAATACGAAAGCCCTATTCAAGCCCCTCCAACCGGTCACAAGAGGCGAATACGTTACCTGGCTCTATAGAGCCTACAACGCCATTAAAACGCCGGACAAACAACTACACCTTGCGCCACAAGTAGCCCAGCAATTTAGCGATACTCCCCCTTCGCACCCAGCTTACAAATACATACAAGCAATTGCCAACGCGGGCTATTCCATTGGCTATAAAGATGGCACATTTAGGCCAGACAAGCCGCTGACGAGAGAAGAGATGATGGGTATTAAAGTTGGCCTAGATGTAGGCAAAGACATTCCACCCTATCGCAGTCAAATGGAAAACGTCTGGAAATACTCTGACGGAAAGAGCGTAGACGAACGCTTTACTGGCTTTATCGAACAAGACTATTATGTCTCTGGTCCCTTAGGTAGTAACAGCCAAAGAGCCTTTGGCAAAATTGGAACATTCAAACCGAAACAAGCGGTGTTGCGCTACGAAGCTGCTGGCACCCTCTGGCAGCAAGGACAATTCGGCAACAATGGTGACATTACCGGCGCGGACGCCCTCAAGCGCGAAAATAGCAAGTAGCCAATAGCCAATTTCTGCTGTTAGCCAAAGAGCTAAATGTCAAACAGCATTTTGCAAGATTCTAATGTCCAACTGCGCCTAAGTATTCGCCTTTAGCGGGAATAAAGAAGACGCCAACCACACCCAAGAGATAAACAGCAGAAACTGTCGATGCCGCCATGGCGTAAGACCCACCAAAAGTTTGAATCAAGACGCCACTACCAAGTGCGGCCACCACAGCAGCATAGCGCCCGGCATTGTATATGAAACCAAATGCGGTGCTGCGCACCTTAGCCTCGTATAGCTCAGGCAAATAAGTCCACATAATGACAAAAGGCAAATGAGCAAAGAAACCTAATGCCACCAACCAGCATAGTAAGGCTGGTCCAAACGAGTGAACAGTATTGAACATTCCGTATGAAAGGCCAAAAGCTAGAAGGAATGAAGCACCAAGTGCCAGGCGATAACCGAGCTTCTTAATTAAGATGCCACCAAGCAAACCAGAGAGAATCATACCGATGTCTTTGGTGAACATGGCATGACTACGTTGCTCAACAGCTAGGTCACCAGTAAGCTGATTGATCCAGGCTGGAATCCAAGCTATCACCGCCCACCAGCAGACGATAGCCACACTGGCCACGGCAGCCACTGAAACAGTCTTTTTACAATTAGCCTCAGTGAAAAGCTCCTTAAAACAGGCACTAGCATTGGTTGTGATCGTAGTCCAAACAGATGCACCAGTGCGAGCGCTTTCTTTGTCACGAGCTTCTTGCAAGCGAACAAACTCTTCTGGTTCACGCAACTTGAAGCGCATATAAACGGTAAGAAAAGCAGGCACAATACCTGCCATGAACAAATAACGCCAACCTAAGTGACCGAGCGAAAGATTGAGCCAAGCGGTCAATAAATAACCAGTTCCCAGAGACGTAGCCAAGGCACTAACAGCAAAGACACGTGATTTAGCTGGCCAACATTCAGAGAGCAATACCGCTCCGATGCCCATCTCGCCACCAATGCCAGCACCAACTAAGAAACGATAAATACCAAGCTCCCACCAATTGCCAGCGACAGCACAAAGACCAGTACATATGGCATACAACAAAATAGTTATGCTCAAAGTCTTGGCCCGACCAATATGGTCAGCCATAGCACCAAAGATCATGGCACCCAGTGCCCATCCAAGCATAAACAGAGCGATTATATAAGAACCGTACTGACCCACCACTGAATGTGACTGCGTATGGAGCAATTCAGATAAAGCAGGAAAAAGAACCATGGCAAAAATGGAAGAATCCATACCATCAAAAACACCACCCAGCCAGGTAGCAATCAAGACATGCCAGCGCGACGGCCCACTCATGTGAGTAGCTATAACTGGCACAGGTTCAGCAGAGGCTGTCAAATCTATATTCTCAAGTTCCGAAGAAGTGTCACTAGGAATCTGAGCAAGGGATTCCGGTGCCGGGGGGCGACTGACCGTTTGCATGGCATCTCCAGATACTTAAGGACCGCTAATAATACTGGAAGCGGAATACACTTAGATCTGTCTGAACATTTATTAAGGTCACTTAGCAACCTTAGTCGAGCCCTTTGTCGAGCCCGCCGCGATCTCGTTGCGAGCCTGGGCAATGGCCTGAGGCTCGACATATAGACCTTGTCTCTCATAGGTCTTCCAGACTTCAGACCAACGCATAACAATGAAGCATTTCTGCGAATACTTTTTAACTAGCCTTGTGATTTTGGCATTGCCACTAGGAAGAATCTCTAAGCCCTCAAGCCCTGCGCACTTGCTACAAAAAGCTCGCTGTTCTTCTAGGCCCTGCTCAAGCTTGACTATCTCACCTTTTTCTAGCTTACGATCACAGCCATGACAGCGCGAAACGCGATACAGCGCATAAACGAGCTGTTCAACCTTTGGAGTTTTAGCAGTTTTAGCGGGCGCCTCCGCCTTGGCCGGTTTATCAGGCTTCTCCGCCTCGACTGGTTTCTCTTCGGGCTGTACTAGGCTATCCTCAGTCACACCATGCTCCTTAACTCGAATAATTTTCGCCAATTCGCCAACTAGTAGTTTACACCAAGGCGTCTTACCGACAGCACCAAGCTAAGGCTATGGCCTAGCACAACCCTTGTATGCTCCCCGTACTTTAGGGATAATTATGAATCCACAAGTCTCGGTACGTGATCTAATCGGTACGTGATCTAAAAGGTATAGTCATGAATTTTCCAGAATCGGTTGAAAATGCCCTAAAGACACATAGTTATCCAGTGGTATTTGCCACCGTCTGTGGTGCCCACCTAGCGGGCCTCTCCTCGGCAGACTCTACCTATGAAATTCGCGGGTCTCACATACTACCCGTCAAACAAGTTCTTGGCCTAGAGATCAACGACGAAGCCATCGAACTAAGACAAGAAGCTGAAGGTATACAGGTAGAGGTTGTTACCCAAGACATCAAAAAGTTCTTCTCTCTGATGCTAAAAGACAATGGCTTTGTACTAGAGCAAATTTACTCACCACTGGTAGTGCACACCAGTCCTGAGCATGAAGAATTGAAGGAAATAGCAAAGCACTGCCTTACTCGCATACATTGTTATCACTACCTCGGCTACGCCGACAGTCAATGGCTAGCACTAAGCCAAGAAATAAATGGGATACAAGAGCAACCGAATATAAAGAACTTACTTTCAATCTACCGATTGCTGTTAACTGGTACCTATCTAATGCAAACCGGCGAAGTAGAAACCAATATTTCTAAACTCAATCAAAATTTCGTACTCACCTATATTGACGAAATGATTGAAAGAACGCGCAATACAAAGAATTCACAAACACTTGAAGCGAACGAATGGGAATTTCACAAAGTTGAATACGAGCGCCTCAGAGACGTACTTGAAGACTCAGCTGATGCCACAACCTTGCCAGAAACAGCCACAGGCCATGACGCTCTCAATGACCTGCTGAAGAGGATTCGCTTGGCTGATCTAAGCCTGCAATCTCATTTACAAACGGCCCACTAGCTATTGACAAGCCGGTAGGCTGGGGCTACGATCAAGAGAATATGGCTTAATTTGGCGTTTTCTTAGGACATCTTTGAACATCACTCTAAAGAGGGATTAAGTACCTCAGCTTGCTGATCACTTTTGGCATTTCTCGATGCCGAAACTTTGATGCAGCCTGATAGCTCTCAAACACCCTTCTCATCAACAAATTTGGTCCGGGGAGCCTTTAACCAAAAGAGCTGACACATATGCCAACCGACGGAAGCGATCATCAGAGTTTAGAGCAACAACTTGCCTTAAGCCAAGCGCGCCTCAAAAAACTTGAGGCCGATTTTGCGGCTGAGATAGAGACCAATAAAGAAGTTGTCATTCAGCTCAAGAGCGCCCTAGCAATTAAAGCAGAGTTTATTGCCCACGTGAATCATGAATTGCGCACGCCACTAAATGGCATGCTGCCAATGATCGAGATGATTTTGCGCGCCGACCTCGGCCCTGAGACACGTGAATACGTTCTCACGCTAAGAGAGGCCGGAAAGTCTCTACTCAATATAATCAATGATGTTTTGGACTTCTCAAAAATTGAAGCAGGTAGACTTGAAGTTGCTTCGGTTCAGTTTGACCTTGCCGAGACAGTTGAAGGCGTAGCCCAAATCTTAGCCCCAGCAGCTTCCTCTAAGAACATACTGCTGCTTTCAGCCATAGACAAAGATGTACCAGAGACTGTTATTGGAGATCCCCAAAAAATTCGCCAAGTGTTGCTCAACCTCTGTGGCAATGCCATTAAGTTTACAGAAACAGGAATCGTGACCCTGAAAGTCTCGACAGTGAAGCCGCCGGACAGACCAAGACAGTTACTATTCACGGTCAGTGACAGTGGTCCCGGTATAAGCCATGAACTTATGTCACACCTTTTTGAACCATTCTTCCAAGGACCAGTGGCCAGAGAAAACCATACAGCCGGAACTGGACTTGGTCTGAGTATTTCAAAGCGACTTGTCGAATTGATGTCAGGAAAGATGTTTGTTGATAGCACGCTTGCAGTGGGCTCAACTTTTGGTTTCTACCTGCCGCAAGAAGAACCGGCGAACCAAGAAATTTTACGAGTCTGGGCCAGTCCACAAATCTCCCCAAGTCCGCTTGCGCCAGAAAGAACAGGCATTGCTCCACGTCAATCCAATCTATCAGCAATAACGCTAGAGCCAATTCACGATGGTAGATCCGCCATAGCAGATGTACTGAAGAACTTTGACCTACCCACCGGCTCAAGTGATACAGCCCAAGGCATCTACACTATTTTGGCAGCGAAGGCAACCAACCAAGCACAGAATAATTCGACTATTACAGTAGTTTTCCTCGACACAGTAAGGTTGAAAGATGAATGTCACAAACTACGTTCAATGGTAACAAATTCAGCCTTTGTACACTCGGTCAAATTGG
The DNA here is from genome assembly GCA_041675385.1 of Candidatus Obscuribacterales bacterium. Lineage (GTDB taxonomy): Bacteria > Cyanobacteriota > Vampirovibrionia > Obscuribacterales > Obscuribacteraceae. The sequence continues at coordinate 25,331 of JBAYTY010000002.1, forward strand.
TGAAAGTAGTGTCGCAAGATAGCCTGACGCCAGCCAGCAATAGCAACCAGGACCACGAAATTCTGACTATACCAATGCCGTTGCGACGGCAAGTCGTCACCAACTGCTTAAACAAAATCACAAATCAAAAAGAATTTAGGACAGTTACTAGAGCAGGCCAAAGCACGACTCTGGGCCTTGAAGCATGTGCCAGTGTTAAAGCGGCGGCGGCAGAACTTTTGCGCGGGGAAAAGAAGCAAGTACTTGTAGCTGACGACAATAAACTAAATCAACGAGTGGCTTTCATTTTTCTCACTGACTTAGGGTTTGAAACAGATTTAACTTCTAATGGCATAGAAGCAGTACGCGCTTTCAAAAAGAAGCACTATGATCTTGTATTTCTAGACTGTCAGATGCCGGTACTAGACGGCTTTGAAGCCGCCAAAATCATCAAAGAAATTCAGCAACGCAGGGGAGTCGCCGTCCCAATAATAGCTGTAACAGCAAGCGCGCTAGAGGGAAGCCGCGAACACTGCCTAGCCAACGGTATGGACGACTATATAAGCAAACCTATCGATCCCAACTCCCTTGAAAAAGTAGTGACAAACTGGCTCGGAAACACGTTCATGAGAGATACTCCACAAAGAGCAACTCAGGTAAATAACATCAATAGTGGAACCTTTGTCTGCCAGCAAGCCAACTTCGTCAAACTGCGAAAGCTCTACAGCGAGCAACAGCTAAAGGGAATCCTCAGCTTGTTTAGAGAAAACTGCAAAGCCGATCTAGCCGAACTTCAACTACTGTTGGCCGCACAAGAACTGACTCTATTTCGACAGAGACTGGAACGCTTCAAAGACTGCTGCGAAATCATTGATGCTGTTCATATTGCAAAACTTTGCATAAGGGTAGGAGAATCAACAAAGCAAAATGACCAGTCTATCGCCCGCCAACAAATGGAACAGTTGTCGAATTTAGTCATGGTTTTAGATAATGAACTCGAATCAGCTCTGGCTGACCGATCAACTTATACCCTGCCAATAATAAGTAATCCTAAATAATTAGCAATCTGTTTTTCCTAGTTAACTCTCTGACTTCTTCACAGCTTCTTTAGCCTTGAGCTTGTGCTCAAGCCACATAATTATTTGTTGAGAAGTAACTAGCACAACCGTCGAAGCTACTGCAAACAGAATCTTATTAAACACTTCCAACACCTCAAACAGTAACAGCACTTCTCCACCAAGCTCAGCGGAGAAGTGTAGCCATAGAATGACATTGAGGGCAAAAGTTCCATTTTTTGACAAACAATCAAGGCAGAAACCTGAGGGACTTCAAATCGGCAATAGGCTCATCAAACGAGCAAGTTCCTACAGAATGGATAAAATCATGCCTGGCAGCTTTAATCTCGGCCAAACTCAACGACTTGTCACGCCAATAGGCTCGGTCGTCAAAAGAAAAGGCGGTGGGCTCAGTTTCAGAAATAATTGAATCGATATCTCGCTCACCATGCCAGGCAAAAGCTGCGGCCATGAGAACATTGAGAAATCCGTGTAATACTGCTCGTGGTGCATCATCTTCATAAGTCAAAGCCTGCAGCGCCCGCACAGGGTGATGCAAACCGGCGGTAGCCTTAAACCCCAGCCTGCGATCTGCACAGGAGTTTATGAAAGCAGCCACTAAAGCGACAGAGGGAATTCCCTCAGGCTGCACGCTACCCATCCTAATCTTAGCGAAATTTCCAGCGCCCTTTACCGCGTCAAGCATTGCCAGATTGTCAGGCGAAACCTCACAATAGACCGGCTTACTGGCGCTGACAATGGTTTTGGTTTCTAGAGCAGCAGCATGACCATCATCAGCTTCAGCGATTAGCGAAAGTGAGGGGCGTAGGCTATCGTGGACGCCGACACACTGGCTAACAGGCAAGACCAACCAGCGCAACATCCAGCGGTGATCGCCATTTTGGTAGCTATGATAATTTGCAATTGTGGCATCAAGAGGAACTGACGCTGGAGGAAAGAGCCCAGCGTAATCAATGAATCTTTCAAGCAAAGCGCGCAATGCTGGTGCTACGGTGTCACTCATAACCTACCCTAAATTCTCTGCGGTCAATTGGTTCTAACACTAACCTGGAATGTTATCACAGCCGCCAATACTTAGGCTTCAGCCCAATGCAGAACAGTTGGAAGATCCCCAGCAGCATACTCAATATGAAGCACACGGCGGTGGTCTGGCGACGTCGATATCGACGAACTATGCAAAATCAAAGGCCTCATGACAATAACATCACCAAGCTCTGCCGCACAGACTAAGTGCTCAGCCGAATCACGCCTCTGGGCAATCTCTACAGCACTGAGAACTCCGCCCAAATGAGTGCCAGCAATAAACTTGATTGCACCATTTTCGAGAGCACAATCATCCAGGTGAAATCGCAGCGAAATCATGTTGTTCAGAACCGCAGCAGGTGGCTGCACATGTGTCACACCATCTTTTACAGACCACGGCCCCCAACCAGGCGTATCTATCTTTTCGGAAACAGGAATTGTCAGATCTTGATGCCAAGTAACATACCAATTGGCTGTCGGAGTTTTATCAAAATAGATTGCTCGCACTGGCTTCGCATCCACACCTATGACCGATCGAGCAATTCCCAAGCTGGAATCACTAAAAGCAAAACTGTGAATTTTCGCAGAACGACTAAGCAAATTTCTCATGCCAGCTTTGCCTGACTGTCCCTGAATCTCAGCAATTGCCTCAAGCAGTAAAGTGACCTGCGAGGCATCTATCGCTGATGGCAGAAGCTCAAAGCCGTCGCGTTCAAATCTTGTCGAACAAACTCTAGGCCGGATTGTCATAAGGTCATTTTATCAGCTCAAACCCTACCGCATCATTTGCCAGCTATCGTGGAGTATCCAAGAATAGGCCCAGGGAACCTTAAAGCCAATGCACTCTGGACAGACAAAGCCTTCAATCTTCGCAATTAGATGATGCTCTGAATTACAAACAAATGGCAGAAACGTATTTGAAACCTGATAAGTATTGAGTAAAACAACTTCAGACTCAGTCCAAGGCGCATAAGATCTATTCGAGATTTCAGCCTCACGAATTGGCTGGTGCTCTGGCTTTGCAGCGCAGACCAGACAGACATACGCTGCCATATGAGGCAACACCCTTGCTGCTTGCGCCACAACTGCACGGCAAACACTACAAACAAAACGATCTGGCGGAATTTCGAAGGTGGCAACCTTCACCGGTGGACGCCCAGATGAATCTCCATTTTGCCGCTGAGAACTTGATTGATCAGACATTGTTGAATTATAGCGACCGTTTTTGCCTTGGGCGCCTTGTCTTCACAAAGCCAATCACTTAATGTATTAAACTTACAATTAACAGAACGCCAAGCCCCAAACAATGAATCAAGCCCAATAATGAACTTAGCACTGAAGCTCCTCTCTACGTTTGTGACCATGGCAGTTTTCGCCATTGCCGCCTACACCCTGAGCATTGTCTGGCGAGTCAGTAACGTTGAACAATCAATCTTTGGTCGCAGCGATCTCATTCCGCTTACCCTTGAGCAAAAGCAGTTTGACCAACCGCCGACGCAAGAGTCATATGGCAAGAATACTTACACTCACATGGTAAGGGGCCAACCAACTCAAGTCTATGAGCAATTACTCAATAGCTTTCAACACTTGTATGGTTCAGCCTTGGTCTCATACGAAATTGGAGAACTCGGCGCTGACGTATTGTTCAAAGCAAACGAATATTTCGAAGCTATCTGCTGGCGCAATTCTGGCACACTAAATTTCTATCTAGATACAAAAAAAGATCTAGCCAACAATGAAGTAGGTAGAAAAATAGGTTCAGAAGTAAAAGCACGAGGTCTAACTGGTGCACAGGCTGAACAATTTATGGTCGACAAAATTTTCATGGCACTAGATGGCGGTCTTGCTTACAAAAACTGTAGCGAATACAGGATAACGCAGCTACCATCATTGAATGACTATGGCTGCCCCCTACTTGTCAACATTCAAGAAATGCGCCGGTCTGACAAAACTGTGGTACTAAAGTGAGAACCGTTTTGATGATGCCTAGATTCCGCTATCGCACAATAGCAATTGCCGCAGTCAGCTGCTCTTTACTCACGTGGCAGTCAGCTGCACAAGCAACACCGAACGCACCAGCGCGGCAGACACGCTCAGTGCAAGCGCAAGTGCCGGCTGCCGCACCAGCGCAAATACTCACTGCAGCCCAACAAGCAGCGAAATACAAAGAGCAGGGTGAAGCAGCCTACGAAGCAAAAAACTTCCCTCTAGCTGTCGCATGCTACAGCAAAGCTCTTAGTTTATTGCCACACGACGCCGCCAATAGCTTGGCCGACCTATACTATGTTCGCGCTATGGCTCACGACGTAACAGGGCAATTTGAGCGCGGCACTGCCGACTGGCAAGCCGCTCGCGACAACTACGCCAAAGCACTTCTTGGAAATAAAGCCGGAGTGAACGTAGAATTTGCCACGTCGTATCGTGATGAATTAAACGAGCTAGTTCATTGGCGTGCCACACAAAACCCGAGCTCTCCTGACTATTGCGACTCAATACATTCTAAACGCTTAGCGCCGGGTTCAGTTCTTAAGGTCTATATAAGTCAAGCGAAAAAGACGGGATTTTCTCCTGAACTTAGAACCTATATTTTCCAAGCAATGAGCTTATGGTGCCAATTTCCAGGGTCGCCAATCCGTATGGAATTGTGGCCCACACAATACGACTCAAACATAATTGTGCAGCGTGCCACCGCCGACGACCCCATGAATATTGGCAGTGCTGGCCAAACTAGTTCTTACGGAAGAGAACTAGTAACAAAGAGCTTTGTCAATCTTTCGGCACCAAGCTACGACAACAAAGATATGACTCCCCGGGCAAAAGAACAACTTTTCAATTTGGCACTGCATGAAACGGGACACGCACTAGGAATTGACGGACACTCGCCCTCTGGTCTTGATGTAATGTATTTCAAGTCACCTCTAATAAAACTAAGCGATAGAGACGCCAATACTATTCGCAAGATTTATCAGTAAAAGCTATTCAGGGTAGGCGGCCTTTCGGCACGGCTTTATACACACGAATTAGCTTATCGGCATAGCACACTTCAAAAGCAACGTTCATATGATGATGGTCAAAATAGTAAGGCTTATATCGATTGCTATCGTCACCAGCGCATAAGAGCACCCCTGGCTCAAGCAGCGGCAGTCGCGTCTGCGCCTGAACTTCTTTAGAAACCCAATAATTGACTAGTGGCGTCACAGCAAAATATGGAATTAGTATTCGCATTGACGAAAAGTAATCGCGAACACTCTCGAATGGAGAAATCAAACCGAGTGGCACCATACTTGGTATAACGTACAAAGATCCGTTCAAGCGTTGCAAGGCAGCGCAACTTATCTTCAACTGCGCTCTACCAACAGAAGCTTCCGCGCAAGACTGCTGATAGTTGAAGGCCACCACTAGATTAGCAACAAGAAATAAGCAAAGACAAATCGAGAGTTTTGCCCGAGATATCTTTTGTCTTTGCTCATTTCTGAGCAAGCGAAGCTGCCGCAACAGCTTCTCATCATCACAATAGTAGAGAGCGACAAGAGCCAGCCAAGCAAACAATGGCAAGGTAATTCTAATCTCGAGCTTCATACAACAAAGCAAGTACAAAACCACACCAATTAAAGCCGCCAGCAACGCCGCATAGCGCGCTCGACTGAGTCGGGCATGGTCAACAAAAAATGAAAGAAAAATGGCCAATAGTAAACTCGGCAGAACCAACCTGTCGCCGACATACTTAAGCACCTGGTCAAACACCATTGGTAGAGACAGGTCAGATCTTAAAATGGGAAAGAATGACAGCAGTTGCTCAGCTTTTTCACACGAGAATAGCTTAGGGTCAATAGCATACTCGTTGGAAGACATGAGATTTAGATCGTTCTCATTCCACCCGACAGACTCAAAATATTTCTTTGTATCTGGCCTATACGCCAACCTGCGAAAATCGCAAATCTTATTTATGACATCATTAAAACGAGCGACGCCTGACCACTCCGGTTCAGTTCTATAATAGCTGAGGTCAACATAATCGAGTAATTGAATACCAGAAAGCAGCAACGCCCAGAAGGCCAGAGCAGCAACTAGAGTTTTTGCTGTCAGAGCACGAGCAAAGCGACAGCATAAAACAACTGCCAAGAGCGCTAAAATCAACCGGGTAGAATCAACCCTAATAATTGCAGCAACAAGCATTGCCCCTAGTGAAACAGCCAGGACTATAAGCCTGCCTGATTTCGTCAGGTACTTGCACTCAAATGCCGACATAGCTACCAGGGAAGAAGCTGCGGCCAAAAAGATGGCAGCGCTAGTAAATGTCAAACATGTCCAGAGAGCCAGCAGCGAAACGAAGGTAAAAAGACCAAGGAGAATTTTTCGCAGAAGCGATGCCCGCTCCCAGGAGAACACAGAAAGTACAAGGGTAAACGAGCAGACATTGGCAAGACAGAGGAAGGTGCCATACCAGGGAAAGCGGCTTTGCTCCGAATACAGCCAAGAAAGTAGCTTGCCAAGCAATATGTTAGGAAAAAGAATATGACAATCAGGACGAGGGCAAATACCAACTCCTGCAACTATCATGGTCATGTGAATCTCGTCGATACTGCCATAATATGGTGGAAAAATAACGAGGCACAATGCAAGAATGGTAGCAGCAATGACAAAAGATCGACAAAGAATGAAAATGAGTTTGCGCACTGGCAATTCAGATTCACATGAATTCGAGATGTCACTGCTAGTCATCAATGACTTACCGCTCTCACCAACAACAACAAGAGAGCTTAGCAGAATGACATTCAAGGGGGAAGTATGGGTTTAATAGCCAATCTACTGAAAGGCAAGTCGGTGCCGAAAGAAAAAGTCGACTCATCGCTTCTCATGCTAGATATGCTCAAAGCAAAACGTGGAGATGATATCGGCAAATATCTCGATATGATGATCGATCCCAGAAAAATCCCAGCACCATCTGCGCCACCAACCATAGAAGATGTAGATGAGCGCGAAGCAGATGAATCGGCTGTCTATTCTCCGCCTCTAGAGACCATGACCTACCAGCGCGACTATGACGGGCCGGACGAATTCGCTGACTTGGCAGACTCAGATGACCCTATTGAGAGCAGCATCAATCGATTCTTCGATGTCTTTGCCGGACAAGCCAACTTATACAACGAGACCGTGAGCACACTTGAGCTTGCTATAGGCATTCAGCGACCTCAGCACAACGGCGAATCTTTTCCAGAAGGCAGTGGCAAGCCTGTCCTCAACGCCTGCTTGCACACTGCACATTGGGGTCTCTTCTTTTTCGGACACGATAGCAATATCGATCTCTACCTGCTGCCTTACGATGAAAGAACCACTCTTTCGTTCAACGAAGTACACGCCGATGAGTGTAAGCCTCATATTGTATTCACGACGAGTGAAGACAGCACGGGTCGGCAATGGTTCGTCAATGGCAAACCGCTCTTGCGTGAGGGCATCCCTGACTTGGCCAAGGAATTGCTCGGCGATCTTGTACATGCGGCCACAGATGAGAGCGGACCAGAATAAAGTTTGGGACCGCTAGAAATCGACCAATTAACTAATTCCTGTATCACCACCCCAGAGCCAATGTCGAGAAATTACGCAAGCTTGATATAAGCAATCAGCAACTAGGACAGACCTTGCATCCTTGGAGTTTACGCTGGCAAAGACAAGAAAGTTCAAATGACAGTAAAGGACTGCGAATTCATAATCGTGTCAATGATACTAGACGAAAGAAAGAAAGAAAGAAAGAGCCCCGACCATAAGGCTGGGGCTCTATTTGATCTTAGGCAGCGCCGAAGCGTCACTAACTAATCGACAAGTCGCTAATTAATCGTGAAAGGGATGAATGTCTCCAGGCTTTCTCAACATCTTGTTGACTTCATCCAAGTGCAATTCTTCGCCCATAATCATTTCGCGGGCATACTCTTCGAGCAGAACCGATTTACCCTCAGAGGCGTGGAGCAATTCATAATAAGCGGCGATAGCAGTTCTCTCATGCTCTAAGCTCTCGCGCAATATATCACCAAGGTCATGCTTCTCGGTCTCAAGCAATGGTCCAATCTTCAGTGACGGATGGCCGCCTAACAAGGTGACAAGCTCACCGGCCTTGTGCGCATGCATCAGACTCTCATTAGAGTTTGCCTTGAGCCAGCTGACAATCGGAATGCGGTTATAACCGTAGACCATAAGAGAATAGTGGGTGTAGCGGACCACGCCAGCCAACTCTAATTCCATAATCTTATTGAGAATGTCTATCGCTTTCAGCTTATCCTTGTCATCCATGGTGCTCAATCTCCTCTAGTTGCAGATATAACTCTAGCCGATTGAAAACTAAGATGTTTCTCTTTTACCAGAAGTCAAGCACTTCAAGCAGGCTGCAAGGCCGAAATGATTTGCTGCACATGTGGCCGCTCGCTAATATCGCTACTCGTCAATGCGAACAACAGGTGGTTTAGACTACCTGATATTGCAATCCCCTCGGCTCGCACATCAAGCTGTGTCAATGGCCTTGGATCTCGCCCAGTCAGAAGAAAATAAATAGTGCCAGCCATACTGTAATAGTCACTAGCTACCACAGCTTTACCTTGGATTTGTTCCGGTGGCATGTAGTGATGCCTTCCGATGATTGTTCCCGTCGCTCCGGCAAGAAACTCCATCGCGGCATTGAAGTCGACTAGAGCAAGAAATTTGTTCGACCTGATTATGAGATTATCCGGTGTAAAATCCCGGTGCACCAGGGGTGGTTGCTGGCAATGAAGATAGCCGAGAATCTCAGCCATTTGCAAAGCCAGTGCCTTCACTTCGGCCTCTCTCATGGGCCCGTTGTCGATGATAACCTGACGCAGAGTTGAACCAGGAATTTTTTCCAAAACAATATAATGACGATCGTTCTCGACAAAAGTATCAAGCAAGCGGCAAACCTGTGGATGCTGAATCTTAGCCAGTAGAGCAGTCTCTCGATTCATGTGCTCCAGGAGAGAAGTTTTGACTGCCTCACTGTCAAGCTGCTTAATCGCCAGTTCCTTAATAACGACCTGTTCGCCTCGCGAATTGACTGCGTTATAGACAGCAGAGAAACCACCAAAGCCAAGTTGGCTAGTAATTTCAAAACGCCGATTTTGCAGTTTTGTACCGGCCGGCAAAGCTCTAAAAGTAGCTAAACTAAAGCGTCGACTAAGTTCATCATTCCATAGTGCCGTGTAACTCTTGAGCCCCTGCCTCAGAAGTGCCTGGCTCAGATAGCCCCGCAAGTCAACGAAATTTTCACTTATTGCCGACGGCGGTGCCCACATTTCTAAGGCCACCAACAGCTTTTCAATATCTTGATGCAACATAGTTTTCAGGGCAATGCGGGTACTGCTTCCATCTTTAAATGTCATAACTAAAGCATCGCTATCCTCAAAATCTGGACCGTCATTCCAATATATAAAAGCATTTTTTAGTTCTTCCCAACGCCGCCAGCGGCGCCCCTTCAACTGCAAAATCGTAGCGAATGGAAATATGGCACCACCAGAGGTAACAATGAGTGGCTGTATTTGCGCCAGATAAGAGTCGCGAATCTTACCAACTTTGGACCACAAAGAAAAGGTTCCGAAGCCAAAGATGACGACGGCAATGACTATCAATTTCAGTCCACTGGCAACATTCAAGGAGGTACCATATAGACAAATCATTACGGCTAGAAGCAATAGAGCAAGCGTGCACAAAATTAAAACGACTTGCGTGATCGCGTGAAGTCGCTCGATCTTCTCAATAGATGCAGGATGATAGTTAAGCTTACTTAGATTTGTTTGGTTATTCATTTATCGATGTTCTCATCGAAGAATGAATCAGAGCAGTGATCTCATCGACCGACTGAAACCTATCGTTGGGCCGTTGAGCACGACATTTAAAAACTATTTCGGCAAGCAAGGGCGAGACTACTGGCTGCGTCAACAATATGTTCGTCTGTTCAAGAGCCACCGGATCGCAGCCAGTAAGCAAATATTGCAATGTGCCACCAAGTGCATAAATATCAGACTGCACGCAAGTTTCACCACGAAACTGTTCAGGCGGCATATAAGCAGGCTTGCCCGCTGGTGGCAGGCCTGATACAGCACCAGTGGGCTCGGCAATAGTAAAATCGATTAACGTGAGCTTCTGTTGCCCATCAATTATGAGATTGTCGGGGGTGAAGTCGCGATGAACAATGGCCGGAGTGGAACTATGCAAATACCCAAGAATCTCGCACATTTGCATGGTCAAATCTTGCACTAATGCAGTCGGCAAGCTCCCCCGAACTGCGTGATATTGTCTGAGATTCTTTCCCGTTATTCGTTTGAGTACAAGAAAAGCACAGCTTGAAGTGCTAAACCAATCAACAAACTGCACAATTTGTGGATGATTGATTCGCTGCAATACCATAGACTCAGCTTCGAGCTGCTGAATGGCAATGTCTTTCAAATGCTTTCCTTGATACACCGGTAGTAGATATGCCTTTACAACAACTTCCTCTTGCGTTGTTTGGTCGTAGCAAAGATAGGCGTGCCCTTGTCCACCCGAGGCCAATTTAGACTCAACCAAATAACGACCAGCCGCCAAGGTCTGACCATCTGGTATCTCCTGTAGTGACTCTGCTTCTGGTGCCGATGATAAACTATCAAGCCAAAGCTCAGTAAACGACGTATCAGCACTCGGTAGCGTAAGAGCTTTAGCGATACCATCATCAATGCTGATATGTTTTGCAAAATTGGTAAGCGCATGGGAAATTATCATCCAATTCTCGTGAGTATGGATGGCCGAGAGCTTTATGCAAATAGGCTCTTTCGTTTGTGTGCCAGAAATGACTATGGTCTGTTTTGCCAATTCGCTACTCTTTGACTGTGCTAGTTCAATTGTAGTGATTGAGGAAAGTGGGATGGAGATTGGATCCTGCCCCTTCAGATACAAGTTCAGCACTTTTTCTCTGACACTAATTGAGACAACCTTCAACAGTCTTGTGCTCAAATATCTGTCGATCTTCTTTTTGAAGTATTGACCAAATAAATTCAAGAATAGAACTGGCACACACAAACAAAACACCATAAGCAGGCCATTTAGCGGAGCCAAATTCGCGGCCGCAAGCAGCAAGGCCAATAGTGTGCCAAGGGCCATCATAGCCCCGATAATGGCGCTCCAAAACACAAACCGATAATAGCTGGGCTTAGAGTCTTCGATTAGGTCCATGGAGCTATCGAGCTCATTGGTCATGCCGTAAGGAAAACATCTAATGGTAAAATTAGGTACTTGCGATGCAATCACCCCGGCCTCAGGCCCATGGCTCTGATACTTTCGCAGCCAAATTCGCGAATAATTTTCGTCCGAACCTACCATACCTACTTATTTTTACCGTCCTCAGCCGTTGATAGTATTCCTTATTCCCGGCTAGAAGAAAAGGCAGCACGTGCCTTAGTGCACTACCACCCAAACCTTGTCAAAATCACCTGCAGTTAAATCATCTTTGTGAATACAGAAGCAGAGCTTAACCCCGTTCTGCCACCAGATTGCTGCATCGTAAAATGAATCAAGTTGAAGTAGAAGTATCCAATCATTTAAACTGTCTGTGAGCCTGGCATCAACCAGCGGCTCTAATTTTTCAAACTCCTTATGAGTGATACTATTGGCAGCTAGCTGACATTCAAGCTCCCAGCCGTCTTGCGACAATTGAGGGCAGCCAAATAGCCGATGCTTCTCAAAGGAATGTCGACCATACCAAGCAGAACACAACGAATTGAATCGAGCCTCCTCCTCACTAGTCATTTCAGGCTTCGACCCGCAATCGTCTAGAGGGAAGGTCAATTCTTCCTCAAACGACACCGAATAAGCCTTAAAGACGCAGTCTTCGCTTAGTCCTTCCGGTTCCTCCGGATAACACAACCGCACCCCCGAGGGAGTGAACAAAACTTTCCACCCATAGCGATCTTTATGACGCCAAGCAAATGGTTGCTCTACTGCATCATAGAAAAAGGAAAGGTAGCCCGTTTTCTTGTTAGTCAGTTCAGAGAAGGCTGTGCCAGCAAGACAACCAAGATCAATTCGGCAAAGAAACGCCAAAGGTAATCCGTCAGCATTGGATGGCCAACTAACATCATCCGGCAATATCGGCCAACCACCAATCTTTGAAGCCGCCTTATCGGTGGGGTCATCTTTCAAAATCATTCGCAAAGATGGACGTGCGATTTGCATCATGGCATCTTCAAACTTCAAAAGATCGAAAACCTGAAAAAGACCATGAAGATCACCATCGTTGGCCAATCTTTCAACGATTCTTTCCATTTCAACCTGCGCATCGAGAAGTGGTTGAATCTCAGCCAACAACTTAACGTAAGGCTCCGATTGACCGGGCTCAAGTTTCAGTTCTCTAGCCATTTCGATTGCACGAGTGGCGTGATAGTGAACCGCCGGATAATCACTCCGCTGAAATTTCAACTTGGCCAGCTCGAAGAAAGTAGCTGGCCTCTCTTCGATTTGCAGCGAAGCCGAAAGCATACTTGCCGCGCCATCAATATCACCAAGTTTAAGTTGCTTCATGGCTAAGTCGAAAAGCTTTGAGGCATCTTCTGGGAAATCAAACGGTAGGTTCACAGCCAACTCCAACTAACGAATCAATCGATAATACAATGGAAGCTTCGCCTGGTCGTTTTTAGCGACCGCAGTATTACGGATTCGCCCAGTAGGGCCAGGCAAATTAAGTTGACACCCAGTTATCAGAACGATAACATCGCTCCCAAAATCGCCACAGTGCACACAGAATACGACCGGTGAAAGTAATGAACACGCCAAGAGTCGACGAATACATGGTCGATGCAGAGCTAATTGAATCAGTAATGTTAACCGGTAACTTGCTCGAGCTGATTTCAGAACATACTGAACTCAAGGCAAACGGCATGTACTTCAAAGGTGCCTGTCCTTTTTGCAAAACCGCGCAAAATAGCTTTGCTGTTAACAAATCTGCTGGTATTTTTCGCTGTGAAAATTGTCGCGTAGGAGGCGATCTGTTCAAATTCGTGGAGCTGTTTTACGATTTGGATTTCCTAAATGCTGTTGCCTTTCTCGCACGCAAATATGAACTAGTTCTAGGACCAAAAACAGTAGAGTGAAGACTCAGACGATCTCTGGCTCCACTGGGCCGGTAACTACGTAATAGTCACCTTCTTTAGCAACGTCAATTCGACGCAGAGGGCGTTTCGCTGCACCGCCTATTACGCGACCGTGGTCGTTAAGGTCATAGGTACTTAAGCAACACGAGCACGGGCAGTACAGCACCGGTGATTTAGATTGAGCGATGCAGTCAATCTCGGTGGTGTTCATTAAGAAGTTTAGTAATTGGTGGTGGCCGTCTACGTGGCATGGGGCCGTGCAAAGGCGACTGTAGGCGACTATCTCATTTTTTGCAGTAGCTAATATGAAACCAGGTGTTTTGCGGGTTTCATGTTCTTCAGGATTAAAAACAGTATAAGTAATTGGGAGCATAAAAGGGAGGCAGGTCCAGCTTTGTGGAAAATCAATACGATGGAATCGAACAGACTGATCTGCTTTCGGCAGATCGGCTGTTTGAAAGAAATTGCCCGGTTTCATTGTTGGTTTCAGATACCGCAACAACGGCGACGCAACGAAGCCAAAAGTAGCCACAAGCGGCGCACCCGCTATCAACTTGAGAATGGTACGACGAGTCAGTAAAGCCCCGGCTTCGGCGCATTGCTCCTTAATATTCATGCTATCCACCCAACTTGCCTGAGGGAGCGCTCAAATCCATTATAGGTTACAGATCCCTACACTGGGCAATAATGCCTAGCCATCGGTCAACGCCAGTCCGAGAGCTAGATACTCAAATGCATCTTGGTCCAGCAGTAGCAGTCACGGTCAAATCGCTACCATTCGCAACTTCGCAGCGGCCACTTGATCCAAACACGGCCCCATTGTTTCTTCTCACAGTCACCAATCATTTCAATGATGTAGTCGCCGTACACAAAGCTCGTAGATTCGGGCTTAACTTCTTCAATTTCATTCGGAGGCTCATCTTCCTTACCAGGCGGCCTTAGATGCGGAGGAATCAGCTTATCAATCCATCTCCAGGCGAAGTCATCATCTAAAGCAGAATCGCGCGGATAAATCGTAGCGGCATAAGGGCGATCTCCGTGCTCTGTTGGATCAAAGACAAGAAAAATATCAACATCCTGGCGTTGCTCAAGCTGAACATAACCTCGCCTATGACCCTCGGGATGCAGGAAGTGATAGTGATACGCAAGGTGCCATGAGCAAATGCGTGCTACAAAATCGTCTGGAGAGAAAGCAAGTTCTTCAAGTAGCTCTTGCATTCCAACAATAGGGCGATCTTCTTCTGTAGCAGTCATAGCAGCCACAGACTCGGCGCCAAATTCCATTAACTTACGAACCGCCTCAGGATAAGAGCTTAGGACTTCGTGAGCATGAAAATCTATGCCGTTATAGAAAGGAATACAGGGCTCGTCGACCTGCCGCTTAGCGATGATTTCCAAAATCCAGTCAGAAAGCTTGACGCCACTATCCTCTATCTCTCCGTCTTGTCCCAGATCCATCAATAGTTGACCAAGAAATGAGCCAGCAAATCCTGGTCGTTCAATCTCCATAGCCTTTACCTGCTTCATGGTTGCGGCCAGCGGCGGCAGATTATCCGCGTCCCAAATGTACATCGCGCCGAAGCCAGCAGCAGCAGCGGCTCGAAGCAGAGCATTGGGATGATCAAACAGTGGCTCTAAAATGAATTTAGCCTGATTCCAATCTTCAGTTGGATACAAGTCCGCCTGGATTCGTGCCACAGCCACCGTATCCTTAGACAAGATTCCACCGGCCTCAGCGGCAGTCAGCCAACTGGAAAGAACCGACTGCTGGTCCGCCGAAAAAGCTCCCCATACAGTAAATCGCAGTATGAAGAACTTACTTGGGTCCTGCTTAGCAATGGCATCAAGAATTGGGGGAATTCGCTGAACTGCAGGAAGCGGCATAAATTCGGGTTGCTTGTTTCGCTGATAGACTTCGGACCAAATACCAGTAGTCATGCGCTCTATCGCATAATTTTTCCTTTCATCATCTGGATGCTCTAAAAGTGTAATCCCGTCAGCGAAGAAAGAACACCACTCTTCAGGCGTGTGAATCTCCGATAAGTTGAACTTATAAATTCGCTCTTGCACATCGAATAAATCATCGTCAGCCATTGCTCGCTCCTCGGTCAGAACCAGTTATCGCAGGTCCGCTGGCCTTGGATCAAGTTGAATCTATGGTGAGCACAAAACTGGTCAACAGCAAGCTAACCACCGCCTACGGGTTTCACCAAAACTAGCAGTTTCACCAAGCGGTGAAACATGGTATAGTAATAATAAATCGACATTTTTCATCAAAACTTGCCATTTCACCAAATGGTGAAATACTACAAAAATAGCAAAATCGGTATTAACCCTTATGCCAGCATACGCATACCAAAAACACATACAACAACTGCAAACGGCATTCGAGAACCTGATCAAAAAGGTGCCTGGTATCAACGACGTGCGCATAAAGAGCAGCTCTAACAGCGCCTTACTCGACTATGAAGCCGACATCAACCAACCAGACCAGATTCACGGTTTCGAAGCAACAATTGTCACTCCATCTAACGAAGATTGGATTGTTTGCGTACTGACTAGGGCAAGCGGAGAACCACGACTAATCAGAGAATCCTGCGCCAAAATGCTATCCATAATGAGCAAGAACTCTAAAAAAAACCAACTCTATCCAGTCGTGGCAGCGACATACATAAGCAAGCGATCCGCTGAGATCTGTAAGGAAATGAATGTCGGCTACCTTGACCTATCGGGTAACTGCCGCCTTGCTTTTGATTCCATATACATCGAGCGCGAAGTAGCGGAAAACAAAAAGGTAGAGAAGCGCCCGCTGCGCAGCTTGTTTTCGCCCAAATCGAGCCGCGTAGTTCGCATCATGCTGGAAGATCCGTACAGGACCTGGCAGGTGCAAGATCTTTCCGAAACCGCTCAAATAAGTATTGGGCTGGCGTCGAAGGTAAAGCAAAAGTTGCTCGAATTAGATTTCGCGATGGCTACTCCTAGCGGGCTAAAACTCAAAGAGCCGGAAGATGTACTGCATGAGTGGAGCAGCGAGTATTCACACAAGAACAACGAATCACTAGGTTGTTATGCGCCAGGCGGAATGCTTGAACTTGAAGAGCGCCTCTACGATCACTGCCGTTCACAAAACATTGGCTGCGCACTAACTCTGTTTTCTGCAGCCAACAGAATCGCGCCCTTCGTGCGCGGAATCTCCATGGGCACGGCATACGTAGATGCAGATCTGGAGCAATTAGCGAGTGAACTTGGATGGAAAACAGTGCCGTCTGGTGCGAATTTCCTTCTGCTTAAACCGCAGGACGAATTCATGCTTCGCGGCACTCGCACCAACAGCGAAGAGTGGACAGGAGAAGTAGTGAGCGACATCCAACTCTATTTAGACCTGGCGAGTCACAGAGGTCGCGGACAAGAAGCGGCAGAATTCTTGCTTGAGCAAAAGATACTGCCCAAGTGGAAGGCTCTGCAAAGTGAAGGCTCTGCAAAGTGAAGTAGCATGACCTTCCCTTCAGCGAGCGAATACGATCCGCGCAAGGTAAAAGCTTGCCACTCACTGCTCATTGAAGTCGTTCACATTCTTGGCGCCTACGTGGACGACATGGCAATCGTCGGCGGCTGGGTACCAACCCTCTTAATTGTGGACGCGGCAGAGCAACACGCAGCATCCATGGACGTAGACATTGCGCTCAATCAAGAAAAGAACTCTTACCCGGGAAACCGGTAGATCGCGACGGCACATAACCAGCCGAAAACTGCAGCATGGTGGGGTAAACCGTGTAGGCGAGCTGCACTGAAACCGATACATTGTATCGGTGTTGAACTAAGTACTCACGGCAATGCGCCTAAACATGTCATACAAACCTCACGAACCCGATAAAAAATTTCATTCGTTATTGCGACGATTCATTGAAATCCAATTAAGCGGACCAATTCAATTTCTAGCTCGAGCAAATCACCGGCTGATTTCAATTACCTTGACCTTATGGCTCTTCAGTTGGCTCACTAAGTCGTTCGAGCGAATAGGCTGTGCACATCAATTCAGTGCTAGCTTGGAAGCTGGTCTTCAAGACTTAGCTATTGCAGGCGCAATAGTCATAGTTATTAGATTTTCCAAACTGCGCGCTCAAAAAGAACAGAGCTTTTTTGCGCACGAAAAAGATTGGCAAAGATTTCTGCAGGCAAACTGGCTCTTATCTTACATGCGTGTCAGTTACTTGATTGCAAGTTGCATGACGTTGTTTGTTTTTTCAACTTTTTACGCGACAAGTGTCTTCGACAACAGTGCCAAGGCTCTTGCGTGCCTCATGAGCGATGCAGGCCAATATGAACTGGCAGAACGTATTTACGAGAGCGCTCCAGATCTAAATGACAACAAACAAAGCGGTCGCTATAGTTCTATGGCGACGTGGCACTCTTCAGCAACAAACGAAGATATCAACACAATTCGCCTAAAGAACGCCGCAGTTGCAACAGTTTACGGTAGCCAAAGCCTTCAAATGGCTGGTCGTTATTTTTACCTTGGCCTCACCTGTTCGCAAGGTCCAATAGATCGAGATTCTGAGTCAATCTCCTGGCACAACAAAGCACTTTCGCTATATCAAAAACATAATGCCAATACAAAGTGTGTTGACACACTTGCTCAAATGGCAATTCTTCAGTACGACAGTAACAAGCAGGAATCTAAACGACTAATTGCTCAAGCAGTCGATCTCATACCTTTACTAGATGAAGAACCATTTATTTGCACTTCAATAATTCGATATTTAGCAGAGCGCAATGGTGATAAAGACCAAGCAAAGATACTCCGCCAAAGCTTTGCAAAACATCATCCAGTATCAGCGGATAGACCAATTTGGGCGTTTGCTTTACTGACCCTTCTTTCAATCTTTAGCTCTGGTGTTGGATGTTTGCTGGCAAAAGAGAAGGCGTTAGTCCTACTAACTCAGAGCGCAGCACGAGACTGCAGGAAGGCCACAGACAGCGAAACACTGACGCACGCACTAACTGAGCTCATCACTCTGAACACGATCCGACCCTACGCAAATACGGCAGAGCATCAAAGCTCGTTGCTACTGGCTCTGGCAGACGGTCATCGGTCATTGTGCGTTTTACAGCGAGAACTTTCCACGACAGTAGAAACACGTTGGACTGCGGTCTACAAAAATGAACTACCAAAAGTTGGCTTGGCACTTGCAATTGGCTATTCGTTTTTCGCCTAAGAGAAAGTAGACGATAGTTCCTAAGCTCAAGTTTGAGCTCAAAAAATTTTTTTTTGAGAAAGGGCTTCAATGGCTGTTTTACTTCAGTTGAAACTCTAGAAAAGTGTCCGTCATCTTCTCCTTCTTTTCCACGCCCCCTATACTGAGCCGAAGACGAAGATTTTTCGGTAGCGCCAATGACTTGAACTGAACAAAATGAACATGTTGCCCAAAAGCGCCAATTATGAGCCTTGGAATACTTGAGAGAGGCAAGAATCTAAAGTAACATATTCTTTTTACTTCTGGCTCATCTTCGGTCGTGTTGAACCTGTAATGCATGTCTTTGTAGTGGGCAATCTCATGTTCTTTTGTTACTCGACCATCAACTTTGAATTTGAGAATCAAATACATTTTTTCATTCGGTTCTTCCTCAAGCCAGCATGCTGAAATGGCGATGGTGTGGCCACCGTAGTTGAAAGAGGCTGGATCGACTTTTACACTCTTGCGAAAATAATCTTCCTTCTTTGATTGCTTGATAGAAGTTGAAATATAATACTCTCTTGCTTTTGCGCCAACGGTCGATGATTGAATCGTCAGAATCAAAATGAGCGCAATTATTACAGTGGTGCGAACTTCATATAAAACCTCATCTAACTCAACGGTAGCTTTACTATGAAAAAGTCATTGAGCCTTTGAAATACAAAACTTGCGGGATTGCCTAGGGAATTGGCATAAGAGCTGGTTACAAGTAAAAATGCTTGAGTAGCCAAATCAAGCTGCAATTTGTAATACATGCATCGCGCACAACAAACTTACATGGAAAGTACCTGTTCGGATCAATGCTCATGCATTTATCCAGTGCTGCTCCTTGAGCTCCGCGATACGTTCCGCTGCTGTCGAGCATAATCTTAAACAACAATTTGCCTTGCCGGATCTCATCAACCATCTCCTCAAGAAACCCAATCCCCGCATCCGGAAAAAGCTCATCGTTAACGTCTGCTTTATCAGGCAAAAATCCCATATCTTTTAGAAACTTGGCCCGTTGCGGCTCGGGAATGAAATCAGTGACGACATCAAAGTATTCGCAATCCAGCAGACCATACTTTAAGAACGCACCTGCGCTCAAATCCCGGACCCCGCCAACAGGTTCAATACCATGCATACGAATCAGTGAGCATATTTCATCGGAAGCCTTTTGAATAGAGGTAAGCTCCAACTCAAGCCCAACCAAGGAGTCAATTGTTCGATAGCGTAATCCGCGGATCAGTTCCTTTAGCACTGACAGTCCCGGAATCGCATCCGCTGGTAGCCCTAAGTTCTGTTTCGGCTCGCGGGTCAGGTCAAATACCATTTCAACATTGCTGAAAGACGCCTGGGTTTGTCGGCTTGATTTCGCAGAAGGACTACTGCCGGTTCTCACCCACAGCTTCCGAGCTAACTTTTGCCACCATCTGTCAACCACAAGTTTCTCCCGGTGTCGATGCGACCACCAATACTCTACCGGTCTTTGGCAATTTCTCTAGTGCCGATTCAGAACCCACAATATTTTGACGGTTCATACAAGCAGTCTAATCCAGAAGAACAGTACAAAAACAAAAAGCCCCAACCATAAGGTCGAGGCTTTTCTTTTGAGATATTTCATTGCTGAATCATAAAATGGTGGAGGCGGCGAGAGAGTCCTACAGCACTCAACGACGAGCTAGTCACAGTCAAGGTTTCGGGCACTGGACAAGCGTTCAACGATTCAGCCACAAGATTATGTTGCACCGAGATGAATAGAGATGCACGGTTTTGCATCTGGGGTGTGCACAAAATTGGTCAATTTAAGAGCGTGAACGTCAGTTTCTAGCCTTTCTTTAACAGCAATTCAATGTGGTGGAATTGTCTGCCTGCCCCTATCTACTATTGGAGGACTGGCCATGGGTATACTCTCCACCCCATCCAAAATGCGCGCGATACCGAACTCTCGAAGGCTAATATATTCACCTTTTTTTTTGGGATATGGAAGCCTTCTTCCGACAGGCACATAAATACAGTCACAGGCATTGGCTGGCAGCCTCGACAGTGGCATGTTCTTTACCTCCAGCTGATCCTCTGTGATTACGCTGTTCGCGGGAATATCTTTACTGCAACACACAGCAGAGTAAACGCTCGCAGGATTTTCGACGAATCTTTCACATGGATTCTTTTGATACCAGTAAGAGACCGTAAGGCCAGTCAGCAAAGCAATAAGGCAGCCTCCGATGAGTAGTTTAATTGTGCTTCTATTGGAAACCATAACAATCACGTCCTGGGAGCATAATTTCTTTGCTAGTGGCCGACAAGGCGAGCTGGTGGAACTTTGGATGGCCTATTCTTACAAGTTGAGCACCAAATGGTTGCGTAAGCCCGTGGTTTGTTCGGATAGACGTTGCCCAGCGGGTCTGGCCCACCTCCATTTAGATCATAGAAAAAGTTGTTAACAGGATTGTAAGTAACGTAATCTACATCGCCAAGAGCACCAGCTACAACGCCTGGATTAACAGGCCCCGCAGAAGGGGCTGACCCCGTTGTCCAACCTCTGCTGTTCTTGGACCAGACGGCCGCACCATTACAGCAGTTTTTGGCGGCAGCTTCTGCGGCTGAAAAGGCATTTGGCCCGTAAAAACACTTAGTACTGGACAAATTGTCTGGTCTAGTTCCTAAGGGATTTCCCGTCACAGCATTGACCAAATCATAGCAACCATTGGGAAAGTTGTTGGGAACTCCAAATACATTTGCCACACCTCGACTCGAAATTTGGAAACCTCCTAAACCAGAAGGATCGATGACCGCACTGGGCCGATTGAGTCCATATCCATAAAGATTAATACCGCCTTCTTCCTCAATCGGATCTCTATTAATCCACCGCCCTGGCGACGGACTGTAAGCCCTATAAACCGTCAGATTCAACCCACTTGGTGCGTGCATGTAATAACCAGCATACTGGAAATCAGAATCTAGTGCGCCAGATGTTTTTGTTTTCTGACCATAGAGGTCATAATCATAACGAGGTTGCACGACGCCCGAGCTGTCGGTCATGTCGCGAATCGAGCCGAGGTGGTCAAAGTCGTAGAAGAAATTAAAGCCACTGATTGTTTGGCCAAGGCCGAAGAATTTCTTGGTGACTGCACTACTAGCATCGCGTTCTTCGCAAATTCTAGAGCCTGAGTTAACAAATTGCTTGGTGCTTGAAAGAGTGCTGGCGACAGTTTCTGCTATTTGGCCCTTAACTCCATTTGCATCGTAGAGAATTTGGCTGTAGTTACCACTGCCAGGGTAGGTGATTTTGATTAGTCTATTCTCTGCATCCCAGGCGAACGTTTTCACACCGTCGCCGGTCATATTGCCATTGGCATCGAATGTTAGCGAAGCACTACTAGGGCCACTCACAGGAATTTGATAATTGTTGGTGACAGTATTGTTGGCTCCGTCAGTGGCGCCGACTGGCACGGTGTTTGCGCCGTTGCTCAATGTTGCATTGCCAGTAAAGTTCTTTGACCAGTTGAGGGTAGCTGGGTTGCTATTTACTGTTGCTGACTTGAGGGCTTTGTTGGTTGTGGCTTCAAATTTAGTGGCGCCTCCAGGGGCAATAGCAGTGAGTTCATTGAGGTTGTTGTATGAATATTGAGAGACACTAGTTGCTGGAGCAAGAGTGATTGTTTCGGTAGCACCGCCACTGAGCGATTTTGTGTAGGTGGTGTTGTTGATTGAGGCTGATTTGATGTTGAGAACAGCAGAAGACGAAGAAGCGGTCACCCCTATAGCCGTCAGGTTGGCATTAGCATTTATTGCGGTGGCCATTCCAGTTGCTATTGAAGCAAGGGTGTCTCCTGCAAGAACCGTGTAGATGATTGCTTGTGAGCCTCCTGGTAGTCCAGCATCGAAGGTTGTTATTGTCAGCGTATCGTTGGTGGTCGGAAAGGTCATGTTATTGGCAAAGCTATGTTTGCCATGGTCAATCCAGAAGGTAGCACAGAGGCCGGTCAGGCAGCCCTGAAGGTGGCAGACCAAGTTGCAACTCATGTCGATAAGGCCGTTGTAGATCAGTTCGCTCACATGACCAAGCAGATAAGTAGCTGGTCAGTGTCGGCACCAGAGAAGGCGCTTCAAGGCAAACAATATCTCTACGAACTATCTAAGACACTTAACCTGACTGGCCCTGAGCTTGAATATGCTGGAGTACCTAAAGGTTATTTCTCTGAACTGCGCGGTGCGGAAGTATCAGAGAAGCTGATTGAAGGAAAGACTGATGATCATATTCTGAGAATGTCGCCCTGGTACGAGAAGGGGAAATCACACCCAATCTCGGGAGATAAAGCAGCCCAGCGGGCAGGCGTAGAGAAATCGGACCTACAAAACCTAACGAAAGAGCAATTAAATGAAGCAGGCCTATCCTACCTGCCCAAGCCATATCGGCAACTCTATCTAGAGGCAAATCCACAGTATGCAAACTATCCGGGCGACTTGCAAGTACACCACCGCATGCCGCAAGATGTTCTAAAGTTGTTTCCTCAATTGTTTGGTGCCGAAGAAGTAAATGCTCTAGCAAATCTTAGAGGATTGCCAAACAGAGCTGGAGCACATGGACAACTGAGCCAGGCATGGCGTATCTTCTTGCGGAATGAGAACCTTACAAGACAGGATATTTTGGACTATGCCAATCTAATGGATGCACGATTTGGGAGAAGCTATTTACCATGACTAAGTACTACAGCCTTGAACCTGAATGCCCCGGTTCACTAGGCAATGACACCGAGATAATCGATTTGAGCGCCCGACCAATTAGGTTTGAGCACTTTCAGCTAGTAGTAGAGCGTTGGCCAGAAGACGACTTACTTGAGTCAATGCTTGGTGGCTATGCTATTACTGAAAATCTGGCCAGTGCACTAAAAGCTAGCGACCTAGGAGGTTTCGAGCTTGGTGATATTGACGTTCTAGAGGGCGACCAGCTATTTCTTTCGAAAGAAGAACATCCAGAAGGTTTGCCCAACCTAGTTTGGTTGAAAGTGACTGGCATTGCAGGACAGAATGATTTTGGATTTAGAGATGAGCCGCCTAAGTGCCCCCTTATTGTTTCAGAGCGAGCCATGGCAGTCTTGAAGGCTTTCAAAATCAGCAACTGCGTAGTCGAAGAGTATCAAGATCCACTAGTTAGAGGTTGAACCAGTTGCTAGTGTATTTACCATGAATTTCTTTCAGCTGAACCCTCAATTAGTAGGTAGCCTAGGCGATGATACAGTTCACGAAGGCTGGTCGGACAGGCCACTCAGGATTCACAAGTTTCAGCTCTGGCTCAAGAAGTGGCCAGAAGATGATTTAGTCGAGGCTGACATGTATGGCTATGCTGGTTCACCGAGGTTGGCCGATGCAATTAAGAGCCATCAGCTCACTGGTATTGAGTTTGGCCAAGTCGATATCATTGAGGAAGATCAATTCTATATTCATAAAAATGATCACCCTGGTGAGGCAGTGCCTGAGCTACTCTGGTTTAAGTTTACAGGGCAGATAGCTGTTGACGATTTTGGCCTACTTCAAGGACCGGGGAGTTACCCACTTGTGGTATCAGAACGAGCGCTAGAGCTACTCAAGTCATTTAGCCTGAACAAGTGCAACATAAAAGACTTTGATCAAAGCCTTTTGGTGAAGCCATAAGCTCAGGAAGTCGAAGTTTTCGAGTGCAAAAGTACGCGGTCTAAATTGGGGCTTGTCGTAGTATGCATATCATCATATCGTTGGTTTGTTGAACAGATTAAAACAGGACGGACAACATGACCAGCTCTGCTATTGCAATATCAGTTTCGGTAACTCTCGACGAGCCACCATATAAGGGGTCTCCAGAACGATTACACCTTAGTGATAGACTGATTGCATAGGGTCGAGTTAAAGCTTATGGAGACGTGATTACTATTTGCTTAGCTTAAGAAGGCTTGTGACGACCAACAAAAATTGTGTTGTCGTGATTTCGTGGGACAGAAAATGAGAGCATTACAGGTTTCGATTGAAGGTCGGGTGGTTGGAGTATGCGCTTTACCTGATCAAGCACCATTCTGGGCGATGATTGGCAACATTCCGCACGATTACATGAGAGGTTCTATCATGTTAAACACACCTACAGAAAGCTGGCAGTGGCAGCTTCCAGATATGCAGGAAGGTGAGTGTGTCGAATTTTGCTTAACGGAAGCAGACCCAGAAACTGTCAGTCCACCGCACTATGTTAGACGACATGATACTGAAGAGATTATCGATGGCGAAAGCGGGAAGGACAACGAAGACTGGTGTAAGAATGAAAGCACTTGAAGTGTTGATTGACGGTATTTCTGTTGGGGTGTTTGTGCCGTCATTAGGTGACACCTTTGCGTTTTCGCTCTGCAATGGGCCACAAGAAGATTCAATCGTGGCCCGGGTTGTTTCTGGTTCACCATCAGAGTGGTGCCTACCCACTGTACGCTATGGTCAACGTATTTCTTTCAGGATGATTGACAGTCCCGCCCATGACGGACCTCAGCCCCAAATTATTCAGCCTGAAATCGTATAGCGGCAGGTACTGTTTATAAAGTCATTCACCGCCCTCATGAGCGGAAACATGTAATCCGAATGCTCTGTCTGGACCGTTTTAACTAAAGCCAGATAAAAGTACGTCACAACATCCGGCTGGAAAAGGGTCGAACTCGGGTCGTCGGTCATCCTGATTAACTCATTGATGGCACTAAGTGTGCACAGAATTGGCCAATTGAAGGTTTAGTTTCCAAAACAAAAAGCCCCGACCCATAGGCCGAGGCTCTTCTTTTTGAGATGTTTCATCACTGACTCATAAAATGGTGGAGGCGGCGAGAATTGCACTCGCGTCCAAAATCATCGAGAAATAAGTATCTACAAGCTTAGTCTGCAATTCCCCCAGATACCGCTTAGCTTTCGCCTTGCGGCCCGCTGAGGTTGGCGCAAACAGCCAACCGGGTTCGCAATTATGTCTTAGCTGAAACTATTAACTGCTAACTTTATTTCAGTGCAACCACCGTGGCTTACCCTAAAGCGACGGGTAGTCAAGTCGCTCTCGAGTCCTAGAAGCCTAAGTTAAGTTAGGCAACCGCAGCTAGGCTGCGGCTAGGGAATTTGATGACGTTATTGGCATCTTTGTTTTTGCTTACTTGTTAACGAAGGATCAAGCTCCCCGACCTGCAACTCATGACCCTATAACCCTGTCGAATCTGAACGCCCCCATGCCCAAATCTGCCAAATATGGCAAACATGAATGTACAGAAGTACAAAATCGATTCAGTGTTGAATCATCTCAGATAGCTAATTTTCAGGGTTCAAAGGTAACCGCCAGCAAAACCGGCGACCACTGAAATCATTATAGCCTAAATCTCAGCCCCTGCCAGATGGCCTAAACCTTCTGCAATACCAGGCCAACCCACTGCCCAACTGTCTCAGACTGAATAATCCGCAATGGCTGACCCACTAGAGATTTCTCCAGCAAAGGCAGGCGCTCAGCTAGAATACCAGCACAGAGCACGACTCCTTCAGGGTTAAGCATGGCGCTGTAATCGGGCAGAAGCGCAACAATATCTTCACAAGTTAGGTTAGAAAGCAGCACATCAAAACGACGACCGGCGACGGCGTCTGTACTGCCTTCAATTAGCTCGATGCGACCATCCACGCCATTTAACTCAAAGTCTTTCTGGGCATATTCACAAGCCACGCCATCGGTGTCGCAAGCAACAATTTCGCTGGTGGGCTGCAACAGCAGAGCAGCAATGGCGAGAATGCCGCTGCCAGTGCCGACATCGAGCACTTTACCTTTAGGTGGATAAGATTCCATAGCCCGCAAACAAAACTGGGTAGTAGCATGAAGACCCGTACCGAAAGCCATTCCCGGATCAATATAAACCTTGAAGCGGCCTTCAGACAATTCACTGTCAATTGGCGGCAATGTATCAATCAAGGTTTCATCGAGGTACCAAGAAGGACAAATGAGAAACTTGGTGCCCACACGAAACGGCTCAAAGCCTTCCTTCCACTTAGCCAGCCAATCTTCTTCCATGACATCTTTGCGTCGTAGTGACTTAAGACTCTCAGCTAAACCGTATTCTTCAAGTGAGCTTTTGATTTTCTCCCAAGTTTCATCGGGCAAATGAGGCGAATCAAAAGTAGCCTTGATGCGCACCAGTGAGCCATTAAGGGGTTCAACTTCGCACCCCTGAGCGCCGCACTGCATGAGTAGCCATGAAGCTAAGTCTTCTTGATCGCTATGAGCTTCAATCACCACTGCCGCCCATGATTTGGCAGGGCTTTCAACTGGCGAACCGTCTTTCATTTACTCAACCTCAAGTTCTATTTTCTAAGTTGTCCGGCTTTCCAACGCAAATAATCGGCGTTGCGACCGGGGGGAGCTGTAACTTCATACTCATGGGTAGTTTCTTGCAATTTTGAATCAAGAGCAACGCGACGATCGAAGACAAAACATTCACCTTTATAGTGCGCGTCCCCCACTTCTTCAAAATAGCGCAGAATACCGCCATCTAGCTGATAAACGTTAGCGAGACCCACGGCTGGTTCCTGCAAGAATAATGCCGCCTTCTCACAACGGATGCCGCCGGTGCAGAATGAAACTATAGTCTTATTTTGCAATTGCTCTCTAGTATCACCAGTGGTGCCCATGATGGCATCTGGAAATTCACTGAACTTATCTATACCAAAGTGCAAAGCGCCGTCGAAAGTGCCTATTTGAACTTCATAGTCATTGCGCGTATCAAGCAAGACAATCTCGCGACCGTTATCGTCATGGCCTTGATCAAGCCAAGCTTTCAATGTTTGTGGGTCAATAGCCGGGGCACGCACAGCAGCTGGGTCTATCATCGGATGCTTCATGGTGATGATTTCGTCTTTCACCCGCACCACAATGCGCCGAAAAGGTTGGTGATCAGAAATGCTTTCCTTAATAGGAATGTCGGCAAAGCGACCAGCAAAGAATTCGTCTTCTTTTAAATACTTGAGAAATTCGTCGACAGGCCCACGCCCGCCAGCGACAAAAAGGTTGATGCCTTCTTGCGACAGCAAAATATTTCCCATCACTCCAATTTGCTCGCAGCGCTCTTTAACGATAGGGCGCCATGATGCAGCATCGGGGATGCCTACGAACTTATACGCGGCAATGTTTACTATTTCCATAGCCGCATATTATACAGTGCCTGCCTCACTGACACTTTGGTCACGATGGGGTCACGGCGAAAGTCTACAGTTGCATAGTTACCATCGGGTGAATCAATGAATTTCGCAAGACAACAACCAACTTATGTAGATGCCGTCGAGCTGTGCCGCTTGGGTTGCAAGGCTATTGTTTTAGAAAAATTCGACTCGGCCAGACGCTACTTTGAATTAGCGGCCGAGCAAGGCTGCCTTGAGGCAGCAGTTAGCCTTGAGGTGCTGTTCAACCAGGGGTACATAGAGCCCTTTGTGCTTGACGAATATAGCCCAGCACAGACGCCTTATCCCAGTTCAGTTCCTGTTTCAGATCGGCCCGCTTCTACTCGGCCCGCCTCTAGCCAGAACTACATTCAGCCACGACAAACTTCGGCCAATTCGTACATGATTGAAGTGCCCGCAGGGTTGCAATTCAAGCCGAATGTTCAGCTCAGTTACTACAGTCACTAAATTCTCTATAATGTAACAGGTCGAATATCGCAATCATTGACAAGATTTAAGCCACCAAGAACGGCAGCATTACTTGAGATGCATACTTTGAAAGCTAACTGAAAGGTTTCTCAAGAGCCTTAGTGGTACTATGCCCAGGCTGTTTTCAAGGGATGTTTCACCCGTGCGTCAAAGTCTTCTCGCCCTTAGTCTCACAATCACACTCACTACCACTGGCTTGTGCCTGGCCCCAGTGGCGGCGCAAGAGCCGGTAACCCCAGTTCAAGAGTTGATAGCTCCTGTTCAAGAGACAGCGGCACCGGCTCAAGAGGTAACGGCTCCTGCTGCCAGCGCAAACCCTGCTGCAACTGAAGTTTCAGCTGACAGCAAGCTCAACACTGGCATAACAGTCAACAAGGTTGTTGAAGGCGAAAAACCAGCAGCGCCAATTGCCAGCCCCGGAAAGCTAAAATGTCTAGAATTTGAGCACTCGGATAATCCGATTCAGCAGGCAGTATACGAGACTGCCACTCTAGCCATGACCCGCGATCCAGCGGTGGTCTCGGTGGACGACCAGCTTTTCAAAATGCAAAACTTGGGCAAGCTGCAAAACACTAAAGAAATTTCACGCAACTTTGTTCACTACCTCGTCAACTATCGCGGTGTCGGTCCATCCAGCGCTAGCGCCAATGCTCTGATGGAAAAAGAGATCAATACCAGCTCTAAACTGTCTACCGAACTGAAATGGGAAAAAGCCATTGACGAAAAATATGTAGATATTGTCAATGCCTGCGCTGAAGCGGCCGACGCCCTCGACCGTGAAGCCCAAGGCGAAGGCTCTGCCTCGGTCACCGAGGCCAACAATACTCTTACTGACTTAGTCGGAAAAGAAGAAGCAGACAAACTTATTGCTAAATTCCGCAAATTACGCTCTGAAATACCAGACTCAATTAAGGCCCAATCTCCTAAATCATTCGGCATTTCAACCGAGCGCAGCCAAATCAATGCCTTGCAAGAGGCAGTACTGAAGCAAGATCCAATTCTTGCCGAAGTTGCCCAAAAGCTGAGCAAATACCAAGTAAAGAAAGGCACTGAAGTAGTATCAGGAGTGGTGCAAGGCGCTCTTGGCGTAGCCGGACTGGCACCAAGCTTTGTCGGCCCAGCAGCACAGATCGTAAAAACAGCCTTTATTCTCTCCACCGGTGGCTCCGAAGAAAACAAACTCTATAAAGAGGTTTTTCTCTTCAAGCGTTTAGAAATTCGCTCACGCACCATTAACCACTTAGCCACTTCCTCAATTCGTAATTACAATATCGGCACCTTAACCAATCGACCTTTCTTGGCCGCTTATTCAAAAGCCTTGATGGAGCAAATGACCGATCAAGCAACAATAGCGAAAATCATCAGCGGTGAGACTGGCACAAAACTAAGTAGCAAGCCTGCCGATGCAACAACAACAACAACAACTAAAAGCGCTAATCTAGAATTAGCGTCAAAACAAGACGTAGCAACGAAACAAGTAGTGGCAACAGAACAAGTAGTGGCAACAGAACAACTCGAGAGCAAGCCTGTTGAAACAAAACCGGTTGACATAACTACAGTTGAAAGCAAGCCTGAAGAAAAGAAGCCTGAAGAAAGCAAACCACTAGAAAGCAAAACCACTGAGGCAAGCGAAGCCGAACTGAAAGACAGTCCCGGTCAGCCTATAGAAGCTAACTAGATAACAGTCGTTTGGCGCGCGCCTCAGCCTTCTCGTTGATTAGTTTGTAGACCGAAGGCAACACCAGAAGCGTCAGCAAAGTCGAAGAAATCAAACCGCCCAGAACAACAGTAGCTAAGGGCCTTTGTACTTCAGCGCCAGTGCCGCTAGAGAAAATTTTAGGCAACAGGCCAACAGTGGCAACAAAGGCCGTCATCAATACCGGTCGCAAGCGTATCAAAGCGCCTTTGATCACAGCCTGCTCAATTGGTGCTCCAGCTTTTTCCATTTGCATTATATAGCTGACCAAAATCACACCGTTTTGCACGGCCACACCAAAGAGAGCAATGAAGCCAATTATGGCTGGTACAGAAAGAGTCTGATGAGAGATGAAGAGACCGAGAATGCCACCAATCATGGCAAAAGGTACGTTCATCATAATCAGCCCAGCGTTGCGCAATGAACCGAATGAAGCAAACAGCAAAATAAAAATTAAAAGCAGCACAATTGGCACCACCACAGCCAAACGAGCCATGGCTCTCTGCTGGTTCTCGAACTGTCCACTCCAAACGACTTTGTAGCCCTTAGGAATGACAACGTTCGCTTGCACCCGTTTTTGTGCTTCGGCGACAAAGCTACCTAAATCGCGGCCGCGGACGTTAGACAGCACAGCTGTACGGCGCAAACCGTCCTCCCTATAAAGCGAGACGTAGCCTCGCTCAAGAGTAATATCAGCAATTGACTTGAGAGGAATCTTGCCACCATCAGGAGCATCAATTAACATAGATTCAATTTGATGCCTGCTATCTCTGTAATCTAGAGGATAACGCACCAGTAAGCCGAACCGTTTAGTGCCCTCAATTACCTCAGTCACTTCACGACCAGCTAAAGCAATTTGCACAATATCGAGCACATCATCTGTGTTAAGGCCGTGCCTAGCTAAAAGCGGTCGTTTTAATTTGATCTTCAATTGTGGCAAGCCAAGCAATTGTTCTCTCTGCAAGTCAGCAGAGCCCGGTACTTTTTGGATCTCACGCTTGATCTGCTCGGCAATTGTATTTAGCGTATCGACATCATCGCCGAATATCTTCACACCAAGATCGGCCCTAATACCAGCCACAAGGTCATCGATCATGTCAGCGATAGGCTGCGAAAAGCTGAACATCAAACCTGGTATCCCCTTTAACTTTTCAGCCATGAGGTCAACCAAATGCTCTTTGCTTTGAGTAGTTTTCCATTGCGTGCGCGGTCTCAAAGAAATATAGACGTCAGATGATTCAACTCCATCTAAGCCAGGGCCAGTACCAGATCTTCCTGTACGGGTTACGACATCAGTGACTTCAGGAAACTCCAGCATTATTCTTTCGATGGCTGAAGCTATTCCTCTTGAATCAGTGTGAGCAATACTAGCGGCTAACTTTGTTCGCAACAAAATTGGCCCTTCGTCAAGAGATGGAATAAATTCAGAACCAAGAAACGGTACTACCGCCATGGTGGCGAGCAGAGCCATTAAAGCTACTGTAATTATCTTGCGTGGATGAGCAACTGCTGTAACCAAAGCAGGGTAATAGACTCTAGTTACAGCTGTTAGAACTTTGTTCTCGCGCTCTACGAGAGGCTTGCGCATGGTCCAATAACAGAGCACCGGAATCACAGTAAGCGAACAAATAAGCGAACCCACAAGAGCATAAATAAAGGTTAGAGCGAGCGGATGGAACATCTTTCCTTCTACCCCTTCTAAGGTGAACAGAGGCAGATAAACAGCAATAATAATGGCCACAGCAAAGACAATGGGCCGACCGACTTCGCAAGCGGCATGGATAATTACTTGCAGGCTCGACTGATCATTGACCTCTTCTTTTTTACGTTCAGCAAGATGCCTAAAAATGTTCTCCACCATGACCACACCAGCATCAACAATGATGCCAAAATCAACGGCACCCAAAGTCATGAGGTTGGCTGTCAAACCGGTATATTTCATGAGAATGAAACTGAATAAAAGCGAAAGCGGAATAATTACAGAGACGATCAAAGCGCTAGGTATATGCAAGAGCATGGCGAACAAAACAATAATTACGAGAGCACCACTAAAACCGAGAATTTCTTTGACAGTTTCAATAGTTTTCTCGACCAATTCAGTTTGATCGTAATAGGGAATTATTTTTACGCCATGAGGCAAGTCTGCTTGAATTTCGGCTACTTTCTCTTTGACTTTTTCCACCACAGCCTTGGTATTGACACCTTTGCGGGTGAGGACAATGCCCGTAACGCACTCGCCGTTGCCGTTGTGTGAGGCCGAACCGCGACGAAAAGCTGGCCCAATCCCGACATGAGCTACTCGCTCAACAGTCACTGGCACACCGTCAACTGACTTGAGCAAAATATTGTTAATATCACTAATGCTATCGATTCTGCCCATGCCGCGAATGATTACTTCTTCACCAGCATTCTCAATGAAGTTAGCGCCGGCATTGGCATTGTTAGTGGCCAAAGCAGTGACCACATCATTCAAACTAAGCTTGTAACTATGCAGCTTGTATGGGTCAACCTGTACTTGATACTGTTTGACGAAACCACCATAAGTAGAGACATTGGCCACCCCAGGAACAGACTTAAGGCGGCGACCAATTGTCCAATCTTGCAGGGTTCTAAGCTCGGTCTGATCATTATTTGGCTTCTGCAAATAATACATATAAACGTTGGAGAAGCTCGAAACAACTGGCCCTAGAAGAGGCTTAGGACAGCCTTCTGGCAAGAGTTTATCGGTTTGAAACAAGCGCTGCATAATTAAGTTGCGAGCGAAATAGACATCCATGTCGTCGTCAAAAATGGCCGTCACTACAGACAAGCCAAAGCTTGAGCTTGAGCGAATTTTCTTAACTTTAGGCAGACCATTGAGGATATTCTCAATTGGATAAGTGACCAAGGCCTCCACTTCTTCAGTAGCCATGCTTTCAGGCTCGGTAATTATCTGAACCTGAACGTTACTAACATCAGGAAAAGAATCGACTGGCAGACTGAGCATCGACCAGATGCCAAAGCAGGCCAAACCAAGAGCAGCAGCAATGGTTAACAGCCTTTGATTCAAGGCAAAATTTATCAACTTTTCGATCATGGTGGTTTCCTGCAGATATATTCGAGATGCACAGAACGGACGTTGCTATGGCTAGGCCAAACAAGAAGCGTCGTTTCAAATACAAATACGAATCAAACCTGCTGTTTTCCAATCAGCTGGCGCAAAGCCAGGCAAAACTCAGGCCGCTGATGTTCCTGCAATATCAAACATTGAGCTGGCTCTGATTGATGGAAAGACGCTAAGAGGGCAACAATAAACAGAGCAAAAAATACGGCTTGCTCTGAAGCAACGAACAGCCCTGCCATTGTCAGACTATTACTTTCTGAACGCCCGGAGCCACAAGAGCCGCCCACAAAAGGATCGACTGAAATCACATCTTCAAGACAAATGTCATTGCATGGGTCTGTATCGATAGACTCAAGCAGTGTTGCAGCAGCAGCAAATGACCAGAACTGGGCGAGCAGAAATGCTGCCGTGCAAAATATTAGAATTAGTCGCTTAGATGAATTCAATATCTATTTAAATCTCTGCGTAAGTCTCAGTCTAAATAATGACAATACAAAAAAATACTATCACGCAGTGCGCAACCCCGACCCAATGCAGCGAAGACGTTACATTAGGCCTTAAGACAAGGGCTGTGAAAGACCAATGAAAGTTCAATAAAATAAGGACAAAATCAAAAGCCCACCCAAAAGAGGGCGGGCTTTTAAAAATCTGCCGGAGGTCGGACTCGAACCGACACACAGTTGCCTGCGATTGATTTTGAGTCAATTGCGTCTACCATTTCGCCACTCCGGCATAACAGCAGAATAAACATTCTACACTATAGAGACAAGAGCGCGAACCAACCGTACATCCCCCCTCAACTACTTTACAGGTCACTTCTGTGCCAACAAAAGCCATCACCTGCCTACTGACGGGCTTTGACGCCTTTGGAGCAAACAAGGTAAATCCCACTGAACTTATAGTAAAAGCCTTCCCCGATTTGCTTACAACAAAGCCCAGTGGGTCTTTGCGGCACGCAAAAGAGATTCACATTGAGAAACTTATCTTGCCCTCCGCCGGTGTAAGAGGCTGGAAGGCACTCAGAGCATCTCTTGACCACACCGTTAAGAACAGCCCTGGACCACTTTGCGTGGTTATGACCGGCCTTGCCCAAAAACGTGAACGGCTCAACCTTGAGCGCTTTGCAATTAATATCAAAGACTACGGCATAGCCGATAACAGTGGACACCAACCGCTTGATAAACCGATTAACAAAACTGCACCAGATCTACTGAGAACCACCATCAATCTAGCGACCCTAAATTCAGCAATTAATAAGACCGGCTATCCGTCGGTCATCTCCAACCATGCTGGCACTTTCATTTGCAACGAACTCTACTTTCAAGCGCTAAACTATGCCTTGAACCAGCCAAAAATTAAATCGGTAATTTTTGTGCATGTGCCTACCGAGAAACAATTTGCTCACTCGGCGGCAAAATCGAAGAAGAAGTCAATTGCTAGTGCAGCCCAAAAGGCAAACACCAGCAAAAAACAAATCGCTTTGCTGGGTCAGGCTATAGCTGAAATAGTAGCAACAGCCTGTAAACTCATATAGTCAGTAAATTCTAGTTTCGTCTACTGGAGAATCAAAGTGCAGCAAGCCAAATTATCTCTTTTCGCATCTAGCGCTCTCGCCGCCATGTTCGCTTGTCTGCTTCCACCGCTCGCAGGTCATTGCTGCCCGGAGCATGGTGATTCAAAGAGCAAAACAAAATCAACTGACACTAAATCAATTGACACTAAATCAATTGACAGTAAAACACTAGCGAAAAATAGTGATACTTCGAGCGGCAAGAGCAGAGAAGGCTTCAACCAACCACTGATTCTCTCGGGCTTGAAGCAAATGAAGTTAGTAATTGGCGAGTTAGACCAGTTCTCAATCGACCACGGTATCAATAAAGAGAAAATTAGACATCTCATGGTCGATGAACTTGTACCCACTCATGTCACCATCTGTGGTGATGACAATTGCTGCGCTGGTGCTTCTGGTAAAGGTAGTAGTAAAAGTCATGATTGCGAGACTAGCAATACACCAATTCTTTATCTCAAGTTAAAAACTGTGGCCGACAGTGCCAACGCCAACACCGCTACTTTTGCTATCAACATGGCTTTAGTCGAGAAAGTTAAAGTAGCTAGAAACAAACAAGAATTGATGGTGGCGGTCTGGTCAAAAGACGTCGCGGGAAGCTCACAGAGCAATATGCAAGCAGAAGTGGACAGCCAATTGAAAGAAGTCGTAAAACACTTCAGACGCGACTTCGCGCTCGCCAACAGCGCCGATATCGGTCATGGCAAGAAGCACCCACTAAAGAAAGATGACCACTCCAGCATGCCAGATGGCCAAGAGTAAATCGAGCTGGTGGCGAAATCTCTAGCCTTGCTACTGGCACTGATGCTGCCCGCAGCACTTATATTTACGATACCACTGGTAGTTTCGGCTGAAAATGCAGGGAAGCTTGAAACAACTGCGCAAGAAATCATAGCGGCAACTCATTTAGCATCGCACCGCGAAATACTAAACTTGCACGGCATAAGAAAAATGGCTATTGGAGTCAGCCCTTTGCCCCAAGCCCTAACTGACAACGGAGACAAAAGCATAAGCGCCACCAGCCTGTGCAACATACTGAGCAAGCGCGCCCAATCTTGCCAAGTTGAAATTCAACCCAAAGGGGCCACTCATCTGCTCTTACTTACCCTCTCTCCCTTAGCCAAACACGACTATCGGCTAGTCTTAACTGTGAGACCTATCAAAAGTTCGAGCAGGCCAATCTACACACTTAAAATGAGGGCTACAATGAGTGGACATTATCCTCAGCGATTAAACGAACTAATAGAACGTGCCTCGATAATTTTCTGGCGCAATTACCAGTTAGCAAACTAAGAGACAAAGATAGACCAAGAGCAAGCCAGGGGCAAAGAAATGAAAAAGTATGTTCTCAGCATCGATCAAGGCACCACTAGTTGTAGAGCAATCGTCTTCGACAAAGAGGGAAAAAGCATCGGGCTAGGCCAGAAAGAATTCAAACAATACTTCCCCCGCCCTAGCTGGGTCGAGCATGACGCTAGCGAAATTCTTTCCACTCAAATCGACTGTATCAAACTGGCAATCGCCAATGCCAAAATTGAGGGCAGTGAAATCGCCTGTGTCAGCATCACCAACCAACGCGAAACCACTGTGGTCTGGGACAAAGAAACTGGTAAGCCGATTCACCATGCCATCGTCTGGCAATGCCGCCGCACACAAGAAATAGCCGATGAGTTGAAGAGCCACAAAGAAATCTTCCGCAGCAAAACCGGCCTTGTACCTGATGCCTATTTCTCCGGACCCAAAGTTGCCTGGATACTTGATCATGTCCCCGGTGCCAGAGACAAAGCCGAAGCCGGCAAACTCTGTTTCGGCACCATTGACAGCTGGCTAATCTGGAACTTGACTGAAGAAAAAACCCACGCCACTGAAGGCAGTAATGCCTCAAGAACAATGCTTTTTGATATCAATACTATGACCTGGGATGACGAGCTGCTCAAGCTCGTTAACGTGCCATCAGCAGTATTGCCACAGGTACTGCCATCAGATGCTAACTTTGGCACAACTCGCGCCGATCTACTCGGCTTCGCAGCTCCGATATCGGCCGTTATGGGAGATCAACAAGCCGCTCTCTTTGGTCAAGCCTGCCTAGAAGAAGGTATGGCAAAATGCACCTATGGAACGGGAGGATTTCTCTTGGCGAACATTGGTAGTAAGCCAAGATTTGCTGGTGGTTTACTAACTACTGTTGGCTGGCAGCAGGAAGGGAAAGCTCCAATCTATGCCTTTGAAGGAGCCATATTTGTGGCTGGAGCAGCAATTCAATGGCTGCGTGACGGCCTCGGCATCATCGAATCGAGTAACGATACTGAAGAA
Organism: Candidatus Obscuribacterales bacterium; assembly: GCA_041675385.1. Taxonomy (GTDB): domain Bacteria; phylum Cyanobacteriota; class Vampirovibrionia; order Obscuribacterales; family Obscuribacteraceae. Next base: position 62,096 of record JBAYTY010000002.1, read on the forward strand.
ATGGCTCTCTCACTCGACTCTAATGACGGTGTCTATTTTGTACCGGCTCTGGTGGGCCTTGGCTCTCCCTGGTGGAATTCAGATGTGCGTGGCACCATAGTGGGCTTAACCAGAGGCTCAACAAGAGCGCATCTCGTAAGAGCAGCCCTAGAAGCCATGGCCTATCAAGTTGGTGACGTAGTTGAAGATATGAAAAAGAATGGTATCACTGTCAAAGAATTGAGAGTTGACGGCGGTGCTACACAAAACAACTTTATGCTGCAATTTCAAGCTGATATCATTGGTGTGCCAGTACTAAGGGCCACCCAAACAGAATCAACAGCGTGGGGCGTAGCGGCCATGGCGGCGCTAAAAATAGGACTAATTAAAACGAAAAAAGAGTTTCTATCAGGCTGGCAAAGCGATCAAGCGCTGACCCCATCAGCCGATCGAAAGCAAGACTATGCTGGTTGGCAGGCCGCTCTCAATGGTGCATTTGCTTGCGCCCAAAGTAACGGCTCAACCAACAGCTAGAGCAAGAGTAAGAGTAAGAGTAAGAATTGATTCAAAAACTTGTTCACCGATTAGCTAAGTTAGCTCGCTCAGGTACCGACTTTAAGATGACTTAAGAGTTCTTGGACACAATCAATGAACTCTTTAGGAGAAATTCGCCCTTTATCGAGGTAGCGAGTGAGGCCGAGACTGAGTTTGCGTCTATCAGTCTCAGTGAGCTCTTGAGCCGAATAGACGAGCAGTGGCACACAGGCAAACGGGCCCTTTTGTAAAATATTGATCGTCTCGAAGCCATTTAACTTGGGCAAGCCCACATCGAGAATAATCAAATCAGGAATAAATTTTTCAATTACATCTAGGGCTTCCAGTCCGTTACTAGCTTCCATACAAGTAGCACCAATTGCCGCTAATTGTTTAGCTATGACTGAACGTGTGGCCTGATCATCTTCTACCAACAAGATGCGCCTTGATGGCCCAGCAGAGATGACTTTCTCTACCGATTTAAGCAAAAGGCTCATTTCGAACGGTTTAAAGAAACAATCGAGAACAACTGGATGAGCCAAAGAAACTTTGTCGATATCGGCACCGGTCGTCACTATCACTGGTACATCTTCCCCAGGAAATTGTTCTTTCATGTACTGTAAAATATCTAAGCCATTGCCATCAGGTAAATTGAGATCAAGCAAAATCAAACCTGGCCTCGACTTAGAAAGTATCTCTTTAGCCTCGCCCATACTAGCCACACGTACAATCTGATAGCCATTCTTGAGTAGAGACAGCCGCATAAATTGAGCGATGTTATCGTCATCTTCAATCAGCAAAATAGTTGAGACACCAAGCCGTGGCAAGGCCGCTGCATCAACACCAGCATCAACGACGGGCAAATCGAACCAGAAAGTGCTTCCGGTAGAAGTCGAACTATAAACACCAATAATGCCCTTGTGTTCTTCTACAATCGCTTTAGAAAGGGCCAAGCCTAGTCCAGTGCCTTCCTTTGGTCTTGTGTCTGATGAGTCAACCTGCTGAAAACGCTGAAACAACCTTGATTGTAGATGAACTGGAATACCGGCCCCTTGATCAGCAATACTAAAGCGCAGCGCCGCATCTGGACGAATCTCTAAACCAACAATGACGCAGCCACCATCGCTACTAAATTTAATAGCGTTTGAAATTAAATTGGTCAATACTTGAATGATTCTATCAATGTCAACTTCAACAGTGGCACTAGACTCAATATCTTGAATTAGCTGAATATTGCCAGATCGAGCCAAGCCCTCCATACCCGATACGGCACGTGCCACCAGGCTCGAAGCATCAATTTTTACAAGCTTCAGCTCTAATTTACCGGCCTCAATTTTCTTTATATCAAGAATGTCATTGATCAAGCGCACCAAGCGCTCTGAACTACTGCGGGCCACTGCAATCATCTCATAGCATTCAGCTGAACCCATATCAACGATCTGGTCGTCAATTAAACTAAGAGCACCACGAATTGAAGTCAGCGGACTTCTCAGTTCATGCGAAATAGTAGAGTAAAATTCACTCAGTCGCTTCTCTACTTCTTTTCGTTGTGAGATGTCGCGATAAATTACCGAGACTCCAATAGGCTTATCGTAGTTGTCGAGCATAAGTGAGCAAGTTAAAGCGACATCGATCACCCGACCATCTTTGCAAACTCTTGTGCTCTCATACTCTCCAACCTTCTCTCCAGACAAAACTCGACTCAATATAGCGGCATCTTCTTCTCGTTTTTCTTCAGGAAGAACATCACTAATAGTGCGGCCAATCATCTCAGCACTAGCCCAGCCGAACAGTCTCTCAGCTGCAGGATTCCACGAAGATATCACCCCTTGAAGAGACTTACCAACGATGGCATCGTTAGAATGCTCAACAATGGAAGCCAAGCGAGCCTGCACTAGCTCTCGCTCTATGCGAGCCTGCTCTTCCAAAACGGTGTCAGTAACATCTTCGACTGTGCCAACATAAGTTTCAGCACCATCTTTAGCCGCCACCACCCGTGATGCCTTGCTATGCACCCAGCAGAGCTTCTCGCTATTTATCCTAAACTGCATGTCAAAAATACCGCTTCCATTCACAGCTTCTAACCAAGCAGAACTGACAAGTTCTAACTGGTCAGCGGACACCGTGCGGCTCCAACCTTCGCTTAGCGCCTCTTCATAAGTCAAACCAAAAATTTCAGCAAAACGCAAATTTATGTAACTGCATTTACCATCTGCCGTAGCTTGAAAAATACCGAGGGGCGCCGTTTCGCAAAGCACGCGATAGCGATTTTCACTGGCATCGAGCTGAACAGTTCTCTCGGCTACTAACTCTTCAACCCGCAAGCGAGTAACTTCTAGCTCTGCCTGCCTGTTGGCATTAGTCATCATAGCGCTCAAACTTTGGTATCCAGCACTAATCAAAAATACATCTTCAAAAAGCACCCACCAGACATGCTCAACAGTGCGCCAGGGGCTAGCAAAAGCAACTCCATAAATTGACTCTGGTATATAAACTCCTCTAAGAGCATGATCAAAGAGAGTGACCAGCGAGGCCACTGCCAGCACACGCCAGTCGCGATAGAAAGAGAGAAAAGCAAGAGAGCCAAAAATATGAAAATGTGACTCAATGCGGCCACCGGTAAGGTGAATAAGCATGCCGGAATAAATCATTTGGCAGACGGCCATGACAAAGCGGGTTACTGGTTCACCAGCATGCCTAAAAGCTAAATAGACTGGAAAAACAGTAATGAGCGAACCTATAACAGTAACAAAATAAATGTGGGGATGGATAAACGAATCACGTCCAGCCCAGCTATAAGGTGACACAATCACAGCAACAAGTATGCTCGCCAACCATTGCATAATCATCAACCAACCAAACATTCTGTCGGTCTGCTGACAAACGTAGAGACGCTCTTGTTTATTGATTTGCTCTGCTAATGGTGAATTAGGAACCAGGGCCTTGCAATCGCGCCAGTTAAAGATTTTCATGGACTCTAGGTTACTTGTATTCACTGACTTGACTCCAGTGAGCAGCCAAATACCGGAGTCTTGCAAATAGAGGCACGGCCACCAGCAAGATATTGGCGCAAGGCATCAACACCGGCATTAGCGCCAACTTCTCCTCTAGCAGCTGTAATGCCGCCACTAAATAAGCATCTACCATTACGATCAAAAAGCAGGGTTTGGCCAGAAGCCTTTGCCCCAAAGCGCCGCGATTCGACATCGTCATTATCAATCAACACTTGCACATCTCTTATATGAGCGAGGGAGTCAACTACTGCCCCCTTGATAAATGCTTCAGAACAGCCACTTGGCTTTGAGACAAGCACATAGGCTCTCAGGCTACCTGATAAGTTGCGCTGAGCCAGTAGACCCTCTAGCTCACTAACAGTTGCCCTTGAGCAAGGGCACTGTGGATGCAAGAAAGTAATCAGGGTTAAGCTATTACCCAGAGAAAGAGCACTGTTTGCAGGGAACTTGCCCACCGCTACTGCACTCTTGGCTGGCGCTGTAGAGTAAAAAACCATGCTGCCATAGCCAAGCAAAACCAAAACAGCCCAGGCGAAAACAACTCTCTTTAGCTTAACTTGGCTCAAGCGGTCTGCTTGCTCAACCACGTTCTGATCAAACATTGGCATGAATCTCCAGAACTTAGGGGTCTCCGGAACTTACCAGTAAATCAGCACTGTCAGTGGCAGAATCTAAACTGCTATGGCTAACTTCCCACTGGGCACAGATCTTGCGCACCTCATCGGCCAAGTCTTTGGGATTAAAAGGCTTGCAAATCACCCCGGCGGCACCCAAATTAAGATATTCGTCAACCTCATGCGCCATTACCTTGGCTGTCATAAAAATTACTGGTTGGTGAAAGTCAGGAAATTGTTCTTTGACACATTGAAATGTTGTGGGGCCATCCATTTCGGGCATCATCACATCAAGAATAAGCAAATCGGGTTTGCTTTGTTCAAGCATCGCCAAAAGCTCCCGGCCGGAAGCAGCCAATTCTACTTGCCATGGACCAAGTTTCTTCAGGCTTATCTCGGCAATACGTCTGATATTTGGGTCGTCGTCGACCAAATATATTTTCTCTATCTTCAAGCGATGTTCCTCAAGACCTACAATTTTATGCCCCATATAGAAGCACATGAGCGCAAAAACTCGCTGATTCCTTACTTTAGCACTTAATTGATGGCATCAGCTAAGGCCCGGGGTAATCCTTCGCGCTCTACAGCGGCAAAGGGTTCCACCCTAACGATATCAAATTTCGCACCTTCAGTAGCCATATTGCTATCGAGCTTGGCCAATGTACGAGCACCGGCTTCTTCGTGACCAATTTGCAGAAAATTGACTGTAATTTCTCCTGGCGAATTAATCATCTGCGAAGCCCTAGCTATGGCTGCAATTAGCGCCCCTTTATCGCTGGGATCACCGTCTGTCACTACCTGTACAAGCAATTTACGAGTGGCGGGATTGCTCGCCCGACGAGCAAAATAGTCATCAAAAACAGCCTCCATTACTTTTCCCGTATAGGTACCACCAGATGGGCCGTTCTCGCCAAAAATACGGTTGACATAGCCAAGGTCGACATTTCTGAATATGTCGTAATCGGATGAATAGAGCGCCACTGTAATGCCATTTTTAAATACTGAACTGATTTGGGCAGTGAGCGACATCATCTGATCACGGCACCAATCCCAACGGCTCATACCGCCAGGGCAATCGCGCTCGTCCATAGAGCCTGACTTATCCAGAACTATTACTACATCGTACTTAGAAAGCACGGTCAGCTCACTGCTGGTCAAGGGGCGTGCAAACTTACTGACGAATGACGGTTTTGCTAGTGAATTTTTAAGCAAATTAGATGAAGCTGAAGCTGTAGCCGAAGTACTAAATTGGCCAGAGTTAGAAGCAGAACTAACTCTATTGTTAGATCCAGCGTTGATAGCATTGACCACTTGAGCACCCAAGCGCAGAGCCTGGCCAATATCAAACTTACTTTGATTACTAGAAGCAGAACTGACACTAGAGTTAGTAGTCTGAATCTTGGCGCCGGAGTTATAAGAGCTTGGGGCAACTGTATCTGGAAAAACTTTTTGTTGCGAAGGCGGCTGTCGTACTTGCGAAAACGCCGCTTGTTCATCGGCAGAAAAAAGTGATCCGGAATTGCTAGGGCTAGGAGCAACTACAGGGGCCGAACCGCCAACGACAGGCGCGGTGGACTGCCGAAGCAGACGAGAGGCACCACCTACAGTGCTATTATTTATCACAGAACCATTTAAAACAGAGCCATTAAAGCTCGATGCCGAATTTAAACTAGAACTAGAACTAGAACTAGAACTAGAGCCAGAACTACGCAGTAAACGCGATGGAGCAAGGGGTGGCGCACTGCCCTGAGCAGCAACACGAGAAACACTACCAACGCTACCAATCAAGAGCGAAGAAAATAGCGTGATAGAAATTAGTGATCTGACTTTCATAAACTAGTTATCTACAAAATTCTAACAAGATGAGATGACGCCAGCGAAAGCCTCAATGTTCCCCTATTTTAGCGCCACCGGCTTGGCCTCGACCTTAATTCGGAAGAGAACATAGGGCTTTTGCCGTTTGTCTTGACCATCATGAAAGCGTGCTTGGCGATGCAACTGATTGACGATAAAATACAAATAGCCATCATTTGCTAGGCTCAAGGTGTCGGGCCACAAAACCCGCGGATCGCAAACTATCGTTTCATCCTTCCCACTGAGTGTAATACGATGAATGGCATTGTGCTCGTAATCGCCAGCATAAATGCGTCCAAGGCTATCACTTTCAAGGCCATCAGAAGCACCTTTTGTAATCACTTCGCAAACTGTCTTTGCCACATCATCATCACTGCAATTGCGGTCACAGAGAGCATCGACGCTGACGCTATAGAGCTTTCGGCTAGATAGTGGGCAGTAATACAAGTGTTTGCCATCGGCACCAATGGCAATACCATCGCTGCCGATATGAAGATTAGCCAACGGCTCACCCTCTACCATGGGCAAGAAACCACTGACTGGCCTGACCGAAATATGGTCATTCAAGCGCCGCCAGCTCTCACCGCTGGCTAAATCAACAACGATAATGCCAGGGCAAGTGCTAGAAGAATCAGTAATAAAAGCCATACCGGCCTTTCCTCGACTAAGGTCGAAACGCACGTCGTTTAGGTACGTGCTGACATAAGCCGTATTGGCCGGCATAAAAATGGTCTGAATTACCTTATTAGTTTTAAGATCGACACAAACGAGCTTAGCAGCCCCTTTTACCACAGGCTCAAACTTTGGACTACCTGTATCTAACAGCCACAACCTATCTTTGGCATCGACGACGACAGATTGCACCGACAGTAAATGCTCAGTGACGGCAAAGACATCGTCCCGATTGATCTCAGCACTGGGATAGGCCACAGCCTGGCCATCAACCAACTCGGCCACGGTAAATGGCACCTCATCGCCCCAACGGGGGAAATTGACAAATCGTCGCCCGTGAGCAGAGACGGTCACTCCTGTTGGCATCGGTCCATCAAAAAAGGCCACCGGCTCAAGGTTGCCAATAAACTTTTGGGAAGGGATGGGTCGCCCCTCTTGCCCATAGCCATGGCAAACCTGAGAACTGGTACTGGCTAGAGTGACAGCTACAAAGACAAGCCCAAATACTGGCGAAGATGCAACTCTTGAGATTCGGAGAGAACTTGGCCATTGGCGAGACATAAATTTGCACCCACTAGATTTAAGACCCTTTGTAGAAAGATCATATAGAATCTACGGTCAAAAGCACAGTGAATTGGGCGTGACCAATGCCTTAACGTGACCTTGACTTTCGTAGACGACCGGTCTATTCTTTGTCGAGCGAAGGATCCCCTGGAGAAATTCATGTCGAATAGCACAAGCACCGAGAAAAACGCACCAGAAAGCGCCAAAGAAAATTCAAACGAGCAGCAAGAGAAATCTGGGTCCAATCTCTTCAGCCCCTTCACTCTGCGCAGCGTCACTTTGCGCAATCGCATAGGGGTATCACCTATGTGCCAATACGCCAGCGTTGACGGCTTTGCTAGCGACTGGCACCTCGTCCACCTAGGCTCAAGAGCCATCGGCGGCGCCGGACTAGTTATTCTTGAAGCCAGCGGTGTTGAGGCTCGCGGCCGCATTTCGCCTGATGACTTGGGCCTCTACAAAGATGAGCACATTGATATGCTCAAAAAAATAACTGGATTTATCGAACAATACGGAGCAGTGCCCGGCATCCAAATTGCTCACGCTGGGCGCAAAGCATCAACTAAAAACCCCTGGAAAGTCGGCAATCGTCACGAAAAGCAAGAAGTTAGCGACGCTGACGGGGGCTGGTTACCTGTGGCACCTTCAGCCGTGCCCTTCACCCCTGGCTCTCGCGCGCCCCACGAATTGACAGTTGACGAAATCAAAGAAATTCAGTTGGCCTTCCAAAGTGCCGCTAGCCGCGCCCTCCAAGCTGGTTTCAAATGGCTCGAAATTCACGGAGCCCATGGCTATTTACTCAACAGCTTCTATTCACACTTGGCCAATTTCCGCACCGACGAATATGGTGGCAGCTTTGAAAATCGCACACGCATGATCATTGAGACCACAAAGCTTGTGCGTCAAGTCTGGCCAGAACACTTGCCTTTAGCTGTTCGGCTCTCGGCCTCTGACTGGGTTGAAGGTGGCTGGACAGTTGATGATTCAGTAGAACTAGCCAAAATTTTGAAAGAACTTGGTGTTGATCTAGTCGACTGTAGCAGTGCCTACGTACGCCCCGGTGATCATTATGCTTACGGCCCAGGCTGGCAAGTTCCCCTGGCTGAAAAAGTACGAACCGAAGCAAAAATAGCAACAGCGGCAGTCGGAATGATCACCGATGCCAAACAAGCCAACGAAATAATTAGCTCAGGACAAGCCGATATTGTTCTATTGGCGCGCCAACTAATGCGCGACCCCTATTGGCCATACCACGCAGCCCAGGCTCTTGAAGAAGAACTTGGCCTCAAGGCAAAATCAGTTTTGCCTGCCAACTACTCATACGCAATCTAGAAAAAAGGTGGATTTTGTGTCAAATATTGCTACTACAAATTTCAAGGCATTCCAACTTGGTAGCTTCAACATTGAAGACATAAAAGCCAGCGAAAAAGCAATCAAGCGCCCCCACGGTACGCAAGTACTGGTGCGCATCAAGGCCGCTTCACTGAACTATCGCGACATTCTCGTATCAAAGGGATATTACAGTAAAGCTCTGCCACTACCGATAGTGCCACTCTCTGATGGCGCCGGTGAAGTAATGGAAATTGGCGGCTCAGTCACTCGCGTTAAAGTGGGTGACCGAGTATCGCCAAATTTCATGACCGATTGGATTAGCGGTGAAGTTGACAATGCCATAGCCAAAACAGCCCTGGGTGGCTTTGTCGATGGTATGCTGCAAGAGTATCGCTTAATCGATCAAGATGCTCTTACCCATGTACCTGACCATCTTAGCTACGAAGAAGCGGCCACTTTGCCTTGTGCGGCCCTAACCGCCTGGCATGGCCTAGTAGTAAACGGTAAAGTCAAAGCTGGAGACACAGTGCTGGTTATGGGAACTGGTGGAGTTTCAATCTTTGCTATGCAATTTGCCCGCATGGCAGGTGCCACTGTCATTGCGACATCTAGTTCAGAGCAAAAACTTGCCCGCCTAAAAGAAATGGGAGCAGCACACACTATTAACTACAAGAACAACGAAAAATGGGATGAAGCTGTTCTCGAATACACTAACGGCAGAGGCGTCGATCACGTGGTAGAAATTGGTGGTGCCGGCACTCTTGACCGCTCACTCAATGCTGTGCGTATGGGCGGACATGTCAGCTTAATTGGTGTGCTGGCTGCCGGTCAGGTAAATCCTGTTCCGATTTTGATGAAGTCGATTCGTCTTCATGGTGTCTTTGTTGGCTCGCGTAGCATGTTTGACGACATGAACCGAGCAATTACAGCCCATAAACTTAAACCAGTTATCGACAAAGTTTTCAGTGCTGAAGAAATCGTACCGGCTTTGCAATATATGGAAAGTGGCAAACACTTTGGCAAAATCGTCTTAAGTATTTAGTTGCTGTAATAGCACTTAGATAAACTTAGGCATTTAAGCAATTTCTAAAATCTAGTAAGACATAACGCGGCCGTTGACGTTCTTGCTAGCATTCGATGAGGGGCTGCTCGAATACGATGGCGAAACTTTACCATAAGCATTGCCATAGCTGTTGCCATTGTAAGAATAAACGGCCGGCTGAGAGCGAGCCTGAGCGACAATTGCTGGGCGAATACGGCCGTTCAAATCTGAGTTAGCACTATTGAAGCCCCAAATGTTCTTGTTGGCGCGGGGAGGCAATACCTTTGGCTTGCAATCACTAGCTGTGCGAGGCATAACGCTGTAACCAGTGCCGGCACGGTTAATTACTTTGTAAGCAGCTTTATTACGGTCAATTTCGGTCCAGTAGTAATGTTTGAGGTTATTGTCTTTCTCTACTAGCGGCTGCTCCCACCCAGAGCGACTGCGGTGTTCTTGCACAACGGCGGGTGCTCCCTCTGCTTGTTGCACTTCCTCAATCATCTGAGCCTGAGCGGTCGGGCTGAAGACGACAAAGCCCACGGTCAAGAGCGCTATAAAAATGATGGAAGATACAATTCTGTTGAGCATTGCAATGACCTCGCTGGCAAGGTAAAGAAAATGATTACGGACCGTTTAATATTGGTAAGGGGGAAGCAAGTTGGTTGTAGCTCGTTGCTTCCTCTCTATTAATAGCGACAATTTGTTATCGAGTTGTAAACGGAACAGTGAATTTTCAAATCAAAGTAAAAAATCGCACTTGAAGCAAGTCTACAAACCGCCAATACTTAGATACGGCGAATTTGGCTTAAGAGTGGAGAAAATGGAGAAAGGGGACAAAGGGGAAAAAAGGGAAAAAGGTACCTAAATATGTCAGGGCTTCCCATTGTTATCGTTGTCTGCCTCGGTTCAGCCATCTTAGCTATGGCTAGCTTTGCTCTAACACGCAAGCTGCTCAAGCCCATTGATATTAGCGAGCATCAAACTTTCTTAGACGCCATGTTTAATATAGTTGGCACCCTAGTCTCTCTAATTCTAGGCCTGCTTGTGGCCGCCGCCTTGGACCAGTATCAGAACCTTGAGCGAGCTGTAGACAACGAAGCAGCCAGCGTCTCTGAAATTTATCGTTTTTCTCGAGGTCTGCAAGAACCATCTCGCAGCCAGATACAAGGCCTATGCGAGCGCTACTGTCAGTTAGTAATTTCGGATGAATGGCCTGCCCTAGCCAAGGGCCAGGTTAGTCCGGCGGTTTTTGAGACATTCTGCCTGCTCAATGATGAAGTGGTCTTGATTCATCCGACTCACGACGGCGAAACCAATCTACAAGCAAGCATGCTACAAAGTCTTGATGTCGTTGGCGCCGGACGGAGAGAGCGTTTGCTCACCTTGAACAACACGAGAGAACACTTACTTGGCCCAATTCTCTTGGCCGGGGCCGTGATTGTGCTCGCTTTTGCTTTCTTCTACGTCAAACGCAATTCAATCTTCCACTCAATTGTAATTGCCTTTGTCGCCATCGCCCTAGGGGGAAACATGGCCCTGATTTACGTTCTGAGCAAACCCTTCGATGGCGACTGGAAGATTCAGCCACGGGCCTTTGCCCTCAACTTGCAGGCCCGCAAAATGCTGCGCGAGTCGACCCTACTTGACCCAGCCCAAGCCAAGTCGATTCCTCTAAAGCCAGTGACAAAAAGCACTCAGCCACAGCCCTAAGCCGCCGAAGCAAGATAAAGAGCTTTTCTACTGGTCTAATATATAGCCACTGCCATGAATTGTTCTAATTAATACGGGCGCGCCTTCGCGGTCGATTTTTTTGCGCAACTTATTTATATGAACACGGACCGTATCGTTAGCCGTGTCTTTTTCATTGGACCAGACCTTATCGAGTATTTCGTCTGAGCTGAAAACACGATTAGGGTGGCGTATGAAGAACTCAAGCAGAGCAAATTCTTGGGGTAATAGTTTAACTTCGCTGCCTTCAATCAGCACCTTGCGCGAGGCTGTATCGATGGTCAAATGTTTGACCACTAGCTGCTCTGAGACCATCTGTGCTGGCCTGCGCATGAGAGCCTTGATACGCACGTTCAATTCTTTAGGGTGGAATGGCTTGGTCAAATAATCGTCTGCCCCAGCGTCAAAGCCAGCGGTTTTATCATTGATATTGCCTTTGCCTGTGAGCATGATTATCGGCAGCATGCCGCCGCCGAGGCGATAGCGCCGACAAACTTCAAAACCATCAATGTCGGGCATGCCAACATCGAGAATAATCAGATCATATTGATACAGCTTGAGACGCGACAAGGCATCTTCGCCGCAATTGGCACATTCGACGATGTTACCTTCAGTGGCCAGCCACTCAGATAAGATAGAAGTCAATTCTTCGTCGTCGTCTACAAGTAAGAGCTTGGCCATGGCTGTCTCGTTTAACACCATTCATATTATCAGCAAATAAAGCAAATCAAAAAAAACAGGGCCGACTTTGCAGCCGACCCTTGCTTTTCAAGATGATGTGAACTAATCCCAGCTAAGAGCGCCACCGGTTTGGTAGTCGATAACGCGGGTCTCAAAGAAATTCTTCTCTTTCTTCAAGTCGATCATCTCGCTCATCCAAGGGAAGGGGTTTTTAGCGCCAACATAAGCTTCAGGCAAACCAATTTGCTTGAGGCGACGGTTAGCTACAAAGCGCAGATATTCAGAGAACATTTGAGCATTGAGGCCAAGTACGCCGCGTGGCATGGTGTCAACAGCATAAGCATACTCAAGCTCAACGCCTTGTTTGACCAGGTCAACAATTTCTTGCTGGAATTCAGCGGTCCAGAGGTGAGGACTTTCAAGTTTAATTGAATTGATCATATCAACGCCAAAGTTGAGGTGCATTGACTCGTCGCGCATGATGTACTGGAATTGCTCAGAAGCACCAGTCATTTTGTTTTGACGGCCGAAGCTAAGCATTTGCACGAAACCAACATAGAAGAACAAGCCTTCCATGATCACGTAGTAGCCAATTAAGTTGCGCAAGAAGCGGCGATCGGTCTCGACTGTACCGGTCTTGAAGTTAGGATCAGCCAACTCTTGAGTGAACTGTAGTTGGAAGACGTCTTTGGCGTAGATTGACGGAATCTCGCGGTACATGTTGAAGATTTCGCCTTCATCAAGAGCCAGACTCTCAACCACATACTGATAGGCATGGGTATGAACAGCTTCTTCAAAGGCCTGACGCAGCAAGTATTGGCGGCACTCAGGATTAGTGATGTGGCGATAAATGGCCAACACCAAATTGTTTGCCACCAGTGAATCAGCAGTAGAGAAGAAGCCCAAGTTGCGTTTGATAATGGTGCGCTCATCATCAGTCAAACCATTTGGGTCTTTCCATAGAGCAATGTCGCGGCTCATGCTGATTTCTTGCGGCATCCAGTGATTGGCGCAGCCGTCTAAATATTTCTGCCAGGCCCACTCATATTTGAATGGCACAAGCTGATTGAGGTCAGCGCGGCAATTAATGATGCGTTTTTCGTCAACAGTAATGCGCTTATCAGTGATTTCAATTTGCTCAACACCAGTGGCACCGGCACCACTCTCGTAATTGGCTGGAGCAGCTGGAACAACAGAAACGCTAGACACTTGTTGAGTTACTGGCTGGGTCACCTGTTGAGCTGCTGTCACAGCTCCAGCGACTGCAGCTGGGCTAGGAGCAAAATTCAAAGTGGCACCATCACCTTTTGCTCCGACAGTAGAAGTTGTATTTGAAACGGGAACGTCGTCGAAACTAAGCATTTTTTGTTTCCTTTTCTAAGGCTAAGAATATAAGTAGAACGATTTCGAAAGTCTTCTTTCTAGATTGTTGGATAGATTCACGACTAAAAATTAGCGCGATACTTTCTGCCAAACCTGCAGCAATTCAGCTACTGGCAGGCCTCGCATTCAGGATCGATAATCGAACAAACTTTTGGCACCGGAGCTGAAGCAGTTCCTTTTACTTGTACTGATTTGGCACCAGAACTGGTGACTGCATTAAGAACACCAATTTGAGTTGTGGATTTTTCTGGAGCAGTAGCAGCGGCCGTTCTTAAATAATAGGTGGTCTTTAGACCCTTGGTCCAAGCCATCTTATAAATTTCGTCCATCTTCTTGCCGCTTGGCTCAGCCATGTAGAGGTTCAAGCTCTGGGCTTGGTCAATCCATTTTTGGCGACGGGAAGCTGCTTCAATCAGCCACTTAGTATCAACTTCAAAAGCGGTGGCATAGAGTTCTTTAACATGATCAGGAATGCGGTCGATTGGCTGTAGTGTGCCATCGAAGTACTTGAGGTCATGCACCATGACTTCGTCCCAGAGACCAAGCTCTTTCAGCTCATCAACCAGGTAAGTATTTACCACGGTGAATTCGCCAGAAAGATTTGACTTAACGTAGAGGTTTTGGAAAGTCGGCTCAATCGATTGGCTAACGCCAACAATATTAGAGATGGTGGCAGTAGGGGCGATAGCTAAGCAGTTGCTGTTGCGCATACCGTATTTAGCAACGTTTTCACGAACAAATGTCCAGTCAAGTCTGCCGCCACGTTCCAGGTCAAGAATTTGACCACCAGCGGCTACGCGAGCTTCATCAACAAGAGCGAGTGAATCTTGAGGGAAGATGCCCTTATCCCAGAGTGAGCCTTTATATGAGTGGTAGGTACCACGTTCGCGGGCTAGTTCACTAGAAGCAAAAATTGCATTCATGCTCACGGCTTCTTGACAGTAATCGGCAAAGTCGACAGCTTGCTGACTAGCATAAGGAATACGCAATTTAAGCAAAGTGTCTTGGAAGCCCATCACGCCTAAACCAACTGGGCGGTGGCGAACGTTAGATTGTCTAGCTTTCGGTACGCTGTAATAGTTGATATCAACAACGTTATCGAGCATGCGCATAGCCGTCTTACAAGTTTTGCTCAACTTCTCTAGGTTCAATGCACCATCGATGATGTGTGCCACCAAATTAATAGAGCCTAGATTGCAAACAGCAGTTTCAGTCTCAGAAGTATTGAGAGTGATTTCAGTACACAAGTTAGAGCTATGAACTACACCAACGTGTTGTTGAGGGCTTCTTAGGTTGCATGGATCTTTGAAAGTCATCCACGGATGGCCAGTCTCAAAGAGCATAGTTAGCATCTTTCTCCAAAGAGAAACCGCCGGTATGCGCTTGAAGAGTTTGATTTGACCATTGTCGGCCATTTGCTCATAACGCTCGTAAGCGTTCTTGAAAGGAATACCGAACAAGTCGTGCAAGTCAGGTGTTTCTTCAGGGCTAAACAGTGTCCATTGGCCATTCTCCAAAACCCGTTGCATGAACAAGTCAGGAATCCAGTTAGCAGAGTTCATGTCATGGGTGCGGCGGCGATCATCGCCTGTATTTTTGCGCAACTCCAAGAACTCTTCGATGTCCATGTGCCAAGTTTCTAGGTAGCAACAAACTGCACCCTTGCGCTTGCCACCTTGGTTAACGGCTACAGCTGTGTCATTAACAACCTTGAGGAAAGGCACCACACCTTGGCTCTTACCGTTAGTGCCAGCGATGTGCGATCCCAGCGCACGCACTGGTGTCCAGTCGTTGCCTAGGCCGCCGCTAAATTTAGAAAGCAAAGCATTTTCTTTCATTGCATCATAAATAGAGCCGAGGTCATCAGAAACAGTGGTGAGGAAGCAGGAAGAAAGTTGCGGGCGATGAGTGCCAGAATTGAAAAGTGTTGGTGTAGAAGAAACAAAATCGAAGCTAGAGAGCAAGTTATAAAATTCGATTGCTTTGTTTTCGCGTTCAATTTCGTTTAGTGCCAAGCCCATTGCCACACGCATCCAGAAAGCTTGTGGCATTTCAAAGCGCTGGCCTTCAGTATGTAGCAAGTAACGATCGTAGAGAGTTTGCAAACCAAGATATTGGAATTTGAAATCGCGATCGCCGTCAAGAGCAGCTCCGACTTTCTCTAGATCAAAAGTTGCCAAACGCGGGTCAAGCAAACCAGCCTTAATGCCTTTAGCGACATAGTCACCAAAGTAAGCAGAATAGCGCTCTTTCATGGCACTCTGACTGAGAGCTTCACCAAGAATTTCTAAGCGCATTTGGTGCAAGAGCAAGTGCGAAGTGACATAGCTATAAGCTGGATCAGTTTCGATTAATGCACGAGAACTCATGATTGCCGAGCGAATTACTTCGCCTTCTGGCACGCCTTCGTATAGACTCTCAAGAGTGGCTTCCATAATTTTGCGGTAGTCAACGACATCACCGTGTGCAGCACAGGCTTCTTTGACGATGACATCAAGAGCGAGGTCTGAGAAAGCAACAGTGCTGCCATCAATGCGGGTAACAGTTGGTCCTTTACTATCGGCTTGCACAGTGGCTGGAAGAGCAGCTTCGCGCTCGGCGCGCTCTCTAGAACGAGCTTCGCGATAGAGAACATAACCACGAGCAACTTCTTGCTCTCCGGCTCTCATCAAGGCCAATTCAACTTGGTCTTGTACATGCTCAATGTGCAGCACTCCGCCTTCAGGTAGGCGACGCATAAGTGTCTCAGTAACTTGACCTGTCAATTTGTTGACCAAGTCTCTTACTTTCGAACTATCAGAACCATGGGTGCCTTCAACAGCAAGAAAAGCCTTAGTCAGTGCCACAGCGATTTTTGATGGGTTGAACTCCATCACATTGCCGTTGCGTCTCAGCACTTTATAGAGCACAAACTGACTAACGAGAGTTTCGCTCAAACCAAAGTTGGCACCAGCGCTAGCTGACGATTCAGCGTGATTAGGGGCAGCTGCAAGGACTTGGCTCATTCTTCTTGTTCTCCTGGTGTGACCTTAGTTAGCGAACTTAAATGCGTATTGGACTTAGCGTATTGGACTTAATTGAGTGATGCTTTCCGAAAATAAGACCCTCTTAGTGGTTTTCAAACCAAGAGGGTCGGTAATGCAAAGCAATTATTTGCTTGCAAGACGTACCCTCTTACTCCGCGAAGATGGTGTCCGAAGTGCCCTGGTGGGTAGCCTGACTCAGGATTTTCATCCAATTACAGTTGCGGGACAGCGATGGAATTGCACCATTCTTCCCCCACCAGATCAGTTTTACTGGTCTTCTCGTTGGTCAGTTAAACCAATACAAAACAAAAGCTGGGCGATAAGAAATCGCCCCTCTCAGGTCAGCAATTGCTTGCTTCACTTCGGGACTATTAGATTTGTATTTGTTCAACCGACTTAAGAGGAGCCTCGAACTGATCCCTGTTTTTTCAGGGCACTCAGCTAAATTTTGCGATAAATCTCCTGTAGTCGATTCGCATTGACAGCAAGGTAACACTTGCAAAAGATCAATACAAGCCTACCCCAAAACGAATTTTAAAACGGCTGAAATCGTTGTACCCATAACGCTTGGAGCATTTGCAACAAAGTATGTGCAGTTCTCAGCATCCACCATTTGTGACACCACTGCGTATATGTTTTTGCGTATGGCAAATATGCATTGATAGTGCGACATGATTCACAACTATCAATTAAATTTGAGGGGCGCAGATAACTCTTAGATAATTTCGGATAATTCGGACGTTTTGTGGGTAATCTCTCATCTTTTTCGCGCAAAACTGACGAATGATTCACACAGCATTCACGAAAAATATAGAGTCGCGATCAAGTGCATATAGGCTTGATTAAGCCAGTCTCAAAGTGCGCTGCCGTGAGCCTTTGCGAGATCAACTATTGAAGGTAGAACAGTAACCGGAGAACAACAAGTCAAAGTGATTCTTGACCTGACAAAAAACGAGGGCCGACTGCGCCCCAGATACTTCCACGATATTCCCGCGATATGTCCACGACATGTCTACATTCAAGCGCTAGATTGAAGCGGTCAAAGCAATTAAGGAGGTGCGCTATGGCCTGCGTTTTCGAATCTAGTGACAACGGGCTAATTGCAAAGCCGCATGAAGGAACCACTAATTGGAACTCACAAGAGTTAGTCAACGAGCTAAATAGAGTGCAGACCATGCTGCCACAATTGAGCACAGATGGTCTAGCCGCCGCCCGCACCTTACTACAAGAACAAAAACTACTACCAGACTTTGAGATCGTCGCCAGCCGCGACGCAGACGGTCGTGTACGCGACGAAAATGGCCGCATAGTGCAACTCACCGCCAGCGAAATGACCGGGGTCATACAGCAAGACATGACCAAGGTGCAAGAGCAAATAAAAGCACCATTTAGCGACGGCCAATTTGCCTTCGAACGATTTAGTAAAGGCAACCAGATAGTCGATCCCGCCAATTTACTAGATCAAGCCAGAATCAGCCAAAGCGATATAGAAGGAGCACTACAAATGCCAAATCTTTCAGAAAAAGAGAGAGCCGGTCTCAATTTCCTTAAAGATAACTATCAGCGCTTAAAAGCAGCCGACCCCTACTACTCAAACGACTCACTGTCAGCTTCTTCAATTTCTGGCTTAGAGGCTCAAACTCTAGCAGCGGCTCCAGGTGATGCGAAAATTGGCCCCTACTCAACAATTCGGCCAGACGTAATCTTCGATTCAGCAAAGGGCTATACCATCCCGCACGAATCTACCCAAGAGTTTTACGACAGCATCGGCTTCTGGGTAAGAAAGGACGGACGATACGAAGTGAATACCGAAGTAGAAAAAGAACTGGTAGTTGCCACCAAGAATCTCAACGAAAATGAGAAAGCTGGAGGCCGCTACAGCCTTGACGACGTCAACAACGCTGACATTTTTTCGCTGATTCATTATGAAGATGCCAGCGAATGCAGGCAAACTGGGCAATAGGTTGGCAGGCAGCAATAGCTACTACATTTGTAACTGGCTATTGTTGCTGATTTACAAGTGAAAGCAGTGCAGGTAAAACGGCTCCACTCTTGCCCGACAAAAAGACATCAACACTGTCGGAAAGCGGTGTGCGCTCCAAATTGATTTCTACCAATTTGGCACCATGGTCTTGGGCCACATATGGCAGCGATGCAGCGGGCTGAACCAGGGCGGAAGTGCCTATTGCAATAAAGAGATCGCACTGGCGCGCAGCTTTCATGGCAGAGGCTAAAACTTCGGGATCTAAAGACTCGCCAAACCAGACAACATTGGGGCGCAGTTTAGAAGAGCAGCTAGCGCACGAAGTAGAGCCTGAACCTGCTGAATCGGAATTGCATACCGGTGGCTCCATCAGATTATAGGGAACATCTGAAGCCTGATGTCCGTGGTCGAAGCAACGGAAAGTGAGGATATTGCCGTGTACTTCTACTATATTTTCAGAACCAGCTCGATGGTGCAGCCGGTCGACGTTCTGTGTAATTAAAGTGAAGGGTCGCGGAGCAATTAGTTTTTCAATTTGAGCCAAAGCTAAATGCCCAGCGTTTGGCTCAACACCTTCTACCAGTCGCCGGCGCCAGTCGTACCACTGCCAGACCAGCTCTGGATGTTTGCGAAAGCCCTGGGCGCAGGCCAATTCGCTGGGATCATATTTTTCCCAAAGGGGTGTTGGAGAATTCTCGTCTTGAGAGGCTCCTGAAGCTGCGAGCACAGAGGCTCCTCCCTGGCTACTGCGAGACTGACTACTACGAAAAGTAGGTACGCCACTCTCTGCTGAAATACCAGCACCGGTCAATACAGTGAGCCTTCGGCAATTTCTTATATAGTCAGCGACTATTTGGAGGTGGCTACTGCTGTTAGAGATCATTATCTGCAGGTTCCATAATTTGAGGTATATGACTCCTTTTTCCACTTTTAAAATGGTTTCCATGGAAACCATTTATTTTGCAAAATTTGATCAGTAAGAGCCAAGGGTTGGGCACAAACCATCTATGTCTAAAAAATATTCCCCAGCCAAAGCCCAAACTTATCCACCAGCCGATTCACCAGCTCGTTCGCCAGAAGTATCATGCATTTTATACGCCATTCTGGCCAGAGAAAGCGATTGGGCTGTGATATTTCGCTCTGGTCCAAAGCGCAGAGTGCAATTGATTCGGTGGAATACTAAGACTGACAAATTCGACCACGGTCAATGGCTCAAACATAAAGTCTTTGAACGGCAGGCAGACCTATCTCCGTGCGGAGACAAGCTAATCTGCATGTCGACCTATTACCGAAAGGCGGACAGAGAGAGTCATAGACATTTAGGACCAATCCTGATTGTCAGCAGGCCTCCATACTTCACCGCAGCAGCCTTAATAAATGTGAGCCAGAGCCAAGACAGTGGCCATTTTCAAACGAACAAAATGATTCTGATTCCACAGACAGCATGCGTTGCTCATCCACCAAGCATTAAAAGCAAAAACGTCACTCATTTTGATTTTATGCCAAACGGAAAGACTTTCACTGAAATTGAGGCGCTGAAGCTGGCTGGCTGGACAGTCAAATACTTGGACAAACAAATTCGCTTCTGCTTTCCCTTAGTCGCAACTAAAGCCTTTCCCAATCACTCAACCTATCAACTACAAATGGAAGCGCTCCGCAAGCAGCCTAATACAAACAATCGCCGCTACACACTCATCAATAGCGAAACAGGCAAGGAAGATATCCTAGGCGAGCTTAGCTGGGCTGACATTGATAAAAACAACGACCTGCTTTTCGCAAAAGATGGTCAGCTTTACAGGCTAAAGCCACATTGGAAAACGGCTGCCCCATTTGACCCCGCCCAAGCCAAACTTCTTTACGACTTCCGCCCATCGCAGTTCACAGAGCTAAAGGCACCATCGTGGGCCCTGGAATGGGATTAACAATCACTATTAATAGATCAGAAGCAAACCGGGCTACCCCATGATTTCCTGCTAAATTCCCTCTATAACTAACCAGATTGAATATTTTGCATTTGGAGGACCTATTAATGGCAGTTGTAGAAGTAAAGGCCCGCGCCGACCAAGGCTATCGTCAAGAAATCACATCGAGTGCCCACTCTTTCGCTTCTGATGCGACTAAAGAGTTCGGCGGCGGCGACTCTGCGCCAAACCCACACGAACTTCTCTTAGGCTCACTTGGCGCCTGTACTGCAATTACAATGCAAATGTATGCCAAGCGCAAAGGCTGGGATTTGACAGCAGTAAACGTCAAATGCGAAGAAAAGCAAGTAGAAAACGAAGGCAAGAAGTCTAGCTTGATTACTCGCCACATCGACATCGAAGGCAACCTCACTGCCGAGCAAATCGACGGCCTCAGAGCAATTGCGGACAAGTGCCCCATCCACAAATTGCTGGAAGGCCCAAAGCAAATCCAGACTGAAATCGCTCATAAATAGTTGAGCGCGTAGACGATAGACATAGATGGAAGAAATAGACAGAAGAAATAGATGGAAGGCTCAGAGATTCTTTCGTTAGAGGTAATCGAAGCCTCTCTCTCGACCAAGATAATTGGCCGGGGGCAGCGCCTAGATAATCTAGCTAGTGAAAATGGCGATTCTAGCGATTTATCAAAGAACGAACTCTGGGACGAAATCGATTCAACCAACACTAGAGCGGCCGCGCTTGCTGCCCAAGGTTGCCCTGAAGGGGTAATGGTAATTGCCCGACAGCAAACAGCAGGGCGCGGCCGTCTCGGTAGGGCTTGGATTTCTCCACCTGATGCGGGCATTTCTTTTTCAGTTGTACTAAGGCCAAAAATTGAATTGTCTCGCTTGCCTTTGATTACTCTCGCCACAGGAGTAGCTGTAGCACAGGCTATTGAGGCAAGCATTGGCGTACGTCCCGGACTGAAATGGGTCAACGATCTCACTTTATCTGGCCGAAAACTTGGCGGCATCCTCGCTGAAATGCCTGGTCACGCTTTGATTATCGGTATTGGCATCAACGTCAGACTCAAAGCCGATGAGCTACCAGATGAGTTAAAAGACAAAGTGGAATGGCTAGAACGCGCTGTCGGCGGCCCAGTTGACCCTAATCTAGTGGTTATGGAATTGGCCCACAAACTAGAGGCACAGTACGAATTATTGAAAGCTGGCAAGACCGAAGAAATATTAGCTCTCTGGCGAGCTTATTCAGTTACCCTCGGTCAAATGATTGAAGCACGCAGTGCCAATCAAGTAATTACAGGCAAAGCAATTGATATCGCCGATAGTGGCGCCCTAATTGTTGAAGCAGAAGACGGTACTCGCACCGAATTAGTGGCTGGCGAAATCTCATTGCGGCTGCAAGACGGCAGCTACTGCTAGCTAGAAATGAGTCAAATGAAGAACTAGTCGGACAAAAAAACTTAGTAGTGAATTACTGAATATACATCAAGCTCTTGGCCTTCCAGCAATTTTTTGCGGCCATCGAGAAAATCGAGCTCTACAACAAAACCAGCACCAACAACATTGGCACCAAGCTTCTTCAATAGATGCTTAGCAGCAAGAGCTGTGCCACCGGTGGCCAACAAGTCGTCGACAATGATTACTCTATCTTCTGGACCGACAGCATCTTTGTGAATCTCAATTGAGTCTTCACCATATTCAAGAGCGTAAGAAATTTTCTCTGTTTGCCATGGCAATTTGCCGGGCTTTCGAATTGGCACGAAGCCAACTTCTAAGTGGTGGGCGATAGCTGGTGCCAGAATAAATCCACGAGCTTCAATGCCGACGATGATAGTAGGCTTGAGAGCGGCGCAATGGAAAGTCAAAGCGTTGAGCACTAGCTTGAAAGCAATGGGGTCTTTCATGAGAGTGGTGAGATCTTTGAATACAATTCCAGCCTTAGGAAAATCTGGCACATCGCGAATAGTGCTCTTCAACCAATCTTGTTGTGCCACTGGCAGCGGCAAGCCGATCACACTGTGTGTTTTTTCACTGGCGGTCATAAGAATCTTTCGTCCTCAAACTCTATCTATAGCAAACTAATTCAATCGAGCTACCTAATACGGCGGTTCAGAAGCAACCGTTACTGCACGAATAGCAGGTGAAACAACTTCTTCAGAAGCTTCAGGTTGTCCAGGCAGACCCAACTGATTGGGAATCAGTGCTAATTGTAGCTCCTTAATTGAGCATTCCTTACACCAGAGTCTGAATTTCCTTACCTGGTCAAGGGTTTGGGCCAGTTGCTTATACTCTGGAGTATCTTCAACGCGAGAGGCGGGCTCACCGAGCAAGTCAAGATATATCATGCCGTTTTCAGAGAACCAATCAACCCAGTGCACTTTCTTGAAAGCAGTCAGGGCAAGGGCCACTGACATCTTGCTGGCGCCCATGACATTGGTTAGTTTGTCCCCTTCAACTTGGCCATCTTTTTGATTGATGGTGTAGCGCACAAGACCAAGCAGGCGCTTGAGGAAGCTGGAGGGCTCTTCTAGTTCGTCATCTTCGCAGCCGACTAAGTAGATATTGCTTGCTCCACTATCGCGCAACAACTCTTGGAAAGCTTTGAGTGATGGCGGGAACTGCCAAATCAAAAGATGGTCTGTTTTCTTAGCAGCGACTTCTTGTCTATCCACAAGATTGATACCGGCAAGTTTGGTGCACGATTCACCAAAAACCGATAGTTCTTTGCCTAATTTAGCCTGAGCTTTTTTCACAACTTCCGCATTTGCATTGAATGAGCGCAAATCTTTGAAAGTAAACTTGAAAGCTGATGGAGTCTGAGTTCCAGGATGACTAGAAGCAACACTTGCAGCTGGTTCAGCACTGTATTCGCTACCAACAGTACGAGTTGAAGTAGCCTTAGGTTTGTCTTGAACAGCTTGCTTGCCCAGGTCTGCTTGCAGCTTCGCTTCATCTTCTGCTTCTTGAGCACGAGCGGCGTCGCCAGCTTTGCGCCAATCGCAAAGAATTAGCTGCAAGCGCTCACGGCCATTGAAATTATTAATATCAGGGTTGAAAGCTACATCAATTTCATCGCCTTCAGCAGGAACTCGTCCGCGTGTGCTCCACATCACCGACTCAAACTCTTTGCCAGAGCCATAGTCTTTGAAGAGAATGCGACTGTGCTTAGCTTCTTTACCCAGTGGCCTGGTCGAAGTCACCACCACCTTGCTCATAGACAAAACCGGTTTGCGATTCGACATACCAAATGGTGCCATGGCATTTAGTTCACGCACTAAATCAAGGGACAATATTTCAGGCTCAACCAGGCTGTCTATTTCTAGACGCACACGCATATTTTTCGCTGCCAAGAATTTGTTGCAACTTGCGACAATGCCGCGAGTTGCTGCTTCAGCTTTCTCGCCTTCTATGGAGAAACCAGCGGCCATTTTGTGCCCGCCCCATTTTATCAATAGATGTTCGTTAGCTTTCAGTACTTGATACAAATCAATTTGCTCAACACCACGTGCCGATCCGCGCACCATATTGTCTTCAGGATCAAACTCACCAATAAATACTGGGCGCTGAAAACGCTCAACCAAACGAGAGGCGACAATGCCGACCACACCGTGGTGCCAGCCTTCATTGTAGATAGCGATGCCCTTATCTGAGTTCAAGTCACAAGTGGTGAGAACTTTCGCTTCGGCCTCTAAATAAATACGTTCACAGAGTTCTTGCCGACGGGCATTATCCCGCTGCAATTGCAGTGCTAGTTCTTCAGCGCGAGCGGCATCATCAGTAGTTAGTAGCTCAACAGCCACATTGGCATCGGCCAAGCGACCGACAGCATTGATGCGTGGTGCTAAACCAAAGCCGACCAAATCAGTGTCTTCTTTGCCACCAACTTGTGCCAGCAAAGCACGTATGCCAGGGCGCGGAGAAGCGACTAATTTAGGCAAACCAATTTTGACGAGATAACGGTTCTCGTCAACTAATGGCACCAAATCGGCAATCATACCGAGGGTGACGTAGTCTTGCAGAGCTTCAACTTCACTGGCGCGATCAAACTTGGCGAGCAGTGCTTCGCAGACTTTGTAAGCAACGCCCACTCCAGGCAGATGGAATAGGGGATGGCCTTCATTCAATAATTTAGGATGAACCACGGCCACGGCTGGGGGCAGAAGCTCCGGCATGGTGTGGTGATCGAGTACCAGGGTATCGACACCGAGCGACTTAGCCAGGTTGATTTCAGAGAAGTTAGATACCCCACAATCACATGTAATCAGAAGCTTAGTGCGATGCTTGCTGGCTAAGACGCTGACAGCCTTGAGATTAAGACCATAGCCTTCAGACGAGCGGTTAGGAATATAGAAGTCGACATTTGCATCCAAGCTTCTCAGTACAGATAGAAGCACAGAGGTGCCCGTAATGCCGTCAACGTCGTAATCACCATATACGGTGATTCGCTCTTTCTTTTCAATCGCTGTACAAATGCGCTCGACGGCCTTTTCTACGCCAGGAAGTTCAAACGGCGCGGTGGGAACGTATTCACTTTCATTAAGAAATTGGCGGACAGCGGCTGCGGTTGCTAGACCGCGACGAATCAAGACCCGGGCGAGGGTGGCAGAACCAGCACAAGCCGCCAACATATCGGCACTGGGCTCGACATCTTGCGGAAAAACCCAAAGCTTGGCTGGCAGCGAAACTGGCAAGGCATTTGCCACTTCAGCGTTTTTCTTAGCTTTGCTAGGTTCAGCCTGACCCTTATCAGATTCAGCTTGACCACCAGTGTTCGACTCGAGCATAGACCACCCCGTTAAAGTATGCCCTAAGATAGTGAATGCTTATATGTATTCGGAGCACATTCGGTATCTAATCGGGCACCACTAATGATGCTTTTGTTTGTTATATCCAATCTTTCGCTATGCTAACACGAAACCCACCCCAAACCCAGTGGTGAAGGGGATTTAGAGAGAGCGAAAGTCGTCCTATTACTTATACGTTTGAAAGCCCAAAATAGTTCAATCGCATATACGGCAAGAAAAACTACTACTTATTAAGGTCTGGGTCCATGACATTGATTACTTTTTTGGGTTTGGGCATATTGGGCCAACCCCTGAGATCATATTCAATGATGGTGGTGATGATAGGAAATTTTGGCCACGGCAATGCCCAGCCAATAATCCACATGATCGGCAAAAGCACGACATGCAAACTTAGAGCCACAAAAAAGGCTTGAAACAGGGTAGTCTGATCCTTAAGCCAAGCGGATATAGTTTCAACAAAAAGGTCCAATTTCACTAATCAAATCGATGGTGCTACTATGTGCCATATTACTTGATACGCGCCGGATATACACCATGGCAAGCGCCTCTAGAACATTCATTCTATCAATTGTTATAAGCCAGGCCCTACTTGCCAATGTGGTCGGCCCAGCTCTCGGCCCAGTGGCTACCATTGTGGGCGAGCAGGGGGCTTTTGCCTTCGGCAAACAGGGCCCAGAACAAAAGGCTAACGAAAAAGCTGACGAGAAGGCCGAAAAAGCGGACAAGGGCAACAAATCCGAAAAGACAAGTAAAGCTGACAAATCCGAAAAATCAGAAAAAGCTGAAAAGTCAGGAAAAGCCGAAAAGCCCGAGAAAGCAGCTAAAGCTGAAAAGAAAGAAAAAAAAGAGAAGAAAGAAAAGACTGTCGAGCTGACTGAAGAAGAAATTGAAGCAGAGAAGGCCTATGCCGAGCACCAGGCAAAGCTTCAGGCATTACTTAAAGAAGTAAAAACCCCCTTTGGCAACCAGGCAGAGACAGAAGAACAGAAGCCTGACCCGAACGCCCCCATGACATTGCCGGCGACGACCAGACAGCGAACACTGGGCCGCAGCTTGAGCGACCGCCTGCTGGCCTCAAGGCTCTACCTCCCTGGCCGTCTTGTAATCGGCCATCCAGCGGAATTCACCGTAAAAGGCCGCCCTGGTCATTGGGTGGCTCTCGCCATGGCCGACCGCGACAGCGGAGCCAAGCCAATTAACGGCCACGCCATTAGGCTGGGCCCCGACCGAAAGGTAATTGCCCTTGGCAAGATTCCTGAATCGGGGGTTTTGCCACTTAAAATTTATGCGCCGGTAGCTGGCGACTTAATCGGTCAAAGCTTATATTTTGAAGCAGCTATCTGGAAAGATGACCTCAGCCATGTCGAATTTGCCCAAACAATCACATCAGAGGCCCAAACCAACAGCAGCAGCTCCGCCACAAATGCAGTGCTTGTAGCGGCCGAAGGTGACAAAAAACGTGGAGTGAGAATTGTGCCTGACTCAGCCGTGCCAATGTATCAACGCGCCAACATGAGTGGAGTAACCCTAGACTCCGGCAAGCCCTAGCAATGGAAACCCCAATGAAGATCCTGCTTATTCCACTCGATGATCGCCCGGTCACTTATAGCTATCCGCAGCTTTTGGCTAAGCTTGGTGGTGCCGAAGCCGTTGTGCCACCACGCACAATGATGGGCTCACTGAGCCGAGGCGCGCAGATCGATGAGCTTTTCACTTTCGGCGAAGGCTGCCTCAGCCGCAACGAAGTAGATGCTGCAGTAATTTGCCTTGACAGTTTGCTCTATGGCGGTTTGATTACCTCACGCCGCAGCACTGAGCAAGTGAAGACAATTCAAGCCAGACTCGATCGCCTTAAAAAGTGGAAAGAACTGAGCAATAAGCCCGTTACTATTTACGCGCAATCAAGCATCATGCGCATTTCAGACAATTATGACAATACTGAAGAAAAAGAATACTGGTCGAGGTTTGGTCGCGAATTATTTGAATGGTCGGCTTGCTTGCACCGACTGGCCAGCGGCGAAAAGCTTGCCCCGGGCTTGCTTGAATCGTTAGAGCGTCGCATTCCAGGCGACATTCGCCAAGACTACTTAGACACCCGCTTCCGCAATTTCACTATCAATATGACAGTGCTTAAATCAATGGAAGATGGCCTTATCGACCATTTAGTATTTTCACAAGATGATTCAGGCGCCTGGGGCTTAAATGTTGGAGAGCGCGATCGACTAATTAGCGTCAGCCAACAAATGTCGCTACAAAATAAAGTGAACATCTATGCTGGCGCAGACGAAGTGATGTGCACACTGCTCGGCCGCCTATTGATGGCAGAGAATAAACCATCACTTAGATTGCACTTCAGCCCTGAGAGCTGCCGCACAGTAGCAAGCCGCTATGAAGGGCAAGAGATTGGCACGACTATTCAAGCTCAAATCAAAGCAATCGGATTAACTGTGACTGACGAGACGGCTGGCGAGACAAATGCAAGTAGTACTACAAGTAGTGATACTACAAGTAGTGCCCAGACAAGTAGTTTGACTATGATTGTTCATGGTCCTAGCGAACGGCAAGGCGATCACATAACATTGCCAGGGCTACCTGATTTCAGCCACATAGACAGCTCAAAGGCTGCTGCCAATACAATCAGGTTAATTGAATCAGCGCCAGGCTTCGTCATTCTTTGTGATGTCGTTTACGCCAATGGTGGCGACCCGCTTTTAATGGAACAACTAATCAAGATGCCCGAGCTTCTCAAAAAAATATGTTCTTATGCCGGCTGGAACACCACTGGTAATACCACTGGTAGCGCCTTGGGAACAGCAATTTGTACCATCGCCGGCATGGCAATAAACAACAAATCTGTCAACGACAGCCAAAAGCGCAGTCTATTCACTAGGCTGGTTGACGACTGGGCCTATCAAACAAAAGTTCGCAAAGAACTGCAAAACGAGCCATCGACCCAGAAATTGGCCGAGTTGATTTCGCCATATATCAAAACAGTAAGTGCCGCCTTGGCCTTTGAGCCAAGTGTCAGACTGTCGTTTCCTTGGCGACGAACATTTGAAATCGAAATTGGATTCGAAGGAGGCTAGTTAGGCATGGCCAGAATTTTTGATACCAAAATTCCTTTTAGCCGATTTCTCAAAAAAGAGTCATTGAGCGCCGTTGCCGCAGCGAGTCTTCTCTCTAGTCCTCTTGCTGGGTTAATTGCATCGCTAGCTTTCCCCCAACCAGCTCAAGCAGTTGAAACCTGGGAGAAGCTCGACAAGCGAATGAAAGGCCAAGTGGTTCAGCTCAGCGTCGGCCTCAAAATGAAGATCAAAGACAGTCTCTGGGCCTCACTAACCGATGTCTCGCCCAAATATCGCTATCCGGTCTTCAGCGCCTCAGCACGTGACCCCGGATACAGAGTGGTGTCATACGGCTCGGCTTTTCCTGTCAAAACCACTACTGGTGACAAATCTAAAGCGTACTTTCTCACCAACGAACACGTAGTCGTGGGTGCCGATGAAATCATCAAAGAAAGCCAACGCTTCTACGCCGGCATGCGTCTATATTGCGAACAGACGGCAGCTGGCCGAGATGTAGACGGGCGCTTCCGCGAAATTTTGCAAATAATCAACTTAAGTACCAAAGCCAATCGCTCCACTGCTGAACTGAGCACCTACCAAGCAACAGCTGACGCCGTATGGGACACCTACGAGACCTATTTATCGAAGAAAGCAGACCCTTCTCGGGCGCTGTTTAACCGCTATTTAAGCCAAGTTTCAGTAACCAGTGAAGTTGGATTCTTCCTGCATGGGGCTGGCCCAGTAACGCAACCACCAATGGTGGCGAAACTATTTAAAGTAGCTAAAGCTGATAAAGATCCTGACATTGCAATTTTGACAGTCGAGAAGTCGACCATACCCCCAATGGAGTTTGATACCATCGCCGCCACTGAAGGCCAAGAGATACAAGTAATTGGTTATCCAGAAGCCTCTGACCAATTAGATTCTGATTCGGCCAATTATTACGCCCCGACTTTCACCAGTGGTCGCATTAGCAGATTGGCGCCGCGCATGCTTCAAGTAGACGCACCAATAACGAACGGCAACAGTGGCGGGCCAGTCGTTAGCCTACGCGGCAAGGTGTTAGGAGTAGTAGCAAAACGTGCTCGCACCGAACGCGGCCAGGAGCTAAATACCTTTGGTGGAGCAATGACAGTGCAGTCTATAAAGAACTTTGCCCCAGATCTTTTTGGCACCACTCAATAATTGCGCTTGTAGTTTAACTTAGGGCTTCTTCTTCAAGAAGTCCATATCTGATTCACCATCCATGCTGTCATCCATCAAGAGCTGCATCTCCGATTTGACCGGACGATATCCAACTGGTGCATCAAAGAAAGCTGCCGGCTTCTTAGTCGATGTCACCTTGAGAGTCTCATAGGCAGTATCCATCAGACTATAAGAGCCAGACTTAAGCACCTGAAACTTCAAAACCATACCTTCTTTGACATCGACTTTAACTAGGTTTTTCATCACCTGAGTCAACTCTTTAGGGGCCGGAAACTTCTCTGCAATCCAGACGACACCAGCCTTGTATGGCTTATGCGGTTCACCTTTGTTAAAAGGAGCAGATGGGGTGCGAATCAACTCTGCTTTGCGACAGTTGTAGCCAGCAACTTTTTCGTGCTTGCCAGTCTCTTTGAGCTTAAGCTCGTCTGCCTTCTTCACTTTCTTTTGCGCTTTCAACTCAAAGAAGCCGTTCTTCCAAGTTTGATAATCGCGCACAAGCACTGTCTTAGCCTCAGGGTTGAAGCAATAGCTGGTCCACTTAGGGCCGCAAGCCAACCAACAAACACCGAGCTTATCGAGAGTAAACTTGAGCTGCTGCTTGCCAACAACCATGTTCATTGGTCCGGTCTGAATGGCATTTTGCTCTAGCACAATGACGTCAACTGGCGGCCGACTATCAGCTGCTTGAGCAGAAACGTTGATGGTGCCGAGCAAGCCAACCAGTACAAGAGCGGCGACACTAAATGAAGCAATTTTGCAGCCGACCACTTTTGCTAGAAAAACTTCGTTTCTTGTTCTCATTTAGGTAATTCCATGGGTGGTGGCTCAAATGACCAGAGTGTAAAGATGTGCTTGTCGGGCTTCTCGGCTGCGTCTTGAATAATTTTGACTAGTTCAGGCAAAGATTTTACAGGTTGATCGCTCATGACTTCTACTTTGTCTTCATCCCGTTTCGTGGCAATGATCGCTTTGCTATCAATCAGCTTGTCATCATAAACAATACAAGCTGGTGGGTCTTTGGCGTCTTGTAGATGGGCAAAAATTACCCCAGGTAGAGAACGCAATTTCAACTCGATAACAGGAATACGGCAGCCACACTTGATATTGCTAAAGACAGCGCGCATTATACGCAGCGAACCAGAATTGGAAGCAGAGGCAGTAGATATAGAAGCAGAGCCCGTGCTCAAAATCTGTGCAGAATAGCTCAAGGCCTGAGCGAAGATATCTTTGTGCCCGCGAGGCTGTGGCTTTCCACCAACCACCCTAGTGCCCACATATTGTGTGACCAGACGATTGGCCTCATCAAGATCGCCTGCGGCAGCACGGTTACCCACTAGGGCCAATACCGACGCACCGCCAGCACCCGAATATTTAATAGCCTGCAAATAGGCTTTAGCAGCCAAATCAAGTTGACCAGAGGCCTCTAAATTACGTCCAAGTTGATAAAAGAATTGGTCAGAGCCGATGAAATTACGCTCGCAAATAGTTTCAAGATTGGTCAACTCAGCGATAGTCAACTGCGCTGCCGGCAGAGCTAAAGCCAGAGCAATAGATTGATCGACAAGCCTATCAGTCAATGTCGTCGGCAATAATTCTTTGACTACTTTGAGATTGTTGGCAGCCAAAGCTGATTTGAGCCGACCTAATTTGACAACATCATCGTCGGGCTTAAGCTTGAGTGCATTGCTAAAGCAAGCCTCCGCTTCTTGGTTTAGGCGCAAAACCAAATAGGTTGCACCCAAAGCGAACCACTTCTCAACAGAGTTATTGGCTGTTTGACCAGCAAGTTTCAACTCACGCTCAGCAATAACTCGCCCATCCGTGCCATCAACAGATAAGCACTGAGCAATGCCAAGATGTGCCCGCCAATCGCTAGGGTCGGCTGCTAAGGCAGCACGATATTTCTCAATAGCACTGGCGCGCTCGCCATTCCTCTGCAACAGCGAACCAAGATTGGCGTTAGCCACCGCGTTGCGTCCATTAATCTTCACCGTCGCCCGGGCAGCAGCCAGAGGATAGATCAAAGATTTAGTCTTGAAAAGCAAAACCGATTGATAGAGATGGAAGAGGAAACTGTCAGCAGAAATTTTCTGCGCTTCCTTTGCAGAGTTCAAAGTCTTAAGTGCTTCTTCGAACTGACCTTCTCGGTAAAGCGTAGCCACCTGATTGAAAAGCAACTTTGAATCTAGACTTTCACTAGGCTCAACTAAAGACTTAGATACAGAAGGCTTAGACGAAGAGGTTTTCTTGACGACCACATTTGTGGTCGCAGAATAAGCAGCCAAGGGGAAAGTAGCGAGCGAAAAAATAACGCTCAAGGTCGCTAAAGTCTGTGTTTGCTTGCGCACGGGTTACCAAAAAAAGACCAACAAGCGGAAGTTTAGCGCATAAAAATGCAACTTGCTCGGCCATCAGGCACTTCTATCACTATAACTATCTAGTACTGTTGCTCGGAAAGATAGGCCGACTGCAGGGCCTTGTAGGCAATAAAGCCATAAACGAGGAAGAGCACAAAGAAGCCAACAAAATAAAACTTGAAACCAAATCTCAAGATTGGCCGCACCAACATGTCGATGAAAATGAAACCGGTGGCCGCGCCCATAATTTGCCTCGACTGGCTTTTCTTGACTACCCCAAACATTAAATGATGGGTGACGGCAATATCGTATCGCGTGCGACCGCCTCTTGTTGCGATAAAAGAGATTAAATCTAGCCCTTGACAATCAGCTTCTGAAAAACATCGCAAGACCGACTAAAATCATTACCGCAAGCAGCATTTTATTGATTGGAGTAGTCGATGTCAGGCAGTTTAATGAGAATCAACAGTTTCAAAACAATCATGGCAATGTCTTTGGCCATCGGCTCAATGACTAGCTGCGCCAGTATTGATACTCCCAGCAAGAGCACAAGTAGCACAACGACAACAACTACTACTTCAACAACAACTAGCTCGACATCGGACTCACCGATTCAGAAGTGTGACAGTCAGTCACCTGGCCCCTATAAATCGGTCACCGTCGATGGTGCCGAAATGCGCCAGGGTCGCTACCAAGTTGGCAAGCCAGGCGGCAAGCTAGTGCGTTCAATCGTGGCATCCAATCCAGCTACGTTCAATTATTGGGCAGCTGCCGATACCTCTTCCCGCGAAATGGCATCACTGATGTACGCGGGTTTGCTTGATATTGACCCATATACTGGTGAAGTGGTGCCGGCACTAGCTGAAAGCTTTACAGTGGATCCAGACGGACTTACTTACACCACCAAGTTACGCAAAGGCTTGAAGTGGTCAGACGGCAAGCCAATAACAGCTGAAGATGTAGCCTATACCTGGAACACGATTATTAAAGGTGGCTACGGCAACTCATCACTGCGTGATGTCACCACAGTAGAAGGCAAATCACCGATGGTGACAGTAGTCGATGAACTAACAAATAAGTTCGTCACACCCAAGCCCTTTGCCCCCTTCCTGCGAGTCATGGGCCTGCCTATTGCCCCTAAACATATCGTCGAGCCGGTGATCAGCAAGAAAGACGGCCGCAAACTATTTAGCAATCTTTGGACAACCGAGTCGAAGCCAGAGAGCTTTGTCACCAACGGTATGTTTAGACTTGAGTCATATGTACCAAGCCAACGCATTGTTTTCAAACGAGCCAACAACTACTACACCGTCAGCCCAGAAAGCAAACCGCTGCCTTACTTAGAGCGCATTACTTATTTGATAGTGCCCGAAGTAAATACCAACTTGCTCAAATTCAAAGGCAAAGAAATTGACATTACACCGGTGCGTTGCCGTGATGCTGGCGACCTAGTGACAATGTCAAAAGAAGGCAACTTCAAACTCTACGATTTTGGCCCTAGTCAGGGCAGCACTTTCATCATGTTCAACATGAATCAAAGAAAAAATCCGAAAACTGGCAAACCATATGTTGACCCAGTTAAATCAGCCTGGTTCAACGACGTCAACTTCCGCCAGGCCATTAGTCACGGCGCCGACCGCCAATCAATAGTGGCAAACTATTTCAAAGGCCTAGGCGATCCGACTTTCTCCGCGCAAGTATCAACTAGCCCGTTCTATAACAATCAACTCAAAGCCTATGGTCGCGACGTTACAGTAGCCAAAGACCTATTGAAAAAATCAGGCTTCACCTGGGACAAAGACGGCAAGTTAACTGATAAAGACGGTCACAAAGTTGAGTTTGATTTGCTTACCTCAGCTGGTGGCACCTACTATGAATTTGTCGGCACAAACTTCACCAAAGATATGAAAGAACTTGGTATCAAAGTCAACTTTGCACCAATTGATTTCAATTTGCTCTCTGGTAAAATAAACGCCTCTCTCGACTGGCAAGCCGCCCTCTTCTCCCTTAGTGGAGGAGACCCTCTTGAGCCGAACGATAGCGCTAATGTCTACAAAAGCGATAGCCGCCTGCACTTGTTTGATCAACGCTTACCCGATGAGAAAGGCGAGATTAGAGTAACCGACGCTCGCCCCTGGGAAAAACAAATTGACCAGCTCTTAGACAAAGGAGCAGTCACTTTTGATAAAGCCGAAAGAAAGAAAATCTACGACGAAGTACAACAGATTTTCTACGACCAGATGCCTTTCATCTATCTGGCCTCACCTCGAACAATCGTCGGTGCCCGCAACACTATCCACAACTATGTGCCCACGCCAATATCGCAGCCTGCAGTAGGCCTACACAACCTCGAAGAGATTTGGGTACAGTGATAAACATCAAACGCGGTACCAAATTTCTTAGCACCTTTGCCGGGCTGCTCTGTTCGGGGATACTTCTGAGCAGCTGTATTGCTCCAGCACCAATAAAGACCAGTGAGCCGACAAACAGTACCACTGCGAACAATACTAGTGCGAAAGATATGACTGACAAGTCTATCAATTCAACGGTGCATTACACTGGGCCGAAGCAAGCCGAATCGACAAAACCAGCCTTTCTCTTTCCTAACCCTGGGCCATTCAAGATCATAGAAAAAGATGGTGTTGAGTACTGGCAGGCTCGCGGCGAAGTAGGCAAGTTTGGTGGCTCACTCAAACTAGGCAGCTTTGGTGGCGGCCCCAAGACCTTCAACGCTTGGGATGCATCTGATGTTGAAAGCCACGGCATCGGTATGCTGCAATTTGACTCACTAGTTGACTTTGACCCATGGACAGGCAAGGCTATTCCTAAATTAGCCAAGTCATACAAAGTTAGTGCTGATGGTCGCACCATCGACTTCGTCATGCGCAAAGGCTTAAAGTGGTCTGATGGCCATCCACTAACTGTCGATGATGTGGTCTTTACCTACGCCACACTTATAGGCGATGGCTTTGGCGAAACCAGCTCACGAGACACTATCTCTACACCCGGCGACTATCCCGCGGTCGTCAAAGTAGACGAAGACACTGTCAGCTTTCGCTTCAAAAAGCCCTTCTCTCCTTTCTTAGCTAACCTCAATGCCACCATGGTGGCACCCAAACACATCATCGAGCCGATTACCAAACGTTCAAAAGCTGAATTTCATAATTTTTGGAATATCAATGCCGATCCCAAAACTTTTGTCGGCTCTGGTCCAATGATTGTTGAGCGCTACGTTGCTGGACAGCGTCTGGAGTTTAAGCGCAACCCCAATTATTCATTCATTGATAAAGAAGGCAGACAGCTGCCCTACTTAGACAAGATGGTGATTGGTATTGTGCCGGATCAAAACACTATGATCATCAAGTTCTTAGGCGATGAAATTGATTTGCTCGACAACCGCTCAGTCAGAGGAATTGATGCTGCCCTTCTGAAACAGCGGGAAATTAGCGGCAATTTCACCATGTATAACTTAGGGCCAGACGATGGCACCATGTTCTTGATGTTCAATCTCTGCCAGCGCAAAGATCCCAAAACCGGCAAGCCCTATGTTGACCCCATTAAACAAGCCTGGTTCAACAACGAAAAATTCAGATGGGCCATCAGTCACTCAGTTGACCGCAAGCGTATTATCAACAACGTGCAAAAAGGCGTGGGCTACCCACTTTCGACCAACGAAACAGAAGCTTCGCTCTATCTCAATAAAGATCTCAAACCAATTGAATACGACCCCGCACTAGCAACAAAACTCTTGGCTGAAGCTGGCTTTGTCAAAAAAGGCAATGAGCTTTTTGATGCCAAAGGCAACCGCGTTGAGTTCGACCTAATCACCAATTCAGGCAACACTGGCCGTGATGCTTGTTGCATCACAATTAAAGAAGAGCTGAAAAAGCTTGGTATAAAAGTCAATTATCAACCTATTGAATTTAATACCATGACCAACCGCGTGCATACCAGCCTTGACTGGCAAGCTATAGTCATGGGCCTAAGTGGCAGCAGATTTGAACCATATGGCGGGGCCAATGTCTGGAAGTCTGATGGCCGCATGCATATGTTTGACACGCGCTTGCCAGACAAAAACGGCCTGGTCAAAGCACCAGATGCAAGGCCATGGGAAAAAGAAATAGATAAGCTACTTGATACTGCTGCCGGTACTATGGACGAAAAGACCAGAATCGACTGCTATAACCGTTTTCAAAAAATCGCCTACGACCAGCAGCCATTTATTTATATCTACACCAATATGGTATTGACTGCTGCTCACAACAAACTGGGCAACTACAAACCGTCTCCTTATGGCATTTATTACACGCCCAAAGGAACATTGCATAACATCGAAGAGATTTATATCAAGGGAGCCAAGCACTAGTGTCGACACCTGTCTACATCTTCAAGAGGATATTGCAGGCACTGCCTCTGCTCTTCTTGATTTCGCTCATGGCCTTCACCATGCTGAAGCTCTCACCAATCGATCCACTAGCAGCCATGCGAGCCAACCCATCGGTCTCTCAAGCGGCTATTCAAGCAGAAGAAGAACGACTCGGCCTAAACAAGCCAGCCCCAGTACAATATGCTATTTGGCTGACAAGCACTCTACAAGGCAACCTGGGTGTGTCCACCACTGGTGGCTCGGTGGCAGTGAGGCTTATGCAACATGCCGGCAACACGCTTTTACTCAATGTCGTCACTCTCTTCTTCACTTGGTTAGTTGCACTTCCTGCGGGTGTTTATGCAGCTGTGCACCGGGGCAAGTTTCTCGACAAACTATTTGGACTTATCACCGCCATTGGTATGTCGATGCCGACATTTCTATTGGCCTTCCTTTTCTTGATGTTTGCCCTTGCTACTCACTGGCTCCCAATTGGTGGCATGACCAGCTCTGACTTTGCTGAGCGCGATACTCTCAGCCAAATTCTCGATATTGCTTACCACCTGATTATTCCAGTCTGCGTACTGACTTTTGTCTCGCTGGCTGGCATTCAACGACAGGTTCGCAGCAACCTCTTAGATGTCTTGCGAGCAGATTATGTGCGCAGTGCCAGAGCAAAGGGCCTAAGCGAAGAAGTAGTAATTTACAAACACGCCTTGCGCAATGCTATCAATCCACTAATTACCCTTTTAGGCTTTGAATTTGCTGGGCTACTTAGCGGTGCCGCCCTGACTGAGATGGTTCTAGCCTACCCCGGTCTAGGTAGACTGACTCTAGAAGGGGTCTTGACCAAAGACATGAACCTAGTAATGGCCTCAATTATGCTCGGTGCCGTGATGCTAATTACAGGTAACCTTGTAGCCGACTTGCTGCTGAAATTTACCGACCCTCGTATCACTGTTGAATAATTAAAAAGGAAGCACCTAGTGGTATCGTCAGCAGCACCTCAAGTATCAACCCCGGCCAAAGTAAGAGCCGATCTTAAACACACGATTTTAAGTCGTATGTGGAAAGACAAAGTAGCCAGAACTGCCTTAATCGGCCTCTTCCTTCTTTACTTTAGTGCCCTTTTTGCCGACATACTGACGCCGTATGGCATGGAATTCAACGACGCCAATGTCGGCAATGCCCCAGCTACATTGCTGCACATTCACAACGACAACGGTGAGCTTTGCTTGCCCTATGTCTATCAAGTAAAACAAGAAAATGATCTAGCAACTTATCGCCAAACATTCTCGGAGATACACACGACAAAGTATCCAGTCAAACTTTTAGTCAAAGGCGAGAGTTATAAATTGCTCGGTCTAATACCAATGGATATACACTTATTTGGTGTTGACGCACCAGCAAGAATCTATCTGCTTGGCGCCGATATGAATGGTCGCGATAATTACTCACGTCTCTATTTCGGGGCACAAAAAAGTCTTACCATTGGTTTTCTTGGTCTCTTCATTGCTTTTCCCATTGGTATCTTCTACGGTGCCGTGGCTGGCTACATTGGTGGCTGGGCAGACAATTTGATGATGCGTTTTGCTGAAGCTGTTATGTCGATTCCCAGCTTCTATTTATTGATAGGGCTGGCAGCTATTCTGCCTTTAGGAATGACTAGCTCACAGCGTTTCGCTCTAATTACAGTGATTCTATCTTTCATAAGTTGGCCCGGCCTCGCTCGTGTTATTCGCGGCATGGTGCTCTCAATTAGAGAAGAAGAATTTGTCCAGGCCGCAAAATCAGTAGGCATGCCAGAAGTAACCAACATCATCAAGCACGTCATACCCCAAACAGCAAGCTATGTTGTCATTGCGGCCACCTTGCAGGTACCCAATTTCATTCTAGCTGAGAGCGGCTTGAGCTTAATTGGCCTTGGCATTCAACAGCCCGATGCTAGCTGGGGCAACATGCTCAAAGCGGCCATGGATCAGCCCAATGAATTGCTCAGTCAACCATGGTTAATTGCACCTGGCTTCCTAATTTTCTTCACCATTCTCTGTTTCAACTCTATTGGTGACGTGCTGCGCGATGTGCTTGACCCTAAACTTTCGGGTGGTCGCTAAGCCATGAACGAGATTGTCTGCCACTGGATTTTGACGGCAATAGTTTTAGGGGCAGCCTTGGCCCTGAGTTTTGCCGCTTTAAAAAATCGCAAAGGCAAAGGAGCTTATCTCTGCGACGACTGCCGCTTCAATGACAGCGAGAAATGTCTTAAGACAGTTCGGCCCTATGCTGTTGAATGCACCAGTTATAGACCAAACCTAAAGCCTAACTAGTACTACAAATTTATTGCGTCGGTTCAGCGCCTGCCACGAGTGTACAACCGCCAAGCGAGCTTGACAAGACCTCTCGTTCCGTATTTCTGGACCACTACTTCTGAACCACAGCCCCTAACCGCTCTTTCAGGGCAGCTCTAAGTTCCGGTGATTGTTCAATAGCTTTACTTATATGCTCGGCCAACCGAGCACCACCGTCGGCGTTGAGGTGAACAGTGTCACAAAAATCAGTGATAGAAAAATCAGGAGAAGCTGAAAGGTCTAAATATTGCGCACCACTTTGCTGACATTCTTCGACGAGACGTCCGCGAAAGGCCTGCCAGAAATCACTAGATAGAAGTAGCCGATTCTCTTTTGTCAGTGGCATTCCTACCACCAAGACTTTGATTTTTTCTTGCCTTAACTGCCCTAGAAAAGCGCGCATAAAGTTGAACTGCATGTCATACGAAACAGGATATTGATCGCGGTAGCGATGCTTATAGTCGTTGCTATTGTCGACATAAATTTTGGGCAAATTAGGTGTGAGCACGGCCTGTCCGGGCTTAAGATTGCCACCATAGGCACCCATAACAAACTTGACTTGTTCAGCAGCTGTAGCCGCCGCACTCAAAGAAGACGACGATGAAGTTGCTGATTTTACAGCACCGCCAGCGGTATCGACCTCTTTGAGCCTGTTAACAAATTGCTCAACAGCTTGATTAAACACAGCCAATTGAGCCCGCAAAGGTAGCTCGCTTGAAATAAAGTAAGTCAAACGCGACCAGGGGTCATGAAAAGCCCAGCCTGTGTAGGCACTCATATCGCAATATTGAGAGAAAAAGCGATACGAGTCGGTGGCACCAGCCGAAGGCAAAGTATTATCGATAAAATCGCGAGGCGAAACAGTGAGCACCAGCAAGGCCGGATGATGACTAGGGCGAAAAAGAGCACGACCAATAGCGAAATGATCTGAAACCATAGCCCCGGGCAGAGCCGAAAGAAACACTTCCGAAGGGCCAAAACTTTTGGCTAAATCGTTCTCTAAAGTGAGACAACGTCTATTAAAAACAAGGTCAACGGTTTTTCCCGAAGTATTGGCATCGGCGGCCTGCAAGCCGCCAATTTGAGAGCTGCCGCAAACAACAATATCTGGCGTTTTTGCGCTGGTCAAAAAAGTGCGTGCCAACCACCAGCTAGCGGGCTTCCCCTCTTCTAATATTTTAGGCGTCAGATTAACGTCAGCTAAAGTCAATTCTGGTTTAGCAGTAGGCACCACAAAGGAAGCTAAGGCCACATTGACGAGAGCAAATAGTAATAAGGCAACAGGAAAGCGAGGAACCATTGAAAGAATTTTGCTGCTTGTAGAGATTGTCTGACAGTAACTAAAGACTTATTGTAACTACAGAACAATACTACAAAAAGCACCAGACCCCCGTGCCGGTTCACACACCGGGCTCACGGGGGTCTGCTCCTAACAAATTGCCATTACAGCAATCGACGGGCTTTCACTGTATCGAGACGAGAACCGCTCTATGTGCTTTGAGATTTACTCCGGGATCCATTACTGGTGGCCCGCTGACAGGAGAGCATTGGCTTCGTGCGATATGTTTCAATTATAGCAACTTGCCAAGACCTGACAAGCCCTTTGAACATTAGAATTTATCGGACCATCTACATATATAGGGGATATCCCCAGAACTAAACGAAGCAAGAGTAAGGAAGATAAGTCGAGCACGGCAGGGCGCAGTGATTCACATAAAAAACAAATGAAATAGACTAGTGTTTTTCTTCTTTAGTGCGTAATTGCTTTAGTGCTTTTCAGCTTTATTGTCTTTCTGCAAGAGAGAGACAAACACTTTCACCAATCGAGGGTCCCATTCTTTGCCTGAGCCTTCTTGAATGAGCTTGAGCGCGGCCTCATGGCTATGAGCTTCACGATATGGTCTATCGCTGGTCATGGCCGTGTAGGCATCGACTAATGAAACAATTCTCGATTCAATCGGAATGACATCGCCCTTGATACCATTAGGATAGCCACTACCATCCCAATGTTCTTGATACGATTCTACAATAGGCGATATCTTAGCTAATACCTTGGCTGGCTCCAAGAACTTAGCACCAGTGTGCGGCACTTGGTTAATGTAGACCAAGTCTTCTTCAGATAATGGCTCGGGTCGCTTCAACGTTTCTTCTGGTACAGCAATTTTGCCGAGATTACAAAGCACCGCCGCTAGTGACACTACTTCAGTATGATCCTTGGTCAAATGCAAAGCTTGAGCGATGCGATTAGCATAGCCATAGGCACGAGAAGAACGATCTGGGCCGTAAGACGAGCGGTCTTCTACCGTACGAATCAACTGTGCCAGCATACCGAGTAGACCTTTCTCACGAATTAATTCGACATCAAACTCTGGAGCCAAATCTACCAAAGGAGTAGCAGACGCAGAAGCAGCTGGCTTCTCAACCACGGGGCCCATGCGATTATCCACTTTCATCGCTTTCTTCAGTTCTTCTTCGCCGCCGGCAGCTAGGCTAGGCATCAAGTCTTCAGTCACCGTACAAACCTGATTTCGGCCACGATGCTTAGCTAAGAAAAGTGCTTGGTCAGCTAGTTCAAAGAGACGTTCTTTATCTTGGGCATCGTGAGGGAAAGTGGCTACACCAACTGAAGCAGTAACAATTCCCCATCCTTCAACTGGCTTTTCTCGCATAGCAGCGCAAGCTCTCTCGGCCACCATTTTCGCCCACTTCAAATCAGTTTCGGGCAAGAGCACAACAAACTCTTCACCACCAAATCGGCCCACAGTATCAATCTCACGCACACTGCGCTTAATCACGTTACCAATATGAATGATAGCGGCGTCGCCAACATGGTGGCCCTTACTATCGTTAATACGCTTGAGATAATCTAAGTCGACGATGATGAATGAGAAGGGGTGACCGAAGCGTTGAAAACGATCAATTTCTTTTGTCAGCTGTTCTTCAAAATAGCGGCGATTAAACAAGCCCGTCATCGGATCAGTAATCGCCTGTCTCTCAACAGTGGCAAACAGCTCAGCGTGTGAGATCACCACGCCAACCCGATCAGCTAAGTCAATTACCATGCGCATGTCTTTGTCGGGGAATGCCTTGGCTCTATCTCTGGGCACCAACATTAGGGCCGCCTTGAAGTTGTTGCCCTGACCTAAAGGCACACAAATAGCCGAGCGATTATCCCACTCACTAGATAAGATATCGGGCTCAAGGCGAGTCTTGATCTCTTCAGGAGTGACAAAGACAGTCAGCCCCTCTCTCAGTTGTTCCAGAGCGCCAGCAAAGATGCGGTCGGCAATCATGTGGGCCAAAGGCTTAACCACTTCCTCATCAGGATGACCATAGTCTTCTGGATCAGGCGCCTCTGGTTGTGGAAACTCATCTGCTGAGCCGGCAAACTTGCACTTGGTGGCCTCATCGGTGGGGCCATCATAAAGAGAAACCACACACAAATCGAGCTGGAAATAGTCACGCACGGATCGAACAAGCGTATCCATGATCTGGTCAGCTTCTTTTAATGACCGTTTGATTTCAACTGATACTTTATTGATCAAACTTTCGCGTACTTGGTCAGCACGAATCTGCTGTACGGCCATGTCAGCCCGAATTACGTTCGATAAGTGACCGGCAATAGTTAGACCCAGTTCTCTATCTTGAGGCTTAAACTGTGGCCGCTTCGGCTGCCGCTGCCAGAGGCCAATTACTCCCAGGCGCGTCCCTTCTGAAATGAGAGGCAGCACTAGAGCCATATCGTGGCCAAAGAACGGATCTCCCTTCCTTGAATATTCCATATTCACGACTTTGCCGCGACCAGACTCGAACACTGTTACGAAAGGATTGTCTTTGTTATCTAGTTCTACAGAAGGCTCTTCCTCTGCCCGAATTTGCGGTTCAAGCACGCCAGTGTCTTGGTTAAATAGATAGATTTGTGAGTGGATGAAGCCCATGTGATCAGCCACGAGGAGCACTGATTTGACCAGTGAATCACGGCTAGTCTGACCCTTAGAATCGCGGAAGAGACTGGCGATTTCGTTGATCAGCTTCATCTCTTGGGCGTCCATTTCAATCTTCGATTGGTCGAAAGATTGCTGAACAACAACCGAGAGCATTTCAGCTACTTTCTGCAGCACAACAGCATCTTCAGTGGTCCACTCTCGCGGATTACCACACTGTTGCAGCTCCAAGAATCCAGAGAAGATACCACGCGATCGCAACTGAACCATCAAGCGCCCGCGCACATCCCCTAACTCTAAGAGCGAAGATAGTGTGCGCGAAGTCTTGTGCAAATCAGTATCTTGCGCCGTATCAGGAATGCTAATAACACCAGCACCTGACTCGTCAGGAAAGCGCGAAAGAAACTCAAGCACAATTGACATTGATTCTTGTGAATTGAGTTGATTGTCGACAAAACAAGTATGACCAGTAATCGAATACTCGTTGGTAACAACAAGTTGATCGCCGACAACTTTCCAAATCAGACCACGATCGGCTTTGAGAACATTGGTAAGCACTTCAATGGCGTATTGCAAAATCGAAGTGAGGTCACTTGAATGCCTAAGCTGACCAATGATGTCGCTGATGATAGTTTGAGCAGCGGGAGGAATCAGATTCTTGGTATCGGCGTCGGTGGTTTTGACAGCCTTAAGATTGGTGCGAGTACCACCCTTAGTGGTCTTGCGCGTCGTCTCTGATGGATTATGGGAACCTTGTATGTCTCCGCGTCCATCCCCAGCGCCATCAGCCGAAGCACCATTGGAGCCGCCACTAGAAGCTCCTGGCCCATTGCCAGAATTTGCGATAGCTGAATTGCCACCGCCTGAATTACTAGTAGCCGAATTACCAGATCCGGCATCAATAGCCGCTCTCCCCTGCGAACCAGAAGGCCCAAGATTTGGTCCTGATATAGCCTGATTGCCAGACGGAGAAGTAGGAGCAAAATTAGAGCTGCTAGCAGACGGGAAAGTCATCCCAGCACTACTGGAAGCACCAAATGGAGCCTGGAAGAAGGAAGCATCAGGTGGTGGCAAACCAACAGCCAAATGCTGAGCAATGATTTTATCCATCTCTTCTTTACTCAATCCGCCATTTGGCGCTTGCATGG
Source organism: Candidatus Obscuribacterales bacterium (assembly GCA_041675385.1). Taxonomy (GTDB): domain Bacteria; phylum Cyanobacteriota; class Vampirovibrionia; order Obscuribacterales; family Obscuribacteraceae. The sequence continues at coordinate 105,669 of JBAYTY010000002.1, forward strand.
CAAAAGGACTGGCATCAATTGGCGTAAAGTTAGACGAGGTAGTGAGCACATCTACAGCAATAGGTGAAATTTTATTCGGGCCGGTATTTGACTGACTGACCTGCAGTGCATGTTCGCCGCTGATGTTGTTGTCGTAGTAAGAGGGGTTGGCGCCATCACCCTGGAGGATCAAACCCTGTTGAATCGGAGCTTTAACGACTGGCCAGGCGGCTTTCATGCGCTGCACCGAAGCTGGCGAACTACCACCGGGCCCTAACGAAACGCGACTATCTTCAAGCCGATTGCTCTCTGAGAGATTGAGTGACTGCCAAATAGGTAAAAGGCGATTGAATGACTCGCGAACAATAGCCGGTTCCATAGAACCGGTGCACTGATATTTCTCTGAATTTGGCGATTCCATAGCCTGTTGGCCATAGACAACAATGGAGAGCCCTGGGCTCTCCATCAAAACACACCACTCATCGGGGGAATCTTGTCTTTCTTCTGAGAAACATGAAACGCAAGTCGATTCACGCAAAAGGGTGCCGAAGTATCGCCCACCAGGCAAAAGTCGGGCAGCACTCTGACGACTCCAGTAAACAATTACCGGGGCCAATTTTTGATCGAGGCTGAGCTTTTCTAGCTCGCGGATAAATGGCAAGAAACTATCGGGCGCCAAGATACTAAGGGGCAATGCCCCTGCGCCGGACTGTTGAACCAGCATCATCTGCAATTGTATGCGGCCCGACTCGTCCGTCAATTTCTGTTTACCAGCACTAAACTAATAGTAGATTTTAATAGGTTTCCTGCCTAATTAGATACCACTGCGCCTATGCCTTTAATCTCAGATAGCCAGACTGTGACTTAATGTTACCCTTTACATCTCTTCTCAAGTGCCATAGCTCAAGAGGGTCAGTGCTAACATGGGTCAACCTGGCCAATAATCTCATATTTGGCTGATCCGGCTGTGCGAGCGAGAATTTTGAATTTGACGATGACAAAGGCTGACGAATTAGCTGACAGTGAAAGCAAAGGCGAAGACCAAGGAGCAGCCTTGCCCCTTGCAGTCGTCTATCAAGAAAATATCAGCTTCTGGGAAAAAGCCTGGAATATGTGCAAAGTGCCATATACGCAGCTACCAGACTTGTCTTACATTCCGCGTATAGCCGAAGAATTGAATAAGAGCGGCGCCAAGAGAGTGCTTGACCTCGGCTGCGGCTCAGGTTGGCTGGCAGTCTACCTGGCCAGACAAGGCTTTGAAGTAGTCGGCGTCGACGTCTCGGCCCAGGCAATCAACTTGGCCAATACCTGGGCCAGCCAAGAAGACTTAAAAATCTCTTTTGAAGTAGGCGATGCTTCGCAACTGCAATACCAAGCAGGCAGCTTTGATGCCGTGGTCGCCAACTCTATTTTTGAGCACTTTCCTATCAAACAAGCCCAGCTACTGACTGATAAAATTAACTCAATGCTCAAAGTGGGTGGAGTTTTCGTCGGCTGCTTTGATAAAGTCGGCGGCGGACCAGGCGAGTACTACACCCTCGAAGATGGCACCCATGTTTATACCGATAAAGCTCGTAAAGGCATGATGCTGCGACGTTACGAGTTAGAAGAATTGCAAGAACTTTTCAAAACTTTCAAGGCTATGAAAAACGACGAAGTTGATGGCGGCTCAATATTTCTAGTGGCCAATAAGTAGTCTTAAAAGTTTCAAGCACACTTAAGTTCAGTCCACATACTGTCAAAAATGAAGATGGCTGAGCCAATCTCACCCAACTCTTCGCAGCGCTCCATGACACGAGGCGGTGGATAAAGATTAGGGTCTTGACGCAAATGAGAGTCAACCAGCTTCCAGGCGGTTTCGTTGGCGATAGCGTAATTGGTAAAGTTAGCACAAGCGGCAGCCACAGCTGGCTCTAGCATGTAGTTGATCCACTTGTAGGCCAAATCAACGTGCGGGGCGGTTTTTGGTATACAGAAATTATCAGTCCAAATTGAGGCACCATTGCTAGGAATAACATAACGCAAATCAGGATTATCGCGCCGCGCCTGATAAGCATCGCCACTAAATACTTGCGAGAGATATGAGTCGCCACTGGCTAACTCAACAATTACTTGATCGGATGTATAACACATGGTCAGCGGCTTCTGTTCAATTAGCTTATTGGTGGCTGAAGCAATAATTGCCTTCTCAACAGTATTGTAAGAATGACCAGCCATTTTCAAAGCCATACCAATTACTTCACGGCCATCATCAAGCAAAGTCATGCGCTGAGACAGTCTCTTATCCCAGAAAACTTCCCAGGGCAGAGACAAGTTAGATGAGTCTTTGATCAGACCCAGTTCACTCATTTTTGCCAAGCTAAAACCAATACCAGTGGTGCCCCAAGTGTAAGGCACACAATGCTTCAAACCAGGGTCAAAAGCAGAGTTGGTAAAGCGCGGCATCATATGGGCCAAGCCCGGAAGGCGATCGTGATCAAGGAGCGAGAGTATGTCTAATTTGTGCAATTGCTTGACCATATAACTAGACGGCACAATCACATCATATAAGCTGCCACCAGCCTGCAACTTGGCCAATAAAGCCTCATTTGAGGCGAATGTATCATAGACAACTTTGCAAGAATAACGCCTTTCAAATTCAGGGATTGCATCGGGATGCAGATAATCGGCCCAATTGAGAATGTTGAGTTGGTGATCAGCTTTTTGCTCAAACGTCTCAAACCTAGAGCCGCAGGCTGAGAGCGCAGGCAGCAAGAGCATTGATGACAGGGCCGCAAGCATTTGCCGACGATTCAATTGAATTTGTTCAAAAGGAGCAATCATAGAGGTATGACACTAACAGCCTGAGGTTCAAAACTGAGATATAGCATGGCACCAGCCAACTGTTCACTGCTTAAACAATTCAACTGAGAGGATGGTACCACAGCCCGCAACTGCACCCCACTAGTGCCACACGTGAGCTTCAAATCAACTAGGCTACCAAGATAAGAGCTGTTGGTAATTTGACAAGAAATCAAGTTCTGGCGAGATTCTGGTTGCTCAGAAATTAGCTTGACGGCCTCAGGTTTGAAACAGGCGAAAGCACTGCCGCCGACTGGCAATTGCTCACTACCGGCAGTGCGCAAACTAACCACTAGACTGCTACCACAATCAAGCACAACTGATTGACTATCGCTAGACACAACTTTGCCAGCCAGTAGATTAGAGCGACCAATGAAACCAGCAGTGAAGGCTGTTTGAGGTTGCTCATAAATTTCAGAAGGGGTGCCCACCTGCTCTAGATTGCCACCATTGAAAACTGCTACTCTCGTCGAAATTGCTAAAGCTTCAGCTTGATCATGAGTAACCATAACAAATGTCAAATTCAGCTCTCTCTTCAAACGAGACAACTCTTCTTGCATTTCTTCGCGAATACGCACATCTAATGCCGAAAGAGGCTCATCGAGAAGCAGCACCACAGGCCTCATCACCAAGGCACGAGCAAGGGCCACACGCTGTTGCTGGCCACCAGAAAGCTGAGCAGGCAACCGTTCGGCAAACTCAATCAAGCGTACTATTTTAAGGGCCTCTCTGCTCTTTTCTCCAATCTCAGCATTACTGTAGCGTTTAGCCGAGCGCAAACCAAAGGCAACATTCTCAAGAACAGACATGTGTGGAAATAGTGCATAGCTCTGAAAGACCATGTTCACCGGTCGTCTATATGGTGGCACGCCAATAGTTTGCTTGCCATCAATGAGAATGGTGCCACTGCTGGGTTCTTCAAATCCAGCGAATATGCGCAAAAGGGTTGTTTTACCGCAGCCAGATGGCCCGAGAAAACTATAAAATTCACCAGCCGCAACATTGAGACTAATATCGTTGAGAGCATTACTAGCGGCACCATCAAATCGCTTTGAGACGCGATCGGCCACAAGTACTGCAACGCTAGAACTACTAGAATTTTGCTTCAAGTCTTCCACTAGCGCTTCTTCTGCCCACTTTTCATATCACGAATTAGATAAGCAATCTGCAAGTTGAGCAACACTTCTTGTGAGTCAATATCAACCTTGAGAATGTCAGCAATCTGCTCTAAGCGATAGCGCAAAGTATGGCGGTGTATGAACAGTGAGCGAGCCGTAGAATTTAAATTGGCGCCATGCTCGACATAAACACGCAGAGTTTCGACCAGCTCTGACTCCCACTCTTCGTCATAAGCCTCAAGCAAGCTCAAATTTTCTTCTAAAAATCGATCTGATTCAGGGTGATCAATGATCAAATAAAGCAAGCGCTTGATACCAAGCTCAGCGTAACCTAAAAGAAACTCACCATCGGCATCGATCATCGAACCAACCACAAGAGCTTGCCTAGCCTCGCCGTATGCATCAGGCAAATCAAGGGCGGTGGTAATCAAACGACCAGCGCCTAGTCTCACTTTTACACCAGGGTTAAGTTCTTTGATGCGAGCAGAGAGAGTCTCAGCGTGAGTAAGCCAGGGCTCTGATGATTTTTCTTTGTAGGGAATAACAAAGGCACGCATGCCCTCTGCTTCGCAAGAAATATAAGTATCATCAGGATAGGCCACAGCAGCAGACGGTGACATGGTAGCTTTGCCGTCTTCAGCAAAACTCGCGTCTACGGCAAAGACAAGAAAACCGTCGCAAAGATCAAAGCCAAAATGTCTATCAAGCCTTTCTTGGTCGGCAGCTGAAAGAGTGCGCCCTGAAAGCAGGTCTTTTAACAAAGTCTTCTGCGTAACCGAGAAAGTCGGCGAATCTTTTAATCGATGAGAAAAATCGACCTTACAAGCCAACGTCAGAGGGTGCATATATTCACAGAGGGCACTCTCATCGTCTTGAGGCCGAATCATTACTGAGACATAACCAACCAAGACATCGCTGAGGGGCACGGGAAAAACCAGCCTCCTTCCCAACTTGAAGGGGGTCATATTAACGTCAGAGCTAATATCTCGATGGGGCGCAATACCAGGCGTCAGTGCCTCGCGACTCTTTTGATAAGCACGAAGAGCATTAGCTCCTTCTTCACGCAAATTACGTTGCTGAGCAGCGGGGGTGGCCCCCATATTGCGAGCAGCTAGAACCTTGAATTCAGAAGTCTCGACCACTAGGGGGCGATTGAGCCAACCAGAAACAGTTTCAACCAAACCATCTAAGCCTTCTTCAAGGACAATACTGAGCATCACTGAATAAAGTCGGGCAGAAGAGTGCTTAAGCTCTCGCAAGAAGACAAAACGAAAATCTTCAACTACCTGAGCCGGGTCGCCATAACTGGGCACCACGATCAAGGCAACTTCGGCTTCCTGGCAACGCTTTATCAAACGTTGCACCCCAGCATCAACGAGGGAGGGAACGGCATTTGCAGCCGCGTTTGCAGCAGTATTAGTGGCAGTAGTAGTAGTAGCCCCAAGGGCACCAGAGGCGGTGGCATAGTCAGCGCTAGTCTTGACAATCACCAGAGCCGATAGAAGTGGCAAGGCGGAAAGCTCTACTTTGCTCAAGGCATCTGACCAAGTGACCACCAAGCTGCCAACCCGAGGCTGAGTGCCTATGGTAGAAATCACCTGCGACACCTGCCGATCGAGCAAATCACTACCAACAACCACTTGAGCCTCTGCCAATGAGTCAGAAGTCAGTAGTTGCCTAACAGTCGGGTGAATCGAATATGGTGCCTGCGACATACTAGCCATTTGAACAAGTAAAGTTAAACAAGAAAAGCATCCTTTCTTATCTTAGCCGAGCGCGACGACGATTGGGCAGTTATACTGCTAGACAACGTATATACATTAGGAATGATAGATAAAACTTTGAGTTTTCAGTAGATTTTGGTCTCTGAGCTATTGAGGTTTTCCGGCTTTTGAGTAATATTTAATACAGTCTTATTTTCACAGTTTTTAGCCTAGAAAGAGCTATCGATGAACCGCAACGAACACGCCCAAGCCCTTGACACGAGATTACTAGGTATTTTCGAACACAAAATCTTGGAATTCACCAAGTTTTCTGAAGAAAATCCCAATACAGCGGCAATTACAATGCTGATTGCCGATCTGTACCGAGATTTGGCTAATATTGTCAAACACTAACTATGCTGACAAGCAGAAGTAATGCTGACAAGCGAAACTGATTAAGAGGGGCCTTATGCCCCTCTTTTCTTTTATCCAATATGAGTATTTTTCCCATTTACAACGACCGGCCACTGAGCTAACCTCAAGCCCTAGTTGTCAGCCATCTGGCTGTCGAGGCCAGGCCTCGAGGTCAGACATCGAAGAGGGTAAGTACTGAATATGGACGGATTTTATCTGGCCAGCGCACTGGTAGCAATTATCCTCTTGGTCTTCATCGCCGAGTCAGATCGCTTACTGTCTTACATCAAACCAAAGCCAAAGCACGTTAACACCAATTGCTGGGGTACCTATGAAGGTGTAAAATCCACTGCCGTGGTCGGCACAATGGAAGTAAAGCCACTAGCTGGCAAGCAAAAAATTATTGGTGGCAGCACCACCTATGCCGCCGGTCGCGGCGTCAAGATGAACGGCAGCTGATCGAGAAGACTTATCAAAACATGCAGAGAAAAATCTCTTGTAGGATTTTAAAAAGGGATTGCAGCAAGCTCAGTCTGCTTTTCATTGCCTTAGTCCTGCTTCCGCCTATGGCTTTGGCCCATTCAACGGTAGAAATTGAGGCCATGCACAGCAAGGCTGACCGTAGCCTGCCGCCTATCAGTGAAGCTCTAAAATTCAGCTATTCAAAAGAATCAAAAAAAGAATTTGACCAGGCAGTGGCCAGGGGCAAGGCAGCCATAGACAAGGCCATAGAAGAGAAAAAAGAGGGCAAAGCAAAAGCTAAGGCTCTTTGTGTAGTCTCCGACATAGACGAGACCATATTGGACAACCGTCCTTTTATAGAAAAAGAAGTAGCTAAAGACGTTAAAGAAGTAAACTGGGATGGCTTTGCTGCCTGGGTTGACGAAGCAGCTGGCAAGCCACTGAAGCCATCAATCGAGCTTTTGGCCTACGCTAGAAAGAAGGGCCTAGCGGTCTTTTTGATTTCAGGCCGAGTAGAAAAACTGCGTCGAGCGACAATCACCAACCTGGTGAAGTATGGTATTGCCTACGATGGCCTCTATCTCAGAGGTAATGATGATAAAAGTTCGGCCATCCCGATGAAGTCAGCTTATCGCAAGCAAATTGAAGCAATGGGTTATGAAATCGTTGTCAATATCGGCGACCAATTCTCAGACCTAGCCGGTGGTTACTCAATCGACTGCGAAAAGCTACCGAACAAAATGTATTACATTCAATAAATAGCTAGGCCGCAATTATCGAGCCAGTCGACCGGAGGTAATGGTGTCGTAGCTAATGACGCCAACATCGCGCAGCAACTGGGCTTGCTGAATATTAAAGGCAACAATAGCTTGAGCCTTCCGCACCAGCGCTTGGGTGAAATCGCGCTGGGCATTAATTACGTCAATGTTGGTACCTACACCGTTGGCCAATCTAACCCGAGAAAGGCGAAGTTCTTCAGCTGAAGACAATACTTCTTTAGTGGCAACTTCAATTTGCTTCTCTGCTGTCAAACTCGTCAAATAGCTGGTACGCACCTGCTGCAAGACAGCAATTACCTGTTGGTTGACCCTTAAGGTTGCTTGTCTAGCCACTGCCCGAGCGGCCTGTATGTTTGCCATATCAGGAACACCCATACCGAGGAAGTTCCAATCAACCCGCATACCAATCTGATATGACTTGCGCAGACTACGGTCGGTAATTTGGCTAGGGTTGTAGACCGCAGCCACCGGATAAACAGTCTGCGGAGCGCTAACAACACCGGTGGTACCGTTAGTGGTGATAGTTTGAGCGGTAAAACCAGCCCCTTGAATTGGCACCACAGAGTAGCTGGGAAGACTGCGACCATACTGATTGGTCAAAGTCTGACCGTTACCGTTATAGCCGCCGAAGAACTGAAACTGTGGATACAAAGGTGCTGCCTGTACTTGGATGTTCCGCTTAGCGGCCATACGCAGCTGTTCGTACTGTTTCAGTTCAGGTCGATTGAGAATAGCTAAATTGATCAATTGATTGACATCAATTGATGGGTCGACCAAACGCACTTTGCGCACTTCCGACTCAACTGATAACAAGTTAACAGCACTATTTAAATTTAGTGCAGTAGCCAAATCGATAGCGGTTCTCCGCAAATCAACTTCTTGGGTGAGCAAAGCTTGCTCATCGCGAGCCAGTTGTGTTTCTGATTGCAATACCTGAAAACGAGTACCGGTTCCGGCTCGCTCTAACTGCTGGTTAAGTAGAACCTGGGCCTTAGAGACATCGACCGCCCTAGTTTGAATTTGCAGCAAAGCCTGATTTTGCACCAAATTGTAATAGAGCTTAGTAACGTTGAGCAAGGTATCGTTTATAGAAGCTCTTAAGCCCTGTTTAGCGGCACGGAAGTTATGCATATTGGCCAAAGAGCCAAACATAACGCTGCCGCCACGAAAACCATAATATCTAAAGCCCGCAGTGGCAGTGGCAAAAGGGTTGCCAAACTGAACAGGGATGGTACCACCGATCAATGATGTACCAGCTTGGTACTGCGAGTTGTAACTCATCAATGCATCAGGCAAAAATTTGCCTAAAGAGTTGCCCAAAATCCATTTATTCTGAGTGACAACTTCGCGCTGAATGCGAATATCAAGAGTATTATCAAGCGAGTACTGCACCACTTCACGCAGTGAAATTGGCTGAGTATAACTGGCCTCTAGTCTAATCGGTGGCAGCTTGGCACCAAGCGACATAAGTTGATCGCCCAAGGGCAATCTCAGCTCGATTGCTTCACCTTGTAAAAAGCGTTTGCGAAATTCGTCGGCCTGAGTGTTGACCACATCATAGTCACCTTGCCGTTCTTTGGCTGTCAAACCAGAAGCATCTACAGGCAGAGACTGTGCTGCACTCGGTAAGCCCGTGGTGTTATTAGTCGAAGAATTGATTGGTGCAGTCAAATTGCCATTGTCGAGCAGCGAATCTGAAGGCTGCAAGCTATTGTCTAAAGTGGGCAGTGGCGGGCGAAGCACTGGAGGCGAATTACTGCCCGAACTATTGCTAGAACTATTAGCAGAGCTATTACCAGAACTAATGGCTGGCGCAGTCACAGGCCTGACCAAGGGAGCTGCCGCTGGGCTACTAAGCGGTGCACTAGAAGCTTGACTACCTGCGGCTGTAGCACTTGAACCGGTAGATGTATGCCCAGGTGTATAAGCATCCTGAGCCCAGGCAGCAGAACTAGACAGTGAGCAAATACTGGAAGCCAAGCAAAGGCTCTGGGCCAAGGCAAAAGCAATGCTAAAGCCCAGGACACGGCCATTATTAGTAATGTTCTTAGTAACCAAGGGGGACACCGTCACCTAACTCGCTCTGAACCTTTGAATTATATCCAACTAATCGACCAGTCAATTATTATTTGACCAATTTTTGCACAGCTTTAAATCTTTCGGTCCCCGATTCCACCAGCATTTCAAATAAACAACACTCAACCGATGTCGGTAAAGCCCCAGCAGCATACATCTTGGCCAATCCCACTAATTTATTTTCGCTTGAGCGGCTGCTCAAGGCATCTGTAACTAGATGCACTTGATAGCCCAAACGCAGCAGGTCATGCACCGTCTGATTGACACAAACATGGGTTTCAATGCCGCAGACAATGACCTGATTACGACCCAAGTGAGCCAAATGACTAGCTACCTCAGGCGAACCAGTGGCACTAAAGCAAGTTTTCTCAAAATTACCAACATCAGACTGAAGCTTACTTTTAATAAGAGCAACAGTCTCGCCCAAACCTTTGCGATATTGCTCGGTAACAACCACAGGCACCGAGAGCAGAGCTGCAGCATCGACCAGAATGCCAATATTGGCAACCATCTTTTCAAAATCGACAATATGACTGGCAAAGCGCTCCTGGACATCAATTACCAGAAGTACAGCTTGCTCAGCATCAAGTAAGTTCTTATGCCTTTCCACTGCCATTCTTTACCTTCCATCTATCAGTCATGAGACTAACAGGCAATACGGTCGTTATTGTGAATATCAGCCCATAAAGCCAATATATTTTAAATGGATTCAAACATCCAACCAATTCGTCAGTTATTCTAACACTTGAATGAATGAATTCATTCACCCAAACTTGAAGGTGTTAACGAGCTGTTATCGTTAGCTTTTCCCTTGCCTAAAATGTGTGATATAACTGCCCTTACTCTAAGGGGCGTTAGCGCAGTTGGTAGCGCGCTTCAATGGCATTGAAGAGGTCACCGGTTCGAATCCGGTACGCTCCACCACTTTGAAAAAGGCTTTCAGGTTTACCTGAGGGCCTTTTTTCTTAGGCTGGCGAAGCAATCGTATACAAAAATAGCTAAAATACTTCAATATTCATCCTAAGACAGCCAAACCAAGCAATTTGCAAATTAAAAAGAAACAGAACAAAGAAATGAACCTGCCGGTCATGGCTATCTCCATGGCCCTTATTTTGTTTGGGCTGGTTATGTCTTTTATACAAGACATAGCAAGAGCACCAGCCTACATACAGGCCAGCCTGACCAAAGTGAATAAGCCTGAAAGACCAGACTTTGCTCAATACAATCAACTGCTTAAAACTTTTGCCAAAGACGGCCGCATTGACTACCAAAAACTGAAAGCCAGTCCCTTACTGCAAGCGGCCATGGATGAACTGGCGACCACCAGCCCCGAAAACTTTAAAAAGCTCGATGACATTGCTTGCTACTGGTTCAATGCTCACAATCTAATTGCCATAAAGGTAGTCTGCGACGAATATCCAGTTAGAGCTCCACTGAAGCTAAAACGCGACTTTATTGTTCGCCTATTCATTGTCGGTGGTAAAGCCCAATCAGCCGAAACAATATGGGCTGATTTCATTCATCCGAAATTAGTAGAACGACGAAAAGACAAAGCGGTACAGGCCGACAGTATTTTTCTGCTCTGCCGTGCTTACCTTGGCTACCCAGAAATAACAGATCACGCAATAACAGCAGAAACAATGCGAGACGACGTTGCCATCAATGTCGAAAAATTTGTGCACAACCCGGCCAATTTCGTGTACAACCCGGATGAACATCTTTTTCAAATCTCGCGCTTCTTTCAATTCTACCGAGACGTCTTCGGCCAAGGCTTCGAAGACCCCTGGGCATTTGCTATGTATTATTACGACAAGGCTGACCAAGTGCCATTCGAGCCAAGGCTAGCTAAAACATTTATGCCAACCTTTGATTGGAGTATTAATGACATTAGCCACTAGAGTCGCTGTCAGTTCTATGGTGACAGCGGCGGCCTTGACAGTTAGCTCCTGCGCCAACGCCCAAGTATCCGATAATGTTACTGACTCTTTCAAAGGCACCACGAGCAATGCCTCTATAATTAAACGATACAAGCGGCCCGTGCTGGAGCCAGCTAAGCCACTTTTACTTGTCTATCCAAACACTGAGGGAACGGCAACGATTGCGGCCAGTAGCTCATTTTTAATTGGCTCAACCTATCCCGGTTTTTCAGTTACGGTCAATGACCAAAAAGTGGCGACCAACAAACAAGGATTTTTCGCCCACGTAGTGCCCCTGGAAAAGGGCAAGAATAGATTTGAAATGAAAGTTTTTGGCGTAGATGGCAACTTAGCCTATACACAGTCAGTTGAAGTAGCACGAGAGCGTGCCCGCCAGAGCCTACCTTCGGCTAGCTTTGAGTTTGCCCCAAACAGCTTTGAACCCAAAGACGATAGGGGCCTCAATGTCGGCGAGATCATTGAATTTGCCGTGCGCGCCACACCTGGCAGCCAAGTGCATGTCTTACTGGGCAAAAAGCAAATTGCCTTAGCTTCAATAGCCAGCCTGAAAGCGAGAAAAGCTGGCACTGCCAATAGTGGCATTAATCGCGGTATTGAAGCAGCCTACGGCCAAGTCTTTCAAAGACATCCGGCAGCGTCGCCTGATTTGTATGTCGGACTTTATCGCATCGAAGCCAACGACCAGTTTTATCAAGAGCACCCGCGCTATGTCATGCAAAAAGCTGGGAAAAGTCAAACCGTTGCTAGCTCCGCGGCCATTACTATTTTGCGGCAGCCGCAAATTGCTCACACTATTCACAAAGAGACAATCACTAGAGTGGCCCCAGACCTGGCCCGCCTAACTCCGCTGCCAGAGGGAGTAAGACTAATTGTCGATGGATACCAAGGCGAGAATATTCGCTGCCGCTATGCCCCAAACAAACACGTTTGGATTAAAAAAGAAGATCTCAGCCTCGGTGATAGTACTGGGCCGGCACCAGATTCAGTGGCCCGCACCATCCAGGTAAAAGAAGACCGTTACGGCGAAACCGTGGTAATACCACTAAACCAGCGCTTGCCATTTCTAGTTGAGCAAAATCTCAAAACCAATCATCTCAACGTTAAAGTCTATGGTGTCTTAGCCGATACCGACTGGGTCTACCAAGCACCAGAGAGCGGCAATTCAAAGCTAATTGAAAACGTTAGCTGGAAACAACCAGAAGACGGCGTTTATCAAGTCGATATTGACTTAGCTGGCTCACGCCAATGGGGCTATTTTGCTGATTTTGACGACAACAATCTCAATTTGCATATAAAGTACCCACCAGCAATCAAGGCAATTGCAGCAGAAACTAGCGAACCTCGCCTGCAAGGTTTAAGTATTTGTCTTGACCCCGGTCATGGTGGCAAAGAAACCGGAGCAATCGGTCCATCAGCCGTGCGCGAAGCTGAAATTAACCTGGCTATCGCGCTCAAATTTAGAGATCTGCTTGTGGCTGAGGGAGCCACAGTATTCATGACAAGAGTTGATGATGTCGATGTCTCACTCAATGACCGCGTTGAATTTGCCAAGGCAAAAAATGTAGACCTGCTAATTTCTATTCACAACAATGCACTGCCTGATGGCCGCGACCCCAATAAAGAACACGGCACATCTAGCTACTGGTATCACCCACAATCTCAAGAACTAGCGGCCTGCCTTAAAAATGCCGAGGCCAAAGAACTTCTATTTCCTGATATCGGTGCCCGCTATCAGAACTTAGCCCTTTGCCGCCCAACCAATATGCCCGCCGTTCTAGTAGAAGTTGGTTTCGTTTGCAATCCCGATGAATATGCCAAACTTATTAGCCCAGCCAGTCAACAGTCGGCAGCGCAAGGCATGCTCAAGGGGCTAGTCAACTACTTTTACTCTTCGAAAAAATAGAGCTAAATATGACAGAAGCTGAAAGAGCACTGGCAATTGACATTGGCAATTCTAGAATTTGCTGCGGGCTTTTTGTCGGCGGTCTACTGAACGAAACCTGGAACTACAGCACAGCCGACCCAGCCACAGCCTCATCGCACCTAAATAGCTTGCATAACAAATATGGCCGTGGGCTAATTGCAGTATCGTCAGTGGTGCCAGGTGTTTTACCCAGCATAATCGAGAAATGGCCAAACGCTAGAGACAAAATATTTGAAGTTTCAGCCAGCAGTCAAACTCTAATCACCGGTCTCTACGAGACCATGGGCTCAGACCGCGTCGCCAATGCAGCTGCGGCATTCAAGCTTCATACAAGAGACTCAGATGCAGCAGTAGTCATCGACTTTGGCACTGCCACCACACTAACTGCAGTCAACAACAAAGGCAATTTTCTCGGTGGCATGATCACACTTGGGCTGACAAAAACGTTTCAAGCTCTGCACTATTCAACAGCTCAACTGCCCGAACTCTCAGTGCAAGAGCTAGAGAATCTTTCTCTATCATCCCCCCTAGCCTTTGACACCCAAACAGCAATCGAAAGAGGCTGCGTTATCGGACACATTGGCATGGTTAGATATTGGCTTGAACGCGCTCTCAAGAGCCTGCCCAGCAACACTACAGTTGTAGCAACAGGAGGGCTGGCACGATTAATTGCACCAGCCATCAAATTGTTCGATCATGTAGATATCAATCTGACTCTAAAAGGAATCAAGATTATTGGCGAGGCGGCAGCGGACCAAGCGGATCGAGCTTGAGACTCTGCTCAAGTTGATCGCGGTACGCCATATTGGTCAGAGCTTCTACTGAATACATTTCATCGTGCCAGTAACTCGCTTCAAGTTCTTTCAATTCTTCTAAACGCTGGAGCAAATTGGCTGGTATTAGCTCGTCTTGCATTAAGTCCTCAGTTCTAGTTTCGAATAAAATTCACTACTATTGATTGCACTTCTTCAGTTTAGTTCGCTTTATCGAAATCGCAATTCTTGACTTCCGCGCATATACAATAGAAACCAGCGCCAAATCAGGTTCTTCAAAGTGCCACATAAAATCAAAATCTTAGTGTTTTCGAATATATACCTGTGCCCTACCTCAAGGTAGGTTACTAAGATCCACTTCGATACACCGGTTTTTTATCAGACCTTTGCTAAGATGGAACTAAGACAGCAATGAGAAAGTCCAACAAGTAACAACAAGTTAGAATCCACGAGTTAGTAATGATGAATTTAAAACTTCGACTTGAAAGACTATGTGACACGCGCTCGTGGGTGCGCCTGCACTTCATGGACGGCACCAGCCTAATTGGCCGGGTACTGCGCATCGGCCAAGACTATGTAGAAATAGAGTCGTTTGGAGAGGCCGACAGACACGGCACCCCAGACTATTCAAAACATCTAATACCGCTTGGCCTGATCAAGTTTTTGACTATTGAATCGGCCCGCTTTGCCGAGGCTGAAAGACGCCGACTTGACTATCTGTCACAGCTTGAAACCAATCCAGATGCTATTTCGGAGCTTGAGCGCTAGCGTTTTTATCTAGCGCTAGCTTATTGAGAAGAACGCTAGCTTTTTGCCAGGGCGCCAGCTTTGCGCTTAGCACTCCAACCTTCAACATTGACTTGCTTGGCCCGAGCCACCGCCAAAGCGCCGTCTGGCACGGCCTTGGTGACCACACTGCCAGCTCCCACCACCGCTTCAACACCAAGCTCGACAGGGGCAACCAAGACTGAATTGCAGCCAGTTGAAGCCCCGTCATTGACAATTGTCCGCTGTTTCTTCTTAGTTAGATGGTCATAATTGGCTGTGAGTGTGCCAGCGCCAATGTTAACGTGGTTGCCTAAAACAGCATCTCCGACATAACTTAAGTGCGAAACATTGGTATGGTGACCAATTTCGGCCTTTTTCAGCTCGACGAAATTTCCCACTTTTGAAGAATCACCAATGACGTTGCCTTCGCGCACATGGGCGTAAGGCCCTATTTTGACGCCATCGCCAATCACTGAATTATTCACTTGCGAATTATTGACAGTGGTGTTGTTGCCAATTTTGACCACACCCTTGATCACTGTAAACGGTCCAATCTGACAATTAGAGCCAATTTCAATATTGCCAACTAAATAACAACCGGGCAAAATAAGAGTTTCTTCGCCAATACTTACCTCTGGTGCAATCCATGTAGCACTGGGGTCAACAATGGTCACGCCTGACTCTAGAGCCAATCTAGAAGCAGTAATATCGCGCAGATGCACAGTTGCTTCGGCCAACTCCACTCGCGAATTGATGCCACAGACTTCTCTGAAGTCAGTCAAGATCATAGTTTCAGTAATGAGCTTTGCGTGATAAGCCCAAGCCACTAGATCAGTCAGATAATATTCTTTCTGCTTGTTGTCGCACGAAAGCGAGTTCAAACCAGCGGCAGCAGCCGGCCACTCGATGCAATAGATGCCTGTGTTTACTTCATTAATTAGCTTCTCACCAGGGGAAGCATCCTTATCTTCGACAATGCCACGCACCTTGCCTTCTTGATCACGCACCATGCGCCCGTAGTTTTTAGGGTCAGGCACAACAGTGCTCAAGGCCGTTATCACGGCTTTCTTCTGGCGGTGGGTAGCGAGAAGCTCAGCCAGTGTGTTTGCTTGCAAGACCGGGGCATCACCCACCGTAACAATAAGAGTGCCTTCAAAACCCTCTAAAGCAGGCATTACCTGCATCACCGCGTGACCAGTGCCAAGCTGAGGTGATTGTAAGTGAGTAGAGAACGGGCAGGGCGGCGGATTACTCACGACAAAGTCAGTAACAATCTCAGCCGAGTGGCCCACGACAAGGTGCAGATGCTCTAGACCTTCATAGCCTAGGGCAGTACCTGCAGCAGCGCCAACAGCATCCATTACCCGGCTCAAAATAGCGCGACCAAGAACTTCATGAAGTACTTTGGGCTTATTAGACTTCATCCGTTTGCCTTGACCGGCAGCCAACACAATCGCTCTAACAGGTCGCATAATCACTCCACTTGGCTCTAGCAAGCAATGATTATAAGCCGTAAAAGCAAAAAGCCTCACCAGAAGTGAGGCTCTTTTGAAATGTCCGCAGTGTTGGTGCCGCCCCAACAGACTCAATCCCTTGTGTCTCTCGTACTGGAGTTCCTGCGATGAACAAGGCTAATCGTATCCAACCCTCCGCACTATTGGCCGCCTTTTAACCTTTCGTTTATTATGCCCGTAACAAGCGTAATATCTTGTGGCATATAGATAGTGAGCCCAAATATCAACCATTAGTATCAAGTGGTATCAACGGGCGACTATAGAGAAATAGACGGAAGAGCACTAAAATTGTTTCCCCACGTAACAAAAGTAATGTTGCAGAAAAGAAAAAAGCACAATCTAGCCAGTCTGATAATGTCGCTATTGGCAATTAGCGCGCTGTTCGCCAACGGAAAAAATGCAGCTTTAGCCCAATATCGCAAAGCACCAGCCAAGCCGGCCCAAGCTGGGGTCTATCCTGAATATCGCAGTCGCTTTGGCACAATTCACTGGGTACGCGACCAAATGCCTTTGAAGGTCTACATATCACCAGGCCTGACCCTTGACAGTATGATCGACCCCAATCTCGGAGTGCCCATAGCCAACACCGACAATCTGGCAGCCTGGCCCAACCTCGTCGCCAATGTATTGAGCAACCCAGAGCAGTTTCAAGCCCTGAAGAGAGCAGATGGTTATGTCGACGGCCACTATCAAGCAGCCCTCGAAGGTGTTTTGTCATGGAAACAATTCGAGCGTGAAGGCTTGTTTTCGTATGAATTAACCCAAGACCCAGGAGAGGCTGACATATACGTCTTCTTCACCAATCACTTCGTGGGCAAAAGCGGCATGGCCCTCTTTGCTCAAGATATTCGGGGATATACTTCGAAAACTAACTTTCCTTATAAAGCCATTCTTGCTGGCGGCCAAGCTGACTTCAAACCAGCAGTAATTGTGCTCAGAACTACCGACGGACAGGGCCAGCCGATGTCACTAGGAAAGCTGAAAGCGGCGGCAACCCACGAATTTGGTCATGCACTGGGTATTGAAGGGCACAGTACTAATCCAGTAGATTTGATGAGTGCCTACTACGGCCGAGGAGTTATTTCACCTAACGACGCAGCGACGATTCGGCATCTCTATCGCTTGACACCAGATTTAATACCATAAGATAGCAAACAAAAATGAAAGGCTCCGACGACTACGCAAGCAGAAGACCGAGGCCTCGCCCCTCGGCACCGCCGCCTGGAGCGAGTAATAATTTAAGTCGAGGTTCTTCAAGAGATTTTAGTAAATACAGCGACAGCAAGCGAGAACTTGTCAATCAAGATCAAGATGATCAAGACCTAGACGATGAAGATGTTGCCGAGCCAAATAGCCGCTACTCAAGTACTACTAGCCGACCAATGCCAGCCTCTAGCGGAAAACCTAATAGCAGATCTAGTGGCGCACCCAGCAAAACTAAAGGCAAAAGTCGCGCCGAGAGAGAAGCCGAGAAGAAAGAACGTAGCAAGCGACTGCGCACACTGCTGAGCAATCAAGCAATTTGTTTAACTATTCTTTTCGCCCTTATTGCTGGCTATAACTGGATGGCCGCAGACTATAGCGGTGAATATATCAGCCAAGATGGTGCCCTGGGCTTGGTCAAACTCTCGCTCGTTCGAGAAGCGACTTACGTCGACGGCGAACTTTCTTACAAAGGCACTACTAACTTAGAGATGCAGCAGGGTGAGCAACCGAAAGAGCAACAGGTAGATTTGACGTTTATTGCCGCCAAGCCCGCCAATGCTAGCCTAGGCAGACGCGGGCTAATAACAAGAGCAAGGTTCCTGGGCACCATTGACGGGTCGACCGCCAACGGAGCAATCGTTGATGCCAAAGGCAGCCACGATGTAAAACTGACCAAGAATATTGTCGCATCACTCTTCAAGCAATTGCAGCATCATACTCCATCTGTCAATCTACCACGACCACCAAAGCTGTTCCAAGTGCCCGTCGAAGCACCACGGGCGCCACTACCAAACGAAACGGATACAACCAAACCCTTTACTTATGGCGGCAGTTCAAAACCGTCTAGTTCGAAATAGAACTTAGCCCTGCCCTTTGACAGCAGCAAAACTCTGGACAGTATCGCTGCCCAAGATGCCAGCCCGCTCATGACTAAGTTCGATAACCGTGGCAGCCGGCGGACAAAATAGTCTTATGTTGCTGCGCGGATCGGCCCCTAACCCACGTGATATGTGAATCTTGGTGTGTCCAATCGCTAACATACCGGAAGCATTTTCCCGCGGCAATTCAGAATCGGTAATGATTGCCCCAAGACCAGGCAAGCGCACCTGACCACCATGGGTATGGCCACCAAATGCCAAATGCAAACCAGCCCGTGAAAGCATTTCCAGCTGCCGGGGTAAGTGGAAGAGACCAAGCTTCAAAGCACCTACTGGAGCGCCTTGCATCAGCTTCTCCAATTCGGCTTCCTTGATACCAGGATAATCAATTCCGGCAATAAATAGATTTTCGCTAGCAATATAGTGAGACTGGTTAACCAGCACCTTAAAGCCGCCTGCCTCTAGAGCAATGCGATGAGGCTCGACATTGTTGCGCACAGGCGGGTGACGATGCTGACGGAATATCCGACCAAGAGTCTTATTGTAAATCGAGTAATCATAATAGTCATGATTGCCAAACACTGCATAAGCACCAAGCCTTGGCTGCCGAGCAAGAAGTTTGGGGCCATATTTCAAGCCATCCAAAAATTCAAAGACATCGCCGGTGAGAACCACCAAGTCGTAGTCTTGATCAGTGATAGAGCGAATAAAATCTACTTTTTCATCATCATTTCCGGACAAATGCAAATCAGAAATATGCAAAATTTTCAAAGATTGATGACTGACTATAGAACTACCTGTAGTATCAGACTTAGTCTGCACAACAAGACGCTCAAGGCGATAACGCCTAGTCTCAACTCTGGTGCCATAGTAAAAAAGCCCCAGGCCCAACGCGGCCAGAGAGAGGCCCGCCAGCCCAAAATAGAGCTTGTAGTTTTGCTGCTTAGACAAATTCTTCTACCACATGATAGCGCTCAGACGGCTTATTACCGGGTACAGCCGTGGGCCTCGGGGCAGAATCAGGGGCGGTTAAAGTATGAGCCAACCAACGACAGGGGAAAGCAATTCCAACCATAACTATGCTGCTCAAGAAATCATAAATAAGTGGATACCAACTCATATTACGAGCATGCTGAAAGACCCAGGGCTGCCAGGCAAGAGAAGCACGGTTGCCATCGAGCAAATAAGAAACGAGACAACTACCCAACAAATAGAAGACGCCCGATAAATGAACAACAATCAGGCCGGCAACAACTGACAAGAGCTGACTGACACTGGTGCGTTTGCCCCGGGTAATCATGCCGACAACAGCAGAGGCAGGAATTAAGGCCAATAGGTAACCAAAGCCTGGCTCAAGATAGTAGCCAACACCACCGCCCGAGGCAAAGGCATGGATACCAAGGAATGGCCCAACAACCCCAAGGACAATGAAAGTTGTGCAGGCAATAGCTCCCAACAGCGGTCCTAGAACATAGCCGACAAAAATTGCGGCAGCAGCCAGCGGCATATAGAAAGTCTTACGCACAGGATTGGACGGTGCAGTAAGCAGCGGCACATAGGCTTCGACCTTGCTCTGATAACGCTCAGGCACAATGTTGAAAGCGTAACGAATTTGATTTTCAGCAAAACTAGTTAAATTGCGCTTTGTGGCAATGGGCACTTCAAACGACGTAAACGAAGCCAGAAAGAGCAAAAGAACACCAAGCAAGGTCAGTACAATCTGTCCCAAAAGTGAGCGACGCCTGATGCGCGGCGATATATCCTGGGCAACTAAGCGCAATTGTCTCAACCTCTTTTTGAACAAGTCTATTTTCGTTCGCCGCCTTATGACAAGTCAAGCCCCGCTATATCCAGAACATGCATAGAAGTCATGTCTTTTTCGCAATACTTTGACGATTAAGCTAAATTCGTATCGGTTACGGTCAAAGCTGGCGTAATAAAGAGCTCATCAAGAGACTCAGGAGTGAAACTAAAGCCCGGTATTAACGAAGTAACATCTCTTTCTTTCACTCTTTTCTTAAATAAAGTGAGGAAATCTGGCGACGACAGTCTATCAGTCCAGAGCACAAGAGCGTCTTCATCATTGTCTTGATAGTAATTGCGGCGCACACCTAAGCTGCGAAAACTATATTTACCATACAAACGTTGGGCAGAGTCGTTAGATACTCGCACTTCTAGCGTGATCCATTCGGCTCCTACCTTGCGAGCCTGAATGATGTCGCTAACCAGCAAGCGCTCACCCACATGACGGCGGCGAAAATCTGGATGCACTGCCAGAGTAGTAATGTGAGCCTCTTCACCAATCAGCCAGAAACCAGAATAACCCAAGAGTCGTTTATCTTCAGAATCGCGAGCGGCGAAATAATGACCGGTAGGATTAGTCAGCTCATTAGTAAAAGATTGGCGCGACCAATGATGAGAGCCGAAAGCCACGGGTTCAATTTCCATGACTTGCTCAAGATCGCTCAGGGTTAGAGCGCTTATCTCAACTAGATTCGACTTTTTCGATGGCATCGCCGTTTTTCAGAGTCACCGATGCGCCCCGCAAATAAAGTGGCTCGGTCAGCCGATAATCAAATGCAGAAGCGCCCAATCCCTTCAAAGATACCCGAAGCCAGGCCATTTTGGCTTGTAATGAAGCAATATTATTAACGACCGGGCTCAATTGCGCCCGCCAAACCGGCTCAATTGCACCTTCAGCTATAGGCAATCTAGCCATAACTGCAGGGTCCACATGCCAGAGCGGGCAGCGAGCTAATTTCTCTGGCAGGCTCTCATAAGTTAAGTAAATGGGCTCTTGCACGGCAACGACATCATAGAAATCTTGAACTAACTCTGGGCGATAGACGGCAAGATAGCAGTGACTGCGCGAGGCAGCCTTAATCACACCAAATATTTGCTGGGCAACTTCTGCCGCAGTCAAATTTGGCAGAGCTTGCTCAAGCAAATCGAAGCAGGCCACTTCAAGTGAGTTCAAACCAACCAGGGGCAGCTTAAGTGCCTGAGCTAGAGTGCGGGCTGTCGTAATCGCTACACGGATGCCAGTAAAGCCACCAGGACCAATGCCTACAGCAATGGCACCAATATCAAATTTACTCAACTGATTTGCAGTCAGTAGCCTATCTATCGTCGGAATTAAAAGACTACTCGACTCTTGGCGATTGGCTCTCTTGGCCCCAACCATATTGCCACTAAGGGGCAAGCGCGGGTCGTCTACAGCCAGATCAGCAAAGTCTATGCGCTGGCAATCTATTATTTTGCCGCCATCAAACAGAGCGACTGTCAATTCACGCCCACTCGTATCAAAGGAGAGAAAGAGCATTACTTTTCTTTCTTCTGCTCGTCGTCTTTTGACTCAGACACAGCTTCTGGCTCGCTAGCATCTTCTGAAGGGGCTTCACTAGAGCCTGCTCCATTAGAACTCTCGTCTTCTACTTGTTCGTCAACTTGGCCGTCAACTTGTTCACCGCTAAGCAAGTCATTGACACCTTGGGCACCAAGCAACGCTTCTAGGTCTTCAATACTGATAAAGCCATTTTCGCCATCAGGATTAATACCTTGAGCTTCTTGCACTTGCTTGATGATGTTGATCAAATCTTCTGGAGTCATCCCTTCAGGTAGATTCTCAAAAGTGAGATTATCAAGATCATCGACATCTACCGATTGCGGTTGAGCACGGAAGATTTGCTGAATAGACTCGGCTTGAATACTGCGCAGAAGCTGATTGAACATATTGAAGGCTTCGCGTTTGTATTCTTGCAATGGATCTTTTTGACCATAAGCTCTGAGCTGAATGCCTTCGCGTAACAGATCGATATTATGCAAATAATCAACCCACTTACTATCAATATTGTGCAACAAGACCTGTCGCTCAAATTCGCGCATATCTTCAGCGCCAATATGCTCTTCGCGCACTTTGTAAGCCAGCTGCACATCTTCCCAAAGTCTCTGCCGCAGATCTTCGTAGGCAAGACCCTTAAGTTCTTCTGGTTTCACTTCAGCCAACATTGGAATATCAACTGCCAGGTTACGCAGAACTTCAGGGAGCTGTTCATCATCCCAGAGGTCGCTGGATGAATCAGGATCGATTTGAGCTTCTAAAATCAAGTCTAAGTGCTCGCGTAGCATGTCGTGCATGCCCATCTTGAGGTCGGCTTTCTCTAAGATACGACGGCGTTCGCGGTAAATAACTTCACGCTGAGTATTGAGCACATCGTCGTACTGCAACACGTGCTTTCTTGTATCGAAGTGGTGCGCTTCAACTTTCTTCTGGGCATTCTCGATAGACTTGCTCACCATGCCCGATTCAATCGGCATATCTTCATCAGCCTTGATCATATCCATCAAGCGCGATATGGCAGCACCGCCAAAAATACGCATCAGTTGATCTTCAAGCGACAAGAAGAAGCGGGTCGTGCCCGGGTCGCCCTGACGGCCGGCCCGGCCTCTCAACTGGTTATCGATTCTTCGCGCTTCGTGCCTTTCAGTACCGATAATGTGCAAACCACCAACAGCAACAACTTCGTCGTGCTCTTTGTCTGTTTGCTCTTTCATTTTCGGGGTCAATTCTTTGACCTTCTCTTCATAGAGAGCCAGTCTTTCTGGATCGTTATGCAACTCTTCGGTATCTGGAAACTCTTTCAATAGCTTTTCTTTAGCTAGATACTCAGCGTTACCACCAAGAAGAATGTCAGTACCACGACCAGCCATGTTAGTTGCAACGACTACTGCGCCTTTGCGGCCAGCCTGAGCAACAATCATCGCTTCTTTAGCGTGCTGCTTGGCGTTCAAGACATGGTGATCAATGCCTTTGCGAATGGCTGCTACTACTTTAGCGGTGCGCATCATCGAAAATAGTCGCTCAGCTAGTTCTTCTTCTTTAGGTAACTCAGACTCGGCCTTCTTTACTAACTCTTGCAATTTATCGATATCAATTTGGCCCGGGCGCTCAAAGATTTTGCGCAAGCCATCAATGGTCTCACCACTGAGGTTGCGGGCCTTCATGTGAGTATCAATATTCTTGATTTTCCAAATCAAATACTCATTCATCTTCTGCGGTTTGCTTAAAAGCTCATCGATTAGCTCTGACTTTTCAATCGAAACCGTACCGACCAATACCGGGCGGCCTAATTGGTGCATATCAACAATTTCTTCTACAACAGCGATGTACTTCATGCGCTCGTTTTTGTAGATGATGTCTGGATAGTCAATACGCTGGTTGCCACGGTTAGTAGGAATTGCCACCACATCGAGATTATAAATCTTGGAGAATTCAGCAGCTTCGGTCATGGCTGTACCAGTCATACCGGCCAACTTAGGATAGAGCCTGAATAAATTTTGATAGGTGATAGAAGCGTAAGTCATGGTCTCTTCTTGAATCGGCACACGTTCTTTCGCTTCAATCGCTTGGTGCAGACCATCGCTCCAGCGGCGGCCTTGCATCATACGGCCGGTAAACTCGTCAACGATACAAATTTCAGGTTTGCCTTCTTCGTCTGGATGAATGACATACTCAGTGTCGATGCGATAAAGCTCTTTGGCCCGCAAAGCTTGCACTAAGTGGTGCGAATAGTTGTGGTGCATATCAAAGAGGTCACCGACATCAAGCATTTTCTCAGCATTGATGATGCCTTGCTCAGTAAGCAATACGTTGCGTTGTTTTTCATCAACCCAGTAGTCGCACTCTTCATCGTCTTTATCTTTACCGCGCTCAAGCAGCGGGGCAAGCTGTGACATACGCACATAGAGATCGGTATGAGAATCGCGGGGGAAGCCCGAAATAATTAGAGGTGTTCTAGCTTCATCAATAAGAATGTTATCGACTTCGTCGACAATGGCGAAGTAATAAGGACGCTGCACAAGCTCATCAAGTGACTTGCGCATATTGTCGCGCAGATAATCGAAACCAAATTCGTGGTTAGTACCATAAGTAATATCAGCGCGATAAGCTTGATATTTTTCATGGTCAGGCTGGTGTGAATAAACCAAACCAGTACTGAGGCCGAGGAAGTTGTATAGACGGCCCATCCATTCGGAATCTCGACGAGCGAGGTAATCGTTAACAGTAACGACGTGAACACCTCGGCCAGCTAGAGCATTGAGATAAGTAGGTAAGGTGGCAACCAGGGTCTTACCTTCACCAGTACGCATTTCAGCAATTTTGTTAAAGTGCAGGGCGGCACCACCCATGAACTGCACATCAAAGTGCCGCATACCAAGCACGCGCTTACCAGCTTCGCGACAAACGGCAAAAGCTTCAGGCATAATTTCTTCGAGAACACGGGCCAGCACAATGTCTTTCTTTGTGCGCATCTGGCCAGGCATTTTCGGTGTTTCGTCAGGTATTAACTTAACGTCTTCGACATCTTTAAGCGCTTCGGCGATTTTGGCTTTAAATTCAGCGGTCTTGCCTTGTAGTTCTTCATCAGTCAGCTTCTGCATCGCTGTGTCAAACGAATTGGCCTTGTCAACGTAAGGTTGTAGATGCTGAACGCGCTTTTCGTTGGTATCTCCAAATAAATGCTTGAGAAAACCTTTCGCCCGCTCTTCCAGAACATCCAACATCAGCTCAATCTCCCACCATAATAGAACGCATCACGGCGTATCTTACCGCGCAATCACTTGCCACGCCGCCAGTACCACGGCTATTTTAACATCTTGCAGCATCCCTCTTGAGAAGCTCTCAGAGCGAAGCCTGCTATCATGGATGCTCGTCAAGCGCGCCTAAACAGGGCTGGCTGGCTCGAACTAAGATCAAGACTATGAACTTGAGTATGAACAAAACTGAATATCACGGACAGCAAAAATGAACGAGCCGAACCTAAGCACAGAGCCTCAAGAGCAAGCCCCGAGCCTACAAAAGAAGGCGCTCTCAGGCCTCTCTTTGGAAGAATTGACTAAATTTGTCAAAGAGCAGGGCCTACCAGCCTTCAGAGCTAAACAAATTCACACCTGGATTTATGTCAAATATGCAAACACTTTTGAAGAGATGACAGATCTCTCAGTTGAGTTGCGAGAAAAGCTTAATCAAGTAGCCCAAGTGCCATTGCTCAAGATTGCCCACCTTGAAGTGAGCAGAGATGGCACCCGCAAATATCTCTTTGAGCTTGCCGACGGCAAATTAGTTGAATCAGTCTTAATGACTTTCCAAGACCGGCCTAGCCTCTCAGCTTGTCTCTCATCGCAAGTCGGCTGTGCTGTCGGTTGCACTTTCTGCGCCACTGGTTATTTGGGCTTTAAGCGCAACTTAACCAGCCAAGAAATCGTTGACCAAGCCATGTCAATTCAGCGGGAATCAGGCCAGCGCATTGCCAACATCGTATATATGGGCCAGGGCGAACCACTGTTAAATACAGAAGAAGTAATCGCTTCTATTCATGTTGTTAATCAATCGGTAGGCATTGGTGCTCGCCATATCACTGTTTCTACCTCAGGTGTAGTGCCTGGTATCAGACGCCTAGCAGAAGAGAATCTGCCAGTGACCTTGGCCCTCTCACTACACGCCCCTGACGCTTACACTCGTGAAGAAATTGTACCGATCACTAAGAAATGGCCAATCAACGAAGTGATGGCCTCAGTGCGCGATTATTACAAAACCACAAAACGACGAGTGACAATCGAGTATGTATTACTTGAAGGAGTGAACGACTCAGTCGAGCAAGCCATGCAGTTAGCTGAACTGGTAAAAGATTTGCACTGCAACATCAATTTAATTCCCTTCAACCCCACCAAGAACAACGAAGGCGAAGTTATGTACGGTCGCCCTGAGCTGCAAATTCAGCACCGCTTCGCCAATGCGGCAGGGCGCACAGGTAAAACCGTCACCATTCGCCTTGAGCGCGGCACCGATATTGATGCAGCTTGCGGCCAGTTGGCAAACAAGTTTGTGCAATAAATTAGGAACAAAATGGAAGACTTCTGTGATCCTGCCAAGCTGTTCAAACTACTAGCAGACGGCATCACCCTGGTTTTCCTGGCAGTGATACTGTCATACTATTTCCTTCTTTTTTATCGTCCACGGCAGACAAAAGCAGAAAAATCGTTCGAAAGCCTTTCGGTAATAATTCCGGCCCACAACGAAGAGAAATACATAGGCCTTTGTATTGGCGCAGTGCAAGAGGCACAGTTCAAAGGCTTCAAAGAAATAATTGTGGTTGACGACGGTAGCTCAGATCGCACCGCCGACATCGTTTCGCAAATACCAGGGGTGAAGCTCATAAGCACAGCTCATACCGGTAAAGCAGCTTCTGTCAATTTAGCAATCGCTCAAGCCCAAGGACAACTAATTGCCACAATAGATGGTGACACCGAAATCACTGGCAATACTTTTATAGAGTTGCAAAAGACCTTAGAACAAGAAAACGTAGTAGGAACCACTTGCCCCATCCTCGTCAAAAACCGCACCAAGCACCTGCTCATGTGGCTGCATATAGAACAAGTCTATTCGGCCCTTTTGCGTTCCATCATGGCCAAAGTTAACGCCAATATTGTCAACTCAGGCCAGTGCGCTATGTATCGGGCAAACGAGCTGAAAAGCTGTGGTGGTTTTTCTACCATTGGTTATGCTGACGATATGGATATTTCTATCCGATTAATAAGACGCGGATACCATCTGGCTTTCACTGAAAGCACTAGCGCTTACACCAACATGCCAGAGCAACTATCTTGGTTAATCTCTCAAAGAGCACGCTGGTCTCGCGGTCCCCTGACCTGCATTAGGCGCCATCTTGGCCTGAACAAGAAAATAATTGATGTTTACACCCTGCCACTTTTGATTTTCACCTATGTGCAAGGCCTGGTGATGGGCTCGTTTACCATCTATCAAATTGCCACTGGCTACTACACCTACTTTCTCTCAAAGGGCCAGTGGTTGAGCTTTGCTGTAGCCAAATTCTTTCTTGATTGGTGCTCAATTTTAGGCCTACTTAGGTGGAGTACTGGATTCTTCAACGGAGAAACAGCCTTGACACCCATTAATATCTTGGGGGCACTGAGTTCCTTATTGTGCTATCCGCTCTACATATTTGCCATTATCAAATATGATCGCAAAATCGATATCTTTCACATCATTCCCTTGCTCTTCATGGCACCATTTTGGTGGGCAATCACATTAGTTCAAACTTCTTGCCTAGGAGAAGTCTTCAACAAAGAACGGCTAAATAAATGGACCAAGGCCAATCAAACCTTCAATGCTGAACTAAGTGCAGCAAAGACGGAGGCTGAGTGTCAGCCCTAAATCTTGCAAAAAATATAATTGCTGGCGCCTTTCTCATCTCGGCCATGATAACAGCCTGGGCAAAACTAGCCCTGACCTTCGATGGCAGTTACTATCTAATAAGCATTCTTGAGAGTCGAGAGCTGCTTATTCCACATAATCGAGTAGCTGTAGTCCTCTTAACCCTACCAGCACAGATAATGGTGAGAGTTACTGAAGACGTAGATACAACCAGCTTGGTCTTCTGCTCTATTTACGCCATAATTCCCTTCGCTTCAATTTTGATTTGCTGGTTGCTGGCGCGCCAGAGACAAGTTGAGCTTATGCTCTGGCCCTTAATTGCCATTGGTCTGCTCTCTATTCCAGCGCAAGCTACTCAGATTTCGGAGAATCTAATCGTCTGCCAATTGGCTTGGCCATTACTTTTTAGTGTATTAATCTCTAAAGGAAAACTAGCAACCGCACTCAATCTAGCAGGGGCGATTCTTCTCGCCGCACTGCATCCGGTATCAATTATATTTCTCACCCTAATAGCAACTGCGGCCTGGCTCGCAAAGCGAAAACAAATCAATACAGCAGAAGTAATTCTAATTACCAGCCTCTTTCTGCTAGCGGGGGTCCGCCTTGCCTTCTTACTGGCAATCGGAAACGCTTACGAGCAAGAAACCCTCAAAGTAGCAACGTTGACTGAAATGCTCAGAACTGGTTTCTCCACAATGCTGATATGCGCCACCGGCGGCAGTCTCGCTCTAGGATTAACCCAACTAAACTTGGCAGCAAACGAAAAAGCACTACGGACGAAGCTTGTCTTAAGCTGGATATTTGGCACAGCTAGCGCCACCATGATGATTGTTTGGTCAGTCAATCTACAGTGTTGGTATCAAACACTTCACTATGGTCGCTTTCTCTTCGCTCCATTCTGCTTACTGATGCTCTGCGCAGTCTTCGAGAGAGTCTCAGAGCCAGACTTAAAAATGGCTACCAACAGCGCTCTAGCAAAAGTCACTCTAACAAGAATCACTTTAGCAAGAGCTATTTTAGCAAGCGCTATTGCCCTAGTGTTCTTAACAACAGCGCTAGTGCAAAGCTACCAGTGGAGCATCTGCACTACTAAACTTAGCGAAGTGTTGATGAACAGCCAAGAAAGATTAATAGATATGGGCCAGCAACACTGGCTAGCAGCAACCCCATTGAACCATTGGTCGAGCGTGCCATTAGCGATAATTCTGCAAGGGCGCTACCCGAAAACACTTCTCTTGACCCCTGAGGCTCGAAAGCAAATCACCAAAGACGGCACATTCAGGACCGCTCCGTGGGAAAACAAATTTACTAATAAATACTTCAAGCTACCATCTCTGATGACCGGGGTGCCCAGCCAATGAGCGCGCCAGAAGAGAAACATTCAGCATTCTACAAGCTCATGGTATGTGCACTTCTATTGGTTTGCTCAACCCTAGCATTTCTCTATTCAGGCATCTGGGGTTTTGCCATAAAATTTCCCTTCGCCATTGAGTACGAAGGTCATGTTCTATGGGCCTGCTTGCAACTAGCTCAAGGCAAGAATATCTATGATCAAGCCGGCCTTAGCCAAGAACCCTGGAGCGTGATTATCTACAATCCACTCTTTATTTTGCTCGGTGCCGCTCTCACGAAAACATTTGGCACCACCTTTATGCCACTGCGCATGCTTTCAATGACTGCTGCTCTAATCAGCTTTGTCACCTTAGGCAGTCTATTAAAACGTAGCCGCTGTAGCGACTTTCACACCATAATTGCCATTACACTCTTTGCCAGTGCTGTGCCAGTACTGCACTGGTCATCTGTAGCAAGAGTAGATTTTCTCGGCCTGGCTCTGGCACTTCTGTCGCTAGAGAGATTTGTCAAAGCTTGGCTTGAAAAAAAAGACGGAAGAATATCATTCTCTTGGCCCGCTCTGCTTTTCGCGGGGGCGGCCTTCTACACCAAACAACAATATTTTGTCTTCATGCTGGCCATGGTTCTATTCGCCTTTCTCAAACGACAAAGGCGACTAAGTCTCCTCTACTTAGGCAGCTGGTTAGGCCTCTTACTAGTAGTTTCAAGCGCGATTCAAGCACTAACTGGAGGTTATTGGGCAAACCTTTCATACGCTTCGGCACTGCCCTGGGAATGGCAGACAATCAAACCATTTATAAGCCAGTTTCTCCTCGACCCAAAAACAATCGCCGCCACAGCCGCAGTTATCTGGGCGGGCTGCAAGATTTTAGGCAAGAAAGAAGAAGAAGAAGAAGAAGAAGACGACAAAGACAAAGACATTTGGCAATTGGCCGCATTCTTACTGGCGACCTCACTACTACTAGCCGCTTATACCATGGGCTTACGTGGGGCCTACCACAATCACTTACTCTGCAGCGAATTTGCCCTCTTTTGGCTTACCGGGCTAAGCCTTAAGCAGCTCTCGCTCAAAGCCTCAGCGAGTCAATCAAATGTTCTGTCAACGGCTTTAGCAGCGACCCTTATAGTAGCTTCAGCACTAAGCCTGCTGCAATTGAATGCTTTTGGCAAAGAGCTGGCTTACCGCCAATCAATGAGAGTCGAAACCGAGAGCACAATTAGTTGGCTGCGAAAAGCCTGCAAGAGTAAGCCCATTTTGAGCGAAGACCCTTCTCTGGCCATATTCGCTGGTGCCACACCGGCAATGATAGATGCCACCACCTTGCTCAATTTAGCCGAGGTACATCCGCAATCACTCCAAGCATTAGTGCAAAGACTGAAGCAAAAATCGTATGGGGCCGTAATAATAAATATCCACGACGCCAAAGAGCATCGTGGATTTATTTGGCGGAATCAATTTCTAGAAGCTATTCTCGAGAACTATCACCCAGCAAACAATTCTGGCGGTAATGGAGTTACCCAAACAGTTTTCAGACCGAATAGCTAACTAATAACTAGCGGTTAGCAGCCTGTCTTAACTGGATCTGCAACAAAGTTTCCTCAAGAGGGGTGCCTGGGCCACCAGCATTGGCAGCATTAGCCAGACCAACAATTGTTATAAACAAGCCCAATGCAATTAAACTAACTAGGCGTCTTTTCTTTTCGCTCATTCTTACCATCTCCAAATATGACAAATAATACTAGCAGAGGAGCGCACGCCCAATACCTGCCTGACATCGTGAGGCTAGGGCCGAATATGACAAATTTTACAAATAAGTTAAAAGACTAGTTATTAGCAGCACAAAGCTTAAGCCCGCCTCAGCACAATAGTTAAGAGAAATCCACATCCAGTGAGCAGAACTAAAGGCAAATAAGTAGCCCAAACCGCATCCAGGCGGCCATTGACAGCCAACGCCATAGTTACCTCCTGAAGAAAAAAGAAACTAACGATTAAGATGCCACCATATATCAGTGAAAAATCAGCCCCCTTACGCTTACGAAAAAGCACCATCGGCGCTGCCGCTAAAACCAGAAAGAAGCAGCTCAGCGGATATGAAAATCGCCGGTGAAATTGCACTAAAAGATAGGGTGGCACCTTTATTGCACGACTCTCAATTGTTCTGATATTGGCCAGTAATTCGCCTGTAGTCTTATCCAAAGTTGTTTTAAAATTTAAACCGATTGTTTTGTCTGATTGCACAACAAAGGGCAATTGCATCGATGCAAATTGCATCTGTACCCCAGTTCCGGCCGATTCACCTGAGACCAGGGCGGCATTAACCAGCTCATAGATTCTGCCGTCATTAAGTGTCCAACCGCAGTTCTGCCACTGGGCAGAACTTGCATAGATGAGCTTAACCACATTCTTGGTAGTCAAATCAAAACAGACCAAGCCCAATACTTTCTTGCCTTCGCCAGGGCCAATGAAGCTCTCTTTGCCCAGTTCGATAATCTTAGCAGTGCTAACAACTCTGCCGTCATCGGCCTTCTCTTCAAGCCTCAATTCTGAGCGTTCGGGAAAAGGTCTCTGGGCTTTGTTGGCAGCAATAATAAATAAGCGGCGTGCCAAATCTCGACACTGCGGTGCAGCATATTCAGAAACAAGAAAAGCCGCTGAAGAACTAAGCAAGCCAATAACGAGAAAAGGTGCCAGCACTCGTAATAAGGGCACGCCCAGTAGCTGCAAAGCCATTACTTCACAATCACGACTAGAGCGAATCAGCACTAACATCACCGCCATCAGCACTCCCGACGGTAGACAATAGACAACGCCGGTGGGAAGCTGCAGAGCCATGATCGTAAGCACCGTCTGCAGTGACAAGCCAGACTGTGTCATCATATCAATGACGTTTTTGAACTCAGTAGTACCATAAAAAAGACCGAGGATTGCAAAGGTACCAACAGTCAAAACCTGTATAGTCTCAATCATAATATAGCGATCGTAGAGCTTCAATTTTCAGTCAGCCTCAGAAGCACCAGCGCGTATATGGCGTTATGTCGCGCTCTACGGGCAGCTCAGCACTAATGGTAGCCGTCTGATCGCGACCGGCTTGACGAATAATATGACCGCTAGAATCAATCATGGTAGAAGGCCCCAGGGCTGTTGCGAAGACGAAAGAGCGGTGATTCTCCACGGCACGCAAGACACAAAATGACACCATTTGGTCGCTCAATATTGAGCGGCCAAACCAACTATTGTCACTTGAATCTATCAATACTTCGCCACCAGCTCTGGTACTAGCAGCGCAAATTTGCGGTGAGACATTCTCAAAACAAAGGAGAGGAGCTACTTTGACTCTATCTAAGCAAAAAACAGCTGGGGTCTCACCCGAGCTCATATCATTATATTTTTTATGCACACCATAGAGCACAGCCCCAATGGGTGATAGCCGAATCCAATCGGGGGTGTACTCTCCCACCGGCACGAGGTAGCGCTTATGATAAACGTCTGGCAAAATTCGGCCGCTCTGCTCAATGGCACAAACAGAGTTGAATAATCGCCCTTGGTTGTCTAAATCAAATACTCCCATAAGCCAAGATTGTTTGTTTCGCCTAGCCAGATGAGCAGCAGCCTGCAGGTTATTAGAGGTCCCGCTAAAATTCAGAGCCATAGACCATTCAGGCCAAACACAAACAGAATTAGCCGGGCTCTCGATACTGAGTTGAATATACTTGCTGAGCACATCTGCCGCCGAGACCTTGTGAGCTTTGACCGACACACCGGCCTGCAATGCCGAAAACAGAACTTTTTCTTTGTCAGCCTTACCCTCACGCTCTAGGCGTGAACTACCAAAAAGTAAAAGCAACAAAGTCAGCAAAACTGTCAACGCAGTATTAGCCAACAGCTGTTTTTTAGAGGTGAAGGCAATGGTAGCAAGCTTCATTTTGCCACTCGCAGCAGACGCCAGCAAAGCAGCGAGATTGGCATTCACCAGCATAATCCAGGCACTGATTCC
The DNA here is from genome assembly GCA_041675385.1 of Candidatus Obscuribacterales bacterium. GTDB lineage: Bacteria > Cyanobacteriota > Vampirovibrionia > Obscuribacterales > Obscuribacteraceae. The sequence continues at coordinate 138,624 of JBAYTY010000002.1, forward strand.
TACTCCGCCCACGATTGAGGCAGTTTGCATAATAACTAATTGCTTATACTGACTGTAGTGCAATGGTGACCAAGGAAAGCCCAATAGTTGTGTTGTATTGCACATTCGATCAATCAAAACCCAGGCTATGGGCAGCACGACGAATGTCGGCCAACGCCATCTACTCTCCACTCGGAGCGGTAGCCATCCACTTATCAGGGGCAATGCTTTAATAACGCAAGGGAAAATCGAAACATATAAAGCCTGCCAGGCAGCCAACATAAGCCACATGGTGCAGGCAGCGAACTGGGGACAAAAAGCAAAGGTACCTTGACAATAGGCGGCGCGAAAAGTAAGGAGCCAACTCAAATAGACTAGGTTGTAACCGAGGCCGAAGCAAAAGCCACGAACACCGGCCATCCAAGGGCATTTCGCCGAAAAAGTCAAAAGCAAAAGACTGGTGGTCCAAAACCAAGGCAGATACCACAGCTCTAGACCTGGAGCGGCCAAACCAAGAACGGCGCCACAAATAGCCGCAGCGAGACGCCAGTACCACTCAGAGTGACCAGAAGAGGGCAAAGAGGCAAGAGCTGAAGCCTCATCCTTTATATGAGCGGAGATTAAAGCTGACACTAGACTTTGCAAAACCAGAGAATCAAACTAACACGTTAGCGCAAATAGGGGTGAAATTACCAGTAGTCAGGAGCCTTAAGAACAATCAAACATTCTAATACTGGGGCTGCAAATAGAGTCGACTGGTTCTGGCAAAGCTTCGATGAGAACAAGCACATGTCAACAATCGTCGCACTATATAAACTGACCTAATAACAAACAAATAGAATTGGTGGCGATGCACCCTGCCGTTAAGATAGTGACAGACATCCTGACCGTGATCTTTTTTCTGGTCACGCTCTCGTACTATCTCTTGCTCTTTTACAAACCGAAAAGACGCAAAGCAGACAGTGCTTTCACTAGTGTCACAGTAATAATTCCTGCTCACAACGAGCAGCGCTACATCGAAGCCTGCGTGCAATCGGTAATCAAAGCAGAGTTTAACGGCGACAAAGAAATTATCGTTGTCGATGACGGTAGCTCCGACGCCACAGCCGAAATTGTTTCACGTATACCCTCAGTCACCTTAATCAGGCAGGCCCATACGGGCAAAGCAGCCACTCTTAATATGGCCATCGCTAGAGCCACAGGCCAGTTAGTGGCCATCATTGATGGTGACACCGAAATTGAGCCTAATGCCTTAATGGAAATGCAAAAGGACCTCGAACAAGAAAAAACGGCTGCCACCACCTGCCCGATTGCCGTAAAAAATCGACAAGAGGGTGTCTTGATGTGGGTACACGTAGAGCAGCTCTATGCCTCACTCTTACGCTCGATTATGACCAAAGTAAATGCCAACGTTATTAACTCTGGTCAATGCGGCATGTTCCGAAAAAAGGAGCTGGTTGACTGTGGCGGCTTCTCTACTTTTGGCTTATCTGAAGACATGGACGTAGCTATTCGCCTAGTTAGAGCGGGATACCATCTATCTTTCACAGAAGGTACGATGGCATACACAAATATGCCCGAAAGTTTCGCTTGGTTCTGGAAGCAACGAGCACGCTGGGCCCGCGGTGGCCTCAATAACCTAGTGCGCCACTTGCGCCTGAACACAAGCATAATAGATGTTTACAGCATGCCTCTGGTTGTCTTTGGCTACATTCAAGCTTTGATTATGGGCAGCTTTACACTCTATAAGATAATTGATGGCTACTTCTATCTTTATTTCACCTACGGCCATTTCTTTAATTGGCGCATTATTCTATTTATTCTCAACTGGTGCTCAGCTCTAGGCATGCTCAAATGGACCTTCGGATTTTTCACAGGTGCCAGCCCCATCACCGCAGTAAACATAGCCGGTGCCCTAGCTTCACTTTTAAGTTATCCACTGTTTCTTATTGCCATCATCAAGTTTGACAAAAAAATTGACTGGAACCACATTATTCCTTTGATGTTTATGGCTCCGCTATGGTGGATTGTCATGCTTATTCAAGCACTTTGCCTGCCGGAGCTGTTTAACAAAGAACGCTACAACATTTGGACAAAACCTTGCCTAAACGACCCAGTTGGCGTTTCTGCAGAAGCCGCTCTAGGGGTTGAATGACTGCACTCAATATCGCAGAGATCAAGATCAGACTTAAGGCCGAACCACTTTATGTAGCGCAAGTGGCCGGTCTGATGCTAGTCACTGGTTTTCTTGCCTGCGTCTATACCACATGCTGGGGCTTAGCCCGCAGCAATCCCTATGCCATTGAATACGAAGGCCATGTCTTGTGGGCCTGCTTACAGCTCTCGCAGGGGGCCAATATTTACGATTTAACAGCGCTGACAAAAGAGCCCTGGAGCGTTGTTATATACAATCCTTTCTATTTTGTTATTGGTGGTCTTTTACTAAAAATATTTGGCACCAGCTTCTGGCCCTTGCGTATTCTTACAATGGCTTCGACCCTGCTTTGTTTTCTCAGCTTTGGTGCGCTACTCAAACGCTGCCGCGTCAGCGATTTTCATATGATTATTGCCATTGTCTTGTTTGCTAGCACCCTACCAGTGCTGCACTGGTCTTCGGTGGCCAGAGTAGATTTGCTCGGCCTGAGCCTAGCTGTACTTGCTCTAGAAAGATTTGCCAAAGCCTGGCTTGGCACTACCGATGGTGAGCAACCGAAACTGTCTTATGCGGCCGTGATCTTGTCAATTTTGGCCATGTACACCAAACAACAATACTTCGTCTTTATGCTCGCCACTATTCTTTTCGCCTTCTACAAAAGGCAAAGGCGCTTAGGCCTACAGTACCTTGTGGCCTATGCCGCACCATCTCTTGTTATAGCAATTTCTGTTCAAGCACTGACCGGGGGCTACTGGAGTCATCTTTCTTATGCGGCTGGCCTGCCCTGGGAATGGGACACAATCAAGCTGTTTCTCATACCGTTTCTCTTAGACCCAAAAACCATAGCCGCTGCAGTAGTGATTGTCGCTGCCACAAAGTGGCAGAAAAAAGAATTGGTCAGCACGCCCGCGGGCGTATCGAAAAGGCGAGACAACCTGGAAGCCCTGCCAACAATTCTACTGATTAGCTGCTTCGCCCTAGCCCTCTACACTATGGGACTACGTGGTGCCTTTCACAATCACCTGCTCTGCTGCGAACTGGCAATCTTCTGGCTAGCCGCCATAAAACTAGAAAAGCTGCCCCAGAACTTCGCCACAGCAATTATTTTTGCTAGTGCCGTAAGTTTGACACCGCTCTTGAACTTTAGCGGCGAAATAGCTTACTGTCATGGTTTGCGGAACGATACCCAAGACACCATTGAAACAATTAGCCGACTGAGCCAGAGTCTCTCAACCAAACAACTGTTACTAACAGAAGACCCATCACTAGCAATATTTGCTGGAACAAAACCGGCCATGGTTGATGCCACCACAATTTTAAATATCGGCGCCCTGCATCCTGGTCAACTCGACCTGCTTATGCAAAGACTAGAAGAAAAAGCCTACGGGGCTGTAATCATAAATGCCCACGATGCTAATGAGCACAGTGGGCATATCTGGAGGATACCTGTTGTCAACGCTATCTTAAAAAACTACCGACCTGCCGGAAAATCTGGAGGCAATGGCATGAGGCAGATTGTATTTTTGCCAATTGGCCAGTAGTAAACCACTGATAGCTAATTTAAATTTTATCTGACAATACTAAACCAAACTATCTATTTGCGTTAAATCCGGCAGAGAGAAGATAGTTGTAAAGAAACGACGTATGCTGGTCGTTTTCAGACTTTCCAGCCCAAGCACTATCTGCTAGACAGACAAGAGAGACAAACAAAAGCAAAGCAATTAAGCTGAAAACTCGGCGATTCTTGGAACTCATTCAAAATATCCTCAATACGACAAGACTCGATAATAGCTTAAAAAGAAAACCCAGCAACTTCTTGGTAACTTGATATTTTGCTCTATTTCTAAATTCAAATGCATTTGTCGTTGAACATCGAAAAATTGCCATCGAAGTTATCTAAAAATTTTCAAGCACAAGACCCACTAGAAGCAGTATGTCTTGTATTCTTGAAAACTGACCATTGTTCAAAAGAGAAAAGCTTTGCTAAACCTTCAGATTGAGAAAAAAGATCTGCACCATTCCGCCTCTCCTTTGGCAGTCGCTGCTTGCCAAGCCGCGAATTCGAGAAATAACCTGAGTAGAGCACCGATTCTGCGCAGAGTATCTGCAACCTGGATCTATGACTACTTGCTTTGCCTCTGGATCGCGACAGTTTTAGTTGTTGGTTGCCAGCTCTGCTTCGGAGCAGGTGGCATAAAACTTACGGCAAATGCGCCAATACAGTTGATTGCACTGACAATTTTTCTTCTCAGAGATAATTTATTAAGCAGAAGAACTTTTGGCAAAAGTTTACTTGGTCTAACAGTGATAGACAGAACGAGCAACCTTCCAGCCAGCTGCAAGCAATCAATAGTGAGAAATTTAGTTTTTCTTGGGCCTTATTTTCTCTACCAGCTCTGCGCCATCCTTAATAGCAATGGCTATCATTTCATTAGCCTAAATATGCTAACTAGCCTCAAGATTTTCGCAATTTCCTATTTGATTCTTTTATTTTGCGCCGAGGGCTTCTTAATGCTTCGCGGTCAAGGGTTGCGAATAGCCGATAGAATCACTGGCACTATGGTATGCCTCAAAAACACCAACGAGTAAAGAGCGTGGTGTCATTTTCTACTGGCACCTCGCTAGTTATTACAGCTGGCGCTTCAAGTGGCGCCAACTGCAATATATGCCCGCTTGAATCAATAATAGCCGAAGGTCCCAGAGCGGTCGAAAACACAAATGAACGATGATTCTCAACAGCGCGCATAACACAAAAACCGACCATTTGGTTACTCAAGATTGACCGCTCAAACCAACTATTATCACTTGAATCAGTGATCAGTTGACCGCCAGCACGAATAGACTGAGCGCATAGTTTCGGGTAAGCACACTCAAAGCAAATGACCGGCGCAATCTTAGCTTTACCAAGATCAAAGATTACTGGTCTTTCACCGGAGCTAGTATCTCGATACTTTTTGTCAGCACCATAGAGAATTACTCCAGCCGGGCTCTCCCGAATCCAGTCTGGGGTGTATTCGCCAACCGGGACAAGATAGCGCTTGTGATAGACAACCGGCAACACTGCGCCACTAGCAGCAATAGCGCTAACAGAGTTAAATTTGCGGCCAACTTTATCGTTATCAAAACAACCAAACACCCAAGATTGACCATCCCGCTTGGCTCGCGTAGCGGTGTTAGAGAATAGGTCTTGGTCTTTTGAAAAGTCGAGTGGGAAGACCCACTCTGGTAAAACACAAATAGTACCGGCTGGCGCCTTCGCAATTAGCTCGAAATACTTATAATAAACAAAAGCGTCCGAGACTTTATGTGTCTTAGGAGAAACACCCGCTTGCACTGCAGAAACGGTTACTTTTTGCTTTGTGGCCAGCAACGCTCTCTCTAACTCTAGCCTCTTGCAGCCAAAAACAAGAAGCACGGAACAAATCAGTAAAGTAACAACAGAGTGAGCTGCGAGTTTCATGTCAGTGCCAAAAATAAAAGGAAGTAGACTTTCGCTGGTGAGGTCCCGAGCAAAAATCCACGACAGAACGCTCTTAAACCAAGCATTACGCAGAAGCAATGACAATAAAGTCGTATTCACCAACATTATCCACGCAGCAATTCCTGTACCGCCAATGAGCGAGGCTGATTGAAGTACAACAAGCTGCTGACACTGACTATACTGAACTGCCGACCACGGGAAACCGAGTAGTTGTGTGGTGTTACACAGCCTATCCACTAGCATCCAAAGAAATGGCACAACAAAAAAAGCGGGCCATCGCCACCGCCCCTGGTGCTTAGATGGCAGCCAACCAGCCACCAAGGGCAAAGCCCTCATGAAACACGAGAAAATACCAGTAAAGGCTCCTTCCGCAGCTGAAACCAACAACCAAAAAGCGAGGACAACAACTTGATGGCAAAAAACAAAAGTACCTTGGCAATAAACAGGTCTGAACGTAAGAAACCAGCTCAGATAGACTAAATTGTAGCCAAAGCCGAAATAAAATCCGCGTAAAGCGGCGCTCCACGGTTCTCTCGAAGTTACAGTCAAAAGCAGCAAGCTCACCATACAGAACCAGGGTATGTACCACTGGTCAAAACCAGGCGCCGCTAGGCCGACAAACCCGCCACAAAACAAAGCAAAAAAGCGCACCCGCCACTCAAGCTCGAGGAGAAAGAACCTTTTCTTTGCGACAGTAGGCATTTCGGCTTCTGTGGGAGACTCTGACGACACTAGTAAGTTAGCCAGGTATAAATCTCCAGTAATACGCTGAGGAGCCACTCTGTCTTTCTTTAGCGAGGCAAACCCAGAAGCTTAGACCGAGTCCAGTATAGACTAAGGCAAAGCAAGACGCTATGCAGCTGTGAGGTACCAATCATAGAATCGAATTGTTTATCGACACCGCGAAACAAAAAAATTATCTATTAGAGGACCCGCCGAAAATCTGTCTGAAGACAAATTCAGGGGGAGGATCACCCTGTTTTCCAGCCAAAGCACTATCAGCAAGACAGACTAGAGAGACAAACAAGAGCAAAGCAACTAAACTGAAAACTCGGCGATTCTTAGAACTCATTCAAAATATCCTCAGTACAGCAAGACTCGATGATAAAGATAAAAAGCGAATCCAGCAACTTCTTGATATCAGCATGTACTGCTCAGTCGTTAAAATCTAATACATCTAATACTCTAGAAAATTGATGCTCAACCTTCTAGAGTATTCTGACTAATTGGCAACCCTAGATGTCATGACACAGAGAATTTGGACGTGCCTCGTCAAATACAGTTAGAGCAATCGAAAACCGCCGTGGCAGAGATCCCCTATTTCAGCCACGAGATTAGCGCAACGCAAGCTCAAGCAGCAAAAAAAATTTACTGTACGGCAACACTTGGGCCTCGAGCGCCCTTTATGAGGCGATTTGCCGCAGTAACTGTCTATGACTACATGTTTTGCCTTTGGCTGGCGACAATCTCCGTGGTCACTTGTCGCTTCCTCTTTGGCGCAGACGGCCCCAGACTGACGGCGCACGCTCCGATTCAGATGCTAACGTTGTTTGTCTTCTTGTTTCGAGATAGTTTTTTTAGTGGCCGCGGTTTTGGCAAAGGTTTGCTTGGTCTTGCTGTTGTAGATAAAAGAACAAAACGCCCAGCAACTCTCGTGCAATCACTGCTAAGAAATTTGGTGTTTCTCGCTCCATATTTCTTGTATCAGGCCACGGCTCTATTATTGACAGCCTGCGGGCCAAGCCTTGATCAAAATTTCGCTCAAAACTTACTATCTAGCCTGCAAACTTTTGGTATTTCATATGCCATATTGGTTGTTCTAGTGGAAAGCCTTTTAATGCTTCGCGGCAACGGCCTACGCCTAGCAGATAGACTATCGGGCACTATGGTCGTTAAGCGCAAGACCCAAGAACAGTGCTAAGCACTAAGCTCGAAAAACTGCTTACCAATTGCCTTGCTGTCATTCTGCTCCTATCCTGCCTGAGTAAGTTTGGCGCCACCCTTGCACATACATTGCAGTGTACCGATACCGCCTGGTTGATTGCGACCGGTCAATACATACTTGCCCACGGCCTACCAGCCACCGATCCCTTCAGCTTTACCTGCTCAGACCGACCAATCGTAATCTATCAGTGGTTGTTCACAGTTGCCCTAGGCCGGCTCTATCAATTTGGTGGCCTCTGGCTAGTAGCACTAGCCACCGCCCTCGTCGTGTCTCTAATCTATTTGTGGCACCTTCCGACTTCGCTGCTCAAACAGGGGGTCAAGCCAGTTTATGTTTTTGGCCTACTTAGCCTGGTCTGCTCTCCAGCATTCTTCTGGGCACGACCGCAGCTCGTCTCGTTTGTTCTAATTCCAGTCTTCACCTATTTGCTTGAACGGTTTCGCCAGCGAGGCTATGACAAACGGCTCTGGCTTCTGCCGCTACTAATGGTGATTTGGGTAAACGGGCATTCATTTTGGTTCATCGGCCTAGCAATGGTTACAGTCTATCTGGTGACAGCAATAGCACAGAAAAGTGCACCTGAGCGACAGACCCTCTCGCTATTACTTTTCACATGCTTCGTAGCGGTGCTGATTAATCCTTACGGAGCAGGACTAGTTGCATACAACCTTTCGTTCACTACCGAACCTGATTTTGGTTCTATTAGAGAGCTCCAACCAGTCATGATGATTTTTCCACAATTCTATTTAAATCATCTTTTATACCTAACTTTGGGTTGGCTAGCCATTCTAATAGGTCTGCGTTCAGTACCAATTTCTGGGCTAATTTTGGCAGCCGGAGGCACTTGTGCCGCACTGATGTTCTATCGCTTCATTCCTGTAGCGGTTCTTCTAACCTGGCCATACATCGGCTTAGCCCTTAGTAAAAATCATTTTTTCAACACCACAGAAGCAGAAAGAGCGGATGGAGAAAACTATGATTGCAAATTTTCTCAGCTACTTACCAAGGTCTTACCACTACTGGCTATCGCCAGCACTATGTTTTTCTTCCTGCGCCAATTCCCCGTGGGGCAGCCTGTCTGGTTCACAAATTCTGATACTAATTTTGAGACTACTAAGTTTCTCAAACAGTACCCCGACCTAACCAAGAATTTGTTCTGCGACCCATCGATTGGCAGCGCTCTAATCTTTGAGAACCTGGCGCCGGTTTTCATAGACTCACGCTTTGACTTCTATGGCCGCCAATTTTGCACTGAATTCAATAACTGCTTCAACGCCGAAGACGGATGGCAACAATATCTAGAAAAATGGCAAGTAAGCTCTCTTTGTGTAGACGACACTTACCCAATTTATTGGGCTCTGATGTCTTCACAAGACTGGCTATTGGCCTTTGACGATCAACATTTTTCGATTTGGTTGCCCAACAATGAAACTGGAACAAAGCGACTAAATAAATTAATCGCTGACATGGGTGGACGAAAGCTTCGCAACTTATCAGAAGAAAGGCGTAAAGAAATGCCAGAACGCCTCTGTCAGAAGCATGCGCTCACAGCCGTCTCATACCTATCAAAAGGAAAAACTCAACAGGGTTTGCAAGAAATCGAGAGCGGACTGAGCTGGTCGAACCACGCCAAACTAACACCATTTCTACAGCGCAACTATCGGCGTCTTAAAAGCCAGTCAACGCCTCAAGCAGAAAGCCAGAGCCAGCCCTAAAGAAGCCAGGGTACTAACTGGCAGCCATGCTCCTAACAATGCATTAAGCCGACCATTAGTAACAAGAGACATGCAGATTTCTTGACCAAGGAAAAAGGCGACGATAACTAGGGCACCGTAAAGCATTGAAAAATCAGGGCCTTTTCGCTTTCTAAACAACACTAACGGTGCTGCCGCCAAGGCCAAAAAGAAGCAACTGAGCGGATGGGAAAAGCGACGAAAATACTGAAACTCGATATAGGGGGGCACCGCAATATGCCGTGCGCGGGCAGCATCGATTGAAGCCTTCAATTCGCTTCTAGTTCTCTCAAGAGTAGAGCGGTAATGCTCATCAATCAAATCAGAAGGGTTGACAATAGCCGGTAGTTGCATCTCAGCAAACTGCATTTGCACAGCAGGGGCATCACCATTTAGTAGCTCAAATAGGCGACCATCATGTAGTGTCCATGAATAGTTCTTCCACTCAGCTGTTTGGGCACAAACCAGCTTCACCACTGGCGGCTTACTCAAATCGAAACTAACAAATCCATCTACAAAAGCGCCTTTGCCCTTACCCACCAACATAATTTTCTCTACATGCCCTGCCTTGGGCTCAAACCTCAATTCAAATTGGTTAGCAAAGGGCCGTTCAGTTTTATTGGCAGAGATAGCGAAAAGTCTTCTCGACAAATCTCTACTTTGCGGTGCTACATTTTCACTTATGTACCAGCAACAAGCAGAGGCAAACAAACCTATGCCAAGAAAAGGTGCTAGCACCCGCAGCAACGGCACCCCTAAGAGCTGTAAAGCAACTATTTCGCAATCACGACTGGCTCTGGTTAAAACAAGCATAATCGCTACAACAACGCCAGCTGGAAGGCAATAAGACATACCAGTTGGCATTTGTAGTGCCATGATTGTCAGCACCGTTTGCAGTGGCATACCAGCCTTGCTCATCATTTCCATGACATTTTGAAATTCAACAGTACCAAAGAATATTCCAAGAATTGCCAAAGTACCAACAGTTAAAATCTGCAGCGTTTCCCAAAAGACGTAACGATCAAATAAAGTCATTTAATGCCTCAGAAACACCAACGAGTAAATGGTGTAATATCTCGTTCAACTGGTACTTCGCAGCTAATTGCCTGCGGTTCTTCCCTCTGCCCCAGGCGCAAGACATGGCCACTTGAATCAATGATTGCAGAAGGTCCAAGAGCAGTGGCAAAAACAAAAGAACGGTGATTCTCCGTTGCACGCATAACGGAAAAGGCCACCATTTGATCACTAAGAATAGAACGGCAGAACCAACTGTTATCGCTTGAGTCTGTCAACAATTCACCACCAGCAAGAACGGCTTGAGCACATATTTTTGGATAGGCGCACTCGAAGCAAACCAAGGGCGCCACACGAGCCCTCTTCAACTCAAAAGCCATCGGCTTTTCACCAGAACTACTATCGCTGTATTGCTTGTTAGGCCCATAGAGCAGAACTCCGACCGGACTGTAGCGAATCCAGTCGGGCGTATACTCACCAACTGGAACAAGATAGCGCTTGTGATATGCCTCCGGCAATACTGCACCGTCTTCTTCAATAGCACAGACAGAATTAAATCTGCGTCCCAAACTATCTTTGTCAAAAAGGCCCAATACCCAAGACTGAGCGCGCTTGGAGGCCTTCTTGGCAGTGAGAGCCAACAAGTCTTTATCAAGAGAGTAATTCAGAGGCAGGGCCCATTCAGGCCAAATACAAACACAATTTGTCGGTAGCTTCTCAGCAAGCTCGAAATAGGTAGCAAACTCAGTAGTAGGATGAACACGGTGCACTGTATGGGTACGACCAACCTGAATAGCACCAACCATTACCTTTGGCTTCGATGGCAGTAGTACTTGTTCTTGATCGAGGCGATATTGTCCAAAAGCCAGCAATGCCAATGAAAGAATCACTGTTACTGCAGTGTTAGCCCACATGGCTCTTTTACTGGTAAATGTTAAAGCATTAACGGTTTGAGTATTGCCAGCAGAGGCGAACAAGCGGCAAACAATAGGGAGCTTGGCTAAGAACACTGCTAGGTTTAAGTTAACCAGAACAATCCAGGCAGCAAGGCCAGTGCCGCCGATTAGCGAAGTAGCCTGAAGAACAACCAACTGCTTATATTGGCCGTATTGCAAAGAAGCCCAAGGGAAACCAAGCATTTGTGTGGTGTTACACATTCTATCGACCAAGAACCACAGAGTTGGCACAACAATAAAACTGGGCAGACGCCACCGCCCCCGGTGCTGCTGCGGCAGCCAGCCACCGGTAAGCGGCACAGCCCTGATTAGACAGAGACCAACCCCAATTAACAGCCCCTCAAAATATGAGGTCATCACCCAAAACATAGCCGTGATAGCCTGAGGGCAGACAGAAAATGTCCCTTGGCAAAAAACCGGGCGGAAAGTAAGAAACCAACTGAGATAGACCAGGTGGTAGGTAAAGCCCACGGCCAACCCGCGCAATGCCGCCTGCCATGGCTCCTTGGCTGTCACTGTCAAAATAAGTACAGCACTAAAGACAAACCAAGATACGTACCACTGCTCTATACCTGGAGCCGCCAAAGCCAGAATAAGGCCGACCAAAAATGCCAACAAAATCACGTACCGCTCTGCAATCGGTTTATATTTTTGCTCGACTACCGGCGATATTACTTGCTCGGCGTTCAAATGAGATTGATCAGCTTTTAGCACGCTTTGTATTACCCAACACTGGCCAAAGCCTTGCCATTGCCAGAGGCAAAAGTGAGGGAGTCTTCGCTCAATGCATCAAAGACAAACTTGCCGCTCTCTACTTTTACTCTGCCCCAAGGGATACCAGGCTCGTGATCAAAGACCACAAGCCAATTTTGTTCAGCGGCTCGAGCCAACCAATCAGACTTAGCGTCACAACTAACAAGGGGATAATGATCATAGCCCATCACCCAAGGCGGGGTAATATGACTTTTAGTAGGAAGGATGTCAGCGAAATAGACGCCTTTCTCTGCTTCTGATTCAAAATAAACTATTTGATGATGACCGGTGTGCCCACCTGTGATCTTCACCCAAACACCAGGCACCACTTCGTGATCACCTTCAACAAACAAAATTTGATTCTGTTCTTTCAGTGGCACGAAATCATCTGGTCTGTAACTAGCCTTAGCTCTAGCATTGGCCTTAAAAGCGAAATCCCATTCGCCTTGCTGCACGACATACAAAGCATTAGGAAATACAGGGACAAGCTTGCCGTCTTTAAGCATGGTGGCACCACCAGCATGGTCAAAATGCAGATGCGAAATGACAACAAAGTCAATGTCCTCTGGCTTAAGGTTGACTTGATCTAGAACAGTCGCCGAACTGACCAGCGACTTCAGACCATATCGCTCTCTTTCTTTATCACTCCAACGTTCACCCATGCCGGTTTCAATCAGCACTTTCTTGTCGCCAGTATCGATCAGAAGCAAATTGCAAGCAAGCACAACGCGGTTGTCTTCATCTACCGAGCAAGTCTTACTCCACATCGTCTTTGGCACCACGCCAAACATGGCGCCACCATCAAGCTTGAATACTGATTCACGAATGATAGAAAGATCGAATTTACCGAATCGCAATAGGCCCCCTAAAGGTTAGAACAGCAGCTATTTAATTTCTTGTGCCGTTCTTCATTTTAGCAGCTTCTTTACTGCGGGCGCGGCGCCCTTTCTTATCCTTGGCTTGATTTAGCCACAATTAGTGAGAACGACTTCATCATTAAATAACAGAGAGGCCCCCTAAAGCGCTAATATAGAAATACTACAGTGCCAGCCAGTGGTAATTCTCTTGCTCAAGCTCAATAGCCTACTCAAATTAAATACAAGTCAGACTATCGTGTCGAAACGTGCCATTGACTTCGGCCCAATCACGGTAAAGCTGCTCTTGATCGCCCTGACTGCGCTGACCGCAATACCATCGGGGACCAGCAAACCACTAACAAAAACGGTCGATAAGTTTGAATTCAAGGTCGAATTCAATGGCACAAGCACGCTTTTAATTGCAGACGATGGCGCGATTTGGCGAATTCCACGCATTGGAATCACCTATTACTGCATGGCCCCAAGTTGGAAAATAATCGTCTTCAATAGCGCCACAAAGCAAGGGCGCATATTTGAATATGAACACTGGCGCAGTAGAGCCGAAGGAAAAGATCCAATTAGGATCAAATCTAAATTAGCAATGCCCTCTTCGTTCCAGGGTAAGCCGGCGACATTACTGTGCGCTGAGATAGAACCAATGGAATCACTAAAAAACCAAGGAGAGTTTTTCTATCGAAGCAGTTCACGAAAAACTAACGAATATTCACGCATAGAAGTGCTAGAGCTAAAAGACAAAAAAATAAAGAAACAAGTGCTTGAGTTTGTACGCTGGCGATTCTCCATGCCCTTTCTCAATGGCCCACTGCTAAAGTCTACTAACGTATATCCAGACGGCAAGCGCGAGACAACAACCAGTGCCACTTCTATTTCACGCACTACAATTCCGCTCAGCGAATGGCAGGCACCAAAGAACTTCAAACGAGTAGACAGCACAAGCAAAGTTAACAACGAAAGAGCAAGCTACAAAAAAGCAGCGGAAATGTTTGACACGTTAATGCCTTGATAGCTATACAGCAAAATACTTAAAAAATCGACCTCCGCCGACGCACCGCCAATGGTGCCGAACCGAAGCCAAAGAATCAGACTTTAGAGTTAGATTATAAGTAAATTACACATATAAACAGTTTTGCCTCTTGGCGGCCAGAAGCAAGGTTATTCCGGTTATGCTATTGCTCGATTGCTATATTAGTGGATTGAATTGAATCGGATTGGACTTGGATTGCATTTGGAGAGGACTGTTTCATGGCGACTTTATTAGAACAATTGCGGCAAATGACCAAAGTAGTGGCCGATACAGGCGAATTTGAGTCAATCGTCAAGTACAAGCCCCAAGACAGCACAACCAACCCATCACTAATTATGGCCGCAGCCAAAATGCCGGCCTACGGCGCCTTAATCGACAGCGTCATCGCCGATGCCAAAGCCGAACTGGGCAAAGACGCAGACAAGAAGAGAATCGTCGAAATGGCCTTCAGCCACTTGGCAGTTGCCTTTGGCAAAAAAATCTTAGAAATCGTGCCTGGTAGAGTCTCTACTGAAATCGACGCCCGCTTGTCATACGACACTGATGCAACAGTCAAACAAGCCCGTGAAATCATTGCTCTGTATGAAAAAGACGGCTTCACCCGCGAGCGCATTTTAATCAAAATCGCCTCCACCTGGGAGGGCATTCAAGCAGCCGAAACCTTAGAGAAAGAAGGCATTCACTGCAATATGACCCTTCTATTCGGCATGCACCAAGCAATAGCGTGCGCTGAAGCGAAAGTCACCTTGATTTCACCCTTCGTTGGTCGCATCTTAGACTGGTACAAAAAAGACACAGGCAAAGACTACAAAGGCGCTGAAGACCCCGGTGTTAGATCGGTTACAGCCATTTACAACTACTACAAAAAATTCGAGTACAAAACAGTAGTTATGGGTGCTAGCTTCCGCAACATGGGCGAAATAACAGAACTAGCTGGTTGTGATTTGCTGACAATTTCACCAAAGCTATTAGAAGAGCTAGACTCCACCGAAGGCGACCTGCCACGCAAACTCGATGCCGCCGTGGCCAAAGCCTCGAAAGTTGACCGCATCGAAATGAACAAAGAAATTTTCGCCAGGATGCACGCTGAAGATCGCATGGCCAATGAAAAGCTCAAAGAAGGTATTGAAGGCTTTAGCGCGGCATTAGTTGATCTAGAGAAACTTCTGGCTGAGAAAGTCTAAAAGCAAGCACTCTCTGTTCAGATCTGTCATAGTGAAGTCACATTCGGCTGATCTTAGATTGACGACTCAGCTACACCGTTTGTCCCTCCAGCGGTGTAAAAATGAGCCAATATCAAAACCTTTTGCTAGCCGGTCTGCCTATAGCAGTTTCTACTGCCATACAGAGCGCTTCAGAATTTGTGCATTATGATTTGCACGACATGATCATAGAACCAAACCTACCGATTAAATTCATTCACTTTATTGAAACTGGAGTGATGTCACTGCTAAAAGTGATGGACGATGGTTCACGAGTTGAGTTGGCCACAATAGGCAACGAGGGAATGCTTGGTGTTCCCGTGGCGGTAGGTATTAACAGTGTTGCCGCGTTGGTAATGTGCCAAGTAGAATCATCGGCCTGGCGCATCCCAGTCGAGGCCTTTGACTCGCTTTCAAAAACCTATCCAGCCTTGGCACAGTTAAGCCTGCGTTATGCCATGGCACTGTTCGAACAAATTGCCCAGACCACCGGCTGCAATCAAACCCATTCGGTTGATAAACGCTGTGCCAAATGGATTCTACTGACCCATGACCGCAGCAAAAGTGACACATTTCCTCTGACCCAAGAATTTCTAGCAAATATGCTGGGAATCTCTAGAACTCTGGTAAATGCAGCAGCAGTAAGGTTGTCGGAGCGAAAAATCATTTCATACGTGCGCGGCCGAATCACAGTTCTTGATCGCAAAGCACTCGAGAACGAGTCGTGCGAATGCTACTTAGCCCTTGGCCAGCTCTACAAGAAATCAATGCACCCAGCAACACCTCTGATTGAAGTCTGATGACTAACTACTGAAGTGGGCTCATTCGCGCAGAACTGACGTCGTAAGACTCTGTTAGTGCGGGAGAATGGGATGAACTATATTGAAAAGATACTTGTGCTTGGTTTCGCTGGTTACACTGGTTTGACCGCCCTACCAGCAATTGCCATCGACCACCCTAAGTACGTATTCGAAAGCAAAGTAATCTCGGCTCCACTGAAAACAGTCTGGGAAGCGGTGAAAGCACAGAAAGCCAACGATCCCGAGCATCGAAGAGTAATCTCAACAAGCGGCCCAGTCAGCGTTGTTGAAGAAAAATTCAGTCACATTCCAGTTTTAGGGACAGTAACGTGCCAATACTCCCAGCAGGAGTTTTCGGGCAACAAGCTTGAATATAAGATGATTAGTTCCGACAAGTTTGTGGCTTTCGAAGGTGAGTGGGAATTGAAGCAAATGGCTGATGGTCAAACATCGGTAAAGCTTAGTTCATTCGTAGATAGTGGGTTAAAACTGCCATTTGCAGACAAGATCACACGCGCTAATACAAAGCGATCTGTTACTGCGCGCCTAATCGAAATAGAGCAATGGGTTAATAACGATAAGAAGTCGCGCCTTGCTGCTAAATAGCAGCGCTCTGAGCCAAATTGAAGGCAAGATCTAGGCAATATTTAGGCAACAAAATGCGGAACAAATAGTGCTTTACGACCAGTGATTTTGCTTCGATCGGCGCGGATACCAATACCGACCGCGCGGTCATTCACTATCCAGCTACCGACCAGCAAATTGTAGTCTTCAAACTTAGGCATTGCCTCATAAGCTTGCACTATAAAACCTCGGTCTGAAAATTCTCCACTACTCTTTTCACTGTTTGAGCCATCAGCTGGAAATACTATTTCAATATTGGCACCTTCCCTACCAAATATTGCTTTACGCACATGGGGTCTTTGGCATAGTTCAGCAGCGGCCCCATCGTTCTCAAAATAAGTTTCCAGCAACAGTGGGTGATTGGGATACATCTGCCAAAGCAAGGCTAGACAAGCCTTTGAGCCAAGTAAACTTTTCCACACCGGCTCAATAAAAGCAGTTTGATTACTGAGCAATAAAGGCAGAAACAAACTCTTTCCATTTTTATTCAACCGCTCCTCGTCGATGAATATTTGCTCCCATGGATAAAGCTTGAATAAAGTCTGAACCGCTAGACCCTCTAAATCACACAGGCCAGCTTCATGTGTATCAGTATTAGATGTGCCCGCAGCGGCTGAACGCTTTAAGTCGTTAATGACAATCAGTTTTGATTGGAGACCAGCGAGTTGTGAACAGCCATAAAGGTACTTCACAGTCTCAGCGTCTTCTTCGGCATGGCGGTAGTAACCGAAATGAACTAAAGCAGAAGTACTAGTCAAACTATTAGGCGAAGCCTGAGGCCAAAGTGTCGGATTGAGCGCTTCTAGCAAATTGTCTTGGATGAAATTAAACTGATCTGACTGCTCAATATTTCCAATTTTAAATTCGCCACCATCGCACATCGCCTGATACCAAGCCATCTGTAGCACCGCTGACTCGGCTAGCCCAGTAGGTGTATCGAAATTCAACTCAAAAAGCTTAATGCCATTGCCAGACATCGCCAAATCTAAACGACCGTACAATGAGCGGTCGTGTCGCTGCCAGGAAAGACGAATGATCTGGCGAAAAGCTTCAGGAACAAGCAGTTTCTCCATTAGTTCATCAGAATTTGGTGCCGTACAAACATGCGCCACCATAGCTAATGCCAATTGATTTATTTCTTCAGTAGCCTTGGCTATTGCCTTAATTTCAGCAACACTAAGCTGGAGACAAAAGGGCTGGTTGATAGCTTCAACCCAATAAGCAGGATTATCCAAGAGGGCAACATTAAAGCCAAGAGTGTGAGCTTGCTCTCGCCAGTTGGCACGGCTTTGAAAATGAATACCCTGCAAATCTAAATCTGACCTCTATAACTATCAACTAGCTACCAAAACGTCTGTGCATGGCGGCGTAACTGTTTCCACTAAATATATCATCCATAACTGAACCAACTGCAGCAGAATCTTTTGCGATCACGCCTTCAGCTAGCTTGGTTGTTGTGGCAGCATCCATGTTACGAGGAACGCCCAGTTCCATCTTCAGCACTGCGTTTCTGGCAGCAGGTGCCTCAAGCTGACGCGCGCCATCAAGCAAAAGGTTGCGCATGACACCAGGATGAGCCATAGCTTCAGCAGCGAGCTTTGTTCCAGCCGACTCAGCAGCGACAACAGCGCCCTTAACAACGGCCCCCTCAACGGCTAACTCAGTGGCCAACAAACCGGCTCCGGATTTGCCTTTGGTTATGGCCAACATGCCTACAGCCATAGTGGCTCCGGCCACTTTATGGTCTTTATAGGCATCTTCAAAGAAGGCTGCAACGTTTGACTGCACACTTGACTCTTTGTGATTGGCATCAGCGCTTTCAAAAATAGGCATTGGTCAGCTCCTTAAAAGAAAATTGCGTTCGGGGGGAACAACTTCACTTTATGGTCAAAGTTTGGCTTTTTCTGGGCGCGGCAGTGGGGAAACTACGAAGAACCGGAACTAATTGGGCTTCGTACGATCAGGCTGCAAGATCGGGCTATCTATCTATGTGCCGTTCAGTCGGTCAGTCGAAGAGTAAAACCCATCTGAATCCCCTATATTGCCCAACTTTCGCCCCATGCAGATAGTGACAAAAAGGCACCCAATGTCCTCGTTTTGAAATTTGGCATGCCAACTGTTCCTTCACACTTACCAGTATTTCCAAATATTTTTCCTACTAATGGACGGTCAACAATGACGTTCGTCAAGCAAGCCGAAGTAAAATTCAAAGACGACCCAGCCAAACTGAAACTGAAAATACTTTATAGAGTAGCGGTTAGAGATTGAAAGGTGAATAATCGAGAAATTCGACTTCAACTCCAGGAAGGCTAAAGCGTTTCCAGCGTTCAATATCTAAGGTCCAAAAGCGATTAGTGCCACCAGTTTGATTTTCGCTGTCTTCTTGGTCAAACAGAACCTCAGCAACACCTGTAACTTGCAGAGCTTGCTGCTTGGTGAAATCAATAAAAATTGCGCCGGCTCTCTCATTCAATTGAAAATTACCAAAAGTATTAAACATGCCATTGCCGGCATAGTCAGGCACTCGAATGCGCCTTGGGCTAACAACTTTAGCAAAACCAGGATTGCCACCACGATGAGAGACATCGATGTTAGCAACATTTTTAGCAGCACTAATATCGGCGTAACTGCTGGCCACAAATAGAGTATCGCAATTAGCAATCAATTCAACTTCAGCCAGACCCAATTCGACACCGTCACTAAGACTCAGATCCTGGCTACTATCAGCGCCAACGGCCACTCGCACTTTTCTCCTCTGAATATACTTAGGGCAAAGAGGAAAGGACTTTTCTACCGATACCACTAAGTCGTTCGACGCCAAAGTCGCTCGGCCATTGACTTTGAGCCGTCGCCTTGTTTCCAGCTCAATCATTAAAGTGCCGATGCGGTCATCGTGCACGAGATTCTCAAGTACAAGATCGCCCTTTGCCACTGCCGCTTGCTCTAGATCAATATGAACAGTCTGGGTGTCTTCAGCCCGCATAAAACCAATGGCACCAAAAATCACCGAAGCCCAAAGAGAGCCATCGCTAGCCGCTGTACCAACTGCCACCATAGGCTGCCGAGCGATGAAGCTCAAGGCCCCCTCTAGTATTTCAGACTTAACCACGGCGCCATTGGCCCTAGCGCGGGCAGATTCACCTGCCCGCTGCTGAACTTCAATTTCGCCTTGATGAAATGGACCATTTTTCATGACTTTACGCTCTTCTAAAAGTTCAAGATGGTATAGCCATCACTGACAAGCTTACGCAGGCTAGGTAAACCCGACGTACCCGGTACCGGATTGTCTTTAATCAACTCTAGACCCTGTTTCTCTACCTCTGCTGTCGCGCCAAAGACAGCAGCGCAACCACAAGAGACTCCAGCAACTTTATCGAGCACAGCTTGATAAAGCTCATGAGCCGGATGATCTTGCTTGCTCAATTCACCAACCCAGCGGGTGCCTGCCCCTTGAAATAGCAGAGTGACATCGTCACCCTGCTGCTTAAAATCATAGGTAGCGGCGAGGGCGTTAAACACTCTTCCGAGCGACTCTTCACTGCCGTTCTTAGGGTCTGAATAAACTATTACTGCTGTCTTCATGGCTAAACTCCTTGTGCTCTTATATTTGTACTGGATGGTCGCAATTAAATTTTGTACCGAACGTTCGGTACAGCTACAGCATAACAGAACGATCGGTACACTGTCAAGCAAGTGACCGTTCAAATCAAAGGCAAGAAGAGAACCCAGAAATGCTTAATTACCAAGCAACATAGAAGGAATGTCGCGAATAACGCGCTTGAAGGGTGCCCGATTATCGATGGCACGGGAAACCACCAACGCACCCTGAATAGCAATCAAAATGTTTTCCGCCCGCTCCCTAGCTATTTTCTTTGACAGCCCGGCTTCAATACCAACTTCAGCAATTGCCTGGAGCCAGCCCTCAATAGATGCGCCAATCATTTCTTGAAAGAGTTCGTTAGCTTCACCAAGAGTAAGACCTTCAATCAGACAACCCTTATTGCCACAGTCATAGAACTCTTCTACGACCTTGGCCATATTGGTCAGCCTTTGCTTCGGGCTGCCAGCGACTCGCAAAGGCGCAACAAAATATTCATTGACCGCCTGATCAACGAACATAAGCACCTCTCGAGCCATCTGTTCTTTGCCTTGAGGAAAATGATGATAAAGGCTGGCCTTCCCCAGACCAGTGGCCGCAGAAATGCGGGCAATGCTTACCCCGTCGTAGCCAAACTTGCGAAAGAGCTCGAGTAGCTCCGGTAAGATTGTTTGTCTCGACATCACAAAGAACCTCTTGAAGGATGACCACTTGCCGCATCTTACCGAACGTTCGGTACGCAGTCAATGATCATCCCCGTCAAGAGATGGTATGTGTGGTGAACAATTGTATTTACTGGCAAATCGCAAGCAGCGATCTAAAGTTATAGCTTCACTACTTGTTTTAGCTCTTGCTCTGCAGCCAACCAATGCTCAACATCATGACCGTGAGCATAAGCTACACTCTGCCACATTTCATAAGCGCGCTGGGCCACTTGCTGCGGCGTAACGACAGCAATAGCAGTAACCGCAGGAGTAGTGGCTACTGTGGTCACCACTGGAGTAGTGACGGCAGGAGCAGTGACAACCGGGGTCGTAACAGCTAGAGCAGTTGTTGCCGGTGCCGCAGCTTCTGGAGTAATAGTAACAGCAGAGACAACGTGCTCAACGGCTGGTGATGAGGGTTCATTTACTACTGCTTTAGTAGTCGTAGCCTTAACTGTTTTGGCTTTTGTAGTTTTTGCTTTTGCAACTGTCATCTCAATCTTTTCCTCACCGTGGTGCACTGAAGGTTTTACCAGAAACACGATATATACAAAGTACGTGCTTTTGAAAACGTTCTCTATCAATGCAATATTAGCAGCGGCAAAAGCACCAGTATTTACAGAAAGCCTTACGGTATCTTGGTTTAGCCGTTTTCTAAAAATTCAGCAACCGAGTAATCTCTCTACACAAATAGCGGAATTGAAAGAGAAACTAGCCATCACCAGGAGTGCCAACCAAAACAGAAGCTGAACTCACGACTGTTTTTGTCTTCTCTTCTCGGGATACAAGAACTTGAGTAAATGAGCGATTCTCTCAAGTAATTGAGCCTGAACTGTAGAGTCATGAGAACATGACGCCAGCTCATATTGACTAAAAAGTCTGGATACCCGTTTACCATCTTTAGACACTATCGACAAAGCAACAAAGAGATCATTGCTTTCAGGCAACCAACTGGCCGTGATGCTTGGAAGCTTGTCTTCTCGACAAATTCGCTGAATGGCACTTTCAACCCAGGCAGTGCCGGCACTATCGATATTATTCAAATTACTCACACTACTCACACTAGAAATACGAGACACACTGTTACTCACGCTTTCACCAATTCCTTTATCGCATCATCAAAGCCAATCTGTTCTTCCCGAATAAGAGCTTGTAACCGCAGGGCTTTGAGAAGCACCTCCGCTCTGACAGCATCAGTTTGCAATAGAGCCCGCCCCAGAGGTATTGCATACAAGGGACAGTCAACTAGGGCCTCAGCGATGGCTGCCTCTTCTACCAATTTTGCTTCAACCAATAGTTCACCAAGCTTGTAACTATCACCAGTGACAACGGCCTGACAACTCTCATTCAGAGCAGTCTCAAACTCTCGTCCAATCCAGGTCAGCTCCGCTTGTTTTCTGATATACGGATTGCGGTGCTGCATTAGCGCCACCAGAATATCGACAGAAACATCCAGCTCTTTTAATCGGCAGACAATGGCAAGATCGTCATCCAAGGTTAGCTTCTCTAAAATGGCAGTAGGAGTAGAAAGATTGGTGGCAACAGAGAGACGCACACGGCGATCAGGATCAGTGGCAAGAGCGGCCAATATAGTTGCCGGAGTATTACGGTTTGCCGCTACGGCAGCTCGAATTGCTATCTCAGGAAGGCCGTTTATCTGCAACTGCCTTTCATCAAAGAGCTTAAAATAGTACGCCCCGACCGAATCAGCCGTCGTGGATGAATCAGTCGCTTTGCCCATTTCACTCATAAAGACAACCCCTAAAGCAAATCTCTAAAAAGCCAATCTTGAACACTAAAAGCAAGGCAACTGGCAATATAACTGCGCAACTGCACACTTGCGCAAATACGCAATTATATTATATGACGAAGTGCCAAACATTGGCAAGGCTCTCACCCGGGCAAGAGCGGTCAGAACGCGACTTTAATACTAACGACTAAAGACGTCGGAGAGTCTTTTGAATGTCGCTGAGGTGAGCATTGAAGATTTCTTTGGCAACATCTAAAAGCTTAAAAACTTTGGGATCGCTACACGAATAAAATATGTTTATGCCTTGCTTGCGAGAAGAAACAAGGTTTTTAGATTTAAGAACCGCTAACTGTTGCGATACATTTGGTAACTCAACGTTTAAACGATCTCTTATCTCAGAAACAGTCAACTCTTCGTTACGCAGCTCGTCAATAATGCGAATGCGCAGCGGGTTACTCAATGCCTTAAAGAAATCAGCCTTGAACTCAGCTAGTTTTGCGTTCTGATTTTTTTGACCCTGTGGCACTGTAATACTTCTCTACAATTCATCTAAGTAAAAGCAAGTACTGGCTACCAAACTTAATCAGCTAAGCCCAGCAGAATCGGTACACTTGCAACACTCTGCAATTATTGCACAAACAGTTAAGACCGTCTATGAAAGCTACTCTCACCCTGCATCGGTTGACAGGGGGAAGGCCGTTGCTATATTCTTAATATGTAGCAATTGCGCAAACTTGCAAGTTACAAAAACGACAAGAAACAACGTCAAAGAACTAGTAGACAGGAAACCAAATATGTCTCCACAACTTTTGGTAGGCAACGTACCAGTCGAAGCAACAGAAGAAGCCCTCAAAGAATATTTCAATAGCTTTGGTGCTGTCAGGTCTGTAACAATCGCCAAAAACGAAAAAGGAAAAGGCAAGGGTTTCGCCTTTGTCGAAATGACTTCACGCAAAGAAGCGGTGCAGGCTCATGCCGCCTTAGCAAGCTGCGAGTTTCTCGGACGTCGCTTATCGATTACGCTCAAAGATGGGGTCGCCCCTGATTCTGGCGGAATATTCTCGTGGTTCAAACTGTTCAAGCCTAAAACTTAAACGATCAAGCCACGAGATGCTAAAGTGCTCCTTCCCTGCACGGCAAAGGAAGGCTAGTCATTCGCAAGGTCAAGCGCCGCTTCCGTTTCATAGTCAATCTCGTTGCTTTAACGGCTCTTGTAGCACAGACATGCTCTGCTAGCGCTCTTTCCATTCTGCCGCCGCGAGGCTCAGTACCACCACCACCACCGCCCGGCTCAGTGCCAATAGAACCCTGGCCAGAAGTACTAGAGCCATATATACCAACCGGCTTAGCAGATCCGCGCTTGCGATTGCAAATGATTACTGCCCCGGGCACAAAGTCTTTTAGTTCTGCACTAAGCGAAATGTATAGCGCTGAGTTATGCCGATACGGCGAAAAGCTAGTGAACGAGAAAAAATATCGAGAAGCCATACCAATTCTAGACCGCTCACTCAAGGCCAGCCGCAGTGCTAATTCAGTTCTAGCACTTAGACTAAGGGCAGTTAGCTATCTCGCCCTAGCAAAGCAGTCACACCCACCCCAGCAAGCGCGTTATTACCAGTTAGCCTTGGCCGATGCCAACAACTTACTAGAAGAACAAGTCGCCGATTTATATACGATTCCCAAGCTACAAGCCTTGATTGGTCTACACCGAAAGAAAGAAGCAATCGATTGCTGTAACACAGCCATCGTATACGCTCAAATCTTTGATCGCGATACAGCAAAATTGTCAGGCTATCTCCTCCAGTTAACCGGTAAGAGCAAACCGGATAACATGCTTGCCATAAGAAGCAAAGATGTAGCAAAAGTTCGCTCTGTTATTCTCAGTTTAGTAAAAAATGGTGCCTCCCAAAATTTTGTCTACGGCAAACGTGATCAAAGTGCGCTCTTTACAGAGATCTTCTTGTTCAATCCTGAAGGTTATGGTGAGAAAAGTGCCGTTGGATTGATGCTCAATCCAACCACTGCTGCCATTACTGCAACCATGGTAAAAGAGTGGCTACAGGCCGATGAAAGCAACCAGTGCCAGCTGAGCGAAAATGAAAGTAAAACTACGCTAAAAGCAAAATACCCTTGGGGCGAATTAACTGCCGAATTCAATCACCCAGGCACATTAGCCTCGTGCTTTTCATTCAAGAAAGAAACAGCTGCGGCAGCTGCTGGTGACGAAATACATAAAAATTTTTCAGAGCAAGAGCAAGCTAACCAGGCAGCAAAGAATCAAACAGCTTTTGTCGAGACAAATATTGGCCCGCCAACCTATGCTGAAAATCTGCGAAAAATTGACAAACTGCTTGATACAGGCCACTACAGCGATGTGGTAGATCAAGTCGATGTCACCCTGAGCTGGGCTGGCAATCCATCAACCAAAGCCACCAAAGAGGCTATTCGTCCGAGACTGGTGAGAATGGCAGAAGCTCAAGATAAAGGCAAAATAGCCGCATACTTGCGAGAAGCACCATTTTCACAGATTGCTTTGCTGATAAACTCAATTAAGTCAGGTGAACGCAATGACTTTTTCACCCCTGAAGAATATGCCTCGAAAAAATATTACTTAAAAGGCAAAATGAACAAAGACGGCAGCGGCAGCTGTGAAATCTGGGGTGGGCGAAATTTTGAGCCGGTCTTTATTCAGGAAAAAGCTGAGGCCGTCAACAAACTGTTTGCTGCTCTCAAAATCGAATTGCCTTTCGACTACGACAACGAAGTACACCAAATTGCACCTCCACCTGGGCTTTTAATTGATGGCGTCTTAGACGAACGACAAGAGCAAGCAACGAAACTTTGGCAACAAACACAGAAAGAAACAAAGGAGAATAATCTTGTTCATTAAAAAGACCCTTACAGCAGTGGCAGTAGATTCAGCTCGCGACTATTTAAAAGAACGTCTAGCAGAGCTGAAGCAACTTGACTTAGATAAAGACGGCCAAAAAGATGTAGATCAAGTGATGGAAGTGCTCACTCACCTAGGCGAAAAAGTAAAAGAATCAATTGACTCCACTGACTTTCCTAAACTTGCCACAGGCCTAGAACAAGTCTTCAGCGGCATCGGTTTAGTTGGTGATTCAATCGATCGACAAAAACTAGCCGACACTTGCGACGAACTCGCTAAAGGTATCGGCCAAATTGGCAAACTTTTGCGCCTAGGCATTGCCGAAGTGAAAAATCAGCAGTAACGATCTTAAGCGACAGTTCTATTGCCAAATTGGTTTTGGCGCTCGTGTTCAGGCTCGTGCTCACGCATTGGCCACAAACCAAGGTTAGTTAACTGCACTTCTGAAAATGTACCGGTAAGGCGAACGAAACACTCTTGCATTGGCCAGTGCTGACTAGACGAAATTGCGCCAAGCTCAAGCAAAATTGCCCTTATTTCTTCGACTGTACACTCAGCAGAACGAAGATAACTAAAGCCTGTCTCGTGGCAATGAAAGCTGCAATAAGGAGGATCGAGGTTGACAGTTAAAATACCTTCAATCATTGACATCACCAATGTTCGCTTTGAACGCTCTCTACCTTGATTCCAATTTGTGCGAATTTGTTCCGGCCTAGTCTGAAGTTACAGATCAGATTGGTTGCATATCCTCTTCTTTAGCGGCCTTTGCAGTATCAGGATTGATCATATGCTCTTCCGGCAATAGCAGAATAGATGACAGAGCCAAATAGCGCACAAACAGTGAAGGAGAGCCACCCAGAATTGTCACTCGATTGTGACCAAGCTGACGAGTTGGCATCACCGGTAGAGTCGAACTCATGTTGCTGGCATCAGCCCGCAGAGCACAGTGACCTGGTATTGACTCGCCATTCAAAGTAGAGACATCGGCCAACGAAATTACTTCAATAGGGGTGTCTTTGATATTGGCATTGACAGCTCTCAGATCTTTGACAAGATTTACTGCTGGCTCTTCATGGCCACCTGTGGACACGCAAAGTATTTTTGGCTTTTGACCAAGCATCTTAGCCAAATCAAGGCAAGTATTGATATAACGCTCGTTGAGATGTTCTAGAGAAAGTAAAATAGTCATCTCCGGCATTAAAGGCGCATCGTCCTGCACAATCAGTAAAGGCGTGGAGCATTCGTGAGACAAAGATTCAGCCACGGACATACGTGCGAATTGGCGTGCGAATTGGCGTGCGAATTGGCGGCCATGAGCACTACCGTCAGTGCTTTTGAAAGGTCGATGGCCAACCACTACAAGATCGTGGCAGAGTGCTCTTTCGCATATAGCCACAGCGGGATCGCCATGATCTAGGACAAACTCACTTTCGATACCATGTTTAGCGGCTTCAGTGCTATAGGCATGCTTTAGCTTACTTGCTAGTTCATGCTGTTCTTTTCGCACCAATTCATAAGCAGTAAAATACTGAGCTTGTGAAATGAACCCAGCAGGCTCATGCACGATAAAGTCGCGGGTGCTGGCATCATCAATTACATGCTGAGCTGTCACTTTGGCGCCGGTGGCTTTCGCAATCTGCCAGCAGAGGTTGGCAGCGTAGCGAGAATAGATTGAGCCATCTAGTGACAACAGTATTGATTGCTGAGGCATTTTGCCCCTCCTAAAGTAGACTTACCTATAGTTTCTGCATTTCTCAGTATGATTGAAGCCTGCGGTTTAGGCATCAATCTTTGGGCCTATAAGTGTCACTGACTACAAAGTCAAAAGCGCCTTATCACAAACGCTCTCAAGACCATCAATATTCTTCAAGAGGTCTACCCGCAGCAAATCAAGTGCTCTCTCACTGGGTTCCTTCGCAATCTCATCTAATATAGCTGTCACAGTTTGCCGCGAGGCAGCCACAGCTTGTCCCAACTTGGCTAACTGAGTAGACTCTTGTTCGTCTTTGCCTGCTGCTTTACCTAATGGTTCTAGGGCCCAAAGCAAAAGCTCCATTTGCGTGGCGGCAAAGAGAAGTTTACCTTTGCCTGTCTCATCGGTCGTTGAGTTAACCAACTGTGCTTCCTGTTTCAGGCTGCCAACCGCTCTTTTGGCAATCAAAAACTTAGCTACCGTTGGAGCTAAGCCAGTATTCTTACTCAGTTCATCCGCCAAAGCCTCGCAGTTAGTGGCAGACCCTTTGCTTTGCGCAAATTGCGAGCGATATTCTGCCGCTGAGACATTGCCAGAACGCTCTTGAGCCACTAACACCAAAGAATCATCATCAATTGGCGATTTCTTTGCATCAAGGCTAAAGAGTTCATCCGGAAGACTAGCCAATTCCTTTAGATTAGCGAACTGCACTTTTGAAAATAAACTATTCCCCTTAAAAATCAGCCACTCTTGGGGCAAATTGGCCGAGGCATCCACCGTAATACGCTGTGCTACTAAACCATCGCTGCCAACAATCTCAATTACCTGCGCCGATAGACCAGGCACTCGACCAACCAAACAGATTTTACTCGGCCCCAATTGCTCAGAGACATCAGCCAGTAGGCTACCAAGATCAGACTCTAAAATACTGTAATTGTTTGCACTTTTGAGCATCTTTGAATCAGGCGAAAGACTAACTTTGACACCACTGAGAGCACCACCCATTTTCCCCCGCACTTTCCCGTCCGGCTGGCGAACCACCACCGAGCCACTGCGTTTGCCAGCCTTAATTACTTCAAAACGAAGCAAATTGGGCTTCTTGTAATAAAGCTTTCCTGTTTCTACTATTTCTTTTCCGTCTTTGTAAGTAGAGAGAGTACTGTTGAAACTATAAGCCTTCATTTGTTTGCTGCGAGCAAGCATCGATTTAACCAATGCCGTACCGTCTTTACCAGTCTTCGACAACAAACTCTCAGGGGCAGCCTGACTTGGCGCTGGCAAACTAGTAGCATGACTAGCAGCACAATTAGGAAAGACTGAACTGAGCAAAGGCAGCGACAAGACTATGCCAGAGCCGACAAATAACGAAACGAGAGAACGAAGCGACATATTGTTTAATCCTTAGCAAATAACACCTGGAGCCGGCCAATCACCAGTCGTCAGAATCAGGCCCTTTGTATGGTGGTGTAGTTGTTCTCTCAACAATTGTCGTCATCAACTGTTTGTGACCGTCAGCGAGCTTGTAGAGCAGTTCAATCACTGTTTCTTGACCTCCTGCTGTGAGCGTTTCGATGCCCTCTATAAGAGTTATGAGAACTTTGCCTTCGTGGAGAAGTGTCTCCAAAAGCGCTCGCAGCTCAACCACGCGATCATCGATGCTGTGCACAAAACGATTGAGGTCATAAGCGATAATGCCATCGTAAGAGTGAAGAGTAGTGATCGCTTGGTGCAAGCCCAAACCAGGGTCACCCTCATCCACATGGGCGAACCCTACCAGATGATGACCATGATCATGGCAATATTGCTCGATCAAGCGACGCTGCTCCTCATTGTCAACGCTACAACCATCGCTGCGAACATAACCCATTAAGCGGAGTTTTCTGTGTAACAATTTCCTATCCTCGGCTCGTACTTGTTTCTTTCACTGTTTGCTCAGTCGCTTGCTGACTGCCGTCAACATTGACCGCTCTAGGCAAACGCACAACAGTCACAGTGCACTGAGCATGGGACACAACAGCGAGCGAAACACTACCGAGGACAAAGCGAGTGAATCCTTGTCTACCATGAGAACCAAGCACAATCATGTCGCTGTGCCACTCTTCGGCAATGTCTAAAATCACGTGATGGGGATGACCCTTGACCACGTTCACTTCAACAGGAAAAGTAGAGCCAAACTTAGCTTGCAGTTGCTCTCTCATCTGGTTCAAAATCAGCGAACCATCGTTTAAGCGCTCTTGCACAATTTCATTCTCAACCCCAATGCCATACACAGCAGTGACCTGATCACCCACCACCGACGGCTCGACCACATGCACGAGGCGGAACATTGTTCCTGCCTGCCATTCATGGGCAACAAGAAAATCAACAATAGCTTTTCCGAAGCGCTTATCTTCAATTGCAACAAGAACACGCATATCGCACCCCTCGAATCTGATACTAACTAGATTGTCACAATAGCAGCCAATAACCATCAATCAAGGGGATGATCGACTAACAAATGAGTGCGACACATACGTAGGTATAGCTTGCGCAATTCATCCAAAATAATAATCACAGGTGCCCAAAGCAGAGCGAAACACCACTCGTTGACGCCTACCGCGGCCGTATTGAAAATATTTTGCATGAACGGTACATAAATCAAGACAAACAGCAACAGCAGCTCTGTGGCAATGCCAACAAGAACCAATTTATTGCTGAATATTCCAGCACTAAACAGAGAGCGTCTGTCGCTGCGGCAACAGAGCACCGCACCAGCCTGAGCAGCGACAATTCCCATTAAAGTCATGGTTGTAGCCATCTTATAAATTTCGCTGCCGGCTTCAGCCAACGCCACACCCGGCCAACCATGCAAATAGTTGACATAGAAATAGCAAGACATTCCCGCTGTAGCTTCGATTAATCCATACCAGAGTAGGGCCCGAGCAAGCAGTGGCAAATCAAGCAATGGCTTACTCAAATCTCGCGGTGGGCAATCCATCAACCCAGGCTCGGCGGCCTCTGTGCCTAAACCTAAGGCGGGAACCATATCGGTACCAAGATCAACCGAGAGCACCTGCATAACTGTCAGCGGCAGAGGAATAGCCCCCAAGCTAAATAGCGTAACCACGAAAGGCACGGCTTCCGCCATATTGCTATTGAAAACATAAATGGCAAACTTTCTGATATTGGCATAGACGGCTCGACCAAGCTCAACAGCACTAACAATGGAGGCGAAATTATCGTCGGTTAAAATCATATCGGCCGATTCGCGAGCAACATCACTACCTGAAATTCCCATGGCAATGCCGATGTCGCCCTTGCGCAAAGCTGGCGCATCATTTACGCCATCACCAGTGACAGCAACAATCAAACCAAGAGCCTGAAAAGCAGTGACAATACGCAGTTTGTGCTCTGGAGTTACTCGAGCAAAAATGACATTGTCATGAAGATGCTGGCGCAAGGCACCATCATCAAGAGTATCTAACTCACGACCAGTAATGACACGGCAATTGTCTCTTACTATGCCGACCTTACGGGCAATACTTTCAGCAGTAAGACCGTAATCACCAGTGATCATAACAATTTTAATACCAGCACTATGACACTTTTGCACCGCTTCGGTGACACCGTCATGAGGCGGGTCCCACATGGCCACGAGTCCACAAAAAGAAAGCTCAACTTCTAGTGAATCGGGAGCTAAATCACAGCCAATCGGCAGCACTCTTTGTGCCATGGCCAAGACACGCAAACCTTCACGGGCATATAGATCATTAGCGGCAATAATGGTCTGACGATCACTCTCTTGCATGGGCCTCGGCCCGTCAGAGCTCTCGAAAATCGTGCAGCGAGCAAGCACCTCCGCTGGTGCCCCCTTTAAGTAGAGAATACGCGAGCCCTTATGATCATAGACAGTGCTCATACGCTTGCGAATAGAATCAAAAGGAATTTCGCAAATTCTCGGCACATCATAATATTGATGATCTTGCCCAATGCCACCCTTGCGCGCCGCCACAAGAAGGGCCGCTTCAGTGGGGTCTCCTAGAATCTGCCAAGCGCCAGCGGCCTCACCTGATTTCGGCGGCGTCAATCTAGCGTTGCTACAGCGCAAACTGGCTGTCAAAACTTTCTCAAGAATTTCTTTCTCTAAGAGAGTTCTGCCACTATCTAGTGTCGATTCACTTAGTGTTGAGTCAACTAGTGTTGTTTCATCTAGTTTTTTGATATCACCCAAGGGCGAATAACCAAGACCACTCAATTTATATTCAGCGCCTTCGGTCCAAATATGCTGCACGGTCATTTTGTTTTGAGTGATCGTACCGGTTTTGTCTGAACAAATAACATTTGTGCAACCAAGCGTTTCCACCGCCGACAACTTTTTGATTAAGGCATTGCGCTTGGCCATTTGCTGCACACCCAAGGCCAGCGACAAACTGACCGTAGGCAACATTCCCTCAGGTACAAATGCCACAATCATCCCCATAGCGAAGATAAAACCTTCGCGCGGATGAATGTGAGCAAAAAAGACAGCCAACAAGAAAAAGAAGACACCAATAGCCGTGGCAAGAATACTTACCACCTTTGTCACACGCGCCATCTCATTTTGCAATGGGCTAGGTTGGTCGATAACAGATTGAGTCAGCCGGGCGATCTTGCCAAAGCGGGTGTTCATACCAGTCTTGCAAACCACTGCTCGACACGTACCGGCGATAACGCTGGTTCCCGCAAACAATAGGTTACTGGCAGAAGAATCGTTGGTGGCCACAGCTTCTGCCAATTTTCGCACCGGCCGAGCCTCGCCAGAAAGAGTCGACTCATCAACTGCCAACCTCGAAGCACTAATAATTCGGCAGTCAGCCGAAATGGCATCGCCCTCAGCCAGCACAATGACATCGCCAGGCACCAACTGCTCAGCTGGTATGAGCAACTCTTGGCCAGACCTAATAACGTGAGCATTGACAGGCAACAAACTAAGCAGCGCTTCTGTAGCTTTGCCCGCCTGAAACTCTTGCCAGAAGCTAAAACAGCCGTTAATAACGTTGACCATCCAGACAGCAATACCAAGTTGTGGCATGCCGGCTACAAAGGCAAGAGCACCGGCAACCCAAAGTAGCCAAGCCATTAAGTGCACGAAATTAGCGAAGAAGGCTTTGACCAGCGACTTCTTGGCCAGCTTCTGAATAGTATTCAAACCATAAAGCTTAAGCCGTTCATCGACTTGAGTTGAGTTTAGCCCGTCAGCAGTCGTATCGAGAGCCTCTATTGCTTCCGATGGGACGAGGTTCTCTATGCCAGCAAGGTCTTTAAGCTGCGAAGGAATGGGCGTACCTATCAATTAAATTGGTCAAGCTAGTCAGAATCTTCAAATTAATCGTACCAGCCGGCCTTGAGCAGTACTGTTTCTCCTTTAAATAGCGGCCTTGTAAACTCTTCTGGCCACAACAAAATAGTCTCAAATGCGACCCGTCGCATGAGTGTAGTTGGACACTCGCCTGTCGAGGTAATTCGGTGTTCCCCAGAATCTATGGTTGGCAAGACAATGACGCGACCGTGATCTACACCATCTTTCGACTGACTGCCCAACTGACCAAAATTCTGCAGCACACCGCTTTCATTTAACGAGACTATCTTTATGCATTCTTCTTCAATTTCATCATCGGCGGCAATCAAGTCACGGACAAACGACGCAGCCGGCTCTTCATGCACTCCTGAAGCTAAAATTGTCACACTATATTTGGCGCCAATGGCGAGAGCCGAGTGCATACAATTTTTTAGCCAGTTGACGTTCACATGCTCCATCGAAACAAAAATGGCAAACTCAGTTACTGCCTGAATTGGCTTCTGCACGAACAAAACTGGAATTGGTGATAGATGAGCAAGACGCTCAGCGCGCGAGAGCTTCATGCCTTGGCAGGCCGGATAGTCAACAGATGCGCGTTTGCGATAGCCAACCACTAACAGATCGTGGGCCGGTGCTAATTTGCAGACTTCTTCAACGGGGTCGCCTTCAGCACAAATAAATGTTGACTCGACTTGATGAGAGGAAGCCCGAGCCGAATACGAATCTTCCAACTTACTGGCTATTGCTCGCAGAGACTGACAAATGCTTTCGTAGGCTGCAACATAAGGCCCTGAACCAATTAAACCAGCCTTTTCTTGACCCAAAAACTGAAGGGTGCCAAAAATATCAATAGTATGTTGCGCCGTCACTTTTGACTGACTATTGCTGGCCAAGGACCATACAAACTCAGAAGCGAAGAGCGACTCAGGTGAGCCATTGATTGGCAGTAGAAAGGAACCTGGTTTCATGACTGCTCCTTGGCCCAACAACAACAACAACAACAACAACAACAACAATAACACTCACCATTATGGTTGATACCCAAAGGTAAAACATCCGTACCAGGCGGTATAAATTGGCTTGAGCAATCATCCTTTTGGTTACTAGAAGGCTAATTGAAAATACTCGGCGGATTGACAACATCCATCCAGGTTACACGGGCGCACTCAAGAAAGTAGATAGCCGGCAAGAGAAAAATAGCAACCATGCAAAAAAATCAATAGGATGCATAACTGACCTTGCCCCCAAAAGTTCACGCGGTAACGAGGCGACTAGCTTCGGCAGTAGCAATAGACTTTAACGGCATGACTTGCACTTTATCGCCTAACATATAACTTTTGTCACCAGGATAAATGATTGTCAAATGATGGAGTCCAAGATCATCTATTGCAGTCTTTATAGATGGTGTCATGCGCGGTGCATCAACTCTCTTAAACTCAACGCCGTACTTAATGCTGTCCTTTATTAGCAGTAAATCTAGCTCTGCGCCCTGATGGGTGGCCCAGAAATAGGCCTCGTCAGCAGCTACAACTTTCAATGTTTCTTCTAGGGCATATCCTTCCCAAGAAGCACCGCTCTTAGGATGTTCCAGCATATCCTTCACTGTTTTAAAGCCTAGTAGTTGATGCAACAGGCCAGAATCACGCAAATAAATTTTTGGAGCCTTGACTTGCCTTTTCTTAAGGTTTTCATGCCACGGCTTCAGTTGTCGCACCATTAATAAATCTTCCAATAAATCAATGTATCTTCGAGTGGTGCTTTCACCAACTCCCAGTGTTCGTGCCAGCTCTGAGGCATTCCAAATTTGGCCGTGATAGTGAGCTAACATAGTCCAAAATCGCATCAAAGCAGCGGTCGAAACACGCGATTGCAATTGCGCTACGTCTCCTTCCATAAATGTACGAATGAAATTTTTGCGCCAGACAAAACTATTATTATCCGAAGTAGAGAGAAACGATAGAGGAAAGCCACCGCGCAGCCAGTGCCGCATAAAATCATCTACTCCGACTTCTGAGAGAGCAAAGCCAGTCAGCTCGATCAGCTCAATTCTACCGGCCAAAGTCTCCGACGACTTTTGCAGGAGATGCAGGGATGCGCTCCCTAATATAAGAAAGCGCCCAGGCCTCCTATCTCTATCTATGAGCACCCTTAATACGGGAAATAAGTCAGGCATTCTTTGGATCTCATCAATAACAATAAGTCCTTCCAAATTTGCCAACGCAGTCATTGGTTGCTCCAACCGAGCCAGACTAACCGGATCTTCAAGATCAAAATAGTTGACCGAATCAGCCGATACTAACTCCCGACAAAGGGTTGTTTTCCCACATTGCCTAGGGCCAATCAGCACAACGGCACTGCTGCGGCTGAGCGCAAGATTCAGGTGGGCTTTCGCCAGTGGTCGATCAATGAGCATTCTTCAAATATACCATGAAATTCCCCCAGCTACTGGGGGAATTTCATGGCAGCCCAAGCAAAAGAGTCAATTGCTTGAGATTGCTTGAGATTGATTGGCTGGGTGAACTTCGCTATAACTGAGACGAGATGCAAATACGCGAAGCAACCATTAACGACGTACCGGCCGTAATGTCACTAGTGACGAGGGTCGTGCCTTTAATGCGCGCCAGCGGCAATCTACAATGGGATAACAAATACCCCAACTCTGGGGTATTTGAGCGCGACGTTGCTTTGGGGCAACTCTGGCTGGCCGAAAGCAATGGCAAACTGGCCGGGGTGGCCGCCATAACCACCACTCAAGAGCCAGAATATGCCCAAGTTTGGGACACCAGCGAAACGGCAATTGTAGTGCACCGCCTCGCTGTCGACCCTGATTTTCAGGGCCAAGGGGTAGCGGCAGAATTAATGAAGCAGGCCGAGCGCTTGGCACATGAGCGCGAAATTGCCACCCTACGAGTAGATACCAACACAAACAACCTGGCAACACAAAAGCTCTTTCCTAAGCTTGGCTATGTATTGTGCGGCGAAATCAGCCTGGCCTTCCGCGATGGCCTGCGTTTTCTTTGCTTCGAAAAGCGCTTGAAGTAAGAGCGATATCAGAGGCCATGACAAATTTCTACCAATTGGCAATTATTAGAAAGTCAAGGATGCTAAAATTCGCTACCAATATTCCCCCTTGACTCCAGGCGAGATTGAAACAGGCATTATGAAAAAAACTATTTTTGCTCTCGCTGCCATAGCAGTGTTGTCGTTCAACTGTTTAGTTGCAGCGGAAGTTTCAGCTAAAGACAAAGCTAGCTGGGGTAATTTTGTAGCCGGAAAAACCACCGCCGAGCGCTGGACAAACATCGCTAAAATCGCTCCGAATTTGCTCGGCATGACTAGAGCCGATGTAGAGAAGGACCTAGGCAAGGGCACCTACAGCGAAAAGCAAGACGAGCTTATGTATTTAATTACAGACGATGGTTCTAAATACAAAGTCTTCGACAATATCATGATTTCGTTCGGCAAAGACAGCAAAGTCAAAAGCTTTGTCATTATCACCAAGGCGAATGATTAAACTAGGTCTGTTCAATGCCAAACTGTAGTTTCTTCGCGAGTGACTTAGATATTCCTCTAGTCACCGACTATCTACTGGCCTCTGGCTGCAAAATATACGATACACAATCTGAGATCAATAAGCTACCAGTAGAGTTTCATGAAACGGCAGAAATACTCGAGCACCATCAAAACAGTATGTACCACAATCTATCGATTGAGATCTGGTACCCTCCAGGCAGAGGAAAAGTGCTATTCACTCGAACAGATTTGAGTGAAGATCCTCAAAATAAAATCTGCGATTTTTATCACCACACGGAGGGCTGGGCTCTAATTTTCCTACGTTTCGGCGGTACTGATTTGAAGAGAAGAACACTCAGTGCCTCCAATTTTGGAGTTAACTCTGAGAAGCGTGCGCTAAATTGGGAACAAACCATTACTAAATTTGGAGCCGTATCCGACTGGGACTGGCGCGCAATTGAAAAATACTCAAGAGCCTTTAGCTATCACGTAGCCAAAAAACTAGCAGTGGAGAAAATTGGGGCGAATCCGGTGTTACCGGGTGCTGCTCAGCTTCGAAAAGCCGGCTATAAGCTCGGATGCTTCTAATATAGAAGCTGTTTAACAGCCTCAACCTGCTCGAGTTCGAGCCGTGATAGGCTAGAAATATCGACAGAGGTCGTTTCTATGACCACGGCCCGAATTCAAATTGTTACCGTACTTCTGCTAGCTCTACTCGCAGGCTATTTCATTGTAGACAAATACTTTTTCGCCCATCAGCGCGAAGTAGAAGAGTACGTTCTGCGACACAGTAATGCCAAAATTGGAGTGATTGACTCAACAGGTAAAGTATTAGCAGCACCACGCTTCGGCTCGATTTCTGCCTTCAAGGGAGGAACAGCAGTCGCAAGTGAGTGGTATTCATGCTCTGACGTCTGCAGAATGAGTGGCCGGTACAACCGCATGAAGATACGAAAAGACGGCTCAGTCGTAGAATGGTTTGGCCCCAGCCGCATAAACGGCATCCTCTACAAAGATGGGGAGTACCCATACTCAGCCATAGATACTCAGGCCGGGTGCTACATAACCAACGCCAATCACGAACGTATCGCTGGCCCATTCACAGACTGCCTGGCAATGAGCGCAGACTTGATTATAGTGCGCAATCAAGGCGCTCTCTTTCTGTTTATACCTGGGAAAATCTACAAGAAGCTCGACCAATGTATAGCTGCAAAAACAGGCATCAGCAGTAGTGTCATAGCTGTAGAGACCAAAAGTGGCTGGGGGCTAATTAACCGCAAGGGCGAATTTGTTGTAACTCCACACTACGGAGAGGATGATATTGGAATCGACGGCTCCGTAATTGACAGGCCTGACCTGCCAATTCATGTATCAAAACGTGTCACCAAGGTCCATCAATCGAAGAAAGATAGCGACTCTAAAGGAAAGGGTAGGGTTGACATTGGCGGTGGTCTATTTGCATTTAAAGTGTCAGATTGCGCAGAGCAGAAATACGGTCTGGTGAAATCTGACGGAACAATAGTCAAAGAACCAACCTTCTCCGAGGTAACCGCTATTGATCCGCAAGCAAACAATCCCGCCTACTGGCCAGCTAGCATTTCACTGGACGGTGAAGCTCGCTGGGGCTGGATAGACCAAAGCGGGAACTGGGTAATTCAGCCTCAGTACGCCAGTGCCGGGGTCTTCTCAGAAGGCCTAGCCAGCTTCGGAGACAAGCCACACGCCAGCCAGTCAGAGCCTTAAAACGTAGGAGCAAGCTGGAAAGAAAAATGATTAAAAATACTTGTCAGGTTTCGAGTTTTTTGTTATAAAAAAATTGGAGTCTGAAATGAAAAATTTCAGGGTCCCTCGCATAAACACTATTCATCAGAATTAAAGGAGATGGTCTTTACTTCAGTTGAATTAATCGCGCTTTTAAAATCTCCAATTACACATCAGAAAAATCATCCCAACAAGGAGCGGAGGTGGTTAAAATGAACACTGTTTACAAAATTGAAAAATATCTCAAGGCCAGCAATCCAGCCACTGAACCAAGAGATTTAGCAAAGCTAGCAAGAAGCACGAATATCAGAATAAGAGTGCGAGTAGCAGAAAACCCAAATACACCCAAAGAAGTTTTAGAGTTACTCGCCCGTGACGACAATGCGGAGGTCAGACTGGCCGCAGCAACGAACCCATCGACACCAGTCGATATAACATACTTGCTCGCCTATGACCCAGACCCAACTGTTCGACATGGTATCGCCGAAGATGCCACGGTTCCTATCGGAGTGCTCAAAATTCTAAACCATGACGATAACCCTTATGTGGCTTGTCGAGCACGAAAGACACTAGAACAAGTCTTCGCTGGGAAACGAGAGCACTCTAGTCAAGGCCAATGGCTCGACAGCGGTCAAAAAGACAGCTGCGCCTGAGTAGAAAGTAGATCACAACGAGCAAAAGAGAAGTTCAGTTTGCTGGACTTCTCTTTTGTTTAGTTACTGATGATGCATTTTGAAGAAATTCCATATCGCCTCATTGCAATTAAAATCACGACAAACAATACCAACCATTGCTTTGGGCAAATACTGTAGCCCCTGAGGCCAAGTATGGCCACCACCAACAATTTTATAGACAAGAACCTCAGCTGAACTGCCTTCATTTCCGTAACGCCTGACTTCAACCTGGCAGTGGTCTGCAGAGGCAATATCTGGAAGCCTCTGGTCAACTGTTAGCTTGGTAGCACCATTTGCCTTACACCAAAAATTAATCGAGTCTGCGAAAGGAAGAACTGCTCCGCGATCAGCTTCTAGTAACTTTCCACCAATACGACCGCCTTTGAACGGAACGAGCGGATCCTTAGTACCCAACACAAACATGGTGGGCTCGCAGGAAACCTCACTAGCGGCCATACTTTCGCTAACTGAAGCCGCGATACTTGCCACAGCCGCAATCTTGCTCTTTAGTTGCTGAGCAAGATACTGACTGAAAAAACCGCCATTGCTAATGCCACAGGCATATATTCGCGCAGGGTCAGCCTGTTTGCCCACAACCAGACCGTCGATAACCGCTCCAATAAAAGCCACATCGTCTTCCTGACCTTGACCTTCAATTTTG
Source organism: Candidatus Obscuribacterales bacterium (assembly GCA_041675385.1). GTDB lineage: Bacteria > Cyanobacteriota > Vampirovibrionia > Obscuribacterales > Obscuribacteraceae. The sequence continues at coordinate 177,729 of JBAYTY010000002.1, forward strand.
CGACCATCATTCCAGTGCTTGTCAATTCCAGATGGATTAATGACAATAAAGCCTTTTTCGTCGGCAAGCTTAGCAATGCCACCGACGCTGTAGTCAACACCTTCGGCCTTGCCGCCACCTCCATGGAAGACAAAGACAGTAGGAGCGGGAAGCCTTGCTGTCTCGGGAACATAAATATAGAAAGAGCGCTTGACGCCAGCAATACTAATTTCTTGACGTGTCGGTGGCTTTGCTCCAGACCAGAACCTTGGAGAGGCAGCCTTAGAGGCAGAAACCACACTTGAAAAGATGAAACACAACAGAACAGAATTAAAGACAGGCCACCCTAATCTACGCATGAAAGTAATCCCCAAAATGCCCTGACAAACTTCTGATACGAAAATATAGGTGAAAAGTTTCGGCTACGAATATTAGATTCGCTTCTGTATTTTGGCCAAGAGCCGTTGGACTGGACCAACCATGTGGGATACTCAGACTAGCACTATCAAAGGTACTGAGTCTTGACCCCCAACCGCATAGATGAATTTATTGCGGCCCTTCAAGATGAAATCGAGGCGGTCAAAAAGAGTAAAGCCAGTGCCACACGAATTTTCGATGGCAAATTGACCAGCCAAATTGGCGACAACTACATCTACACTTTCAGCGCCAGTCGTTTCTTCTTTGGCGACGACGACGCACCAGCCTTGATAGAAGTAGGTGGAGTCACCCTCGACTGCTCACTGGTTGCCACAGACGGCTTGCAGGTACAAATTGCAGTGTCGTTAGCTGTCGCCAACACTCTTGGCCCAGAAGTTCACTCAGCTCTGCTCGCGAGCAACCGCGCCACAATTCTTCTGCGGTTGGTAAATAAATTTAAAGAAGCAAAATCTAAAAATCCCGGTCAATTTAAATTTGCCGAAGAAGTCTTCGCAGGCAGCGCCAAAGCCATAATTAAAGTAGGCACCATACCAACCTATAGCTTTCAACCAAGCAAGGCCCCAAACGCCTCACAAGCCTCAGCCATATACAAGTCATTTAGTTCTTCTCTAGCTGTAATTTGGGGGCCACCAGGCACAGGCAAAACACGCACCATAGCTAGAGCAGTAGAAGCCCATCTAAATGCTGGTAGACGCGTACTTTTGGTCTCTCATGCCAACACCGCTGTAGACGCCGCTCTTGAAGCCATCGCCGAACAGCTGGCCGAGACATACTACGCCCAAGGAAAGATCATTCGTCTTGGCTTGCCTAAAAACCCAAACTTACCCAAGCAATATCCGCTAGTCATTCTCGACAAAGTGGTGGCAGCCAATAATGCTCATTTACTGAGCGAACGAGAACACATAGACTCTCAGCTCAAGCCACTAGAAGAAGCGATGAAACATTGGCTAGCGCTGCAAAAGGCAGCCAATACAGCTAGACAATTAGAAAAAGAAATACAGCGCCCTGAACAAGTAGACAATCATCAGCTGCGCCTTCAACAAACACTATCAGACATCGCCCATGCTCAAGCCCAACTGCAACAAGCGCACCACAACTTGAGCATAGCTCAACGCGGCCTTGATGTCGCCACCCAAGAGACACACATAAAAGATCTCAATATTTTCATATCAACTCGCCAACGCTTCGTCACCGAAATAGAAAGTAGACTAAAAGAAGCAATAAGTCTCACCGCCAGCAATGAAGCCAAACTAGAGCAAGCCCATTTAGACTTAGATCACTTGATGGAGTATACAGGTCTAACGCCAAACGATGTGGGCAAGTACATAGAGGCTAACCAACCCAAGATCAATGCCTGCCTTGCTCGCATCGACGAAATAGAAGCAATCATCAACAATGGTGCAGCAAAAGTAATTGCTGAGGCTCAAGTAATCGCTACCACTCTCAGTAAACTATATCTGAGCACCCAATTGGCCGAGCAAATGTTCGACATTCTCATCGTTGACGAAGCGAGCTCGGTGCCAATGCCACATTTATACTGGGCCTTGGGCAAAACCACCACTGGTGTTACTTTAGTTGGCGACTTCAAACAGCTGCCACCTATCGTCACTGCCGATACTAAGCCAGCTAAAAGATGGCTGGGCGAAAGCATATTTGACCAGCTTGATATAGCCACAGTAGAAAAAGCGCACGACAGCGAATTAGTGTCGCTGCTCGACACCCAATACCGAATGGCCCCAGAAATCGCTGCCATCTCAAGCAAGTTATTTTACGGTGGCACAATTAGAAGTGCCGAAAGCACAAAGCAGCTGGGCATACATGACTCTGTATTTGGTGACAGCAGAATTGTCATAGTTGACACATCATCAGTCGACCAGTGGTGCATAAGCCCACCAGGTGGCAGCAGACTCAACCTTTATTCGGCCGGCCTCGCCATCAATTTGTCTAAGCGCATGCTGCAAGAACATCCAGAAATAACAGTAGGAGTGGCCACACCTTATAGACCCCAGGCAGAATTAGTGGCTAAGGCGATCAAAGAAGCTGGCTTTGGTGAGCGGGCATTGATCAATACAGTGCACAGTTTTCAAGGCGGTGAATCTTCAGCAATTATCTTTGATTGTGTCGACGGCAAAGGCAGCGCAAAATCTATGCTCGATGATTTCATCAGCGCAGAAATGAGCAGCATTGGCGCAAAATCACAAGCTGGAGTCTTGCTAAACGTCGCCTTAACTCGAGCACGAGCTATTTTTGTATTACTCGTCAACAGACAATATTTTATCGACAATCACCGCGGCGGTATTCTTTGTCAATTCATTGATCAGCTAGCACTCAATGGCTTGGTTCTCAACGCTCGGCAAATCGATGATTGCTTCACAGCAAGAGCACTGGACGACTCAGGTGTACCCGGGCCAGCAGTAAGGCGACCGACCTTAGTCAGTGGCTCAACTTGGGCAGTGTTTAACGAAAAAGACTTCTGGAGCGCTTTTCACAGCGACCTTAACGCCACCAAAGAACATGCTTTGATAGTCAGCCCTTTTCTCACTGTTAAACGCTGCGCTCACTTCTTAGATCAGTTCGCCAAACTAGTGGCACGAGGGGTCAAGCTGTCTGTCTACACAAAACCCATTGATGAGCACAGCCAAAGGCACATGGTGCAAGAGGCAGAGGCCGTGGTTAGCCAACTGCAAAGCATTGGTGTCACTGTCATACAGCGCTCAAAGACACACCAAAAGATTGCCATCATCGACGATCGCATTTGCTGGGAAGGCAGCCTAAATCTGCTCAGTCACAGCGATACACTGGAACATATGCGCCGCCTCGAAGGCTCGGCCATTGCTAGTGAAGTGCGTAAGAATTTGCGGTTGGATTGAGAGAACCGACCAGCTTGACTTCCCTTGTGATTTGTTATACATTTTGTTATACGTCGCGGGTTAAGTAAGTGACTGATGACTATCGAATTCTTGAAAGCGCACTGAAACACGGGATTTCCGAGTTAGAAATAGCCTACGAGGCAGAGCCGTGAGCAAGGAAGAAAACAAAACTAAGATGTCGGCAGTAGAACGTGAGAAAAGACGATCTGCGGTTGGAAGAGCTGCCTCCGAAAAGGTAGCGAAATCCGAGCAGATCAATTTTCGTATTGAAGAGCAATTCATTGCTGAGCTTCAAAATATGGCATACAAAAATGGCATTCCCGTCGGTACCATGATCAGAGAGTGGGTACTAGAAAGGCTAACAGAAGAAAAAATTGGAACAAACAAAAATACGAGCAAAGCACTCTACCTATTGAATGATATGAGAGGTAAGCTCAACAGCCTGTTTAATAACCTGCCACAAGAGACAGCAGATAGCCTGCTAGAACAAGATAAGACATCACAGACCTGGCCCACACAAACTCTCCTCTGCTTGGCCTTACCAACACCAAGCAATGCTTTCGCCACGCATCGAGTCGGAGAGTCAGCAACAACAACGTATTGTAGCGCTGCACCTAACAGCAAGCAAAACCGCGATCTATCGAGCGGCTCCAACTCAAAAGAGTTAGAACACCTGAGAGCAATAGAACACCTACTGTGCGACCAGCTCATGGCAATAAAAGACCAACTAAAAACGGCGGAAGTAGACAAGAGCGCATGAACGCTGCTATGTTATTAAAAGCATGCTATCCAATTTAATCTGCGCTTAAGAGCACATGACCGCAACAAACAAACTACAACAGGCACCGCCATATCCGATCGAACAATCGCTCAAACGCCTAGGCGAGAATCTGCGCACGGCCAGAATTCGCCGCAATCTAACAATCGCCAATGCCGCAGAACGCATTGGCACCGGGCCGAGAGCGGTTATGGATGCCGAAAAAGGCAAGCCATCAACCGGCATAGCAGTCTATGCAGCGCTACTTTGGCTCTACGATCTTCTCTACGAGCTTGACGAGCTGGCAGAACCGGCGAACGACAGAGAAGGCCTCACACTAGACTCAACAAGACAGCGTACCCGGGCACGCAAGAGCAAAGGCCTAGACAATGACTTCTAAGGAAGCAACTGAATGCTTTGTCTATATAACCTTGCCCGGAGAGACGGAGAGCGTCACGGCAGGTCGATTTGTCCTGACTCAAGATCGGTTAGGAAATCAGCTCGGCCGCTTTGTCTACGGCGCAAGCTACCTATCTAGAAATAACGCAGTCGAAATAGATCCGATCGAACTCAAGCTCGCAAAAGATACGTACAAAACAGCTCGACTTGGTGGCCTATTTGGTGCCCTTCGAGACTCCGGCCCGGACTTTTGGGGGCGCCGCTTAATAGAAAGGCACGCTGGTAAATCACAGCTTGGAGAACTAGACTACCTCCTGAACTCACCAGACGACCGGGCTGGCGCGCTCGGATTTGGACTAGGCAAACAGCCACCAGCACCACTAAGAAAATTCAATCAAGCGATTGCACTAGAAACGCTGCAACTACTTGCCAACAAACTAATTCAAGACGAACTGGGTGAAATAAGTGAACTAGACAAATTAAGTGCACATAGTCACGAGAAAATACAAACGCAAGAGTTACTTTTGCTAGGCACCTCAATGGGCGGTGCCCGGCCCAAAGCAGTGGTCGAAGACGACAGAGGCATGTGGGTAGCAAAATTCAACAGGCCCGATGACCGTTGGAACAATCCAAAAATCGAGCAGGCAATGCTTGAGCTAGCAAGAAATTGTGGTATCAATGCAGCCCAAAGTCACGTCGAAACAATCGGCGGCAAAGATGTGCTTTTAGTTCAACGATTTGATCGCGAGAAAACTACTGAAGGCTACTTAAGAGCACGAATGATCAGTGCGCTGACCTTGCTTAAAGCAGAAGACTCAGCGCAGCAAAGAGAGCGCTGGTCATACGTATTGCTATCAGAAGAACTGCGCCGAGTCGTAGCAGAACCAAAGAAAGACGCGTCCGAACTCTATCGCCGCATGTGTTTCAATGCTTTAATTTCCAACCTCGACGATCACCCTCGCAACCATGCACTGATTGCCATGGAGCACAAATGGAAACTGTCGCCAGCATATGACCTCACGCCAACACCGACAGTATCTATAGAGCGCAGAGATCTTGCAATGTCCTGCGGGGACCTTGGGCGCTTCGCCAACAAGAAGAATCTTTTGTCGCAATGTACTCGCTTCTTACTCAATAAAGATGAAGCTATCGCCATCATCACAAAGATGGAAGAGCAGGTTCGCTCAAGCTGGCACAGCGTTGTTCGCGCGACGGGTGCGAGTGAGCGCGACGCAGAATCAATCAAGTCAGCATTCGTCTATGAAGGTTTTAGCTACAGCTAGAACCCAGTTAGCGAGCCAATATGCTCACCGCGCTCTAACTGAATTTCCTCAGTCGTTCACGGCAATTTTTTTTGGGCAATCAAAGTATCTTTGTTGCAGTAGAGCAAACCATTATAAGTCGGCTGAAGTAGCCAGTTTCCATTGATATCAACTAAGCCACTCCTACCTGCACTTTCCATTACTGCTCGATTATCGACGAATGCCACCTGGAAAACATGGGCGCTCATCTCGGGGTTCTTGGTGAGATCAACCCACTTAACTGGCTGCAATGAACTCTTCGGATAGTGAGCCAGATTTTTATAAACTACGGGTTGGCCGTTAACAGTTGCAGTTCCACACCGCCCGGGTGAGCGCTCATTGACTGCAAGGGGAATAAACTCTCCGCGATAGTCAACGTAACCAGATTGGCCCTGACACCAGCATTCCAACACACCATTGCCAACGTAATTTCGGTACTCAATTTTCTCGTCTAGGGTGCGAAGCTTCCTACCACTATGGTCAAGCATGACTATGGGCATCGGCTGAACATTTAGGTCCTTCCTTGTCTCAGCAGCCAACCAAATGCCGTGGCCGACATCACAAATGAATGAATAGCGGCACCCTGTAATTGGTCTACCGTCAGGCTCGCAGTAGCCATACTCCCAATTCTTTCTCACGACAAGCAAGTAAGGATGAGTACTGGCACCAAATTCAGAGATATCGGCAAATACCGGCTCAGCCAAATACGGCAGGTGTGATTCCATTTCAACACCCTTGCGATTGAGCAATTTCCAGGCGGTGTTTCGACCAACCCAATGCAGAGTATCTGGCATCCGCCAGTTAGAAACATCAGACTCTCGCACCTTCACCCAAAAGGTGTCAGTCTTGCGCATATAGTTTATTTGAAGATAGCGAGGTGGAACAATCCATTCGCCTTTGCCGTTTACCACTCCAACACACGCATTCTTGGGTGGCACACTAGCGTTGCCTTGCAATAGGCTCGAGCTAGGAGCATAGACAAAAAACGAATAGGTCAGCACCGTTGCAACAAAGAACAGCAGCAAATCTCGAAGATGGAGACTGGCAAGCACAGGCTTATTCAACAAGGTGAGTAGTCGCTGATTCATGGGTTGCCTGATTGACACAAGCTGGAAAGATCCAGGAATCTCTCAGCTTAAACTAATTAATAGGCTAGGCATAGCCGGTTTCGCCCACTTAGTTCCGACTCATTCGATTCAACTCATGCAGACGCTAGCTCTCTGGCTTCGAAAATCACCCTATGTTACAAACTGCCTTAGTTCAAAACCCAAGGGGTAGCACCAATCTTCACTGTTGCGTGGGCATGCTCTGAAGTAGCGCCTTGGTAGTTGGTAGCCTCTTCAACGTTGTGAATCATGTGCCCGCTGATATGACCCAAAGAACCTAAAGCAACAACACAAAGAGCGGCAACACAACCGATTCCAAGAGCGTATTCAACCATGCTCTGGGCACTAGAAGAGCGCCTCTTAGCAGCCAGCCGTCTCTGCATTATCAATCCTCAAAAGGTAGCAGAGAAACCATAGCGCGAATTGTAAATGAGCGTAAGCTATCCCCCCGCTGAGGATAAAGCGAACCTACTTAGTAACTGGAGCCGCCGAAGTGCCCTTAGCGGCAGCATCTTTCTTGTACTCTTCAATCAGAATCAAAGCAGCTCGATAGCGTACTTTTTCCAACTCTTCTGCCCGTTGAAACATATCTAGAGCCGCTTTAGCAATGACCGAATTCGAGTCGGCACTTTCCTCTTCGTCGCCTACAGGCATTGAGCCCTGCACTTGATCTAGTGACTTATTAATAAGGATAACTTGATCGCGCCAGGTATTCCAAAGTGGGTTGATACGCTCTTCAATCACTCTACTGACACTGCGACCATTAGTATCGACATCGTTGATATCTTCGCTGAGCAAATGCACAATGGGCTCAAGAGTGTTGACATAGAGCACAAGCCACTCTTTACGCGGAGCAAGATACTTGGCCTTGCTGTCAAACATGGACAAAGAAATTGCAGTTGGACTTTGCTCTACGGGAGCATCACTAACAGTCATACGAGTGCGCGTTGCTTCTAGAAAGAGATTGACAGCTTGCTGCTTGAGCTGATTGAGCGTCAGTCTTGTATCGCGCAAATCGCTAAGCATACAATCAGGAGTCATTTGCTCGGCATCGCTGGCGGTGCGCTTCTTCAACGTCGCCCCTGAGACTGGCGCCGTTGCTGTCGCCTTACTGGCAGTTGCAGCGGAATTTGCACCAGCGGCAAGGACCGGCATAGCAGCAACTGTTATAACAGTGGTAGCCGTACACAACAACTGTAGCGACACTGCCAGACTGAAAGCGCCTGCTTGATCACCAAATGACTTCACTGAAAACATTCTATCAATCCTCAGATACGAAATTACAGAGTAAACAAACTATCAGACAAACCCTTATTAAAATCGAGCTGATCAAAGAACACAAAGGCGTTGGGCTGGCCATCTTTGTATGTGTTCCAAGCAATTGGAATTTTAGTCTTTGGGTTCAAATAAACAACATGGACAAACGAGCTGCCAACGGCACCCTCTTCTCCACCATTCTTGTCGCGCATCAACAAAATCATAACTGGTTCTTTAAATGGAGCAAGTCTTACCGGCTGAGAAACGGTGGCCACTGCACCGCCAGCCACCTGCTGCTTTAGCGCTGCAGACAAAGAGAGAAAGTCACTCTTGGCCAAGCTAAAACCAGTGGGCAATCTCAAACTGCGAGAATCTGGCTGCAGTGTCATCTTAACAAGACTGAGCGTACCGCCGCCCTTGCCCCTGAGGGCACCATCACTTTGCCTGACAACTACTGAACCGTTGCGGTAATCAAGCGATTTGATTTCTGCTCGCAAAAGCTCCCGCTGCTTAAACGATACAAACGCACCACCGTAGTCTTTCCACTTGTTTTGTTTGACGGTGAAAAGCTGACAGAAGCACTGATAATCGTGCAGGTTTGAGGCCGCAGTGGACAGGCTGTCTATAAAGGGCATGCCAACTTTCGATTTGGCAAGTTTATCCACCGTGCCACTATCGGGCAGGCTGTTCTCTAGCTCATTTTTACTAAGGGCAAAGGCGCTAGGGCTAGAGTATGTAAGGGTTGCAGTTAATGCAGCGATGTTCAACGCCAGCAGTGATTGTCGTAGCCAATGAGGAATCAAAGGACGATTTCTCCGGGTTGGGAATACCAGAACAGAAGCACAGCCAAGGCCTAGACAATTCCAGTGCCGGAGTAATCCTGAAGCCATAATCTATCATGTTGGCAAGCAAAAGGGATGCTAACTGTAAGTTGACAGTGTGCTCGCGAATGAACTAGGACAATTTTTCTTGCTGCCGCACCACACTAGTTCCTTGCACAAAGAAGAGCCCAATGGTGATAAATATTGAACCAAGAAACACTGGCGCAAACCAGGGACCGAGACCATCCATGTGCTTCAGTGCAGTTTCAACCAGAGCGATTTGTATATAGGCTATCAAGGCCGAAAGTTCTACCTTTAAAGTGAACATCAAATTGCGAGCCATCGAAAAAAGCACATCACGATTTTGGTCTGTGATTTTCCAAGGCATGTTGAAGCGATTGCTCTTTTCTGCAAAGGTCAAATTGCCATAGAGAAAAAGCGCGATAAAAGGCAAGAAACAAGCAATTGGCTTAGGCGCCCAACCATCAGGCTGACCAAGCAGGCCGAAATGCATGGGCACTAGCTCAGGTAGAGCAGACCAATTTAAGGCCAGATAGCCAATACCCAGTAAGGTAACGCCTAGGGGCAGCAACTCTTTAATTGACGTGGACATGGCCAGCCCTCTCTCTACTTACATTCCGAATTCTTTCTATTTAGACTTTAAATTATCTTTGGCTTCGGACTAATCTCCATCTTATAAGCTCTTGAAATAAGCATCTCACAACCTCACTAAGATCCTTAAGAATTTAACCCGGCAAGCGCTTTCAAAAGCAATTCTCTCTCATAGACTGTCAGTGCAATAAAGGTTTGCTTGATTCGTTCAGCGGCTGCTAGAGCGTTACTATACGGCTCTTCATGTACGCTCAGACTGCCAACATCAAGTGAACTGCTCGCTTGCTCGTACGCACTGGCGGGGACTTGCTGTTTGGCATCAAGAACTGGCAAAAAGACGCTAGCACTGACGCAAAATCGCCGAGCCAGAAGAGCCACGTGAGTCTTAGTCAGTTCCCGGTGACCATTATAAATCTCACTAGCGCGGCCAGAAGAAACACCTAGAATCTTGGCTAGGTCTGCTTGTTTCAAGCTGTTTTCTTCCATCAAATACTTAAGATAATCGAGCGGGGTAGCGCGACTGATGGGCAATGGAATGTTCGCACTTTCGTATTGCGAAATAAGGCTCGTCAATACAGCAAAATAGTCTCGCTCTTCTTCATCCAATTTAGAGTAGGAGCGAACTAGTTCACCAGCGACTAGATTTGCTGCACTCAAGCCTTCTCGACTTCGGATCGGTCGTAACGCAAATCGCTCAATCAATGCTTTGTATTTCTTGCCAGCCATCAATACTTCCTCTTCTCATACTCAGCATGGGTCATTACGTCGTGAACAAAGACTTGCTGTGTTGCAATTAGCACCGTAGCAGCCAGTCGGTACTTGTTGCCGCCAATATTGAAAATCCAAAGGTCGGGAGAAACAACGTTGGCCTTTGCAAAGGTCTGCTTAAGTTCAACAGAATTTTTCCAACAAGCTTGGTGAGTCAAGTCAAACCAATAAGCCAAAGCAGAAGCGGAATCTGGATAGCGGCTAACAAAAGACTCAATAACGTCGCGGTTCAGAATATCCATGCACCACAAACCCTTCAACACCAGACGCACCTCCACACTACCAAAAAGAGAGGCCGCCTGTCAACATTCTGGGAGGACTCAACCTCCCAAACGGAGAGCACGCAAAACGTAAGCAATGGACATAAAACAGGCCGCCCCGCTCTAATCAATCATTCGAGCCACGGCGGGCCGGACCGGCTTGCACAAATAAGCCCAAAAGAGCGAGCAGCGAAAGCAGGGGATAGACTGAAATGGTCCTCAAAGGAAATTCAGCTCTTCCGCTCCACTTACCAGAAAAGCAAAGCCACTCTTCCAACCACCGTGAAAACCAAGAAACTAAGCTCGGCAATCAAAGCCGCATTAACTTTCCTGATCTCATTAGGCATCTTATTTGGTGCCTATCTATACGACTGTAGTATCTACGAAAAGCAAAATCCTTTAAAGCCTAGCGGCGCCAATAGTGGTGCCAACGGGCTATGGTTACGTTACTACTGGTATGCAGGCAAACACAATACTGCCAAAGAATGGGATGACATGCTTGAGCGCTTGCGAGTCAATCAAATAAAATACGCATACTTTCATGTACTCACCACCGTATCTGATGGCACTCTCAAACTACACAAACTTGAGAACGCTCAGAAAATTACAAAAGCCGTGCATACAAGGGCACCGAATACAAAGGCGATTGCCTGGGTCTATATTGGTTCGGCTCCGCAAAACGGCGGCGTAAACTTGATGAAGCCAGAGACCCGCGCCAACCTCGTGAAGGAAGCACTTTGGCTAGTAAACGAATGTGGTTTCGATGGCGTGCAACTAGATTATGAATTCTGCTTCAATGGTGATAAAGGCCTATTGTCATTGCTCGACGAAACTCGCGCAGCACTGAAGCCGGGGCAGCTCTTAAGCGTTGATACACCAATGTGGTACCCCTTCATCTTGTGGGGTTGGAGCGACGACTACTTCAAAGAAGTTGCCAAAAGATGTGACCAAATTTGTGTCATGGGTTACGACTCTTACTTATACTGGCCGAGGGCCTATGCCTGGTTAGTGGCACAGCAGGTAGTGCACGTAAGCACCGCAGCAGACGCAGCCAACAAGAACTGCAAAGTAATAATCGGATTGCCCAGCTATGAAGACGTCACACTAGCGCACCACCACAAAACCGAAAGCCTAGCAAACTCGCTAAGAGGATTGAACGATGGCCTCGCCGACAAGGGTACAGTTCGCTCTAACATCGAAGGCATTGCCTTGTTTGCCGACTACACGACTGACGAAGCAGAATGGAAATTGTATTCAGACTATTGGTTGAAATGCTGTAAATAATAGTTTCCAGGGAAACTATTATTTACAGCTATAATTGTCAGCCTTCGCTAGATTAGACCGCACTGGACTGTTGACACGCTACTAACTGCAAGAAGGAACAGATTTGAAAGACGGCGTCGACAACTATCCAGCAATGATGGCACTAGAGAAAGCAATCGGCGCTCGACTGCAACAGTCGAATTTCAAGAAAAACAAATACAGCTACAAGTATAGGCGCGAGAACTACCACACAAACTACAATCGACTTAGCGCAGACGAAAAATTCGTACACGTTGTATCGGTAGCGATTTACTGTCCACGATCGACACCAGAACTAGAAATCTATCTGGCACCAATGGCAGTCACATTAGAAGCCGGAGTGGAGTTTCGCCTAGCCCTAAACAATGGCTCGAGACCAAGACAAAGTCGCGATGAGGCCATGCTTGCTACCGGAGATATAACTTTCCAAGCAAGTGAAAATTTCACCAAAGAAGCTCTTGCAAAGCTAGCAGCTACCTCTAAATTTGACGTGCCACAATATCAGCTACTAGCAACACTACCGAACATCGACGATCAAGGTGAGCGCATTGAAGAACTAATGGCGTTTCACGAGGCCAGCAGCAAGCCCTTCTTCGAGCAATTTACATATCCATTTCCGTTCGATCAACTAACAATCGAAGACCTAGAGCATCTAAAGGAAAATCGGGAATACAAGTTTAGCCATCAATTTATGGCCAGCCCCTATAGACTCTCGGCCGCAGCTGAAGAATTCTGGAAAGATCGCAATGACATACAGCGGTCAGAAACCTTCAAACAGTTTCGACAGAATCTCATGAAATTCTCAGCAACAATCGACTGAGCTTGATTAAGATAAACCAGTTATTAAGGCTATGTCTAAGCAGATAAGCCTTACAAGAGCCGCTGTGCGAATTTTCACACCTGCCAACTTCTACCATTTTTATCTACTTTATATGGATTTTTTCACGATTGCGGGTACAATTTCGTAGGAGGTGAATATTTTGGCAATCAAAAAGCAAATGACCTTAAATCTTACAGATGCGGAAATGAACGTGCTGGAGCTACTTTGTGAGAAAAAAGAATTGAGCAAAACAGCCCTAATTCGGCAAGCAATTAAGCTTTACCAGCTGGTTGATGACCGAATGGAAAATGGCGACAAGTTGATCTTTGAGAACATCAAGAAGAAAGAGAAACTAGAGCTAAAAGTCTTATGAGTGCATTTACCTCGATAAAGCTCTTTCACCATGACAGCAGCTCGTTAAAGCCTGCAGAGCTTTATGCCGACCTCAGCAAGCTTGATGTGACAACAGCAGAATTAAGCTGGCAGCCCTACATCGAGAAGAAAATTAAGTCACTGGAAAGCGCTGGGACATCCCAAGACGATTGGCCGGAACACCTCCACTGGGACTGGAGTCAACTCAGAAGAGATACTCAGTCGAAGTTAGCCCATCAATGGTATGGCATCAAATGCGATGGCAAATGGCAAGGCCTCATGGTTTTAGAAACCGCCCTTCACAGAGCCCGCATTGGCGCCGACAAAGGAAAGCACTTGGTCTACATCAATTATCTAGCCTCCGCTCCATGGAATCTCGCGGAATTTGTAGAAGCACCTGTTTACGGCTTAATAGGAACAATCTTCGTTAGAGTAGCAATTGAACTTAGCTTCAACCTCGAATTCAAGGGAAGAATTGGCCTTCACGCCCTTACTCAATCCGAAGGGTTCTACCGCGACATATGCGGCATGACAGATGTCGGTCCAGGTCAAGAATATTCACAAAGCAAACTTCGTTATTTTGAAATGACAAAAGACCAGGCCGAAGATTTTGTAAGAGAGGAAAAACAATGAACATTCATTTGTCAGATGACTGGCTCATGCGAAAAGCAAAAATAGAAGGCAAGACTTCGGTTGGAGCGGGCCACCCCCCTATAGAATCAGTTGATCAGCAAAAGCCGAAAACAAAGATGACTCTACCAGCCAGCTCAACCGACAAGCTGGTGTGCGAAGAGGCACAAACACTTGACGATTCAGCACCAGGGATAGACGCACAAAGCAAACAGTAGAACAAGAAGCATAGCCCTACTTCGCCTTGCCCGCGCACGACTGACCCTCTTTTTCCGGTACGCCTTTACCCTTACCAGATTTTTCTAAAGCCATCTTTTTGAAACACAAATCTCTTTGCTCGCGGCAATGCTTGGCCTGATCAGTTCCACGCATTAGAGAGGCATTGTAGTCACCGCTGGCCTCACGATAGCGACCCAAGACGAAATACTGATCGGCGCGTTCGGTGAAGGACTCATACTCATCAGGAAAATGTTTAATCATAAAACTATAGTCTTCAATCGCCTTGAGCGGCAACTTGGCCTTCACATATTGCCGGGCGCGCTGCAAACGCTCCTCTTCTCCCATCGGGTCATCTGCAATCAGCGCTGTATAGTCAGCAATTGCTGCAGGGAAATTACCCAATGAACTTTGGCACTTGGCTCTCAACTTTCGTGCGCCATCGTACTTAGGCTGTAGCTTTAGAAGTTTGTCCAAATCGGCAATAGTCTCTTTGTAGCGAAAGAGACTGGCATAAGTGAAAGCGCGACGATACAAAGCATGCCTAAAGTCAGGCTTAATCTTCAGGGCCTGATTGAAGACAGCCAGTGACTTTTCGTACTCTTCTTCCCACATATAGACTGCACCGAGGGTATGCATTGCTTGCACACAGTTAGGATCAATAGAGATAGTTTCGTTTAGCAGCTTTATCGCCTGGTCATTGTCTCCAGTCTCATGGGCCCTCAGCCCGGCCTCATACTTTGCCAAAGCACGAGAATTCTTCTTTGCACTGTTTTGGTACTCGATAAACTGCTGTCTATCAACGGTCGCCCTAGCCGTAGCCGTCTTTGCACTGTTGGTCTGCCCATAGCCACTAGTGCAGCAAAAGCTTGTCGACGTCAAACAAGCTACCACAGCCACATACAAGAAGTGAGCACTCAAGGCCAAATTAGAATTGCGGCAGGGCTTCAAGATTGTTCTCCTCACTCGCATCAGGTTTACCTCTGACATACGCCTTGGCACCCTCGGGCTCGATGGTCTGAAAACCCCTCATGCGAAAAACTCGGTGGTTCTGTAGCTCAACCACCTGTTCTACTTCGAAAACTACTCCAGTATCGAATCTAATCTTCTTCACTAGGTCAAAGACGCTGCGAATTGCCACTGGCTTCAAAAAGATATGAGGTGATAGTGTAGAACCGACTCGACTAAAAACTTCCGACAAAGACAGCTCGTGCTCCTGTAAGGGGTCTTTATCAAGTCTAAATTTCAGTCGAGACAGACCAAAGCGACTGTCCCTATCATCGCCTTCTATTTTGTCAATGATCTCAGTGACAGGGAAAGTAATTACAGAGCTAACGAACGTGGTACCAGACATTCCCATACCGTCTTCATCGATGACAACTTGCTCAAACGCACTATTGAGAGTAAAGTGCCGATCGAAAAATGGATCGCTGCCATCACTAAAAAGATTGACAATAGTTGGGTATGCAGAGAATGCCTTAGACACTGTTGCTGCTATGTCATCGCCCTGTTCTTCAGCAGAGTCTTCTCCTTCATCACCTTTTTTAGTGACGAGTATTTCAACAGCGGCAATACCAGCTCCACCCAGAATTGGAATAAGCACTGGAGCAGCGCCAAAGATGGCGATCAACAATACTGCCAAAGCGCCGCCCACTAGGTAACCAATCACGTCACCAAGAATTCCGGCATCAGCGTCAAATGAATCGAGACCCACGTCGAAACCAAGCTTGCCCTTTCTGATATTTGCCGAAAGACTAAACTTGATCTTCACTGGCAGATCAGGAAAGTTATCAACGAAGCCTCTAAATTTGATTACAATCTTGATTCGCCCCTCCTCTAGCTTCATCTCAATCGACTTGTAGTCACCAACAGCAACATCACCTTGCAGAACTGGGTGAGTGACATCACCGTTAGCAGCTATAGCTAGAAAGTCATGAAATGCGTTATTGGCAAATCTCTCAAAAGTAGCAGGAGAAACTCCAATGGCAAAGGCCTGGCCTGCAGGCAGAAAGGAAACGCCGCTAGCAGCATTGCCGCGGGCTATAAATTGCGACTCTGGCAAATCAGATTGAGGAGCAATTTTCAGATCAAGATTGAGATAAATCGCCAGAGCAATGACGTGACCCTCACCACCCTTTAGCATTTTCGTAACAGGAGAAAGATCGCCACCAGGCAGATCTAAATCAATAGAAGTATCGACTGAACTTCGCAGACTCACCTCAAGATCGTTAATGGCTTCATCACTTAAGCCGGCAAGGAGCTTCAAGCTTGATTTTGTAGTGTCGTCAAATCCAACCAAGCTAACATTGAATTGCCCTTCTTCGACTTGCGCGAGAAGCTCGATGGTAACTGGCAGCCTATCGAGAACTATCTCACCATCAGGCTTTCGTCTCTGCCTTTTGATTTCGACGCTGACAGTGAGGTTTCGTTCATCGTCCAATTGCAGATCGACCGAAAGCGGCTCGCTAACATGCACTATAGAATCTGGCTCACCCTCAACTGTCGAGAGAATCGTGAACGAATGCGGAATTTGATTAGCATCGTAAGCCGCTTGAAATATCGAGCGGAAATATGCTTCTCCGAGCAAAATTTCGACGTCATATCCAGTTCTAATACGCGAATTATCCAAAGTATTTCACCTCCATTTTAGAGCCACTAGGCATTAAAAAAATTGCTATAGGGACTCCAGTTTGGGCGAGATACCTCAAGCCTTCTTCTCTTTAACTGGCTCATCTTCTTTGCGGTGCAGCCAGGTGTAGATAGTTGGCAAAATAATCAAGGTCAAAATAGTAGAAGTAACAAGACCACCAAGCACGACTGTGGCTAGGGGCCGCTGCACTTCAGCACCTGTTCCGTTTGAAAAGATCTTAGGTAAAAGACCAACCATAGCCACAGTGGCGGTCATTAGCACTGGCCTTAGCCTGACCTTTACGCCTGCCATCACGGCAGCCACCACAGGCATTCCTTCTGCTTGCATTTGAGTCATGTAGCTAATCATGATCACACCGTTTTGCACGGCCACACCAAACAAAGCAATGAAGCCAATAATCGCAGGCACAGAAAGTGGCTGCTGCGAAATTAGCAGAGCAAATATTCCACCGATAATAGCAAATGGAACATTGAGCATAATCAGGCTGGCATTCTTCAATGAATTGAAGGAAGCATACAACAAAATGAAAATCAGAAGCAGCACCACCGGCACAACCAAAGATAGCCGCGCCATAGCTCTTTGTTGATTCTCAAACTGGCCACCCCAGACAATCTTGTACCCTTTTGGTAGTTTGACTTCAGCCTTAACTCGGCGTTGAGCCTCTTCCACAAAGCTACCTAAGTCGCGGCCTCTGACATTGGCCAGCACGGCTGTGCGCCTTTGCCCACCTTCGCGGTTAATCATCACTGTGCCGCGTGTATTCTCTACCTTGGCCAATTGACCAAGGTGAACTTTGCCGCCACTAGGAGTATCAATAATAATTGACTCAATATCTTCTTGGGTATCTCTAAACTTCAAAGGGAAACGTATAAGCAAATCGAATCGCCGCGTACCTTCCATCACTTCAGTGACTTTCTTACCAGCCAAGGCCGTTGACATGATTTCTTCAACCTCGCCAACGTTAAGGCCATAACGGGCAATGACATCGCGATTCAACTCAATATTGAGCTGAGGCAAACCGAGAATATGCTCACGCTGCAAGTCACTAACACCACGCACATCCTTGATTATATCTTCGACTTTCTCTGCAATCGAATCTATCTGCTCAAGATCGTCACCAAAAATTTTGATACCAAGGTCAGCTTTGATTCCAGCCACCAAATCATCAATCATGTCGGCAATAGGCTGTGAAAAACTTGAAGCAATACCAGGTATGGCATCAAGACGAGCGGCCATGGCGTTGACCAAGGCTTCCTTTGTATGAAAAGTTTTCCACTCACTCATAGGCTTAAGGCCAATGTATACATCAGCGTTCTCAACACCTTCTAAGTCGCTGCCCATACCAGAGCGACCAATGCGCGAGACTACTAAATCTACTTCAGGAAACTGCCCGATGGTTTGCTCAATTAAATTAGCAATACGCCTTGACTCAGTGTGCGACACACTAGGCGAGAGCTTGGTGCGCAACAAAATAGAGCCTTCGTCAAAAGTTGGAATAAACTCCGAACCAAGAAACGGCACAATGGATAAACCAAAAGTAAGTGCAAGCATAAGAAATGTGCATGTCAGCTTTGGCTTTCTAATTGCCACTGGTAAAGTCTTCTCGACCACACCGGTAGCCCAGCCGACGAAAGGATTATGCCGCTCTTTGATTTTGCCCCGCAAGAACCAGTAACAGAGCACTGGTATAACAGTTAGCGAGCAGAGCAGCGCCCCGGTCAGAGCGTAAATATAGTTAAGGGCCAAAGGCGAGAACATGCGCCCTTCTACCCCTTCAAGAGTGAACAATGGCAGATAAACAGCAATAATAATGATAATGGCAAAGAAAATCGGATTACCGACTTCGCCTGCAGCCCTACAGACAATACTAAGTCGATTCTCTTCTAGTTCTTCTTGGGTGATACTGCCTTTCTCCACCCGCTGTTGCTCAATGGCAAGATGGCGAAAAATGTTCTCAACCATGACCACGCCAGCATCGACAATGACACCAAAATCCACCGCGCCTAAAGTCATCAAATTAGCCGTCAGACCTGTATATTTCATCATGATGAAACTAAACAGCAGAGCTAACGGAATAATCACAGAAACAATAATGGCGCAGGGAACATGCAAGAGAAACAGAGCGAGCACCACAATTACAAGAGAACCGCCAAGAAAAAGTATCTCTTTGACTGTCTCAATACTTTTGTCGACAAGTGCACTCTGATCATAGTAAGTAACCAAAGAGACGCCATCAGGTAATTCACTTTCAATTTCCTTCAAGCGCTCGCGGACCTTCTCCACCACCTCTTTGGTGTTCACCCCTTTGCGAGTCATGACCATGCCGGTAACAGTTTCGCCCTTACCATCCATCGATGCTGAACCACGACGAAAAGCCGGGCCGATTTCTACTGTGCCAACTTGACCAATCTCAACAGGGGTACCATTAACAGACTTGAGCAAAATATGTTTAATGTCTTCAACGTTTTTGATGCGACCCAATCCGCGAATGATTATTTCTTCGCCGCCGCTTTCAATAAAGTTACCGCCAGCATTGAGGTTATTGTTCGCCAAAGCCATAGTAACGTCATGGAGGGTGAGCTTAAAACTGCGCAGCACCATGGGCGACACCAGCACCTGATACTGTTTAACATAGCCACCATAGCTGACTATATTGCCAACACCGTTAACAGACTTAAGGGCACGAGCGACTTGCCAATCTTGAATGGTTCTCAGCTCAGTCAAGTCATGCTTGTCACTGACCAAATAATAATTGAGCACATTAGAAAAAGTCGATACCACAGGACCAAGCAACGGAGTCGGTGACCCCTGGGGCAGTTCAATCTGACTGAGTCGCTGCTGCACTAAGTTGCGCGCCCAATAGACATCGACATCATCGTCAAAAATGGCAGTAACGACTGATAAACCGAAGCTCGAATTGCTTCTGATCTTTGCCACCTTAGGCAAGCCGTTCAGACCAGTCTCAATGGGATAAGTGATCATGGCTTCGACTTCTTCTGTGGCCATACTCTCAGGCTCAGTGATTATCTGCACCTGAACGTTGGAGACATCAGGAAAAGAATCAACCGGAATTGTGATGGCGCTGTAAACGCCAAGCATGGCTATGCCAATAGCTAGAGCCACTGTCATCAGGCGTTGATTGAGAGCAAAGCGAATCAAAAATGAAATCATTTATCAGTCTTTCGTGAAAACTTTAGCCATAACTCCGGCATCAATTAATAAGATCGGTTGACAGCACTTTCCCCAGAAAGAGGTAGGTTCAAACTCCCAGAAGGTTGATAGCACGGCAATGCAAGCTTGCAAAGCAAGGAAACTAAAATCCCAGACGCAAAATCGTAGACGCAAAATCTAGCAATCTCGACAAGTGCGCTGACTGACGAGAGCAAGTAGCTCACCAACCGTTATAGTTGCCGTAGGGCTGCTGGCCATAACCAGGCATGTAGCCGCCGCTTCCTTGATATGGATAACCACCCATACCACTATTCATGCCGCTACCCATACTGTTGCCCATGCCACCGTATCCCGAGTTGCGATTAAGAGCTTTAGTAAGAAAAATCAGACCGACCGTAGGTAAGGCTACAGCAGCAGTTTTTGCTAGAACTTTAGTGGCAGTCCCAGCTGCTCCGCGTAATTTTGAATGGCTAGCAGCAGGGGGAGTGGTTGAAGTATCCCAATCGTTGTTGCCACCACGGTTGTAGCTTTCATTGACAGCACCGTTTACACGGCTCTCGGCTAAACCTTTTTGAATGGCTTGCTCTTGCTGCTCGTATTGACTTGGTTGGGCCGGCGGTCTATTAGTGTCATACGACGGCTGTTGCGCCTGTAATTGCTGCTGCATGCCCTGATGTTGCATTGTAGATTGCTGCATAGCAGATTGCTGCATAGCAGGCTGTTGCTGCCAGCCCTGCATGCCAGCCTGTCCGGAATACTGTTGAGCCTGCTGAGCTGCTGCATATTGTTGAGCTGCGGCATACTGCTGTGCCGCCTGGTACTGCTCAGGAGATGCATACTGACCAGGGAAAGCCTGCGGATATTGCACTTGCTGGCCAAAAGCAGGCTGCCAAACTAAATTCGAAGACAGCACAGCTACCAGCCCGAGGGCCAGTGCAAAAGAATTTTTCATAGCTAACACCGTGGTAAGTTAAGCGAGAAAGATGTGGGAGAGAACAGGGCTCAAAGCGAACTGCTGGGTAGTCAAGCGGAATTGACTAACAATAAGTGCAGACCGATGGGAAAGCAAATTAAACTTCAAAATTACCCACAAAAACAACCTATTAAATTAGGTAATTTTTCACGGACTCAACCAACATAGGCATAGTTCCCAGCCGCAGCCCGACCGGCGAGTTGGTCTACAAAGGTTCTTACAAATGTGCGACATATGGCAATTCTTAAGATTGGAAGCCGGTGATCGCCATAACAGCTATGATGCAAACAGATAAGGTTTTTAAAAGCGGACGTCACTATTTTGAGACTCCAGCTGAACTGCCCGTTATTAACACCTAGTCTGTGTAGCTAGGTAAGACATGATGGTAAGGTAATGACGGCTCAAATTAATTGGCTTAGAACTTCGTCCCTGTGGGGCAAGGAAGTTGCTGAGAATCCAGATACCTCATCTGATACGCTATCGAAGTTAGCTGCACATGCGGATGTTGAAGTGCGTATTGCCGTAGCAGATCAGAGGAACACCCCCTTTGTCACAGTCATGTTACTGGCTCAAGATCTCCATGCCGACCTAAGATATGCCATGGCAGAGAATCACAATCTCCACACAGATGTACTGAACATGTTAAGCAACGATGGCAACCCTTTTGTGGCACACCGGGCAAAGAAAACCATGGCCCGGTGCCTTATAGAGGCCACAACCAAGCCAACTTTAGTTGTTAAACAACAGAAATCAACTTTCAAAATTGCCTGATAGTAGCTTCGATCTCCTCGTCAAGTTAGTACGGCGGTGGCAACGGTACATGACTGTTAGTGCTTACCGAATTGCGCTCTACTGTAAGAACGAAGAACGAGTCATCATAATAAACTCAAACAGATTGAAACCATCGCGAAGCGTCCTGCCCGCGTGCATTTCTTCAATCTTCCCAATCTTCGAAAGATCTCTTTGACCGTCACATTCTAACAAACTACATTTAATCTACAGTCAGACTTGCTGACTTTAGCATTTTCTGGCAGACTCTTATTAGCAGCTAGTAATTCCGGTGCGCAGACTTTGGCGGTCCGGTGTTCTAGTCGAAATAGGTAGCCCACGTACTCGTCTAGCCCGATGGCAGCGCAGCTGCAACCCACGACGGAAGGCTCCTAGTTCGTAATGAAAGAATCAAAAAAAGAAATAGACTTCAAGGTCTTATTTGAGTCAGCGCCACAACTGTTTATGGTTTTGGCACCAGACCTGACTATCGTTGCAGCAAGCGATGCCTACTTGCGTGCCACCATGACAGAACGAGAAAACATCCTGGGCCGCCACTTGTTCGATGTGTTTCCAGATAATCCAGCAGATTCGGCTGCAACTGGCTTCCGCAATTTGAGTGCATCATTAGATATTGTACTCAAGGATCGCGTGCCGCACACAATGGCCGTTCAAAAGTACGACATCAGACGAACAGAATCAGAAGGTGGCGGCTTTGAGGAACGTTTCTGGAGTCCGCTAAACTCGCCGGTCTTAGGAGAAAATGGAAACGTAGAATACATCATTCATCGCGTTGAGGATGTCACAGAATTTGTGCGCTTGAAACAGCAAGGAAAGGAGCAAAGCCAAGCAACCGAAGAGCTGCGAGAACATGCCGAAAGAATGGAAATGGAAGTATATGCTCGAGCACAGGAAATTCAGGAGAGGACTAAAGAACTTGAGATTGTGAACAGAGAGCTGCAAGCAGCTCGCGACCATGCTCAAGCAGCCTCAAGATTCAAGTCTGAGTTTGTCGCTAATATGAGCCACGAAATTCGAACGCCCATGAACGGCATCATCGGCATGTGCAATATCCTGTTAAAAACTAGCCTGGATAGCCATCAGAAAGAGTTCACCAATGCCATAAAAACAGCCGGCAGCGCACTGCTGAACGTAATAAACGACATTCTAGACTTCAGCAAGATTGAAGCCGGTCGTATCGAATTAGAAATCGTAGAGTTTGATCCTGTGCGCATTGTTGAAGGCGCCTGCGAAATTCTTGCACTGCAAGCCAGAAGTAAAGAGCTGTCACTGATGAGCTTCATTGACCCGGCCATGCCACAACGCTTGCGTGGCGATCCCGAAAGACTGCGCCAGATCTTGATCAATTTGACCTCAAACGCCATCAAATTCTCAAGTACTGGCGAAATCGTAGTGAAAGCCATTGTCGATTCAATTCAAGGCAATGTCGTAAACGTGCGCTTCTCCGTCATTGACAAGGGTATTGGCCTATCAGAACAGGAACAAGAGCGCTTATTTCAACCTTTCGTTCAGGCCGATGGTTCCATTACTCGTAGGTTCGGCGGCACGGGGCTTGGATTGAGCATATCCAAACGCCTGGTTGAATTAATGGATGGAACCATTGGAGTGGAAAGCGATAAAGAGAATGGCTCCACTTTCTGGTTTGTGATTCCTTTTGAACCTCGCTCAGAAGCACCAGTGCTGAGCACCAAAGACGAAGTGAAAGGCACGCGAGTATTAATAGTAGATGATGAGCCACATGCTCGCCAGATTCTTCATAGTTACGTCGTGTCATGGGGCATGCAAAATGTCTCGGCCAGCAGCGCTCAAGAGGGGCTCCGCATACTGCGTCAAGCTTACATCAATGGAGATCCATTTACAGTTGCGATTATCGACCTCGTCATGCCAAAACAAAACGGCATCGACATGGCCAAAGATATCTTCAACGATCCAGCACTCAGCAGCACAAAACTTGTTCTTCTCACCGCCTTCGACTCGCCTGGATTGGGAACTCAAGCAATTGAACTCGGCTTCAAGGCCTATGTGACAAAACCAGTGCGACAATCGCAGATGCTCGATTGTCTGACCGAAGTCGTTTGCGGCAACCGCCCAATAGTAACAAAATCTGTAGTCGAGGAAAAACTAACAGGTAGACCAACGCAGCCGAACTCAGATCGAACAGAGTTGATACTGGTTGCCGAGGATCACTCAATTAACCAAAAAGTAGCAGAACTATATTTGGCTGAAATTGGCTTCGCTTGCCAGATAGTAAAGAACGGAAAAGAAGCCGTCGAAGCCGTTGCCCAAAATAAGTATGCTCTCGTTTTGATGGACTGCCAGATGCCTGAAATGGATGGATTAGTGGCAACCGCGCGGATTCGCAAAGCCGAAACGCTTACTGGCGCTCACGTCCCCATCGTTGCAATGACAGCACACGCAATGGACGAAGATCGCAATAGATGCATCGCTGCCGGAATGGATGACTACCTCAGTAAGCCGATAGATCCAGATCAGCTTCAAAGGGTGATTGAAAAATGGCTTGCGCCCGCGCCCCAGACAGAACATTCATCTGATTCCGATAGACAAAATTTTACGACAGAAATAACCGCTCCCTTTGACCTTGCAGCACTCAGTCAAAGATACGGGAAGGACCATGCCGCAAGCTTCCTCCAAATGTTTAAAGAAGAGGTTCCCGGCCTTATTATCGCAATTAAACGGGCACTGCGGATTAAGAACATGGCCGATCTGCTTCAGTCAGTTCACGCGCTAAAGGGCGTCTGCGCAAATTTATTCGCCACAAACCTGCAGCAAATTTGCACTAAAATTGAGCTTAGTGGGCAAGAGCAGGACTGGGCTAGTTTAACTCCGCTTATTGAACAACTAGACAATGAGCTTGAGAAGGCTCAAGAGTTCCTGCAAGGCAACTTTGGTGAAACGCCCCAGCCATCGGTGCTAGACGAACAAAGGGTGCAATGAAACGTCTCTGACCGGTATACTTGCAAATGTTCCCGTCAAGCTGGACGCCTTCATGGACAAGGCTGGGCTCAGGAAAGATTTAGTGCCCGCAGCTATTTACAGAACTTGAGCCCACAATGCCATCGGACCATGATTTAACACTTATTCTGCATGTGCCGAGCTACACCAAATATGGTGACAAACGCTATGAGCATAAATTTGTAGCCCGCAAGACGAAATAACTAGAGGAAGAATATGATGTTCACAAGCCACCGATATCAGAGCGTCGCCATTGCCGTTTGGGCCGCCATACTGATATTTGTCTCGCCAGCGCTGGCAGACGAAAGCAAGCCGGAAGCCGGTGAGGTTCCCCAGTCGGTCCTCAATCTAGACCTCTGTACCCTCGCCTACCAGCTCTACCATCAATCTTTGTGCCTGCCGCTTGACCCCTGGTACGACATGATGTCTCGAGTTGGCAGCGACCGCCGCAATAACATCTGTCGCTTCACCCATGACTATGCAGCCAAACTTGGAAGCACCGCAGCAAGCAGCGGCAGCCTTGGGCAGGGCTTTTACAGCGGCCCAAACGCAGCACGCGGTTGGAGTGATACCAACCTCAACCTAGACCCTATTCTTACAAACTACAAATATATTGACGCCAAGCTCCCCACCTTCAACCGTGATGGCGAACAGTTTCTCGCCGTGTTCGCGCCCACTTACATTACAAAAAACATCAAGACGATTGACGGGGTTCGCTACAGAACAAAGCCGACAGGCTTCCCTTGTGGCGACACAGAGTGCTTCCAAATTCGCGAATATCCTAGTGGTGCAGATCACTTAATTGTATTCGAGGGAGGCACTGGCATTGTTGGCACCAGCCAACCATCGTGGAGCCCCATGGGTTTTGTGCTGATGAAAAAGACAGCAACAGGCTACGACGCCCACATCGTTTTTCGCGGCAGCCGCAGCGGCTCATCTCTCAGTAAAACAGTGTGGAAAGCACAGGATGCCATCGGAGATGCTAAGGGCAACCCAGACTGGATCACCGACCTTGGTGGCACAAAGCAAATTGAGCAGCCCTTAATAAGCAAGGTTGGCAAAGTCACCAAAGGTTTTGCCGAAGCACTGCCAACGATGCTCGGACCAATCACTGCTTGCTGCAAATATCTTGAACAGAAATATCCAGCTCCTGAGCACATCTACGTCACCGGCCACAGCCTGGGTGCTGGCCTCGGTAGCCAGTTCGTCAGTGCCGTGCTGCAAGGAAACTATGGCGATCAGTTACGTCAAGAAGTGAAAAGCTGGCCCTGGAACAATACAACACTAATGGCGTATGCCCAGCCGATTCCGGGTGATCCTACTTGGGCAGCCAGCTTTGACAAAGTCGCTCCGACTGCTCAGCACTATTGGGTCGAGGGAGACAGCGTAGTTGAAGCAACCTCTGGCCTGATCGTCGGCCTCCTAATTGACAAAGGCGAACATGCAGGTGTCCAGAAAAAGTTGAGCACCGTTGCAAACTGCAAAGACAATCCCCATGAAGTGTTTGTCATTAGAGCAGCAATGCTGCGAGATTTGGCGGCGAATTCAGCTTCAAATACAACTGTAAATCTAAGCGCAATATCTCAGCAGCTTGGCCAACAAAGCACTTGGGGCTACTACCAGACTCTTTCAAAGATGCTAGCAGGGCAACCGCTGAGCTACGTCTATCCTGGCGCACCAGCGCCGACAATCGTCACCGAAGCGAATCTGCGGCAGGTTCTGCAAACCAGTAACTTCAGTTCAGAATTTGAGCGTTGGCTAGAACAAGTCTACGCCAGAATGATTGCCGACAAAGACAGCTACATTGGCTTCAAGTTCCAGAGCACCCTAGATGAGCGGCAGAAGCTGGTGCTCGACATCGCTGGGCGCATGCGGCAACCAGCCACCAATGACACAGCACAAGAACTCAACAGCCTAGTGAACGAATCTACTCTCATCGATGGCAACCTAGGACTAACCAACGAAGAACAATGGATTTACTGTGGCACCATTCTCTCGCGCTTGCAAAAGGCACCACTAACGGTGAATGAGCTTCTAACTAAACCTATGATCAAAACTTGTTTCGAGTCGAAGTTCGATGAATAAATCAAGGCATCGTTTAGCAAGAGCAGCATTACCAACTACTATGCTGCTCTTACCAACTTTGCTGCCCCTATTAGCTTTGCTTCTGGTCCTTTCCCCAAAAGCCGCGCATGCCAATGAGAAATATATTTTCTCCCCAGACAGAAAGCACAAAGCCTCATACTCGCAAGGCAAAGTCTCTGTCAGAGATCCTCAAGACAAACTGATCTCCGAATTCATTGCCAAAGATTCAGCTGGACCCAACACCGGTATCACGGATCTCTACTGGATTGACAACAGCCGCCTGGGAATTCAGCTCCACATGAATCCATCCATGGATTACCTTTCCCTAACTGATGTACACGGCAACGAAATACACAGTTATCTCGGTTACAACTTTTCCTGGTCGCATAGCAGAAAGGCTGTCGCTCACGTAGGACACATGATTCACTTCACTGATTGGCCCCACAGCGAATACATTCAGGTCAATGACCGCACCGTCTATCCACTATCAGGACCGGCCTATGGGAAAGACGCAAAAGCAGTGCATAATTTCATTCCGACTTTCGCCTGGAGCTCAGATGACAGCAAACTGGCACTAATAGACGAAGTCGAGGGAGAAGGAGCAGGCAAGTTCCTAGTCATCATCCCAGTTAATAGCCATGAACAATCACGACAATTCAAAATACTGCCAAAGCAGTCAGCGTCAATAAATACACTTTATCCAAACGGCGTTAAGCTCACATGGAAGGGCAACACCTCACTGACAGTTTCTACAGTAAATGGAGAGAAGAGCAAAGACCTGCCTTTCACCATTAATGTGAAATAGTGAAGCAGGAGAAAGGCAGATTGAGAGAGAAAACATGAGACTAATATATTTAGCCACCCTTTGCACCTTAGTGACGCTGCCATGCACAACAGCTGCAGCAAAAACATGGGAGCCGTCGCCAGGGCATGTGCAGATACCACTCTGGCCCGGCGTGGCACCGGACGCATTGCCGCCTAAAGGGCCAGAATTTATATCAAAGACCGAAGGCTTGAACAACGTCTCCAAACCGACGATCACAGTTTACTCACCGGACACTAGCACTAACAATAAGAACAACACTGGCGTTGCTGTCGTAGTCATTCCCGGTGGTGGCTACAAAATTTTGGCCATGGACCTAGAAGGTACAGAGATTTGCGATTGGCTGACTTCAAAAGGCATCACAGCCGTTCTTCTCAAATATCGCGTACCCAGTGCAAAACTCTATCCCGCGAGAGGTTCTATTCAAGCGCTAGAAGATCTACAAAGAGCCATGGGCCTTGTGCGTTCGCGCGCAGCCGAGTGGCATATCGACCCAGACAAAATAGGCGTGCTTGGATTTTCGGCGGGTGGGCACCTAGCAGCATGGATCAGCAACAGCTATGAGAAACGAGCTTACAAGCCAGTCGACGCCATCGACAAAGTGAGCTGTCGACCTGATTTTGCTGTTCCGATTTACCCTGGACATCTGTGGATCGACAGAAACAAGTTTGAGCTAAATTCAGATATTCATGTCACCAACAAAACACCACCGACATTTTTGCTACAAAATGAAGACGACCATGTTGATCCAGTTGAACACTCACTTGTCTATTATCGCGCCTTGAAAGCAGCTGGCGTGCCAGTGGAAATGCACTTGTATGCCCAAGGCGGGCATGCGTTTGGATTGCGGCCGTCAAAGTTGCCAGTGTCGAAATGGCCTCAACTGGTTGAGACTTGGTTGAAGACAATCGGCATGATCTAGCTGAAGAAAATACAGTAGCCTTTATCGCACAGCCTCGAGGAAGCGCAGATCGTACATCCAGCCTTCTCCGCCCTGGTCGCTGAGAATGCTGACCATGCCAGTGCTCATAAAGGCCAATTTCAAAATTTCCCACTGATCGTCGCTGATTTCACCGTACTGGCAGCTAAGCCCACCAGATTCCCACATGATAGTGACAGAGCGGCGATCAATTGCATCGGTAATCACATCATAACTGCCCAAGCGAGTAACGCGACCATAGTGCCACCGAAAATCTTGGCCAACTCTTTCGGCCTGAGCAGTTTCCATAGCATTAGAATCAGCACGCTGGATTCTGTCAACGGACTTCTCATCGGACATAGTGCTTTCCTCAGTGAAGGGTCTATTCTAGTCATATATCGGCGACTCGCCGGTTTGCCTACGTTAAAAAACGTGCGCTCCAATCTGTCCAACCCATCGCCATCAGTATGGCCTAAGGGTACACCAGGAAGCAGCACTTCACCTAATGCCCCCAAAAGTCGCCCCTTCTATACGCGTGCCACCCACTAGGCACGCAAGAGCAAGATCGCGCGAATATACCCAATTAGATACTTTTAGCTTAAAACTTACCTAGTTGGGTATAATGTTGTTTTTTGAGACTAATAATCATGAAATCCGAAAACTTCTCTATCAAGCCGCTACTAGAAGCACTAACTATGGCCCGCAAATTTCGCGGCATCAAACAAAAAGATCTTGCGAAAAAACTAGATGTTCCACAAAGCTATGTATCCAAAATAGAAAGTGGAAATACTGATATTCGCACAAGCAAACTAATAGAAATGGCAAGACTACTACGATTTGAGCTTATGCTAATCCCTGTAGAATTTGCACCACAAGTAGAGGCACTAATTTCTCCTAACTCTCTCGACGACGAACCGTTGTATCAAATTACGACGGAAGACACGGAGCTTGACGATGACTAAACCGATATCAGCATTTGATGTGCTTTTGGGCGACACTCACGTCGGCACTCTTTCTTACTCTAGCCACAACGATTTAACCACATTTCTACTGTCAGCTGGTTACACAGAAATGGCTAATCCACCAACTCTTAGCTTGTCCTTCCGCAATAAGTCGGGTGGGTTCACCAGAAACAGAATTAGGACAATGGTCACATTGCCTGCATTCTTCGCGAACCTACTGCCCGAGCCTGGTCCGCTTAGAGAACTCATCATCAAAAGAGCCTCGCTAAAATCGGCCCATGACTTTGCAATTCTTTCGCTTCTACGAAACGATCTACCAGGAGCCGTCATTCTAAAGCCGGCCCCCGGCCAGCCAGAAGATCAAGACCAATTTTCGCAAATCGCCTGGCCAAATAGCACCATAAACATTTCACCACCACTAAAATTCTCATTGGCTGGCGTGCAGATGAAGTTCTCAGCCGCTCTTATTGACAAAACCTACTCGATATCCGACTCTGGAGAAAATGGAGATTGGATTGTTAAACTACCAAGCTCCAAATTCGAGCAAATCCCAGAGAACGAGTTTGCCACCATGAAGCTAGCAAAGGCTATCGGTATTGAAATACCAGATATAGACCTACTAGACCAGCGCGAGATAAAGGGCTTGCCAGAAGACATTTCACGGCCACCAGGCAACTGCTATGCAATCAGTCGATTCGACA
The DNA here is from genome assembly GCA_041675385.1 of Candidatus Obscuribacterales bacterium. GTDB lineage: Bacteria > Cyanobacteriota > Vampirovibrionia > Obscuribacterales > Obscuribacteraceae. The sequence goes on from JBAYTY010000002.1 coordinate 207,683, forward strand.
GAGCAAACTTAAGCAAACGAATTCACATTGAAGACTTTGCGCAAGTATTCAATTTACAACCAGCAGCCAAGTATCTAGATTCAAGCTATCAGAACATTGCGGCGGTGATCTGGCAGGAAAGCGGAGAAGAAAGCCTTGTTCAATTTGTACGACGACTAGTGTTTTCAATTCTCATCGGCAATCTCGACATGCACCTCAAGAATTGGTCACTGATTTATAAAAGCCCTAGCATCCCAAGCCTGTCTCCAGCCTACGATCTGATATCTACAGTCGCCTACCCGGGAGTTGATAGGAAATTGGCACTAAGTTTATCCAAAACAAAGAGACCAGAAAAAGTTACCTTATCACACATTAAACAAATGGCGGCCGACGCCAAGCTTCCAGAATCTCTCGTAGTCTCAGTGGCGAAAACCACAATCAAATCAGTTAGAGAAATGTGGAACGATCATCGGTCACTATATCCACCTAACCAGCTTGCGGTCATTGAAAAATACATGCAATCATTGCCACTTCTATCAGCGCGAACCGGGCCACTCTAACTTGCCCGACTTTTTCTTAGTAGTGGCGGCATCTGGCTCTGGCTGCATTGTTACCGACTTGATAGTGCTCTTGGATTTAGCGTCTGATTCTGATTTAGCTTTAGATTTCACTGCTGTTTCCTTTGAGCTAGCTACTTTGCCCTTGGCTTTCTTCTTACCCTCGGCAACGATTTGATCTTCAAAACAATCAGGTATTGCATTGGGATCGTAATCACTTAACTCCATCATCTCAAGCCACTCTCGCATATCCTTGTTGGCATGACCACCCTTCAACGCTTCCAACAATTGCATAAATCCATAAGGCCCGCCACAATCTTCTGGTGGGCACGCCCCCTTAGCCTTTACAAATCCTGGCGTTGCATCCATCTCCTCTTCGGACAGCAACTTCTCAATCTCAATAGTGTGCTTCCAACCATCACCAAAATCATACATGTATGAAAATCTGGTGCCGACCTTTAAATCTATATCGTCGAGCCCGCAATCGTGCTCACTGTTCACAACGTCATTGTCGCTAGAATCGCCAAAGCGATATCGCCCGATTTGAAATTCGTGCAGGTGCGAATCGGTCCAGCCCATTGCCATTTGGATGGCTTCATGGAGGTCGTACAGCGACGCGTCAGTCTCTATCGATATGCGACGCCAGATCGGGGGTTTGACACCCGCTAGCGTGATCTTCAATTGAACTCCGGCAGGCTCTATTTCTTTCTTGGCAGCTTTTGCCTTCGACTTACTATCGGTTGCTTTGCTTGCAGCTTTACTTCTCTGCTCAGTCGGCCTTGTCATTTTTGAGCCAGGGAACGGCACCACATTCGATGCTCGCTCTAAGTATATGTCAGAATCAGGATCATCAAACATGCCCCGGCCAGCACCATCGACCAAGACATTCTCCCCGACAATGTTTCCGCACACCTGGGTCATCAACTGCAATAGTTGAGAGGGGTGGCATCCCGCGCCAAACAAAGTTTCCACAAGCTTGTCTTTGAGCTTTTTTTCCTCTTTACGCATGCCTGCCTCAGCCATGAACATACAAAGTTCAAAGCCAGCCTGCATATAAATTGGGTCAAGTACTTCCAAATTCTGCTCTGCTATGGCAAAAGCATCTTTTGCGATGAGCACGGCTTCATTAGCATTTCCGCGAATCATCGTATTGGCCGCAGCATTACATAAAACCGAAACAGGCGCTGAAATCATATAGGCTGGCAAAGCAGCAAACTTAGCTCTATCACTTGCGCGCAGAAGCTTCGCCGCCTTATCAAGCAGTGGCGCCCCTTTCTTTTGATCGCCCCGATTGAGATAGACCATGCTCTCATTGCCAATGGCAACGGCCAATTGCAAACTATCGGCACCAAAGACTTTAGAGGCCAGACTCTGGGCGCGCCGGAAGCAATCCAAGGCCATATCTTCGGCTTGCATATCATCGTAGAACTGGCCAAGCAGGTTGGTCGTGACAAATTCTTCTTCTGTACCTTTTTTCGCCGCCGCAACGGCCTTTTGATAGCTCTGCAACGCCTGCTTGTCGCGCCCGGCAGCCTGCTGCTCTTGAGCCTTGACAATTATTTGCATCAATGTGTTGGCTAAAGGCATATGCTCTATTAACTCCGTCTTTCCATCTTGCTCTTACTAAAGTGAAGCATCGACTGAGTTTGAACAAGACGCCGAAGGCATATACAAGAGATGTCCGCGCCGCTCACTGCAGTCTATCTAGGGGTTGCCTAAAGTCACACGCTTGTTAAAGCTGTTTTTATGTAAAGTAAGCCCAGACGGAACGAACATTCAACAAGCGAGACCCTTATTGGACCAATTGCCATTTTGGTACAATTATGGATTACTGCTGTCTGTCAACCAAGCCGGAAACGGGGTCGGCTGGGTATAATTCTTTTCAGCCGGAGCAAGCATGAACAGGCAATACCACAAGTGGCACAGTGCCAATCTCGACAGAGAAATGGAGTTACTCGTCTTCGGTGAATCGGGCGCTAGAGTAATTGTCTTTCCAACATCGTGCGGTAGATTCTACGACTGGGAAAATCGAGAGATGATCAAAACTCTCGAGCACCACATCGATCAAGGCAAACTTCAAGTATTTTGCCTCGATAGCGTAGACCAAGAAAGTTGGTGGAACGAACAAGCGAGCCCCAGAGATAAAGCGGCTCGTCATCTCGATTATCACAAATACGTGATCGATGAAGTTCTACCATTCACACATGAAATGAACAGGAACGATTATGTAATTGCCATGGGTGCCAGTATGGGCGCTTATCATGCCACAAACCTGACCTTTCGCTTTCCGCAAAGCTTCAACAAATGCGTGGCCATGAGCGGGCCTTACGACTTCGCGCAAATGAGCGCGCCCTACAATGTATTCAACTGGATTCACGATTGCGACGACGACAGTGTGCTCAAATGCAACCCGGTGCCGCTTATAAAAGCCTCGTCGCCAGAGCATCTAGACAAGTTAAAAAAAGTCGAATTGATTTTTCCGATTGGGCAGACAGACCCACTTTACGATGGCAATGTGATGCTGTCTCAAGCGTTGACAGAAAATAATGTGCCTCATTCATTTTATACATGGGATGGGTTCGCGCACGACTGGCCATTCTGGAAAGACATGCTTTTGAATTATGTAGACGGTGGGTTGTAAGAACTCACTAACGCCTAGTACAAACCAGAGCCGCGCAAAAAATCAAAACAACACTATGCAGAGCCAAAAGGCTGAACACAAGCCACGACAAGACAATTGCCGAGGCGGCTTCGGGCCAGACCATCGACGCGATAACCGCGCGCTGGTGACTTGCGGCAACCAAGAAAATACCAACGGCACAAGCAATAAACACTAGCGCCGATAAGCCCCTCGATAAAATTTGACCAGCGAGCTCAGGGTGCTTCACTCGGCCGCATCTTGCCATCCAGAAAGCCGCCCATATAACGAAAAAGCCAGCTACGATAATAGCCCAGAGCTCGCCTGGAAAGGATAAAACAAAGCCGACAGCAAAAAGAAACGAACTGTATGCAGCAATAAACCGGGCATGGCACAACTCGCATCTCGTAGCTTTCATGCCGAGCTTGGCGCTGAGAGGCGACGTTATGATAGGCTCTCCACAGTCTCTACAATCTATAGAATCGTCAGGTTGCATCATTGGTGGTTGCTCTCACGACAAAGGCTCACGTTTGAGCGGTTTTGTACTACTGCCTCAAACAATATTTTTCTCAGCCCTTTGCGCAAATGCCAAAACATGAGCATCAAGATCAAGGCAGTAAGCGACTTGGTCACCCCAATCGCGCAACGACAGAGCACTGAGTGCTGAAGCATTCTTTTGCAAAGCGCGTTCATAGTATTGAGCAGCACTATCCACCACTAGATAAACTTCGGCACGGGGGATTCCTCGAGCTTCATTCGGGTCGGGTAGTTTCTCGCCCAAGAGCTTCTTTATTCCTTTTTCGGGCATGAGCCCAAGTACACACGTGTCACTAAGTTTGAATTCAGTCATGCCAGGCACGTCGAGAACTGGCTCTAAATCTAATACATAGCGATAGAAGTTGCTGCTTGCAACTTGGTCCTTAACATAGAGAATAATGTGAGCTAACATTCGGAGATTTGAACCACTTATTTTAGTTACCGTTAGGCATGCATTATACTGGCACGGTCATAAACCACCAAACATCACAGAACATGCGCAAAATAATAGTCACTGAATTCATCACCCTTGATGGTGTTATCGAAGCTCCCGGCGGCAATGAAACCGCTCATCCCAATGCCGGTTGGCAGTTTAAATATGAGTCGCCAGAAGCTGGCAAGTACAAAGTAGATGAACTTGCTAGCGTGGATACATTGCTGTTGGGCAGAATCACTTATGACGGATTTGCCGAATACTGGCCTAGCCAAACCGGCGAATGCTTCGCTGACCCGATCAACTCGATGCCGAAATATGTCGTCTCACGCAGCCTGCAAAAAGTGGAGTGGAACAACAGTCATATTCTTCGCGATGTCGCCAAAGACGTAGCGGCGCTGAAGCAGGCTGATGGTGGTGATATCCTTGTCTATGGCAGCGCTACACTTGCCAAAGCTCTACTGCACCACGACCTCATCGACGAACTGCGACTGATGGTACACCCCCTCTCGATCGGCGGCGGCCTCAGGCTTTTCGATGACAATCGAGAGCTGAAGAAATTCGCACTCAAACACTCACGTGCAATCGACGGTGGCATTCTCATTCTTGAGTATCAGCCGATCGGTTGATTGGGAATTCGTGTCGAATAAATTCGAGGGGCTATTGACAGCGGCGCCATATATGGTGGCACAGAAAGAAGTCACCACAGACGAGACCTACAAGAAGCCTGGGCTCAGAACTCGCACTTTTGATCGCCGAATAATGGGCAGCGATTAACGACAATTTGATCTGCGAAACCCAATTTAATTTGACGCCCACCTCGCAGTACCATGCAAATGTTTATGCGAGAAAAAGATACGCAGTATTCGAGGCCGAATACCGCCACATTTGGCATGTTCTCGAATAGCCTGAACAGACAAAATCTTTTTAGGTACAGATAAAGTTATTCTTGGTAAGATATAAGATACAGCCCTTATGCCATTAGCATTTCGAGACCTTAAAGAAGAAGTGGAAGGCGAAGGGTAAGAGGGACTAGCATGAATAAGAAAGCAATAGCTGGTACCGCTCTCTGCCGTTATGACGAGAAAGAGCAGTGCTATATCGTTGAGTCACCATTGTTTGATCGAGTGATCGGCGTGGCCGAAACAGCGAGCGAAGCACGACAAATTTTCAAGGAGTTACTAGATGAGACTTATGTTGCTTATCTGGAAGGAAAACTCGCTGGTTACGATAAACGTGGCCGCCCCGCCAAAGGTAATGTGGAGTTCCACGCGCAAGTGAAACCAGAAGTCAAAGCACAGATCACTGAGAGAGCAAAAGCATTGGGTATTTCACAAGGCGAAGTCATTGCCTATTTAGCTGCTGTGGCAGATTTAAAATCAGATTTCGAACGGCAAATTCTGGAACTAACGAAAAAAATTCAAGATCAAGACGGTCGAGCAGGGCAACAAAAGACTCTAGCGTAAGCAAAGCGGTGAACAAATGACAAGCAAAATACTAAAGACAGTACATGAAGCCGCTAAAGGACTGACTGATGCTGGAATAATGGACAAACAAACCATGCGTGAGTTTGATGCACTATGTCTTCCACCAGTGAAGCCTTTTACGAAAGACCAAATAAAAGCAATTCGTGAACGAGAGAAAGCGAGCCAAGCAGTATTTGCCTCCTACTTGAACATCACTCCATCTACTATTCAAAGCTGGGAGCAGGGGGAGAAAAAGCCTAGTGGACCAGCACTCAAGCTCCTTAACATGGTCGACAAGAAAGGCCTTGCTTGCCTAGCTAACGATTAGTTGCAGCTACATTGACGCATAGGCAGCACCTTGTCAGACCTAGAATCAAAACCTGAAACAGAGGAATGAGATGCTTACAATGACGCTCCTAGCAGTTATAGCTGAAAATGAATATGCGCCTGGTTTTCATAGATATCGGGTGCGTTTCGACCACGACGGCAATGAGGTTGAATATACATTCACCGTTGACGATCGAGATGAAATCACCGGCGTCAAAGCAGACGAACGCGAATTTTCAATAGCAACAATGCAAGACCCATTAATACCACAACTAATGCGAAGCATTCTGGCACTGCACGAAGCACGGCGAACAGCGCCGAAAGAAATACACCAATAAACATATGCGAAGATCCGCTGGTGCCAGCCTTGATGCAAACCATACTGCAATTTCACGAAGCCCGCAAAACTATTTGACCGCCAGCTTCAGGCTCGTTAGTCACTATAGCGAGAGCGAAGTCAGTTTTACAGGAAATCACTTGCTAAACTAGAGCCATGAAAAAGCACCTAACACATATCGCGATATCAGCATTAGGCCTAGGCAACACATTAACAACGGGCACGACTCTGCCCCTCTGCGCAGCCTTACCGACACTCACAGCTCTCACTATCACCACCGCGCTCTCAACTGCATCCCCAGCCGCTGCGCAGAACAAAGTGATTCCACCGAAGCAATGGTGGTTCAGACCTCAGTATTCGCCAGATGGCACCAAAATTGCGGTGCAGACCCCACCACCCAAAATTTCGGATTTCAAAAGGCCAGACGGCAAAGTTTACAAGTGTCAAACTATCATTCCGCGCAAAACAGTCATTCTCAATGCAAAAGACTTTTCACTCATAGCTGAAATTGACAGTGAGCTCTGGCCAACCTGGTCACCGAACAGTAAATACATCTGCGCCAATGGCATCGACAGAAAAAACCCCGGCCTAGACCTAGCCGTCTACGACGCCAGCAATGGAGCAAAACTTCGCTCAATAAATACTCTGCCACCAGAAGCCTACGCCTGGTCACCAGATAGCAACCGCCTATTTTTGACTCAGCGCAAAGCAGTAAGCATTTTAGACCTTACGAAGAAACAAGAAACTTTGTTAGCTGTAAAGGAGAACGAATCATACTTTCAAAATCCACAGTGGTCTCCTGACGGGAAATTGATAGCTGCAAGCTTTAGCATTGAAAATGATGGTGAACAGAAAAGCGTCATTAGAATTTGGGATGCAAGCACAAGAGAAAAGAAAGCTGACATCAATCTCAAAGGTGATAAAGGCGCGCTGGCCTGGTCACCGAATGGCAAGCTCTTTATTTACAGCGAGCCTTTAGCCATAAGAGTTCTTGATGCAGGGTCAATGAAAGAAATCACAAGCATTGAGACAAATGGGACCAGAGCAGGAGGATTCAGCTGGTCACACGACAAGACAAAATTTTCATATCGATATGACGGTACCATTCATATTCTCGACGCCGCTACAATGAAAGAAACCACGCACATTGCTGGCCCGACAAATGGATTCTTCTACTTTGATTGGAGCGCCGACGACAAATTCATCTTTATTTCAGCACAAGACACTGCCTCCATATGTGATGCCCAAAGCGGCAAATATTATGGCTACAAAACCTGGGAAGGCGCTGAAAGACAAATTCTTTCTCCAGACCAAAAGCTGCTTGTCATTCAAAAACCCAATGACCTGACAGAGAGCGAACCAATATCATTGCTCCCTGTTCAAGGGACAAGCCCATTTAAAGACGGTAAAACAGGTTCTCCTGGTTGGGAAAGCAATGCTACTCCCAAAACCATTGAAGAGTGCTGTGCGCAATTTGACAAAGAACTAAGCGCAGCGAGTCGCGAGCGTTTCAAGAAATCCACAGAGCAAGAAATAGGCTCATACGGCGGTGGCTCATTAATTGCAGACATTATGATGGTCGATGTCTACGGAAAATGGAGCTTTACGGAGCTATCCAAGTATTTCGAAAAGCACGGAATTTCGGATCCACGCGACATAATAGATATCATACTCAACTCATATTGGCGCTATCTCAATAACAAGCCAATAGAGCTTGACGATCAAATAAGTTCGCATAAAGCATGGTGGGATAACCAACGGCCTGTTATTGAGTCAAACCAAGAATTGCCAGATGACCTGCTCAACTGCAAACTGAAAAACAAAACAGGAGAGCTGTACACCATTGGTGAAGTCAAAGCCAAATGGAAAGTAGTTTGCTTTGTAGACACCGATGGCTACATGAGCGCGGAGCAATTGAAGTGCCTGAAAGAGTTGCGCGAAAACCATCCAGGCAAAGACCTGGCAATTATTGTTTGCGTGGTGCCACCAGAGAGTTTAACCAAAGAACACTGGCCAGCAATACAAACAAAGGTCATGGGCCATGGTGATGAGCCAGCCAAAGACATGGCCAATTTCAAATCAAATTGCGGCGACATAATTGTCTCAGCGGCGCCATTAGAGCTGACCCAGGCATTAATCAAGTTTGTAAAACCGACAAAATATTCTCTGTTCGGATTGCCCCAAACTCTTGTTATATCAGAGCCGAAACTGCTGAAACTTAGAGTCAATCATTTTGACGAGAAATCGACGCTTAAGATTTTGGAGAAGACGATTAAGGAATAAAGCAAACAGAGTTTGCACTTCTCACGCCGCCAATCATTTCTCTTACGTGCACGGCTAGTCATAGTTTAGAGCACCGCCAGCGCCACGAGATAAATTTTGCATCTGAGCGGATCGCGGGAGCGAAGATTCCCCTCATAACTCCTTCCGCATCCTCGATAACCCAGTCTTCCCAAAGGTTCAAGGACTCAGGCGGATCTTCGCCATCTACTTTCACGATCATAATGTAATCGAGCAGCTCTTTGTGATTGGCGGCAGCAGGAGTTAATGCGAGTTTAGCAAGTGTCTCTGGGCCATCTTGCGCAGGATCAGTAACGATGCCGATAACGTCAACGCCTCTGTACAGCTTTAACGAATTCATCTAACCTCCACCAGGCTTGTTCTCAATAGGCTTATCTGCCAAAATTTACCACTCTTTCACTTGCACATTGATCTTCCCAGATTGTGATACAGGGAAACCGTTGATTTAAGCGCGCCAATCTTGGTGCGCGATGCGTCCATTGCCATCTTCAAACGGATGGGCGCTGACAAAATAGAGATGGGTGATCGAGATAGCGCCCGATGGCGCGAATGTCCGTGCGCTCAAGCACTAGCGTTTATAACTTAAGAAAGGCCACATTTTGAGTTATGAGTCCAGCGTTTATAACTCACGCCCCTTAGTTAGTCCATGCTAGTGACTTTTGCTCGAGCAACGCGGCCGTTTTTGAAACTAATATCCAGAATTCCAAATCTCAATCTTCCAGGGGCCACATACGCAAGAGTTACGTCGCCTGGAGGCTCTGAGTTCTCATCTATGTCTCTAGAGTCTTCCTTGCCGAGCATTTGCAAGACCTCAGGCTCTGTCTTTCCTTGCAAACAGCCAGTTTCGAGTAAGCTTTGCGCCATGGGCTAACGGTCGCCCAGATCGGCCTTAGACTCCCAGCCCGCCTTCGAAAACGGTACTTTCTCTGTCCCCCAACGATGAACTACAGCAAACAGACAACCATAGATAACAAACACGCCTACCGGCACTGCGTATTTTCGAAGCTGGGGTTGGCTGATCCTCACTGAACAATTCCCTTAGGCAAGCAGGTGATAGTATGTCAATCATAGAACAGGCGAAAGTCAGTTTGGCAAAACAGACTCAATGAGACAAGAAGCGAAATTGAACAACAAGCCAAGTCGACTTTCCAAAGAACAGGTGATCTGGCTAAACTGCCTAATCCTGGCACTGCTTGTGAGCAAGCTAGGCTTAGGTGGCTACGCCTTTGCAAACGAACAACTAGAGCGTTTTTCAATAGCGCTTTGGGCATTCCTAATTGTCTTTCTTGCAGTTGTTGTTTCTATGGGCCCGAAAAGCATTGTCCGCACGATTAGCCTTATACTGGCGACACCGATAGCAATGTTAGCGGCTTTAGGTGGCTGCTTGGGCACAGCCTGTTTCGACGAGCATCCGAGCACGACTGCGCTAGTTGGAAGAGCAGACGATGTGACTTTCGAGCTAGTTAAGTCGTATGAAGTAACTTACTACGAGATCTGTAAATACTGGATTGAATTAAAGATGAGGCGCCCAGTGCTAAACGGCATTTTAGAGCAGAGAGAAACACTGATTAGTGTTCAACCTGCCTTTGGAGCCACAGCCGAATTGATAGACAACGGTAAGAATATTCGCTTCAGCTCACCGGCTTTGCTGGGCCGAAAAGCCATTGCTCGCATCTACAGCACAGACTGGAAAAAAGCGCGAAATAACGGTCTTGAACAGATTCCGCTGACACCAGCAGAACAAAAAGCTACAGGCATTTAAGCAGTCTTGCGGCAACTGCAACCTTATCAACAATCTCACTCTTTGGTTTCCGCAGAAAGCGAAGCGACTCGACGATCATAGAGCATACAAAAACGAATCTTACTTACCATCAACATTCAACACCGCATCGATGGCGTCTTCAACAGGCAGAATATATCTTTCGCTGACAGGGCCGTTAATACGTTTAGCAACGACATTACCCTCAGTCAGGATGAGCATTTGTGGCAGCATGCAGTGTGGGTAACGCACACGTTCGCGAACAAAAGCTTTGAACATTTCGAAGATTTTTGCGTCACCCGTGACCACAGTCATTGAAGATCGATTGGCCTTTTGAAACTCCGATAATTCACTGGCATAGTTCGCATAGGCTGGCACCATGGCTTCCTTGGCCACAAAAATACTCCGAGCAAACTTCAAAACCAAGATAGATACCTTGTCGACAGAATACTTAGTCCTAACAGATGCTAAAGTGTCCAACATGTCTACCGAATCAGAGCCATCGTCAGGAATAAAAGCAACGACTTTCACCGAGCCTTTAAGATGAGCAATTGACACTGGCTTGCCATCGATTGATACCAAATCCGCAGCCAAAATGCTTTCTGGCAAAGGCCTATTCTCATCAATGACGTGTCGATTACTATCTTCGTCTTTTTTAATAGCCTTTGCGCGTTCTTCTAGATTAAGCGGTTTACCGTTTAAATGACGCCAAAACAATTCGATAATAAGCGATGACATATTGGCACCATTAGCGATGCCCATTTTATTGAAGTACAAGGTCAATGGATTACGTTGTCTGAGGCCCCATTGATTCCGCAAACCCATCCCAAGCGATGGCCCGCCTTGAAACATAGGGAGCTTGTCTTCAGTAGAGTTTTTAATCTCAGCTATGTCATCCGCACTCAGCATTTTAGATAAAGCTTCGAAACAATCATCAATATCGCGAAGTACTTTTTGATCACGCCAGGGGTTACCGTCTGTACCGCCTTCAAAGGCAGACACACACGGTTGCAATCTAACTGGCTCGAAAACTACTGCTTCGTTTGGTTTACACAGTGCCAGCGACTTTCCATCAGGAGCCCAGCGCACAAGATAAAATTCAGAATCAAATTTCTTGGCGCCCACATATTTGCCAGTAGCAGCACTGAATATTGCCAGCACGTCGTCTGGTCCTTGCACTAGCAAATAGTCACCAAGCGCTGACCATTGAATGTGAAAACGCCCCGTCTTCTCAGCCTCTGTGACAAAGCGATCTTGCATTTTGCTGGCATCAAATATATGAAGGTCTGCGCCTTCACCGCTATAAGCCAAGAGTTTTCCGTCAGGAGACCACTCAAACTTTACTTGGCCATGGGTCGCCGGGGTAAGAACCTTCAACTCCTTTAGAGTGGTGCCATCAAGAATATGCAGTGCGTCGTCGCTGTAAGCAAACAGGTTCAAACTCTTAGACCAGCCGATATTCTCGATAGGGGTTTTGGTTCTTAACGAAAGAAGCTGTTCTCCGGTTGCCGAGCAAACTCTCACAAGCTCTGTAGGCCAACCTAGAGTTCGAGAGAGCAGGCCTGCAATTTTGGTACTGTCAGGAGACCAGACATGTTTAGAGCAATACTCTGCGGCATTCCCAGGAAAGGCAAACTGCTGTTTTTTGCGGACAACATCCCAAACAATGGCGCCCGACGCTATTAACTCACTATTAGGTGACCAGGCCACATCGCTTCCCTCATCAAAAGAGAAAAGCAATTTTCCGCTTGCCAGATTGAAAATCTTGCCCCGACCCGCGATCATCGTGTCGTCGGGCGACCAGTAAGCATCGCTAACCTTAGGGATTCTAATCGGCAAAACTTCATTAGACGGCACCTTAAGGATGAGAGTTTGCTCCCACTTAGCATTGGGATGAGCAGAAGGATAATGTGGCTTTGGCCAATTGACTTTAACAAAGCGTCCATTATGCGACCACACTGGAATTCCAGCCCATTCTGAAGGCGGCAAAATCTTTGGCGGTTCAGGGTCAAGACACTGGGCGGGCAGGGCAAAGAGGACGGCCATCAAGGCGAGCCAGAAGGCACAAAAGCGAGAAGCAAAGGTGCGCTTAGAGACGATAGCGGTTTTCAATTCAAACATTCCGATGATCAAAAATCGATCTGCGCGAGACTGTAAGCCTGATAGGCCAAATTATGAGGCATAAATCCAGCATTTATACCTCATGAGCCTTCGAATATCCAATTTGGCTGATGCCGGAGAAGACACTCTTGGGCGCCAACTCGACGAAGAGCGGCTTCCCAAGCGGATCAGGCTGCCTGGTAAAAAACCAGCAGCGCCGGGCTAGGCAGGACCGGCTCCCAAGTCACTCTAGAATGGATTCAGAATATACTGATAAGGAATCTACCTTCCAAACAATGTAGCGTACGAGAGTTCGCCGTACAATTCCATAAGAGGGTTTGATCATGACACTAAGAGACAAAAAAGAAGAGCGCATCGATGCCAGGCTAACGGCAGAGGCAAACAGCACAATCTGCATAATCTAAGGAAGTTATTGACGGTGCACAGTCCTCAGAGGTTCAAATTAGCGCTATCCGTGATTCTGGCGATTGTACTCTGGAATCCTGATGTTGCTCAGGCTGCAGAAGAGCAAACACCAATGGAGATGCCCGACATCAACCAGCTTGATGCCGGTGTCAATGGACGGATGGATTGCGGTCCTGCAGCAGCGGCTAACTATCTTTATTGGTTAAGTAGTCACGGTTATCCAGCGGTTGTAAAAAAGGGTCAGGACAGTACATCGAAAATTCTTCTGGAGCTGGAGCAACTGATGCAAGCGGACTCAACCGGCACTGGTGTGGCGAATTTTTCAGACGGACTAAGAGCGTTCTTTTATTCAAAAGGTTATAAGATTCGATCTCTAGAATGTCTCGGTTGGAGACGAGGGGCGAATCAAATTCCTCCGAATTTGAACACTTTGAAAAAGACCATTGATCAGGGCGGAGGTGTTTTTCTGAATTTTGGGTGGTATCGCACTGGAATAGGCGATCGATACTTACGTACGGGAGGCCACTGGGTAACGCTCGCTGGATTTGCAATCGATGAACAAAATCCTGGTAGCTCAAACGTTTTTGTTGTTTACGATCCCTCGCCTCGATCAGGTTCACAACCCAAACGCGAAACTTTTCAACTAACAGGGCTGACTTCTGGCACTCTGATCACAAACAAAAACGAAGTTACGCTTCCGGCAAAGCACTACCTTCACTACACAAAATTACAAAACACTTGGAAAATTCCAGCATCTGCAGATGTTGCAATTCTCGATGCTGCAGTGTGCGTATTGCCTGAGAAATTGTAGAGAAAAAAGTAACCCAAACCACTTTAGGTTTCGGTGAATATTTGATTAGGCGCTTTCAGATTTTGCTAGAATTGGCGGGAGAAATTGGAGAAACCATTCATGCTGCGAACTTTGTTTTTAATTGTCGCTTTAGTTTGTTCATTGTCCGCGGCTTCAGCCAAAGATGCTGCATTCGATAGTTTTTGGAGTGATTTTAAATCGGCCCTTGCCAAAAACGATAAAGAAGCAATTTCCAGTTTATCGAGTTTGCCTTTTGAGTCTTATGACGGAAAACTGAACAAGGCGCAATTCATCAAATACTGCGACAAACTTTTCTCGAAGAAAACCAGAGATTGCCTGGTCAAACAAAAGCCTGTAGCCGACAAAAACAACTACTGTGCTTTCTGCGGCGAAGAAATATTCATCTTCGAAAAAGTGAAAGGCAAATATGTGTTCACCAATATTACTCCGAACGATTAATAGACTTAGGATTTGACCACCGGTATTGCTTTAGTGCCTATAACCGGCCCATTGACCTTCGTCGGGCGGATTACCCAGTTCAAGAAGAAACTTAAGGATATCATCGTTTGTTTTGACCGGTGTGCTAAATATTCGGCCTTCCGTGCTTATCTTGGCAGAAGTATCATTTGCAGTGATAACTAGCGCCCGCCCGTTAGAGAATGATCCTGCTAGAGAATACCTGGGTTCGATAATTTGAGTGCCCTTGTTATCTATAAAGCCATATTTGCCATCGATGGAGACAGCTGAGAGGCCATTTGAGAATGGGGCGGCGAATTCAAACTGAGGTCGAATTGCAAACTTTCCCTGCTTATCTATAAATCCCCATTTTGTGCCAGACTTTACTGGAGCCAGTCCTTCCGAAAAATCTCTAGCAGCAGAATACTTTAAGTCTATTATCTCCTTGCCAGTGCAATCTATGAATCCCCATTTCGCTTGCATTTCGGTATCAGGAAATGTACGAGAGATTCTAATCGAACCCGGTTCTCCATCCATGTTTTTGACATGTTCTCCACAGCCCACTGCTGCAAGGCCTTCATGAAAAGATCCGACTTTATCATATCGAGGTTGGACAACAAACTTTCCAGTTCTATCAATGAAACCAAACTTCGGCTTGGGCTGGTCGCTTGACCATTTACTAAGCTCAAATCGCTCAACATCGATAAGCGGAATTTTTGACGATACTACGCCAACAGCAGCATAGCCTTCAGAAAAGGAAGCAGCTTCTTCTAACTTAGGCGGTATTTTGTACTTTCCCTGATGGTCTATGTATCCATAGTGATAATTTGTATCATCCTTAAGTACGGCTAGCCCCTCGCTAAAGCCTTCGACAATTGGTTTTAAATTTGCAATCATGCGGCTCTCAAGGTGAAATACTTGCTTACCGTCTGTTCCTATGAAACGCCAAAAATAATCAGGCGATGGGGCTATCGATACCCCCTCCGAAAATTTTTGAGGGACAGTCTGGCTATCGTTTGCAAAGTCTCTCGCTAAAAAGGTAGGTTGAATCTTGAAGTTGCCTTTCTTATCGATAAAGCCCCAGCGCTCCCCTATCAACACTGCTGCAAGGCCTTGTGAGAAGTCGAGGGCTTTGTCGAAAGTGGCATGAATAGCGAGCTCACCTTTTTCGTTTATATATCCCCATTTGGTTCCAGTGCGCACTGCTGCTAGACCTTCTGAAAAGTGCCTGGCTGCATAGAAGCCTGAGGCGATGGCTTTGCCGGTCGGATCGAGGAAGCTGCAACGCCACTTTTGAAGAGATGCTAACTTTGTGACTATTTCATCCTCTGAAACTGCCACTGCAGCCGGTGCCAAGCCCTCACTGAACTCATCAGCATCAGCAAATTTCGGGGCTATTATCCAATGCCCTTTTTCGTCTACATATCCAAATCCGTCTTTGGTTTTTACAAAGTTTAGGTGATTGGTAAAGTCATGCCCGACAAATAAGAATTGATAAGGCGAAATTAGTTTGCCTTGCCTGTCCACAAATCCCCAAAGCCCGTTCCTATCTCGTACTCCGGCGATCTTTCCAGAATAGTTTGCCACCTCAGTCCAATGTCCCATGAGTTCTTTACCAGACTTATCTATAAAGCCCCATTCAGTATCGCCTTCGGTTTTGCCAATGGTCTCAACTATTGCTAATCCGTTGCTAAAATCCCAGGCTGTTTTGTAGGTGTGTTCGCCCAATAACTGACCTGAGCGATTAATATAACCAGAGACGTAGTCGCTTCCTTGGCCTATCGGAGCTACGCAGTCGACCTTGGCCAGACCGCCTTGAAAAGGCTCTCCACTTTGGTATTTTGGCGAAATTACCAATCTGCCATTTTTATCAATATAGCCGGTCCGATTCATTCCTAAGCCCGAATAGTCTTTTTCTGCCTTGGGTTTCACTGTACATGAAGCCAGACCCTCAGCGAATATTCCCAACTCAAAATCGCTGGAAGGCCCGAAAAGCTTTGTACCCGAAGCATCGAAAATATTGCCGCTATACTTAGCCTTTGCACTCTCCTCTTTTTCTTTTCCCTCCGCAGCCCATCTCTTTTTGTTCGTCTCGTTGATTACTTCAACTCTGGTCATATCTGGGCTAACGGCTTTGCCGGTTTTATCTATTTTGAAGTAACGCTCATCGACACCCACGATAGTCGTTCCATTCTTGAAAGCCTTTACGAGATCGTACTTGGGCAAAATCTTGAACGAACCATAATTGTCGATAAATCCCCATCTCTTCCGTTTGCTTAGCGTTTCGGCAATATCCGAATCTATACCATCCGTCTCAAATGAAGGCTGCCATACCACTCCGGGTTGGCCGGCACAGGGCGCGAAGTTAACCCCCAGGAGCAACAGGGCCAGGCAAAAGCAATTCAATATAGGCAGTTTCTTGTGACTCACACTACGATTATATCCGAGACTTCCGTCAGCATTTTGGAGAGACAAGAGAATGCCAATTACTGAAAGGCAATCTGGCTCTTAGAAGTCTGCCATATAGTCAGGCCCCCAACCGAACTTTCTTACAATGTGCAGCTCATTACGTTGCACTACCGATTGTGCTCCGATACCGCTGGCACCGACGCCGACGCTTACTTCGCCGCTGTTATAGTCGTTGTAGCGATCGGTGGCACTATAGCCGGTGCCTGCTCTTACATCCAGCTTTGGTCCGACCTGCGCTCCTACATTGAAGCGAGCTTTCTCTTCTCCCGAGTCGGCGCTGACGTGTACGTCAGGATTGATCACCGAATTATTTTTGGTGTTGATGTCGGCTCCCGCTCCCAGTGAAGCCTCACCTAAATTTGTTCGGGCACGACCACCAAAAGATGAATCGTCATTGAGATTGGCGTGACCGCCTGCTTGCACACCAACTACCTTAGCTAGGCCTACGTCGCCTTTATAGCCGTTGTTGAAGCCGTCATCGCCTACACTAGAATCAAATGTATGGCGAGTATGGGCAAACAATACTTTGGCGCCGGTGTCAGCGTGAACAGCGCTTTTTGGACCGAGATTGGCTTTTACTGCAGCGCCTGTGTCCACCAGTTTTGCAGCATGAACGCGGCCGCCTACATCGCTGTGCAGGCCATGACGATCGACGCCTACACCGACGCCGCCTCGCGCACCGATGGGGCCGAGATTGACGCCGGCATCTACTCTGGTTTCTTGACCGATTTGTGCGCCTACTTTAGCAATACCGATGTTGATACCAAATGCCAGAGAATTGTTGCGGCAGCCAATCTTGAAGAGTCCGAGGTTGAGACCGCGAAATTTGTGATCTGGCTCGTCTGATTTTTGCTCCGCTTTAGGCGGGCAGGCTTCTGCTGCTGGCGCTTGGTGGTAAGCTTCTTGGCTCAGCTTTGCACTGGCGGAAGTCTGTTCGTTGGTGGCATAATTTTGAGTGTTGTCCATTTGATTAGCATCACACTTATCTGAATGATTGGCCATGATTTAGAACACCGTTGCGAGGGGGGATGCATTCAGAATAGCCATCGGGCAGTGCGTTGTACATGGTCGGATTACGACATATTCGCAGCGTTTTTCGACGCATATTTCACACTCGTGTCACAATTGCGTGTAACGAGCGAACGATGTTTTCAGCAGCACCACTGGTGGTTTTGGCCAGGCCGACTAATTTCAGTCACTCAAGCGGGCTTCCATCTGCTCACAGTGCAAGTTAGTCATTGCTGTCGGTTCTCGCAATTGCCGTCAGCTCGATACCAAGCATGGTCAAAAGTTGTAGTGTCTTACCAATCTCACACGTTGGTTTGCCTCTTTCCAAATCCCCAATGAAACGTGGCCCCAGTCCACATGCACCAGCGAGGTCTACCTGAGTCATTCCTAGAGATTTTCGATGTTTTCTGACGAACTGCGCCAGGTCATCGGCGGAACTAATTGCCTTTTTCATAGCCTTACCATTCCGCCTTCCCGTACGGTAACAATAACATGACATGGGCTAAATCCGGCGGAGAATATTCCCGTACGGGAATATGGCTAGCCCAAAATCCCGCCATACTGACTCCAGAAGCTGCCCTTCAGGCTGTGGGCTTTACGCAGCTGGCTGACATAATCGGCGTGAGGCACAACGTCTTTCCAATCTGCGATTTTCTCAGACATGGCATCGAGTTTACGCAAATATCCAACACCGTGATGATAAGACTTCGAATAACCTTGTTGCAGCAGTTCATCAAGCACCACTCGATATAAGAAGCTGGCCATGAGGTGGCGCTCGTTGAGTTCCATCGCTTGAGCAAGAGGCAAAATGTTGGCGTACAGACCGCGTTTGAGAGGCACCACATGTTGCCAGAGATATTTCTCGGCATCATCAAAGCGTTTACCATTTAATAGAAAATGGGCGTCGGAATAAGTCACGCCATGGGTGGCAAAGATTTCGGACATCTCGCCGTCGATGACCGTTTCACGCTCGCTTTCACCAATGGCCTGCAAAAGCGCCGCGAAATTGTCTTCGCTGCGCACAGACTTGAACAACTTCCAGGCCTGCGCGGCCTCCTCATCTTTCATGTCCAGAGCTTTGTAGACAGCAAGCAGCAATTTGTTGTATTCGGTCTGACGATTGCGGGTGGCGTCGACTTTCTTCAGCAAGACAAGCGCTCCGGAAGCGTCGCCAGCGTCTAAACGCAAACGCGCAATTTCGCAAATGTCTGCGGTAGACAATGTGCTGCTACCGGCAAGGCGAATTTGCTCGAGCAGATCGAAATCTTTGATCTGTATTGCCAGCGATTCTAAAGCATACGACCACTTCGCTTCATCACCAGGGTTACTTTTAACAGCGCTCTGCATGCGCTCAATCAGCATGCGCAGTTTTTCTTCAGGAATGTATTCAGCAGCACCAGCAAAAATATTCCAGCGAGAGCCGATGGCGTCTTCGTCATAAAGGCGGAACAGTTGATGACAGAGCCACTCTTTGTCGGTGCATCCGCTGCCGTAATGAACGAGCAATTCGACGGCATCGTTTTGAAAAATGCGCGAAAAAGTGCCGTCATCGTTCACGTTATTGAAGACATAATGATCGTTTTCAATAAAGAGAGTGGTCAATCTGAACCCTTCAAAGCTGTCGTGCACACTAAGGCTGAGATCGTGCAACAAAAATTCGAGTCGCTGAATAAAGACAATTGGCCCGACGATGTCGGCATCTTCGTCGTAAACGCAGTTGGAGATGCGCTCTTCAATGCGAGCAATATTGGCGGAATCGTCAGAGACTATTCGCTCAACTGTTTGGTCCGCTTCATCTGTGAGTAATGCCAGTTCGAGGATGACATCAGCGAGGGCCTCGGCGCCAAGTTCGATCAGTGCCGTGCGGCGATCGGCATCATTTGTTGTCATTGGTTTCCTTTTCTGGCGGTAGACTCTCATTGCAGGCGCTCTGATTATACAGTGCCGGTCTTGCTCAGGCACGAATACCCAAGCTGCCTGCGCGACAGCTGATTTGAGACGTGCATATCCAAATATGCGAAAAACCCAATAGCGATAGACTGGCTCAATGGCAAAAGATGTCAGCAGGAAATTGATATCGGAAATAAGGTCTTAACGAGTGTCCAGCCCTCTGGGTATAATCAATTATCGCCCCGGAGCAGACATGTCAGACCTCGAGCCCAAAAGGAAGCTAGAACACGACGAGAAGGCCCTGGACAGCTCCAAAGGCCGGGCATTCGACGCGAGCACGCGCAATGTAGAGCCAGCACAGGTAAAAGCCGCTGAGAACGCTAATCCACATCGGCACAGCGGTAGCGCTGGAGGCGACCAGGAACACTCACTTGAGATTGTTGGATTTGGTGCGACGGTGTCTCGCAAAACGCAACTCACTGAAAAAGACTTGTCCAAAGTACCGATTGAACTAGAAACACCCAAATCGTTTTACGCAACTGAATCTGCAGACAAAAAGCACTTAACTCTCAAAGGCGGCGTTGAAGAAGTCGTTGTCACGCCCCAGGCGATTTTAGAACGCATCGGCTCGTTGCCGCTGGACAAACAAGCGCAAATTGTAGGCGCTGGAATAATGACGTTCAAACAGGAGTTGGACCATCAGGAGTACCGAATATTTGTAGGAGCAGTCGCAGGCTTCGGCGACGCGGCTGTCAGCTTGACTGAAGGGGTCGAGAATCTCGGAAAATCGGTTTGCGCATTGGCAGAGTTCAGCAGGGAGCTGGCGACTAACGATCCTGCTGCGCTAGACAAAGCAGCTCAAGCCAAAGAAGCAGCTGGAAAATTGTTTGTTGGCTGTGTGGGGCTCTTCACTATTGCAGACTCATATCTGGGCGATGTGGGTGCCACTGGTGACTATGCCAAACCTTTCCGCGACATAGCATGGCTCGGACACAAAATAGACGAGCGCTGGCAAGCGATGAGTCCAGAAGAAAAGACGAGAGTGGTTACGAAGGCAGCCACTGAAAATTTGGCCGGACTAGCTGTTGGTCTCGGCACAGCAAAACTAGCAAAGAGTATGCATGTAGTTGAAGCGCTTGAACACTTAGGAAAAGACGCGAGCCAACTTGGCGGAGCTGCAAGAGCGAAATCTGGCAAGTTTATCGAGAGCATGCTGGATGAATTGCTTCCTCAGCCGATGGGTGTTACTCCAGATGGTCATTTAATGCCCATCCCGCGCACACCTAAAGATTCATTCGTCGAAGTCTTGAAACCAAAGGCGCCGAACGAGAATATAATGCTTTCAAAGGCCGATGATATCGGAGATCACTCTCCACGACTGAGTGATGGCGTTAAGCCGCTAAGAGATACGGAAAAAGAAATAACAGCAGCGTTGGAAAAATTTCCACCTTCTGAATTGTTCGCGCAAGAATTGAAACAGGTTGCCGATTCACTTACGTTGCGCCAAACGCAGTATCTGGCTGAGCGTGGTATCGACATCGTGCCCGTTCGAAGAATGAACGACATATTGCCTGAAACTCCGGAACAAATGCTTGGTGCATTCGACAGAATTCACAAGAAAATTTTTATAGCTGAAGAGGTTTGGTCTCTCGGTCAATGGAGAAAAAATACAGACCTCATGTTCGAGCTTCGACATGAATTCGGGCACGCCCTGAACGCGCTAACCACCGCCGATGGAGAATACTTATCAAATGAATCTCTGTTTGTAAAAGCTTTTAAAGAAGACTTTGATAAGCTATCTCAATCTGAAATCGCAGACATGAAGCTTTTCACGACACAGAGAACCACGAAAGAACAGATAAGAGATGAAATCTTTGCCGATATGTATGCGCATTCAACTGGTATCACGACGAGCAACCCAGGTTCTCTCAAAATGAAGAGAGCATTTCCTGCTTGCTTACGCCTTATGAAAGGGACACCACAAAATGACTGATGAAAAAGATACAAAAGATCCTCTAGACGACTTGATTGAAAGGTTTCTGGATGCTCCACGAAACACTCCTGAACAGGTTGAAGAATCGAGACGCAACCGGGAGGCGTTACGAGGCACTATACGGCAGTGGGCTGAAATGAAGGAAGACGGAACAATTGCCACAGATATCTCGCAGACTCTTTTGGATGGCACAAGCGCCCATGGCAGCTCATCTTCCGCACCTGGCGATGCCGACTATGAGGCGCTGCGATCATTGCACAAACTTACTAAACCTGGTGACGATAGCACCATATACAAGAGACTGGTAGAGGGGGTTTGGACGGTTGTCGATGATCTAGATCAACAAATTTAGCTTAAAAGTCCACAGTTACAAAAAACTTCTTAACTCATATTGTCGCAGACCAATCAGTGGGCCCAGCTTCAGGATGATCTTTCCATAACACAGGACATTTCACATTGCACGCCAGATGGATCGATGGGTCACGGACATTCAGTATCAGTTCCCGGCAATGACGACTACAAATATCTACGCAAATTACACAAGCTGGAAAAACCCGGCGACGCGAGCACCGTTTTCAAGCGATTTATTGATGGGGCATGGGTCGTTGTGGAGGACTAATAAGACAGGAGTGATTGAGGCACTCATCGCGGATGCCCGTTCGAAGAATGATCGACAAATTGCCTGAAACTCCAGAACTAGAGTTGAGCCAGCGCAAGTAAAGGCAGCCGAAAACGCGAATCCACATCGACACAGCGGGAGTGCTGGCGGACCAGTTTGTTGAGGAACAACAGAAATGAGAACAATAACCCCCATGTCAATAACAGCTGAAGGTGAATACGCCCCAAATTTGCATCGCTACCGCGTTCGCTTTCAACGCGATACAGGAGAACAAGAATTTGCCTTTACAGTCGATGACAACGGAATAACAGGAGTTAGATGGGATGATGATGAGTTCTGGAAAATCACTTGTGAAGATCCAAAAGTGACAGACCTAATGCAGGCACTGATTTACTTCCATGAGGCACGCAAAACCCTTTTAGTGTGAAGCCCATCTGGAATGCCTGCGCCGCAAGTAAAACTAGCGAGTGATGCAATGCTTACAATGACACCACTTTCAATTACAGCTGAGGGTCAAATCGAACCCAAAGTGCACAGGTACAGAGTGCGCTTCGACCATGGCGGAAAAGAAGTAGAATTTTCCTTCACCCTAACCGAAGGGCGAGTCACCGGAGTGCACGCAGATGGCGACGAATTTTGGAAAATCACATGTGAAGACCCATTCGTACCAGACTTAATGCAAGCTATCCTCAATTTTCACGAGTCTAGACTTACTCACCGCGATAAACCGACAGGCTAACAAAATCCCATTTTCATTCTGATGATTGAATTGGCAAAGCAATTTGGAAAGGTGGAGCCGTCTATCGCCAATAAGTCAGTACCAATCTTTTCGAGGTTCAAAATTTGCGAACACTAGTACCTATATCAATTAAGGCGGAAGGTCAATATGCACCGCATTCACATCGCTATCGCGTTCGCTTTGAGTATCAGCCAACAGAAGTTGAATTTACCTTCACTGTCAATGACAAGGGTGGTGCAGGCGCGATATGGGATGATGAAGAATTTTGGAAAATCATGTGCGAGAGCCCACTCGTTACGCCACTTATGCAAACACTGATTTACTTCCATGAGTCTCGGCAACAGCTAAAAAGTTCAGAGGCAACTATTATCAATGAATGAGTTGAATTTGCAGTTGCAGCAAGTGACGAAGACATAACTAGAGAAACCTCAGATGGCGATAAATCGCGGAAGACCAAATGCAAGAGAAACCACCTAAGCCGAGTCGGTTATCAAAAGAACAGGTAGTGTGGTTAAACTGCCTAATTCTGGCACTCCTCTACGGCCGACTTGGCATGGGAGGATATATCTTTGCCAACGAACAGCTTGAAGATCTAGCGATCACATTATGGTGCCTACTTCTTGCCGGCCTTGCCGTTGTTGTGTCTATGGGCCCCAATGGCAGAGTAAGAACCATTAGCCTGGTTTTGACAATACCCCTTGCAGTGCTTATGGTCCTCCTTAGCTGTGCGAGAATAACCCGCATAGTAGACGAACATCCCGAGGGTATTGGGTTCGTTGCTAAAGTAAAAGATGTTACTTTCGAGACAGTCGCGCAGTTTGACGTTACTTACGACGGCATCAGTAGGCAGTTCAGAGAATTACGTATGGAGAGGCCAGCCTTTAACGGCATCCTGAAGAAACAAGAAAGCCTAATCAGTGTTCAACCAGCCGATGCTGCCGAAGCGGAGTTGAGCAAAGACGGCAAAACTATTCACTTCACATCGCCAGCTTTGCTGGGCAGAAAAGCAATCGTGCGGACCTATAGCACCGACTGGGATGAAGCTCTAAAGAAGAGCCACGAAATTATCGAGCTGACGCGAGAAGAACAGAAGAACCATTGAATCTCGGCCAGCCGACACGCCGAGGGCGAGATAGCCGAATTGATAACGTTTGCACCGTCAGTTAGTGAGCCTTCTCGATGTGCTCTTCGTCAGTTCGCCAGGCAGCAGGGTAATCGAACTCTAATTTGTGGTATCAGCAGGAGTGCCACCATATTTGGATTGGCCCAAGAGTAGCGACTTGGCATTGCCCTGTCTATAGTTTTTGGAACGCTCTACGCTAGGCAAATCTGATACCACTTGCGAGAGTGAGGCGTAGCGATCATCTGGAGAGCGGGCGAGTATGCAGTATATTATGTCTTCTAAGTCTGACAAAAATGGATTTGCTTTGGCGAACTCGGTATCGTTTAGTATGTCGCGTTCCTGAGCATAAGCCAGGCCGTTGCAGATTTGGCTGAATATCGGCAGCGCTACTTCTACAGAAACGGCGCCAGACATAATTTCAGGACGCAACAGTAAGCGCCATGATTTTGTTTAAGTGAATAGGCTTGGCTGCTTCACGATTGAGTAATTCGCCTTCAATAGAATCGGTTCAGAACACACCGATACGGAATCTACCAAAAGCCTTGCCATGTACGGGAGTTCGCTGTACAATCCCACAAGAGGGTTTGATCATGGCAGTAAGAGACAAAAAAGAAGAGCGCATCGATGCCAGGCTAACGGCAGAGGCAAAACAGCAAATTGACCAGGCTGCTGCTTTGCAAGGACGCTCGACTTCTGATTTCATGGTACAGGCGGCCCTCAAAGAAGCTTCCCAGGTAATTGAACAACAAAGAATCATTCGTTTGACGGTAGAGGAAAGTGTGGCTTTGGCCGAGTTAATGTCTAGCGAGCCCAAGGTGAACGAAGCTTCCGTTGCCGCTATGCGCCGCCACAAAAAGATCATAGGCAGCTAGGGTGCAAGAGACGCCAGAGTTATCCTTGGTCATTGTGCCGTGGACTAAAGAACATGACGCCACGCAGTTCACCTCGAATCTCGCGAGCATAAAGAAATACATTCAGGAACAAGCTCACAGGGATGTTTCAAGCTATACGTCTTCTGTCTTTGTTCTGACCAAACCCAGCGACATGCTGATTAGAGGCTACTATTCGCTATCAAGCCTTAGCCTTATCTTCAAAGAGCTGCCAGAGAAGGTTCAGAAAAAACTGCCCCGGTATCCCGAAACCAGTGCAATATTGCTTGGTCGTCTTGGCGTGGATAAAGACTACAGTCAAAAGCTGCAAAAGGATTCGGGCTCCAAACCTCGCCTTGGAGAGCTACTTTTAGCTAATGCGCAAATTCGCTGTCTGAAGAATTCCAAGGATGTAGGCAGTGCACTTCTTGTAATTGACGCCGAAATGCCCAACGATGAAGAACAAAGAAACGGCGCTAGCGATCCGCTCCCGTTTTATATGAAATACGGCTTTACCCCGCTGTCTAATAACCCTCGGCGGTTAGTAAAAACCATGCGCGCGATCTCCAAAGAATTTGAAAGTTTGTGAGGTCAAAAAAAACATAAGAAAGCTTTTGTACTAAAGCAATGCACTATCCATGATATCAAGACTGCACCGGTGATCTTCTAGCGGCCCCCGAGCATGCCAAACGAGCGATAAGTTTTCGCTACCCAACTCCATCTTGAGCATTTCTTCCAAGAGTCTTTTGGCCTCTTCGACAGTTTGGCCAGTGGCAGAAATGAACTGCCGATCCTTCGCAGTGAAATTGTAAGCAAGGAAATTCCCATCTTCATCGCGCTCAATAGTGCAATTGATTGAATTCTTAGGTGCGGCAACTCTCCGAGCTTGCTTCTTCATGGCCTCTCTAAATGACTTAGGACAAGGATTAGCCCATTCCAACAAACCACTATCCCACTCACCGAAAGCAAAGAGCGCAATTAGACCATCTGGGATATCCGCAATCGTCGCTTCTGGGTTCTTCCTCAAGATCAGACCAACACGGTTGTTACCATCAGCCACAATCCAGCATCCACACTTCATCTCACAAATCTGAATGGGTGGAGCGTCAATGTACTTTTCAGGGTCAAAGCGCCCAGACAAAGAAGACATAAACCGCCCCTCATGCCCATACATAAGGTCGGCCAGATTCGTGCTTCTGGTCGCAAGTGGCGATGAACAATCAGATGCATTAATCTTAGCTTTCATGCCGCTTCTACCTCATCAAAGCCAATTGTTTCTTCAACCGAAATGCTCAAAGAAACAATTGACAAAGACACCATCTTTTTGTATGGTATGCGCAAATCATTTTTTTTGGCAAGACCCCCGATTTTCAACTAACTAGAACAGAGAAAGCGACTACCCGACTAAGGTTTCAGGCGTGGTACTTGCTCGAAATTTCAAGTTGTCTGCCAAATTAGATTTTGGCGGCAGCACCACCTACTAAAAGCAAGAAAAGAGTATTGAAGATCAGGCCAACATCATCAGAACAGATAGAGGCTGCAGATCTTGGTAAATCATGCATACATAGACGAATCAGGAACCATGGATCATCAGGGCGTGATGAGCGTGGCAATGATTATTCTCGAAGGAGCCCATAGTGCGCAAAAGCTGCACGATCAGGTAATGACAGCGCTGCGCCCCAAATACATCGAGTTAGTCAAGCAAATGAAAAAAGACCGCAAGCCTTCGAACTACCTACCGCATTTACACTTTGCCGACATGTCCGATCAACAAAAGAGAATCGTCAGCAGTCGCTTGGCTCAAGCCAAAGCTACTGTTTTTACTGCGCACCACTGGCACGAAGGCGACAAGACGCACCGGGAACGCTTTGAGATCTACACAGAACTTGTAAAAATGTGCACTAGAAAAGCGTTTGAGAATCATAGAGAGCTCGTTATTGGTATCGCGAAACAAGGCGGCTGGCAAAAGTATGAGAGTGATTTTTGTACCGTTCTGCGCATGTTACCAGATGAATTTAGTCGCGAGGGCGTCTACCGCAAAGCGAACTTTGAGTTACTGTCAGCAGTAAGACCAGGGGTTCAGCTAGCAGACTTCTATGTTGGGACAGTTCGAGACTTCATCATCGATGAATCAGAACGTTTATCTTATGACCTTTTGCAAGAGCAAATAGTTACCCGAGACATCTACACTTTGGTTTCCGCAGAAAACGAAAGGTGAAGCTTGCGCCTCACCTTTCTCAAATATTCGCATCTGCTCTACCGACTTTCCCCATTACGGGTGGCCTCGCTAATTCCGCGACGCAGCAGGCTCAGGCTTACGATACAGACTTTGTACCACCATCATAGCAACTAATCAAATTAAGTCCATCAAAGTAAACGAAAGTTGTTGTCTCTATGGGCCCGAAAAGCATTGTTCGCACGATTAGCCTGGTACTGGCAATACCGATTGCAATGTTAGCGGCTCTAGGCGGTTGTGTGGGCGCTGCCAACTTCAACGAGCATCCGGACGCGGTTAGATTAGTTGGCACAGCCGGCGATGTGAACTTCGAACTAGTTCAGTCGTATGAAGTATCCTACTACGAGATCTGCAAAACGTGGATTGAACTGCGTACTGCCTTATAATTAGTGATAACAAAAATGCACTTCAGAGTTCCAGCCAAATGAGAAGTAGAAATGGGCAGCTATCTTGAAATCAATGACACACTTCAACTCACCATCGAACAGGGTTTTCCAAGCAACTTGTTAGATCTAACCAAACACACTCAAAATCCTATTTCTATACATGAAGTAGAAAATACTCTGTTTGAATTTCACGGAAA
The DNA here is from genome assembly GCA_041675385.1 of Candidatus Obscuribacterales bacterium. Lineage (GTDB taxonomy): Bacteria > Cyanobacteriota > Vampirovibrionia > Obscuribacterales > Obscuribacteraceae. Next base: position 235,339 of record JBAYTY010000002.1, read on the forward strand.
GAAAAGCGCTCGGATTTTTCACTTAGATCCAGTCAGAGTATTTCTTGTTCAGAACATTGACGACAAATGGCTATTTTGGGGAAAGGTTTATATGCAATCCCAAACTGTTTCGAAAGTGCTAGACCAAACCGGCCAATGGCTTAACAACGAGTGGCAGACTTCTGGAACCTACAAGATCATTGACCTGTATGAGCCGGAATATCAGAGAGCATTCACTAGAAGAGAAGCACCTAAAGGCAAGAGTTACTTCTAGTATCGCTCAGGAACCTATCGCAAGAACTTGTCAATTCCTCGTATACCTTCAAGAGCATTCAACGGAATTGAAATTGAATCAACCGAAGCCAAATAGTCTCGCGGATTTACTCGTATGAGCGTCTTTGAGCGCTTCTGACACTCGACACGTACAGTTGGCACCGCTAGCCCGGCACCAAACTCGATGGCAACTACATTCTTAGATTTAAACTTGGCAAACCACTCTTCGTAACGGTCTTCATGCTCAACAGTGCGCATCGGTACCCAAGCATCATCTCCGAACAAAAGAATATTTGGGCGAGCAATCGCATCACATTTGATGCATTTGGGTAATGGGCTTACTGCACGAAATTCAGTTTCATCAACATCTACAGAAATTCCGTCGGCAGGCCAAATGGATGGCCCGCATGCCAGGCCGCGCGAGCACTGCATAAAATGAATAGAGCCGTGCACCTCATAGATGCGCTCAGGTGCGAAACCTTCTCGTTCGAAGTGGCCGTCGATGTTGCTCGTAAAAACAAAGTATTCTCCGACAAGCTGTTCAGCCCAGCGCTTGAGGATTTGAAAACCAGCGTGCGGAACCGTAGAGCGGTAAAGACTCAAGCAGTGACCATAAAAGCCCCAGGCTTGTTCTGGGTCGTCTCTAATCAATTGTGGGCCAGCTATTTGTTGATAGGTGCGACCACGGAACGGTGGGTAGGCTTTCCAAAAACCAGTAGTGCCACGATAATCTGGCAAGCCTGAGTCGACGCTCATTCCAGCCCCAGCGCCTATGATCAAGGCATCAGCACGCGAGATTGCTTCTGCGGCGCGTTTCAAGCGGGCCAAATGGGGCTCTATCAAATCTTCCTTTCTAACTTCTGCTTGCATAGCTTAAGCTCCTTTAGCGAATCGCGGTTGGGCGCGCACTCATACGAACTCAAATGTTCTTAGTCCATGTTAGTTATTGTCGCTCTAACAACACGCCCATTCTTGAGATCAACATGCATTATTGCAAACCTCAATCTTCCACTGGCCATATATGTAAGTGTCACGTCGCCCGGAGAGCCCCCGTTGTCATCTGCGTCTCTATTGTCTTCCTTGCCTAGCATTTGCAAGACTTCAGGCTCTGTCAGTCCTCGCAAACAACCTGTTTTGATTAAGCTTTGAGCCATGGGCCAACGGTCTCCAAGGTCGGCTTTGGACTCCTAGCCCGCCTTCGAAAACGGTACTGATTCTGTCCCCCAATTCCGAACCGCAACAAACAGAGAACCAGAAATAAGTAACATAGCCATAATCAAAGCATATCGCAGAAGTTCGGATTGGCGGGTCTTCACGGAACAATTCTCTTTGGCACACAGCACTTTTGACTCTAAGTGTATGATATCAATCGAAACGCGAAAATAGCGACTGACAAACAAGAGAACGAATTGAACAACAAACCAAGTCGACTTTCCAAAGAACAGGTCATCTGGTTAAACTGCCTACTCTTGGCACTGTTCGTAGGCCGACTTGGTTTGGGCGGCTATACCTTTGCCAACGAACAACTTGAGCGTTTTTCAGAAGTGATATTGCTAGTCCTGTTTGTTATTCTTGCAGCAGTAGTGTTTATGGCCCCCAAAAGCATTGTAAGAACGATTAGCCTGGTACTGACAGTACCAATAGCAATGCTAGCTTCCCTAGGAGCTTGCGTGGGCGTTGCCAACTTCGACGACCATCCGGACAGGGTCGAGTTAGTTGGCAAAGCTGGCGATGTGACCTTCGAGCTAGTTCAGGCCTATGAAGTCACCTACTACGAGATCTGTAAACAGTGGATAGAACTACGTATGCAGCGGCCGGTGTTGAACGGCATTTTAAAACAGCAAGAAACTCTCATCATTATTCATCCCGCCTTTTCAGCCACAGCTGAATTGATAGACAGTGGCAGAAATATTCGCATTAGCTCACCGGCACTGCTTGGCCGAAAAGCAATTATGCGCAGCTACAGCACCGACTGGGACAAAGCGCGAAAGAACGGCCTTGAGCATATTCAACTGACACCAGCAGAGCAAAAAGTAACAGGCGTCTTCAATTCGTCTAGCACGAACCAAGTTAGCTCAGCAGTAAAATAGCTTGGTAAACTAACACAATGAAAAAGCTCCTAACCCGCTTCGCAATATCAGCATTTGGCCTATGCGGCACTTTAACCATAGGCACGGCGCTCTCGACCGCATGCCCGGCGGCAGCGAAGGGCAAAATTATTCCGCATGAACAGTGGTGGCACAGCATTAGGTATTCGCCAGACGGTGCCAAAGTTGCTTTGATCACCCCACCACCACCGTGGTTTATGAAACACAACGATCCAAAGGGAAAAGCTTACAAGGGCCAGCTTAGTGCGCGTAAAAAATTAGTCATACTCAACGCCAAAGACTTTTCGCTCATAACCAAAATTGACTTCATTGAACATCCAACCTGGTCGCCAAACAGTAAATATGTCTGCACCAATGACTACAGTACAAAAAACCGAAGCCAAGCCCAGTCGCTAGCTCTTGGCGTTTACCATGCAAGCAATGGTGCCAAACTTCTGTCGATAAATGATGCGCCACTTGGTACCTATGCCTGGTCACCAGATAGCCAACGTCTATTTGTGACTCACCGAGAGTCGTTGAGCATCTTAGACATTGAAAAGAAACGAGAAACCTTGTTACCGTTCAAGGCGAACGAAAACTATTTCCAGCTGCCACAATGGTCACCTGATGGGAAATCGATAGCTGCAAGTTTGCGCATCAACGTTGATGGCGAACAGAAAGAAGCCATTAGAATCTGGGACGCAAAGAGCGAAGAAGTAAAAGCTGAAATCAATCTCAAAGATGGCATACGGATGCTCGCCTGGACACCGAATGGCAAGCTCTTAATTTACAGTGAACCTCTAGCCATTACGGTTCTTGATGCCGACTCAAAAAAAGTAATCACAACCATTGAGACAAAAGAGACGAAAGCAGTAAGATTCGGTTGGTCACACGACAAGACAAAATTCTCCTACCGTGACGGCGGTGTCTTTCATATTCTCGACGCAGCGACAATGAAAGAAACCGCGCGAATAGTTGGGCCGACGGTTGAGTACCTAAATACGGGTGGGTACATCAATATTGATTGGAGCGCAAACGACGACTTCATATTAATTTCGTCGCAAAACACTGCCGCCATATGTGATGCCAAAAGCGGCAAATATATTGGTTACAAAACCTGGCCAGACGCAATCATACATACTATTTCGCCAGACCAAAAGTTGCTCATCATTCAAAGTGTCAACAGTCAAACAGAGATAGAGCCAATAGCCTTGCCACCCGCTCAAGGAATGAGCCCATTTAAAGACGGAAAAACGGGCTCGCCGACTTGGGACTAAGGCGCTACCGCACTTTCCTTGAGATTGCACCAAGCCATGCCGGAAACAGAATTATCACCAATAGAAAATTGAACTAACTTCCCATCGCAATTAGGTTGTAAGATAAAGATTCCTTCAACGCAGGGCGAGCATGCTGTCGCATATATTGAATTACCCAGGCTTGAAGCAATATCAAATGACTGTGAAATTACTTGTGTTGGCTCTTCTGCTCAGCGCTGCTTTGCCAAATACCTTATTTGCCGAGGTTCCAAACTCTGGTCTGCCCACGCCATCTGCGCAGTTTTTAAGAGTGCCTCATGAAGGGTTGCGCTTTTTACAGGACCTTGGCCCCGGTTACACGCTAGCATGGCGCAACTCGAATCGTAAATTAGTCATAGTCGAGTGCTTTGAAAAGTCGCCTGCGCGAGTTTTTGAGGTAGATGCTAAGACTCAAAAGCAAAGTCGAAGCTCGTTAATTGGCGCCCGTTGCTGGTGGACAGGCGCAACCAACAAGAAGCTACCAGATCCGCGCGTTCATTTGTTGATATACATACAAGACGAAGGGTTACACGGAATAACTAACGCTCTGGGGCAGTCGATCATTAAGCAACAATATGCATCCATTGCAGTTGATGAAAAAATGAATTATGCCGCGTTCAAGCAAAATGCCCTTCAAACTCGCGGCGATTTGGATGTGTTTGACCGGTCTGGGCGACTTCTCAACAGGGCATTAAACATCTGCCCTTATGATTACCCGATTTTTCAAACTGGCTTTATTGAAGTTGGCGATCATCTCGTTAAACTGCCGCAGGGCGGAGTAACGAGAGGAAGAAGTGGCCTGCTTGACGCTAACGGCAAGCAAATCTACCCAAGAGTGCTGGACGGTTGCATAATCGGAGCAGGTCACGCACAGTGCTATAGAACTGAATCGGGAAAAACAACATATTTGCTAATTGACAATAGCGGCAAAGTTGTTGCTCAATCGTCCGATCCACAGAGTGTTGATATCGTCTTTAAGAAAATTTCTCAGGCCTGGCTAGATGGCCCGCACCAAAAGCTAGAGAATACTGAGTTTTACATTGATGTCGAAAAATTTGAACTAATCGCCAATGCTGATCGCTCCCTTGATTCACCGCACTTCTCACCTATTCTGTGGAGAGCAAATAGCGGAAAAAAAGGCATGTTTATTGGCTTCCTCCAAGATCACAAATTGATAGGTATGAAAAGAAACGAACTGCAGCTGCTATTGGGTGATGGAACGCCGCACGACATCAACGGCGAGCTGTGTTATTCATATACTTTGTCAGATGGATTTCACTGTGGTCTCAGCGGTGAAAGTATAAGTTTAAGAATCAAGGAAGATAAGGTTTGTGCTTGGGCTCATAATCGAGGTGCTCAAACTACACGGTGGCAGACGACAGAACCCGATGCGGCCCAAATCAAGTAGGAGTGGGTATCAAAAATCATTTACCAATTTCAGGTTTGGTTGCAGCGTTTCTGATTGCAGCAAGTGCAGCGCCACCGTCTCTGGCAGAAACAGTAGTTCGCGGACTTCCTGAGCCCTCACGCCAATTTCAAAGGGTTCCTCATAAAAATTTGCGCTTTCTAGCCGACTTGATGCCAGGCTTTGTAATGGCTCAACGAATTTCAGACCATGCAGAAGTAGTTGTCGAAATCAAGAACGACAAACTAGTGAAAGAATGGGTGATTGACAAAGCCGCATCTGCAGGCAACCGTGGAATGATGGCCGACTGCCGCAGATATTGGATAGCAGATGCGAAAACCAAAATTGTCGATCCTCGAGATTATTTGCTTATTGCCTTCCAGAACGGTTATCTAGGACTTAAGAACGCGAATGGTAAAGTAATTCTTGCACCCACTTGGCACTCAATAGACATTGGGTCTGACTTTCATATCGTCACTACAAAACTCGATGACAGCGGAACTACCTGTGACTTATCAGTTTTCGATGCTACTGGAAAGTTGCTTGCCACCATAGGTGATATCAGCCCTGCGACAGGCGGTGTCATTGAGGACGATATGGTAATGATTACGGCTAAGAATGTCAAAGAGGAAAATGGTAAGGCTGGACTTGTCAATACTGATGGCGTTTTGATTTACCCGACAAAGCTAGAATCATGCATGATTAGTCTGGGCAGTGCGCATGCTTGCGAGATTGTCGACGGAAAGTGTTACTATCTCGCGATTGATAGAAGTGGTCGAGTATTATGTCGCTCCCTCGACGAAAATGAAGTTTATAACGCTGAAAAACCATTACAGGCAGCGACCCTGGCCGCGCGAAAAAATCGGCTACCTTTGCCGCATAGACATGTAGACGTGCAGAGTCTCCAATCTCTAGCGGAAGCAGATCATTCGCTCGATACTGAACATTTCACTCCGGCAGCTTGGGCATTACCAGCTAGACCGTTTGACGGAGGGCGTGCTGGTATGTTTGCTGGTTTTCTGAGAGACCATAAAATACTCGGTATGACCAGGCTGGAGATAGAAAAATTGCTAGGAAAAGGTGCCGAGAATGTTTTCAAAATTCCTGGAACACTGAGCTACTCGATTGTCACCCACTGCGAAGGCGGCGAACTTTTCACTTTCAAGTTCGAGTGCGATAAAGTTTCTAGCTGGTGTCACACGTATTGGGGCATAGGTGGCAAGCCGCCAGTTCCAGAATGGAAAATATCCGAACCTGATCTGACTGTTTATCCATTTCGCACTGCCCCGATACCAGATAACGAGTAAATGGCAGTATGTGTCTTCAAAAATGTTCAATGCCGAAGGTAGAGCCGCACTATCTCTGGTCACAGCCTGCGATTACTAAAGCCTCTTAACAGCCTCGGCGATCTCAGCAGCACACTGATCAACGAAAGCTCTAACGCGACCGTCTTTATGGTATAGAAAAACTAGAAGAGCACTATTGTCATGTGATGGCGAGATAGACAGCGGGTTATTATCAAGCGACACCGAAGCGCTCTCACAAACGGTTCTAGAGGTGAACGGCGCGGACGGCCACGAACTAGACGCTGGGCCTGGTGCTTGTGGTTTTAGTCCAGTGGAAGCTTTCTGTATCGCCACAAAATTCAGCAAAACATCATTCATACGGGTTTGATAGCCTGGCCCCAACGACTTAAAATACCTAACTATCTCGCTATCCAATCTAATTGAGATTGTCTGTTTTCCAGTGCCATAACCGATAGAAGCCTCCGCAATTTCCTTGTCAGTGGATTCAAATTCGTCAATCCCAGCAGGCTCAATACCCTTGCCTTGCTTTTCTTTTAGTTTTTTCCAATTAGTTGCCACTAGCCCTTCCTCTGTTTGCCACCAAACCGCCCATCATAGGCTTTTCGATCCTTCTGTGATGAAGAAAATGCAGAAATGAATCTAACTACATTGCCACCATCGCGATAAGTAAAGACCATAGTCAAATAGAATCCATCATCGAAACGGAGAATGCGCTTGTGCCTTAATTCATCACCATCTACCTGATCCGTTTCCAAAAAAAGGAGTTTTCTCGAAAACGTCCTTTAAGTCAGCAAAATCTATCTCATGGTTCAGAATATTCAGTTCATTCTTGTCTAAATCCCAATCAAATTCCAATTTAGCTCCCAAAATCGCTGTATATACAATTGTATATACAAGAACGACTATTGTCAACCTTTGCTACACTCGAAAATAACTCCCCCAAAGCCCGAAAAGCTTGAACAAAAAGCAAACTATTTTGACTGTTGTGGTGCTCTTAGTCAGCGCTACCGTCTTGCTATGGGCCGGTCTAGACTGGGCTTATAATGAAGTATTTAGAAGCAACGATGCGCCATTTGGTTATATCGACAAGACTGGTGCTCAAGTAATTGATCGCGGAGAAAATCGCCCTCTGACTCCTGATACTGAAAAAGGACCGTTTTCGGAAGGGTTAGCTGTGGTTTCGATTACTTCTATGGATACTCGCAAGGGGCCATACTTTTCTTACATCAACAAGAGTGGCAAAATAATTGAAACTGTCGATAAGTTCGCAAGCGCCAGGCCGTTTTCTGAGGGGCTGGCTGCTGTTAAAGTAGATCCAAACAATTGCTGGGCCTTTGTAGACACTTCTGGAAAGCTTGCAATCGAGCCAACTTACTTGTCTGTTCAGGACTTTTCAGAAGGTCTAGCTGGCGTTGAGAAAGGCAATCTAAAATGGCAGTTTATCAAGAAAGATGGCAGCCTTGCTTTCAATAAGGTGTTTGATGGAGTGACACCATTTTCTCAAGGGCGCTCTTCTGTGCGCATTGGAGGAAAATGGGGATTGATAGATTTAGCGGGCAATCAAATACTCGAACCGACCTATCAAAACTATATTCATCCGTATTCTGACGGCGCTGCCGCTGTCGAAATACCTGACTCTAGACAAGTCGACTATCTCGACCTCAACGGCAAGGTAATTCTATCGGTGCAAAGATCGTACCCAAGCTCTGAGAAAATACAAGGTGTGGGGCCTGATCCTGCCAGGGAAAAGGCAATTGACACTGAGGTTCACTGTGATGATCCGATTAGTGGTTTCCCACTGCCAAATGTTGATGCGTCAGAAGGTTTGGTTGTTTTTGAAGATAAAGGAAAATACGGATACAAAGATCTCGCAGGCCATACAGTAATTGAGCCTAAGTATGATTATTGCTGGCAGTTTTCCGAAGGCCTCGCTCTTGTTCTAAATCGTTCCGCGGCTCACGGCCTGGGATACATCGATCGCAACGGGCAGCATGTTATCTCTTGCAGTTTCTCGCGTGCCTTTCCATTTTCGGAAGGGCTTGCTGCTGTAGCTTTTACCAAAAACGGTGCCTCACTCTACATAAACAAACTTGGTCAAGATATCTTTCACAAGAACCCATTTGGCGGCGGTCTCTATGGTACACCTTTAGCGGATGCTCGCGCATTTCGCAAGTGGCTCCAGACTGATTTTATTGTGAGCTTCTTAAAAACGAAGCAATCTGGTACTGAACCCAAAAACAAATCATTCATGGAAGCGCAACCATTTCACGAAGGGCTTGCACGAGTGGGCAAACAGTTTATTTGGATTTAGCGCAGGTAGTCCTTGAACTCAAAGGCACAGCTCGCCAATGGGCTGATCACGCCTCCAGCGCCAAGAGATATATTTGGCACCGGGGTAGATCGCTGGAGCGAAGATGCCCCTCTTAACACCGTTCTCGTCTTCGATAAACCAGTCTTCCCAAAGGTTCAAAGACTCTGGCGGATCTTGGTCACCCTCGTTCTCGCTCATAATGTAGTTGAGAGCCCTCTACCGACTATCAAGCACTTCGCAGCTCACGTTGGCCCCGGTGCGCAAATTAGAAAGGGCCATGGCAGGCAATGCCAAAGTTGGATCTTTCTGCACCCGAACCTTGGCCAAGCGCCAATCATCCGGGTTCACCTTTTCTGGAACAAGAACAGCGAAGCCGTTATCCAGTTCAAAAACTGCGCCACCACTTATGATGGCAGTCTTACAAACTTAATCGACAACCGACATTCCGCAATTGCATCGACTTCAAACACAATTACTGCTATAGCTAGTTAATATTTAACTTCTTACGCAAATAGTTCATAGTCAACGGGAAGTAAGTTTTGATATCTTCGGCGCTGTGTTCTGAGCCACCGAGGAGCACCGCAGTTATCTCGGCACAACTCTCACCCTGGCCGACGACTGATTTTTGCATAAAATAACTTAGCCGACGAGCGGCATCATCAGGGATACGGGCAATATCAAGCCAGTAACAATGCTTGTATTCATCAGTCAAACTGCAATTTCCAGAACAAGCATCAAGCGCATGCCCGAGCTCATGGTAAAAATTCTGAGACACAATCGAAAGCGGTATTGGAGGCTCAACAACATCTGTCTGTTCATCAATGAGGTTCTGGCAGATCACCACCGTGCCATTGCGAAACATGCCAGGACAACGCTTGTAAGTATGACCATCGTAACCGGCTCCTTCTACCGTAGCCAGCGAAGGAAATTGATCGACTAAAGTAACGGCAACAAGAAATTTTATATTGCCTTTTAAAAGAGTCAATTTTACAGGCTCTGGCAATCCTTTGATTGTGTCTTTGACCAGGCGCACAATGCCACCAGTGATTGGTGGATGATCTTGCCGCCAACTGCCGATACGAACACTCTTAAGCAAAGACGAATCAACAGCTGAGCTTTCACTACCTGCTACCGATGCTGGCGGTGGAGAATTTTCTCTAGGATTACTAGCAAGCCCCTGTGGATCCAACTTAGCAAGACAGGCTCTGGCCACAGTTGCTTCAGGACTGGAGGGATAGAACTCTTTGAGATTGCTATAGCTTGCGATGGCTTCTTTTCGCCGCCCGACAGCATATTGACTATGGGCCAAATAGAGCCAGGCATTCGCTCCAGCGTTTTCCTTTTCAATGGCATACTGCAAGTAAGTACAAGCAGTAAGAAAACTCTTCTGCTGGTAAAGCTTGTAACCTTGAGTTAGGTACTTTGATGCGGAAGGCGAGGCAGTTGCAGAACCTTGAACCTGCGCCACAGGCTCTGCCTGGCACGCTGAAGCCCAGAACAAGCCTATAGCTGTTAGAGCGAGGAGGAGTTGCTGTGTTAGCTTCATGGTATGAACCTATGGGCAGGATCAGTGCATTTTGTTCCCTAGCATCCACAAACGACACGCACTAGACCAAGAGGATAACGATTATACTGTTCTTTGTCGCAATAGAATTTACTTTTACAGTCAAAGATGAAGACATCATCGGTGCGATTTGGAATGATGACGAATTCTGGCAGGCCAGTTCCAGAATGGAAAATATCCGAACCTGATTTGACTGTTTATCCCTTTCGCACTGCCCCGATACCAGATAACGAGTAAATGGCAGTTTCCGCAGAAAGCGAAATCACTTTGGCCCCAAATCGAGCAGTAATATTGCGATCTCTTCTAAATCAAATAGCTGTTTATCTGTTAGCACGCCGATTCTTTTAACAAGCCGTTCTATGGAAACGCTACGCAATTGCTCAGTCATAAAAAACGTGGTGGCACTTAAGCCATTGGATGGCAACGGCTCGACTCGAATATGATTAGGCACAGGCCTTCCAGAAGCATCATAGCGAGCAGTGCGAGTACCTGGTACAACAAACGTCAGACCAAGCGCAGACGAGTCTATTAAGTCAGACGATAAAACCACGCTAGGCCGAGAGCCGCGTTGCTCACGCCCAGTGGTAGGATCGAAATCAATGATCCAAATATCACCGCGCCTAATCGAGAGAGTGCGCATGAGTCGCTCCTAAAAACTATTGCTTAAAACTGATGACGATCCCAGCGGCCATCCACCCACAAACGACCTAACCAGTTAAAACCATCGCATCGAACCGCCAACATGATACGTTAACAATTACGCATACACTACACTCGCGCCAGAGCAGCTGTCAAGAGACATTTGCGCCCACACCGGACAAATCTACTGCGACTAGCAAATACGCTTTCCGCAACTGCGGCAATCACAACTAACGGAAAGGTTGACAAGCGATCGCGCGATGTATACACTTAATGTACACATTTGTACGCCGGGGGCATTATGAGTCAAGCCGCTAAAGACAAGAAACAACCCTTAGTCAGAATAGACATTACAGATAAAGCCATGCTCGATCAAATGACCGCAGCAACCGGAGAAAGCGCACCTAAGCTGCTACACCGTGCCATCGCATCGTTGAAGAAGGAACTTTTCTTCGGGCAGATGAACGATGCCTATCGTGGACTACGGGGAAATGAAGCTATCTGGTCTCAGGAGCAAGCAGAACGCAAGTTATTTGAAAATGCTTCCGGTGACGGCCTAACTTTCGATTCAGCCGATTCTAAGTAACACTCGACCATCGGCACCGATGGCGGTGCGCCGATGAGTTCCATTTAGCTTGCCCCAGACGAGGAAGACTGGCGCAACGTGCTAAACTTGCCCAAAAGCACAATAAAACCGCACCAACAGAACAAGTGAATAAGCGCCGCGGGGAACAAGTCTTGAAGAAAATACCGCTTTCAGAAGGGCATCCGCAAATTGCCAAAGAATGGCACACTGAAAGAAATTTAGACTGTTCGCCCGACGAAGTAAGCATCAGCTCAAACAAAGTGGTCTGGTGGAAATGCCAGAGCAATCCCGCACATGAGTGGGAGCAGCGAGTTATAAAAAGAGTAGGGTGGCCTGAGTGCCGGTTTTGTGTGGCAGAAAAGAGGTCACTAGCAAAAAACTTTCCAGCGGTTGCAAACGAATGGCACCATGAATTAAACGGCGACCTAACTCCAGCAGACGTTGCCGGCAAAGGCCGTGAGCGGGCCTGGTGGCAATGTCAAAGTAATATAAATCACGTTTGGCAAACATCTGTGTGCAACAGAACCGGTGGCAGGCAATCAGGCTGCCCGTATTGCGCGGGAAAAAAGGTCGACGACTCGAACTCTATTATGAGCCTGCGCCCAGACCTCCTCAAAGAATGGCATCCAACTAAAAACAAGACTATTAAACCTGATCAAGTGACCTGCGGATCGCAAAAGAAGGTATGGTGGCAATGCTCTAAAAACGAGAAACATGAATGGGAAACAGGGGCCAGAGATAGGACACAGAAAGAAGGGGGTTGCCCTTTTTGCTCACGCAAATATGTTAGTGATGACAATCGACTTTCTATAAAAAACCCTGAACTAGCAGCAGAATGGCATCCGACCAAAAATCGAATCGTCTATACAGACTCATCACATGGCACTTTCTTCAGTTCACTGAACAAATCCGTGGCTCCTAAAGACCGCGAAAAACTCAATAGAAGAAGATTAGGACCGTCCGATGTGCCTGTTTCTGGCAATGAAATTGTATGGTGGAAATGCATGGCCAAAGGCCATGAATGGCGCGCACGAATCTCCAGTCGAAGCCTAGACGGACAAGGCTGCCCGTACTGTTCCGGACGTCGCATCATTACTGACGAGACGAGCCTGGCTGCAAAATTTCCTACGGTAGCAAGGCAGTGGCATCCGGTTAGGAACAAGCCCCTGTCTCCTTCAGAAGTTGGGCCTAATACTAGACTGTCACCATGGTGGCGCTGCCACAGGTCAGCAATACACGTTTGGCAGGCTGAAATCAGCCATGTTGTAACTGCATTCAGAAATGGCAACAGTGGCTGTCCTTTTTGTGCAAACCGCCGTGTTTGCAAGGATAACAATCTTGCGGCAAAATATCCGACGCAGGTCGAGCAAATGTGGCACCGTTCGAGAAATGGGCAGCTAGAAGCAAGCGAAGTCGCAGCTGGGAGCACAAAAGTTGTATGGTGGCAGTGCCCAAAATCTGTAGATCACGAGTGGAGCAGCCCGATCTGCCAAATCACAAAATCATGGAAAGAGGGAAATACTGGCTGTTCATTTTGCTTGGGCAGAAAAGTGGCACCAGGAGAATCACTTGCAGCGAAGCATCCCAATCTTGTCAAATACTTTGACCGCCCTCGCAATCTTCCTATAAAGCCATCTAAAATAAGTGATCGTGGATACCGTCTTATATGGTGGCGCTGCCCCAAACTACACATCTGGGAAGAAGGAGTCAGCTACGTTGTCAGACGATGGCAGGAGGGCAAAATAATCTGCCCACAGTGCCGAACGCAGGAATGAGTCAAGGGAAGCAGATACGATAATCTGACAATTGGGTTTGACAAACAAGACCGGGTCTATAAATTCGAAGCTTAAGACAAGCCATTCAATTAGAGCTGGTCTCGCTTGTGACCGGCCGCGACCCAAGTTATCGTTCCACCCATCATAAACTCTCGTGAGAATCATGCATTATACTTGCAGCATGAATCAACCGAAGGGAAATCCAAGTCGACTTTCCAAAGAACAGGTCATCTGGCTAAACTGCCTAATCTTAGCACTGCTTGTTGGTCGTCTTGGCTTGGGCGGCTATACCTTTGCCAACGAACAACTGCAGAATTTTGCCATGGCTTTTTCGGCACTCCTGCTTGTCTTTCTTGCAGTTGTTGTGTCTATGGGCCCGAAAAGCATTGTTCGCACGATTAGCCTGGTACTGGCAATACCGATAGCAATGCTAGCTTCTTTAGGAGCTTACGTGGATGCTGCCAGCTCCCCCGAGAATCCCGACCGAATCGAGTTGGCGGCCCACGTTGGCGATGTGTCCTTTGAGCTAGTCTCTATGTATGACGTTACCTACTACGAGATTTGTAACCAGTGGCTTGAACTGCGCATGAGGCGTCCGGTGCTAAGCGGTATTTTAACAGAACAAGAAACACTGATTAGTTTTCAACCGGCTTTTACAGCCACGGCAGAATTGATCGACCACGGAAAGAATATTCGCTTCAGTTCTCCTGCTTTACTTGGTCGAAAAGCGGTTTTCCGCACCTACAGCACAAACTGGGACGAAGCAAAAAAAAACAGCCATGAGCATATTAATCTGACACCAGCAGAACAAAGAGCAACAGGCATCTAACTAGCCTTGTGGCCATTGCAACCCTCTCAACGATCTGACAATTGGGTTTGACAAACAAGACTTTGTCTATAGACACGAAGCTGAAGATAAAGGCAATCAGCCATGGTATAAATCAATTGGCTACTACATACAGAGCAATAGCTTGACTGACGAACCGAAGAAACCAAAGAATTCGAAAAAACGCAGCATTATGTTTGCCTTGCTGGCATTTTGTGCCGCGTTTATCGTAGGTGGCTTCTATGCCATGATAGCAGCCGGTGAGGAAGTTGAACGGGACGATCGGCAGACCGGACACACGACCCCGAGAGCCGAATATGTCAGCTATCAAATGGCTCAGGCTCTACCTATTGCAATTCTCTTTGGAGTAGTTGGTCTAAGCGCGAATCTATTCTGGTGCTATATTTCTGCAAAAAAAATAGTCAGCGTTTAATACCTTGATCGTCGATGAATACATCAGGGTTGTATCTATAGGCAAGAGTATCAGCGTTGATCGGAACAACCACAGCTCGATGAATCTTGTTGTATCTATCAATCTTGCCAGCTTCATTGACAATGTATGCCGCCACGAAATATGGGGCATTTTCCGGCTCGAGTGCAGCCTTTAGCGGCGCATCTTTGAACGACTGCAGCTGAGGATACAGGCACTCCCCAGTCTTTTCGTTACAAGCCTCAATCAACCCCATGATGTTCCTCACCTGCAGCTGAGCAGGCCCGAGTGATTCTCGCGGCTGTAACTTCAAACCATACTCGACAGCAAAAGTCTGTTTATCATCAACCAATGGCTTGTAATGCTTAATCTCATTCAAAATAATTCCAGGGATGAGCGAGCGCGGCAGATTCAGACTCTCCAGATTAAACGCATCATAAGCACGGTCGGCAGCACGCAAATCAAGATCTTTGGCGGGAGAATTCCATCGATAAATCTCAGGGTTCTCGATGGTGCCGCGCAGATAGTCACGAAAAATAAGAGCCCGCTAGATCACCTGCCGAAGTTCTAAAATGCCAGGCTCCGTTTGCATCTCTCGTACCAGGCGTTGGCACTGGGTGAGTTTCACAATAATGGCGATAGTCACTAGCTGGCTTATCAACTGTAGACTTGTCAACCACAGGCTTTTCACTCTCCTGCCCCAGGATAATGAACTTTTCGCTATTTGATGGCTTCTCACCAGGCTTGTAGAAAAGATCGGTTGCAGAGCCTTCTCGCTCGCTTTGCTGAGCCAAATCGCGGCGGCGCTGGTAAGATGCACCTCCGCTGCCAACGTCGGCAGCGTTGATTTCACGAGCGGCCGGGCGCTCGTGCCGATCATCTTTTTCATTTGGCCTATCACCGGGAATAGCTCTGGCCTCAAGTCACCGCGCACATCTGTCAATATACCCAGCCGACAGGTAAGCCCTATGTGCCCATTGCCTTCCCTTAGGTGATAACTCGTCCCCCTTTCCAGTAGTTCCTGAACAGCCCACTCACCATCAACTTTCTTGCGAATCAGCGTATGACTATCGCCCGGCTTAACCTGGCCATGCCGCGCCACTCATCAGGCTCATTTGGCCACGGCGCCATGGCTTATACTAGAAGCATGAGTCAAGCAAACAAAAGTCTGAACGCAAGTAGCTTTAGCAACAAACGCAAGGTAATCTTAGCGCTTATAATTCCTATTGTGCTACCGAAGGTGGTTGATAGGGAATGCAGGGTTTTCGTAAGCTCAGAGATGGAGTTGAGTTTCTCAATGAAGACAGACCAAGATGAAGTCTGAGTACTAACTAAAACTCCTGCATTGACGCAGCGGCAATTTCATTTTCAAGATATTTTCTGTCTTGATCGTTCAATGTCAGTCTTTTAAAGCCAGGCCAATTGCTTATTTGTTGCTGGGCCAACGCCCAAAGTTCCTTGTAGTAATCTGGATCAAAAGGTAGATCGTCGAACGTCAAACCTCGATGAATTGGTGCTCGTGCAGCCACTGGCTTTTAGCTGAGCAATTTCTGCTGCGGTTGCCGATATGGGTCGCAGAGGCGTCCTGGTCGCCGTAGACTGCCAGCTGCGCCCTTAATCTTCTGGCCTTCACCGCTATCAACCACGGCGCTCTCGTTGATGGCTAGTGGACAAGAGGCTCCATTTGGAATCATACCCAGCAACAGAAGAATCAGTAAACTAAGCATTTAACCTAGATAAAACCATCCAATTGTAGTCGCTGTTCAGTCGTGGCAAAATTTGGGCTTCGGTCGAAGTCGTTAAGGCACCCTGAATTATTTGATTTGATACTTGCTTTTCTCGAACGTTTGACTATAGAATGTTCACAGTTCATGAATTATGAACGCCTGGAGATTGTAATGCAGTTAAAGCCCCAAGACATAGTAGTTTTGCTAAAAATCACTGCTCTTGGCGGGGGAGATTGGTCTTACCGTGGGCTTGCACAAGATCTATTCATCAGTGTTGGGGAAGTTCACAACGCCTTAAATCGCGCAACGCGCGCTCATTTGTTCGACCCCGCCCAGAAGAGACCAAGAGCGCAGGCGCTTGAGGAATTTTTAGTTCATGGGGTGCAGTATGCTTTCCCTTCTGAACGAGGCACCTTGACTAGAGGCACGTTGACAGCATATGCCGCGCCTCCATTAGATGGTCTTATAACTGCTTCGGTGAACGAGCATCCTCCGGTGTGGCCAGATCCACAAGGGTCGGCTCGCGGCTATCAGCTGTCGCCGTTGTATAGTTCAGTGCCGAAGGCCGCTCATATTGATAGAGCGCTTTATGAGCTTTTGGCGCTGGTCGATGCAATACGTGACGGCCGTGCTCGTGAGCGAAAGCTGGCTGTCGAGCAATTGCACCAGCGCCTGAGGACGAAAAATGCAAAGACGTAATTCTCATTTAAAAAGCATAGAGTTGGTGGCTTTTCGTGATCGTGGACAGTCCGACTTTGTTATGAGTCACGATATAGAGGATATAATTACTGTTGTTGATGGTCGTGAGGAGTTGCTTGAGGAAATTAAAGCAAGCGACTCGAGTGTTCGCGAATATATTTGTGACTACTTCGCCAATTTTCTGAGCGATCGAGATTTCGTTGATGCCCTCAGCATGCATCTTTTGCCTGACGCAGCAAGCCAATCTCGCGCCGGTATAATATTGGATCGAATTCGGGCTATTTCCACTATCTAATACACTCTTCTTTTCGATTAAGTTCTGGAATGCCATTGGCTGAAGTTGCTGAAGTTCGATATTTGACTGATCGCAACAATTCATTGATAGCCAAATCTAAGCCTCTACAGCCGCTTAAGCGCAAATATCCTAGGTGCTCATTCTCTTGTCGTTCAAGCAATCAACGATGACGGCACAAAACTTGCATATGATAATTTCTGGGGGAAGGACGACGACAGAACTGAAGCTAGGGCCGTGGCCACTAGAGATATTGCTGTTTCGATTAGAACACCTAAACATCCCCAACCGTCTTTGATTGAAGGTGCGAAGTATTTGGCAGACTATTGCAAGAACAATCAAGCTAGATGGAATCAGAGCAAGAATATATGGTTAGAACTACCTGCTCAAATCAAATCGCAGACACTGCAAAAATCTGTAGCCGATTATTGCAGTGCTCATAAAATAGACGAACCAATCTTGAAGAGCTGGCTTGCCAATCATCGTGGAGATAAAGAACTGAGCCTCTGGTTACAAACACTAAACGAATGGCTAGATAAGTACCCAGATGAAAGACCAACTCGCTCAAAATAGGGCTGATTCCAACGCTACGAAAAGGAACACTGTATATGCCTGTTGATTTACCAATACTTTTTCTCCCTAGGCCTGAAGTCGCCGAAGTTCGATATTTAACTCAGGTGAATCAAACATTGTTGGCAAAAGTTGGGCCTCCACGGCCGCCTAAGCACATTTATACGGGTACTGGCTTTGGTGGCGACCCTGGTTTCACACCTCATCGAGTATTTGTCGTTAGTGCGGCTGAATATCCCATTGAGCCAATAAAGGCAATTACGTTACCAAAATACTGGTGGCGATATAAATCACCGATGTATAGTTTGCCAGGAACCTATAGTTACGAGTTCTCACCAAGAGGAGACAAGAAGACTATCATTAGCCTAAATCGCCGTGATGATATTGGCGATTTAGAATATGAAAGTAAAGTCTCAAAAATTCTAGACGCACCATTACATGATATTGATGCCGCTGAATGTAAGGTTCTGAAATTTGAAAGTACGGAATATCAAACGTTACGGACCGAAGAGATCAACGGTAGACGTGTAATTTGGGGTGAAGGCGTTGATTCTGACCATCAACCATTTATTTTTTTGTTTTATCGTAGTCAGCCAGAGCCCTATGGCTGTGCTGGTATCTACTTTACTGCCACACCTAAAAAGTACAAGCAATACGTCAAGGCCGTGAGAGCCAGCTTTAGAAGCATCGAGTGGGAGACATCCGCACGCAAATCTCGATCTAATTGACTGTGTTTAGCTCTTGTAGCTTCTCTCGTTCCCGAGCTCGGAAGTTTTAACTCGCCCAAAGTAGGCCTGGTTATAGCAATAGAAGAGAAGCACTGCATATGCCCATTGATTTGCCACAACTCTTGCTCACTAAACCTGAAGTTGCTGAAGTGCGATATTTAACTGATCGCAGCAATTCATTGATAGCCAAATCTAAACCGCTACAGCCGCCTAAGCACAGATACCCTAGTTGCTACGGTGGTGAGGTGGACTATAGGGCTCACCGTGTCATGGTTGTTGGTGGAAACCTATATCAGATTG
The DNA here is from genome assembly GCA_041675385.1 of Candidatus Obscuribacterales bacterium. Classification (GTDB taxonomy): domain Bacteria; phylum Cyanobacteriota; class Vampirovibrionia; order Obscuribacterales; family Obscuribacteraceae. The sequence goes on from JBAYTY010000002.1 coordinate 254,132, forward strand.
CTCCTTTGAAAACCATGCAGCTTCCAAAATATTGGTGGCAATACCAACCTGCGGAGCTTGGTAGTTCGGAAGGCTATTATTTAGAGTTTTCTCCACGTGGAGATAGAGAGACCACCATTACCTTGGAACGGTGCTTTAAGGATCGAGACAGCGACTTCTGTCGTCAGGTTTTAGAGACGTTGAAGGCGCCACCTCACAAAATTGGCGAGGATGAATGTAAACTGTTAAATCTGACATACTCAGACTTTCAACATATAGAGACTTTAGACGTAAATGGTAGACGTGTCGTGATTGGCGAAGGCGCTATTTATGGAAAGCTGCCTATATATTTAATGCTATTTCATAGCCAGTCAGAGCCATATGGATGCGGGTCTATTCGCTTTAGAGCCACGCCTGAAAAGTACAAGCAATACATCAAGGCAGTCAAAGCTAGCTTCCAATCAATCGAGTGGGAGACAGCTGCGAATAAGTCTAATTGATGGTCAATAGCGCCATTTCGCGCTGACTCACCCAAAGAGCAATAGAAGAATCAATAAACCAAGCAAACTTAAACTAAATAAAACCATCCAATTGTAGTCTAGCCAACCGTTATTAATTGGAATAGCGGGTAAGTTAACAACCAGGCTACACGGGGGTAATGCCGGTGGGGAAATTTGCAGTGGCGGCGATGATTATCGCCGCAAGCTTTGGCGCTGCCCAGGCCAGCACGTGTATAGGCGCGAATCCTTGCATGGCTTGTCACACCTGTTCGGCGTGCAAGCGGTGTTCTAAAATGGGACTGACCTGCGGTGTATGCGCGGGTGGCGGTGGTAACGGGAAGCAATCACACGACCATGACAACGACAAGTTGGCTGTGAAGGGGAAATAAAAGTCGGCTTATATTTTAACCTCGCCTTTAATGCCGATAAAGTCAACGCAGCTCTCTAAATTCTTGCCACTACAAAACTAAGATACACCGACAAAAACAACGCAAATCCTATTACTGTAGAAAAAAAATTCGCCTTTGACGATGTAAGCTCGGAAGTAAACTATGTTTCTCAAAAATCTTACACTAACAAATTTTCGGTCATTCGAAAAAGCAGAAATCAAGTTACAGAAAGATATGACAATCTTTGTGGGCGAAAATAATGGTGGAAAAAGTAACGCAATAGATGCGATCAGACTATTAACCTATCCTCTTGGGGGCAGACGCGAAATTTACTGCGAGTCTACAGACGTACGTTTTCATAGTAATGAAACCTCTTTCAATTTGGTAGGACTCTTTGGAGAGCTTTCGACCGGCCAACAAGGTCGCCTAATCTCTGCCGCTGTTGATGCCTCAATAAAAGAGGCACAATTTGGCTTGCGATTCGATGCCACCAGAGCTGGTGCAAAGCCTCTCTTATGGGCCGGGAAAGAAGGAAACGCCCCAGAAGCTGGAAGTCATGAGACGATTAGGCACGTTTATCTTCCTCCACTTCGTGACGCAAAAAGAGCTTTGGCTTCTGGAAACCCGACAAGAATATTGACTTTGCTAGATCATTTCTTGGAAGAAACGTCCGTCGAAGAACTGGGTAAGGCTCTGCAAAGAAAGCAGACGCATGCCGTTTTAACCAAGATTGACGAAGCTGTCAACAAAAGCCTTAAGGCTTTGACTTCTGGTGTCCGTCATCAATCGGCTTCTGTAGGCTTTTCCGCAGACGAAACGCTAATCGACGTGGCGCGTGATTTGCGATTTAAACTTGGAGACCACGGAATAACTCCGGAAGATCTTCGATACTCCGGGCACGGCTATGCCAATCTTCTCTTTATGGCGATTATAGCCGTTGAGTTAGAGAAAGTGCGAACCTCAGATCTCACTATTTTTTTGGTTGAAGAGCCCGAGGCTCATCTACATCCGCAGCTTCAAGCAGCGGTATTATCTTTTCTCCAGGACCAAGCAGAGAAATCAAGAAAGGAAGAGCCACAGGACCACGGCCCGGCTGGAGAACTTCAAGTGATTGTCGCCACTCACTCACCAAATTTGTCAGCATGGGTTAGCAATGAGAAGTTAGTTGTATTCAAATCCGCCCAGTTCAAACAATTAGAGACTAAAACTGAAAACATTGATTCTGAAGCGCTTTCACCTATCGTCGATCTTGGCTCAACTCCAAACGCAGCAATGCCAACAGAGATACAAACTTCAGATTTAGATCAATCGCCACAAAACCGTCGCAGAGTAACTCACTGCATCCCACTGGCAGAAATCCCCCTAAACCCAACAGACAGGAGAAAAGTTGATCGATATCTTGACGTAACCAAGGCTGCACTTTTGTTCGGTGGCAGAGTGCTACTCGTTGAGGGAATTGCAGAAGCGCTACTTTTACCTGCGATTGCGAAAAAGTTAGTTCTGATAAATCAGCCTGAGAAGCTCAGTAGATTTAGATCTACGGTATTTGTTCCTATCGAAGGGGTTGACTTTGAGCCGTATATAAACCTCTTGCTAACAACTATTAGCAATGCTCGCATAGCAGATCGAGTGGTTGTAATTACTGATGGGGACAAAATTGCAGCTTTCTCAAACTCAAAAAATGACACTATCGATGAAGCAAGAAGAACTGAGTCGGAAGCCCTAGAGGAAGTCGACTCAGAGCACTTAAGGGAGGCGATGGTTCAGCATCATATTATCGGAAGGACCGAAGCGAAAAGCGCAACCTCAATCACGCCGGGAGATAAGAGACGAGGCGAACTTTTGGCAATAGCGAAATTAATTGGTGCAGAAGAGAACTTGTCTGTATTTGCAAGCACTTACTCGTTAGAAACCGAACTTATTGAATCCGGGAACCAAGACATACTGAAGAAAACGTTTTTAGATATGCATCCTCGGTCAGAGGCGAAGTGGAACAGCGCAATATCGCTTGCTGGTGACGACAGAGCAAAAGCAATTCATAAAATTTTCAAGGACACAAGGAAAGGAGATTTTGCGCAGCGCCTTGCAGAACGAATTGAGACCGGTGAGAAGTTCACCGTGCCCAACTATTTAAAAAAGGCTATTGAAGAGTTGGTATCAATATGAATGGTACTTACTCGCCCACAGAAGAACAACAGGCCGTTATCAAACATCCACACTCGGCATACATCTCGGCATGTCCGGGAGCAGGAAAAACACGAACCATGGTTGAAAGAGCGCGACTGATCATGAATCAGAGTGGTGATCGCCGCGGTGTAGCATTCCTATCCTTTACCAATGCCGCAGTAACTGAACTAGAAACAAGACTGCGTGCTTTTGGCGCCCTACCAAATCCGCTTTTTCCAAGTTTTATTGGCACATTTGACCGTTTCCTCTGGCAATTTATTATCTCGCCATTTGGTCACACAACGTCGATCAGAGCACCAAGACTGGTGCCAGATAAAAACGAGTGGGAAGTTAAACCCTTTACAAATGCTCGTCCACTGACACTGGGTGACTTTGACCGCAGTACCGGTAAATTTGACACCTCAAAACCTAAAGCATCAGCTTTTGACTTAGGCAATAAAACTGGAGCATACGAAACAGCTGCACTCAACAAAATAAAAAATAGCATAGCAGACGGATTATTTGATTTTGAAGATATGAGGGCGATCGTTAAAGAGAGACTCGGACAAGCAACTTTCGCAGATACCTTAGGTCGCGCTCTCTCCGCTAGATTTAGTGAAATAATTGTCGATGAGGCCCAAGACTGTAACCCTTCCGATTTAGAGATAGTACGTTGGTTATTGAACTCTGAAATTGCCGTAAAGCTTATTTGCGACCCAAACCAATCCATTTACAAGTTTAGAGGTGGCGTGACTGAGGAACTTACGAAGTTTGCCGAACAGTTTGACAAAGGTAACCACCTTGCAATGAGTGGAAATTTCAGATCTAGTCCTAACATTTGCTCGGCTATCGTAGCACTGCGAGCGCCCTCTTCCTCAATTAAACCGGACCGCGCCATAGGTATGAACGAAAATGTGTCAACGCCAATTCATATCATTTCATACAGCGGAAAAAGCGTACCTCAAAAAATTGGGATCACCTTTAAGAGCATAATAGATCAGCTCGGTATTTCAGTCAGAGATGCACCAATTCTTGCATCAACAAAGCTCAGCGCCTACAAAGCCGCAGGGAGACCATTCCACTCACCAACAAAAGATTCAACTTTGCTATTAGCGGAAGTGGTGACTAGATATCATTATTCATTCCTTGACGGGAAGCGACGGGAAGCTCTAATCGAGCTGCATAAGGTTGTATTGAAGATACGGGGAAAGATAGAGAGCCTAGCGAACTACCACGTTTTTATGCAACAAGAAGAGAATCTCAATGCTGCTTGGCGACCAGAAATTATTTCAATTGCAAATGAACTTCAATGCCGCGATGGCGAAACGGCAGATCTTTGGCTCGCAAGAGCGCGCGAGGTGTTGGCTAGAGATTTAGACAAAAGCCTATCTATAAATAGCCGACTGAGAAGGAACAGTGAGTTAGCGTTAAGGCTTGTAAAGCCGGACCCAACGTCGACTTCAGCGCGGACAATTCATTCCGTCAAGGGGCTAGAGTTTCCTGCAGTGTGTGTCGTAATTACCACCAGTACCGCTGGTGGTATTCTCAAAGTCTTGAACGGGCAGCCAGCCGATGACATGGAAGAAGACGCACGCAAACTATACGTGGGAGCATCAAGAGCAGAAAAACTTCTTACAATAGCTATTCCTCGAACTCAGACTCCAGGATTTCAAACGCTGCTAGAAAATAACGGGTGCGAAGTAACAGTCTGGCACATCTAGAATTTCTCGATGGTCTTCGTTGGGCACAATTCTAAAATGCGCGGCTCACAAGCTCTGGTAGTAATTCCTTTAATCGTGATACCAAACCCGTAACCCTTCTATTCGCATTTCTCCGCGCTACAGCCAACCGCAGTGCGTCAATATCCCCTACAAGTACAACAACCTTTTTCGCCCGAGTAACAGCAGTGTAAAGCAGGTTGCGCTCAAGAAGTATTGAGTGCGTTGTAGTCAGCGGGATCACTACGGCGGGATACTCGCCACCTTGTGACTTGTGAATGGAAATAGCATAGGCCAATGTTACATTTTCCAATTCGGCAGAACTATACTCAACAGCTCGACCATCAAAATCAACTCGAAGCTTTGAATTATTCAGGTCAATTTCCTCAACAATACCAATGTCGCCATTGAATACATTTTTGTCATAGTCATTGGCAGTCTGCATTACTTTATCGCCGATGGCATAAGTGTTATCAGCTCTGACCAATTTCTTCCGCGGTATTGGATTGAGTCTTTGTTGAATTAGCCGATTTAATTCTTTGGTTCCTAACGGACCTTTTTTCATGGGAGACAATACCTGAATTCCTCTTACAGCCTCCAGCCCGAACTGTTTGGGGATTTTCTTGCTAACTAGCTCAAGAATCACTTCAGTTGACTTCTCTTCGCTTGAAGTCTTTATGAAAAAATAGTCAGCATTGAGGTCAGTCGATGGTGCAGCAGTTGGCAACTCTCCCTTATTTATTCGGTGAGCATTTGAAATAATCATTGAACTGTTAGCTTGCCTAAATACTTCAGTCAAGCGAACGACTTCGACTCGATTTGAATCTATCAGATCGGCCAATACAGTGCCTGGCCCCACAGAAGGAAGCTGATCAACATCCCCGACAAAAATTACTTGCGAATTCGACGGGATCGCACTCAATAGATCTTTCATCAGTTTTATATCTATCATCGATGCTTCATCGACAATTACGATGTCAGCCTCAAGAGGGAAACCGCTGTTCCTCTTGAACCCATTTTGATGTTCATACTCCAAAAGTCTATGAATCGTGCTCGCTGGCAGTTTCGTTGCTTCAAACAATCGGTTGGCTGCTCGACCGGTTGGCGCACAAAGTGCGATTCTAAGCTGCCCATCTCGTTGAGCAAGGGTCAACAGGGCTCGAATTAAAGTGGTTTTCCCAACACCCGGCCCGCCAGTAATCACTAGTACTTTGTGTTCGACGCTGCATCTGAGTGCTCGTTGTTGGCTTGGAGAGAGTTCCATCTCCACTGCTGTTTCTTCAAACGCAGTTCGGTCTAACGCTATCAGATTTCTCATTGTCGTGCCGCTCACACTGAGGCGTTTCATAGATTCCGCTACGCACTCCTCCGCGAAATCGAGGTACGGCAGATAGATCAAAGATTCAGATTCAATTTGTCGCTCGATCAATTGACCTAATTCTACCTGTAGCCTAAGCGCTTCTTCAACTTTGGCATTCTCGGTCTTTAGCAGTTTATAAGTACTTGCAATCAACTTATCTGTTTTGCATGCACAGTGCCCACTTGTCGATTGAGTTTTTAAAACATGAATGAGTCCAGCCTTGGCGCGCGCGATGGAAGCGGGATCAATGCCCACCTTTACTGCGATTTCATCTGCTGTTTGAAATCCGAATCCAGTAATCTCGGCAGCTAGTCTATAGGGCTCATTCGATACAACAGTAACAGCATTCGGGCCGTAGGCCGCAGCAATTTTCAGAGCTTGCCCTGTTTTTATACCGAGATCTGATAGAAAAACCATCACATTATGAATTGCTCGTTGCTCGTCCCAAGACTTTACAAGGGAATCGATGCGTGCCTGAGTAAAACCAGGGATATTCTTTAGTCTTTCCGGCTCACGTTCAATAACTTCAAAGATGGCCAAGCCGAAATTGCTAACCAATTTTTTTGCAAACTTCGGTCCGATTCCAGAAAATAAGCCTGAGGCCAGATAACTTTCAAGACCTGAAACTGTTTGAGGTTGCGACGCCAAAATCTGCTCAGCTTTAAATTGTCGGCCAAAACGTTTATCTTCAATCCACTTGCCACTGCATTGAACGAATTCTCCAACTTCAAGCGAATACGATGAGCCAGTGATTGTGATGAGCTGATTGGTCTCCTCCAGCCTCAATTGGCAGATTGAATAGCCGTTATCGTCATTTCTAAAAGTAACCTTCTCAATTGAGCCACGAACAGTCGTCTGGCCGTCTTCACTTTCCGTCTGAATCATTACATTCCCTTAGTTCAGCGGTGGCAATTCAAATCAACAAGCTCTTAAGACTGATACCTATACTAGCATGTCGTGGTTAAGCCCTTCTCACACGAACTAGCATGAAAGCCCTCGGTGAATACGCCATATCAACTGCAAACAGAAGACCACCAGAGCGATATCAACAAGATTTGAATTTTAGGGAGCTTCTGACCCTCTGAGCTAGATATCGTCGATCAGCCAGTATTAAACGAAGATCTGAGCTCAAACTTGACGCCCACCAAGCGCAATCAGTCATGCCACACTATCGCACTGTCCGCTTGCGTACCTTGGTCTGCGACAGAATGCGCTTGTTTATTAATCGCTTCCAGCGCAACTGCTTCTCAGACAACTTGCGTTTTCTTTTGATCGATTGAAGAAACAGGTACTCATTTTCGCCATGTAGATAACCCATCCGATTGGCGTGTTCAATCAGATCTTCGTTTGGATTCGCTTCAATATTTGTAGCGATTCGCTTAAGTCCATCAAACAGATTACCTGTATCAATATCAAGAAAATTATTGATGCATACATTGCCGACATATGTTTGGTTGCTATTAAATTTGTTGCGAATGTAGCAATGTTCTTTAATCTCCTGGCCACACGGGCAGTTGTCGAATTCATCGCTTATCTCAATTGCTACGAGATGCCATTCGGATTTAGCCGTCACAAATATTTGAGAATCCGAAAGCGAGATAATATGCTCTTTGAGTCTTTCGAAATTGGCTTGGCTCATTGTTATCAGCGCTCTTGCTTGTTGTCGATCAGTTGTGTATTTTCAAAGTGCACGAACTTCCACTTTACTTATCAAGCATCTCATTCATTTGCTGCTCAGCATACATATCCTCAGCCACCAAATCCAGTGCCATTTGCAAATTTTCCGGATCGTCAGTCCAATGAGGAAGACTTAACCCTTGCTCAGCAAGGCGTCCCTCCCATGTCTCGATAAGAAAACTTGCTGCGGCCCCGGCGACACTAACAGCAAGCCGCGCATGCCGCAAATACGTGGGAGCCGATTGCAGGCCTTTGCCATGGGCATCGCTATGCTTATTTCGCAGCGCTGCAACTCCATTTACGATCGAGACACAACCACTCAGCACTTGTCGGAAAGCAGGTTCAGACTCATCTGATGGCGAGAGCTGCAAGTGCTTCGCGGTCGCCCCATAGATCTTCAACAAATCCCCATCATCTCGATAAGACACTTTCTCAGATTCCAAAATATACTTGCAGACAGTTTCCACCAACGACCGCGCCGTTGTAATTGCTCCTTCAGGATCGATATTTAACCGATCTAAGGCCTTGCGCCAACAATCTTCAACATGCTGGGCGTCAACCTTAGACAACACCTGTGTCACGCCTTCCTTTACTGGCAACGATAAGTCATTTTCAAGATAAGTTAATGCTTTAGTAAACTCATCGGCAAGCCACTGCCTGCGCGACGCATAAGATGGGTGAGAGTCTTTAACCTGGTGATAAAGGTGCTTTGCTTCTCGAAGTGTCATCAGAAACGGCGGTAGCCGATTTTTCAATTTGGGAATTGAGATGAGATCCCGTCTCAATTCCCGATATTCATCATCGGCGTATCCTTTTCCAGTCAGTCCATCCTCAAGCAGTTGGCGCAATCGCTCGACCTTTGCTATGAGTTCCGCATCACTTACCATATCTTCTTCCTCTTAGCTATTGCCCATCAAGCATTAACACAGCTTGCCAACCAACTCACTTTGAAAATGAATGTTGCCTATCTCAATTTCTGACGCATTTAAGGTCCATGCGCTCAAGCAACTGACACTACGCTTGACCTAGCCTGCCACACAACGCTATCTGAGATTGACCGCACCTTGTCGAACTTCCTTCATTCTTAAAGGCCTTCATCGGTAGAACAACGCTTCAATATCAATGGTTGGATACTATCGACTTTCTCAAGACGACATAACTGAGCCTTGCAATCCAGTGCCATCCACTTATCAGCGATTTCTAACTCTCCCAAAGTTTTCTCCTGATTGTTTCGATACCAGAGATCCTTAAGTACTTCCCGAAATTCTTTCACCACCTCCGCTAGGCCAGCGAAGGAAAAATTGCCCTGCGGCATTTTGTCCATATTTCTAACCCTCTGATTGCAATATGAAAAGATTTCAAGCGAAATCTGGGCCAACAAAGTCATCGTCAGAGGGTTCTGAACCGTTTTGAATTTCTACCAATGTATCAGTAAGCTTCTTAACCAACAGCGGCAAAAAGGGCTTGCATGCAAGACGCAAGCGCGCGCTGGAGTCAACCAAAGATCTACTATTCAAATCACTATTGAACCCTTCAGTCCAATACCTCGCGACGAGACGCCACGCGTTTCCGCACTTATCCCACCCGATTGAGTCATAGCCAGGAATATTCACATCAACATAGACATCGATGCAAAACCCAGTTGACTGGAGCCATTTCTCAAGCTCCAAAGTATCTGAAGAAGCCTCGTCAAGTTTCTTCTGAAACTGATCGAGTTCTATAGCGCTTTCTTTAACGATTGTCGACAAACTTTTGTCATGGAAACTGGGCTGCGTAGGCATGTACGGCTCCTTTACTCTCTAGAACACATAAATGAAGCTTCTTGGTCGAACCTTCAACATGCGTCTCAGTCAAGAGAATGAAGGACCTTTCCAGGCAGACCACCTTCCGGTAGAAGCACTTCGTATCACCGTCAAGATCCACGAAGTAACTTCATCATACATCAACGTTTCGATTCCGCAACAACCAAAATATTGAGCAAGCTCTATGATCGCTCAGTTACGTTCTCTGTACTAAAACGAAAGCAGTTCAAAACAGAAGCGAGCTTAACAGTGAAAATTAATGAGCAAAATTCGAATTATTAGACTATTCGAAAGTAAACGAGCAGGGAGAAGATAGCCAAAAGATATACATCGAAGTAGACAAGCAAATATGCGTCCCTGATAATGGCGTAATACCATTTTCAAGGACACTGAACACCTTCGTTGGACTTGCCATCGACTTTGAAGAAGCAGGACCAACTACTAGACTTTCCCAGGATAACCATTGGCTACAGTTCTCGATACAAAATCTAGACTCTTCTTAGGCGATGGCCTTGGCATGCGGCCGCCGTTAAAATGGGCTGGCGGCAAACGATGGCTTGTGCCCTACCTGAAACCAATTGTCGCAAAACATCTAAAGACAAAACGCCTAGTAGAGCCATTCTGCGGCGGGCTGGCGGTAGCCCTTGGTCTCTTGCCAGAACAAGCTCTTCTTAACGATATAAATCCGCACGCCATTAACTTCTATAAGTGGCTAAGAAAAGGCCTGGCACTCAAGCTAGACATGCGGAACGACGAAACATCGTTCTATCAGAACCGTGAGCGCTTCAATGAATTGATTTCTCTCGGCAAGCAGAACACAAAAGAAGCTGCTGAGCTTTTCTACTACTTAAATCGCACTTGTTTCAACGGCCTCTGCCGCTTCAATAGACAAGGCGAATTCAATGTGCCGTATGGTAGATACAAGACATTGAACTACGAACTCTACACCAGCGATTTTCGAGCATACAAGCCAATCTTTGCCAACTGGGAATTTTCGCTGGGCGACTTTGAACAGCTTCCGTTAACTAAGAACGATTTGGTTTATGCAGACCCGCCCTACGACGTCGAATTTACGCAGTATTCAAAAGAAGTTTTCGACTGGTCGCACCAAGAGCGCTTGGCAGAGTGGCTAGCTGAGCACCCAGGCCCTGTTGTAACATCAAACCAAGCGACCAAGCGCATTGTAGCCCTGTATAAAAGTCTCGGCTTCAAAGTTGAAATTCTTGATGCCCCGAGATTGATAAGCTGCACTGGCGATCGAACAAAAGCAAAAGAAATACTAGCAACCAAAGGCATTTAGCCAATGGCCACAGCCAACGACAAACATTGGGCTCAGTTTTTTAAAAACAGCAATGCGCTGGCCGAAATTCAAACCGCTGGCTTTGCCTACGTCACTGCCGATGAGCTGAAGGCGGCAGGCGGAAGAGAGCCCCGCCTGATGGCAAAAATAGACAGCCTTAGCAATCGACCTAAGGCATTTCAAGAACATGAAATCAATATTTTGCCCGTGCAGAATGGCCGCTACATTCTATTCAAGGACAGTCAAAACAGCAGCTTCTATCAATTCGAAACCTCAGAAGAAAACCGACAGGTTGAAGAGTATGTTTCGAATAAAGACCTTCAAGCCTTCGACTCTTTTCCGGCCAACAGATCATTCAGTGAATCACAGGCAATCGACTTTGCTAACATCGCGTCGCTATTGACTTCATATTCTCAGGAAGAAAATCTTCAGCTTACTGTGCGCGGCCGCCTCTACTCTGGTGAATTCTCTTTCGAGCTGCCGGAATCAAAACGTTTGGTAGAAGTAGCCAATGTTCAAATAGAAGTGGATGCTGGCTATGAAACAGCTGATTCTCTGTTGCTACTTGAAGCAAAGATCGGCAGAAGAGACAATTTCAACATACGACAGCTCTGGTATCCCTGGATGCAATGGTCTCAAAAAACGGCCAAAAAGATCAGACCGATTTTCTTTAGCTACTCAAACGGCCAATATCTTTTCACAGAATTTAAGTTTGATACCATATTCGGTTCAGTTGAAGTCGTCGACAATCGAGTATTCACGATCAATGAATCAGCCATTGCCTATCTCAACCTGCAACAGATATTGGCCGACTCACAACCCAGCATAAGAATCCAAACTTACACGATACCGCAAGCAAACGACCTAGACAAAGTTGTTGACCTAATTCAATTTGTGAACAACGGTCAGAACTCCAAACCCAAAATTGTAGAGTGCTTTGAATTCGATGAGCGACAGGCCGACTACTACGCAAATGCGGCGGGCTATCTAGGTCTAGTGGAGCGCTCAGGAACAAGCCAACAAAGCGAGTTTCAACTCACAGCCTTTGGCAAACAGTTTCTGGCGTTGAAGTTGCGAGCACAACGCACCAAAGCTCTGGTCGAACAGATGGCAACAGACCCATTGATGCGAGAAGTTTTTCAGTTGCTAATAAGCAACAATTTCATTGAGGCTCAAGTGCGCGCCCAAGAAATAGCATCTTTAATTGAAAAGCATTCCTCACTAACTGGTACAACGCCGATGCGAAGAGCATCAACAATCAAGAACTGGCTTAGGTGGTTAACCAGGAATGCTGTGTTTTCGTAAGCGCAGCGACTTGGTTGCCTACCTCAATCGAGCGATTAAAATTTTTCTATCACTAGAAACAGAGCACCCAACCTCGATTTGTCTTGCTAAAGTGAATGGAAACTTTTAATAGTCGATGAAATAGAGCTGCCAGTTTGAAATATGATTCTGGCAGAGGGCGGTGATGTGATGCTTGTAGGTGGTAAAAAAAATTGCGTGCAAATAAGAATAGTGCTACAACTCCTTGCCTCCTTAGCTGGTCGATTTACGTCCGAGCTATCCTGTCCTTACAATGCGCTTTCCTTCTGGCTTCGCCGCTACCATTTGTCAGTTGCCCAGCTCGCGCGGTAAACAATGAGGCGCTTACATTGTTGCAAGAATCCGCTAAAGCGCAGTTACAGGGTGATTTCCCAGAAGCAGAGAGGCTCATACAAAACGCCTTTGCAGCAGCACAAAAAGATAAGACTACGGGCATGCAGGCCCTCTGCCAAATACAAATGGGACGCCTGCTCGGATGCGAGAACAAATTTCAAGAAGCTCGTGCAGCTTTTGAAAATGGCATCTCTTTGCTGCATGAGAAAACCGAATTGCCATCTGGATTGCAAAGAAATCTTCTCTCGGATGGTATTTCAGGACTCGCAGATGCTTTAATGCGCAATGGAGACTATGACGGCGCAAAAGAAAAACTAAAACAGAGCATTGAGCTTGTCGGAACACCAGGCAATATTCAAGACGCCTCAGTGGTAGTCGGTGCAATGAATACTCTGGCGCTGATTTATGGCAAGGAGGCCAAATATCAGTCGGTAATCGAAACCGTACAAACAGCCTTAGCGATTATTCCGAAACTTGGAGACTCACATGATGCCTTGGAACTGAGGTGCAAGCTTCTCGAAAACTTATCAAATGCCTACGCCAATATTGGTGATTCCGCTAAGGCTACCAAGACCGCAATGGAAGCTCTTGCGATTTGCGAGGCACACCAAGCCACCCTGGGTACCGAAATGGCGAGTTGCTGTAGGGTCATTGGCGTCGCTCATTTGAGCAAGCAAGAGTACGGCAAAGCCAGGCTCTGGGCGCAGAAGGCTTTTGACTACGACGAGAAGTATCTCGGTCCTGATAATTCTTTTTTGGCAACCGACCTTGATACTCTTGGGCTGATTTCCATTCACCAGGGTCGCTATTCTCAGGCCAGAATGGAGTTCGAAAAGGCTCTTAGAATTCTCAACAAAACAGAAGCAGCAGACCCTCGTCTGATTGAACATCTGAGGAATCGTCTGGCACAGGTCAATACGGCTATGAAGAACTCAGCGGAGCCGAAGTGAGCGGCTCACTCATCAAAGAAATACCCGGCCGAGATATTTAATTCAAAACTGGCAAAAATACTTGCGCCGTGTCATCCACCGGTGCTCAACTCCTAACGGAGGCAGTGAGCGGTTCGGTACATCTTACTAACCTGCTAACAAGCCTTAGAGCGGCGCTGGAAAAACTCTCGGCACCCTCGATGCCAATTTGGAACCAAGAACACTATGGTGCTACGCAAGTCACACTAACCCTAACTGAATCAGCGACTGGCTGCACAAGCAGTTTCGTAGACTGGTCCAATGTCATGTCGTCGTATGTTGTGCCAGAGCCAGAAGAGTTGAGCGAAGAAACATTTTGATTTTAATCGCACTGCGACAATGTGAGCTAGTTCAACAGGCTCAAGATCTAAGTAAAGCTGAACACAAAAAACGGAAGACCCTCTAAGATGTGCCTGCGAGGGCTTGATAGAATTGAGTCAGTACAAAACTTCAAAGAAGAGAACGCAATGGAAGAAGAAGGAAAAATTGACGAGGAAAAGGTTGGGCAGCAATTGGCTAAAATTCTGGGCAACTGGATTAGAGACAGCGGCCTACGAAATCGTGGCGTCACAGAGACCTTGGATAACGCCCTGAAAGGTATGAACGACCACATCGACGTTGACATCCCCCAAGATGTCAAACTTTCATGACAGCAAATGATAATAGTGACAGAAATTTTCAATGACTATCTGAATGCAGAAAAGATAATTGACCGTCTCAAAAAGTGGTCAGAAGATCACCCCCCCGCGCTGATAAAGCAGCGCTCACAAGGAAGTGAAATGGAAGAAAATTTAACTGGTGACGATATTGCCTCATGGAGTCTTAGCCGAATCGAGGAAGCGCTGAAATCGGCCAAGGATTGTACTGATGTCTTTTTGGTAGCTGATCAGGCGGCCCGGTTCGGTACAAATGAATCCGATCTACGAAGTACTTTTACCTTAACGAACAGAGATATCAAATGGCTCCTACTATTCTGCCAGTTGACACGACTTCAGCTAGAACAAGAAAAGCAACGGCGAGCGGCCCCAAAAGACGAACTAGATTAATGCTGTGATTCAGCGCACACAGGCAATAACATCGCACGATTCAAAGCTGACAATGAAGAATTGTGTAAACTTCAAGGTTTCGTAATAGGCCTATCGCTAAGTCATCAACTTACTTTTCAACAAATCGACGTAGACTTCTCACAGACGCAGCTTCAATCGAATGCAAGGCAGTCACCTATATAGTAGATACGGACCAGTATGACGAAAAAAAACTGGAAGCGCTATCAAAGCGAGTGACAGTAACTCGCTCGTCGCCAATCAATTCTTCTCCGTGCGCCTCCAGCGCCATGAAATAAATTTAGCACCTGGGTAAATCGCGGGCGGAAAGATTGTTTTCTTAACTCCGTTTTCGTCCTCGATAAACCAACCTTCAAAAAGGTTTAAAGACACAGGCGGGTCTTGGCCAGGCTCTTTTTTGCTCATGATGTAATCGAGAAGGTCTTTATGATTAGCAGCGGCAGCAGTTAATTCGAGGTTAGCGACTGGTTCTGGACCTTCTTGTGCCGGATTGGTAACGATGCCGAGAACTTCAGAGTTTCGATACAGTTTCAACGAATTCATGTTAGCCTTTCACCAGGCTTATCTGCCACAGCTTGACCCTCTTCCACCTGTACATTAATCTGCCCAAAGAATGGCACAAGAAAACCATGCTAGTTGAGCCCCTCTACCGACTATCAAGCACTTCGCAGTTCACACTGGCGCCGGTGCGCAAATTAGAAAGGGTCATGGCAGGCAAAGGCGAAGTTGGATCTTCTGCACCAGAACCTTGGCCAAGCGCCAGCCCTTTTAAGGACGGCAAAATTGGCAATCCTAGTTGGAAGCGAAGTCTAGCTCAACGACTATTTAAATCTTCCTGATGACAGCACCAAGAGTCAGCGCGGGGCAAACTCTATTACTTCAGCGTTCTTTACGCTTATATGACGTTCCGAAAACATTGGATCTTCAGTCATGCCGCCAGATACAAGAAGAACGTTATCGGCAATGAAACGCGCATTCTCAGGCTCGTAATTTATATCAAACCGATGAAAAAACATGCGTGAATGCTTAAGTCGAAATTTGTCGATTCGCACAAGTCTATCATTGCGAACATCTAGCATATCAACGGCTTTAAGGCACCCCGCGTCTGTTGTCGCTCCGCATAGCAAGAAACAATTGTCGTTATCGTCCACGCATGCAGTATAACAAGATCTTTTAAATTCGGTTTTCGCCTTCAAAAGTACAGACGTCCCAGAAACAGGATCAACAATCTCTGCTATTGGCGCACCAGCTGCGACTCCACCAATAAGCAATATTTTTCCATTTGAAAGAGGAAGAGAGCGATGGCCACTTCGCGCCATAGCCAGTTTAAAAGTTTTGATGACCTTATTAGATTTACCGTCGTAAATTTGAGCAGACTGCCTAAGGTGAGAATTTTTAGATGTGCCAGCAGAATCATTGAGCACGCCGCCGGTCACCAAGAATACATCGTTAAGCAGTTCAATAACGGAAGCACCAACCTTTCCGTCGCCCAATTGCCCTCTATCATAATGCTTTGCTAAGTCTTGCCACTTGGGGTTGATACGGCTTCGACGCACCTCTGATTCCATAGCAATGCGAGTGCGAAAATAGAGCCTTCCATCCTGCCAGCGAACGGTAACTTTCTCATGACTTACATGCATTTGCGAAGGGGCTAGTATGAGAACAGCAGAAACACATGCTTCACTTTTGCCATTCATTAGCTGGCCAAACTTTATTCTTTCGTCTGGATGAAAGAAAACGACAGTTTTATCATCCATTTGAAGGAAATTACATTGGTTCTCATTGATTGTTACATGTTTTTCGGGATACAACTTCGCCAGATTAATCGATACCTGGTTAAAACCATGAACCGGCCACAAATTCGGCATAATTACGGCCACTAGGGCTGCTGACATAGATCTGAGCAAATTTCTAGCCAATTTTTGTTTACTCCATGACCTGACTTTATAATGTATTAGAGTCATTGCAAGAGCGAGCAAACAATTGCACAATTGTTTGCTCGCTCTCGATACTAAGCACCCTTAAACTAGATAGAACCATACAATTGCAGTGTAGCCAACCGTTACTAATTGGAATTATGGGTAAGTTAAGATTCTGGCCTATACTGTCGATAATTGTGAGCTGAATGTTTTTCATAGATCAACCAATTACCAAAGAGTCAGATGATCTGTTAAATCGCTGCCACTTTGCCGTTCAAGTGGGAAAAGGAATTGAAACTTGGACAGCCAATGAAGGCGGTCTAGTTGTAGCGCTTTATGGCCCGTGGGGCAGCGGGAAAACATCCGTCAAAAATCTAGTATGCAACTACTTGCTAAAATCAGACATGGAGCCGCAGATATTAGAATTTAACCCTTGGCTATTCAAAAATCAGGAAGATCTTGCAAGACAGCTTCTCAACTTGATTGGCAAACGCATTGCTCTGTTCGATCCAGCGGGAACGAAGCAAGTGCAAAGAAACTGGAATGAGTGGGCCACTACAGTAACCATGCTCGGCCAGACCGGTTCAGCACTAGGTTCCTTGTTGAGCTTGGTTGGCGTACCAGTCCTCGGTGAGATCATAAAACAACTTGGCGCCGGCTCATCGAAAATCGGTGGTGCTTTAGCCAGTGCAAAAGATGCGATTCAGGCAACTGCAGAGGTTCACGACATCGAGAACCTCCGGTTAACTTTGTTAGCTGCAATGAAAAATCTCAAAAAGCCGATTTTGGTAACCATTGATGATATAGATAGGCTTACCAACGAAGAAATTCGCACACTATTTCAAGTAATTAAAACCCACTGCGACTTTCCAAACCTTGGCTTTCTTCTGCTCTGCCAACAGGAAAACATTGAAGCAAGCTTGGCGGCCTGGATGCCACCAGCCTCAGACGGAACAAAGATGGGTCGGTTGTACTTGGACAAAATAGTTCATGTAGGACTAAACCTCCCACCACTCAGATCTGAAAATACAGTGCCATTCTTAATACAGACCTTTAAGAATTCATTTTCGGAGACAACATTTGCCGACCACGAGCCACTCCTGAATGAAACGGCTAGCAAAATCGCAACGTCTTTTGAAACCCTACGGAGGGTGAAACGCTTTGGATCAATCCTTTCTTTTCAAGCTGGAATATTTACGGACAATGAGCAATTAACAATTGCAGCAGCCGATCTTGTAACCATTGAATGGCTAAGGCTGATTGAACCGCAGCTATACTATGAACTTGTATCTAACATTCATAGATTATTTAGCGACAGTGCTACGGGGCTAAGAAACGAACTAACTGATGCTCTGCCGGCTCGACTCAAACCAATTGTAATGGAACGTTTTCAATTTCTCTTTCCATGGCTAGGTACATCGAGCTACACGAACCAACTCAAATTAGGGAGGCTAGGCCATGAAACTACCTTTAAGCACTACGTCGATCTCGTAGCTCCTGTGAGCAAGCAGCTCGAAGAACACGTGGGCCTCAATGGCTAGTCACGACGCTAGCGAGCACGGGCCCGCAACCACTAGCCGTGCCAAAGGCGAACTATGTCACTATAATTCTGCTTAACCAACCTGTGTTGCGAACAAGTCAATGTACGATCCACTCTGCAGATGACGACCTCGATAGTTGAAGCGCATAAGGTGAAAGAAGTGACCACACAACCAGGCAAAGATCGTCAACAGCCGTCTGAGCAAATTGATTCGTCACCAGCTCCAACTCAAGGCGCAGAACATGTCGACTGTTTAAATGAACACTGCACTAAAGATTTTAGATGCCCAAGATACCTAACAGAATTGCCAATCAATCAATACTACGATTCTGTTGATATACAAGCTGTTCTAAAAGCGCTGGACGAAATGGGCTTAAAAGATTACAACCGCATGACTGTGGAGCAATTAATAGCTTCTTGTATGGTTATAGAACAGACCTCACCGCTTCACGGTCGACTTATCGAAACAATTCAAGCCTACATCCGTGCAAAAAGTAGTGCGGAATTTACGAAAGCTATTTCAACCTTGAATGACTCGACAGTAATGAGGATGGATTCCGCATTAAATGTCGCAAGCGTAGCTTTGGACAACCTATCTCAGGCACTCGATAAAATCGCCCTCAAAATCTCTGGCGACATCACAAATGAAATAACTAGTTTCATCAAAACAGTGGAGACAGAGTCAAAAAGTTCGTCAAAATTGACAAGCGTGATAATTATAATCAGTATTGTGAGCATGATAGTCAACGCTTGGATGGCCACCTGTACGGCAGACATGGCCTGTCAGACGAGGCGTTCCGTTGATCTCTCATTCCAGCAAGCAATAGCAAGAAAATTGGAAGTTCAGGAAATTGAGTCATTAAAATCAGAGAATCAAAGGCTGAATAATCTCTTAACTGAAATCAAAAAAGCTTCGAGTAGGCCAAGCAAATCTCCTTCTAGGTAACGGTTACATAGCAGATTGCCACGCTCAACTGAAAAATACAAACTTGTAGTGATCTCAGCCAGCCTACAGCCAATTTCTATAAAAACAAGTTGATTTGAAAGAGCTTTGACCTTGCCCATCTGAAGTGTGAACGGAGAAAGCTACCGGTTCAAAGAAAGTGTCAGACGGAAGAAGAAAACTTCAGCGGCAGAAACAGCAGTTCTAG
Source organism: Candidatus Obscuribacterales bacterium (assembly GCA_041675385.1). Classification (GTDB taxonomy): domain Bacteria; phylum Cyanobacteriota; class Vampirovibrionia; order Obscuribacterales; family Obscuribacteraceae. The sequence goes on from JBAYTY010000002.1 coordinate 273,321, forward strand.
AAACGAGGTCAAAAGCTAATGCAACCACAAAATGATCTGCTCAATATTCGCGGGCCAAACCTGATCAAATTTCGCTCGCCAAAATCAGAAGTGCCAGTCTAGTTTCCTACAAAGCCTCCCAACGCCCATTTCCCATAGACATCAACGGCATACCGTACTCAGTTAACTCAGGCGGCATAAGACTGCAATTCCTAATATGAGAAGACAACTGGAAATAGAGAAAAGCAAGTGGGTGAGTAGCCTTCAGAATCGGCTCTTGATTCTCCAACCACATCCATCGTGAAGTCTGGCCAGTTTTTTGATAAAGACTGGCAAACTCAGGCATTTCATGCAGGCCAGAAAACTGCCCTCTCTCATTCACGATGCCATAGCCAAGGACACCACTGTCTAAGAAGCAGAGTATACAAGGAAGCTCTTGCACGCTCTTGCTCCGATATAAGTCCTGTAGATGCTGCTTTCTAAACTTACCCGAATTTGCAAAAACCATGAACGTAAAGAGCGGATTCTTGTATGGCCTACGATCGGAAGAAAGGCCTTGTAGTTGGACACCTCTACCTCGGCCCGTGCTAATAAAGCCTTGAGGTGTCTTCTCTCGCTTTAAATTCAATTTGAGATGTTCAATCTTTTTACAAAATTCGATAACATCGTCCTCTGATTTATAAGTCGACTTGACTTCGCCAATTGCGTACACGGCCTCATAAGGGAAATACTCAGTCCCATTCGAGATCTTAAACATTATTGGACAAGCAAAATTGTCAGCAATAACAATGTCTAGCTGCTTACTTGCCTTCCAAGCTTGATCAATAATGTGACCCTGACCAACATAACTGCTGCCTGGGAAACGGCGTGAGAGAACCGCTCTCGCGGCAGCCTCTACTTCATGACCGGCAGAAACAATATTACGACTTCTATGAATGATTTTGGTGCGCTCGCGAGCCGCCATAATCTCGGCGGTATCTAGACTAAAAATTACATCAAGGCCCAATCGCGCTTGGGCATCTTCATCAACCTGTTCGTTCAATGGCACCGTAGTCACTCCCAATACAACTTTCCGGCCTCAGCTCTACAGCAAGATACAAAGACTATGACTAATTCAACTGCTGGCGTGAAGTCTAACAATAAAACCTAAAACTGAAACAAATTTGCTCAACCGCCAATAAGGCCAACAAATCATTTCAACTATATAGAGTAAATTTCTCCCTGAAGGCTAAGGAAATTTGAAACCGCCCCGCCCAAGTCAAATCCAATCAGCTATTGACAAAACGCCGCGACACACACAAACTGAGTACGACAGAAGAGCCGAAGTATAGCAAGCTAGGAACACTTCTAAGGGCTTTGCGACAGCAGGCAAACATCTCACAGCCCGATGTCGCCAAGAGAATGAAAGTAACACAGCAGACAGTAAGCAGATGGGAGGCTGGCCTGTCGAGACCACGCCCAACAGAACTAGGAAGCCTGGCCAGTCTATTTCAGTTCGACAATAATGAACTAAATGCTGCGGCTGGCTATTCAAGTCCGACAACGGTGCTTACCACAGCCCAACCATTCCCTATTGATGCACTCTCCTGGGAAAACTTCGAGCGGTTTTGCACATATCTAATTGAGGCGCTTTACCCTGATGCCAAAGTTCATCAGGCTGGTTCGAGCGGTAGCGATCAGGATGGACTAGACATTAAGGCACTGTTGGCCGACGGCACCTCTACCTCATTTCAATGTAAGAGAATCAAACAATTTGGGCCTGCTGATGTTTTGCAAGCGATAGAGGCGCACACTGCCAGCGCCACAAAGAAGGTCATTGTATTAAGCCGAATTGCTTCGCCCAAGGCGCGCCTAGCTCTAGAATTGCATAACGACTGGGATATCTGGGACAAAGACGACGTCTCTCGAAAAATTCGAAGTCTTAGCAAAGATGAGCAAGTGCGCTTAGTTGACATCTTCTTTCGCGGTCAGCGAGAGGCACTCCTAGGAGAAACCGACCCTGGTGCCTGGCAAACGGCTGAAGAGTTCTTCCTACCGTTTTCCAGCTCACGAAGCCCGTTTCACCATGATTGGCCGCTCGTGGGTAGAGAAACGCTCATCTCTTCAATAATTGATGGACTAAAACATACAGAGCCACCAATCAAAATTATTGTAGGTGCGGGTGGAGCAGGTAAGACACGCATTCTAAAAGAAGTGATTTGCGAGTTTTCCAAACACAACAAGGGGCTTACAGCTATAAGATTTGCATCGACGCACAGTGAGATTTCGCCGAAGATTCTTTTCGATTTAGGCACTAAACGAAAAATACTGGTCGTAGACGATGCTCACGACCGGTCAGACTTAGAGCAACTTTTCGCTTACGCTGCCGTGCAAGCAAATAATGCGGTAGTGATTCTAGCATCCCGGCCTTACGGGCTACAGTCTATTAAGGGACAGGCTAGCAAATATGGCTTGTCCGAATCTCAGGACTTTATCATCGAGAATTTTACGATTGAAGAATCGAAACAGTTATCGCGACAGGTACTCAACTCTTACAACGGAGCTGCCACTGCCGCTGAGCGAATTGCAACAGCAACATTAGACTGTCCACTTGCGACAGTGTTCTCATCCTTTATCTTTGCAAAAGATGGGCACCACCCAGAACTAGCGCTTAATCATCCACAATTTAGAAATACTCTGTTGGATAGGTTTCAAAAAATTATCACTGGTAGCATCGGAAACGGCAGCGACTCAAGATCGATGGAGAAAGCTTTAAACGTCCTAGCCTTAGTCCAGCCATTTAACATGGAGGACGATTCAGTCTTTCGAATGCTGCTGGACGTAGAGCAAATACCAACGACAGACAGCAAACGCATTATGAGGATGCTTTCCGAGTCCGGCCTACTCTTTAAGCGAAGCGGGAGATGCAGACTGTCACCTGACATGCTGGCAGATTTCATTATTGAGAAACAGTGCATTGGTGATGGTGGCACCTCCACAGGTTATTGTGAAAAACTCTTTGATAGCTGCAATGGCTACTACCTAAAAAATCTCCTCGTAAACTTGAGCAGATTGGACTGGCGGCTTTCAGCGCTAGACAATCAACCGAGCAAGCTTTTAGATAGTATCTGGAGGAAGCTAAAGCCAACACATAAGTATTCAGATCCGCACATAGCGGCAGTTGCTGCAGCAGCCCACTATCAGCCAGCACGCGCTCTGGCCTTTGCAGATCGACTCATTCGAGAAGGTCTGTTTCTCGACCAATTACCAGGGCTAATTCGCAATGCTGCAAGAAACTTTGAATTCTTAAGACACGCTTGCGAAAGTCTCTGGGCCGCAGGAAAAAACGATCAGCGCGCGCTCAGCCAGAACCCAAATCATGCAATTAGAATACTGAAAAACCTATGCGAATTTAACCGGTTTCAACAATTGTGTTTCAATGAAACAGTCATAGAGTTTGCAATCAATTTAGCCGAAGATTCAAAATCGTTTTCACACGCTTATAGTCCATTTGATATTCTCGCTGGAATTTTAGAAACCAAGATTCACCAAGGTTTCTCCACAAAAGATGGCTTCTTCTTTGAGCAATATGATGTGCCACCAAACTCAGTAGAAAACCTGAGAATGCGCGCCATTGACTGCGCCATTACCAATCTTCACAACAATAATCCTCGGGCTGCGGCTGGTGCCGTAGAAATATTGCGCAACTCAATTCGGTATCCAATTAGTCGCAATTTCAACGATGAATGGACGGAACATTTCGTAAAAATTTTATTAAAAGTCGAAACCAGCTTGAATACTACAGGAGTACCGGCGCCTGTCTACCTTTCGATAGTTGACGCCCTTTCCTGGCATCAAAACTATGGGGAAGAGAGAACTTCAATAATTGCAAAAAGAATCATAGCAGGTCAACCTACCACTCTTAAATCACGCGCTTTCAAGACACTGCTGCATGGCTGGGAAAGCTTCCACGAGCCACAAGAATCAAATGAGCAGAGAAAAGAGCAAGCGAACGATCTATCCACCGAAATAATAAATTCATTTCCAGATGCGGCAAACATTTGTAAGTTCCTAGAAGAACAATTACAAGAACTTCTAACTTCGAAGATGCAAACCTACAACAGCGGAGTCCTTATCAATTTGATCGTGGAAAGGAGTTCCCGTGCTGCTAACGCGATGGTTAGCTTTGCCGCCGAACATCCAAATTCAGAACTCGCCAAGTTTGTTGATATAGCAATTACAAAACTATTCAGAGACTCACAAGGCTCTACCGATGAATTGGCGAAGAATTGCCTAGAGTCAGGAAGCTCTGCGCTTAGGCAAGCAGTTGGACTAGCATACTGGCGCTATGGGCTTCTTCCGACAGAACTAACAAGCTCAGAGTTGGAAATTATCAAATCAATTCTCGCGTCAGACGAGCCAGAAGTAGTTATGTCAGCGTTCAACTACCTGCGCTCACTAACACTGCATGGTAGGTCTACTGAGCACGCGAAGCTCGTCATAGAACTTGTTCGATGTATAAATCTCGACCTACATTTAAATCTTGTTCAATCCACGATCGATTTTATCGGTACCGCCGACATACAGAACCAATTGACTGAAGACGACGTTCAATTCTTCTTCGGCAAGCTCTTTCTTGTGGAAGACATAGAATCTTATTCAATCCAGAGATTGCTCGCTCATCTGTCCAAGCAATACCCGGTAGAGACAGCAAGATTTTTAATGCAGCGAGTTGAACATGCAATGCTGCCCGGCAATAACAACTACAGACCGTTTAACAAAGGTGCTTATGATCGAGTCGAGCTGAAGTTTAAGGAATCGTCAGAATTCCCACTCATTTTTAGAACAACACTTGACTGGCTTAATAGCCATGACAACCAACGGTTTCGAAAGTACGGCGGCGAACTATTCAATTGCATGTTCGATACTACCGACAAGGCTATTCTGGCCGAACTTTCACCACTCATTAACGAGGCAACGGAGAGCGAGATGCTCGTTCTCCTTGCTATCATCTCAGAAGTAGCTCTGAGCTTAATTCTCGATGAAGTTGACTTCATCGTCAGCTATTTAGGCAGAGCGGAACAGTTCAGCAAGAAGAGACTCGATGAAGCTACACGAACTCTGTACTCCAGCTCCATGACCGGAGTTAAAGAAGGGGAGTTCGGCAAACCTTTTGAAGTTGATATCAACACTGCTAGTACAGCAAGAAAGGTATTACAGGAGATGCCACGATTCGCGCCAGCATACAAACTATACGAATTACTCGCAGAACACGCCGAAGGCGAAATTGAAAAAACAACCAAGCAATTTCAAGGCGGCTTTGATTTCTAACGCTTGACACACCTGCCTGTGGTTAGCACTCTCATTAAGAATCAAAATGACCAGTTTAATTTCAAACACCAAATCAACAATACAAAATTTGCATTTTAATTGAGGTTTTTAGCAATGGCGCACTTCTAGACGAACTACTAGCCATACTGCAAGAAGTGGAATGGTTAGAGCTTAAGTGTAATAATCACTGCCTGTGATGCCAGTAGCGCATACAATCATACTCCCCTAATAAATCTACTGGTGGCCAATGCTTTCAGCGAGAAAACAACACTTAACGCGGCCGGATTTGTCGAAGTATCTTATTCATTCCATCCATAAACCATCGGACCAGGGTGTAGTTAAGATCAAGGAGCTTTGGGACTGGGATTTAAGCTGCCTGCCGCATTTAGACCTTTTACAAGAAGTAAATTGCAATCGAGCCCGACTCATTTTACGGGCCAAATCTGACTTACCAAAGCATGCGAACGACGATGTGCAGGGAGAGGAAGAAGATCATGATGACACTTTAGACATTTTTCCCTATCAGATATTCTCCGAGTGGCGTGAGTTTCATGAAGAGTATCCGCTAACGATGACTTCTTCATCTCTCGATGTCTTGAAGCAAATAATATCAACTGGACATTTACGTGCTGGTTGGTCATTTCGCGGAGGTCGCCCTACGGTTTATGGACCACGAGGAGCATGTTGTTTCACAGAAATGCCCTTAAATGCACTATTGAAATACGTGCAGACTGGTCACCGAATGGTGGGCAACTATGGCATCGCACTTCCCAAAGCGGAAGTGTTTCAGCGCGGCGGTCGGCCTGTAATTTATGGCACTTCCGGCAACCATTCAGAAGACCTGACGGGACCAGAGACTTACGGTATTCCAAAAGAATCTTGGATTGAAGAGAAACTAGTGGCACCAAGCTGGCCAAGAATTCTTTCAGAAAGCTGCGGAATAGGGATTCACGAGCAATACCGCTACGTTGCTACAAACATGGGAGCCTTCGGAAGGGTCGATTGGACACACGAGCGTGAGTGGCGTTGGCCATTTTCTCTAGGGGACGAATGCCCAGGACTCTCATTGTGGCTGGAAGACGGTGAGCCTCCATTTTCGGAGATTTTGATTTTTGTAGAAACCGAAGCAGAAGCGTTAGAGATTCTGGACCACATGAAAGCCCTGTATGATGCCGACCATTACAACGAGGGTGACTGGTATTACAGCCAAGAAAAGCTGGCTATTACAAAAGTTTTCTCTTTGGAAAAATTCGACACAAAAGCAGCAAGGCTAAGTCTTGAATCTATCAGACTGGAAGACATTCCCATGCATTCGCTGCGAACGTTCCAGGCGCCCGTTGCGACACGGGAAACGATCGATAAATTAAAGACGTGCATCGCAGATGCAAGAATTGCAGCCACTGAAGCAGTACAAAAATACGAGTTCGAATACCCGTATGGAAATCATTCAGAAAACGAGCAATGGTTCGGACACGCCCAAATCATGCTTCGCTCATCGCAATCGGAGTTGGTCTCAGCATTTCAAACCCTAGAGCAAGAGCAAGAAGGAGAAGAGGAATTTCGAGTAGGGAGAGACGGAGATATACACATCACCGCATTAGGGCAAAGCGGTTATCTAATCAACGGCCTCAAGCCCTGGGGAATTTCTGGCAGCGGCGCTATCGGCAGTGATAAAGCAGCATCACGTGCAATTATTGAAACATTTAGTAGACACTTTCCAGACGTCAAATTCGAGATAAACGATTACTTGAATTAGTAATTGCCGTAAGAATTCAAATGGAGTGACAGGTAGTACATGTCTGACTTTAATGAGTCACGACAGCTAGCCGCATTGATAGAGAATTTGCAAGTGCTTAGTTTAAGGGCAATTGTTGTCACCGTTGCAACGGCAGCAAATTTAATTCGTTGGCGATTTTGGAGTGTTACGCTGAATTTTATGGCTGACCTCTGCATTCAATTTTAAATTCTCCAGCTGAAATGGTGCAACTTTCTCAATCTCACAAAAGCCGCCCAATACGGCTATGTATTTATGGATCGACACTGCGAAACACCTTCTCGCCAAAATATGGCTTAAAGTCGCTGTCCTCATATTAGAGTCATTTTTCACACCAAGGCTATTGCCCTCAAACATTACTTGAGTAAATGTGATCGGGAGGGTATGAGTTTCCGAAGAAAGTTTTTCATACGCGCTACGCAATAGTTTCACATCCCCTTGAGCACGGCCTACAATCTCATCCTGTGACAATAGTAAATGGTGCTTTCCTTTCAAAAACTTTTTTTGTTGCTTCTCTGACAACGTTTGAAAAAATGTATTCTCTTCTAATTTGAGAACAATATTGTCTATCTCAGTCTCTAACTGTGCTCGACAATCAGACATTTCCGAATCATGTTGAAGGTGTTGAATGCCTTGCAGCCGTGCTGTCCTGTCGTGTAAATACATCAAATCGATCCGTGCTTGCCATTCATTTGGTTCGACCACCTCAAAACAAAAATATTCTAGACTCAGGTAAATCTCATAAATTGTCCTTGCCAGGGTTGCAACTGTACATGCATCCCACTGAACAGGAACAGAATTTAGCTTGCTGTATGGCGAGGCGAGTAATAAACTTACACCGACCATAATCATTCGAGAATAGAGAATCTTGCACCACAGCTGTCTATCACAATTAGTTGGAGCATTCTTGCCGAGTTCTGAAACGGCCATGACATGTTCTATAGCGAGAGAGAACCTGTCAAGATGTTCGAAGTAGACTTTTTCTAGACTTTCCAGAGTCATATCTTTCTCGGTATTCAAGACACACCTTCCGTTTGACTGAAATTTAAACGAAACAGATAAACGTATTCGGCACCAATTCAACGGTAAGCAACTACCAACTCCGCCGATTCCAATTACAATTAACTACCCCAAAAAGGACGCAATTCTAATTGTCGTCGGGCTCAGTTCTAATTGTCGTTGATCATTACTCACCATCGATCACAATTCGCGTGGAAAAAGTGGTGTCCAGTAAAACTCGGTTTCAGTCGAAGAAGCCCAGATTATTGGCAAAGTATTGTTTGGACAGTTGTCGTGAAAGACAACAAGCATCTGACTATCAGAATAACCCAGCGGCGCCTTCGGTTTCAATCTAACTCCATATTTTAAAGCTATGCGACGAATCTCCGACCAATCTTCATCGATGTACCAAGATTCAGGAGGCTTTGCGAAGCACTTTTCTCGCGTTTCGAAACTAAACAACAATACCTCAAATGGTAAATCACCAAGATACTTACGAATTTCATCCAATCCATCTTCAAGAGCACACACCGACTGAATTACAACCTTTACTTCCATGTGTTTAAGAAGTTCGCCACAACAAGCATGTAGCTCTCGCAGCAGACTCACCATATCCTGCCCCGAACCAATTACATCTTCCACACAAACGATATATTTGACAGCCGTGTTGCTATCTAGATATTCCTTCAGCGAGGATAAATTGACGGAGGCCGAACTAGGCAAGCTATTTTCCTGTCGATAAATGCGGGCGATAGACGAACCACTTTTGCCTGGACCTCCACGCGCAACTAAAACACACTTCCCATTAGCCTCCATAAGTTCAAAGCATTCAGACTCAGCCAATTTTCGGTAGAGATACTGAACAGCTTCCCGAACCAGAATATTATTGTAGAAACGCAAGTTGGCGAGAAGGTAAAACATAGACCTTCTTTCCCCCGGCTCAAACTGCTCCAACCACGCTCGAATCTCGATGGTACCGACTTGAAAGGAGCGAAACACACCTCTGAAAGAAGTAGCAAGATGCGCAATTTCATTGTCGTCAATCTGAAATCTCTTCATTTGATCACTGGGAAACAGCGCGCGTTCATAATGTCCAGCGAAGGACACACCGTAACCAAATGGCCCTAATAAACAATCGTTTTCTTCAACAGACAGTCCAAATTCTGTGAACTTAAATTGTGCAAGATAAATATTCTCCGATCCGTCAAAGCTGCCGGACGCATACTCATTTGCATATGCGAATAAAACAGTATCGCCGAACTGAACTGCAGATTCACACTTCAACGGCTGAGAAAATTCATCGGGGTCATAGTAGTAGCCATAAGAAGCATCATTAGCCACGAAGCTAAAGCTACCCATGTTAGGACCAAAGAGCTTACGATTTCCACGAAATGCGAAGCCCACAAAGTGGAGTCCACCCTCAAGATCGTGATATACAATCACTGTGGCAGAACGATGTCCGCTCGTTTTCTCGAGCCGGAAATGCCCTGCGCCCACAAATGAGTTTTCATCGCCACCCGATTCCAACTCTTTATGTGTTCTGCTTGTGAAGAGAGCTAGTGGAGCTGCGACTGCACGTGCATCAAGAACAACGACATCAGAATTAAGTTGCAAATATTTGAGCTTATCATAGGGCAGGATCTGATCGAATAGAAGAAGAACGAAGTCACAACTAGCTTCGGTCGCTTCCATCCGAAGCGACCGAAGCACCTTCATGCAAATTCTTGCTTCCTGCGCAGTTAATAGATGTACTAAATACCTTTTCTCAAAACGTTCTGCTATCCGACCCCAAAATCGCCTCGTCAATGAAGCTCTCTTAGCAAATTCAAAATTGCGACCCTTTAAAATTCGCTTAAATGCTTCAAATACAGTCAGGCGAGATGAGGCCATATCAATTTTCCAGTAGAATCAGTCTTACGCTAGACCATAGTTCTTTAATTTACTCATTTCCTTCAAAGCAAACGTAAATAAGCTCAAGAACGAGCCTGCTGATTCACATTCAATTATTTCAAAATGGGCTCAAGGCAGGAGAGCTGTCACGAACACGTTTGTTCCAATAGCGTGAAATGTATCAACCGTTGAGAGAACAACCTTTTTTGCGAATTGTTTGAGCGTCATAAGCAACCCTCCTTCCGTAGCAGAGCTAGGAGTGAAGTGGAACACCAAAAATCTGGCAAAGACCAATGCTGCTATGGAACAAACAATCGGTACGCTAAGCTCTACCCCCATGCAGTGACCTGCCTTGAACCCATCTTGGAAATTATATGTCGAAGATTCGGCGTTGTATAGCTACCTATTAGGTATAGCGGCGATAAATGAAGCTTCTAGATATGATCAGCCGTACTAAATTAAACTTTAACCCTCTCTTGTGTATTCCGGAGCGAAATGGCCGTTCGTCGCCTTGACTCATTTAAATATCTAACGACTTCAGGCTCCGATCGAAAATGGCCAACTCACAGCCCTCAGAAAGTTTTGCATTTCGTGCCAGCGGTTAACCTTAACAGAACAGCTAGAAACCAATTCTACGTTGGAACTGATTCTCACACTATCCATCCAGGTACCGCACTTCTCATTGCTTTCGGCGGCCTTTCAGAAAGAGATCTCGCGAAGCCTGGCGGCAGTAAACGACACGGAGACTTGATACCGTTCCAATTCAACTACAAAATATTTCTAGGTTCAATTACCTTTCAGGGTAGTGTTGAAATTCCATTTGCCCAACTTTTAGATATGGAAAATGAATCGATTATCGAAGCCAAGATCAATGATGGCGCAATTGAGTAATTTTCAAAAATCGAGCTAGCAAGCAAACAATTGAACAATTGTCATGCTGGCTCGATACTAAGCTATCTGTCACGGCGAACAGCATCTAGTGCACCTACCAAGTTTTCGTGTTTCGATATTTTCTCCAATTCTCATTGCGCTGTAAGTGAAACATGAACTGCTTGTCCTTAATACCAAGGTATCTAAGAAATAAAAACTGAATAAGTACTCTGAGGCCTAGGTTACAAACCGCCATTTCAAAAACTGTGAGAATTCTTGCTTGGTCACCTTCTGCATAATGTGTATAGCGATTTCGTGTATCAACCAGCTTTCGTACAAACACTTTCTCATTCACTGCCCACATCTGCCGAAATGATTTAGGCAATGAGAAAATAAGTTCCTCAATTCGCTTCGCCTGCGATTTCTCATAACCGTATGAAATTGCGCTAACCAATTTACTTCGATGAGCACTACCAACAGTGTTTGGGATTGCTCGTATCAAGGCATCCCGAACAGGAATATAGGCTCCCTTAGTTACATAAACTCCTCCACTTCGAAACACGGCTCTGTGAAATGCCTCAAGTGTCTGAATATGATTGACAAATTCCAAGGTGGTAAAGATCCCGAGCTGGTGAACTGTACCACAGAATAATTCTGCTGCATCTTGCACCGGCTGCCTCGCTTCAAACCAATTTTGAAACAGAGCTTCCCGCTCTCGCCTCGTCAGGGAAAAGAGGGAAACAGACAACTCCGATCTATCGTACGTTCGCCTTACTCCAGACTTACCTTGTGGAAAGAATAGCTGTACTGTCTCGCCATCGCACAATTCCATCTGCATTTCTGATGTAGGAGAAGGTAAACCATGCAAAAGTATCAATAACCTTTGCAATTGGAATATTTTGCCCCATAACACGTTCAATGACATCAATTTCAATGGTTTCAACTGGAGGAAAGCCTTGTGTTCTTGCCCATTGGTTACTTCCAGATCACCAAGCCTGTCGAAAGTAAAATAGGTACTCACATGGGATTTCAAAGACGGAACCCAGACTTCAAACTCAGTTGGTTTTACCCAATGGTGAGCAACATCGTTCAAATTAGAAAAGTCGACCTTGAACCATTTTAAAGCGGTTGATTGTTCCAAGCCAGGAAAGCGGAATCGTACAGAGACTATTTGAGGGTCGCTGAAAGATAGCGAGTGAGCGCCAATAATCAGAACCCGCACTTTGTATACCGCGCGAACATTGCCCATACCATAAACTTGCTCAGAAATTTTCATGGTTCTGAGCAAAGTGTATCTCTCACCATCCGGAGAAAAACCATATATAACCTCAGGCACAAAGTTTGAACTAGCAAGACTAGGTGCCGTGGGAAAGTCATTCTCTAAAGTCAACTCAATTCGCTCTTGCCCAATAAAAGATAGAATTCCTCGACTTCTCCGTTCGGAATCTTCATTGCCTAACCACCAATCGCCATAAAGGTCAAAGCTGTCAAACAAATTACCGATTTGTTGCGGCATAGCAATAGTACTCCTAGCTCCTGCCTATTGACCGTACCCACACAAGCAGAAAAATTCGCCAGTTATCTAATAACCTACCCACAAGACCTCCTACTTTTCATTCTTTTATTGACCCGCCAGCCTATCCAGGGAAAACACTCATCGCTCAGTTTATTGTTCCAAAAGCTCATGAACCTTAGAATAGATCAGTGTTTGTCCTGCTGGAATGCGAAAGCAGTAGAACTAATGACTTTTCGGGCATAATTTGTTTTTACAGGCAGGCATCACCATGGCTGAAGTTCATAACCCAAGCAGAATTTCAAAAGCTAAAATAAAGCTAGCGCCCCGAAAGACCCGCTACAGCAGAAGTTCTAGCGGCTTCGGCTTAATCGAGATACTCGTGTCACTAGTTATCGGCTCGCTAGTCATGCTGGCCATGACCGACATGCTAACCAAAACCCTGAAAATCGGTTCGTCCACACAGAACGAAAGTTCTGCCAATGCCATTGCCAGCGAAATAATCGAAAATCTAAGGCAGTCCAGATACGACTACTTAGCCCAGCATGTAGGCACCTATGACTTGCTCGTCAACCAAGATGCAGGAGCCGCCAACACTGCTGTTCAAATCCGAGATACCCCGCTCCTTTTTGACTTCGTCAACAAGGTTTGGACATCAAAAACTGTATCTGCGGGTTTCAAAGGCGCCGCGCGCCTAGTGATAACACAGAGCCCAAGCCTTTCAAAGGCTTTGAAAGTCACGGTCACAGTTTCTTGGAGCGATGGTCAATTTAGCGCACCTAATACAAGCGACTCGGTAACTGCTGGCAGAATAATCACTACCACCACTTTGATCACCGAAGAGGGTACGAACGACTATACCTTATGAAAATGCACAGAACATTGAGAAGCGCACGAGGAATAAGCCTTGCAGAAATGATGGTTTCTGTAATGGTGCTTGCCTTCTCTATGGCGATAGTCAGTCAATTAGCTATTTTCACTACCATTGGTACAGTAAAGACCAATAGCCGCGTCGGGGGCATAGCTTCAGTTCGGCAAGCACTTACAAGAATCAATAGTGACATAAGAGCCGCCAGAGGCTTCGGAGACCTCTATGGCGTAGACGCACAGAGACTAAACTTCCCCGCCGCACAAAACCCAATCTATGGAACTTCAGGATTACCAGGAAATCAACCAGCACCGCCATGGAAGCCAATACAGCTAAGCCCAAGCTGCCTAATCATTCAAGTACCAGTCTTGTACCAAGATCCAGTTAACGATCCCAGCAGCAACCGTTATAACTCCGCGGCAGCTGAAAATCCGAAAAATGGCTTCCCCATGATGATGAGAAAGAACCAAGCGCCGAACCCAGCTAATGATATGGAGAATTTAGACACAATAGTGTACCAAGTAGTGCCAGATGCCTTACATCCGGGAGAATTCTTAATTCAGATGATGCGGTTCTCTGGTGTTCAGTACACAGACATCGATAGTTCATACAGTGCCTCAGTAACTTCACCAAAGACTATTCTGAGCGGCCTAGTTGGGCCAAACTTGATGGGCGCCACAGGCACAGATCCGCCACCAATTTTTTCCTACTTAGGTAGAGTGCCACGAGCATCCTTTCAACACAACAACGTAACTAGCGGAAAAATCATAAAGTTACTGCCAACCGCAAGCAACGTGGACAATATACTAGGCGTCGGGATCGATGTTGATATTGCAAAGACAGACCTTCTTTCAGCAAACAGCGCCACACTTCAACCGAATTTCTACGGTATACACAACGAGACATTCGTAAGAAGTAATCGAAATGTAGTACTAAATAACTTCACCAGATAAAAAATGAAACGCAGAGCAACCACTGAAAATAGCACTAGTAGGCGGAGAAGTCGTAACGGCTTTACGCTGGTATCTATAATGGCAGTGGGCTTCTTCGCAATTGCCATGATGATGTCTCTCTTTCCACTAATCCTTCAATCATCCAACAGTGAAACTGGTCTTCGTAACGCAACAGAATTGAGAAATGTAGCTGAAATAGCCATAGACTACGGTGTTGTATTGCTCAATCAAGGAATTGCAAACAATCAGGTAACACCACTAGACCTTGCCGTCAACGAATATCAAAAAGACTATAAACCGCTTGATCCTCTTTTTGACGACTATCCAGGCACTAGTGTCTCGCTTCGAATCAAAAAGCTTCAACCAGGCGACTGGACCGAAGTAAGAAATTTTTCGTCGGTGTACTCACCTCTTCTAAACCCATCCGAAACAGGTAATCTTGTCAGCAAGGATAATTGGCGGGTCCTTGAAGCTACCGCCACCAGAGGTAGTTTAACTCGCAGCATCAGAGTAATTCTTGAACCCCGATATGACGTGCCTCCGTCCAAACCCAACCCACCTCCAAGTAATCCTGGGGCATATTTCGCCGACAGTTTTCTAGCAAGCACGAAGCTCACAAGGGCAACACCAGATGACGTCGCTCAACTAAAAATACAGGCTGCAGACGGTACCAGCCAAGCAGAGTTGAAAACCTCACTAACTGGGGACGACAATCAGTCGACAAACACGCAGCTAGTGAACACGGTAGTAACCACCTCCAGCTCCATTAAAATAGCACCCGTCCCTGCTGACCTAACAGCATCAAATTTATCACTATCAGAATTAGCTACCACTGGGCAAAATCTAACCGGTGGCTCCTACAAAACTGCAAACCTAAGCACCTCTACAATTTCACAGCCTGTACAGGTAGACACATCGGCTAGCCCAGTCAAGATATACGTGCAAGATGGAAACTTGCCCGGCAACTCCATCGAGGTTTCTACAGGCATGCTTCCACAATCGAGCACCAACGCCGGTGATTTCCAACTGTTTTACGAAGGAACACGCGCCCTCAATATAGACCTTACGAGCCCCAGCTTTTACGCCACCATCTACGCACCAAACGCCCAGATCAACCTAACTGGGGAGGGAACAATGCAAGGAGCTTTAGTGGGATCAGTGATCACCCTGAGCAACTCTGGCACCTTAAAAATCGATACTGATTTGAGCAACCCGAGCGCTGGTGGCTCCGCTCAGCAATACGGCCTTACTTACAACAGACTGACCGGCTCCACCGAGCCAGCACTGCAAGGATATAGAACTGTAAGCTGGAAAGAAACAACTAAGCGGCTGGCGCCACTCATCAACTAGAACGGCCTACTGAAGGTCCAAGCCCCCAATACTAAACCTCAACCCCAAGCTCTTTCAACGCCTTCTTCGCCTTCTCTCTTATCTCGCCTTTTGGGCTTGACGAATAAACTCGCGACCAGAGTGCCACCAACTTCTCGCGTGCCTTTGTTTGAATCATCGCTGATTTCTCTGAGCGATAAATAGTATCCCACGTATTTATTTCTTTGATTGTCGACGGTATCTTCGCCGCCAGAATAACAGCCTGGCGAGCCAACCATGGTGGGGCATCAGGAAATTTGGAAGCGACCATATAGTACTTAGCAGCAGCTACTTCATCGTGAGCAAACAAGTACATATTGATACCAGCAATGTACGGCAGGTACCAATTACTAGGATTAGCTCTGATACCACGCTGAATAATTTCGTTGGCTCGCAATGGCCTCTTCTGCGCTGAGCCAATAGTAAACGCGCAATACCAGTAGGGTTGAGTGAAATGTGGATCCAGGCTAGAAACGAGGTCTAAATATTTGTCTGCCTGTACAGATTGATCATACGAACGCGCTACGCTATCGCCAATGTATGAGACAAACGCTAGCCAGTAAAAATCAGCCAACAATTGATCATAACCAAGTGCCACTAAGCGTACAGCTTGAGCAGACGGTATAAAAGCCGTTTCTTCCCCACCATGCAGCCGCTTCAAAGAAGAAGCAACCCCAGCGTGAAGCCACACAACAAGCGGCAGGAGACAAGCTAGCAAACCATAGAGAAAAGTGTTCTGCCTAATAGCACTCACTGTCTTCTCACCAAATGTTGCTTAAAACCAAAGTAGTCTTCGGAAGATCACCAGCAATCGCCTTGCCATCGCCAGTGGTGCCGAGCACAGCATAACTTCGATTATTGTTTAGCGGTATATAAACTACCTGACCAGCTGCGGCTCCAGTTCCTTCAGGTGGCAATGAACGAACCACCGTTGGCGTGGAGATATAACCAACCATCACTGGAAACTCACGATTCTTGCTGTAAGGGTTCAAAGGCCCTTGGTTCGCTGGTGTTTTACCATCAGCTTCACCACCAGGGTAATAGCTCTTCACTGCATCATCGATCTCAGGTGGATACATGTTGTTGTGATCAGCAGCATAAGTTTCTAACGCCACTTGAGCGATATGCATTGAAGTCTTAGTAGTCTGCTCGTTCGCTTTCTCCTCTGCGCTGGTCACCCTAGGCACAAACATGCCTATGACCATCACAGAGAAAAACAACACTAAACCTATTTCTACAGGCGTCCAAACGTGCTTTTGTTTTACAACTTGGGCCGAATTGCTTGTCACGATATCCTATTTACTTAAGCTAGCTATTGGTTTGAAAGAACTAGTGTAGTACCAGCTGAAGTACCACTCAAGGCATTGCCTGGGTTCTTGCCAGCGCCTTGAATAGCATACGAGGTGTTGTTGCCTGAAGCACCAATCACATTGTAATAGACCGTGCCTTGGCTTCCTAACGAACCTGGCGCAGCAGCTCTGGTGGTCTGAACGTCAGTAACACTGCCAGTAGCTAGAGCCTGTGGTGCGTTGATGAATGGGTTTACCGGGTAGTTGCCACCAGATGGATTACCTTGGTTGCTGTTACCACCTGGGAAGTAAGACTTGTAGCCATTGTCGCTTGCAGTAGCTGGATAGTTTCCGCCAGCATCTGTTGCAAACATCTCGGCTGCCACCTGGGCTGTGTGCATGTTCCCCTTAACACTGGCTTCTCTGGCCTTATCCTGCGCGCCGATGAAGTTCGGTAGCGCAATGGCGGCGAGAATACCGATAATAATTACGACTACGAGCAGCTCAATCAAGGTGAATCCACGCTCTGATCTTATTTTTCTCAGAGCTTTAAGATGCCGCTGCATTGGTCGTCTTTTTACAGCTAATTTTGTCACTGACATAATCCATCACCCTCAAAAGAAAAAAAGATGCCCCAACATACTAAGTGTACTCACACGAATACCTCTTTTCCATGCCCAAACTCACGGGCCTTCTAACGGTTCACCTAACCAACGCACCGGCATCTGCCCACAAAACTCCAAACAATTACCCAACAATCTCCAAACGAAAAGCCGCCGAGGTTCTACCCCAGCGGCTTAACAAAAGTTCATCAACATTACTGCCGACATTCTCCAATGAGACACCGTCCGGTATCAGGACTCTAATTAGTTTTCTAATTAGGCCTGACCCTTTCGACTGATCTCTTTATACGGTAACGAGTTCGCGATCAACCACTTTAGTTTCTACTTTGTGGTGAGCGTGAACAACTCTGCGTGGACGTCTGAGATGGTCCATGAAGCGTTTGTGAGCGAGAGTGTCGATTTGGGTTTGTGAGGTCTTATCAGGAACTGACAATACAAACTCTGAATTGCCTTCTTCTACTTTAGGCTCTTGATTGTGCTTGCCTACAAGATAGAGGTAGCCGCCGCGTGTTGAATAAACGTAATGAATCATGCCGCCTGCCTTTCTAGAATTCTCTTAGATGCCTGGAGAGATATAACCAACGCACTTGAAATAATCGGGGTCTTTGCCGTGAGGCTTTTTTGATAGTGAGAACTTTGCCATGTTCTCCCTCGGTTCGAGTGTAAGTGCATTTCACTCAAATGTACATCATGAAATACTAAGTGCGCTTGGATGTTTCAAAGAGAAAACATAACATTCTCTGAACATTTCGCCTTAGCGCCGTGTAATACGGCCATGTGAATTGGCTTGGGGAGCCGTTTCTGGAATAGTTAAGGCGTTCTCTTGTTCAATTATCTTGGCAGCCAGGTCATTGCCGACGACCACGGTGACTGAGCTTTCGATATTGCCAACAGACGCATTGACTATATCGCCTATACTCCCCAAATCAGTTCGCACTAAACTCGCATCTTCCGGATTGGCTTTCTGAGCGATGATTCGCGTACGTTTAATTCCTTCGGCAAACTCTAAATTTGCTTGTTGCACAGAAACATTTCGGTAACCATGCACACCTAAAAGTTTTGCCACTTTACGACCCATACCTTCAGTGCTGCTGGAGTTTTCCACCGATATGCGTATGTCGTCTTTTGATGATTCTACGAAGTTGGCACCATTCAGTTTTGCCACCATTTTGCGTATATCAGACGGAGCAACTACCCAGTTGCCGTTGGGCGAAAACGTGCCAGGCATCATTGTTAAGAGCTGGTTAGACTTTGGAATGCCTCGAACAAAGTTGGCCATTCCCATCATGTCTTGAATGCTCATGTCGGTACTTATATATTGTTGCGCTATGTCAAGAAGCTTGGGCAGATGTGACCAACTGTCGGGTCTGAGGGCTTTGTCCAATACTGCACGTAAGAAGATCGATTGACGTTGCACGCGGCCGATGTCGCCGAGGGCGTCGTGACGGAAGCGCACGAAGCCCATGGCTTGGTTGCCTGTAAGGGTGTGTACGCCTGGCTCTAGGTCAATTTTGAGCTTGGCTGTCCAGTCCATGTATTGCATCTTCTTGGGAACTTCTACCGTGATTCCCCCCAGTTCATTGACCAGATCTACTAGGCCGTGAACGTTGAGAACTACATAATGATCGATCTTGGTGTCGTCCAGAAAGCCGCTGATAGTCTCTATTGCCAGGTTTTGTCCACCTAGGGCATTGGCGGCGTTGATCTTTTGTATGCCATTGCCGGGGATGCGCACTTCGGTGTCGCGCGGAATTGAAATTACTCTAAGGGAGTTGGAAACCGGGTCGAGACGGGCCACTAAGATGGTGTCGGATCGTCCGGTGAAAGCGTCTTTATCTATCTTCTGCTTGCGTCTTCCCATGTCGGTGAAGACCACGTCTACGCCTAAGAAGAGAACTGTTGTGGGTTCGCGCAGGGTGGCGATGCGAAGCTGTGGCGGAATTAACTGTGGACGGGTCACCAGCGTGGCAAAATAGCCCGCGCCAACACCGACTACGGCGCAGATAATAAAAATAATTAGCCAGTAGCTTGGTTTCATAACCTTAGGATGCCTGCAAACTTGGTTATTATACGTGCTGTTATTAGTGATGATGTTACTGAAGTCTTTTCTGCCGTTTTAAATCCCAGATGGAAACCCTAATTCGATGAGTAGCCCAGCAAAAGTGCTCGCTATTAATTTTGGCGGTATTGGAGACGAGGTTCTTTTTCTTCCGACCTTGGAGAGAATCAAAGAATTGGCGCCTGACTGCGAGCTTACGCTCTTAGTTGAGCCGCGCTCTAAGTCGGTGATGGAAGTCACCAACCTAATCGACAAGATTATTACTTTTGATATCAAAAAGAAGCCGCTCACACTGGTTGACCTAATTAGGCTTACCATGCTGCTTCGCACCGGCGGCTATGACATGGTCATATCTTCTGGGTCTTCGCCCATGGTGGCAATGTTACTTTTTTTATCGGGCATAAAATTGCGGGTCGGATATGACTCTGGCTCACCCGTGAAGTCGCTGCTTACCCACCCAGTCAAGCTTGTGCGCGAGCAGTATGCCGCTGACATGTATCACGATCTGACTAAGGGTATGGCCAACTATCTTAGGCGCAAGGCCGACGCCAATGCTTCTATAAGAGATGTGGACCACACTTATCAAGTGCCGAAGGTTACTCTCAAGGCCGAGTCGCTGGCGGCCATGAAAGCATTTTTAGAGGAAGGGCTGCGAGCTACGCAAAACGCTGTCACCACTGATGATACTAAGCCCGCGGACATTAGCCAGATAGATACTAGGCCGGTGAAGACTGTTTTGATTCATCCGGGCACATCGCAAATGGCTGTGAGCAAGGGCATCATCAAACACTGGTCTTCTGAAAATTGGCTGACATTTATCAGACTATTGCAGAATCAGAAAGATCAGCCTTTCCAAACCCGCGTGATTTTGTGCGGCGGGCCTGATGACAAAGAAGTTGTGGCTGGGTTGGAGCGCTTGCTGAAGGCAGATTCGGGCCAGGGCAAAAACGGCTCATCGGCTAGCGCCGCACCTTATATAAGTGCCGTGGGCAAGACCAAGGGCCTAGCCGATCTGGCAGCGTTGACGAGTCTATGTGATGTTCTCGTGTGCGTTGACTCGGCTCCGATGCACATTGGCGTGGGGCTCAATAAGAACCTTGTGGCCTTATTTGGACCCACAGATCCTAAATTACTTATTCCAAACCAGAAAAACTTCAAAGTGCTGGCCGATAGGCCAGAATACGCGCATTCTAATGGCGTGGTTAGCGCAAAATCACCGGCAAACGGCATTTCGCCAGCACCAGCTAGCGCCGTCGCTTCAGCGCCAGCAAGTTCTGCTTCGGTCGCTACTGCTTCAGCCGCTACGGCTTCGGTCGCTACTGCCCCGCCTCGAACGCTGCAAGACGGGCTTGGCGTTCGGCTTCATCCTGAAAGCGTTTACCAGTCTTTGTTGGATCTGCTCCGGGCAGAGTCAAACCAATAAAGCTATCAGGGAACTGCTCGTTGATGACCCGGTCAATTTCGTGGCCGCCGGGGCCGATTATGGCGCAGAGGGCTTCTACCACTTCGGGGTCAAACTGGCTGCCGCTCATCTTCCTGATTTCGATCATGGCCTTTTCGTGGCCAATCGACTTTCTGTAGGGGCGGTCTGTGGTCATGGCGTCATAAGCGTCTGAGACCAAAATGATGCGGGCGCCCACAGGTATGTCGGCGCCGGATAGGCCATCGGGGTAGCCGTCGCCGTTGTAGTACTCGTGGTGGTGTTTGACGTATTCACGGGCGCGCACTAGGCCGCGCAAATCGCCGATGATCTCGGCCGATTTGACTGGGTGCTTGCACATGATTTCTTTTTCTTCGGCGCTGAGCTTGTCGGGCTTCCACAAAATAGACTCGGGAACGCCGATTTTGCCGATGTCGTGGAGGATGCCGCCCAGTTCAACGTCGCGCAGCTCTTCATCGGTCAGGCCCATTTGGCGGCCAATCAATACTGATATGCGGCTCACCCTCAGAGAATGGCCAGCGGTGTAGTCGCATTTGGCGTCGAGGGCATCGGCCAAGGCACGGATGGTTCCTACTGAGACTGACTCAAGCTCGGCGATGGCTACTTTGAGCTCGCCTAGCAGGTGGTCGTTGCTTTCTTTTAGCTCAAAGGCCTCAAGAGCGCGACGGACAGTCAGCTTTAGCTCGTCGGCGTCCCAGGGTTTGGCGATATATTTATAGACTGACCCGGCGTTGATGGCGTCTACGAGGGCCTGCACGTCGGTGTATCCGGTCAAAAGAATTTTAATTGTGTCAGGGCAGACGCCAATTGATGCCTCAAGAAGCTGAACACCAGTCATGTTTGGCATGCGTTGGTCGGTGATAATCAGGCTGATGTACTGATTTTTCAGCACCTCTAGGCCTTCCGCGCCGCTCTGAGCCTCAATTATGTCGTGCTCATCTGTGAGTACGCGCCTCAACAAGCGGAGATTAGGAACCTCATCATCCACTACTAATATTTTGTGGCGGCGCATTGCATTCCTCTTAGAATGTTTTTTAGTCCGGTTCGCTCAGGCTATCAGCCAATTGCCTGGTTACCGCCTGCAGCGGCAAACGCACATAGAACGTCGTGCCTTCACCCATAACACTATCAAACCAGATTTGACCACCATGCCGCTCTATTATTGAGTGACATATAGACAAACCTAACCCTGTTCCCTGACCAACGGCCTTGGTAGTGAAGAAGGGATCAAAGATTTTACTCCGAACCTCCTCCTTAATTCCACCCCCACAGTCGGCAATTGATACCAATACAGACCCACTAGTTTGATTGGTTTGCTCAGACAGCTCAGTTTTGATTTTCAGGACCGGAGTAGGGGTAGAGGCATGGTTCGAAGCTGGGGCCGAGCCAGAGGTAGAGACGCCCGAATTGCTGGAAGACCTTGACTCGGCGGCTGTAATCATGGCCTGGGCGGCGTTGCTGAGCAGGTTCATCCAGACTTGGTTAAGCTGGCCGGGATAGCACAAAACCGGCGGAATCTGGGCGTAGTCGGCCTCAACCGGAATCTTGTCGCGGCCGTAATATTGCGAGAGAATTTTCATGGTCGACTCAAGGCCCTCTTGAATAGAGGCTTCTTTCAACTCGGCTTCGTCTAAGCGGCTGAAGCTCTTGAGGTCGCGGATGATATGGCGGATGCGCTCGGCCCCTTCATTCAAGTCGGCAATGATATTGTCGAGGTCGCTGACAAGAAAGTCGTATTTGAGCTTGTTCTTGAGGTCGTCAACTGGTTTGCGCTGTTCTGCTGGCAACTCATCGATGGCCGAGATTACTTTTTTAAGCTCTTCGACATATTGTTTCAAGTAAGGCAGGTTGCCGTGGACAAAGTTAATAGGATTATTCAGCTCGTGGGCGATGCCGGCCACCAAGCGGCCCAGCGAAGCCATTTTCTCTTGGTGGATGAGCTGCGACTGCACGGTCTTCAGTTCGATGTTCTTACTGTCTAGATTGAGGTTCTTCGTCACTAGGTCTTTGTTCTTGCGCGACAACTGCGCCACCAAGTTGGCGTGCTCGACGGCCACGGCCACTTGCCCGGCAACGACCTTCGTCAACACCACATCAGACTCGGTAAATGTGCGCGTTTCTGATTTGTCGGCCAGAATGAAGACGCCGCGGCTTTCTTCGCCGTACATCATCGGTTGAATAACCAGAGTCTTGAAGCCAAGGGTTTTCATCTCAGCGGCAACCGGAGCGAAGAATGGCTCCTCGGCCGGGTCATGAAAGAGAAAAGTTTTGACCTTGGCGCCGCCGCTGTCGCGCTCGTAGTTGCCTTTGTAGTCGAGAATGAACTGGGCCAAGTAAGAACTCAAGACCGGGCCGCTATTGTGCTCGCGGGTTTCTTCCACCACTTTTGGAGCATAAGACTTCCAAGAGCCTGAGGCGGTGGGGCTAGCGCCACCAGCGCCTAATTGTATTTGGGCCGGGCATATTAGGGCGACCAAATCAGTTTGCACAGCCTGAGCCAAATGCACTACTGCTGTTTCAAAAATTTTGTCTAGCTCTAAAGTGGAGCGCACGCCTTTATTAATAGAGTTGATTAGACGCTCGCGCTTGGCCCGCTCGTCTGAATCAGATATCAGCCGCTCGTTAGCATCGAGCTGCTCTAATAAGCGCTCGGCGCCCTGGCGAGCCACCCGGCTCATATAGTCACAGAAGCGCGCCCAGAGCATAGAAACTGAGGCAAAGAAAAAGGCACGGGCTAAAATGCGGCGCCAGAGTTTATCAGAATAAGCGGCAGCTAAGCCGCGATCGTTATCGCGCGAAAATACATAAGGAAGCAGCTCGGCGTTTTCTGAAACCAATAAGCCGATATACGAAACTGTGACTAGGAGCGCGGCGAAGTAAATTCCTTTTTTGCCAAAGGTATAACTCGATAGCAAAATCGGCAACATATAAAGGACGTATAAGTCTGATTCTATGCCTCTGGTGAAATGCACCAGGCCAGTGAGACTAACGACATCGAGAGTGATCAGAATCATATTGAAAGCGCGTAGGCGGGCAGACGAATAGCGCAGGCGGCGCACTACAAAAGCCAAGCCAATAAATGAATAAATACTGACACCACCGACGATGGCAGCAGTACTGCGGAACTCAAATTCGTCTCCGGCAAAAGTGCCGATACCGACGCAAAGAATCAAGCTAACCAGGGCAAAGGCAATTCGAAAGCGCAGCAATTGCTCGCTTTTGAGATAGAGTTCGTTGGCCGACTCTCTTGTTTTAGTTTTAGAGCTGACACGCCGGGTCATGCTCATGGTCATAGGGGCACCGCTATCTGACAGTTTTAGAATGTCTATATTACAAGGAAAGCAGGAGATCAGACTTTGACAATATAGCGTCAATGCTATAATATAGACTCTATGCCATACCCGGTTGTCTATCTGAAACCTTTTGCAGCCTGGCTAGATGAGCAAGGCGAAGACCTTAAGCTGCGCACATTGGCCCATCTCGAATTACTGAAAACTCGCGGGCCGCTGTTAGGTCGCCCATATGCAGACACACTAAAGGGTTCAAAAATTACCAACTTAAAGGAACTCCGCTTTCAATTCGAAGGTGCACCGATAAGGATTCTATTTGTCTTTGATCCAAAACAACAAGCGGTAATTATGCTGGCCGGAAACAAACAAGGCGACAAACGTTGGTACGACACAAACATACCGATAGCAGAAAAGCTCTACAGTGACCACTTGTCAGAGCAAGAGAAGATTGATGCCGAGAGAAGCAATAAGGAATAAAGAAATGATCAATCACGATGACTATATGAAAAAACTCTCTGTCGAGAAACGCGAAAAGGTATTAGCAATGGCCGCAGAACTAATTGCTGAAGAAAAATCACTTAGGGAGATTCGCAAAGCAAGAGAAGTCTCGCAAAAAACACTAGCTGAAAAACTAGACATGAATCAAGGCGACTTATCAAAATTCGAGCGGCGTACTGACGTCTATCTCAGTACAATCCGTCGATACATCGAAGCCATGGGCGGGAGCTTAGAGCTGATCGCGACCTTTCCCGACAGTGGGCCTGTAAAAATTACAAACATCGGAGACCTTGGCGGAGCCGATGAGGTTGCATAATAGAAAATCTCACAATAGAGCCTAGACTCATACCCGGTAGCTTCTAATGCCCATTCGCCTAATTGAAGATATTACTGAGCCGCATCCGATAGGGCGACGCATACCCTTGTCTGTGAAAGAACCAGAACTAGCTACAGAGTGGGACTTCGAGCGCAACAGACCGTGGGGTCCAGAAGATTTTAGCTACGGCTCGGGCATTAGTGTTTGGTGGCGATGCTCAAAAGACAAGAAAAAGCACCGCTGGAGAGCAGTGATTAAAAGTCGCACGACGACCCACAAAAACGGTTGTCCGTTTTGTTATTTCGATTCATACGGCTTGAACCTCCACCAATTTCCTCAAGTATTCAAATTATTCGACAAAGAAAAGAACTCCTGTAGCCCTTACAAGATACCAATTGGCACTAAAATCTACTGGCACTGCCGCAAGGGCAAAAATCACCAATGGCATTCAAGATTCAACATTGAAGTCGTCGATGCCTTTTGCCCATTCTGCCGAGGGCGCAAAGCTGGGCCAGACAGCAATCTTGCTGCTCTTTTTCCCGAGATTGCCAAGCAATTTCACCCAACAAAGAACGGTGCCATCAAGGTCAAGAACCTTGTGCCAGGTTCAAAGCTAAAAATATGGTGGCGCTGCGACAAGGGCAAAGATCACGAATGGCAGACTCGCCCTCGTGACCGAACTGTAGATGGTGAGGGCTGCCCATATTGTAGCCGCCAAAGGTTTTCACCAACCCACTCTTTAGCCGCTGAGTATCCGGCAATAGCTAAACAATGGCACAAAACGTTCAATGGCGATTTCAGCCCCAAAGAAATTTCAAGCCGCTCGAAGAGAGTCGTGTGGTGGAAGTGTCCAAAGGGCGACGACCATGAATGGCCAGCGTCGATCAATCGTAGAACCAAACAAAAGACAAACTGCCCTTACTGTGTAAGCCGAGAAGTAAGCACAACCAACAGCCTAGCTGAACTATTTCCCGAGGTCGCGGCTGAATTTGATCTGAAGAAAAATCATCCCACTAAACCAACCGATGTGGTTCTAGGCTCAGCCAAAGTTTACTGGTGGGTATGCAAGCGAAAACATTCATGGCAGCGCGAGGTCTATCTCAGAACAAAGCGCGGTACGGGCTGCCCTGAGTGCCCAGAGTACAAGAAGCGCAGTATGACAAATCCGCTTTCAAACTATCCAGAAATAACTAAGCATTTACACCCAAAGAAGAATGGTGCATTCAACCCTAACGAAATCTCGGCTGGCAGCAAACAAAAAGTATGGTGGCTATGCAAGGCAGGCCCTGACCACGTATGGGAATCATGGATAGACGTGACCATGCGCAAAGGTTACAAGTGCCCATTTTGTGAAGGCTCACGTTTGTCTGTCACCAATAATATAAAAGCACTCTATCCCCGCCTGGCAAAAGAGTGGATCTTTTGGAGAAACGAAAAGACCGCAGATCATGTCTTACCGGGCTCAGCCTACAAACCATGGTGGCAGTGCAGTAAGTGCAACCATCAGTGGCAAAGAGAGTGCTACTTAAGAACACAACGGCTATCGGCTTGCCCACAGTGCAAGGCTTATCCGTCGTGAACGAAGCCAAACACAGTCAGTTCTTACCCGGGGCCAAAAGCATTCTGCTCCTTCTCAATTGTGCTCAATCGTTTGAAAACCGTTCTAGGGGTTTTCGGAAGGGCTATAAAGCCGTACTGAATGTAGAACCCCATTGGATCTCGAGCCCCGGCAGCAAGGTCATCGACGCTAGGTTCTCCGACATCCGACACTCTGCTCGATACAGCCCGAGCAGCCTGTTCTTGAATGTACTTCTGAATACTGTGAAAACTCGATCTGAATTGAGAGCAGTCATGAGCTTCAGCCCAAAGCTGAATTTCGAAATCCCTGACTAGGTCTGCACCATTCGAGCCCGGTAACGCTTAGCTGCTTCAATCGCTTTCTTGTTCGGTTTAGGCTCGTTTATGAATGCATCAGCCAACGCCTCGCTATCTTCAAGACACAGCTTCAATACCATCTGTTGCTCTATCACTTGTGACGCCTGAGACAGAGCGGCAGCAACGACAAAGTCAGATACGCTACGCCCTTGTAACTCGGCAGCTTTTTCTATCAGCGCTTTAACGGCCGGCGGCAGTCGCAAATCTAGACGCTCTTTCTTCAGCTCGATGGACATGACGCTATCACCTGGCTATCTTTTCCAGCGTACGGTAGAAACCCGTACGCCGCAAGAGTTAATTGCTAAATATAAGTGCCTAGCGAGTATTGAACAGTCTCATCCTCTAAACAATCTCGGCCTCAATGCGTCCTTCTTTGATAGCCTGAAGTAATTTGCCGTGATCTAGCAAGTTCTGCTCGCGGTAAGCATCGGCAAACTGAGCAATAGCTTTGGGCAAGACATTGCCTTTGCCAATATAGCCAGCAATCACTGCTGGATCTCCCGAGCGAGCATGAGCCCGAGCTAAGGCCCAACCACAATTGCGGGCGAAGCCCAGCATATTGTTGTGATTGAAAATCTCAATCATTGGCTTGACTTTGACATCGCGCAGCTGCCTGACATAGAAGTGCCGACCCTGGTCACCAACATAATGACCAAGAAAGACATCGGTAGCGGCTTGCATTAAACGCTGGCCCGTGACCACGCGCTCGCCATTAGACTCATGATTGACAAAGTGCGAATAAGGCTCAAGCACTGATTTGCGTGCTTCTTTCACTTGCAAGAAAAGTGGATCATTCTCTGAAGCGAAAAACAAGGCGATACCACAGACGGTGCCAACGCTACCAACTCCGACGACTTTTAAAGCGTTGTCTACATACTGATAGCGGTCAAATAAGATACGGCGCTCAACACTGAGAGACTCGCGGTACATCTCAATTGCTCCCAGCATGCGCTCTTTGTACTCAGGGGTATCGCTACCTTCAGCATGAAAAACGAGAGGCGGTTGGTCTTTAATGCGTGGAGTGCCCTCGACCACAGCCGCTAACTTGACGAACTCTTCAGCGTGATCGCGGTCAAGGGCCTTCTTCAAGACCTTCTTGCGTCGTTTCTTCAGCACTTTATCGTCAGTAAGTTCAATCAGAGCCTCATAATCGAGGTAAGAATACCAAGCGTCTAAACAAGTCATTTTAGAAAGCTCGTCCATGCGGTCGCGGTAGCATTCAACTACCCGGGCTGCCGCCGCCATGCCCTCCGAGCGCTTGTGGCCATTGTGGGCCGAGGCTATGGCAAAACTAGCCGCTAGTCGCTTCAAGTCCCACTCCCAAGAGCAAGGGAAAGTTTCATCGAAATCATTGATATCAAAAATGATATTGCGCTCTGGCGTGGCAAAGGCACCAAAATTGGCGAGGTGGCTGTCACCACAAGACTGCACGGCATAATCAGTGGCTTTGGTCACTGACAAGTCAGCAGCCATGATTACAGCAGCGCCGCGATAGAAGGCGAAGGGTGAAGCCACCATGCGGCCATAGCGCAGGGGCAAGAGACTCTCAATGCGCTCGTGACTGGAGGCAATTAATAAATCCATTGGGTCTTCGCGACCAGGCCTATCAATGACGAATTCGGCGTGGGCTTCGCGCGAACATTTAACCCTAAGGGCCTGACCAAACTCATAGCGCTCTTTGGTGGTTTGCAAGTGCATGGGCTTGGTTAAATATTCAGCCTCAATAGCCGGCTGCTTGGCTTGCATGACGGGATGAGGAAGGCTCTTTGGATTTTTCTTCATTGGTAAATATTGGGTTCCGGCTGGAAATAACGAGAAAAAATAAAGAGTTGGCAATTGCGAAGTGATAATTTCTGATCGGAATTGAGACATTCAATATGCCCGAACCAAGAAGCTCTTTACCCATTGAAAGCATAAGATTTTCAGGTTGATTGACCAGCCCCCTAAGTTCGTCTATCCTGAGCTAAACTACGGGCTACGCCCACCATATTCAATAGACATTTGGTAGCTTGAGAGTTGTAAAGCCGTAACAACAAAGTAGGTCTCTTGCCAAGTAAGACAGCTCTTCCAAATTTCACAACGCCGCCCGTGGTCGAAGTTGTTTTATCAGCGCAATTCGCGAGCCTAGAGCGATTGACAGCTCCTCATATGGGCTTGCTTTGGCAAACATTTCGCAGCGAATTTCCCATAGCAGAGCAGCAAAGTCCTGTAGAACATATTACTGAAACGTTTAACACGGCGAAACCGTTAAAGCCTTCAATCAATTTTCAAGTATTGGCGGCCCCACCTACCCCGAGATGCTTTTTCAGAAACGAAGATCGCACTCAAATTCTACAAGTTCAATCCGATAGATTTACCCACAATTGGACCAAGACATGCGATCAGGATCGATATCCTAGGTATGAAGTAATTCGTCAACGATTTCAAACTGAACTAACAGCATTTGCCAATTTCATAAAGTTAGAAAACCTCGGACAATTGTTTTTTGAGCAATGCGAAGTTACCTATGTAAACTACATAGAGAGCGGCCCTGGCTGGAAGGATATGAAAAACCTCAATCAGGTCTTAACTCTATGGACCGGTGTCAATCAAAGCAAATACTTAGGCGAGCCGGAAGACATTTCCTTTAGTCAAAAGCATCTCATCAAAGACGATGCTACTGGCGATCCGGTCGGAAGACTACATATAGATTTAGAGTCAGGCTATTCTCCGTTTGATCTGTCAGCACGAGCACTAAGACTGACACTAACAAGTCGCCTTCGCCCTACAACACCTGATATTGAAGGTGTTTTAAATCGCATAGATTTAGGTAGATACTGGATAGTACAATCGTTTTCCGACCTTTGTACTGAAGAAATGAAAAAATTATGGGGACAGACAAATGAGTCCTAATAGCGTTCAAATCCCTCAGCCACATCATTCGCAAGCTGCACTTGCAGCAAAAATCGCAAACTGGGATGAGACACATCACCAATTAACAGTGCTTGTGGAAAAGGACAACGCGCTCATTAGTGAGTTTTTCAGTCAACTGAACACTATTTGCGAGCAATCAGCCGATTGGAATTCACAACACGCAAAACCCGTAAATTACTACTCCGCTGTCAACGCAGTTAGACTTTTCGCGGAAATTATGACGGAGCTGACACCTGGACCACAGCTAGTACCGACCAACCGTGGTAATTTGCAATTTGAATGGCATCAAGACGGGATTGATTTAGAATTAGAAATTACTGATGGCGGTGAGATAATTTGTTGTTTTGAAGACTTAAAAGCAGGTACTGACGAAGAGTGGAGCGGTAGCTTCAGTTACGGAGCAGCTCGATTGCGCTCGTATTTAGAAATTTTGATAAGTCGATTTGCCAACCGCAAGTGTGCTGCATAACTTCAATGGCTGAAAATTACCAAGACTGCCTTGATATCGAAGCTGAACATTCGCTGTGGCGTCGCGTCATGCCCAACCAATGGGTAGTAGATGAAAATCGTGGTGGCATTCTTCGACCCTCAAGCGCGGCCTTCGAAAACTGCATAGACGGCGACCCAATGTCTTCGTTTTGGGCAGAGCGACATAAAGAATGCGGACTAGATGAAAGCCACATTCTGAGAAATCACGATGGCTTCAGCATTGCTTCGTTCAAGGCGAGAGCAGCTCGCGACTTACATCAAATCATTCATCTAGACCCAATTACCGGTCAGGAAAACCCCTTAGATAATCAGCCTGCACACGTACTAGTCGTAGGCCACAAGCCAAAGAAATCAGTTAGCAAAAAGCTAGCACTGGCATCGATCTGGATTGTAAAACCAGCTACAAAAACGTAACTATCTTTGATGGCACAGGTCTATATATACTCAGAAGCGCGGCGATAAACATCAGCGGCATCGGCAAAGCGGCCCAGTGACTTCAAAGCCTGGCCCCAAGCATCATAAACATCAGCGTCGTAAGGGTCAATTTCGGTGGCCTTCTCGTATTTTTCTAAGGCTAATTCTTGCAGGCCCAAAAGTGAAAGCGCCTTGCCCCAGTAGTAGAACAAACCTGGGTCGCCGTCTGAGTATTGATCTGCTTCTCTGAACATTTCATCGGCTTCGACAAAGCGTCCTTGCAATAAGAAAATTTGGCCAGCGACAATGCGAGCCACAGCATTTTTAGGATCTTCCTGAATCACCATGGTGACTAAATCAATTGCTTCATCAAGGCGCTGCTGTTCTTTAAATGCCCGGGCGAGAGACACTCTGACATCGGCATCTTGCGGATTGATAGCTAATATTTTCAGAGACTGTGCTTCGACTAATTCGTAGCGCGAAGCTTTAAGCAAGCGATCCAGCGCTTCTTTTTGTGGATTCAAACATTCAGGATCGTACTGAATTGCTAGTCGCAAATGCTGCGAACCCCGCTCAGTATCGCCCATTTCATCAAAGACGCGAGAAATGTGCAAATGCCCGAGAGCATAGTCTTCGCGCAGTGAAATTGCCTGAGTAAATTTCTGCACCGCTTCTGGATAATTTCCAGAGAGATACAAAGAACAGCCCAGGCCGTCAATTGCTTGATAGTTTGATGGCGTCACTTTCAAAACGCGATCGAAATATTGTCCGGCTCTTTCATAGTTAGCAATGCCCAAATAGGCATGGCCTAGCCAAAAATCGAAGCGGCCATCTTGTTCTTTTTCCTGCAATACAGCAAGCGCTTGCTGACAGTTATTCATCAAAATCAAAGTAACGGCTAAATAGACACGCACTTCGTTATTGTTTTTCTCAAGAGCCAGTGCCTTTTCAAAAGCATCAGCGGCCCGTTCGTATTCGCCTAAGTCAACACAAACAAGACCAAGATTCATCATTGGTTCTAAGCAAGTAGAATCCATATCTGATGCTTCCATGAGCTTATCTGAAGCGTCTTCAGCCCGGCCAGCTTTGAAAAGCGAGACGCCCCAGTCGTTATAAATCAAGGCGCGCTCGCGGGCGGTGAGCATGCGGTGGCCCATCCCCACTGCTTCTTGGAAGAGACGCACGGCATCGTCAATCATTCCGGCATTGGCCATGGCCGAAGCTGCGTAACGCAAAGTTGTGATGTCTTTGCCGTCTACTTGCCAGGCGCGCATGAAACATTTTCCTGCATCGCTATCGTTGCCCATGGCTGATAGAGCAATGCCTAAACAAACTAAAGGCTCAGGAATATCAGTTTCATTGTTAACTGCAGCTTGAAAATATTGAGCCGCTTCCATAAATTGGCCCATGCGAAAACTGGCCATTCCACCTTGAATAAAGGCTGCGCTCAGTTTTGGATCTAACTTAATTGCTTGGTTGAATTGACCAATGGCGCCTCTGAAGCTGTTTGAGGCCATCAGTGACATGCCCCAATGCAAGTGCCCAACGGCAAAACCTTCACGGCGCTCGCAGGCATCACGAAAAGCTGGCATGGCCTCAGCGGGGCGGCCGTCTTTGAGCAGAACTAAGCCGAGGCGATAATGAGCATCACCACGAGTTGAGTCAATTGATAGAGCTGTTTTGAGGTGGCGCTCGGCTTCGGCTAGTTTGCCGTTGTTGAAGGCGATTACTCCAAGTTGATACTGAATATCAGGATCATTCATGCCACTTGGATTCTGCTGGGCAAAGCGCATCAGCCCAGCATAAGCTTCATCCCACTTGCCCTGGGAAGCTAAATCAGAGACTAACTGTGAAATTTGGGTTGACAACCCACTGACTCCTGGGGCAAAAGCTACGTTAGTAACGGTTTCAAGCTGTATTTACTTCAGAACTTAGCAATCAAGCTTACATCAAAATTTTAGCGGTAGTGAAAAGTCAATAATACAGTGGCGCACAGTATCAACTGTACCCCCCAGAAGGCCATAACTACCTGCCATTCTACCCAACCCTTGTCAGCCATGACCGCTTCGTAATGGTGATGCAGCGGGGCCATGCGGAAAAGTCGCTTGCCCTCGCCGGGCAGGCGCTTGGTCAACTTGAGCTTGATCAAAGCCAGTGCCGACATGGGTTTTTCTGGAGTATAGGGCTTGGTTAATTTGAAATAGGTGACTTGGGCCATGACCGAAAGGGCTTCGGCGATATAAATCATTGTCAGCGGCACGAACCAAACGACAATGCCGCCGGCTAGTGCCAGGCAGGCCATTAAACCGCCGATAAAGAGCGAACCAGTGTCGCCCATAAAAATCTGGGCGGGGTTGCGGTTGTAGAGCAAGAAGCCGAGCAAGGCGCCAGCTGCGGTGGCAGATATGGTGGCATAGCCATACTGCACTGGTTCGACTGCGCCCGCACCACCGGTGAGAAATAGAATCACTGCCATGGCCGCAAACACTTGGCAGGCTGTTCCTGCCGCTAGGCCATCCATGCCATCGTGCAAATTGACAGCATTAGTGGTGGCGGCGGTGAGGAATGCTCCAAGAGCAACAAAAAGTATGCCGGGCAAAATCATTATTGCCACAGGATAGGTGATATCTGCGGCGGCACTGCTATTAGTTAGACCACCAGCGAAGCTCGACAGCCAGGCAAAGCTTGAATAGAGAGCTGTTGGCACTAAAAGTTTGTTGTCGGCAAACATTATCAGCACCACCGCTAACACCACGCCAAGGCAGGTTTCGATGGCCAAGCGCACGTATCCAGAGATGCCTTTATTGCCTTTGTTTATGACCTTGGCCGAATCATCGAGCAGCCCCACCACTCCGCACAAGAAGCCGATAATAATTACCAAGAAGTAGCATGGATCTTTGGGTAGCCCAAAAGCAAAATGATGAACCGGGGGAAGAGCTTGACCAGGTGCAGACAGCTGACCAGAAAGAGACAACTGACCTGGCACAAAGGCCATGGCCAGAACCACAACTAGCGTCGTCACCATGAAGACAAGGCCGCCCATGGTGGGAGTCTTAGCTTTATGCGAATGACTCTTCGGTCCTTCTTCGCGCAAAAACTGATTGATTTGCAGGGCGTTCAACTTCTTTATGTAGAACGGCATGCATATAGCGGTGAGCACCAGCGCTGCCAGACAAGGCAAAACCAGCTGTAACAGGGCCGCTAAAGGGCTTCCCTGCTGAATTATGGCAGTAGCGTGTTGGTCTAAGTTGACTGTTGGATTCCCGCTGGTTAGTCGAGGTAGAAGCTAGTTACAATCTTACGATGTTCCTTAGCATAGTTTACCGACTCAAGCAGTGTATGGGATGTGTGGTAGAGGAAGCAAATTATTTGCTGGCATCTATCGATTATTTCGTGGTTGCATATGCGCGATGCATCGGCAAGCGTCATGGTACGTCTTTCAGGATACTCAACGATATTCTTGATACCTATTAGTAGGTCTTGAACTTCGCCAGGCTGCTGAGAAATTGTTTGCGGAAGAATTATGTTTAGGCGATCTGGATTGGCGCGTTGCGCTCCACGAATAACAGCCATGTTGCAGCCGTTCGCACCGCCACTGGTGACGACCTGGTTGCCCGACAGCACGAGAGCGTAAGAAAGCATCTCGACTAATTGCTGATGAGTGAGGGGCAAGTTGCGGGTGCCGATTATGGCTACTTTGCGCGGGCCAGATTGTTGGATTAAGAGAAGCTCTTGGGCCAGTTCATCGACGGTCGGTATTGTGGCGGCACCTGGTTCAATTCGACTCATATATATCTATCCAATCCCTTTTGCGTATATATCTATTTAAAAATAGACGCCAGTCTTTACTGGTCCGTGGAAATTTGTTCGCTAATCATTAAGATTACAAGCCTTCCCTATGGTTTTGACCTAGCAAGCCTCAGGCTGTTTACAAGTTTTAATTAACAGCGAGGCTCTGATCCCTCACAATTAGAGTTGTATCGGCCTCAGGCAACGCTTCAGAGAATATTCGCCCGAGAGCTCACCGCATAGCAAATGTATATCCGCTTAATGCGGAGAACTTGCTTGACATCATTTATAGTTGGAGAAAGACGTGGCGAGAGACCCAGTTATGACATCGGCCGGTAAAGACAGACAACTGAGCTTATTTGGATCCAACGACTCAAATGAGCCGTCAGATGCCGACGAGCTGGCCCTGGCTGAGTTAGAAGTAGAAGAGCTGGCCTCTGTGGCCTTCGAGCCTGAAGACCTAGTCGACGATATAGATGAAGATGATCTAGATGATGAGGATAGGGAAGCCGAATTCGAAGTGCCGGCGACCCAGAACCAGCAAGCTCCGACCCAATCATCTTATGCTCCGGCTCAGTCTTACTCGGCGCCAGGAGCTCCGGCTTCGGCTTCAGGCCAATCATCTTATGCGCCTGCGGCTCAAACTTCCGGACAAGCTTCTGGCCAAACGCCATTCCAGTCTAAATACATACCCTCATACTCAGCCCCACGGGAGCGGCCACAGTATGCCCCCATGTCAGATGCTGAAATCGCCGCTTTAGAAGTGCAGCTACTTGACCGCCTGAACCCTGAGCAGGCCCAGTGCGTTTCGCAAATGTGGGGACCATCGCTGATTATTGCCGGAGCAGGCTCGGGCAAAACCACGGTTCTGACCAAGCGCATTGCCTGGATAATCTCAAAACTAAGACAAGAACCCGAATCAATATTAGCTGTCACCTTCACTAATAAAGCTGCTGGCGAAATGCGCCAGCGTATTGAAAAGATTGTTGGCCCTTACGAAGCCCGCCGCATCTCAATTGGTACTTTCCACAGCATTTGTGCCAAATTGCTGCGCCAAGAAATTTCGAACTATAAGACTGAAGACGGCTTGAAATGGGATAACAATTTTGTCATCTACGACGAAACCGACAGCATGAGTCTGGTTAAGGCGCAAATCATCAAGCTCAATCTCGACGACAAAGTCTTTGTGCCCAAAGAAATACGCCACACAATTTCGTCGCTAAAAAACGACGGATACACCCATCATGTCTATGCTAAAGAAGCGAAGAACTACAGAGAAGGCCGCTTGTCTGAAATATTTAGCGCCTACCAAACCGAACTAGCACGCAACAATGCCCTCGACTTTGACGACTTAATTTTGATCTTCACCGATTTGATGCAACAAAATCAAATGGTGCGCGAGCGCATGCAGCGCCGTTATCGTCACGTGCTCGTTGACGAGTTTCAAGATACCAACAAATCGCAATACGATCTAATTTCGATGATCGCCAAAGCCGACAGCCCCGAACACTTCCTCACCAGAGAAGCAAAAGAAGCGGGCCGCACCATGACTCACGCTCAGCTCTGGAGCGAACGCAGTCTATTGGTTGTAGGTGACGTCGACCAATCTATCTATTCTTGGCGTAAAGCTGACTATCGCATTATTCTTGGCTTCCAAAAAGACTATGAAGGTTGCGGCCTGATTAAGCTGGAAGAAAATTACCGCTCCACTGCCACCATCCTAGAAGTGGCCAACAGCATCATCGCCAACAACACAGAGCGCATCGACAAGACCTTGCGTTGCAACCGCGGCCAAGGAGGCAAGGTCAATTGCTACGAAGCTCAAGATGAAATTGACGAGGCCTATTATTGTGCCGAAGAAATCAAACGCAGCAAAGCTCGCGACAAAAGATATTCTGACCACGTAGTGCTTTACCGCACCAACTCTCAATCACGGGCAATTGAAGAAATTCTCGTGCGCAGCCACATACCGTATGTGGTGGTTGGTGGCACAAGATTCTACGACCGCCAAGAAATCAAAGACATGCTGGCCTACATGAAGCTGATCTACAACCCCAGAGATGGTCAAGCATTCAATCGCGTCATCAACACACCGAAGCGCGGACTGGGTAAAACCACTCTTGACCGAGTCAATGCTTACGCTGAGACTAAAGGCGTCAGCCCGCTAGAAGCGAGCCTAGAAGCCAGTCGTATCTCTGACCTCTCGCCCAAGGCTTATACCTCGCTGCAAGATTTTGCTCGCATAATTGTCAGCTTGAACGAACAATCGAAAGTGATACCAGTTTCTGACTTGCTCGAAGAAATTTTGAAATCAACTGGCTATATCTCTCGCTTAGAAAAAGACGCGCACGAATCAAAAGACGAGTTAGCTCTCGGACGAATCGAAAACGTCATGGAACTAGTGGCGGTGGCAAAGGAATTTGAGCAAACCGCCGACGAGCCTGACTTAGACTCATTCTTGACCCGCATTTCGCTGGTGAGCGATCTGGACAAAGCCAATCTTGATGAAGACACAGTCAAACTAATGACCATCCACTCTTCTAAAGGATTAGAGTTTCCTGTGGCCTTCATCATGGGCTGCGAAGAAGGACTCTTCCCCCATGTGCGCTCGCTTGACTCACCGACACAAATGGAAGAAGAGCGTCGCTTGATGTACGTTGCCGTCACTCGCGCTGGCGATACGCTGCACATGACCCTAGCTCGCAAACGCACAATGATTGGTCGGGGCTTCTCAAACTCTGGCTTCTCATCTACGTTTACGATTCCTAGTCGCTTCCTCAAAGAAATTACTCCTGGCTTGATCTCAGGCTTCTACCCTAGTGGTGATGAAGAGTTCAAGCGCAGTGGTGGCGGCAATCCCAACTTTAACGGCAGCGGCGGCTTTGGTGCCTTTGGTGGCAACAAAAATAGCCAAGGCTACACTGATGAAAGTCAGGAATGGGACGACCGCAACGATCGCAAGAAGCCAGGTAACTTTGGCGACTCTAAATATGGCGGCAACGATTATGCCACAGGCACTGCGGGCGGCTACAAGAAGCCTAGTGGTGGATACGGCGGCTCTGGTGGAAGCTCAAGCAGCTATAGCGGTGGGGCAAGATCTAGCTCGGGCTATGGCTCAGGTTCGGGGTCGAAATCTGGGGGCGCCTCTGGAGGATCGAGCTGGAATAAGGGCCAAAGTGCCGGCGGCTATAACAAGTCGACTGGTTATCAGTCGCAGAACGCCTCCAGGCCAATGGCGAAGAAAGCCGAGCCGGTCAAGCCAAGAGCAATGCGACTTCCGCCACCAAGTGACAAACCAGACGTCTCAGAAGCGCCAACATTTGAGCGCTTGAAAGTTGGCGATGCGGTGCAGCATGTCAAGTTCGGCCTGGGCAAAGTCACAGAAGTAATCGGCAACGGTGAGAAAGAGATTTACAACGTTGCCTTTGAAGACCGAAATAGAGTGCTTGATCCGAAGTTTGCAAAACTTATAAAGCTGTCCTGATGGCATCCTGTATGTAAGAACATAGACCAGAGATTTTTCGTTGAAAAATCCCTTTAGTAAGGGTGCCTGTTTCAGGCATCTATATATGTCTAGTTTTTAGGGTCCAGTTTTTATAGTCCAGTTTATGGGTCCAGTTTTTAATTCCAGTTGTACAAGTCATTAATAGGAAGGGGGCAAACGGTGTCAGTAGAAAGAACTTTCGTAGCGGTCAAGCCAGATGGCGTTGAGCGTGGTTTGGTAGGCGAGATTATCGGTCGCTTTGAGCGCCGTGGCCTCAAGCTAGTGGGCTTGAAGTTGATGGTGGTTCCAGTCTCGTTGGCTGAAAACCACTACGGCGAGCACAAAGGCAAACCTTTCTTTGAAGGTTTGGTCAAATTCATCACTGGCGGCCCCATCGTTGCCATGGTGTGGGAAGGCAAAAATGCCATCACTTTGGCCCGTAACGTAATCGGCGCAACCAATCCGACTGCCGCTGCTCAAGGCACAATTCGCGGCGACCTCGCCACCGATATCGGCCGCAACGTTGTACACGGATCTGACGGTCCTGAAAGCGCTGCTCGCGAAATCGGTCTGTTCTTCAATGCCGACGAGCTAGTCAACGGCTGGAACCGCACCATCGAAAAATGGATCAGCGAATAAATTAGATACGTACTGAGAACTAAATTCTAAAGTTTTTGCTCAGTGCTTTATCAACCGCTTTAAAGACCTCCTCTACAGGGAGGTCTTTTAAGCATGCAATGGTATTGAGTTTGAGATGACATCTCTTTTCAAAACAAGGTTGGCAATCTAGATTTAAATGCACCGCACTACCCATACTTCCGTACGGTCCATTTCGCAACCACGGAGTAGCACCATGTATTGCCACCACCTTTGGTTTAGCCACAGCTACCGACTGCACCTCAAACTCTAAAGATTTTTGGTTAGCGGTGTCTTTGAGCGACTTGGGCTCTCTTGCGGCGACCTCGCTATTGAAGGCCTCGTGGGCGATTGCGGCTGCTAGGTGGAGTGGACCTGTATCGGCACCAAGCACCAGATCGCATCTTTTAAATAGTGCCACCAGTTGCATTAAGCTGGTCTCACCAGTGAGATCAATAAGATAATTCGCTGTCGAGCTAGTGGCCGAGTTTGCTGTCGGGCTAGTGGCAGAGTTCGTCGTCTGGTTTTTACCAGCTGATTCTATTCCTTTATATATGTATTGATTGGTGCTCCGATCACCCGGCCCTCCGCAGAGAACGAGCCGAGCCCCCAAACGCTCACAGAGCAAGCGTCCCAGGGCTATCCACTGATTATCCGGCCAGATTTTGGTAGGCCAGGTGGTGCCCGGAATCAGGGCAATTAGTGGTCCCGCCTTTGGTGACTTGCTGTCAATAAGGGCCTCACTTTGAGCGACCGACTGCCCCGCCTCTGGTGCCTCGGCTTTGGGCAGCTGAGCTGACGGCAGAGCTTGGTGCGGCTCCGTCGCTGGTGCCTCCACATGAAACGGCAACTGCCCCGCCTCTGGTGCCCGATCCAAGTTATCAAGCTTGCTCGAAATAAAAGCTACACAAGCATCTCCGGGATTCGGCAGAGGGAAGTGCACCACCCGGTCGCGACCGGCAAGGCGGATGCAAGTGGAGCGCTCTTGAGCCAAAGTTTCGAGAGCGAAATCGGCGAGGGCCATATTCAGTTCGACCACATGCCTATCGGGAGCGAAATAGTCTCCGACCTCTAAAGTATGGGTGAGCAATTTGGCAGCGCCCTCTCTGGTGCCGGCAAAACCAACCCTCAATGGTGCCCCAGATAAATAGGCAGGGATGGCACTCTTGAGCAATCCCTGGGCATCTATTGCCAGGTCAAACTTGAAGTCTTTCAACTCTTGGAAGTACTTTTTAGCGGCACCAAAGGTGGAGATCAGGGGGGCCACTTTACGCATCTCTTTCAGCCAAGCCTTCCGGGGGAAGAGCAGTACCCTGTCTACAGCAGGATTGCCGGTCAAAAGATCTTGAGCAGCCGGTTCGACCAACCAGGTAAGTTCAACATTTGGTAATCTTTCTTTGATTCGTGCTGCCAGCGGCAGGCAATGAACGACATCACCCATGGCGCTAAGTTTTACGATCAGAACTCTCAAGGCTTACCACCTACGGGGGCTTACTGGCTTCCAACAAGCTTAACCGATTATCTATTCTGCGTTCGGTGCTACTTTGATACCAGCCATTATGAATGGTGCGGCACCATTGGCAGAGCTAAAATCACCCCTGGTGTCACATTTATCTGGTATCAGATCCCCGAAACCCTTGTGCCCCAACGATAGAAAATTTCTATATACAAAGTGGTTATAAATGGATACTTGTTTGGTACAATACTTATGCCACCTAGAGTGGTGGTAACCGTATAAAACGGTGGAAACCACTTAAGTCCCACCGAACAAATTAGAGCGATGCCATTTAGGTGGAGCGCTCTACAGGAGAGTGCCTAAAAGCATTTTTCTGCATTAGCACCCTGAGCAGCCCTCGCGGCTCGCCCGCGGGCTGGTTTCCGATTGACCCAAAAAAACACGAAGGAGTGAAACATGGCAGGAGTTCGTAAAACTGGTGGCAAGGCAAAACCTAAAGCTGCTAAATCCGCTAAACCAGCTGCAAAACATGTAGCTAAAAAAGCCGTCGGCACCCGCAAACTTGTTCGCAAGACTGCAGCCCCTAAGCACACCACCAAGGCCAAAGCTACCACATCGCGTGCTAGCGAAGACCAATACTTGAATTTCTCCGGCAAATTCACCGTGCGCTTGCCGAAGTCATTGCACCAAGCCCTTGTTGATAGAGCCGAAAAAGAAGGCGTCAGCCTCAACTTGTTCGTCACAAACGCTCTTTCAAGAACCGTAGCTGTGCCAAGCAAAAAGAGATAAGAACCTGAATCTAAGTAGATAGCTCGCGCTACTGCCGATTCAAGGTCCGAAAAATCAAAAGAGGGGAGGTTCGCCTTCCCTTTTTTTTGGCCTTTCCCTCTGCATTCGAGGGTTCTTCCAACCTAACTTTATTTAATAGATAAGAGCAATTTCATAGTTTCTTATCAGATCGATCTACGCTGGACGCTACAAACTTGCCCCCTAGCATCAGCCAGCGATTTTCAGACAGCGTAGATTAAGCCCAACTCAGCCAAGCCTTTAGATAAGCTTATTTGCAACACCTTTGAATCATCCCGCCAACCAGCTAGACTCACTCTGTCGGATAAAACGCTCACAAATTTCTCCGGCAAGAACCAACAAGCTCGCACAAAGAACCAATCAAGCTCCCGAAAAAGAATTTGTCCAACCAAGACTGATTCGCCAAAGGAACCTATTAAATGACCCAAAGTATTCCGATTCTCAACCTCAAAGCCCAGTACGAGACCATCCAGGAAGAATTAGAGTCCACCGTTCTTGAAGTACTCCGCAGCGGTAATTACATTCTCGGTAAGTACGTCGGCACCCTCGAAAAACAAGTGGCTGAATTATGCGGTGTTAATGATGGCATCGGCGTAGCAAACGGCACTGACGCATTGATGCTAGCTCTCTGGGGCCTCGATATCGGACCCGGCGATGAAGTCATCACCACCCCCTTCACTTTCGCCGCTACAGTCGAAGCGATTGTTATGCGCGGCGCCACTCCAGTTTTCGTCGACATCGACCCCACCAGCTACAACATCAACCCTGCGTTGATTGAAAAGGCCATCACCTCCAAGACCAAAGCAATCATGCCGGTGCACCTCTACGGCTTGCCATCACACATGGAGCCAATCTGCGCCATCGCCGAACGCTACGGCTTGAAAGTAATCGAAGACAATGCCCAAGGCATTGGCGCTACTTACAAAGGCAAACCAACTGGCTCATTCGGTGACGTTGCCTGCACAAGCTTCTATCCAACCAAAAACCTAGGCGCCGCCGGTGATGCCGGTATGATCGTCAGCAAAGACCCTGTTGTTGCTGAGCGCATCAGAGCGATTCGCGCTCACGGCATGAGACGTCGCTACTACCATGATGAACTGGGCGTCAACAGCCGCCTTGATGAACTGCAAGCAGCAACACTCGTTGTCAAATTGCCTTACCTAAAACAGTGGAACGATAGACGCGCTCATCTAGCCTCTATCTACGATGCCAGCTTGGCCAACTGCCCAGGCCTAGTTAGACCAAGCGTCAGCTTAGCTGGTGGCGTCGCCAACGGTGCTAAAGATAGCGTCAATCACGTTTATCACCAATACACTGTTCGGGTGTTGGCATCAGACAAGATCACTAAACTAGATCTTTCGGCGCTAGAAAATCCAAATCGCGACAAGCTCATTGCTCGTTTGACCGAAGCTGGTATTGGCTCGATGTGCTACTACCCAGTTCCCCTTCACGTGCAAAAAGCCTTCGCCAATCTCGGCTACAAAATGGGTGACTTCCCAATTTCAGAACAACTCTCTAGAGAAGTTCTCTCACTGCCGATGTATCCAGAATTGACCGACGAGCAAGTAGAGACAGTTGGCAAAACCATAACTGAAATTATGGCTAGCGAAATTGCTGTTGGATCTGTTGTATCACCGGTTGTATCACCGGTTGCCGCTGGACTAGCAGTGTAGCCTAAGGCCGCAGTTGAACGAAGAAACAAGCGAAAATGCCAAACTACCGGAAGCCTCGGCCTCCGGTAGTTCTGTTATGACGGCGGCTGTCAAGCCCTCGCAGACTGATCTGTCAAAAAAATCCTGCCAAATTTTGATGGCTTTAATGGCACTAGCTCTGGTGCTCACCTTCGTGGGCTATATGCCGATTCTCTTTGACTTCTTTGCTGGTGACGACTATGTG
This sequence comes from Candidatus Obscuribacterales bacterium, assembly GCA_041675385.1. GTDB lineage: Bacteria > Cyanobacteriota > Vampirovibrionia > Obscuribacterales > Obscuribacteraceae. The sequence goes on from JBAYTY010000002.1 coordinate 316,180, forward strand.
CACCTAATCTGGTTGAAAGAAGCAGTACAGCATCCAGAGTTGGTTTGGCGCAACTTTCACACGTCTTGGCTAGACGGCACCACCACTAAGTTCTATCGCCCACTTATTTCTGTATTCATGGTCTCTGACTATGTATTGTGGAACCATAGCGCCATTGGTTTCCACCTCACCAATTTGCTCTTCCACTTGGCCAGCACCGCTTTCATATTTTTGATCGCCCGCGAACTAGCACTGCTAACACTAATAGAAGAAAAAGCCAAAATTCAAGAAGAGCTCTCGTGCAAGACTTACAAAGCACTGCCCGTTTCGATCTTATATATATGGCCCTTTTTCTCTGCGGCAGTGTTCGGTCTCTATCCCCTGCACACCGAAACAGTTTCTTGGATCACAGGCCGAGTTGATGCCGTTGTTACCGCCTTCATTACCGGCTCTTTCTGGTTCTACTTAAGGGCGCGCAAGGCCGGGGGCGAAAAAACTGGCTGGTTCGCCAGCAAAAAAACATCCCTGACGATCTCATTTATATTGATGGTATTGGCCCTGCTCTCCAAAGAAATGGCCATTACCTTGCCTGCTATTTTCGTTTTAATAGAGTTACTCTATGCCGCACCTGGTGAGCGTCCTCGCTCGATTTTAGAGGGCCTGCTGAGCAAATCATACTTGCTGCGCGCCATCAAAAACACAGCCATGTACTGGGGTTTGATTGTTGTCTATTTCATCGTGCGCCGCCTGGCTCTGGGCACATTCGTCGGTGGCTACGACGACTCGCTCTTCTTCATTGCCAACTACAAAGCCTTTATCAAAACCTGGCTAAACGGACTGAGACTCTTCTTCGAGCCCCTCAATCACGAACTAATTAGCGCTCGCGCCATTCCAACCAGACTGTGGGATTTCTATCTTGGTTTAATCGGCCTCGGCACTCTAGTCAATCTTGTTTTGACTCCTGCCCTAGGACGTTTGTTCTTGTTTCTCTGCGGTTGGCTGGCGCTCTCCTTGGCTCCGGTCTATAAAATTTTCGCCATCGCCGACGACCTGCAAGGCAGTAGATTGGCTTACGTAGCCACTGTTCCACTAGCGTTCTTGATTGCTTTAGCTGTAGTTGTAGTCAGCCGCGGTATTGTTGCCCGCAAACAACTATGGTCGCGCTCACTTCTCGGAGTTGGTTTCGTCGCTCTCTCGTTCTATGTTCTGCATCTCAACAACCAAGCTTGGGTTGATGCTGGGGTTGAAGCCAATTCAATTAGAGCGGGACTATCAAAGCTCTACAAAGAAGTGAAAGGCGACCCCCAGATTCTCTTTGTTGGTCTGCCGGATCAAATACACGGCGCCTATATCTGTCGCAATGCCTTAGTTGGAATGACGCGCACTCCGCAGCTTGAGCGCGATGCCGTCAATGCCATCATGGTTGATAAGTTCGAGCCTATTCTGCCTTTCGGCTATATGAAAGAGTCTCTATATAAAGACCGCGACAAAGTATTGGTCTACCGCTGGTGTCCCGAAGTAGCCAATAGCCTTGGTCACTTCGAAAAGATGGAACTGAACGACATCAAAGAGTATCCAGTTAAAGAAGCAAAAGTATTCAACGCCGGGGCACTACAGACGGTGCTAAAGCCCGTTCAAAGCGAAAACACTAAATTTGAATTTCTTCCTGATGGAAACCTGAGCGTCACCGGTGGCAGCGGCAAACTAGGCCGACCAGAGATACGCTTTGATCCAGGCCCTATCAATGCCTATGCCTTAGAGTTCGTCACCGTCAAACTGAAGCAGCAAGCCGTCAGCGATGCCTTTAAATCAGCATCCGCGAAAGAAGGCGCCGACCTTTTATATACAAACGATTTAGTGCCACAGTTCGACATCAAGCGCCGCACCCCTACTCCGATGCCAACTGCCGTGGGCGAAGCTACACTGGTATTCCCGTTGCGCAGTCTGCCTGAATGGTCACTCGGTGGCAAATCACACGGGCTCACTTTGCGCTTCCCCCACGATAGCAATTGCATTGTTGAAGAAATTACTGTAGCGCCAGCCGCCAGCCTGGTGCCAAGTCTTAGTTTCGCTAATTCCGGTTATCTAGGCAGTAAAGGCTTCCTGCATCTATCCCAAGAGAAAAAGCAAGACGACATTAGCTTTGATATTAGCCAAATCAAAGGTGACCCGGTTGGGGTGTGGATGGAAATCACCCGGCCCAATCTACTGTTCGAAGAGCAGAACTGTACAACCCCAAGCCGGGTGGCCCAAACAAATACCAAGTTCAAAACCGAATTTAGTGGCAAGGGCGGCACAATCACCCTTAAGCGTGAAGATTTCTCCGCCCTCGGAATCTATCAACTGAGACTGTGGCCAGTTTTCAGAGACGGCAGCAAGGGCCAAGCCAGCGACCACATTGTTGTGGCTGTAGATTCATAAAAGAGTATTTGGAGCATTTCTGGGGCGTCTTTGGCGCGCCGACAGAGAGCTCGAAAATTATTCAAAGCGGCCGGTGTGCTGCTAACAGCTTGAAGGTAAAAACCTGTACTTGTTTATCTTCTTGATTGGTGACTTTGCTACGCACAGTGACAATGCCGCGGCCTGGCCTCGGGCTTAGGGGCGAAATCTCTAGTACTTCGCTGGCGACTTGCAGTATGTCACCGGGCCTGACTGGGCGCGTCCAACTAATTTCCCCACCAGCGCCGACTAAACCGCCGCCCACCGGAAGACCACCGTCAACAAGCAAACGCATAGTAATAGATGCTGTCAGCCAACCGCTAGCAGCAAGACCACCAAAGAAAGTATTCACGGCCGCCTCTTCATCAAGGTGGAATGACTGCGGATCATACTTTGCCGCAAATTCTTTAATCTCGGCTGCTTCTACCTTATAGGTGCCGCTGACGAAGCGCTGACCGACAACTAGATCTTCGAGATAGAGAAGTGGGTTATTCATGAGAGAAAGAGTGGAGCATCAAGGGCCGAGAGTCAAGACTCGTGACATGCAATTTCGTTCGATTTCATTTGCTTTAGCTCACCCAGACACGTATTTCCCGCAAAGCAGGCCCATAGTTTGCCAATATTGATGAATAGAGTGGGGACATTCCCACTGAAACCCCAGTCAAGTTCAATAATCCCAATCCCGCCCCCAATCACGCCACTCACCCCAACCAACTCTATCCACCCCCAAATTGCGGAAGAAAAAGACATGGCAAATTTAGGCGAAGCAAAATTAGCTGGAAAAGTAGCCATAGAAGTGGCTGAGCAAGTCGCTCCAAAGGCAACAGCAGAAGGCCTGAATTTACTTAGTGTGGCCGGAGCAAAGATTGAGGCAGCCGCTAAAGCGGTAATCTCTCCCGAACTCAAGGCCGGTGTCCATATCGGTCCAAAGGACGGCATGATTGAGATTCATACTTCTATTGACCCCCAAATCATCAAGGCAAGAGGCTTCGAAGCCGCAAGCCAAACCCCTTATGCCAAGCCAAATCTAGCTGAGTTTCCCCAACTGCACGCCACTCAGAAAACCGATACTCTCGTCATTGGTGGTGGTTTCACCGGTCTGGCCGTGGCTGACAAACTAGCCGCTAGCGGCATCAAGACAATACTTGTTGATAGCGGTCGAATTGGTGAGTCAACCAGTCAATTTGCCGGTGGCATGATTACCCGCGCTGGCGACCCCTCATTTGTTGAATTGGGCGAAGCCTATGGTGAAACAGTTCTAGGCCAGTACGCCAAGGGCATGGTCAACGCTCACAAAGCCGTAATGCAACGCGCCACTAACTTTGGCAGCAAGGTCGATTTCAAACCATCAGACTCACATCAACTAAGCTACAACCTCGATGCCGTGGATGACTGGATGCGCGCTGAACACCAGGCTGTCGCTCGCTACGACAACGGCATTAGAATTGTTACTGGCAAGCAGGCCAAAGCAATATTTGAACCAGCCGAAGCGGTTATGACATTCCGCGGTGAAGGTCAGTTAAACCCTCTCAAGTACGCCAAACAAATGGGCGCTGAGGCCAAACATCCTGTCTTTGAAAATACATCAATAGTTGGCTTGCAGGTAGGAAAACCTGGCGGCCCAATCACGGCCCTCACAGCAGATGGCGGCCGCATCGAAGCTAACCGCGTGGTCTTCGCCACTGGCACCGGTGGCAACTTGTTCAGAAACCTAGATCATTGCGTTGAAGGCGCTCAGTGCTTCGCTGGAATCGCCGAAACTAAAGGTGTGGTCAAACTATTAGGCAACGCCTTCGATACCGATGGTGCTGTGCGCAACGCCGCTGGGATCATCCGCAACAGAGGCACAGAGGGTGCATACAACTACTTCAGAAAGCCCGCCGATGCCTTGGCGATACCGAACGCCGAAAGCAAGCACTTGATGCTGTTTGGTGGAGCAGACAAAATGCTGCCAGAAACCGCTGCCACTAAAACAACAGCCGAACTAACTCAGCAATTGCAGACCCTCTTCCCTGGCAGCAAAATGCTGCATAAGTGGAACGGCCTACTGGAAGAAAGCAAAGACGGCATGCCTATTATCGCTCAGCACAAAGAAGTGCCTCAGATCTTCGGCATTCGCGGCGTAGGCGGAAGCGGCATAGACAGCTCACAATTTATCGCCAATGAACTTGAAAAAGTACTCAAAGGCGGCAAGTCAGTACTTTCATCCGCTCGCTTTGAAAAATAACTCAGTCAGATTCAGGTCAAATTTGAGTCTTGTTTAAGTCAAACTTAAGTCTATTCAGGCATTCTCAACAGTGCGCGTCCACCGCTAATGCGCTTGGTTACACCTTTTTCGTCAAAGTGCGAAAGCAGGGCCATGGCATATTTGCGAGTAGTGCTAAGACCTTCTCTGAAATCAGAAGGTGAAATATCCTTCTTGCTTGTCCACAATTTATGCAGAACTAAGTGAGCAGCTCTAATTTTGCCAGCAGTAGCAACGAAATCGTGATCAACGATGACGACTTGTTTGTTCTTCACCATGCCATCCAAAGTCAGATGCAGTTTTTTCACATCGAGTTTAACGTGGCGCGCTACTTCTTCTATCTCTAGGCAGGGATGCTGATTGAGCAAAGCCATGATTTGATCGCGCAAGCGATTGGTTTGGGCGAATGCCGGATCGGAAGAGCCAGAGGAAGCGGAAGAGCCAGAAGCAATGGAGGAGCCAGATGCAGCGGAGGAGCCAGAAGGAGCTGAAGAGGACGCAGCGGGCGCGGCTGGAGGAGCGGATTTCGCTGGAGCCGAGCTAGCAGCCGAGCCAGTAGCAGAGCTGGTAGCAGAGCTCTCTGTAGCAGCAGCCGCCGCAGAAGCTGAGCCTGGGCTAGCTTCGTCATCTAGAATCTCGTCATTAAGGCTGACTGGTGTAACAAGCGACGAATAAGCCGCAGCCATGGCACGGCCTGCAGCATTGAGAATTGGTGCAGAATTGGCAATATCTTCACTAAAGCCATCACTCTCACTACCAGAACCCATGTCAACACCATTTTCGTAAACGTCATATCCAGCAATGGTGAATATGCGATCGCCCTCCCTAGCCAGTAGCCCCTTTTGCGCCAGGTCGGCCACAATGGCTTGCATCACTGGCCGAGTCAGTGTATTGAAAGTCTTTTTGCGCATGGTTTCAATGCTGACACCAAAGCGAGAGTTATCTTCATTAGCCATTAGCGTTTGCAGCAAAGCAAGAATCTTGACGCCAATCTGTTCTCTCGTAGAAACAGCCATGAGCAAATCAGCGATAGAAACTAACGTCCCATCAGCCAAAGCAGAAGCTGAAGCATTCTTCAGCTTTTCAACAGACATAAACCAAGTCATCTGCGCCAGCTTAACAGCTTTCAATGGATGAGCAGCTACGGCCAATACGAAAGCTCTCTTCTCACTTTCAGCCGTGCCTTCTATCAAAGCAGCACTAATGTCGTGCACCAATTGCCGAGTCAACCAACGGGGCCGATCGACAAGCAAGATAGCACCACCAGCGATGCCATCATCGCCGTAGCGAATGACATAACGATTGCCTGGCTGAGCAACGATTGGCTCATCGAGAAAAATCTGACCAAATTGTTTTGTTGTGCCTGAGTTTGCCGATTGAGCATCAGCAGACAAAGCCTGCGCATTCTCCAACCAGCGCAAAGTGCCTTTGGCTTCAGCGGTGCCATGGTAGAGCTTGATTGGCTGAGGAGATATAGCAACATGCTTATCGTCTCCGGTATGGAGCTTCTTAGCTCCCGAAGAACCAGAAGAAGAAGAAGAAGAAGAAGAAGCATCATCTCCATCGCCACTAATATCTTCAACAGACTCGCCGAAAAATTCTAAGCCACCATGATCGATAACTTCCACAATCAAATTGTGCACAACTGTTCTATCACTGCCGACAAGACTCTGACCGCGAGCAATCACTCCACCATCTTTGACTGCCAGGTTTACAGCAAGTCTTTGTCCGGCGCAAGCCTTATCAATCGCCTTGCCAAAGCTCTCCATGCCGCGCACGCGAGCTTTAACTGCGCCCGGTTCAACAACAACATGGTCGCCGCTGTTGAGTTCACCTTCGACCAAAGTTCCGGTAACAACGAGACCAAAGCCAGACTTAGTGAATGCTCTATCAACCGGCATGTACAGCGAGCGGGCGATGGCAGCCGCTGAAAGTAATTTAGCTTCTGCTTCTATTTTTTCTGCAGCCTCAATATTGGCTTCAGCCTCGACAGCTAGCATTGTCTCCGCATCGTTGCGGTTAGCAATGTGATTAGCACCAAGATCAACGATGGTGTCGCCGCTAGTTCCTGAATCCGTACTAGATTTTGAGCCAGTGCCAGCATCTGAAATTCCCGCTGCATTTAAATGCTCAAAAAGCCCAGCTTTCAGCTCATCAATACCTTTGCCGCTCTGGGTCGAGACAGGATAGACACCAAGCAGCTCAACACCATACTGAAAAAGTAGCTCTTTTACTTTGCTGCCAGCGGCTGCAACTTCTTTCTCACCAACCAAATCTATTTTAGTTAGAGCAACGATGCACGAGCGCACTCCGAGCAAACTCAAAATCTTCAGGTGCTGCACTGTCTGCGGCATAGGGCCTTCATCAGCAGCAACTACAAATAGCGCAGTTTCGATTCCACCCACACCAGCCAACATGTTTTTCAAAAACTTACCGTGGCCAGGCACATCGATAAATCCGAGAACGAACTTGACATTCTCTTTATTTGGCTCAAAATCCAAATGAGCAAAACCAAGGTCGGTGGTCATCTGCCGCTCTTGTTCTTCTTTAAGCCGATCGGGATTGATACCAGTTAAAGCTTTAATCAGCGAAGTCTTGCCATGGTCAACGTGACCGGCGGTGGCAATAGTGCAATATGAGGTCGTAATTACTGGTGACATGCTGTTTCCAAATAGAACTGTGATTTTTCGGCGGATTACTTTAGGTGTACGTCAGACCGAGGAGGGACGCCGGAGGTACTGACAAAAGATACGCGAAGGATATCTTACCTTCAAGGCAAGAGCATTTTATTATCCTTCTTTAGCTCATGGTAAGACTTTGCTAAACGGAAAATAGAACAAAGCGCTGTAAAATCGTCACTCGGCAAGAGCCGAACTAAAATCTGGAGATCGCGTGCTTCATCAATTTCTCGACCCAATACTGCAAATGATCAAGAACGGTGTTGAAGCCGGTGGCTACTGGGCCGTTCTGATTATGATGGCAATTGAATCGGCCAATATTCCCTTACCAAGCGAAGCAATCATGCCAACGGCTGGTCTGCTTGTGCAAGAAGGCAAGATGAACATTCACTTGGCAGCTCTTGCTGGCGCCGTTGGCTGCGTAGTTGGTTCAGTTCCTTCATATTTTCTCGGCATGTGGGGCGGTCGACCATTCTTAACGAAATATGGTCGCTACTTCTTATTGCGCGAAAAAGACATGGAACTTGCTGACAAGTGGGTGACCAAATATGGTGACATCACTTTCTTCATCTGCCGCATGTTGCCTGTTGTCAGAACCTTTATTTCATTCCCCGCAGGCGTACTGAAAGCGCCTCTGCTCAAGTTTCTTGTTTATACCTTCATTGGATCGCTGGTCTGGTGCTACTTCCTCACTTGGGTGGGAATTAAGTTCGGCGACAACATGGAAACGTTCCGCGACTTGTGGCACAAGTTCGACCTGTTGATAGTGCTGGTCTGTGCCGGCGGCTTCGGCTGGTATCTCTACAGACATCTCAAGCACGAATAGGTCAAGCACGAATAGAACGAGCACGAATAGAGAAAACCAGTAATCAAGTTACTTCTTATACTGCCGTCGCCGGGTATCTTGGCGGATTTCGAGCAATTCGTTCAAAAGTTTTTGCCGGTCGGGACCATCCCAACGCTTGAGCCAGTCTTGGATTGCCTGCTGAATCATGCCGCTCTTATCGGGCGAATGAGCACCATATAGGCGCTTCAGCTCTAGCCAAATAGACTGCAAGGCCGCCAACTGATCGGCTGGCAACTTAATTGTGTAAGCCACATAATTGCCCTTGCCTTGGCTTGCCAATATGGCGTCAGACAAGAAGCTCTCAGAATTTGCCGTGCTAGCAGCTTCGGCTTCGGCGTCAGCCTGCAACTCAAGAAAACCAGGAATAATCTCGCGGGGGCCTTCGTCTTGAACTGACGCCCCAGTCAAACCAGAGCCTTCAGAATCATCAGCACTGTCTATATCAGTGCCAGAACTAGCAGAGATATCATGCCGAACCGATTCGGCATTCTGATTATGAGTTGGTTTTGGTGAACGCTTGTCTTCCAAGATCTCGAACATTCCCTGTGTCTAATGCCTGCAACTATTTCTAATGCTTGCACCTATGTCTAAAGCTTGCAACATTGTACATGTAACCAATTGGAATGTTTAGAATGGGAAGAATACTAGTGGCCAGTTGATTGTTTCAGCAGTACGCTGTTTGATAGAGTGAGTAAACCGCGGCAGAATAGATGATTCAAGACATTATCCGAGCACTTATTCAGAAAGTCATGCATGACAAAATCTTGATGGCCCTTATTGCCATTGGGATTGCCGGCATTTTCTTTAGCGGCGCCAACCACAGCGAGAAGAAAGAATCGGTGCAATCGAAGCGCCTTGGACGTTCTTCTGCCGACCAGCCAGCCATACCTGGTGAACAAGGCCAAGCAGATCAAGGTGGTCAAGACGGCGAGGGCCAAGGACAGCAAGCAGGACAACAAGCCGGACAGGCTCAAGGTGGCCAGGCCCAGAATAGCCAAGCACAAAACAGCCAAACACAAAACGCTGGTGGTCAACAAGCGGCACAGGCAGGTCTCACTCCACAATTAGCCTCAGACTTCGTCCATTTCTGGATAACTAAATCAATGGACTATCGCATGGACAGCGCCGCTGCCAGCCACAAAGAAGCGGTAGCCTGGATGCTCCCCGATGCCGCCAATGCCTTCGAACAACTCTACTGGGGCGACCATATCAAACAAGGAATCGCCGCAGGTACGATTGTCGGGTCGTTTCAGCCGGTCTCAATCACGCCATTAGCGACAAACCCTGATGGCACGGTGGTTGTCACCGTGGTCGGCACGCTGGTAATGCAGCAATCCGGCCAACAACCGGCCGGACAGCAACTGACCATGGACTTCCTAGTCAAGAAAACTGCTGATGGCTTCAGGATAGCTGCATTCTTTAATAGAGCAGTGGCGCCAGTGGCCACCCAGTAATTGACAATCAGTGAAATGGCCGCGCCGAAGACCCTGGGGCGAAGCTCAAAAGAAGCCAACCAAAAACTTGCGCAAAAAAAACTTACGCAAAGATTCGACGCAATAGACTCCCTGACATTTGACCGGCAAATCACGTGTGGTATATTGATCCAGCGCTTATTTCAGATCAGCGCTAATTCAGACCAGCGCTGTCTTTTGCGTCAGTCTGCCGAGGTAGCTCAGTTGGTAGAGCAAAGGACTGAAAATCCTTGTGTCCGCAGTTCAATTCTGCGTCTCGGCACCATTTTTCAATCAAATAACAGAAGAGGATGATCATGGTCAGGTGGTTGAACCTTGTCATCTCTTTGCATTGCTTCTTGTTTTGCGGCAGTCCTGCACTAGCTCAGCAACAAGCTCAGCATCTAGCTCAGCAACAAGCTCAGTATCTAGCTCAGCGCCAGGCTCAACCTCAAGCAGCTAAGCCAATTAGCCCCTTCATCGTCAAACCATATTTGCAGTTAGGCTTAGAAGCAAAGAGCGACTCCAGCGCAGCAACTGTTGTTTGGTTTACCAGCAATGACACTCACAAATGGAGCGCTTCTGTCAAAAGCGGCAAAGCAACTGAATATAGGCCAGCAGAAAGCCTCCTTGAGCGACTGATTGCCCTGCCGGGCTTTTCCTCACCTATAAAAAAATACACAGTTCGCCTAAAGAAACTGACACCAGGTGAAAACTTTCACTATCAGATCACTCAAGATGGCGCCCTAGTATTCGAGGCAACTGCAACCGCTAAAAAGAGCCCATCACAACCATTCAAGGTAGCGATCTTCGGCGATTGCGGCGAAAACACTAACGGCCAAAGAGAAATCGCCAGTGCAGTTTTTAAAGCAAAACCAGATTTCGTCTTGATACCAGGTGACATTGTCTACCGCCACGGCCTCTACTCTCAATATTTGACCAATTACTTTCCCATCTACAATCTCGACCCTAACAAAGACGCAACAAGCAAAGATTCAGGCAACAAAGACGCGGCCAGCAAAGCGCTCTCTGTGCCTATGTTGCGCTCGATATTTACAGTGGGTGTACTGGGCAACCATGATCTTGCTTTAGATGGTAATGCCACTAATTTTGACAAGCACAACGATGCCATGGCTTATTTCCTTTTTTGGGACCAGCCACTCAACGGATTTGGCACTAAATATGGTGAAAAGAACTCTCCACCAATCGCCGGGGCCGAGAACAAGCAGATACTGTTTAAAAAATCAGTCGGGGATGCCTATCCACAAATGGCAAATTTCTCTTTCGACTATGGCAACGCGCACTGGACAGTCTTAGACGGCAACTATTACATGGACTGGAGCGACGAAAAAACGCGCAAATGGCTAATCGAAGACCTCAAGAAAGCGCAATCAGCTACCTGGCGTTTCGTCTCTTTCCATCAACCAGCCTTTAGTATTGATATGCCCCACGGAAACGAGCAGCGCATGCGCCTGATCTCTGACATTCTCAGCAAATACAAGGTTGACATGGTCTTCGCCGGACATGCCCATTGCTACGAACGAAGCTACCCCCTTGTATTTTCACCTAAGGCTGGCGCACGCCAGTTGACCATGCTCCAAGATGGCACTGTAGATGGTGCCTTCGCCATCGACCATAATTTTGATGGCGCAACCAAAACTAAGCCAGCCGGAATTATCCACATCGTTACAGGCGCTGGTGGCGCCCGGCTTTACCCTCAAGGCTCGCCATCAGATTACATATTGAAGTACGATTCGTCTGATTATTCATATACCAATATGGAAGTTGTCGACAAGACAGTGACTATCAAGCAAATCAATACTAAAGGCAAAGTTATTGACCATTTCACTGTGACAAAATAGCCAAGACGAAATGACAGCATCAGACAACAATCATTCAATAGCCGGAAGCTGGATGGGTCAGTACTTCTATCTTGGAGAACAAGACGGCAGTGCATTCGAAGTTGTCTTTGTGGAAATTGGCAGCGGCTTTGAAAAAAGAGTTGAAGGCAGCGTCCTCGACAACTGCAATCTTGGAGAAGCGATGGTTACCGGATCGTTCACATACCCCAGCCTACAATTCATAAAGACGTATATCAGCATGCGCATTGACCCGGTAGAGTATCGCGGCACCATGAACGAGGATGGCACAGTGATCGTGGGCAACTGGTACATCCGCCCACGAGATAAAGACTCTGGTTCCACCATGGGCACTTGGATTGCCACTAGAGGCGACGGCGGAGAAGAATTTACCTTCGATATCGATCAAACCAAAGACGAAATTAATGACGAAGTAAAAGAAGAAAAGAAATTAGAAGTTCCAACACAGCCAGCTCTGCGCTGAAACCAAGTAGAATCAACAGACAAAAGAGGGACAATCAATGACCGCAGTTGCGCATTACGCCATACTCATACTTTCTACATTCGTACTAGTCGGCGGCATCATCGGCTTCAAGAAAGCTGGTAGCAAGGCCTCACTAATCGCAGGCGGAATCAGCTCTGTTCTGTTAGACGCTTGCTTCGGCCTCGGATTCGCCAATCTTCAAGCTGGCTTCATTGCCGCCCTTGTTGTCACAGGCCTGCTGGATGTCTTCTTCATAAAGCGCCTAGCCAAGAGTAAGAAGTTTATGCCAGCAGGAATGATCTTGCTTCTTTGTGCCATCACTCAAGTCTTGATCGCAGCGGCTCTAGTGACGAAGTAAACAGTGACTAGTAAAGCAATGAACCCAGAAGAACCGACACAAGCCGAGCAATCAGAGCTGGCCAAGCAAACAGAGCCTGAACAGGGCAAGCCAGAACAGACATCAAAAGAGCAAGAGAAAATAGATCAACTCTTAGAAGATGCTCTAGAAGGCATTGAAGCTGCTCGTAGTCAAAGAGCAGAAAATATTGAAGCGGCCTCCGCCAATAAAGATCTGGCCGCTGTTGCCCAGCTTGTAGCCGATGAAGTGGCTGCTGAAAAAGAACTAGAAAAGACCATGCAATTCTTTGCTGATCAGGCCAGCCATTGGACCAGCCGACGCTCAGCAGCAAAAAAGAAGTCGGCTCTTGCCGATGTTGAAAACTGCTCAAGCATTATTCAGGCTTATATTGCAGCCAAGAACAAGTGCTTAGAATCATTGCAAGAATCAGAAACCCATCAGGCTCTTCTGATCTATCTTGAGCTCAAAGTTTCACAAGCAACAAAAGCAGAAATAGAAGGCCATCTAGACGACTGGTCGAGAAGAGCAGAGGCTGCCCGGAAGAGCCGCAACAGCGATCTAGAAGATTATGCTCTAGAGAGCAAGCGCATTTGTCAGAAAGCCCTAGATGCACTAGAGACATAGCACTAGAGACATAGCACTAGAGACATAACACTAGAGACATAACACTTGATACATAGCGCTCGATACATAGATATCAGCGCCAAAGTACTAATTGGCCCAGAATCTCCTTGGATTTGTCCTTGGGTATAAGAGAAAAGAGAAATAGTTGTATATACAACTATTTCTCAAATTGACAAAGGGCGACAAGAGCATGACAAACTCAACTGAACCGTGGCTACTGCAGCAAGACAGCAGTGCTTCCATGCAACTATTAGCTAAGAGCATATACAAGCTTGTTTGTCGCAAAGACTTTACTCAACCGGGCTTCGCCCTCGTTCGCCAAGCCGCATAGAGACGGTGCTCCAGAAGAATCGTTGCTGATACTTGGATACGAGCCATCGGCAGTAACAAGCGAGCTGTCGATGTCTGATTATTCAAAGCTAGCAAACGACATGGGCCTGACTCCTAATCAGTTTCTTGAGGATCACAACCCCATGTACGAAGAAGGCAATGAACTGCTAACACCAGTGACAACACGCTTGACCGCGTTCAACCCACAATACTTTCAACTTGTCATTGTGAACAATAGTTCGGCACCAGTCGACCCTGCAAAGGCCCGCTGGCAAGGCGTTCTTCATTGTGCAAAAGTACAAAAGCTGGAAAGGGCACAGAGAGTGATAAATTCAACCGTAGTTTGCCCAGTGAAATACCTGATTTCTGATGATCACCTTAGTAAAGATCAGATTCAAGAGAGAGAGCGGTGGTTTTTAACTAGCTTAGATTTGCAAGAGAGCAACTACACGTAAAAGCGTCTTTCTGAAAACAATCGGATCGGCTTCTCTTGCCTTAGAAACAAGTACTCTTGCATTAGAAGCAGGTGCTTTTGATAGCTATTTGATAAATTTGCACTGTTGCTCAGCCATATAGCGAATCTGGTCGCACTGCGCTTCGCACTCGCCTTCCACGATAGCTCTATTCTCAGGCGTATAGTGATAAACTATGCTACCGTCAGCACCGACATGGTATTTGTTGGTGGCAGCCACATTTACATTGCCTCTATCGAGACGATTTTGATACTCAGCTCGAAGAGCCCTGATCTCATTTTCGGCCTTATCCATAACAACTTTCTTTCTTTCTTCTGCCGCATTTTCAGCAGCTTCTTGAATGGGCGTGCCACTGACGACTCCGACCATGGTTGAACCAGAGCCACTAGCGCCAGAAACAGCAGAGCCAGCACTTGAAGCTGAGCCTGTTGCCACTGTAGCGGTTCCAAGCTTGGCCAAAACGCCCTGACAGTACTTGGCCGTGGTGGCATCAGGATTGCCATTCAAACAATTTTGATATTCGACTTTTGCCTTAGCTACTTGACCAGACGAGAGCAAAACATTGCCCAAATAATAGTGACCCAAGGCAAACTTAGGATAGGCAGAAACCACTTTTTCAAAGCTGGCTTTAGCACTGCGGTAATCTTTAGCACTATATGACTTACAGCCGTCTTCAAAGTCACCGGCGAAGGCTGGTGTGGCAAACAGAGACAAGGTTGAAAGTGCAGCCAAAGCAGCAACAGTCAAAGTGCCTTTAAAAACGAAAATTGATTGAAAACCCATTAGTTTCTACCCTACCCTGCCCGCAACCGTCAGCCATCAGAAGCTTCAATGGTGACGATTTGGCAACCCATTGTCAACCGTGATTACACGCCAAGCAGTCTAGAATACATAAAGTTCTATTTAGCTAAAGTACGAAAAGGCGCCCCGCCAATACTGAGCTTCTCAAGGCGATTTGAGAATGTCACAACAAAGAGAAACGTACCAATGAATCCACGGCAAACTAGGCTAGCAGCAATGATCTTGATTCTCTCCCAAACGGCCAGTCTGTCCTTGCTTGGAGAGAAGGCAGCAGCTCAGCCTCCAGCTAATCCAAAGGAAAAGAGAGAAGCTAATCATGAGTCAGCGACAGCAGTAGACCAAGGTGAAAAACTCTGCAAACAGTTCAAATACAAAGAAGCTGAGCCCTACTTTAGCCAAGCTCTCCAAAGCAATCCTAGGAACGCGGCCGCCCTGCTTGGGCTGAGTAAAGTCTATCGCCATCAGGGCAAGGCCAACCAGAGTTACTCACTTATCAAAACAGCTATAAGCATTGAGCCGAACAATGCGCTGTGTTATCTAGAAAGCGGCAAGCTCTTTCAAAAGATGCATCGCTACAGCAAAGCCATTGAAGATTGCAAAAAGGCTATCACACTGGCACCCAACAATTCTGAAGCCTACTACTACCTGGGCTGGAGCCAAGATCTTGTAGGAGACAAAGAGGCAGCAAAAAGCTTACGCAAAGCAGTGCAGTTAGACCCAAAGAACGACCGCGCCTGGAGATTACTAGCCTATGCGCTCTGGCGCCATGACCGGTTAAGCGAAGCTAGCCAAGCAATGCAAAGCGCCATTAAACTTGCCCCTAAAAATACTCAATATCAAAAAGAGCTAGCCGATATTCTTCTTGCCCAGAATAAACTCCAAGAAGCTGCGGCTGTCTATAACGGGATGAAAACTTCTTTTCCTAAGAGCGCTGAGCCCTACATCGGCCTCGCCGAAATAGCTGCGCGACAGAAAAACACCAAACTGCAAGGCGGGTTGCTGCGTCAAGCTACCGTAGTTAAACCAACCAGCGAACTGGCCTGGCTTAAATTGGCACAGTTTTATTCTGACGAAAGAAAATTTGACGAAAGCGTCAGGTGTGCTCGCATTGCTTTAGGCTTCAGGCCCAATAGCGCTCTCAATAATAGTGCCTTGGCCATTGCCCTAATAAATGCGGACAAGCCCCAAGACGCAGAGCCATATTTGCAGAAGAGCATAGTATTTGCCTCAGATTTACAGCAGAAGCTGCGCTCACAAGATCTTCTTGTGCATGTGCACTTTATCAATAACAAAAACGATCGAGCCATGGAATTGGCCAAAGAAATGTATAAGCAACACCCCAACGAATATTGGGCAATCTCGGCCATGTCGTGGGCTCTAATGTGCTTTAAAAGATACGACGAAGGTTTCGCCCTATTGCAGAAAGGAAAAAAACTCTACCCGAGCGATCAAGACTTCGACAAAGATCACTTAGCTGGACTTGTTAGTGCAGAAAGATACGATCAGGCAAAAGCTCTCGGCAAAAAGATGCTGGTGAAAAAACCTAACGACACCCACATCTGGATGTGCCTGATGACAGTGGCCACCAAGACCCACAACAAAAAAGATGCTGAAGAAGCAATGAAGCACACTCGGGGACTAAAGCTGAGCGCCTCCGAGGCTATGGAAGTAGGCTTTGGCGGCATGACAGTCGGGGCTGACGAAAGCTCGCAGGCATCATTAAAACAAGCCATTGAAAATAATCCGGCCAGCGTCGACCTAATCATGAATACGCGCGATCCCAAAGCCGAGAAGAAGTTCGCAAACAAAAAAGAAAAAGTTCAGCAGAGGTGATTCTCCTCACGCGAACTCAGTTTCCCCTTTGAAGAGAAAATAGATTTCTTAGTGTTTTCCGTAAATAGAACTAGTCTGTGGTCAGCTTTACAAAAACTGGCAAGTGATCAGCTCCAATTGCCGGACCAGCAGTGCGACACAAGACCTTGATATCGCGACTAACCAAAACATGATCTATGGGCACGATTGGCGGCACGGCCAGGCGCTCGACCACGCGACCAACACGAGCGGGCCACGAGGGCTGCGGTCCAAAACCCTGCTCTGAGTCTTTCAAGTCAGATTTCAGCAGCTCAGCGAAAGGCTTCGACCACGGTCCGCAGTTAAAATCACCCACTAAAATAGTCGGCCCGGAAAGCTCCTTGATCTCACTAGCAATGAGACTCAACTCTTGATTGCGTTCGAGAAAGCGCGCTTCTTCCTGCGGAGTCGGCGGATGAACCAAAACTAGATTGAGCTTGTAAGTAGGAAAGGTCAGCTGAGCAAAAATTCGCGGATGATGACTTTTGCCAAAATAGCGCACCTCACTCTTGCCAATTGGATACTTGCTGAACATAGCTAAACCAGCACCAGCAATAACAGTTTTGCTATATGGAAAAACCTTCGTTGCATCAGAGATAGCAGTAAGCCAGGTTGAGTCCACTTCTGTAAGCACAAGCAAATCAGGTTGGTGCTGACGCAATAGGGCTTCAAAACTTTTGTAGTTATTGTTATGTTGAAATTCAGTATTGTAGTTCAGCAGACTAATCACCTTCGGCTTCCCCCCACTGACACGCGGGGCAGAAGGGAAAGAAGAATCTCTTGAAGAATCGTTCAAAGTCTCAATTGAAGAGTCCTTCAATGACTCAGTCAAAGTATTCTCTAACGGCAAATACATCAACAAAACAGGAGCAGTATTTACCAGAAATACCAAAGATAACAGACAAAGGGGCAAAACCATACGAAGGCAAACAAATACGAGAAGAATCGGCAAGAGCAGCCAGCCCCAAACAAGTCTCAATTGACTGAGTAAATCGCCAATCCAGCTATCGGTTAAGAAGCTTACTGCAACGCAAATAGCAATGACACACGCTACTAGCATCATCGCAATCTTGAACCCTGCTAATAGCTTCAACATACCGGCATCAAGGACCCTACCCCAAATACGCCAGTGGATCACCCTTCTATTAACAGGTCGCGTGCTTGCTGCAAACGCAAGACACTCTCAGCTAGTCCGGCAACTAGCTGGGTCTGCTTTGATTGATAGCGCTCAAGGTCAGACTGACTGCGGGTACTATCACCGAGGGCGGCGTGTACCTCACTGCGCAGTTGATAGTCAAAGCGTAGATGCGGATTTTCGGCAATGGCGCGATCTAATAGGGGCAAAGCGGCCTCAGGGCCTTCGCACTTGAACACGACTAAAGCCATTGCACTCAGTGCCTCAGGGTCAACTGGATTAATCTCCAGAGCCTGCTTGGCCGCTTGACGCGCTTCTTCAAAACGACTGAGGGCACAAAGCGCCTTAACTTTGTAGAACAAGGCATGAATATCGAACTGATTTTTCACAAGGGCTTTGTCACAGTTTTCTAAACACTGTTCCATATCGCCAGCGGCAAAACTAAGCCGAGCCCGCAGGGCATTACTCAAGCTCAAATGGGGCTGTAGGGTATCAACCATATTGCAGTCAGCTACAGCTTCTTGCCAGTAGCCCGCCTCGATTAGCACTAAAGCGCGATAGTAATAGCCTGTGTAAATCTGTGGATTTTTTGTCACCACCAGCGATGCTGTTGAAAGAGCGAGATCACCTTCATTGAGAGATAGATAGGCATTAGCCTGTGGTGTCAAGAAAAACTCAGCCTTGCGATCGGCTGGCGCCGTAGCACAGATAGCTAGCACCTCTTCGTACTTGTGAGTAGCTCCGTGCAGCATGGCCCGAGAGAGAGCGACAAGATGATGCTTGCTTTTGCTAGCTTCAAGTTGCTGTACTAAAAGCTCAGCCTCTTTAATTTTTCTCGTTTCGAGCAGAGCAGCAATTTTTATAAAGTAGGCATTTTCGCGATACTTGCGCCCTTGCAATACTAAATCGCAATCAGCAATACATTCACTGATTTTACCGAGCTGTAAGCGGGCGCAGGCACGATTTAAGGCAGCTACCAAATCGTGAGGATTGTTCTTCAATATCTGATTATAGTCAGCTTCTGCTTCAACATAGTCGCTCAAACAAAGATGAACCACGCCTCGCATAGTTAGGGCGTAGGTGCGGCTAGGAGAGACAAGAATAGCTTGAGAAGCATCTTCTAAGGCGCTTTCAAGATCGCCAATTTGCTGATAAGCAAGGGCGCGGGCACAGAGCAAACGATAATTTTGATCATCAATTTTAAGACCGGCGTTAATTAGTTGCATTGCCAGCTGCGGCCGACCGCGCACGGCAAGAAGGCTACCAATAAAGGCAAACCATTCAGGCAAAATCAGCAAGTTTAGCTCTACTGCTAAAAAGAAGCCAAAATCAAAGGCAGGTAGCACACTAGTAACTGTCAGCACAAAGACAACGAAGCAGAAGTACAGATGAAACAACTGCCAGCGAGAGATATGAAATGTTGACCGTACAGCAGGAAGTGTCATCTACTCTTGAGCTTCTTCAAACGCTCTTTGGCAGCCAACATGGTCTCTTCTTTGCGGCTAAAGCAGAAGCGTACATAGTTATGTCGATTCTCTGCCTCAGGGCCAAAGAAACTGCCACCAGGCACCACAGCCACACCAACATCTTTGACTAGATATTTAGTGAAGTCCATATCTGATTTAAAACCGAGACCACTGATATCACAAAAAGCGTAATAGGCCCCTTCTGGTTTGAAATAAGGAATGCCTACACCATCTAATATTTCAAGCATCATGGCGCGACGCTCAGCATACTTAGCTTTCAAATCGGCATAATATTTGTCTGGCATATTGATAGCGGTGACTGCGGCTCTCTGTAGTGGTGCTGGTGAACCCACCGTTAAGAAGTCATGCACTTTGCGAATGGGTAGAGTCAACTCAGGTTTAGCAATTGCCCAACCGACACGCCATCCAGTGACGCTATACGTTTTAGAAAGAGAATTAATAGTGACTGTGAGATCGGCCATACCAGGAAGGGCCGCCATGGAGACATGCTTAGCACCATCGTAGAGAATGTGCTCGTAAATTTCATCAGTCAAGGCCAAGACATTGTACTTCTGACAAAGATTGGCAATCGCTGTCATTTCCTGTAAGTTGAAAACCTTGCCCGTAGGATTATGGGGAGTATTGATGATAATAGCGCGAGTATTCTCGTTGAAGGCCTTAGCTAGCTCCTCTTCATCGAATGTCCAATTAGGAGCATGCAGTTTCACGTAGCGTGGGACAGCACCACACAAAATCGAATCAGGACCATAATTCTCGTAGAAAGGCTCAAAGACAACTACTTCGTCACCGGGATCAACGAGAGCTAACATCGTTGCCACCATGGCTTCCGTGGCACCACAACAAACGGTGATATCGGTCTCTGGTTCAATGGTCAGCCCAGAAAATTTCTTGGTTTGCTCAGTAATTGCCTGGCGTAAAAACTTGTCGCCCCAGGTAATAGCATACTGGTTGACATCGTCAAATACCGCGCGGGTAACAGCCTCTTTCAGCTCAGGTGGACAAGGGAAGTCAGGAAGGCCCTGGGCCAAATTGACGGCTTGATGCTGGGCCGACAGGCGCGACATCTCGCGGATGACCGACTCTTGAAACTGGTTTGCCCGGTTGGACGCAATTTTGCGTGTCTTCGACTGCATGATAACCTCGCGGCAATATCTATATATGTGGGGCTATATGATATCGCCCAGACACTCTATTTGTCTTGGGTTAAAGCTAATTTCCTCAAGTCTCAACCAGCACCCATCAACCCTCAGCTTTTTGCTACCTAGCGCTGACCTGCACCAGCGGGAAATAGTACTGCAGAATCTCTCTATAATTTTTGCCAGATTTGGCCATACCATAAGCACCCCACTGGCAGAGACCTGCACCATGACCAGCCCCTGTAGAGGTAATAGTCACTATTGGGCCGGATTCTATGGAATAGCGCATACCAGGCACCTCACCCCAGCCAAAAGCCTGGCCAAGCTTGAGCCAAAGATCGTAGCCGGAGACAGAGTCTATTTTAGATTCTGGTTTATGCTCTAGTTTTGAGTCTATTCTAGATTCACTTTTACTTTCGGGGCGCGTTGTAAGCAACTTTTCCACCTTAACAGAAAGTGGTCGGCCTTCAGGATCTTTGACCTCTACAGCCAACGGCACATAACCAATTTTGCGGCGCAACTGATCAGCAGAAACCTGCACTCGATGCTCTTGAAAGAATGGCGAATTCTTACAATAGCTGCACTTAACCCGACTGGCGGTGCGACAACTGCTCACCGGTTTGCGAGCAGCATCATTCAACTCTTTGCCCGAAAAGATTTCTCTTTCATCGCTAGTACCGCCAGCACAAGTCGAATGATAAAAGACAGCCGGTGTAGTACCGTTCGATCTCTCCAATTTTTGACCAAAGACGGCAGCCACTGCTTGTTGTGCTAGTGGTCTTTCATAGTCGCTGCCTAGATAGGCCTGAACATCAGTACTGTCACTAAGTTTGACATTAGGTCTTTGCCTAGCTAGTACAGTTGACGCAAGAACAGCCTGAGCTTTAAGAGCCTCCAGGGGAAACTCAGGGAGACTCTCACTTCCAACCACACTTGTAATATAAGACTTAGTATCTACTTCGTTAACTACTTCTATCTTGCCACCACGAGCAGTGACAAAAAAGCATCCTCGGTAAAGCCGACCAGAACCAGAACTAACTAATGTATTTGGCTGCAAGCGCAAAGGTTTGGGGCTTGAAGGGCGAATGATAATTCTCGCACCCAGGCGACGCCCAGGCTTTGCCCCTCGCCCAGTTTTTAAAAACAAGCCGCCCTTAGCTAAACTAATTTCGGCATGGTTAGCGAAAGCCAAGCCCGCTCCAGAAGTACCGCTAGAGCCCGCTCCTTGGCTGATCTCAAAGGGGCCGTCAACGGCGAGCGCGGTGATATCCGGATGAGACTGGAAGAGAGTGACCTTGACCGACGATGGCAAGGCCAGGGCCGGGCTAGCAGTGCACAAAAGCAAGAGGCTGAGCAAGCCTAAAAGCATGTGCCAAAGCTTATCACTAAGCTGATTTAGACGTTTAGAATTTGTACCAGCAAGAGCAAACATCTACTACGGCCAGGTGGTCGAGAAAAGAAACTCTTTGGCCTTAGGCACAGCTGAATCTTGAGAGGTACCAGATGGTGCATAGAGAGCAAAGGCGTGAGCAGGTTTATCAAAGGGGAAGTAGCCAATAACGTAAGACTGAAACTTATTACCATGGGGAGTGGTACCAGTTTTAGCAGCAATTTTTAGTTGATCTTCGCTATCGAGTTTACGAGCCGTGCCTTCAGTGGCAGACAGCCTCATTCCGGCACTCAACACCCGATGCGATTCAGCAGTAAGAGGAGAAGTAAATGGCTTCTCTTTCTCCGGCAGCTCGATATTCTCAGCCGAAAACAGAACCGGCAATTTGCCACCAGGGGGAGTGGCAACCAAAGCGGCAAGCCGCAGCAATTGCAGAGCGTTTGGCTTGAGGTCCTGAGCCAAACCTAAAACGTAGTGCAACGAACTAGGTTCAACTGGTTTCAGTGGGAATGGTCCAGAAGCTCGACCAGCACAGGGTTTATCGAGTCCAAACTGGGCAGCCTTGGCAAGAAAAGCACGAGTAGTTAGACGCTTGGTTGCTTGAGCAAAATAAATATTGCAAGAGCGACCAATGGCTTGAACAATATCAATTTTGCCGTGGGCATTTTGACAATGCACAGCTTCTTTTCCCACATTATGGGTGCCTGTACACTCAAACACTTCGTTAGCGTGGGTCAAACCTTCATCAATTAAAGCTGCTGCTGCCACGAGCTTCATCAAGGAACCGGGCCGCTCGCTGGGCACCGACAAACCAGTAGGAAAGCCGACATGGCCGGTTCTTAGATTGCACCAGAAAAAACTTATCTGACCTTTTGCTTCAGCCATTTGCTGGGCGACCGGAAGAGCCCCTGTGATACCAAACAGGGAGCGGATAAATCCTCTTCTATCGATGTTGCCAGACACTTAAATGATCACCAATAAGAGAAAGAGAAAATATGGAAAAAGAGAGGCAACCAACTTACATGCAGTTGACAACCTTTTGACCTCAAGCACATGCAATTTTGACACATCAAGGGCGACGGACAGGTACGCTTCAGTTGATAATAGGCGAAGTATAAGGTAGAAGTTGGGTTTGAGCCCAAAGCTCAAGGCCAGCAGGACATAAATGGCGCGAGCCCAAAGCTCAAGGCCAGCAGGACATAAATGGCGCGAGCCCAAAGCTCAAGGCCAGCAGGACATAAATGGCGCGGGCCCAAAGCTCGGGGCCTACCGGAGAGCAATGCTGCACGCTTACTCTGACATTCAGCCAATCTCGCGCCTACGAAGCGCAGGCATGCAGCGTCTTGGCTTGCCTAGCATTTGCTTGTCCAGCTTTTGCTTGCTCATTTGCTGTCTAAGTTTTTTCTTCACAAGCGAGGCAATCTATGCAGCACAAAGCAGCCTTACTCTAGTTCAGGTAGCAAAGGTAACAATCGACAATCACTTCAGCGACCATCCTAAAACCATAGGTGAAATCGTGGAAGCTCTGAGCAAAAATATCCATCCTTCTTATAGGCATTCAAAAGGATTGTTTATTACCTTGAGCAAACACGGTAAAACCAGAGCCTGTTGGGGTCAAATCAGTGGCACAGAGAATAATCTTGTGGCCGCCACTGCCTTTACCACAGAAGGAGCCCTCACCAAAGAGTACCGCTATCCACCCATAAAGCGGCAAGAAGCGCCAGGGCTCGACGTGCAGGTGACCGTGATTGACCGGGTCGAGCCAGTCGAGCGCCATGTCAGCTTGCATCCGCTTTTGGACGGCCTCATGGTGAGAAGTGGCGCAAAGGCCGCAGTATTGCTTCCCGGCGAAGCCAGCGATGGCCATTATCAAGTGATGCAGTGCAAAGTCAAAGCTGGTATAACCCCCTCTGAGCCGTGCCAGATGTATAGGATAAAAGCCCATGTCTTCAGGTGAATCTAATATTAGTTCTGGATTTAATGCTGGGACCAACAGCAGCCATCGGCCCAGAACGCCACTATTTACCTGGTTATTTGTCGCTTTGCAAATAGTTCTCTTGGCCATGGCGGCCATTGTCCTCGACAAGCCCATGGGAGCAATTGTTGGCCGCGTAGCAATTGAGCAAAAAGGCTTCCACTTAAAATCTTATGACCTTAAAGACAATAAAGTTTTCGTCTTAGCCAGCGGACCACGCAAGGGTCCATACGTCGAACGCGGAGCCTGGGTAAACAACGACGGCACTTTCAAAATTGAGCAATTGCCTGTGGGTGAATATTCTATTCGCGTGCGCGCCCCTGGTTTTTCCACTGCTTTAGTCAACGGTCTATTTGTCGTCCAGGGCAAACCACAAAATCTTCCACAACCAGTGCAATTGACGCTGCTTAGCCCAACAGTCAATATTGCCTCAAACACCCGCGTATTTACGACCAAAGAAGCACCACATTTTTGGGTCAATGCTACCGGTGCATCAGACGCCAATGTGCAAGTCTACAAACAAGATTTTCTCAGCCTGATCAATTCACCTGAAGCAAAAAAAATGGGCATCTCTCTGGCTTCAGACTTTAACATCTATGTTGACTCATCGAAAAAATTTGCTAGTCCATTTGCTAAGTTAGCCCCTGTTGCTAGTTTCAAGCGCAAGCTAACGATGGATGATAGTGATTCAGCTAACGCTCAATTCAAATTTGATCATGCCTTACCAGCCGGTGACTACTTTGCTCACGCCCAAGTAACCGACATGTTTGGCCACAGCACAGCCTCAGCCCTGACCTGGTTTTCAGTCAGTGATGTGGGCTTAATCGTTAAGCATGCACCAGACAAAACTGTTGTAAAAGCAGTTGATTTAAACACCCTAAAAGGAATTGGTGGAGTTGATTTAAAAGTCTTCTCCCGTGATGGCGATGTTAGCAAAACAGCTAGTGTACAAGCCAAAACCGGAGCCGACGGCATTGCTACTCTGGCCTTGCCGCAAGCCATTCGCTCAAGGCTCAGTTACGACTTGGTATTGATCGGCACACTTGGGGCTAGCCGTGCTTATAGCGGCTATAACTATTACCGCTCTGATTCTGATACGCACAAAACCTATTTTTATACAGACAGACCGGTTTATCGCCTCGGCCAGACTGTTTTCTTCAAAGGCATGTGCCGCTCGATCGATGAAAATGGTATCACTAACAAAGGTGCTGCCGAAGAACTTGACGTCACTATTGAAGATCCCGATAACAACGAGTTCAAAACTCTTCATGTCAAAACCAATGCCCATGGCACATTCCATGGCTTAGTCGAAGTACCTGCAGATGGCAAAACCGGCGGCTATCAAGTACAAATTAAATACGCCGATGGCACCATCAGCTACCAGGGCTTTGAAATTGCCCAATACAGAAAACCTGAGTATCAAGTAGAAGTAACGCCCATCACCGAAAGAGTTCTTGCCGGCGATAAGGGCAAGGCCCGCGTCAAAGCTACTTATTTATTTGGCGGCCCAGTCGCCAACGCTCGCGTCAAGTACAACGTTTATTCGTCTACCGATTGGAATACCCGTTGGCGCTTAATGGACAGACCAGCTTTCTATAGCTTCTTTGATGATTGGTATGACGCTGACTACTATGAAGGCGCTGGCGACTTTAGTGCTGAAGGTTATGCGGTTACCGATGCCAACGGCGAAGCTATTGTTGAGTTTGATACCAAGGCCGCAGAGCCGCCAACGGCCGGGCCATTAGGTTCAGAATTTGCCGACAAGAAACTAAAAGTAGAAGCCGAAGTAACAGATTTGAGCAGGCTCTCGGTTGTAGGCTCAGGCTCGATGTTTGAGTCAGCTGGAGAGTTCTTACTGGCAGTGACACCCAGCAATTATGTGGTCAGCAGCGGCCAACCAATGGCCGTAGACATCAAGGCCGTTGATTACAAAGGCAAACCGATCAACACCAATCTCAAGCTCAAAGTGATGCGCTACCCATGGGATCGCTTCAAATCTGAATACAAACCTGACGTCACTCTCGAAGAAAAAACCGCTAGCACTGATGCTAATGGCAATGTGCATGTTGATTTCGCCACCAAAGGCGAATGGGCTTCTGACAGTTACTATGTCATTGCCCAAGCCACCGACAGCAGTGGCCACTTAATTCAAGATTCAAGTTCAATTTGGGTATCGAGCAGCGAGAAGCCATTCTTCTTAGGCCATAAAGACGCCCAGAAAGAGCCGCTCAAGCTCAAGCTAGACAAACGCGTCTACAAACCAGGCGAGACTGCCAAGCTGATTATTACCGGTCCATTTACGGGTAAAGACGGCGCCGAAGCGATTGTCTCTATCGAAGGCACCAAGCTACATAGCTTCAAAACTGTCTCCCTTGACTCTGCCGCCAAACTAGTAGAAATTCCAGTCAAGCAAGAGTTCACACCAAACTTCTATGTCACCGTCTCGCTGGTGGCAAAGAACAAACAGTTCTACAACCAAGAGCAAGTGGTCATGGTCAGCCCTGATAATCACTTCCTCAATTTGACTATTGCTAGTGATAAAGAAAAATACAAACCAGGCGAACAAGCCACCTATACAATTAAGGCCACAGACCAAGCAGGTAAGCCCGCTAAGGGCGTTGAACTGTCGCTAGGAGTCGTAGACGAAAGCATCTATTCAATACGAGCAGAAACAGCTAGCGATATCAAGAAATTCTTCTACGAAAGACTACCTAACTGGGTGACAACTGTCTGTTCCTTCCCTGAACAATATTCAGGCGGACCAGACAAGTTAGAGCCGAAAGTACGCAAAGACTTCCGCGACACAGCGGCCTGGGTGCCTGAACTTGTCACCAACGAAAAGGGTGAAGCCAAGGCAGTGGTCAAGCTGCCTGACAATCTAACTACTTGGCGCGCTACGGTGCGCGGCATAGACATGGCCACCAATGTCGGTGCTACCCTGCAAAAAATCATGGTCACCCAAGACATCATTGCTCGCTTAGCTCTACCGCGCTTCTATAGTGTTGGCGATGAAGCTAACGTTACAGCAATAGTGCACAACTACACCGATAAGACTCAAAAAGTATCGCTCAATTTGACCATGGGGCCAGAGCTAACCACTAGCACAGCTCTAAGCCAAGCACTGACAATTGAAGCTGATAAAGCAGCCCGTTTCGATTGGCCAGTCAAGGCGAGCTCGCTCGGTACAACAAAAATCAAAATTGTTGCCCGGGGTGAAACCGCCGCTGATGCTCTAGAAAAAGAAGTAGCTGTGAACCCATTGGGTATTCCAGTTACACTGATTAAATCAGGTCTCTTGGCCAATGCTAATGACTCATTATCACTCAACATTGCCGAGATTAGCGATGCCCGACCAGGCACACTCAACCGCACACTGGGCCTGTCGTCATCAACTATTGGAGCAGTGTTAGATAAATTTGCCGACTTAATTGACTATCCTTACGGTTGCACCGAGCAGACAATGTCGCGCTTGATGCCATCAGTTGTAGCAATGGAATTGAACAAAAAACTATCAGCACCACTGAGCAGTGCTGATACCACTAAGTTTGCCAAAGTCTATAAAGATGGCATGGCCAAGCTAACTGAGTATCAACACGGTGATGGCGGCTGGGGTTGGTGGGCCGGTGATACCACTAGTGCCTACCTGACACCACTTGTTTTAGAAGGCCTCAAGCTGGTCAAAGGTGTGGGCTACAAAGTAGACGACACCATGGTAAGCAAAGGCTTGTCGTGGCAGACCACTGCCATCAAGACTTTGACTGAACAGTTAAGCGACCCTAAACATATGGCCGACACTTACTTTGATAGTGAAAGCCGCACAGACTTGGCTTATATGCTCTTCACCCAAGCTCTTTGGCAGAAGAAGCTGAACAAGTCTGATCAGGCCGCTGTTAGCTATCTAGAGAAGAATCAAAGCGAGCTCGGACCAGAGACGTTGAGCTATCTTGCTCGTGCTCTCAAACTAGCCGGCCAAGAAGCAGCTGCTCAGCGAATACTCAATCGCCTCCTTGTTCTAGCCAATACAACCGATGACACTATCGATTGGGAGCGCACCAAGGCCATGCTACAAAAACTTGGGCCACACATAGACGAGTACAAC
This sequence comes from Candidatus Obscuribacterales bacterium, assembly GCA_041675385.1. Classification (GTDB taxonomy): domain Bacteria; phylum Cyanobacteriota; class Vampirovibrionia; order Obscuribacterales; family Obscuribacteraceae. The sequence continues at coordinate 343,821 of JBAYTY010000002.1, forward strand.
TACTACTCGTATCGCTTCACTCCAGAAGAAACCACAGCCCTCGGCTTGACTGCCGTGCTTGAACTCAGACCGAACGAAACTTCCACTATTGAGCGGGTTAAGGCCTGGATTCTCTTGCACCGCGGCGAAACCGGCTGGGGCACAACCAAGGCCACGGCACAAGTATTCAAAGCCTTACTGGCTGACGAGCTTTGTGCTCAAGCGGCCCTAGGCGGCAACACCAATTTCACCCTTGAGGCCTTGCTGGGCACTGGAGAGGGTAGAGCTGCAGAGAGCAGCAACGGTGCTGGTTCCGCAACTAGCCCTAGTAACAGCCCTGCTTCTAGCCCTGCAACTAATGCAATAGCGAAGCTAGCAGCAGCCCTTGACTTAGGCAAGTTTGAATTTACTGCCGCCGATCGCTTGACCAAGGGCAAGACCATTGCTTGGCCATCCAGCATAGCGCCCGACGCCAAGAACACTCTTAAGCTAACCAAGAATGGTGACGGCAGACTCTACTGGGTGGTGACCACCAACTACTACAAATCGCTCTTAGCAGAGGGCGCCACAGGAGTTGCCAACCTACCAGCAGACCTAAAACTAGAAAGACAGTTCTTCCGCCTCAAGTCTGTTGCCGACACCACAAGCGGTATCATTAAAGTCAAGGCCGAGCCGCTAGCTGGTTCACCTATCAAAGCCGGCGAGACCATCTTGATGAAAGTCTTGGTAGACACACCAAGATCGCTGCCCTACGTAATTGTCGAAGCAGCTCTGCCATCAGGTGCCGAAGTGGTTGATAGCCAAAATCAAGCCGAGGCAGCTGAGGGTGGTGAAGACACTGCTGTACAGGGAGATTGGGGAAGACCTTGGTGGACACACCAAGATGTGCTCGACGACAAAATTGTCTATTTTGGCACCAGCGTGCCTCAGGGTAAATCTCAATTCACGACCCTCTTGCGCATGGAACTACCAGGCAGAGTCAACGTTAATCCAGCCATGCTAGCCGGCATGTACAGTAAAGGCATCAAAGGCTTCACCAACGTCGATCGCCTCAATGTCGTTGAATAAAAATGAAAAAAGACAAGCACGACAAGAAAACCTGGCCGCAAAAACTAGCCACCTTGGCTCTCTTTGCCACGCCAATTTTCTTGCTGGCTTACTACTTCAACGATCACCCTTACAAAGCCGAGATAGCGAGGCGCACGGTCAGCCTCAGTCATTACTCTCGCGAGCAAAGACTAAACTTCATCACCGCCGCCAGAGCCTTAGACGGAGCAGTAATTGAACCGGGCCAAACCTTCTCTTTCAATGCCAAAGTAGGGCCGCGCACTGGCAGTCGTGGATTTGTACCGGCAGGCAGCTACCTGGGCGGCTCTAGAGTGAGCAGCGAAGGTGGTGGCATTTGTCTAATTTCATCTTGCCTCTACCAAGCCGCCCTGCTCTCTGGCCTGCAAGTGAAAGAGCGAGCTGCCCATACCACTTGTGTACGCTCGGTTCCTCCGGGTCTAGATGCCACGGTCTGGTATGGCAAAGCCGACTTAAAGCTAGTCAATACCTATAAGCAACCAGTGCAAATTCGCTGTGATATTGAAACCCCTGAAGAGTTAGCTATCTCATTTTTCGGCACCGACGCCATGAAAATCGAGGCTAAAAGCCGTCAACTGCGCAGGCGGGAGCTAGCCTTTGATGGCCGCAATTTACTGGTAGAAGTTTATCTCGACGGCGACCGAAACAAGACTAGTCCGAACCAGAATAATTTCAACAAGAACATTCAGAACGAAAATAATCAGGCCAGCCTAATCTCCAGAGACAGCTACAGACTGCCCTGATGTATCCGAATTATTTGTTGTTTTGCCGCGGCCCATGAAATAACTGCCTAGCAAAACTACAAAAGTAACTGCACCCATGGCGCCAATCACAGTCATGCGCTCTTCCATGGTGGCATTCAGCCCAAGCTGCAAGAGACCAGCCGAGACCATGGCACAGCTGGTGGCGAGTGCGGGTACCAATGCCACATTGACCACTTTTTCTTCTTCATCAGGAAAGAAAGCTTGGCCAACAATAGCAACAAGCACAGCAGAGACAATCAAACTAATAAGATAGCCACCAGCAGCTTCACTATGCAAGAAATAACTGACGGCACAGGTACCGACGGCTGAAAGTGTAGCGAAAGCAGCAGCGGCAATACGACGATCCGCGACATCTTTCAGTAGGGCCATAAGCCCTAGAGCCGAAAAGAGACCAAGATAGAGAGCGGCGCTAACATATGGATGATTGAGGTTGATACCAGTGACGTTCGATACATTGGCATAGGCAAATACTTGCTCAAGAATGCGAGCGCCAAAGAAAATAGCGGCACAAGCTGGTATTTGGCTGAAATTACCAACCATGCAACCAGCGCCTAGAGCGGCCATACCAAGATTGCCGAAAAGCCTTGTAGCCAGCAAAGTGAAAATACCGATGATCAATATTTGCTTAATGGCACTGGTGGCACAATCTTTTTTGATAGCGATAGCATCAAGGGCATAAGCCATGCCATAACCAGCTCCAACCAAAGCCGCTAAGCGCACATATTCAGGAGCGTTGACGGCCTTGGTCACCATCACCAAATAAGCTAAGCCACCAGAGAGAGTCAAGACCAGACGCTTAACTAATATTTTGTCATCGCGCATAAAAGGTCTTTGCATCAATGTCATGAGCGTTGAGACAATGAAAGCACTATTGATCATGCCGCTAAATTTATCAGCGTTGCCACCACCGGCCGCTCCACATGTGGCAAAAAGCATGGCTGACAAATAAACAAAAGGTGGGGCGACATCATCGAGCCTAGACTCTTTCGGCTTGAGCATGTTCAAGACAAGGCGAATCGAAACAGCGCCCATTAAGTACGAACATGCAGCCAAGGTGAGCTTGTCACCTGGCACAAACATAGTCAGAGCAACAGCACAGGCAAGATGTAACATCGTGCGCATGGCTGGCTTGAGGGTTAGAGTGGCAAAAACATAAGTAAGAACTAAGCCAACGAAATAGTAAGCAATATCACTGAATGGCTGGCCAGCAGCAGATACGAGCCCGAGAACTACAGCTCCCGCAGCGGCCGTGGCGCCTAAAGCCTTAAGCTGTCCAGTCACTTTAGCTGGCTCTATATTGGCCCAAGTGCGGTTGCGCACTAAGTCAAAGAAAAAAACAAATATTGTCAGCCCCAGCAATAAGGCAGGCAGATTTTTAGCTACCAGGCCAGCGTTTCCAAGTAGGTCCATAGCTTATGCCTCTTACAAAAAGCTGAGAAATTAAAGGGGATAGTATCACAGCCAAATCCAAGTTACACTCGGGAAATGCGTGTGATTCTTCCCTTATTTTTAATCGGCTGTTTCCTGATCGTCTTGTTTCAGGCGTTCAGGGGCGATCAGCCTTCTGATCCTAGTCGCCACGCCTCTCTATTTGTGAAGCATGTACAAGCCAATGACTATGCCAAAGTAGTCAATGCTTTTGGCGGCAATGTCTGCCGCTGCCCGGCCAAACTAGGTTGGGTTTCATACTTGATTTACGGCTCAGGAGAAGAACCAAATTTAGCTTGTTTAATGGGGCGTGACTTTGAAACCGGACCACTCGAGGTCAAGGCAATGAAGTCAGAAACTCAAAGCGTTTCAATATTAGATAAGCCAGAAGACTTTGAGGTATCTATTCCACTTCGCTTCAATCAATACCGCCCGTTATTTCTGCCCCTCGACATGGCCTATGGCTATGACATGTCCGCTGAACAATTTGAACAGTTTCTTGCCGATCCCGACCATGAAGCATATAAGGGTCTGACTCTGCGCATGCGGCCAAGCCTCGATAAAGGCACAGTAGACCAGCCAGAAGCTTCAAAGAATTTAGTCAACCGACAAAAAACAGCGGCCCCGAGCCAGAGCAGAGCAGACCAGCCAGACAAGACAGACCGGCCAGACCAGAGCGCCTTAGAAAAGGAATTATTTGGCGAAGCCGCACGCTACAACACTCCCAAAGACGCTGGAGCTGTTAACTTAGCGGATGGCACCAAGCTAAGCAAAGAGGCCATAGCAGCCCGCTTACCCCGGCTCAAATCAGCTCGCCTGCGCCTGCATATGGTCAGACGAGATCAAAGACAGCCCTTCACAGTCTTTCACTTTGTCATTGCCGATCCAGTTTTAGTCGTTGCCGCCGATTCGAATGACAAACAAGAAAAAGAAATAGTACTGAAGAATTTTCGCCCACCGGCTCCACAAGCAGCAGAGCCAATAATCGAAACAAAATAGGCCTTGCCTAGACTAATTTATTCAAGAGCTTTTGGCTCTCCTTCAGAATTACTTGCTACAGAGGCAGCAATAGCTGGATTAGTGGCACTCAACCGCTTGTTGCGGGCGCGATAGTAGGCCAACAACAATAGCGGCAAAAGAGCATAGATAATCAGCGAAAAGAATGTCGGGGCAAAGCAAGGCCAGCCGAATATCCAAATCACATAAATTAGCGGCAGCGAATCATCAATCACAACCTTAACCAAGTAGGCAACAGGGTTGAAGCGAGCCAGCCTGGCAACAAAAACAAAGAAGATGACTTGCTGCAATGTGTCTGAAATGACGTACATAATAAAGTCTTGCCAGTGCCGCGCAGAGCTGTACTTGAGCATGGTGGCAAAGACAACGAAAATAAGAAAGAAGCTAAATCGGGGTACGTACTTATTGTAGAGACCAGCTCCAATAAGAGCCATGGTAGCCGCTGCCAATAGAGATGGCGCAAGCTCAATTAGATCGGATGCTACAGGAAAAATATAGTCGGTAAGATTGGCTAAGCTACTCAAAGAGGCCGTGCGGATCTCAGGGGAGAACCAAGAGAAGGCAAAATCGAGCAGTGAGTCTTTGGTCTGACTAAGAGCAGCCCAGGCCATTGCCACGAGAATGCCATCTAACCACATTTGCTCTTGCATCAGCCGTGGTGCCACTCCACTTGGCCTAAATGCCGCTTTAACAACAGACATGATGCCAAGTTTTGGCGATAGCAGGCGATAAACAGCCAGACCAAGAGTAATAGAAACAAATGTAGCTACCATTTTGCCAGTCGAGTCTTGAACAAGCCCGAGCAGCTGTTTGAAAATAAAGGCTGCCTGCGAAATTGAACTATCGTTATATTGGTTGAGAAAAACTGGCCAGTGATTAAACTCTTCTGGCAGCACCAAAAGGCCAGTTGCTATACCTATAAATATGCCGGGACGCCAGCGCACAACGCCCGAGCGCAAAATACCTATGCCCCACCAGAGAGTGAGGCCACCCATGACATAGTAAGCAACGTCGCGCATACCTTTGAAAATATGGTCTTTGCTCGTTTCTTTGGAACGCTCAAAGCGCCATTTTTGCGGCAATTGCCAGGCCTGAGAGAAATTACATGGCACATTGCCCACTACTTGCAAGGTAATTTTGTAGTCGGCTTCAGCGACTTTTAGTGACGGCACTTTGCACTCTACATCATAGTCAGCACGGTTCTTGCGCTTAGACCATGACGACTTATCGATGAAAACATCCTTGTACTCAGGGTGCACCCGTTTGACATAGGCCAGCGCAAGCGCCTCAGCCTCAGGCTTCGTGATACTGGCCCCAGGAGCGTCATCATCTTCAGTAATATCAAAGGAGTATTCACGACCATCGCCATACAATTCGACTTTGTATTCGGTGGGATCAAGAAAGCGGAAGAAGCGCACAGACCAGATAAAGCCAGGCTGAGTAACACTAGCTAAATCAAGAGTAGCAGCCAGTTTGCGTTGCTCAAATATATATTGCATTTCTTCAGCAGAAACGTTGGTGGCAAGCGAAGCCACATTCAAGTAAACATCGGGTTCAACACCGTTGCGTTTGAGAATTTCTTTTGCCCGTACAATAGCGCGCTCACGATCAATGGTAACGCGACTGCGATCGCCCGGTAGCGGGGTACTGGTGCAGAAGGAGAAAGTGATACCACAAACACCAATAATTGCTAGTATCCACTTGGTTTTACGCTTAAAGGGATGATAAGTGTAGGCCTCGCCCTCATCGGCCAGTGGCTTGATTTCGATAGAGTGCACAGGCAAGGCGTCATTGTATAAAGCGGCGTCTGGATCTACTGTTGAAGAATCTGCTGTTGAAGAAACTGCTGTCGAGGTTTCCGCCAGACTTTTCTCCAAAGAAGAAGAAGAAGAAGCCTCCTTTTTCCTCTTGTAATAGTCATAAAGTAGCGACACCAGCGTTGCCACCACAAACGGAATCAAAGGCAACAAGCCCGAGGCCTTAAGCCAAGGTGCTTCTGCTGAAAATATGGGTTTAACGGTGAGGAAGGCATCAACTAAGTAATGGCCAATGAAGCAGGGCAGAAGTCCATAGCGCCGCATAATATAGCCGTAAAAAAGCCCACCAATAGTTAGCTCAACACCACGAGCATAAGCAGGCTGCTGCGGATAGGAACTGTGCATGAAGCCCCAGGAAGCTGCCTGAAAAAGATTGGCAATCCAGAAGCGACCGGTGAGCTTTTCCATCAAGCTCAGAGCAACAACCCGAGCGATTGTTTCTTCTTGAGTGGCGGCATGTATCCCCAGAGAGACGGCAGAGAAGAATGGCACGGCACTTCCGAGTAGTTGATAGTCATCAACTCCCAGCGGACACCAGAAATTTAACTTCTCACCCATAATGTAATAGGCAATAATCCAGCCTAGGTGAACAGCAAAGACACAGTAGCCAACAAGAACAGCCGTGCGACCTTCTTTGCTGGCGAAGCCTCTAAGCGTCAAGAAATTTTCTAGGGCAATGCGCTTGGGATAGCACAAACGATAAATTACATCAGCGCCACCAAAGAGCAATACACCAGAAACGAAAGAGCTGATGGTGGCAACAGCCTGACGGAAATAGTAAGAGACCATATAGTCGCGATACGAACTACTAGGGTCATAGCTATCAATCACTGATGAATAGTCGTTGACAGCATCAAGGGCACCAACAATGGCTGTCACTAAGCCACCAAAAATAGCAAAGCGCCAGCGCATTTGCTTGCGTGTCAAAGCCCATGGCACAACCAATACGGCCAGAGCTTGCAATGTTCCATAAAAGATATTGGCAATATTCTGCAAGAGCTCATTCATCGAGCGCACTTTGCTGTACTTACGCTTCCAGTGATCAGGAATGTTGAGGAATGAAGAATATTCGCTTAGTTCATTGCCAGCAAAAGCTACGTAGTAGCGCAGCTTGGCACCTTTAAAATCGCTTTCAGCACTGGTATCTTCCCAAGTAAAAGAATGGTCGTCGCGGTGGGCCTTGGTGGTGGTTTCATCGCGCACCAATTTCAATCCGGCCATGGGGCGGTTAACTTCTTTTTCTAAGAAAGTCTGAGCCTGAGCTAGTGCCTCTTCATGCTTAATCGTGGGCATGGCCCGTTCATCTTCGAAGCTGTGCATGAAGGCCAAAAGCTTGCCCGTAGGCGAAAGCCAAACACGAAATTGCTCTAAGTCATTTTGCTTGCAATAGCGGGTGGTCCAAGACCAGACCGGTACTTTATCTTTCATCAGGCGATTGGCTTCATCGAGGCCAAGCTCATACTCTAGAAAGGTCTTGCTTTCGTTAAAAAAGGTGAATGTCGTCGACTCAATTGTCGACTGGGTTTTATAGCCACAAATTTCAGCACGGTCACGAGACTGTTTGGCGATTTGCTCACGGCTGTACTTGAGATCTATAGACGCCGAAGGAAAAACCCGGGTATCAAGCTTGACATAAAGGCCAAAGCCTACCAGGGCCAACACCATGAGAAGCCAGACCACTTTATCTGACCAGAAAGGGCGGTTAAGCTCAGGTTTAGGGTCAGGGCTAGGTTTGGGATTATCGACTTCAAGAGGATCGGACGCCATGTCTTCCTATATAAGGCATTTATTTCTACCACTAGACTCTAGTTCTAGAAATAAGTTCTAAAAAGTTAGCTCTTAGTTCGAGTTTTACTTCTATTTTCTTCTTTCTGATTAGACTGTAGCCCAAATCGACAAAAGCAAACAGAACCTAAGGCGAAAAGCTCGAAAAAGGGGTGAAAAATAGACAGAATATTGAGAATGAAGGGGTCGCCCCCCTACCCGTGATATATATTAAGCTGCAAAATCGAACACCGTGACAACCGCAAAGCAATGCTAACAAAGTCAGAAGTATTTATGTGGAACAAAGCAGTCGAGTCAATCGATCGCACAAGCCTTGAGGCTCTCCAGCTCACGCGCTTGAAAGAAACGCTGCGCCAGGTCTATGCCAACGTTCCCCTCTTGCGTGAACGCTTCACCCACGCAGGAATGACCGCAGACAAAATTGACGCCATGAAGAGCGTCAAAGAACTCGCCCAATTGCCTTTCATGAAAAAAAGCGATTTGCGCGACAATTATCCATTTGGCTTATTTGCCAAACCAATGGGCGAGGTCAATCGCCTCCATGCCAGCTCTGGCACAAAAGGGAAACCAACTGTAGTTGGCTACACCAAAGGCGATATTGAAAACTGGGCCGAGGCTTGCGCTCGCGCGCTAGCCTGCGCAGGCACAAGGCCAAGCGACGTGCTCCACAACAGCTACGGTTACGGTCTATTCACCGGCGGCCTAGGTATGCACTATGGTGCCGAGCGCCTTGGTTGCACAGTGGTGCCTGCCAGCGGCGGCCGCACCCAACAGCAAATTATGCTGCTGCAAGACTTTGGCGCTCGCATTCTGCTTTCAACACCATCTTACGCATTGAACATGGCCTACACCATGGCCGAAATGAAAATTCCGCGCAAATCTATGAATCTTGAAATCGGTATCTTTGGTGCTGAACCATGGACCGAAGAAATGCGCGGTCAGCTAGAAAACCTTCTACAAATTCAGGCCCTTGATATTTACGGCTTGAGTGAAGTAATGGGGCCAGGAGTCTCAGTTGAGTGCATAGAAGCCAAGCACGGCCTGCACATTTGGGAAGATTTATTCATTGCCGAGATTGTTGATCCAATTACTGGCGAGGTTCTTCCTGACGGCCAAGAAGGGGAGCTTGTCTTCACCACCCTGACCAAAGAAGCAATTCCTGTAATTCGTTATCGCACTGGCGATCTCTCTACTCTAATTCCTGAACCCTGCGTCTGTGGTCGCACCATGAGGCGCATGGTGCGAGTGAGAGCGCGGCTTGATGACATGTTGATTATCCGTGGAGTCAATCTCTATCCCTCTGAAATTGAAAAAGCTTTGCTTTCAATGGAAGAATTGGCACCACACTATCAACTAGTAATTGACCGCAAAAAAGCGCTGGACACCCTAGAAATTCAAGTAGAAGTGACTGAAGCTCTGATTGATATCTGGGGTCACTTCGAAGACGGTCATGTAGACATGACCGGCCTCACTGAAAATATTCAAAAGCTTTTGAAAGACAGCCTCGGCCTCACCGCCGATGTTACCCTGCTCAAACCAAGAACCTTGGCTCGCAGTGAAGGTAAAGCGGTGAGAGTGATTGATAAGCGCAAGGAAACCTAGAAGAAAAACTGGACCAGTACAAGATTTCAGCAAAAAAAGGAAGACAATCAACCATGGTTAAGCTCATTGCTCTCTACAAAACTCCAGCTGACAGTGCTGATTTTGACAATCAATATTTCAATACACATATTCCACTGGCAATGAAAATGCCCGGCCTGATAAAAGCTGAAATTTCACGAGTAACCGGCGCGCCAATGGGCACTGCCGAATACTACTTAATGGCAGAAATGTATTTCGAAAACAAAGAAGCACTCGATGCGGCCATGTCTAGCCCAGAAGGCAGAGCTTCAGCAAAAAACCTCATGGGCTTTGCTAAAGAACTAGTCTCAATGATGTTTGCTGAAGTAGAGAAAGTACCAGCTGCAGTTTAAAAACTCAGCGCAAAGCATAAAAAGGTATCGGAATGCCACAGGTAACATCGCCCGATGTAGTATTCACCGGCATGCCCGCTGAAAACTACGGATTCAAAAGAATCATCTACAAAAAAGAGAGCTACGTTGCGACGATAACAATCAATCGCCCTGACGTACTGAACTGCTTTGACACACTGACACTGAAAGAGCTAGGTACAGCCTTTTTAGACTGTGGTTCTGATGATGCTATCGCCGTAGTGGTAATTACTGGAGCAGGAGAGAAAGCCTTCTGCACCGGGGCCGACCTGAAAGAACAAGAAGATCATATTCTCAAGAAACCAAATAACTACCACAAGTGGATGTACACATTCATTGAAATGCACGATCGCTTGCGCAATATTGGCAAGCCCACCATTGCCCGCTTAAACGGCATGGTTGTAGGCGGTGGAAATGAGCTAAACATGGCTTGCGATTTAGCTATTGCTGCCGATCACGTTACCATTCGCCAAGTCGGCGCCGCTCGAGGCAGTGTCGCTGCCGGTGGTGCCACACAATGGCTACCAATGATGGTTGGAGATCGTCGTGCCCGGGAAATGCTACTACTTTGCGAAAGTGTTGATGCCTATACAGCTCTTGACTGGGGCCTAGTTAATCAAGTCGTACCAGCTTCTATGCTCGACGCCACAGTAGCTGAGATGGCAGAAAAGCTCTACAACAAGCTGCCTGAATGCACGCGCTATACCAAGCAACAACTAAACATGTGGCGCGACTTCTCTTGGGCAATGACTGTTGGTCATGCCCGCGACTGGCTATCACTACATGCTGGTAGTTACGAAACAGCTGAAGGCCTCAAAGCCTTCCGCAAGAAGCAACCGATTAACTACGGCAAGATTCGCTGCAAAGCAGCTGGCGATGCTGAAGGCGTCAATCTCGGAGTAAACTTGCGCAACTGCGGCAAGTGTTCAAAGGAAATGCCTGTATCGTTTGGTTTCTGCGGCAATTGCGGCGAAAAATTAGGTTAGCCAATTTCTGAAACAAGAGAAATTTTCGGAGGATCAATTAGGAGAGATGGTGATGACTATGACATACAAAAACATTCTCACTGCAAAAGAAGCCGTGGGAGCCAAGTCAGGCAAATCAGATCAACCTGAAATCAACATCGGTGTAGTCAACCTTCATCGCCCCACTGTTCTCAACGCCCTCAACCATGAATTGATGGAAGAACTTGTTACCGCCCTCGAAGATTTTGACCGTGACGACTCGGTAAGAGCAATTGTACTAACCGGCAGCGATCGTGCCTTTGCTGCTGGCGCCGACATCAAAGAAATGTCAGACGAAACTACAGTTTCAATCATGCTCAAAGATAGATTTGCCACTTGGGACCGCATCAAAAATATCAAGAAGCCTATCATCGCCGCCGTTAGTGGCTTTGCCCTGGGTGGCGGCTGCGAACTAATGATGATGTGCGACATTATCATTGCTTCTGAAACTGCTCAATTTGGCCAACCAGAAATCAATCTTGGTGTTATCCCAGGCGCTGGCGGCACTCAGCGCATGACTCGCGTACTAGGCAAATACAAAGCCATGGAATTAATTCTCACTGGCCGCCCGCTAACTGCTCGCGAAGCTCTAGAAATGGGTCTGGTAAATAAAATTGCACCAGTCGAGCTTTACTTAGAAGAAGCCAAAGCTATGGCCAAAGAAATTGCAGCGAAATCACCCATAGCCGTGAAACTGGCCAAAGAAGCTGTTCTCAAATCATTTGATGGCCCATTGCAAGAAGGTTTGCAATTCGAGCGCAAGAACTTCTACATGCTATTTTCATCAGAAGATCAAAAAGAAGGCATGAAAGCTTTCATGGAAAAGCGCAAAGCTACTTTTACTGGTAAATAACAGCTACTAGAAGAATCAAGAAGCTGCCACCGATTCACCTTCAAATGCACATTCAAACGCACCTTCAAATGCAATTTCAACTTCAATTTTAAACTCAGGAAAAGAAAATGTCTGACGAAAAAATCTTACTTACAGAAAAGAAAAACGGCGTTGGTATCATCACACTTAACCGCCCGGACAAACTCAATGCCTTTAGCGATGAACTGACTTTTCAACTCCAAGACGCTCTCAAAGAAATGGAAAAAGATAAAGAAGTCCGCGCCATCATTTTGACAGCAGCTGGTCGTGGTTTTTGCGCTGGACAAGATTTGCAAAGCCGCAGCATCGCTCAGGAAATGGGCGAGCGGCCTTCACTAGGCGATTCTATTCGTCGTCGCTACAACCCCATTGTCATCAAACTACGTCGCATCGAAAAACCAATCATCGCAGCGGTCAATGGTGTTGCGGCCGGTGCTGGTGCCAGCATTGCTTTTGCTTGCGACTACCGTATCGTCACAGACAAAGTCAATTTCATTCAGTCTTTCACCAAAGTTGGCTTGATTCCCGATTCAGGTGCCACTTTCATATTGACCCGTTTGGTTGGCCTAACCAAAGCCTTCGAACTAATGCTCAGTGCCGACAAACTCAGTGCTGAAGAAGCCCTCAACTTAGGCATCATCAATAAAATTGTTGGTGAAGACGACTTGATGAAAGAAGCTATCGCCCTAGCTGAAAAACTAGCCGCTGGCCCAACCAAAGCTTTTGGATTAACCAAGCGCGCCGTCAACCGAGCTGTCTTCGATGATTTAGAAGAGTTACTTGAGTACGAAGCCAGCCTACAAGAAATTGCTGGTCGTTCCGACGATTTTGCAGAAGGTGTTAAAGCCTTCGTCGAGAAGCGCACACCGCAATACACTGGTAAATAGACTTATTGGCGGCCAGCGCTAAGCTTGCTAGCTCAACTTCTGTTTCTTTCAAATAACGTATCGTATTGCGGTATTCAAAAAGGGAAGATTTTTTCCGCATTGCCTCACGTAATTGTTACCCAAACTAAACCGTTGCCTCAAATAAGATGTTACCCACTGGCAAGCAGCGAGAGGGTAAAAGATGAGGCCTCAGGTGAGCAGCGGTACAAGAGATGAT
>JBAYTY010000003.1:0-347248 GCA_041675385.1 Candidatus Obscuribacterales bacterium
ATGGTCGAATGCAATCTTTGTCACGCCACGTTGCCCAGAGCGCTTACTCTGACCAATAGGTCGGAAATACCGCACAAGCGACTTCAAGAATTGCTAATCGAAGCTGAGCAAAGCAGCTGGCAGTCACAGAATGCCTTAACAGAGCATATGTGTGATGAATGCTGCAATCCAGACCCCGAATACAAAACACGAAGGCCCAAGGCATTTATCCCTTTTTAGGCGAGTACAGAAATTCAAAGAAGAGAAGAAAGCCCGGGCTAAGCGCCGGGCTTTCTTCTCTTCTTTCATCTTGCAAGCGCCACTATGGCGCACAGCTTGCTGGTGTCATTGTGGTGCAACCGTGGCCTTGGCAAGGGCACGGAATACTCTGCAGCTAAAAGCTCTTCTCTCAGCAAAGAAATTTACCAGGCAGCGATATTTGATTCAAGAGTGGCAAAAATACTTGCACCGTGACAGTAAGACAGGCAAGGTTATCCTAACCCTATCGTGCAATCCTTCAATAGCGCGGTTTCTTGCAGGGTATAGAATCAGCGGCTCATCAAGTTTATCGATTCTCGTGCCAAAGGCTGACAACGCATCAGCGTCGGCGGAGAGCGCATCTAGTTCAAATTGATTGTCTGAATCCATTGTTGAACTTGTCCATTTCCAGTCGCTCACCTTAGCCTATTTTCAAGCTTAACAGAAGGGGCCAAATGGCGCGAGATCAAGAACAAGCTGTTACCCCTGACAGTATGCTAATTATGAGTGACCAGGGAGGCTTCATTTCGAACATTCAGGACATGTTCTTTTGATCTGCTTCTAAACCTTTGAATTTTTCTTCTAGATCGTCACTTTGCACTGGTAGTACTTTTGTTGAATTGTTCGGTATGCTTGCTCGAGATTTGAATGTAGATCTAACTTCGAATAGAGATCGAACATGGTGGGCGCATAAGACCAATCCGGCTATTCCGATGACCAGCATTATTTGGCCGAAAGCTACTGAAAGGCCGATTTGTAGCGCTGCGCTTAAGCCGACGAATGCTAGTACTCCACTCGCGATCGTCAGCGAAATAGGGCTCATTTTCGTCTGATTTACTGATAGTTCTAGCTTCTGTTGACATGCCGTGCTGCAACTTAAGCCTTGATTGCTGTTGTCGTTAGCGCAATGACCGCAAACGCCTTTTGAGCAGTGTTTGCACACGCCTAGGGCTGGTATCTCTGGATGATAAAAGCAATTCATGGTGTAGTGTGAAAATTCCTAATATGATCTTATGTCAGCTTTATACCCGCTTTGTTCCTCGGGAAAATGAGGAAAGGGATCGACAGTCATTGAATGGTTTGGGTTGGAAGTTTGGCGACTAGCTAAGTCGTAGCTTGAGCTTGCCGTGAGAGTCGTGCTATTGGATGCGAATTTGCACCATTTGCGATACCATATAATTACGTTGCTGCCAGCGGCTGATAAGGAACAATCTGTTTTATCGCCGTTGGTCGAGGTGAGAGCCGCCTATTGTATAAAGGTTTTCAGACTTTAATTTTTCAGCATTCCAATTTTGTCACCGGCGATTGAGGTGATCAATCAGAATTGTTGGTTGCTGAGCTGTGACTTGGGATTTGTTTGGCAAAGTTACTACCAATTCGCTCTCTAGCTCTTGTAATGATTTCTCGGTCATTTTTATATCACCGGTCGTGACCTTGACGGTGCTTAACACATTCAGAATTTAAAGTTGCTCAAATAGGGCAATAATTTTTCAACAATTGAAGTACTAGTCTCGTTTTCTTCGATCCATGCAACTAATTCCTCGCATACGGCATCTGAATTTTTGTCATTGTCTGTTAGCCACAATATGACAGAATCAACAAAAAGTTCAGGTTTTTCTCTAAAACAGTCACACAAAATTTCGCCAGCTAGTAGATGGCAAGCATTTTGGGCTAGCCAACGCTTAAGCCATTCTACTGATTTAGGAGCAATTCGAATGAGGGGAGCTATTAGCAGCAGCACTTCATAGTCGGTATCCGCAGCTGTTTCAATTTTCCTTAGAGTTTCGTCGATCAACTTATCGTTCATATCAATTTCTATCAATGATGCTAAAACCAAGTTACTGTACCAGTCAGAAGAATTTTTCCAATACCAAGAAGTCGCAGCAGCAAGATGAGCCTCACTGGGATCAATGATTAGTAAGGCACGTAAAACAATCGGCTCAAGTTTCGCTCCATGATTTTTAGCAAGCCACTTTTCTGCAAATGGCATTAGCATGGCCTGTTTATTTGCATTCATAAGATCACAGGCAAGGAGGATTCTATCGTCCTCATTCAATTTTTTTTCTTCTAGGACCAGTTGACTGCATATTTCTGCAAGGGTTGCCACCTTATCTATCGATTGATGGCGCATAACAACTTGGCCAATACTAAGCGCTGATTTTGGTTGTGTTCTAAAAAGATTTTCTGCCCATGTACACCAATTAAAATGGGCGTTACTCAATATTGCGGCCTCACAGACGTCTTCGACCAGATCATCTTCTAAGTTCTCAGCAATCCAAAGGAGTGCTTTGCTTAAAACCGCTTTTGTTGGGGCGTTTTCTAATCTTTCGATTAATTCCTCAGGTCCAATAGGCACTTTACTCAACTATTCACCTTTCTTCTTGCAATTATGCAAACATCTAAAATACGTAGCTTTGCACTTAGCGATACATGTGCCATAGTCCTCACAATAGCGATTTCTCCAGCATTTACGTTTGCAGGCCCTATATCTGTCAAAGCACTTCTGCCTACAAGTTCTATTGTCACGTTTTGGTTCAGGTGGATCAGGATCATCTCCTCCTCCGCCTGAGGAACAGCAAATGAGACCAGATGGGTCAGTTTCATTAACTGGATTATTGTTGGAGTACGCGTATAGGTTTATGCCACCATCTTCTTTAATTGGATCCCGATTGGTAAATCGTCCTAATGTCGAATTGTATGCTCTTGCTAACGTAAAATTCAGTCCGCTTCTAGAGTGAAAATAATAGCCAGCAAAGCCGAAATCGGGACTAACTGTTTCACTGACAATGTTGGCTTTACCAAAAGCATTAAACATACGGATTGACACAGGATTTGTACTGGAATCCGTAGTTACTTTTACTGAGTTAAGATGGTCCTTTAGATAGAAATACTTCGTTACAGAATTGACCTGTCCCTGAGAATGAAATGTCTTTGTTAGTGCTCCGCTATTATCTCGCTCTTCAGCCGGTTGGTAGGACTGGTTGGAATCATCTACATCTACATCTACATCATTAGTTGGGAGCCATACAAATTGTTTTGTGCTAGTAACCACACCCGTTACGGTTTCTTCAATGCCCACTATTCGACTAAACATATCGTAGTTAAAAATCGTATAGTTCGTTGGACTATATGTTATTTTAGTTAACCGGTCCTCTGCATCCCAGGAATATGAATTTGTGCCATCATTCGTCATGTTGCCATTGGCATCGTGAGTTTGTGTTGAACTGCTTGGGCCAGTAGCTGCAATCTGGTAGCTATTAGTGACTGTGTTGTTTGCTCCATCAGTAGCGCCGACAGGCACTGTGTTGGTACCGCTGGTTAGAGATGCATTGCCAGTGAAGTTTTTTGACCAATTTAGAGTAGCGGCGTTGCTGTTTACTGTGGCTGACTTGAGGGCTTTGTTGGTGGTTGCTTCAAATTTGGTTGCTCCTCCAGCGGCAATGGTAGTGAGTTCGTTGAGATTGTTGTAAGAATATTGAGTGGCGCTAGTGGCTGGCGCAAGAGTTAACGTTGCAGTGGCTCCTCCACTTAGCGATTTTGTGTAGGTAGTGTTGTTTATTGAGGCTGATTTAATGTTGAGTACAGTAGAAGAGGCAGAGGCTGTCACTCCTACGGCAGTTAAGTTCGCATTAGCATTAATTGCAGTGGCCAATCCAGTTGCTATCGACGAGAGAGTGTCGCCAGCAAGAACCGTGTAGACGATTGCTTGAGAGCCACCTGGTAGCCCCGCATCGAAGGTAGTGACCGTCAGCGTGTCGTTGGTGGTCTTTGTGCCCCCGATTGAAGCAGTTTGGACCCCATTTGCCGGCACATTCAGGGCAATTTGTTCTGTTGCTGTGGCGCTTGTAGTCTCTCGAAGGGTAGTTAGATTAATCGAGTTTGATTGCAGAGTCACTACCTGGCCTGCCGAGATGGCGCTGATGCCGACTCCTTGCAAGTTCGTGTCTGCCGTCAAGGCTGCGGCCAAGCCGGTAGCAATCGATGTTAGAGTGTCACCTGCTAAAACTGTGTATGTGACCGCCTTAAGACCACCAGCTAAGCCAGCGTCGTAAACCGTAATTGTGATTGTGTCTCCAGTCGTCTTGCTGCCGCCAATCGCAATTGTTTGTGGTCCGTTTTGATTGATTGAAAGGGCAATGATGGCTGTAGCTCCAGCACTTGTTGACTGTGAGTAGGTAGTAGCATTGGCTGAAGTCGACTTGATGGTGATCGCAGTTCCGACTGAAGTAGCCGTTATTCCTGCTGCGGTCAAACCAGCATTGGCATTGATGGCGTTCTTGAGACCTGTGGTCATTGTGGTTAAGGTATCGCCAGCTAGAACTGTGTAATTAATAGCAGTCAGCCCGCCACTTAGGGCTGGGTCTGAGACAGTGATCGTCAGAATGTTGCCAGTGGTTTTGGTTCCGCCGATCACGGCATTTTCAACGAAGTTGTTTGTTACATCGAGGCTAATTGTTTCGGTGCCGCCACCATTTGATTGACCGTAGGTGGTGATGTTAGAAGATGCCGATTTGATGCTCATGACCACACCATTGGCAGAAGCATTGACGCCTAATGCCTGCAAATTCATATTGGCAGTTATTGCCGCAGCAAACTTGGTAGCAATTATTGAGAGAGTGTCGCCGCCGACTACTGTGTAATTAACAGCTTCTTGACCGCCTGCCAGGCTTGTGTCTTTGACAGTGATAGTGAGAATATTGCCATTGGTGACAGTACCACCAAGCTTTACTCGATTGATGCTATTTTGTTGCACGGCTGTGCGGTTAGAAGCAGCATCATAAGCAAAATAGTTCTGGTTGAGGTAGGCGTTTGATGGTCCACCTGAACCGGTTTGTGAGCTTGTGAGCTGGCCCGCTTGGTCATATCCAAGATTGAGATTGACACTGCTATTACCTTGTAGCTGTTGCCATTGGGTGATTTCACCAGCGGGGTTATATCGATAGCCGAACTGAGAAATTGTTGGGCCGCTAGTTGTTTTTAAGTTTGCAATTTGCTGAAGGCGCTCGTCACCAGTATTTGGGTACCAACTGTATTTGGTTACCTGGCTGTTTGGATAGGTGACAGAGGCTAGGCGAGTGCTGCCTTTAGAGGAGCCTGGGGTGTCGTCAACATAGGCATAACTGAAATTGCCTAAGGCGTTCGATTCAGCAGTGACGCGACTCATGGCATCAAAAGTTAGAGTGTCTGAATTGGCAGCACCATTGACCGATTGATTCGTTGTTCTACCCAAACTATCATAAACAAAAGAAATGTCTGAATTAGCCATTCTGTCGTTGTGAACTAGTTGAAGCCTGCCACCGCCTGTGATTGGCGTTGCCCCCGAGCTGGTGACATAATTATTGTATGTGTAGTCAATGGTGCCCCAGTCGTTCTTGGCTGCTTTTGTTTGGCGCTCGAAATTGTAATCCCAATACTTAGCGGCATTCGCTGTGGCATTGATAGCATTGGGGTACATTGTGATGAACTGGCTGCCATCAGGGTTGTAGAGATAAATAATTTTCTGAGCCAGGGCGTCTGTTCTCTGCTTGATGTTGCTGGACTTTTGCTCATAGACATAGTTATAGGTTGAGCTATCTGGATAGGTCTTTGTAGTTTGGCGCCCTTGAATATCATGACTCCAAGAAGTTTGGCGACCAAGTGGGTCGGTTAGAACTGCCACTGAGCCACAAGAACACCATGTATATTGGGTCTTGCGGCCAAGTGGGTCGACTTTATAGCTCATTTGGTCGAGTGAATCGAATGCTCTTTGAGTCCAACGTCCGTTCCGGTCTCTGCTCAAAACAACGTCTAGCTTGTCATAAATACTTTGCTCATAAGTGGCATTGGGGTAGGTCGTGCGCAAGGGCCGGTTCATAGCATCATAGGTAAAAGCTAGAGTGTAGCCCGTCGAGCTGGTTTGGCTAGCGACTCTTCCGAAGGTATCGTAAGTCATTGTCGTTATGTCTTTGTTGCCAGACAGGGGGCCATCTATTTTAGTTAAGTAGCCCCAGGTATTGGCGCCAAGTGTCAAAGTTTCTGTGGCACCACCGCTGACACTTGAAGTGTAAGAAGTGACATTGACTGAAGTTGAAAGCAGAGTGACCACAGCGGCAGCCGAGGTTGCGGTAACGCCAATTGCAGCTAACGCGCTATCTGCATTGATGGCATTCTTGATGCCAGTGGCGATAGTTGTCAGGGTGGCTCCGGCCAAAACAGTGTAATTGATAGCTTTCTGGCCACCGGCTAAGCCTGCATCAAAGACAGTTATTGTCAGAACATTACCGGCAGTCACCGTGCCGCCGACGGTGGCTTTGCTTGTTCCGGTATAGGTGTTGGTGGTGATATTGTTGTTCGGGTCTTTTACTGTAAGCACCTGACCAGAACTATTGTAAGTAATTTCTGTTCTTTGAGCTGAGCCATCGATATAGACTATTGGCTGGTGCTTTGAGTTGTATTCCCAATGGCCCAGCAGATAGTTATCTGTTCCTTGGGTTTCTCTCTTCTCTAAAAGATCAACTTCGTTGGCCGCATAGGTATATGAGAAGGTGCGCCGCATCGGGTCAATTGTTTGAGTCAGATTTCCAGTGGAATTGTATTGATTTTCTGTTAGCTGAGAGGTGCCGCTGCGATAGGAATGCGCATAGAAATACGCGAACCCAGTGGTGCCTGGGGTGTAAAGCTGCTCTTCAGGCGAGTAGCAGACAAGGTCAATATTGTTGCTATTGGCCGTTGCTACCCCGCCATAGTTTTGCCAGGTGGTATTAGCATTCAGCAAAGCCGCTAAGTTGGCGCATATAACCGTTGCTGTATCGCCAGCTTGAGCGTTGTAGAAGACTGTAATGCGGGTGGGGTACTCTGCAATCAGTTCATAGCGGTCTCCAGCGGCTATCGGACCTGTGAGCGTGGCAATAGCTGACTGTCTAACTTGAGATAGAAGAGTGAGCGTCTCGGTGGCTCCAACGCTCAAGGATTTAGTGTAAGTTCTGCTATCTGGTCGTTCCGAACGAAGGCTGACTGTGGTGCCTATGAGCCCAGCAGCTACTCCATTGGCTTGATAGGCAGCACTTGTGTTGACAGCGTTTTGCAAGCCCGCAGCTACTTTCTCTAGTGTGTCGCCTGCCTGAACTGTATAGAAAACATCGTTATAGTCATTCCTGATACCAAGGACATCTCCGGGTGTCACCGTGCCTCCCACAGTTAGATTAACTGTTAGATTGCCAAGATTGCGTGCAACTGAGGAGGGAAGATTGGTGGGGCCAGCATAGTTGAGTCCGATACTGCCAGGATAGCGCATATAAATGGGGCTAGTAGATTCAAGCGGATGAGTCACCCACTGGGTGGACGAAGCTTCAAGGCCTGTATTGGTATCAAAAGTCCACTTCATTAACTCACAGTGAGTATAGATTTGATTGACGGGGTCATTAGGGTACATCGCCAAAGCATGGCGATCCCAATAATAGGTCGACTTTCTTTCGTCGATCCAGTTCTCAATCACTGAAGAAGTGCCATCTGGGTACGTAAATCTCAGTCCAACGGCTGGATAGACATCTATGCCCGGTACATAATCATAGAAACGGGTGGTACCATACGGAGTGGTGAGTTGGCTGATGAAACTAGATGTGGTGTCATATTGAAAAGATGACTTCAATGAGATTACATCAGTTATTGAAAGCAGATTGGTAGTTGTAGAATCATACGCAAATGAACATGTGCGAGCAAACGGATCAGTGATACTGGCAATTTTGTAGAAGCCAACATTACCAACCGTGTTTGAGATATAAGAAATGGTGCTTACTTGGCCGATCGCATCGGTGACAGTGCTGATACGAAAGTTGACATCATATTGTACAAAAACCGTGTTACCCTGCGGGTCTTGGACCTGAGTGAGAAATATTCTGGCTGGTGAGCTAGTATCTGGTTGATTGTAGACTTCTACGCTGCCGTCTTTCATTCTTCTTTCGTAGACACCACCGCCCATATTGACGAGCAATGCTTGTGATAAGAAGTTTGGAGTATAAACCCCACCGCTCAAGGCATAGACTTCTGTGCCGCCTTGCCTAACCCTGACTGAAGCGGCACTGGTGCTTGGGTCTACTGTCAAATAAGAGAGCCAATTGAAGTTCCAGTTTTGGCCTAGATTGGTGAACGAAAATGAGCCAGGCTGGTTCGTTTGCCTGTGGGCGTAGTCGAATCTATAGTTAATTTCCGGCCCTATGGGTGGTGAATAGGCCATCGGTGTGTCTTTGATATGAAGAGAAGCCAGCATGCTGTAAGCATTAGCACTAGCCATTCCTGTGCCGCAAGAGGGCGGGTCATTCTCTGGAGCATCCGGAGTGGTGTCATTGCCGCTCCTACCACTAGCGTTACCTTTACCGAAAACTGTCTTTGCTTCTTCATCTGATACTGGGCTCCAACCTGGAGGGAGCGGCTTGTTAGTTGGCACCAAGAAGTAGCCATCTGTCTCTTGTTCTAGAGCTTTTGCTGTCACCCACAACTGTCCATCACTATCAAACGTTGGGTCCTTAACATGATAGAAACCATTGTCCTGACCAACTATGGCCGCAAAGTGATCTACAGACCAATGCATCACGCTTGGAAAGACGAAAGCAGCTCCCTTAGAGCGTTTCGCAGCTTGATACTTTAGACCTACCTGATCTGACCAATCTTTCACCTGTGCTAAATTGGTGCCTTTATCTGTTGACTGAGCCTTCTCTAGAATAGGATTCATTTCATGACTAGTCTTTGAGATATTCAAAATACTATTGAGAGCATACGGGCCACACTTAAAAGATCGGCCTGGTGCATTTTCCATGCTCCAAAGACCTTCCTTGGCTCCCCTAACTTTTTGCTCAGCCGAGCCGAAAAATGCTCGTTGTTTAACTAAAGCTAGATACTTTCTCAGCTCGTCTTTTCTGCCAACCCGCGCATCTATTATTAAAAGGCTAGAAATTGCTTGGTCTGCAACAACGGCTTTGTCTCTATCAGTTTCACCTTTTGCCCCTTCCCAGGCTGCGCGGAAGAGAGATAGGGCTTCTGAAAGGTAGCCAGACTTAAACTTAATTTCGGCTAGATTAACTTGAACGGACGGAACCCAACGGGAGCTTGGATAATCAGCAAGGAATTTCTCAAACGGTGCTAGATCCTGTTTATCCTTACCAACAGCTGGAACAGTTGCATTTTTGAATGCTTTGATGGCTGCTGCTAGAGCCAAGTTCTCACCAGAGACAGCACCGGTCGACATTGGCACTAGTGGTTCTTGAAATGCTCGCGCAGTCGTTAGTTCAAGATCTGTTGGAGTAGCTGAGAACTTTAGCTCTGGTTTGACGATAGTTACAGAGCGTGGCCCTGTCTTTACTTGAACATTTTCAGGCGGTGGCGCTGGTGTATCTGGATGATGCGGTATCTCTGGCATAGCCAATGCAGCAAGCGGAGTTGTCGTCGATATCATCAGAAGGGTCAGACCGATGGCAAGAAGCCGAACGACCAATTTTGAGCTCTTAGAAGCAAGTCTGTGATGCATGTTAAGTCCGTAATTCATTCTACTGATTCTCTCTGACCGTCATCGAAGAAATTTACTGTGGTATAGCTGTTGTTGGTAGTTGCAGATTAATCTGAAGGGGCCTTAAGTCAGCAGCATTTGGTGCAGGCAACTTCGTGGCATCGAGTGTATAGGTTGCCGTTGTCACTGTACTGCTGACACCGTTGGCCACAACCAGGCATTTCAGAGTCTGTGTGTAATTTATCCGCACCGGCTTTGAGTAAACCGGCGAACTAGTCGTTGGCGTTGTTCCATCCAAGGTTATGAAGCCCGTTCCGTTATATGGCACTGCTATAGCCACTTCTGTCGGTTCGGTTAGCGTGCTTGTGCCCACGCTAAATACAGGCGCAGCAGTGGCCGTGGCAGTGGTGAGCTGATAACGATTACTGATATAGGCCTCAATATTTTTTCTCTCACTTTCGGTAACTGCGCGGCTATAACAAAGTAATTCAGCAAGCTCACCACTCCAATAAGTAGTTACGGTATTGTTTGCGCCAAGAATATTCTGAGTTCTAGCAACATTAACTAGGTTCTGTACTGTGCCAGATATCTTGCTTTCGCCATTAACTGAAATACTTGCACTGGCGGCACCTGTATGAACTGCATCCACTAGTTGGAACTTACCGACGGTGATGCTGCTAGTTGGTGTGATGACATTGCTAGCGGTGGTCCCATTGTAAGCATTGAGCCGAACCTGGGTGTTAACAGTTTCCAAACTAACCAAGTTCGAAGGCCCAGCGTTTGAAAAAGCTACAAATGTTTTGGTCGCGGTACCGACAGGCTTGATGAGAGCGAATATGGAGAAGCCTGTAGTTAAGTCTGTTAGCTGATTAGCTAGCGAGTAATTTCTCGATGTTCCGTTAAAGGAGGCTGAGGGGTAGCCGTTGATAGCCGATGAAACAATAGTGGCCTGCTTCGAACCGGTCGCTTGAGTGCCATTGTTGGCAGGTGCACTACCCGAGAGATCATTCAGCTGAGTGATATTAGACCCGCTCAGAATTGGACTGAAGTCACTCCTAACCCAAAGCTTCAAACCTGTCCTCGGGACACCCAAAGTATTCTCGTCAGACTGAATATTGGCAATGGTTTCTGCACTCGTAACACCACTGAGAAAAGCTACAGACCTTATAGTTGCAGTATCCCCGATACTAAACGGTGCACTATATACGGTGCTTGATGTCGTTGCCGGAGTGCCGTTGGTCGTATAGTAAAAAGTTGCCCCGGCATCCCCGGTGATGGTCACTGTCGGTTGCACCGTGGAGTACACACCAGTCGACGGCGTAATTACCGGTGGATTGACCGCATGGCTCGGCAAAGCATAGGCAAGAGAGAGCGTTAGAACCCCCAAGAAGAAAGACCACTTTGCCATTCCCACGGCCGTTTCAGTTCCTTTCCAGAACTTCTCAATTAATCGAAAGCAAAAGACATTTGACATCAGGCGATAAGCACCTCAAGTGGATTGTTTTCACGATAACTATTTTCAAGCCCTAACTGAATACAGTCAGGACCAGAATAAGATCAGTTTTTATCCTTGCACCAGAGCTGACCCAAAAGAACGCTACTACTAGGTAATACGGGACGCCAAGGTGCATTGAAATTGAGGAGCTAGACAACGGAGGAATCTAGGGAACCTTTGAAGCAAATGTGCCTTAAATTGACTTTGCCCGCAACCTCTAGCGAGATAACACACATTAGTATTTAGTTATCTGCTATCCAATCCTTATATCTGAGTGTTTAAATATTGCCGCAAACAACCTAAATACGGAAACATCAACATCGCTATCAAATCTGACACCCATACAATTGCCGCTCGAACTAAAATTCGAACACCTAACTATTTCGGGTTCAGAAACCCAAGCGAAGAAGTCTTCTAGACCTTTGGAAATTAGGACTTCAACCTAACTTTACCCTCACTGGTGATTCTTCACCAGTGGTTTAGCTGGACCCCAGTCTTTCTTCTAAGTAATATGATAATGAAACAAATTTGCACCAGTTGCGATACCAGATTGTCGCGTCGTTCCGAGCGTCTCATAATAAGCACTATGTTTCGTCCCCGAATTGTGAGGCTCAAAACGCTTACTGTGCTGAGGCCTTCAGACCTGAATTTTTAATCGTTCAAATGTCGCTAACTGCAATGCCAACTCTGTATAAGAACTCACACAACTGTTATCTAGCGGCAGTTACAGGGTTCGTGTAGGCATGTTTGTAGGCGTCGAAGCTAGTGACCTGGTGGCATGATCGCATAAAGCTGCCACAGGCATTGTCACGGCGAGGTTTTCTACAGGCTCTCTTGTAGGAATCTTGTATGCAGCATTTTCTGCCTACAAAATCAGTAGTTGGTGTTTTGAGTATTAGAACTCACACTATCCCTATGTGGCCGACATTAAAGGGGCCGTGTCGGCGACTGGGGGGGGCAACGCTAGCGCTCTGGTGGCTCAACCACGCAAAGTTGAAATGCATAGGAACAAAACGTCAGCATTTAGAATTGCGTTAATCGATCTTGTAGGCACCATTTTCGAGATAAGAAATACGAATGTGATTTAGTGGTCTGAGCAACTTGGAGGATCTCGGTTGGATACGGTGCCGTGAATGATTTCCATTCACTCGGCTTACTGCCCTCAATGTCGAGTAGGCCCAGATGTAACAACTTTGTACAGGGTAAAGCAACTCACTCGCCATCGACAATTTTGTCTTCATTGCCTACAAACTTGCCTACACGTGGCAGCAAAACCAAGCACCATAGCGATTGTCTGAGTTCCTAAAGCAGGCTCAGTGGCTATGGCTTTGATCGCAGTCCACAGCAATGAAAGACGAATCTGATGCTCAATATGTTGTTGTCGCTTCCAGCGTAGCGGCACTGTCTGCCAAGAGTTTTTTGTCGAGTTGTTCGGGCAGGTCTAGTTGATCCAAACGACCGAGCATCAATAATTTGATCTGAGACGACACTAGCGGCTCAACTTTGTTATCGATCTTCAGGTGCGGTGAGTAAGTGAGGCCAAGCAGAATCTTGACGTTATGAATTCCCGCCAAGTCAGTCGTTCCTTGTCTTTGATTCCTTTGATGTGCGTGAAAGAACACGTCGCTGGTTTGATAAAAGTTGTAGTTAACACGCACATTGGTCGGAATAGCGCTTGGGTTCGAGATGCCAGCTATTGACACCGTATCGATGGTCACTAGAAGATCGACCGGAATGTTTTTCTTATCCAAGTCCTTAGCTATCTGAGCAGCTGCGGCAGCTCCCCAGCTATGCCCAATCAACACGACCTTGCCTCTGCCGTGCTCAGCTTGAATTTTCTTTGATACCGACCGCCACCGAGTAAACCAGCGTTGTTCAAACCGAACGGGTATGTTTAGAACTTTGCCACTGTCTAGCGTTTTCTCTTTGATCTTCCTGACCGTATCATGACTGAAAACATCTATGGGTCCACCCGTCAGAAAGTACACTTGCAGTGGCTCTCTCTTCTCTCCTACTGGCGCAGCCTGAATTGGTTGCATTAGTAAGAGAAGAAAGCCAATAGTAGTCAACAAGCGGATGCATATAGTGTGCATTGATCCCCAAGCATGAAGGCCGAAAGGGTGCTGATTTGACCTATAGTAAAGCAAGCTTCGGCTTTAGACTGGGTTGGAGAATAATCTAAGATTAGTTTTCGGCTATTGTGATTGTGAGGCACGTAAGCAAGTTCAAAGGCTGAGATTATTCCGATCCGGCGAGTTGTGCCCGAAGACGGATCGACCCAGTCGAGAGAGTGCATTGTGGTAGCATATCAGCAATTTACCACTTTACCACT
Source organism: Candidatus Obscuribacterales bacterium (assembly GCA_041675385.1). Lineage (GTDB taxonomy): Bacteria > Cyanobacteriota > Vampirovibrionia > Obscuribacterales > Obscuribacteraceae. The sequence goes on from JBAYTY010000003.1 coordinate 13,543, forward strand.
TTGTCTGGGACGGGGGATTCGTGTGGCGTCAGATTCGGAAGACTGGACTGTCTTTTTTTGCGGCATCTCTGTTTTCACTAATGTTGCAAGCACCAGGAATAGCCATTGAAGAAACGGTAAATTCCAATGATTCAACGGTGACCTTGGCTAGTCAATTGCAGGAAGCACAACGACTGGATTCAGAGGCCCGATACTCCGAGGCCATAGCAGTCGTCGAAAAGATAATTCCCTCACTCCGCTCCTCACAACAAAGAGCAATTCTTTCGGCGTATGTTTCTAGCCTGTACATCAAATCGGGTCGAAAGCAGCCGTCTGTCGAATCACCAGTCGGAGGAGGTGCCCCACTACCACCAGCTCCCGACGCGACCCTAAAGCGTTATTGCCTGACTGTTGGAACCGACGGAATCCTGTCTTCCTACGGCGTAGTGGGAACAACGCCCATCGACGTTGACAACATCGTTCGGTCAATCGAGCAATTCCACAAACAGCCCGGTTTGCCAGGCCGGAACATCGTTATCTATGCTCACGGTGGGCTCACGCCCGAAAGCGCGGCCATTGAGAATGCTGCCAGGCATGTGAAGTGGTGGGAGGCAAATGGTATCTATCCCATTTACTTCATCTGGCAAACGGCACTCTCAGACTATCTCCATGACACTTATGATATCTCTCTTCCATCATCACCTTCACCCAGCATCCCCTCTCCACCAAAAGACCCGAGCGCGCTAGATCAAGCCATTGCGAAACTTCCAATGGATGGCTGCATTGAACTTTTGGCACATCACCTTTGTGCTGCTCCGTGGAACTTTATGAAGAAAAAGGCGCTGGATTCTTCTGCAGAAATTTCCAGTGTTGACTGGCACGTTCCGCAGTGTGTTTCTCAGGACTTCCCTGCCAGCTCGCTCTTCATCTCCCGATTGAAAGACTATGCTCAACGCTACCCTGACTTGAAGATTCACTTAGTTGGCCACAGTGCTGGATCCATTTTCTGTGCCGGTATGTTGGAAGCGTTAGAAAGAAATGGCCTTCATGCAACGAGCGTCTCATTTCTTGCTCCGGCGTTAACAGTGGGAGACTTTCAGCGACTGGTCTTGAGGCACCTTCCTAGTATCAACAAATTCACCATTTTCAATCTTAGCGACAAAACGGAACGCCAGGATCGCTGTGCCTTGAACAAAGACTTGGTTTATCACAGTTCCCTTCTCTACTTGGTCTCGAAGTCAATCGAACGATCTAACGCTAGCGACAGCGCCGATACACCAGGCATGGTGCCTATTCTCGGTCTGAGTAGGTTCGAGAACTCACCGATGTCGAGGGCTTCTGGGAGTCTCGCGTCCGAGCTAAAGCGATACAAGGGACGCCTCTTCAAAGCACCTAATGCATCTCCTCTGGACGGGCAGACCACTGCAAAAGGCCACAGCGGTTACGCAGACGATAGCCCGACCATGGATTCGATTGCTCGCATTATTACAGGACGATCTGACGTCGCACACTATGACAAGAATAGCTGGCGCGACAAACTTTATTCAGCGCATTGAAATCATATTCAGCAATCCTTTTCTATATTGATGCAGACCTATCCTGCTAGTGGCACAAGAAAATTTGTTCAGCTAGCAAATGCAGTATGATTCGTTCAGCGCTGAAAAAAACTAAGGGGTAGCCGTGTTTCTTGACTCAATGAAATCTCGCATTAGAGGAAAAAACTATCGTGTACTTTACGCCGATGGAGGCGAAGAGAGCGTACTAAAGGCAGCTTCAGTTTTACGAGATGAAGGGCTTGTAACTCCTGTGATTATGAGCGATCAAGATGAGCTCATGAAAATGGCCAAGAAGCTCAATTTGGACTTGAAGGGAATCGAGATTCACAACCCGCAAGAAGACAAAAACTTCGAAAAATATGTGCACGAATATTGTCAAATGCGAAAACACAAAGGAATGCGTGAAAAAGAAGCTGAAGAGCTGATGCGTAAGCCGCATTACTTCGGAGCCATGATGGTACATATGGGTGCTTCCGATGGAATGGTAAGCGGACTCAGTGCAGAGACAAAGCCATTTATTCCGGCGTTCCAAATCGTCGGATTGAGAGAAGGCTTTAAGCGAGCATCCTCAGTTTTTGTACTTGAGTGGCCAGAAAGGCTTCTTTTCTTCGCCGACTGCTCTGTAAATGTTAGTCCAGATGCACAAGGGTTAGCTGAAATTGCCTATGCCACAGTTGAAACTGTTAGGTGGCTTGGCGTTGAACCCCGAGTTGCTTTTTTGTCTTTTTCTACCCATGGTAGTGCCAAAGATGCCTCTCTGGATAAGATAAAAGAGGCTACCGCCATTGCTCAGAAAGAGATGCCTCATGCCATCATAGATGGTGAGATACAATTTGATGCCGCGTTACTGCCTGATGTTGCAAGAATCAAGACGCAAAAAAGTTCATTTCGCGATCAAGGTGCAAACATTTTCATTTTCCCTGACCTTAACTCAGGCAACATAGCCTACAAGATCTCCGAACGACTTGGTCGAGCAAGGGCGACAGGGCCAATGCTTCAGGGCTTGAATAAGCCGATAAATGATGTCTCGCGAGGATGCTCAGTTGAAGATCTTGTAAATGCTGGTGTGCTGACAGCGGCCTTGGCAAAATTGGACTAAGTGACTATTCATTACTTTTGGCGCCCATCACCGCTAACCACCCCAATTCTAAGCTAGGGTGAGAAGCTCGTCTTCTTTGACGTTGTATTCGACGTAGTCGACATTCCTTTTGTCGAGCAACGCTTTTGCTTTAGTGCAGAACGGGCAGAATGGGCCAGAATAAACAGTTACCTGAGGCATGATTTTCTCCTTGTTCGATGGCATTCTAATTGCTTTGCTGTACTGCAAATTCAGCCGGGCAGCGTTGGCAGACAAAAAGATGATAGACCCCTTCGTATTGCAACAAAGGAAAGTCCATTGATTCAACCTGCATGAAAAATAGCATTGTCTGCCCGCATTCTACACAATGTGGGTAGTTTGCATCTTGCGGCCAGGTGGGAAAACCTCCTATTTGCGAAAGATTATAGCTGCGACCACTGTCTACAGCAGAGAAAGCATCTCTCATACTTTCATCAATCTGCAAGTGCAAGATGCCACCGCTGGTTTCAAATTTGTACTGCGGTTGTTCGATTCTTTTGTCTGCATCAATGCGCGGGCTGAAATCAACCAGGCCATCACGACCGTCACTACCCGGCTTGAGGCTCATGGGCACAGGTTCGAAGAGTGTGCAGTACATGCAGAAAGGAATCGAAAGAGTGGGCACAAAACTTTTGAGACTGAAGATATTCTCTAAACACGCCGTTGGAAAGTCTGTAAGTGTGAACAGCGGTCTATCGCACCAGAGGCATTTTTTATCGATGTTAAATGAGCTGGGCAAACTCGGTGGGCCGGATCTCTCAATCTGAGTACCTGCAGCTTTTAAGCCAAAACACGATTTTGAATACAGCCAGCGCTTCTGGTAGTTTGCATCAAGTTCCCAGCCAGCATTGAACATGTAGAAGTCCAGTAGTGCTACGGTTTGTTCGCGCTGCCAATCAGCAAATCGAGCGGTAACATTTTTACTGTCAATCCAGGCTAGGGCTCGCATGACCAACTCAGGTCTGCATTTTTCTTCCAACATGGCGAACAGCTCGCCTTCAGTTTGCGGCCCTGCTGCTCTGAATAAATGATCTAGTGGTGAGTACCCTACTTGAAGCATTGCTTTTAGCAAAAAGTCGACGCTGTAGCTAGTCTGTATCACCAGGTCAGATACTACATCTTCGGCTATTGCAATTTGCGCCTCATCTCTTGAACGTATGTGCTGCAGCAAAACTTCTTCCAGTTGAGCAAGTTGTTCGCCGCTCAGTGATTGCAGTCGCTCATTGCGCTGTTGGGCAACAGCCGCTTCAGGACGATAGGTTTTATAAATTTCCAGCAGCGCGTCAATCATTCTTCTTCAGGGGCGTCGACTTGTTTTTGGTGGCTGTACTGAATATTACAGTGTCCCACCAAAAAATGGGGGGTAGCGATATGGTCCATTTAATAATCGCAAGCTCGATTGAATGCAAATCAGACTAAACATTGTCGTTCCACTTCTAGCGCCAGCGCCAAGCACTCTGATATCCTTCATGATGAAAAAATGGGGTGATATTCATGGTAATGGTAAGAATGGTCGAAGACGGTGCTGCATCTGCTGAAGTTCAGCTAATTTTTGACGAGATTAAAACCGCTCGCAAGTCTACTTGGATTAATAATTTCTGGAAAGTTCTAGCCAGTTCACCTTCTACTTTGCAAAGGATCTGGTCTAACGTAAAACAAGTAATGGCACCAGGGGCATTAGATCCGCTCACTAAAGAAATGCTCTATGTTGCAGTGAGCGTGACTAATAATTGTGAGTATTGCATACACTCTCACACGGCTGCAGCCAGAGCCAAAGGCATGAGCGATGAAATGTATGCAGAACTGTTGGCAGTGGTAGGCTTGGCCAACGAAACTAATCGATTAGCAAACGGCTATCAAATTCCAGTAGACGAGCAATTTAAACCTAAGTTTGACTAACTGAAGTACGAGTGCAAGCGCGAGTAAAGGGCCAGGTAAGGGGCAATGAATTCCAAGCATCATTTGGTCAAGGAAGCACATCGCGGATCATTCGAGCCGGTACGATCTCTCACGGGTTCGGCACTTGGGCTTCTCTCTCTCTTTCTTTGTCTTTCATTGTTCGACCCATCATCGGCTGCACCACAGGTGACAAAAACAACTAAACCCGAAAGTTTCATTGAGTTAAAGGCCAAGACCAGTCTGTTTGGCAATGTCACCTTTCTCATTGCTCAAAGGCAAGTTGTGACTAGGTGCTTTACTGGCTCTACAATTTGGAACTCTCGTAAACCTGAGCAGGTACAACTGGTGCACCCTGAGGCTGGTTGCTACTTTAATATGCTAACCAAAGATTGGATCAAAAAGAAGCGTGCAGGTATTGATGGAGTATCGATTGTGAGAGTTGTTAAACTTGGAGAAGAGAAGCTCGCAAAACAGACATGTGTGCACTATCGTGGCTACGACTCTAAAGAGTTCAGTAAAGCTGGCCCAAGCGTAGAATTTTGGTCAATTGCAAAACCACCGTGTGATAAAGAGACTATTGACTATGTCTGCAAATACTTTTGCGTACCTAGCCAATACGGGCTACCGATTAAGGTGAAGCAGTTGAATGATGGCTCGTTTGGAACAACTTTGACCCCTATAGCATTTGAGATGAAAGCACTACGCGCCAAAGATTTCACGATGCCCACTGGCTACCGACAGGTAAGAGATATAGGAGCTTTCTACTTTGCTGAGAAAGGTGACTCACTGGAAGCATCAGAGTTAAATAGCTATTTTAGGTCCGATAGATCTAATAAATGAGTTAGTCAGCCTGAGGAAAGAGTTTACGGTGAACTCACAAATGCGAGCAGAATTTGAAGCACTGGTAGAGAAGCATGGTCTGACTAAGTTTAGAGATCAGTTATTGTCTCAGGCAAAGCTAGCAGCCACACTCACTCCTGGCAACAAGACAGTTGAAGCGCTCCGGCCTGGACAATCAAAACTTGGTGGCAAGCCAGACGTACCAGCTCATTTTACTTGGCCTACAAAGGAAGAAAAACCACTTGCATTCATAGCTCAAATCAATTTGGCTGAATTGCCAGCGATTGAAGGCTCGCACCTTCCCAATAGTGGACTGCTTTCTTTCTTCTATAACAATGAAGTATGGGGCTTCGATCCAAAAGACAAAGGTGGGTTCCAGGTTTTCTACTTTGACAATGAAATTGACCATCTTAAGGCGCATCTGCCACCACCAGCGAAGACCGAGAAGAAATTGTTTGGAATGTTTTCTAAGTCACTGGCTGTTCTTGAGTATTCTTCTTGCCCGCTTACTGCTGAGCTTGCGCTTACACTGCCTTATGAGCTGGAAGGAATTGCCTTGTCAGAGGAAGAGACTGACAAGTACTGTGAGCTGCTAGAGGCTATTGGTGGGCACCATCGTTTACTCGGTCACGCTGAGCCCATCCAAAGCGAGATGGAGCTTGAATGTGAGCTAGTTACCAACGGTCTCTATTGTGGAGATTCTACTGGCTATCATGATCCACGTGCAAAGGAACTAGAAAAGTCTTCCGGTCAGTGGAATTTACTATTGCAAATCGATAGTGATGACAATGCCGAAATGATGTGGGGAGATGCTGGCCGGCTCTACTTCTGGATTCGCGATCAAGATCTCGCAGGTCGCGATTTCAGCAACTGCTGGATGATCTCGCAGTGTTACTAGTTTTTCAGTAAGCTAAGATGGTAATGCAAGGCAGGCGAAAACGTCGGACTCACAAGCGATGGCAGTGTGCTGCTCGCTAACTAGCCGAATTCGAAACAAAACGCTTTGCGATGCCTGAGCTAACGCCAGAAACTCTTCTGCGGCTTATTCTGAAGCCGTGGTGTCTATCTTGTCACGGTTGGAAGTTTTGTCGTCTTTGGTGGCGATACTAAGCAATTTAAAACCAGCGAAAAGAGTTATGCATCCCGTGATAAAGACTCCCAGCGGCGAGCCGAAAAGTGCCATAGAAATCCAAATAATAAATCCGATAGTGAGTACAACGAAACGAGTCAAAAATTCCTTCGTAGTCAAACGTTTATTAGCAGATGAGTGTGCTTCGCATGTGCAAGACCAGGGACCGTAGATCGCCACAAAGGGAGAGATGACCATTGCAAGACCAGCGAAAACTAATACGAGCCACTTTAGGCCAACAATACAGAAAACACAGGCGATCCCCAGTGAAATTATTAATGTGCTAAGCAGTACTAATTTTAAGTCCCTATGTTTGCAAAGGACATCGTCATCAAACCCGCTTGAGGCTGGCGGTGATTGTGAATTCATTGATGACTGTTCGCCTGGCATGAATGCATACTGGCATCTCGACAGGTGTAAGTCAAGTGCCTCTACAACTTAGTGCCAGACAAACCAGCGACCACAAAGTTGATAGCTATTGCCTGCCTTAAGCCAATACCAATCACCGGGGCTGGGTCGTCAATTTGATCACCGCTAGCTGACTGGCTGCGATCGAAATGGGCGGTCATGTGCATGACATAACCCTTTTCAAAAGGAAAAACAACTGCAAGTATGCCCTGACCATCAGGGTCATCTTTTGCCAATGTAGGGCTTACTGCCAGTACGCGCACCAACTCTTTGTTAATGACACGAATTAGATGGCAATGAATATCCATCTTCCAATTGGCACGAGTGACAGCATGCCTAAATAGCACCGGGTCTTTTCCCACTATCTTGGCGTCATATAGCTTTTGTGTGTTCATTGCGCCATTCCAGGCGATATAGCCAGGAAAGATTTTTTGATCAAGGCGATCTAGCATCCAATCGGTGGTGATCAAATATCCACCATTGCAGACGAATTCTCTAATTTTCATACCAGCCTGGTACGAAAGATTTTTTGGACCACAATCAATTACTAGCACTTGAGCTTGAGATAAATCGTAAGAGTCAAGTTCTCTTTTATCCATGGTTTTGCAGGGCAAGCCTAAAGTCTTCAAGGTTCGTTCGGCTTGGTCGTATCGGTCAGTGATCACTACTAGGCGGTCGGCAGCCATAGTATTGGCGCTGAGGACAAATTGAGGATGAGCATCTTCCAGCCATGCTTTATAAATACTTGTTGGTGCCTTACCGGCTCTTCCGGTAAGCAGTGCACCGGACGTCTCAATAGGACCGTCGTACTTCGCACCGCCCTGAAGGGGGGCCATCTTACTGGTCTCGCGAGAAGGCTCACTAACAATAGGATGGTCATCAGCCACTGGCTCAATCCTTTTCAAAATTGGCTCAGCGTAGTTGTCTGGTTGAGCCAGAGCCGGCGAGAAACAAAATGGAAATAGGAAGGGCAACAGAACAGTGGTAATTACAACAATTCTTCTATTGATAAAGTTGAGGCCGCATTCAGTCTTGTCTATTTCTTCAAAAAGAATCAATTGGCTAGCCTCGGTATCTTAAGAAGTCTTGTCTCGCTTTGACTCAATCATGCGCATGGCAAAGTCGCTGCTCTCCTGAATTACAAGCATTTGCGCCTTAAGCTCGCGAATCTCGTCTTCAAGAGCTAAAACTCGACTTTTCAAATTTTGCTCGTGGTCACCGCCAAGATCTCCATATTGACCCTTCAAGCGTGCAGTGCGGTCAGAAGCAATAAATTTTACTACGGCAGTAAATCCAGCAAAAATGAGGAGCGCGAAGGCAAATATCAGGAATACTTCAAAAGCTACCATATCGATTGATTAATCCTTTGCACGCGAGTTTTCTTTAACCGGCTTCTCACGCGGAATATCTCTCATCTGAATCAGAGAACCCCAGCCTCCTGAACCTCCTGAACTGCCGCCACCGATAATCATTGTCGTCGGCAATTGGCCATCCCATTTTTTAACCCGTTCATATTCAATCAAGGCTGGCGACTTTTGTAAGGCTAGGCTTTGCAATTGAATCGATCTGGCCTGTGCTTCAGCATTGGCAATAGTAATTTCTGCTTCTTTTCTAGCCTTATCTAACTCGTACGACTTCTGCTGCGCCTGCTGTTCCATAACTTGTTTCTGAGCAATAGCCTGCTGCAAGACTTCAGGCAAGCCAACATGAGTGATTGGAATGTCTACTACCTCAACAAGACCCTTGACGTTCTCTCGCACCATTGCTAGTACCAAATTTTTTATTACATTGACATTTTTCGTTGCACTATCGGCTTTGTATCCAGAAACTACCTGGCGAAAAGCTTCCTGAATCTGAGGTGCAACCAATCTTTCGTAGGGGTTACCGGCGTACTTCTCATAGAGAATTAGTACCTGCCCTTCAGGAATTCGATAGAGCACATTGAAAGTTATGCTGATTGGTTGTTGATCAGCTGTGAGCGGTTCACATTGGCCTGTGGCATTTTCCTGCTTGACTGAATAGGTATGTATTGAGTCAGTAAGAGGAAAGTAAGTTTGCATACCGGGGTTGAGAAGATTTCGATCCATCGTGCCAAGACTGACTTTGACTGCTCTTTCTCCCGGCTGGATAACAGTACACGCTGCCAACAAGTTAGACATGCCCATTAACAAAACCAGGGACTTAAATCTCATGACGCACCCCAGATGATTCGCAACTTTAACTGAGTAAGTATAGGTGCTTTGGATCAATCAAAGCTTCTTTGCAAGCCTTCTTTGCAACTCTGTTTTAGCATACTACCTAGTAGCATCGAGTCACGCTGACAAGCTTCATCTAGCACTCGACCTAAAGATCATACAGGCAACGGATTGCGCTCTTGGAACTGTCTCTGGTGCCAATACGGATAGATAGTCTGCACATTGCTAGCAGCATCGAGTCTCGCTACTTGTTCTGGTGTGAGATTCCAGCCCACAGCCAGAAGGTTCTGCTTCAACTGTTCTTCGTTACGAGCACCGATAACTATGTTTGCTACGGTTGGTCTTTGCAGTAACCAATTGAGTGAAATTTGGGCAACCGACTTTCCGGTTTCAGCAGCAATTTGATCGATGGCATCAACTACTTTGTAGAGATGCTCATCGTCAACTGGTGGCCCTTCCTCAGAAGTTTTATGCAGTCTGCTCACCTCGGGCAATGGTGCGCCCCGTCTTAGTTTGCCGGTGAGTCGGCCCCATCCAAGTGGGCTCCATACCATTGTGCCAATTTTCTGATCAAGTGCTAGCGGCATCAATTCCCATTCAAATTCGCGACTTATTAGTGAGTAGTAGGCTTGGTGAGAAATATGCTTAGCCCAGCCATATTTTTCGCAAACAGCAAGTGACTTCATTAAGTGCCAGCCTGAAAAATTTGAACAGCCTACGTAGCGAACTTTGCCGCTTTTCACCAATGAGTCAAGAGTACTCATTGTTTCTTCCATTGGTGTCATAGCATCGAAGGCATGCAGGAAATAGACATCAATATAGTCGGTGTTCATGCGCTTCAAGCTAGCATCACATGAGGCAATCAGGTGCTGTCTAGAAGAGCCAACGTTGTTTTCTTCCTTGTCAAATCTAAAGGTAGCTTTAGTTGAAATTAAAGCCTTATGTCGACGCTTGCCTAATGCTTTTCCAAGAATCTCTTCGGCAAGGCCGTTTGAATAGATGTCGGCAGTATCAAAGAAATTTACTCCGGCATCAAAGCAGAGGTCGACCAACCGCGTTGCTTCCCTAACGTCTGAGCCGCCCCAAGATTTGAAAAACTCGTTATTGCCGCCAAAGGTGCCAGTGCCAAAACTCAATACAGGTACTTTTAAACCGGAATTGCCTAACTGTCTAAATTCCATGATGATCCTCTCGCTGTGGCAAGATCGTACTAATCATCTTTGGCTAAGTCAAAGGGGCCTAAGTGAGAAGGTAAGTTAATTCGCTGCTTGACTTGAACTATATGTTCGTCACTGAGCCCGCTGTAATCGGGCCATTGAAGCCAAACTGGCCTTCTTGCCAGAGAGTTGCCGCTGCTTCATTGCGTAGCACGGCTTGTTTAGGGTGAAACACTCCTATTTTGCCGAAGGCACGCTGAATGTTGCTACCTTTGGGGCCGGAGATATAGAAGTCTTGATGCACGTAACCGGTGAAGCGCTCGTCTACTTGTTTGCCGTCGGTAAATTTCCAAACGCATTCCATTTGGCTGCGGTAAGGTGGTAGGTCTTTACCGCAGTCTAGAGCTACTTTAATGCCGATCATCTCTTCGCGGCTTAGAGCTTGATCTGGGCGAAATGTGCCATCTAAGTAGCCAATTGAATAGCCAGTATAGGCCAGTGCCTGAATGTATTTGTAGGCGGGATGATTGGCGCTAACATCTTTAAATTGTTGGCCAGCTTGCGGAGCCAAATGCAGTTGGCGCTGGCCAGGCTGAATGGCGTTGTAGGCCTTATAGAGCCAGGTCACATACTCGCCCCTGGTAATAGGCTGATTGGGCTTAAAGTCGGCCATCTCGTCAAAAATATGCAAGCGTGCCAGATCTTCAATCATTGACTTGCTGGGACAATCACTTAAATCGTTGAACGACTTTGCCGGAGGAAGAGCCGAACTGGCATCAGTACTTGTGACAGCACTTGTGCTTCTAGTCACAGTACTTGTGCTGCTAGCTAGCTGCGGCCGGATAGCGATATCCTCGCTACCAGCCAGGGCTGATTTCAATTCTCCAATTTTTCGCTGGGCGAAGCTATCTTTGAGAATAGCTAATTGAGCCTTGAGGCTTGTGTTCTCCAATTGCAGGTCTTGCACTTGCTCGGTCAGCTTCTTGTTTTCTAATTCAGGTCCAGAAGAACAGCCCGCTGTGAAAAGCATGACGGATGAGGCCAAGCACAATAACTTGATGCTATTTCTAGTTGACACTAGACCGCGACCACTAGTCAATAATTTATCGCTCCCCATGACCCGCTCCTTGTTCGCTGTGAATGCTATTGGTTTAGTCCTAACGATAGCCCTACAGTTGAGGGAGCAAATTTAGCAGAGTGCCTGACAACATTAGGCTACTGAGTTACAAAACTTAGAAGTAGAAGGGCAGTACCGCCTCAGTCGTCTTCTTCGGCCACAATCTCTAAGGGCTGTAAAGACTGCAAGAGTTGTGAAGACGGTAAAGATTGCAAAGGATCAACATTGTTTGAATTGTGGCCAAGCAGTGGTGCAATTGCCCGATCGATAATCTCTCTATCAATTTGATTTTCTTCCACAACAGTAATCAAATTGTGGCCGCTCATTTCTTTTGTGCGCGTCTTTTGGAAGTCGATAATATCTTGATAGACAGGTATGAAAATCTCCTGCCTGCTGCGCACACGCACAACGGTCTTTCCGTCAATTTCTATTGGCCGCAAGTCTGAGTTAAGCTGCAAGATTAACCAAGCGATACCGCTATCGTTAAAAAGCTGCTCAGCGATTGAGACAAGTGAATCGTTTGAGCCTATTAATATTTTGGGACGAATAAAAACGCTAGTACTTGTTTCACTGTCGTCTTTTCTCTTCTCAGTGCTATGTTCAGTTGCATTGAGGGCGGCAGACGTAGCATAATCTGCCCCCTCCGCTTTTTCATTAGGAACAGACTTGGAAGTAGAATTAGAATAATAGCTAGAGTCGAAGGTCTTGCCTGTATCGTAGACTTGGGCACCATAGCTTTGTACTAGAGCAGTCGAATCTGTCTGCCACATACTTTGATCGGTGCGTAATTTGGCAATACCGGCAAGGGCAATGATTGCCGACAGGGCAATTTCGGGGCCGGTTATGTACTTAAGGTCAGCGTCTTGACACTTAAGGCGGTAGCCTTGCAAGACTTTGCCTTGTCGATCTACAAAACTTTCTTGTGGAACATCTTTATTGGTTCTGTTAACTATGTCAGGGTCGCCAGTCTTTGATGAGATAGCGGGCTTGCCAATTAATGAGTCAGAAATAGAGCCTGGTTTTAAATCTATCTTTAAGTTCGCTTTCGGCTCATCTCTAATGGATCCAGCATCGAAAGTTGGTTGTTTGCTAGGGTGATTTTGCTGACTGCTCTTTACCGTGTTTAGTGCATCAAGCTTGAAGTCTGGTTTGGAACCAGTCTGGGTCGTTGGTTTTACGATCACTCTAATAGACGAGCAGGCGGTTCGATCACTCAGTTGGCGGACGACGTTTATCGCGCCATCACGGTGGGCTGCGGCAATATTTGATTGACTTGCTGGTATCAGCCTTACGCTTGGTGCCTTTGAACCATCAGAGTTTGAAGAAGACAATATTTTCTTTTCTTCACTGCGCTCGCTGCTGACTTCCTGTTTAGCAGAACGAGTCGTTTGTAGAAGAGTAGGTCTGAGGTCAGACTTTAGTTCAGGTTTGAGGTCAGGCTTGAGTGGAGGCGTTAGATCTGGCTTCAATCCGGGCTTTAACTCAGGCTTGGACTCGGGCTTAAGCTCTAGCTTAGAAACCGGCTTGGTCTCCGGTTTCAAAAGCGAGCTCAATTCAGACTTGGTACCACTTTGTGCGCCCACAGACGGAGAATTTCTCGTAGCTTTCTGATCGTACTCTCCTTTAGCAATTGCTGGGCTTTGAGTACTCTGTTGTGGTGAAACTTGACTCTCTATTTCGGTCCTGTTTTTGCTCAGTGAGGTCAACAGGGCGTTGCCTGGTGCTGCGACAGGTAGAGCTTTCGCATCAGAAGTTGCTTTCTCTACAGAGGCCATTTTCTCCGCAGAAACTGCTTGCAGCTTTGAGTCTGCTTTGATATCTGCTTTTGAAGCCAGCGGTGAATCTGGCTTTGTCACTGATTTCGAATCGGGCAGAGACAGCCCCTTAGAATCGCCCCTAGGTTCCGGATGCAACTTTGCTCTCAACTCCGGCTTAGATTCTGATTTAAACTCTGATTTGAATTCTGATTTAGATTCTGGCTTGGGCGCAGATTTTGAATCCGGCCTCAAATTAGGATTAGAGTCTAGTTTTGAGTCTGGCTTCAAATTAGGCTTTGAGGCGGGTACAGCTCTTCCTTCTGCTCTTGTCTCTGACCTTGTCTCTAACCGAACTTCAGATTTGGCCGTTCTAGAGCTGGACTTAGTCTCCGCTACCGTCGCAGCCTGCGTCACAGGCTGGCTGCGAGCCTTACGGACAATATCGCGATCTAAATCGTTAGCCAGTGTCTCTTTGTTATAGAAAGGAATCTTTGAGGGCAAATCACTATGCAAGCGCTGATAGGTTTGGATTGCTTTTCTCTCAACAGCACTAAGGTCACTTAAATCAGTTGTTGATTTTCCCGATTGGCTGCGGCTCAGCATAATATCGCGGCCGCGCACATACTGATTAGCTAATGCCGGAGAGATACTTGCTACATACTGCTGCTTAACATGAGCATTTGTTAGTCGCTCAATCATGTCATTTTGAACTTTGCCGATAGCGTCGCCAGCTTGCTTAAAGGTCTTACCTAAGTCGAAGTCGTGACGCTCTGGAGATTTCACCTCAGCGTCATCAGTCTTAGCTGGCTTTTGCTCTAGGTCACCATTGCGATTGAACATAGGCGCTACTCGCTTAGCTCAATATTTATACCTTATGTAAAGAGTTTCAAAACCTCTTCCTCACCTAATGCCCGCCATTCTCCAGGCTTCAAGCCTAGCTCAAACAGGCTCAAATCACCGATAGCCACTCTGGCCAAACGCAAAGTTGGGTGACCAATTGCCGCGGTCATTTTCCGTACCTGGCGGTTACGCCCTTCAAAGAGAGTAATTTCGAGCCAGCACGTGGGTACTGTTTTGCGAAAACGAATGGGCTTAGACCGCTCAGGCAATTCTGGTTCGCCATCAATAATAAAAGCTTCTGTCTCCATAGTACGCCGCCCTTCAATCATCAAACCTTCTTCTAATTTTTTCAGACTCTCGTCAGAAGGCTCTCTTTCGACTTGTACTAGATAGGTGCGGGCATGAGGGTTGTCTTGATCAAAAAGTGAAGTAGTCAGCCGTCCGTCGTTGCTCAAAATCAAGAGCCCTTCAGAATCAAAGTCAAGCCTTCCGACCGGATAGACATCTTTAGGAAAACCAAAGGCAGCCAAGGTTGTTTTTTCGCTACCGTCGGCGCTGAACTGATTGAGTACTTCGAACGGTTTGTAGAATGCTAAATAGGTGCGGTCAACGTGAGGGAAGAATGGCTTGCGCGGACCTCTATCAAATCCTCGTCTGTTTGCACTGTAATCACGACCCATATTGTCTCCGCGTCTTTTCTATTGTTCGCTGCTATTTTAAATTGGCCTGCAATACGCTTGAGAGAAGATAGTCAATTGCTCGCACATCAACACTATTGCCAACAAGACGATAGCAGATTGGCAGATCTAAATCTGACAGGCTGAAATTAGGTGCAAATTTCAGAAGGGCAAGAATTTCTTTTGGGGAGAAGAACCGCAACCTGCCGCTCTCTAACCGCAGCAGCGAGCCACTGGCCTTGCGACAGCGAAAATAGCCACTGGTAAAGCATATCAAATAGCTATCGGCGTCACTAACATCTTTGAGATCAACCACATTGAGAACAGCTTCATATTTGATAGCATCGGCTTCACTGAGCAGCAGATCTTTCCCTGCAGGTGAATCATTCAAGCCCGCGTCGATGAACTGACTAAGAGCCATTCGTAAGGCCGGTTGGGGCACACTCAAGAGCTGCGAAGAGCATCTGTCATCTAGTGATGCCACAACAAAGATACGTGGCCGCTGCATGGGCACGCCAAACATTGTCGGACAAAGCTTGATAGTGCTGACTTGATAGCGCTTCCCTTGCAGTGTCTGGCATAGGTGTTCATACATCTTTGAATCAAGAAAACCTTCAACATTCTCTAGCAAAATTATTGGCGGCTTCTTCGTCACCATAAAATCGATCAAATGCAAGAAAGACTTGGCTCTGGGGTCGGCCATGTCTTTTTGTTCACCCCGTCGGCTGTAGGGCGTGCAAGGTGGCGAGAGCCACCAGAGGTCAGCGTCAGGGATATCTTTTATTGAAATGCTATCGAGGTTGCGCGAAACTGGCTTATGGCCATAGTTATGAGCGTACACTTGATTAGCCCACTGGCTCTGGTCAAAAGCAGCCAGCACCTCAATACCATAGGCCTGGGCTGCTTGAGCAAAGGCGCCTATACCTGAATAGAACTCAAGTGCTTGGATGCGATTGGGCTGTTTTGCGGTCATGAGGCCTTTGCTTTAGAATTCTAACTTCAGCTATGAGAATTTAAGATGAAAAGAAGTGAAATCAATAGACTAATAGACGAAGCGCTGGTTTTCTTCGACAAACATAGCTTTAAATTACCCCAATGGTCTAAATGGACGGCTGACGACTGGCAGAAAATCGGCCATGAAGCTGACGAAATTCGCACCCATGGACTAGGTTGGAATATTACAGATTTTGGCTCGGGCAATTTTCTAAGCAATGGCTTGCTGCTTTTCATCGTGCGTAATGGTCTTCTTAAGGCCAACAAAGCGCAGACTAGTAAAACCTATGCTGAAAAGGCCATGATGGTGAGACCTGGACAGGTTACTCCTTGGCACTTCCATTGGCTCAAAACTGAAGATTTGCTCAACCGAGGCGGTGGTCGCCTTGAAGTTGAACTTGGATGGGCGTCAGAAGACGAGAAGTCTATTGCTGACCGACCAGTTGTGGTGCAAGTTGACGGTATTTCAAAGTCCCTTAAGCCCGGTGAGAAGCTAATTCTAGAGCCTGGCGAGAGTGTCACTATTCCACCAATGCTCTGCCACCAATTTTGTGGTTGCCCCAAAGACAAAGAAATATTGGTAGGCGAAATTAGCTCACTCAACGACGATTCTGCAGACAACTGCTTTATTCACGGCTGCGGGCCAAGAGTGATTGACGAAGACACTAAGGCAAAATATCTTTTGCTCAGTGAATACTTAGAGGCTTAACTAGTTTCGCTTAGACAATTGCTATTTAGCTAGTCCGGCTAACTTTTACTTTGTCTATGCGTTGGCGGTCTAATTCGATTATTTCAAATGTCAGACCGTGCCAATCGAACTTCTCACCCACCGCTGGTATGTGCTCTAAACGAGCAAGAATAAATCCAGCCAGCGTTTGATATGTGCCACCATCGTCTAAGTCGCGCTTGAGGGAAAACTTAGTAAAGAATTCTTCAATAGAAAAGTGGCCTTCCACAAGCCAAGAACCATCGTCCAAAGCAATGCTCGCATCTTCCGGCGCTTCTCCCATATTGGGTAAGTCGCCAACAATCGCTTGAAATATGTCATCGCTGGTAACCAGGCCTTGGAGGCCACCATACTCATCAAGAACGATAGCAATTTGTTGTTTAGCGTCTCTAAATCTCTCTAGCAATTGCAAAGCTGTAGTATTTTCAGGTACGTAAAGCGGTTGAATTACTAACTCTCGCACCGGCTGTTCTTTAGCTTCTAAAACTTTGAGTATGATGGTCTTACCTTCCACCACACCAAGGACTTCATCAACAGTCTCATCGCAAACAAGAAAGCGCGAATGACTATCTTCAGCAATTAACTTTATTACTTCAGCCAAATTGTCGTTGCCGTTGAGCCAGATTATGTCAGTACGTGGTGTCATTAATGATGTTACGCGGCGATCGCTAAGCTTCAGTACCTCCGCCACCATTTCTTGTTCGGCTTCCTGCACTATGCCAGCCACAGCGGCCTGCTCAATCATCACATGTATTTCAGCCTGACTGACCGGTGTCTCACTGTATTCTTTGATGCCAGCTGCTTTTAAAATTAGGTTTGTTGAACCACTTAACAGATGCACTAGGGGCCTAGTAATAAGTGACAATATAACCATCGGTTTAGCCACAGATTTGGCAACCAATTCTGGCGCCTGTAAGGCCAGCCTCTTAGGCACCAGCTCCCCAATAATCAGTGAAAAATAGGTGATTGTCACAACCACTATGGAGATTGATAGGCCAGTTGCATGGGGTGCCAGAGCCGGTATCATCTTCAATCCAACGGCTAAATCATCGGCAATATTGGCACCACCGTAAGCACCAGCACCAATGCCAATTAGTGTGATACCAATTTGAATGGTTGACAAAAAATCATTAGGGGCACCAGCTATTTTCAGGGCCGACTTGGCCCCGACATCGCCGTTGTCGGCCCATTGCTGCAGCTTGGTTTTACGAGATGAAACTATAGCTATTTCTGACATAGCCAAGACACCGTTGACCAATATGAGCAGCAATATAATTAAGGCTTCGGTGAGAGTGCCGGTGATATTAGATGTGATTGGCTCCAAGAGTTAAAACCTATTTTGTTTTGACGAGAAACTGATCTTCTCACAGTCTTTGTTGGCCCGCGGGCACTGCAACCTCACCAAGTAGGCACAGGTCGAAATCGGCAGCAGTGAGGCCTTGAATCGGGCCTGAATCGCCCTAGGCTGGGCCCTCTATGGCAGCGCCAGTGAAGCTGAACATAATGTAATCAATGACTAGTAGACCACTACCAATCTACAGTGCGCTATTTTGATGAAAGCAAAACGCAAGAAATGGATTCCTCAAATATAGATGCATCTACTGATTGACAAGTTCATAATCTTGGCTCTAAAGGGAAGATACTTCACCCTGATAGCAGCCCTGCTGGTTTTGTTAGGAGGTGTTGCAGCCTGGAAAGTATTACCAATAGAAGCGTACCCCGAGTTGTCAAACCCCCAGGTGAGGGTGATCACCCTAGTACCAGGCAAAGGCTCAGAAGAAGTAGAGCGCCTAGTCACCATTCCCCTTGAAAAGGAGATGTACGGGGTACCAGGGCAGACAGCTCTGCGATCGCTCTCCCTCTATGGCCTATCAGTCATCATTTCTACTTATACCGATGTCACAAGCACGACGGTAGCCAGGCAGCAAGTCTTAGAGCGTATTCAGCAAGCCAATATTCCCTCTGACGTAGAGCCTGTTCTAGAGCCAGATGTTGGCTCGTTGCGCGAGATTTTTCGCTATTCGCTATCTAGCCCCTATATATCGGCTATGGGTTTAAGAGCCATTCAACAATGGGATCTTGAAAAACTTTTCAGACAGATACCTGGTGTGATTGGCATCGTCAGCGAAGGCGGCCCCACTAAAACTTATCAAGTCAATGTCGACCCGCTGAAGTTGAGGGCAAGGGGTACCACATTAAAGCAAGTCTTTGAAGCCGTTGAGCACTGCAATGCCACAACCGGTGGCGGCTTTATCGAGCACAATGGCAACGCCCTAATTGTGCGCCAGATTGGTCTAATAAAAAATGAAGAAGATCTTCGAGACGTGACCATATCTACAACTGCAGCAGGCATCCCCATAAAGGTGCGCGATGTTGCCGATGTTGAAATTGGACCAATGGTAAGACGCGGGCAAGTCGGTCAAGACAAAGAAGACGACTGTGTCGAAGGTATCGTGCTTTTGCGCCGAGGAGAAAATCCATCACGAGTACTGCAGTCAATTAAAGACAAACTGCCAGACATTATTGCCGCCTTGCCTCCAGGGGTGAAGCTGCAAACTCTCTATGATCGTGAATGGCTTATTAATCAAACTCTCACCACTGTTGGTACCAACGTCACCATTGGTATTACGTTAGTAGTTGTTCTTTTAGCCATATTCTTAGTCGATTTGCGATCGGCAGTAATTACAGCTTGTGTCATACCTCTATCGATGCTGATTGCCTTTATTGCCCTTCTGCTTTTAGGTGTGCCAGCTAACTTACTCAGCCTGGGAGCCATCGATTTTGGCATCTTAGTAGATAGTGCAGTAGTGATGACTGAGAATATTATTCGCCGCCTCTCAGAGGAGGGGCAAGACAAGACGCCAGCTCAGCGCTTACTTATTCTTACTGATTCAGCCCGCGAAGTGGCCGGCCCTATTGTTTTTGGCATCGTTGTCATCGTTGCTACTTTTCTTCCCATTTTTACTTTTAGTGGAGTTGAGGGAAAACTGTTTAGACCCCTAGCGGCAACTATGGTCTCAGCCCTTCTTGGTGCCGGTATCTTAGCCCTTGCCCTTGTGCCAGTGTTAGCGTCATTCTTTTTGGTTAAAAAGCCATTGATTGAGAGGCAAAGCCCAATAGTTACAGTCGCCCGAGCCATCTATGCGCCAACCCTTAGTTGGTGTCTTAAGCATCCACTACCTGTAATTTTGTCATCACTAGTTGGTGTAGCTCTTGCCGCCAATATGTTTCTCCATACGGGCAGCGAGTTTCTGCCGCACCTAGAAGAGGGCAACATCTGGCTGCGAGCGACAATCAAGCCTGGCAGCGTAACCCTCACACAAGCCGTAAGCACCGCCAGACAAATTAGAGAAACATTGTTGCGCTATCCAGAAGTGAAACAAGTGCTATCGCAAGTTGGCGGACCCGATGACGGAACCGACCCTGCTCGATTTGCCGACCAAGAGTTTTATGTTGACTTGAGAGCGGCCAAAGACTGGCGGCCCGAATTCAAAGAGAACAAAGAACTTTTGATTGCTTCAATGAGAAAGGAGCTAGAGCAAATTCCAGGTGTTGGCTATTACTTTACTCAATACATTCAAACTACCCTTGATGAAGCTCTCTCTGGGGTGCAGGGGTCTCTTGTAGCTAAAATTTCGGGGCCTGACTTGAGTGAGCTAGAAAAGCAAGCTCAGCACGTGGGCACGATTATGTCCGAGACTCCAGGCATTGTTGACGTAATTGTTGACCCACTATTAGGGCAGCCACAATTTGTCATTGAGATCAATCGAGGCGAAGCTGCTAGATATGGCCTCAACGAGGTCGACTTAAAAGAATTGACCGAGATCGCTATAGGTGGAACGCCAGCGACCTCAGTTATCGAAGGCGAAAAGCGCTTTGAAGTGATTGTTCGCCTAGCGCCTAAATTCCGCTCGTCAGAAGAGGCACTGAACCATGTGCTGGTAGACACTCCCTCTGGTGCAACTGTTTCTTTAGCACAGCTCGCCACTTTGACAGAAGTTAACGGAGCCAGTCAAATTTGGCGGGATGCTGGATCGCGCATGGGCACTATCAGAGCCAATGTACGCGGTCGCGACTTAGCTACGGCTGTTGAAGACGCCCAAAAGCGGGTGTTAAGCGAAGTCAAATTGCCGACGGGATACAAAGTACAGTGGACCGGCGAATTTCAAAGGCAGCGCGAAGCGGCCCACCAGCTAACGGTGATTTTGCCAATTACACTGGCCATTATCATCACCATTCTTTATGTAGCGTGCGGCACTATTGGTGGTGCTGTAATCATGTTCTCTGTAGTACCATTGGCCGCCATTGGCGCAGTAGTGGCCCTCAATATTACCGGCACATATTTCTCGATCTCAGCCGGTGTCGGTCTAATTGCCCTATTTGGTTTGGCTGTTAAAAATGGCATATTGCTGGTTTCGTTCGTCAATGAACTTCGGCACGACGGTATGTCAGTTAAAGAAGCCGTCTACACCGGTTCACTTACCCGCATGCGCCCAGTTCTAATGACCGCGACAATTGCAGCCGTTGGACTGCTGCCAGCGGCTCTATCTAATGAAATTGGCTCGCAAACTCAAAAACCTTTTGCTATCGTAATTATTGGTGGCCTAATCTCTTGCACTCTACTAACTCTCTACGTCTTACCTGCGCTTTACTTGCGCTTTAGCCCGAGCCCTGGGCGACCTAAGACAGTTCGCGATATACTAGTTGACCATACAGTAACGTCAGAGCCCGAGTAAATAATGAAGCGCTCAATTTCACTACTGCTGCTAATGATCTTGTTGACCGGGTGCAATGCCGAGACGCAACGACCCAATGCTGAATTGAAGCATGCCATACCTGATGCTCATGCACATATATTGGGGCCAAGCGATCCTATTGGTTTGTCAAAGGCGCAACAAGCAAAAATCGGTATTACAACTGAAACAGTGGCTGTCAGAACCTTGCCTATTGTTAGCGAGGCCACTGGCACTGTGCGCGCCAATACCAATCTCACCACCCCTGTAATATCGCTGGCTCCTGGCCGAGTTGAAGAAGTCTTAGTACAGCCTGGTGATCATGTAACAAAAGGTCAGGTTCTTGCCAAAATTCGCAGTGATGAAGTGGCCCAGATTCAGACCGAGCTGCTCACCAGATTGCTTGAGCTAAAATCAGAAAGGCGGCACGCGTCGCTAAAATTAGCTCTGGCACAGAAAGTGTATGACCGTAAGTCAAAACTATTAGAAGAAAAAATTGCCGCTAAAGCTGACGTCGATCAAGCTGAAAGCGATCTTGAGCAAGCCAAAGAAGAGGTCTTAGCGACAGATGAGAAACAGCAGACACTAATTATTTCTACCAAAGAGCGCCTGCGCCTCTTTGGTACATCCACAAAACTGGTCGATGGCGTGGTTGAAAGCCGTCACATTCAACTGGTTTTTGATATAACAGCACCTCGAAGTGGCATCATTACCGATCGCGATTGCGACCCTGGCGAACTTGTCGAAAGCGGCAAAGCTCTGTTCTCAGTCGCAGATCTTTCACATGTTTGGCTTGTAGCTAACGTATTAGAAAACAGTTTGCGATTCGTGAAAAAAGGGCTACCAGTAAAAGTTGTAGTCGATAGCCTTCCCGATGAATCCTTCCCTGGTGTGCTCGACTTTGTTGATTCTAAAGTTGATGCACAGACTCGCACTTTGCCAGTTAGGGCAACAATTGAGAACCACCTGCTGAGGCTCAAGCCAGAGATGTTTGCTCGCCTCTCTGTTCAAGTGGGCGAGACCACGGCCCTAATGGTACCCGAGCCTTCTGTGCAAAAGGCTGGAGAAACTTATCTAGTCTATGTTGACGAGCCTGGCGACTTCTATCTAGAGAAGAAAGTTAAGATCGGCCAGACCACAGGCGGTTACGTAGAGATTTTAAGTGGCCTAAAACCAAACGACAAAGTGGTCGTCAATGGTAGCCTACAATTACTTGGTGAGTCGCTACAACGAGTTACTCAATGATAAGGTAGCCGCTTCCCTTGCATGCCAGCCACAATGAAGTTTGTGGCCATTGCTTGGCGCAAGCTGATACCGATGGCAGGTGCTGGATCTGGCAAGAAATTTCCTATGGCAATCTTAGCGTTATTGTCGAAATGCCCGACCATATGTAAAACATAGCCTTTGCCAAATGGAAAAATCACGGCCAGAGCGCCAGTATGATCGGGATCTTCTGCGGCGAGTTGGCGGCTTGCGACAAGCACTCGAACAGTTCCTGGCTTCATTATGCGCACCATATGCGATGCTTGATCTAGTTTCCAAAAAGCACTGCGCACAGTGTTGTTTGCCAATATTGGATCTGCTGCCAAATACTCGGCATCGTATATGTCTTTGCTATTGACGCCTTTGTTCCAACTGACATAACCAGGAAAAGTTTGAGCAAGCATACGATCTAGAGCCCAGTCAGTCGTGAGCAAATAGCCACCTTGACTAACAAAATCACGAATCGCTTGCAACTTGTCGCGCTTTAAATCGCCAGCACAATTGATAATCAAAACTCTGCAACTAGATAGAAGTTCACTTGAGACATCTCTGCTTTTGACATGTCGATAAGGTATCTCAAGCTTGGTCAATGTCTTATCAGCTTTATCCCACTGCCCTGCTACTTCAATAACAGGGCTCGACTCGCTAACTTCTGTAGTCAATCCTGCGTTCAAGACTAACTCGGGGTGGGCTTTTGCCAGCCATGCACGAAAAACCAGAGGCTCAACCCTTGATGAATGCACTTTGCCAGTGACAGGGGGCAACTCTACAAAATTTGGAATCACTGCCTTGGTCAAATCTACGGAGATGACATTGCCTTGCAGACCCTGCGCCCTAGCTGACTGCGCACTTAATTGTGTGAGCAAAATTGGCACTAACAGTAAAAGAACGATGCGTATCAATTTGGCCTCAACTTACCCACTTAATTTCTAACTGACTCACGGGCTCTTAGTATAAATTAAGGACGCTGGAAGGGCGGCACTGTTCCCTCTCTTTCGCCAATCTTGCAAAGCAGCTCTCTGACTTGACCCTATAGTGAAAGTGCTAAAATAGTCCTGTCATTAAGAACAGTGATATCGCAGTAAAGTGAGTGCCAAACATGTTTTCAAAAGCCACCTTAGCTTCTATTTTGGTAAGTTTAGCCCTTTTGGGATTTCAAGCGCCAACGATGGCCGAGTCGTCGGATCTACAAAAGAACCAGCAAGACCAAAGTCAGCAGAAACAAGAACTTTCTGGCTATTTCATTAGTTTTAACGGCAGCGCTCGCTCGGTCAGTTCAGCAAAGCTTAACGGCCAGAATGTAATCAGCGCTCCGATTGTGACTTTGACTTTACCAGTGAATATCTCTGGCTATTTGGTTCCTGGCGCCAATGAACTAGTGCTCGATTACATTAGCAACCCCAAAGATGCCATGACTATATTGATCGAGAAGCGTACAGTTGGGCCAAAAAAAGAAGAAGTGGCCAAAGTCGTGCTGGCTGCTAACGAGTCAAATGGCACAGCTGCAAAGAAGACAATTTCGTTCAATTTGCCAAAAGATCAGCCAGCCAGAGCAATTAAAAGCCTGAGTGATGATGACAAGAAGGCAATCGAGAAGGAATTGCAGAACTACTGGGCGGCGCTAAATGAGCGCAAACCAGAAAAGCTGAGAGCTATCTATAAATGTTCTCTCGATGACGAACGCAAACTCAGCCCTGAAAGTGCTGCCTATTTCGATAAAATTCTCAATCGCGAAGCCTCACTTCTGCGCAATTCAAATATCAAATTGGCCCCCTTAGAGCCTACTGGCCTAACTTTCAAAATTGAAGGCGATACGGTAAAACTTTACAGAGAAGACAAAAAGCCACTGCTTACAAGTAACGAAGTCGACGTGCAAATTGAACCAGTAATGGTAGAAGTGCAAAAGAAGGCAAAGAATCAATCTCAGCCGAAAGCTACTATGAAGCAACAGATAGTTCGTACCCATCTGTATTTTAAACAGATTAGCCAAGACGGCGGCAAGCAATGGTCAGTGTCACTGCCACCAAATGCCTAAAAAAATACTGCTTGTCGTTGGCTTGCTAATTGGGTTTTCGCTCGTTGTCGCTGGCTATATGCTTGATGGCGAACTGAAAGCAGCAGCCATTCACGATGACCAAGATGTAATAGCCGTCACCCGTGGGATGGCTCTCGATGAAATATTAAGTAAGCTTGAAAGCAAGCATATTTTACGCAAGGCTTTCATTCTCAAGCTCTATGTGCGGCTATCCGGGCTCAAGCCTGTTATTCGTGCCGGCGATTATAAATTTGCTTCACCTATTACTCCTCTTCAAGTACTGCAAACACTTGAAGCTGGTGGCATCGAGCTAAACAAGCTAACCGTGATAGAAGGTTGGACGAGATTTGAAATAGCTGATGCTATGGCGAAAATCAAAAGCCTAAAAGTTGATCGCAAGCAAGCTCTCGCACTTATGAATAGAACTAGTTTGATATCAGATATCGATCCTATGGTGCAAAATCTTGAGGGCTATCTATTTCCGGATACCTACTTTGTGCAGTCTGATACCAAAGCAGAAGAGTTGATTGAAGCAATGGTAGAGCGCTTTCGCAAGGTCTGGGGCAAATTGCCAAACCCTTACAAGCTTGCAGCCCACAAAGCAATAACCATGGCCTCGATTATTGAGACCGAAGCCAAGCTAGCAGAAGAGCGGCCAATAGTTGCTTCCGTCATAAACAATCGCATTGCTCGCCGCATGCCGCTAGCAATGGATTCGACTATTGTCTATGCATCCAAAATGATTGGTAAATGGAAAGGCAATGGTATCGTCTATCAAAGCGATCTTGATTTGAAGAGCCCCTACAACACTCGCAAATATTATGGCCTACCGCCCGGCCCCGTTGGCTCACCAGGTCAAAGCTCAATCAATGCCGCCCTGATGCCGGCTTCTAGCAGCTACATTTATTATGTGCGCGACCCAGCCTATAACAATGGCAAACACAATTTTTATTCTAACCCCCAAGACTTTGAAGTAGGGGTGCAGAAGTTAAGGGCTTGGGAAGCCAGCCAAAAGAAAAGCAGTCACTAAATTTAGCTATGTGAGGAATTATGGCCAGCAAAGACGCCGTTAAAGATGCTGCAAAAGAAATTGCAAAAGTTGATAACTCGCGCAAAATACCGAGTTTGGCATCCTATTACTTACTTGGCAGATCGGGTCTGCGAGTTTCACCTCTTGCCTTTGGTACAGGAACCTTTGGTGATGCCTGGGGTGAGCATTGGACCACTAGCAAAGCACAGGCAAAAGAGATTTTGGCCCGCTACCTCGAAGCTGGCGGCAACTTTCTTGATACAGCTGATTCGTACCAAGAAGGTCAAAGTGAAGTACTGACCGGTGAAATTCTCAGAGAAGTAACTAAGCGCGACAATGTAGTAATTGCTTCCAAATTTACTTTTGGCACACACCCTGGCGACCCCAATGGTGGTGGCAATGGACGCAAACACATGATTGAAGCCGTTGAAGCTTCACTGAAGCGTCTAGGTACAGATTATATTGACCTCTATTGGGTGCACAACTGGGACACAATGACCCCGGCAGAAGAAGTAATGTCTTCACTCAATAATCTTGTTCAATCAGGAAAAGTGCGCTACATCGGCTTAAGCAATCCGCCAGCCTGGTACCTGGGTCGGGCCCAGACACTAGCTGAACTGCGGGGCTGGGAGAAGCTAGCGGCTATCCAAATGCAATATTCTCTTGCAGTGCGCAATATTGAGAATGAATATGTCGATGCCGCTCAAGAATTGGGCCTAGGAATCGTTCCGTGGAGCGCCTTAGCGAACGGATTGCTCACAGGCAAATACAAAATTGAAGGCGACAAAGTGAAAGGCGAAGGCCGAGTTGCTAGCACCTGGGTAACAGATCCAACCATTGAACCAGCTAGCCCACAGATGGTGCAACTTGTGGAAGTGTTGAAAGCCGTGGCCAAAGAGATAGGAAGAACTCCAGCTCAAGTAGCTCTCAATTGGGTGACCAATAGACCAGGGGTGGTATCAACAATTATTGGTGCAACAAAATTGTCGCAACTGGAAGACAACATTCAAGCACTAGAGTTCACCATTCCAGATGAACAGCTAAAGAAACTCGATGAAGCCAGCGCTCAGAAAGTTGTTTATCCGTATTTTTTCCATAGTGGTAGCCTGCAAGAAAATGTTCGTGCGGTCACCAAAGTGACAAAAACACCAAGAGGTTATCATTCACGCTAACCCACAAATAGCTGAATGAAAACTCAGCAGTCGCTAAATCAGTACTTTTCAAAGTCTTTCTTGCTTATATGAGCATGACAGCCTTTGGTTTCGTCAACGACTTGCGATATTTCAAAGTCAGTAGCCGCACTCAAGTAAGCCATAGCGCTAGCAGGGTCCATTCCCATTTTGTCTACAAGAAATTTTATGGAAGCACGCACAGTTTTTTTCATAGCCAAGTTTAGATCTGGATCCAAGCCAATAGGAATCCAATAGTCAGGGGTCTCAGCAAAAGGCTCTTTAAACGGACCTTTACCAGGGATGGCAGGATCACCGGCCTTCAGTAGCGTCAATCTAAGCTTAGTTCTGAGCGATGCCTCTAAGGCTGTCAGAGCTACTTCTCCATCACCTTGATTAAAGTGAGGATCTCCAATGAAGAACATGCCCCCTGATAATTCAATCGGTAAGTACAAAGATGTGTTGGGTACGAGATCTTTGAGATCAAGGTTGCCACCATACGAAGATGGCGGTATAGAATTGACATTGGCTGTGGTATCTGGTGCCACTCCCATGGTCCCCATGAATGGCTGAATGGGAAAATGCACGTTCTTAGCAGAAGCAGTATGTATTTCGCCGTACATTTTGCCATCAACATTTTTGATTGGCACAAAGGTAAAGACGTTGCCATACAACTCTGGATGCTCCTTGCTTGCACCTGGCCTAGGACCGTCATTCTGAGGAAACTCACCGGGCAAGGCACCCTTACCGTGGCGATTACCAACAATGCCATAGGGTACTCTCGGTATGAGCGAAATCATGTCAACTTTCAGGACATCGCCTGGTTGCGCACCCTCTATAGCAACCGGGCCCATGATTATATGGGGGCCATCAGTGACCATGTTGTGCTCGGTTTTCGAGGCGCAGATCTCAACAGCATCATCAAGTACTTCAGAGCGCTTAACGCCGAACTTACCAAAGAACTTGATCGGATCTCGGCCTTGATCTTCTACCATCCCTTCAGAAGACAGGGTATCAAAAGTAATCAAACTCTTAGAAGGCACTGTCAATATGGGCTTGGACTCCTTATTTGGAAGAAGCCCCCAGCGCATAGTGGCAAGTGTAGCCGGAACGTAATACTCACCATTTGGTAGTTTACATGGACTACTATGCATGCGCTGCAAGACAGTACCGGAGCCGATGTTGGCGGCTGCCAATTGACGACTTGAGTGTCCGTCACTCTGAGCGAAACTGGGATTAGAGAAGAGAGTCATGAAGAGAAGAGAAAACGAGTAGGCATAGAATCTTCTACACTGTAGAGACAAGAATCTTTTCTGCATCATTAATTGCTCCTAAAATCACTCATTTGGGGGATATGCAAAAACGAAATAGCTTGGACGTTCTCGAACGCCGTATTGCTCGTTAATCCAGCGCCTGTAGCAATTCTACCAGTCCAGTGTTGAGCGTATTGCTCATAGCTCGCAAATCAAACAGCATTGTTACTCGCGCTGTGAGAAGCTTAATTGACTCATACCGCTGGCGGTGGCGCGATCCAAAAGCGGATACTTGTTCCATGGTGGCAGTTTTTTTAATATTGATAGGAAGTACTTTTGCGGTCTCCCAGTACTCTGTCAATTGCTGGCGCCTAGTCAAGCCACCCGCGGCATCGGTGGCGGGTGAGTTGAGATATTGCCACAAAATAGGCGGTAGTTTCTCGCTGTCGAGGGCCTCAAGACCAAGTGTTTGACCTAACAAATTTGCCTCTGGCTTAGACTTCCTAGTACCCCCTTTCTGCTGGTATAAGGCAAGGAGAGCCAAAGTACCGACTGTTAGACCAGAAACAATATTAAGCCGATTGCCATTCAGTATCATATGGCGATTTTTTGTTTGTTCCAAAGGACCGTCGATAATGGTGCTGAGGATACCCAATTGCAAGAAGTTGGCGTTCGTCGTCAACGACACGGCCAAATCTCTTTCGCGAGTGAGCTTATCGAGAGCCTGCTGCTCGAAGGTGATCTCTCTATCGAATTTTGCTGAAGCAGAGCGCAATTCTAGTCCAGTGGTCATGATTTTCCGAACGAGCGACAGCTGGAGCCCAAGAGCTTCCTGATCATAGTTATTCAGTAGGCTATTGTTCTTGTATTCAAGTAGCCTGTAGACTTGATCTTCGATACCCATCAATTTTGCCGCTTCTTGTGCTTGAGGTGTAAGCTCACCACTGGCAAAAGCGGCTGTGCAAGGAAGAAATGTAAGGAGGGCAGTCGAAAATATTGCTAGGATCGATCTCCTGACAGTAAATGTATCGAACTCAAATTGAGTAATCACAGATACATCAAAGGTCATAGCCACCCCTATTCTGTGCAAAGAAGAAGTTCAAGCACCTCTCCTTGAAATGACTCTAGCTCCTTTTTCAACGAATGAAGGAGCACAATTCGATTTTTGACCACGTTTATAGTGTCATATTTATGTGATGGCATGGCAGAAACTGCCTGAAGATTCTTGGCAGAGTCTAAGTTTAAAGTTGTAACCTTAGCCTCTTTCCATCTATTGTTGAGCAATTCCCGACGTGACTTGCCATCGCTTGAACCTGGAGGTGGCGAATTGAGAAGACTGGATACAAACGGCGAAAAACGACAGTCGTCAGCCGGATTAAGATCGAGTATTTCCGCAAGAGAATTTGGTCCCATATCAGATTTTCTCTTGAAGCCATGCATCTGCCACATGGCCAGCAGAGTGAGGGCTGTACCATTGCCGCCAGAAATTACAAATTTGCGATCCCCAGCATAAGAATGTCTACTCAAGTAAAGCCGACCGGCAACGATACCGAGAATACCTGACTGGAGGAAGTTCGCATCATAAGTCTTTTGCAGCCATCTTGCTCTACTCTGCAATAGGTCAGAGAGAACCACATGGTAGCTGTAATAGAGATCTTCATCGACTTTGTCACTAGCTACCTGTACTTCCAATGCACCTCTGAGCGACTTTTCGAGCAAGAGCAGTTCTAATTCACTTATTCTTTTACTCGCGCTACCAGTTTGCTTCAACTGCCTCAGTTCAGCTATACACGGTTGCAACTTCAGAAGATTTGCCATCTCAACAGCACCAGCGCTGCAATTGATAATGCTTGCAGTCACGCCGGACGACTCTGTGCCAGGCGTTGGAACGCTTTCTAGCTGATCGAGCAGACAGAGTAGCTGACGATCGAAGTCCTGAACAGCAGTATGCAGAGACCACAACAATAGAATGCGCGACCTCAGCAATTTTATGCTGGCTTTCTTCCGATCTTTGATGGAACAAAGATCTCCTTTCTTCGTAGCATCTATTTTGTAACGGCTCAACCAGGTAGCGAACAATACCTCTCTTCGAGATTTGTTCGAACCCGGTGCGGCTGCATCTAAATACTTGGAGACCAAAGGGGGCATACCGCTGGCATCGATGGGGCCACCATCGACAATATTAGCCAACACTTTCGGAGGAGAAACGTTGCTGGCTTTGGCGACAGCTCCATGCAGTCTTGAAAGTGTTGAAATAGCCGTGTTGAGCGATCCGCTAATAGTAGTAAAAATTGCTGATGCTACAAATTGATCATGGATACGCATGAAGGGTTCAAGCGTATAGAAAGTCGAAAGTTGAGCGAAGTTGGCGGTGTTGAAGAGCTGGTTTACGAAGTGTTCTCTCCGCTCTTCCTTTTGCATAATGTCATAGGTATAGGCGCGCTCAACGTCGAGCTTGTTGCAAGCCTGACGCACTTCTAGTACGGCGCGCAAAACCTTTCGCACTATTGCGGCCCTAAGCACTAGCAGCTCTTCTGGCGAGCTGTCAGAGTTGCTCCGAGTAGAAAGAATCCGATCAACTTGATCTTGGATACCCAGAGTTTGAGCGGCTTGCGCGGCCTCAGATCGCCTATATGTGCTCCTGTCGACGGCAAGGCAGGGAGGCGCCAAAATAAGCCCGCAGAGAATTGTCGACAATAGAGGTTTTAATAACACTTTTAAATTAGACCACTGGGTGACGTTCCTGGTCAAACCCAAAATACCTCATGACAGCTGGCGCTTCAGCAGAACAAGCCTTGGTCTAGAGAATCGAACGAACCACACCACCGTCGA
Organism: Candidatus Obscuribacterales bacterium; assembly: GCA_041675385.1. Classification (GTDB taxonomy): domain Bacteria; phylum Cyanobacteriota; class Vampirovibrionia; order Obscuribacterales; family Obscuribacteraceae. The sequence goes on from JBAYTY010000003.1 coordinate 44,249, forward strand.
CCCTGAGAGCAGCACCGTTTGTTGCAGCAGCTAATGGGCTGCAAACATAGACGACCAAATTGGCAACTTCTTCAGTAGTGGCCAGCCTTTTGAGCAAAGAAGTCGGTCTCATTTTCTCAAACATTTCATTCTCAACTGTTTTGGCATCGCTATTATTCTGCTTCGCCATATCAACAATGAATTGCTCGACTCCCTCTGAATTAGTCGGGCCAGGGAGAACAGAGTTCACAGTAATCTTTGTGCCTACAGTAGTTTCAGCTAGGCCTCTGGCAACGGCAATCTGGGCCGTTTTAGTCACACCATAATGAATCATCTCACTAGGAATATTGACGCCTGATTCACTTGAGATAAAAACAATCCTGCCCCAATCGCGCTTGCGCATGCCTTCAATATAGTGCCGGCTTAAACGGATGCCGCTCATGACGTTAACTTGGAAGGTACGAATCCAATCATCATCAGTTATTTGAGCGAACTCTTTAGGTTCGAAGATGCCAACATTGTTGATTAAGATATCAACTTCTGGAAGCTCCGAAATCAGCTTGTTGGCCCCTTCAGCTGTAGCGAGATCGGAGACTAAGCCATAGGCTTTGCCGTTAGTGCCTGCACTGGCATGTAAGCGCTTCAGTGCCTCATCAACGCGCCCCTGACTACGACCGTTCAGGTAGACCGTCGCTCCCTCTTTGTAGAGCAACTCAGCAATGGCATAACCAATTCCAGCTGATGACCCAGTAACCAGCGCCCGCAGGCCTTTGAGTTGCAAATCCATTGTTGTCTTCTCCATGATTTTTGATAAAGCCTAGCATTTTTGTAAGCCCTTACTAAACATCTATGTCAAAATGAAACCCAGCGAAGTGGAGAGCGCGCATGGAAAATGAAAACGACCCCAATATTCCAGTAAGACTCACCGCTCAAGAAATCAAAGGTCAGATTGCGGCCTGGACTAATCGCATAGCTATGGCAAAACAACAAGGTAATGACGAATTGATTGAGCAAGCACTTAAGCGCAAGCAGTCATACGAGAATCAGCTCGCTCGGCTTCAAGAATTCGAAGTTTATGAAAAGTAGCCTGTGGACGGTGATAGTCTCATTGATTCGCAGCATTTTGCAAGAACTCACCGCCGCCTTTAAGCCTGGCGAGTGGAATGCGGTGGTCAAAAAACTGCAGCAAACCAATAGGCGAACTTTCCTATTGACGATCCGCAACCTCATACCGCAGCTGCTTATTTACTACATTCTTTTGTCACCGATTGTGGCCGCGCCGCTATATAACATGATGTTGTTTCATCCCAGCATGGCTGGAACCTATAACGCCCACAGTATCATCGGCACAAAAATTGAAAATGTCTATTTCAACAGTCGAAATGGCTCGAAGCTTCATGGCTGGTATTTGCCAGCGGCCAAGGCCAAACGGGTAATTCTAATTAGCCACGGCAACGGTGGCAATTTGACCAATCGAATGCCTCTCATTGCCATGTTTCTGAGGCAAGGGCTGTCAGTTTTTGTCTATGACTATCAAGGGTACGGCCTCAGTGCCGGTTCGCCCACCATTTCGAACATGAAAGAAGACGGTACAGCGGCATTTGACTGGTTGCTTTCAAACAAGCACTACAGCGAACAAGATATAGTAGTCTTTGGTGAATCACTAGGAACAGGCATTGCTTGCCAGCTATCTGCACACAGGCATGTTGCAGCAATAATTCTACAATCGCCCTACACATCCCTGCGAGATCTTGCTCGTCTCAAAATCTTCTGGCTAAGACTCTACCCTGATGCACTGTTCTCGTCGCAAGATCAACTAGATAACCTAAAGCTTTTAGAGCAGCCTCATGCACCACTTTTGCTTGTACACGGTGCTCGTGACAAAGTAATACCAATTACTTGCTCAGAGAAACTTTATTCAATGGCTCAGCCCCAGAAGACCTTTGTCAGGCTTGAGAATGCCGCACACAATGACATTTACGACGTAGCTTTCGAGCAATACACAGCTTCAGTGCATGAGTTCCTGAGAAGTTCAATATCTGTAACAACCCGCTATTGAACTTCTTGCTTGAGTACTTTTACGCCTAGTCGTTGCTCAAGAGTTGCCATTGTATTTGGTGTTGCCTGCAATGCCTTAAGCTCTTCGCTAGAAATCATTTTTCGACCATGCTTCAAAATTTCGGTATCGACATAAAGGACACCGTCTTTTATTTCGCGATGGCGAGCTAAATTTACTAGAGTGCGCAAATGTTCAACGTTGTATCCCGTACTGGTTGGTGCCGAATGACTTCCCGCCTCTACCCCGTTTGTTAATACTGCCAAAACCGAACCATCCCGACCGACTATTGGTCCACCAGAATTACCGTGATAGGTCTTCATAGTAAAGCCGAGCCGAGATTGGCCAGTATAGGCAAGATAGTTTAAGCTGCCAGGAGAGATTACAGGCAGTTCTGCATTCTTCGGATAACCAATGGCTGCCGCTCTTTTAGATTCAGCGTAGAGTGGATTGCCCAACTTTAAAGCATCGAACTTAAAGGCGGGATTGCCAGCAATTTTGAGAAGTGCCAGGTCAGCGCCCTCGTCAATAGCAATGACACTGGCTTCGTATGACCGTCCACCGAAAAGTCTCACCACCTGCTTGTTTTGCTCTAGACGAGCGACGACGTGATAGCTAGTGGCTAGTAAGCGTTTTTCGCTATCGACAAAGAAGCCGGAGCCTAAGGCCAAGCCGTCGTCTGAATGCACGCGCACGACACTACTCTTAGAGGAATCATAAATACGAGCCAGCCAACTATCGCTTGCTACTTTGACCAGGCCAGGAATGTTTTCGCCCACTTTGGCGCTATCGGCAAGTGGCTTGACCGAGCTAAAGGCTGGTATCTCAACTTTAGCCACGCTTTCAATGGCATTAACCGCGGTTTTGCCTACCTTTGGTCCAAATTTTACAGCTAGCCCGAGAGCCAGTATGCCAGTACCGGCCAATGCCGCTTGCTCTTTGGCTGAGTTTGGGGCACTATTGGCGAAACGCTCCCACCAGTCAATCAAATGACCAGCGTTGGCATCCTTATTCTCTTTGCTTTCCGTCCCTTCGTTATCAGGGCGGGCATCTCCGGGTATTGGCATGGCTAAAATGTTCCCGCAATGGCCCTATTTGAATCACTCTCATACCTGTAGCCAAGAGTCATTTTATGCCCACTAAATCACGCTCGGAACTACACTCGCATCTCTCTAGCCTCCTCACTGACTATAGCGATAGTGCTCTATCGGCATTGCTTCAGAAAGCCACGCCCATGCACGAAGGGGTGGGAGGCTGTTCTTCGCTTTTTGAAATCGAGGGTCATAAGGTCTTCGCAAAGAAGATTCCACTAACTGACCTTGAGAGAAGCTCCGAAAACTTCTTGTCGACAGCTAATCTCTTCCATCTGCCAATGTTTTATCAGTATCGATTAGGCTCTGCTGGTTTTGGCGCCTGGCGAGAGTTAGCAGCTCATAAGCTCACTACAGAGTGGGCCCTTTCTGGGGAATGCTCTAACTTTCCCCTTCTATTTCATTGGCGCGTTGTAGAGTGCGACAAGCCTCATACAATGACCGCCCGCGAAGTCGAAGATTTAAATATTGCTGTTGAGTATTGGGATGATTCGCAGGCAGTCCGACAGCGACTGGAAGCACTGCATGGCGCTTCTGCTCATCTAGTTCTGTTTCTTCAGTATATTCCGCAAACACTGCATGACTGGCTTAGTGTCGAGCTAAATAAAGATAGTGCGAGCGCTGACGGCGCCGTCACTCATGTTGAAAGTCAGTTCGCATTGGTCTCGTCGTTTTTTAGAGACAATGGATTTGTCCACTTTGACGCCCACTTCAAAAACATTCTCTGCGATGGCAATCTTTACTATGGTGATTTCGGACTAGCCCTATCAAGCCAATTCGATTTAAAGCAAGAGGAAAGAGATTTCTTACAACGCCACCGCTCTTACGACCGTGCTGTCTGTATCGTCAGCTTAATTCAGTCTTTGATGCTGTGTTTTTACGGCAAAGGTCGATGGATAGAGCATTTAACAGCAATCTGCGCTAACGATCAGTTAATGACGGAGAAACTGACGCCACTAATTCAGTCAAGAATTAGACGATATGCACCAATCGCATTCTCTCTAAATGATTTCTACCAACAACTTCAAAACGAGACCAAGTCAGCTATTTATCCAGCAAAAGAGATAGAGCGGATGCTTAAGGAAATTGATGATGGCAATAACTAAATCGAAACAAATCAATTAAAGATCAAATCTCTCATTTGCAATATTCAATTTGTGTGATACAGTCGTTATAGTTGAGACATCTAGCAACGGGCCCAGCGGCCCATTTCATTTAGGTATTAAATCGTGAACTTCTGGACAGAGCGAAAGACAAGCGAGAAACGGTCATAAAGACTGTTCGGTTTTGTGTGCTTTTCCACTGAAGGTTTTCTGTAATGCCAGCTCTGATTCAATCATCTATTCTATTATTCAATATTTCGCCAAGCCAAGCCCTGGCTTCGTTTCAGCACGTCTTGCAAGAGCTAGAACTTGAGCGAAAGCGAGAACGAAAACGAGAGCGAGAGAAGCGACGACGGCGCTTGAAATAGATCAAGCGAAAATTTGAATCACGCTGGTTTTGAAGCACCAATGGCGGTGCTTGTCTTTTACTCGCGCAAATACGTACACGCGCAGATTCTTTCTTTTGTTCTTTCTTTCATTCACTCATAAGCCCTGGTAGCTCAGTGGACAGAGCAGCACACTACGGATGTGCGTTGTCGGGAGTTCGAATCTCTCCCAGGGTGTATCTCTCAGTAACTCAGAGGCCAGAGTAGCCGGCTTTTAACCGGTAAGTCGCAGGTTCGACTCCTGCCTGGGAGAATTTGGCGCCATCTTCTAGTGGTTAGGAAGCCGGTTTTTCACACCGGAGACACGGGTTCAATTCCCGTTGGCGCTAATAATAATATGGTGTCTTCACTGTCCAAGGGTTGCCCTTATAGTTCTGATGGAGGATTTGAAAGGCTTGTTTTGAAATGGCACTAGTTTTGTCATTGGAAGCACCTAGCTTGGTGGCTCTTACAACCATGTGAAGGGCCTCTGGCACTCGCGGATCGCTTAAATGTTTGCGGGCATAATCAATTGTCACTTTGCCAAGGTAGTTAGGACCGGTGCTGAGTGAATTGATCGTAGCCACTTCTGCCTTTGCCTTAGCTAAATCAGCTGGTTTGAGAAACTGTTGACCGGCAAACTTCACAGCTTTGTCAGCTTCAATTGATATCCACCAGTTATCTTGATAGTCGTCCAATCGACCAAACTCAGTTGTTCGACCAACTCCTGCAGTTACGTATGGCCTTATGCCTGGGTACTTCAGCATCAAGAAAGCAGCGGAGAACTCTTTGCTATCGGCCCCAGCTGAATCATAACGAGCCAGTTGAGAAGCTAAGTTTGGCATGTATTGCTTAAGAAGTGCACTAGCCTTATTAGAACTATTCTGGTCATGAAGCAGTACCGAGCGGCAAAACACAGCTTGAGCTATGTCTTTGCGCAGAGCAGCTGGCACTTGCTGCGACTGGGCCGCTTGAAGGAAAAGATTTAGTGGCAATTTCTGATTGATTGCAACGGCCCCTTCTGGTCGTAGCATCGTCGGCAGGGTTGTATAGGTCTTTCCGTCAGTCTTCTTCTGGTCAAGTTTTTGCCATTCAGAAGAGAGCGTCTGAGACTCTGCGTCACCAACGATTAGGGCCGGCGAACGGTATGACAGAGTGATCATTTGCTCAAGTGATTTAGACAACATTAGCTTCTGTAGATTAAGTGCATTCATTGCCGATGGTGATTTTGTGGCACCGAGAGCGCTATCGATTGCAGAAACGGCCTGGTCGTTATGGCCTTGTGCAGTCAACACACGAGCCCGCTGCGAATTAGCGGTAACATAAGCTGGGCTGCTCTTTTCAATCTTGGCTAGAGCCTCCAAAATCTCACTGGCATATGGCTCTTTGCCCGTTAGCTTTGAACCGACACAGAGCAACCAGCCATCATTCTTCTTCTCTTTATAGCGGCTCAGTGCATGCTCAAGGCTATTTTTATCACTGTTAGAAAATGTCCAAATCCAATCAGTCATATCGTCGCCATGCATTGCCGCAGCCAGCTTGGTATCGTCTACTGAGTGAGTAGTGCTGGCATCTTCTGAATCTTCCTTGAAGGCACTATCGAGTATGTAAATGTAGCCATCCATATCTTGATACAAGTTGCTGTCGCCAGCAGCTATCTTCTTGCTCAGTTGCTGCAATGTAACTGCTGGGTCTAGTCTCAAGCCAACAAAATTAAGTAGGCCTTCTATGCCTTCCTTCATTGAAGTCATGGCTGGGTCTGCTTGCAGCTCAAGCAGCTTATTGTGAGCGGCCAGCAACGCCACTTGGTCAATACCCTTATTGGTGCTGACTGTGGCTTTGCGAATCAAGCAGCGGGCTACTAGATATGCTGAAATTTTCTGATAAGGTGAGGCGCTATCTAAGGCAATGGCACCAAATTGCTTGGCTGCTTCGTCGAAGTTTTTGGCATAAAAATTGGCCGAAGCGATCTGATAGGCCCGTTCTCTTTTTACTTCTTCACTGGCGTCAGCCGCAGCCGGAGAAGGAAGTGGTGGCTCTTTGCCTTGGGCTTTGGTCTTGTAATCATATTGTGGTGCAGAACAATGACAAAAGACACTGTCTTGGGCGGCAAGCCAGTCTTTAACAGCGGCACTACCAGCTCCATACTTAGCGACTTTCTCTTGTAGAGTTTTAACCGCTTGCTTAAAAGCATCATCGTTGCAATTCAGATAAGGATTGTAGTCATCGTTAGAACCGGCTGAGCGATAGGGATAGAGCCTATCTGATGAGTCACTCGGTTTTATACCGAGCGCCTTATTGCGAGTTGTAAGCCACAAATCAACGGCATTATCACTATCAGAACGACTAGCATCTCCTAGGCGGAAACGCCAAAAATTTAGGATCTGTTCTCGTTCTGAAGAGCTTAGCGGCTTATTATTTAGATAGCGATATGCCACCACTAAGTATGAGCGGGCAAAAGTAGGTTCAACTAGAGCCAGGTTGCCGTCGGCATAAAGGCGAAATGGTAGGTCAGGGTGTATGGTCGCTGAAAACACAGCTTCATCGTAAAAAGGTCCGCAGGCTAGTACTGGCTGAAAAGTCGAACTCAAAGAGCAGGCAAGCAATGTCAAAACTGTGCTCTTGAGAAACCCTGAGCGCTTTGCCTTAAATGCCATTGTCTTTCTCCTTAAGTAGGGTTAGGTCGATGAGGTTTCCGGCGGTTTTTATTCGGTCTCTTTGCCAGCCAGGCGAGCAAAATAGATAGATGCGATCTAAATTTTTGAGCTTGGTGGATATCAACGAAACCGTTGAGGCCTCACTAAGCGAAAAACCGAGGGCGCAATGACCATTGAATGGCCCCGGCAAATTATCTTGCAACAAGCGCAGGGCTTGCTCTTTGCCCACACCCATAGTGAAGAACATGGGCACGACATAGTCTACCGGTAATTGATCGTGGGCAATAGATTGCCTAAGCCACTGATCGCCTTGGCTCCACGATGCTAGAGCTGTCATTGATAAAGTTAGATTCGGCGGCAATTGCTGTCGTAAATGCTTCAGTAGCCGTACATAAAACGGTCGCTCTAGTTGCTTAGCATCAAAGTCAATCTGCACTCCATCAAAGCGGCTATGGGCAAGGACAAGATGCACAATCGAACTGGCGAGCTTGGCACTAACATTGTCGATTTCGCCCTCGGCTGGCATCTGCTTCATCTCTACTCTGGCCACAGCTTCGCGATAGCAACCAGGCGGCAACTGCAATTGAGAAAGACGCGGCTCAAGGGAAATTTTGTCTTGCTCTACAGTAAAGCGACCAACGAGAAGAGCTACCCCAGCTTTAGTTGGATCAAGCGCACGCAGATCTTCAATTCTCTGCCACGACCAGAGCATTATGCGCGGTGGTTGTTTCTCATTCTGAGGCAACTGAGCAGCGTCAGCTCGGCTGCTGCAAAAAACAGAAACCAGTGAGACCAAAACAAGAAGAAGAGAAATTACTCTAGGCACTATTTACCAGCAAAAAACTGAGCGAGACTAGCACTTTGTTTGGCTTTGAAATTGGTGCCAATTGTGGCAAATTCTATCGTCTTAGCGGCACTTCTGCGGCCAGAGGGCATAGGATGCGCGGCAATGAAGGCTTTCAAAGTTTCAAGCTGACCGGGCTTATTGAAATTGCGACAGGCTTCAACAATGTCTGGCATCTTGCGCTCGCCTACTTTGTCATAAATTTCTTGCCAGTGATCGCCAAGAAACTTAAAGGCCGCTGCTTGGCTATCGCTACTACCAATTAAACGAGCCAGCAAATGCGGCACGTCTTGGGCCTTAACCTCTTTGTTGAAGCACAAGTTAAGAGCTTTCTCGACACACACTTTATCTCGAAAAGCAGCCAAAGCAAACAAATTGCGATTGCGCGCTTCAGGTGTTGTGGCATTTCTCCAGGCCTCTTCTATGCGTACAAATTCATCACTATCGCCGTTGTATGCCATTACTTGCACAATTGGAGAAAGCAAATCGCCATCCAATGTTTTATCGTCAGCCAGATACGCTTCAAACTTATCGCGACAGAAAGCAATGACTTGTTTGTCATTACCAATGGTGCCTAAGGTCTTGATTAACCGTGCTCTCAATTCCGCTGTCAGATCATCATCGGTAGCTTTACGGGTGTAGCCAAGGCGGTCAAGCTGTGGCTTAAGGCATTTGACGACAAAGGCCTGGTAGCCACTTTTGCTGGCAGGTTCAAGCAATTGTTCCAGTTCGCTAATTTGCGATATAGCAAGACCTTGCACGTATGGGTCGTGATCACTTGCGAATTTTTCAAGGCTCTGCAAGTAAAGATCAATGGGCAACAAACCAGCTACCGAGGTGGCAAATAGATCGCTAAGGAGAGAGACTCTCTCACTAACACTAAGCAGCTTTGGTAAATTCTGTTCATGAAGGAGAGACAATTGCCGCGAATTATAGTTGGTACGCAAATAGCCGTTGCCTGTAGCGTTGGCCATAAGCGGTTCGGTTGCACTATTTAGAATTACTTGCCCTTTGAATGACGTGAGCAACTCGGCCTGGTTTGTAGAAGATTTACCAGAGCTTGCCCCTTGTTGCTTGAAAGAAAGTGGAATCTGCCAGGGAACGAGACCCTTTGACTTTGACACTGAGGTCATACCTAGATCCTGAGCACTATCAAGGAAGAAACGCCTTTGGCTGAGTTCCAACTTCAGTGAACCTATTTTCTTCGCTGCTGGTTCTGATACAAGGCCATATGAAACGATTGGGCAGCCAGGCTGATGTACCCAGGCATCCATTAGTTTGGCCACATCAACTTGGCTCTTCTTGCCACTACTAGCATTGCCACTCGCACTTGAAAGAGCGTCCCAAAGATCATTTGTCGAAGCATTATTAAAGGCATGGGCTTTCATATAAGCCTGAATGCCTTTCTGGAATTTGTCTTCGCCAAGATAAGTCTCAAGCATGCGCAGCAGTGCCGCACCTTTGCTGTAAGTGATTTCGTCAAACATCTCTAGTGCATCATTAGGCGAATTGACAGGAGACTGCACAGATCTGGTGGCAACAATGGCATCAGCATCAAGCGTACCGGCCCGCTCAACGGCAAAATCATCCCAAATGCGCCATTCGGGCTTCAATACGTCTTCAGCTTTGTCTGCCATCCAAGTAGCAAAGGCTTCGTTCAACCATAGGTCATCCCACCATTTCATAGTGACCAAATCACCGAACCAAAGGTGTGCCATTTCGTGAGCAACGATATTTACGACCCTGGTGCGTGAGCTAAGAGCTGAGTTTTTCTCATCTACAAGCAAAGCATTCTCACGAAAAGTTATGGCACCAAGATTTTCCATAGCACCAGCAGAGAAATCCGGAATGCCGATCAAGTCAAGCTTATCGAGAGGGTAAGGCTGGCCAAAATAGTTTTCATAGTAGGGAAGAAGCTTGGCTGCGGCATCTAGTGCATAAGTTGCAAGCTGGCCCTTGCCTTCAGTAAACCAAACTCTTATTTTCTTGCCGTTTACAACAACGGGCTCTGTACTTTGCAATGGTCCGACAATCAGAGCAAATAAGTAGGTCGACATTTTCGGACTGGCTTTGAACGTCACTATCTTCTTGTTCTTGCGCTGGTCTAGTTTTTCAAACTCGATACCAGCGTTAGATATGGCAACCAGTGCTGGGTCGATAGCAACGGTGACTTTGAAGACAGCCTTAGAGGCAGGTTCGTCAAAGCAGGGGAACATGCGCCTAGCGTCTGTTGGCTCCATTTGAGTGGTAGCAATCTTATGCTCTTTACCGTCTTTGCCTTTGAAGGTCGAGAGATAGAACCCTTCCATTTTGCTCGACAGTTTACCGTTAAACTTAAGTGCTAGCTCGTATTGGCCAGGCTTTAGAGCTTTGGCCAGCTTTAAAGTAAGCTTCTCGCCTTCTTTGTCGCGCACAATATCGGCTTTGACCCAGTCGCCATGGGTGGGCTTGGTCTGAGCCACTGTGGCTTCAAATACACTCAAGTCGACAGCGTTCAAGACTATTTCGCTTGTGCTCTGGCTGACCGTAAAGAAGAGGGTTTCAGTGCCTTCAAATTCGCCATTTTCTAGGTCTGGCTCAAAATAGAGGTCATAGCGCTCTGGTTGACAATTGACTGGCAGCCTCTTGTATTCAAGTGTTTTCTCTTTTTTAGCATTATTTTTTATAGCTTCATCGGCCTGAACTGGCCCGGCAGTGGCAGCCCCAGACAACAGCGCCAGATTCAAAGTGAGCGAAAGAGCAAGCAGTTCATTCAAGCGGAAATTCCAAGCCATTTGTGGCTCCCAAGAGAAAGTAAGGCTCTATTTTACTTTCTTGAAAAGCGGTAAGATCCGATCACTGATAAATAATGGAGATAATCGTGTTTTTCAAACAGTTCTATCTTGCCTGTCTAGCCCACGCCTCTTACCTGATTGGCTCTAATGGTGAAGCTTGTGTTGTTGACCCACAACGAGACATTGATGAATATTTGAAGGAAGCGAAAAGCAACGGCCTGACTGTCAAGTACATTTTTGAAACTCATTTACATGCCGATTTTGTCAGCGGCCACAAAGAATTGGCTGAAGCCACCGGCGCCAAAATTGTCTTCAGCGATCAAGCCAAGGCCCGTTTTGAGCACGAAGCTGTAGCCGATGGTACAGAGTTTTCGCTGGGTGACCTAACTATCACAACTCTGGCCACTCCCGGTCATACACCAGAAAGTATCTGCTTGCTCGTTAAAGAAAAAAATAGTAGTGAGCCAGCTAAGCTGCTCACAGGCGACACCCTCTTTATTGGTGATGTCGGCCGCCCCGATCTTGTGGGCAAATATGGCTTTAGTTCAGAGCAAATGGCCGGCATGCTCTACGACAGCCTTCACAACAAGCTCATGACTTTGCCCGATGAAACAGAAGTGTATCCAGCTCACGGGGCAGGCTCACTCTGTGGCAAGAATATTTCAAAGGAAAGCTCATCGACTATCGGCAATCAGCGCAAGTTCAACTATGCCTTGCAGCCAATGACAAAAGAGCAATTCGTGACCATGCTGACGGCCCAACTGCCCGAAGTACCAGCATACTTTCCCCTTGCTGTTGAAGCCAACCGCAGCGGTGCTGCTTCATTGAACGATCTCAAGAAAGCAGCGGCAATGCAGCCCAAAGAGGTGGAGGCTGCCATTGCCTCAAGTAGCAAGCCTAGCACAATCGTATTAGACACCCGCTCACCAGCAGAGTTTGGTCAGGGTCACATACCTGGAGCCTACAGCGTTGGCCTGGGTGGGCAGTTTGCTTCATGGTGCGGCACCGTCATTGATGCCCAAAGTAACATTATTTTGGTGCTGACAGAAGATGCTCAAGTAGAAGAAGCAGTGCTTCGACTAGCCAGAGCTGGTCTAGAAAATGTCATCGCCTATTTGGCTGGTGGCATGGCAGCCTGGCAAAAAGCTGGGTTGAAAATCGAAACAGTTGATCAGATTAGCGTAGAGGAATTGGCAAAGCAGCTGCAGGCAAATCCTGAATTGCGCGTTCTCGATGTGCGCAGACCAGGCGAGTATGCAGCTGGTCATGTGCCGCAAGCAAAGAATATTTCGCTGTCAGAATTAGAACAGCAATTAGAGGCGGTTGAGCGGGGCGTAAAGACCGCTGTAATCTGTGCTGGTGGTTACCGCTCTAGTATGGCCGTAAGCTTGCTTAAAAGGCATGGCATCGGTGAGCTGATCAACGTAGTTGGTGGCACCGCAGCTTGGCAAAAAGCAAACTTGCCTGTACAAACCGAAGCAGCTACGGCGTGCTCTGCTACGGCAAATAAGCCCTAACTTTAGGTGCACTAGTGCAATTCAAAATTGTCTATTTGGCTGACAATAGAGATTTTGTATCCATCTGTGCCTCCTGGGCTTTTGATACCTGGGGCCGTTACAACCCCTCTTACTCTCTAGAAAAGCGCATAGCGAGTTTTTCTCAGCATTGCCACCGCGATCAAATTCCATTAACAGTTATGGCCTTAGATGATCAGGGCAAGCCAATTGGAATGTCTTCGTTGCGTGCCAATGACGGCATAAGAGACGACCTCACACCTTGGCTGGGAAGTGTTTACGTAACACCAACCTATCGGGGGCAGGGCTTAGGCCAAGCTTTGGTTGAACACGTACAGTCAATTACTAGCAATTTGGGATATAAGAGAATCTATCTCCTCACCTATGAAGAGTCACTTCCTAACTGGTATCAGTCGTTCGGCTGGCAGGAAATTGGGAAAGATAGCTCGCACGGCAATGCGGTTACTGTCATGGAACTAGAGCTAGATAGGCATACTATCAATCACAAATAGTTTGGCCAGCTTATCCAGAAGGCCCAGATCGGCAAGTACGTTCTCTGGGAGATCAGGTTCAAGATCAAAGCTACAAGGACTGCCTCCGAACCCTTTGCAAAGCGGCCGAGCATCTCCTTGATTCACACTGAGATCGCAAACAGAACATCTTGTTGAGAGATGCAAATCGTCTTTATGTTCGCCGAAGAACTTGAGATTAAGATGACGCAGTGTGCCAACTTTACAGATCAGAATTCCTTTGGGCCAACTAGTTCGCCAGGCAGCTTTGGCTACGTGTTTTGCTTCAACTCGCCACAACGAAATACCTGACATTGTGCTCATCCGACGAGCAAAGTCACTATGATGAACTTTAACTGGCTTACTTAGGTCAGTCTTCCGTCTGGCAAAGACACGCACTATTTCGTCTTCATCAGATAGCTTAATTTCAATCACAGCTAACTAGTTAAGCCGCATTACGAGGTGGATTAGCCAAGGCTTTCAGAACTTTGGGAGCATTACTCAATGCGACGCGAGCCTGTTCCTCATCATCGTAAACCCGCACTAGTATCTTGGAGCCGAACATCAGTTCAAACTTGTTTTCGCCAAAGGACCAAGTGAAACCCAATTGACCATCCGGACCAACCCAGATATCGGCTTCAGGCAAAGGTGGAAATTCCGCCAACCTATGCAGTTTTTCAATTTCAAATTTAGCCTGCTCAAAAACAGCATCCGACGGAACACTACTTTTATCCTCCACCAGCTGGCAATCCGAGCGCAAAGCATCCAACTGCAGCTTGACGGAGTCGAACCAATCAATCTGCGTTCGTTCTAGTATTGGGGTCGAAGACATTGTACTTACTCGGTAAATCGGGGTTTAAGCCATTGGCTACAGTTGAAAAGTGCCCATTTTGGGGTGCTGTTAAACAATCTAGCCTATATTGTAAAGATGTCAATGAAGAAAGTACGAGGCGTCCAGCTATTTTGGGGTTCTTAAGTCCGATTTACCCAGCTAACCGCTCCTTTTGAGCCCTCGCATCTTCTCAGCCCATTCCTGGCGCTAGACTCCGAAAATTACTTTACGTCGGTGCCATAGAAAACAAATAGAGCACATCCTCCCTGATTGAGAGCAGGTTCTTTTCGAGTTCTTCTATCAGAAGTAAGTGCTCGATGCTCTTAATCTGTATTTTCTCGTCAGCCAAAGTGCCGTTATACATATGAAGAATAATCCCCAAATGCTTACTGTCACTGGTAAGCAGAAATTCCATTATGAATTGGCACCAGCTGTTGAGATCAGCACCGCTGGAATTTGCTCTCTGCAAACTACTACGCTCAGCTGCCGTTACTTTTTCTGCTTGCCAGCGATCAATCTTGGCCTGGCTCCAGCCTTTTTTCTTCAGTTTCGCAACAGCAACGGCATGAGCACTTTCGCCCTCAGCAAGACTTTTTTGGTTATCTTTGGCAGATGATGAGCCCAAAGGCGTACCGCAATCGCACATAGACCGAGTGGCACGAACGTACTGGCCTGGCGGTAACTGAGCGCTGACAAATGGATTATCAATTGACTTAAAGAGCATGCCATATTTACTACAGAGTGGCTGCAGTTCGAGCAGTGATACCCCTGGCGCCACCAAACAAGTTATGAAACGACACATCAGAATCACCTAAAGAAAGAGGATGCCATCTTTCTCTAGCATCCTCTTTTGAAATTGACATATTGTGGCCCACTGCAGTACGAGCTAGAGGTTAATACCGCCAGTTAAATAGCTTCTTGTACCAAGGGCGCTTAAGCAATGTATTCTCCGCTTGAACAGCATCAAGCCAGGTTTCAAGTTCGATAATTTTTGCTTCTAAGTCTTTCATGTGCTCAAGGCGTAGGTCTTGCTCAAATGAAGCTTTTTCCATTACAAGCATTGTTTCATGGGCCCGTTGGAGCTTAAAGCTTGTTTCCATAATTAAGTCATTGACTAATTCCACTTGAGTCATTAGATCAAGGATCAGTCTTGTTTCAGATACTGGAGCAGTGGCGACATCGCTAGTGGTACCAAAGGGCACCACTTCAACATGGGCACGCTCGAGAAGAGGCTCAAGACCATCTAAGTCGAGTGGATCACCAAGTAAATTTAATTGTCTAACTGATTCAGCCATATAGTGCTCCTCATTCGGATATAGACATTATGGGCAGTATCAATACTAAGGGCAACTCTTGACTTCAGGAATTGCCCTCAAAAGCCCGTATTTAACGAATTATCAGTCAGACTTACTGCTCTCAGTCTTAGATCTATTGGCTGGCTGATCGCCCTTATAGAGATACCAGATAAAGCCACCGAATATAGTGAGTGATAAAAAGACTAAAAGAGAAATGCAACCAATCATCAAAAAGAAAGCTTGGGGGTCTTTGGTCTGTAGCTCCAAGAACTCACGAAACCAATCGTTCATGGTTTTTCCTCTGGAAGATTGAGCTCACGCCAACCGCGCATGCCGCCGGCCATCGAAAAAATATTGGTATAGCCCATTTTCTGCAAGTTCTCGGCCGACATGGCAGAGCGATAACCGCCGCCGCAATAGAGAACAATTTCACGGGCCTTATTAGGCTCAAGATCGATTATGTCTCGCTCTATGATACCGCGACCAAGATGCACCGCCCCAGGTGCGTGGCCTTGCTGCCATTCATGATCTTCGCGCACATCAATAAAAAGAAAGTCTTTCCCCTCTTTCTGAAAGCCCACGACTTGCTCAATCGTCACTTCTTTTATGCCGGGTTTGATTTGGGCAACCAAATCTTCGAACTCTTGCGAATGCTTCATTACTAAAACCTACAGAAATTGCCACTGACTAAGTTTACTCGCTGCCGCCCCAAGCTCGTCAAATATGGTCATTTGTCTAATCTTTGCCAGTCGTGCGAAAACCCGAGCCAACGGAGAGCTATTCAAGGGTTTCTTTAATGGGTTTGCTTTAGGGGCCTATTTAAATACCTTATCTTGACAGCCGTTTATAAGGGCAAAGTTGAGATTTGGCCTGCCTAGGTGAGAGCGTGCCATAATCGCCATTGGCGCAAGAAAATAGAGAAAAGAGGAACAGTGGCATGCTCTACAAGAATTCAGAAAATACAGTCGAACTATTTGGAGTCAAAGTTCCTGAACCAAGAGTATTGCTAGATTTTCTCGGTTTCGAGACTCACATAAGGCAAATTCGCGCCAAACGCGGCGTAGCAGTCTCACCAGTCTGGTACGACCACGCAGCCTATTATGTAGTTGACATGCCAGCTGACAAAGTCTTCGCCACTGGCGAAGAGGTAAATTTTCCAGCTGTAGTTAAGGCCCCTGACTATGAGTTTGAAATTGGTTGTCTAACGACCAAAGGTGCTCTGCTCACCACTGAAGCTGAAGCTTTGCAGTTCATCAAAGACCACTGCTATTTCACTATTCTCAATGACTGGTCGGCCCGCGACATTCAAAAGAAAGACATGGAAGGCTTGGGACCAACCAATAGTAAGTTTGTGGTCGGCAAAAGTATCGGACCAAAGTTAGTTAAGGCCTCAGAATTAAAAATGGACGAGAATGGTGTCTTCGATATGGAGATGATTCTTACCGTTAATGGTGAAGAGAGAACACGCAGCAACTATCAGTCTCTCTATCACACTCATCCGGTTAGCGGCGAAAAGAAAGCCTGGAGCTTCGCTAGAATTTTCGCTTGGTTAGGCAGTCAAAATATTGCCATACAGCCTGGTTATTTCTTCGGCTCGGGCACCGTGGGCAATGGCTGCATTGCTGAATTTATGGCCACCTATGATGCCAATGGCGTAGAGCTTACACCAGCTGTCTATCCATGGCTTAAGGACGGTGATGTCGTAAGAATGGAAGTGTCCGGTATCGGCGTATTAGAGAACAAAGTACGCATCAAAGAATTGGCCCAAGTCAAATAAGCTTCAATTAGAGTCAGTCGTGGCTAGAATCAAAAGCTGCCAAATCGCTCTAACTTAAAAGCGCTCATGTCAAGGCGAGAATGGCCTACGGTAGTCATCTCAGCAATGCTTTCGCCAATGGCTGCGGCATGCTTAAAACCATGGCCAGAACATGGCGAACACAAAATAACGCGCTTGGAAGAAGAAGAAGATTTAGATGAAGACGGCAACCAATCAATCACGAAGCCACTATCTGGAGTAACTGTGTAGAGGCAAACAGATGACCGTAGGCATTTACTATTGGATAGCGGAAAATATGGTGCTACTTTTAACTTATACATTGACTCAGTCTCTTCCAGGCTGACAATGCGATTGACGGTCTCGGGAGTGGTGACTTCAACGTAATTTTCACTGGCGATTTTAAAGCCACCGTTAGGCCCATCGACAGCTGGAAATCCATAAATACCGTTGTCTGTTCCCTTAATCTGCCAAATGAACACAGGAAACTTTCCCGGCACAAACTGGTCCGCTGCATCAGAAACATCGAACCAGTATAGAACTTGCCTATAGGCCTTGAGGAATGCTTGATACTGCGGCAGCAATTGCGGCAGCCATGGTCCAGCAGATAAAACAACCTTATCGGCTGTGTAGCTTCCCTTATCGGTATAAATCTCCACGCCATGAGCGCCTTCCTCAAACGATATAAACGACTCATTCGTATGTATTGTGGCGCCGAATTGTTTAGCCAGCTGCAGCTGCACTCTAATCACTTCTTCTGGTTTTAAGAAGGCCGCTTCAGGCTCGAAGTAGCCGTTTTCGTCATCATCAACATTGAATTGAGGAAACCTCAAGCGCACTTCAGACGGAGTTAGTAACTCGTGTTTGATACCAAATCTCTTTGCCGCAGCAACTGTATTGTCGAAAAAACCAACGATGTGATTGATCGAAGCAGTCTCGACAGAGCCTGAAATGATAAGCCCACCGGTAACTTCAAGTAATTTACTACCGCTGCGCTTTTCCATCTCGCGAAATATTTCATACGAGCGCAGCGAAAGAGGCGTGTAGTGGTCACCTTCGCCAATTGCTTGGCGAGTTATTCGGGTGTCACCATGGGACGAGCCAAAACTATGGGGCGGCGCCAAGAGGTCAATACCTAGAGCCTTTACGCCACGCTGCGCCAGCTGATAAAGAGTGGCGCTGCCCATGGCGCCGAGACCAACTACAATCGTATCGAATGAGTTAGTCACTGCTCTCGCCTAAGGTCTATGCTCTCAAAAAGAGCTAAGCCGCTAATAAAAATTTGCCCTCGGAGGGAGTCGAACCCTCAATCCCTTACGGGCAACGCATTTTAAGTGCGTCTCGTATACCAGTTCCGACACAAGGGCAAAGAGTTATTTATTCTAGCACTAGAGTTTAGCGCCTAAGCCTGCCAACTTCTTGGTCACTTCTCTTGAGCTCTCGGTGCCACGTCTTGACAGTATTTTCAAGATGAAGACAAAGCTGGCCGACCAGACAAGAGCAATTGCTGTTGATATCCAGCGCTTGGCCGTTAGTGGGTCATGAATGAAGTCGCCAGTGAATGCAGAAATCAATAGGCTAATTGGGTCTGGCTCGGTCAAAACTCCCTGCTTAATCCAAGTCAACATTTGTATTGAAAGTACACTTAAGAAAAGCCAGGCTGAAATGACAATAGAGCGAGTAGTTATGGTTGAACGTAAGAACAAAACTTCGTCATTATCGACGAAGACTTTGACAGGAAAAAGCACATAGAGCGCTGCGGCACCACAGACGATGGCAGCAATGGCAGAAGGCGCTGCTGTCGTCTCTACAACTAGGGCTTGGGCGGTGTAATAAACGCCTAAGGCCGAGACGAAGTAGGCGAAATAAGCCGCCGAAGAAATTGTGTTTCGGCATGAATTTTGATCATTGCCTACCATAAACGGTGCTCGCCAAAAGGCAGCAGCACGCCTAAATGGCCTGACTAAAAGCGGAGAGAGAACTGCAGTTAGCAGCCAAAGCAGCACCGACAGAAGTGGATTAATGGCAGTGCGAGCACGATCTGATTGATAACGCGCTAGTAAAGTGGCGGCTTCGGCGTCACGGCCAAACAACCCGGCAAAATCGTTTTTAAAGACGCGAAAAGACTCACTGTCGCAATAGCTATCTACACGACTACTAATCAAGCCAGCGGCTGCTTGTGAGGCGAAGTAATAGGGAGCAGCGAAGAGGCAGTAAGCCGTGGAATTGATAAATGTGGAGCTAGCTGTAGCCTTAGGCAAAATTACAGGATGGAGAAAGCGCGGGTCATTGTGAAATTGCTGAGCGGCCCAGCCTCTCAGAGCCTCAAGCGAATTAGCATTGCCACTAGAATATTCACTACGGCACAAGAACACTGCATAACTTGAGCTGTTCATGACCATTTCAGCAAATTTCGAATCGGTGCTATTGGGTAGGCTAACAGCCGAAGACATGATTTTGTCAGGGCTGACAATTTGCAAGATTGGCTCTTTCGCTTTGACGAAATAAGCTAGCGAAAATACAAGTGCTGCCACAGCAACAAATATCGTGCTGAAACGCAATTTGCCCTCGACCATAACCACCTCGATGAATTCTCGACGATTATAGATGATCTCAAGAGCAGGTTTGGCCAGGATGCACTCTTAATCTTAATTAGGCTTCTGGATCAGGCTTTTGCATTAGGGTTAGTCACCCATGTACGAATCATCATCGCTCTCATCTGTGCCCTCTTTAGCCCGCACCCAGTCTTTTACTAGGTATACGAGGTTGTCTTCGAGCATAAATAACATGGGAACGACCTTAAGCCCTCTGAAAAGATTGCTTAAGCGACGTGCTTCTTTTAGAGAGAAGTCAATAGCGTCATCGATTTCGCGACTGGAGGCATGTTCGTCAAAGAAACTCAATGCTTGGTCATTACTCCAGCCGTGTTTTCCGGTTAGGGCCGAAACAAAGGCGCCGCGCTTCACGTGCGGGTCAGACATAACGCAGTGGTTATGCGCGATCAGAGCCATATATTCGATGCCCGTCGAAAGAGCAAGAGCAAGCGAAAATTCAGAGCCGGCCATATTGGCACCGGTTCGTCTAATTACGTAGGCGCAGTTTTGCGGCAAAGACAGTGACTTGCGATAGTCAATACACATACCAATGACAAGATCGGGATCTTCAGACTGGTTGGCGTCAACTTCGCCCATGTTTTGGCATTTGAGCAAGGTTTCGATGGGCGTATCTCTTAAAAACTCCGGTATATCTTCGGGCTTACTCACTCTCACCAGGCGCACAATATCTGGACTTAGTGCAGTAAAAGTGCCCGTTCTAATTTTCTGCGAACGATCCATGCGAGCTTTCAGTGTTTTGGTTAGACGACTGTTGTCCATCAACAGAGCGCTGCGCAATTTGCAGTCACGAGGTGCTGCTAATTTGCCTTTAACTTCCGGATTCAAGCCAGCAGAACAACCCTGACAGACAGTCATCAGAAGCTTCTCGTTAACATCGAGCTGTGCTTCTTTATAGTCAGAGAAGCAGTTTTCAGTACCAATTTTTTCTAAGGCACCAGTCTTTTTCATTAGCTCAAGGGGCTGACCAGGCAGCTCAGCGATAACCAAGCGAACATTGTTGCGCTTAAGCTGTGAGTGAATAGCTAGAAGAGTCTCAACCCCTGTAATATCCATCATATTGAGCGAGCGCATGTGCAAAATCAGTGCCCGTAGATCTTGAGTGAGCAGAATGTTCTCAGTAAAGCGCTCGGCAGCACCAAAGAAAAGAGGACCATCCACCAGGTATGTGCGAACAAATTTACAACTAGGAATCTGCTGAGTGGCATCGATGCGATCATCATCCTCGCCAACTTCACTAACCAAGCTGAGAGAACTCATTTTTTGTACAGTCAAAACACAAGTGAGAAGAAGGCCAGTCAAGATACCGGCGGTCAAGTCGACACAAACTGAAGCAATGGTAGTAGCCACAACTACCCAACCTTCAGTTCTAGAACCGCGCCAAATCTCTCGAATTTCATCCCACTCAATTAAACGGAAGCCCGTTAAGACGAGCACACCGGCTAGTGCGGCCAATGGGATCTGCTCGGCGGAATGAGCAAAAGCGAGCACGAGCAGAAGTAGAACGATAGAGTGAATGATCGCCGCCAAGCGAGTACGTGCGCCAGAAGTTATGTTCACGGCAGTTCTAGCAATAACACCAGTAACGGGAATGGCACCAAAGAAAGGCATGGCGAAATTGGCAAGACCTTGACCAATCAGCTCTTGGTCAGGGCGATGCTTTGAGCGCAAAGACATGCCATCGGCAACAGTGGCAGAAAGCAGTGATTCAATAGAGCCCAGCATAAAGACTGTAATGGCGTACAGTGTCAAGGCCTGATATTGCTGGAAAGTCGTAATTCCGGTGGGCATAGTGGGCCAATGGGGCATCAAATTGATGTTGGACAGAGGAGCCAAATCAATCACACGGGGAATATCAAAATGAAGAAGATTAGCTGCAATTGAAGCAACAACGATAGCAACCAACGAGCCCGGCACCAACTTAGTAAAGCGCGGAACAATGACAGCCAATGCAATAACTGCTAGACCAATAATCACAGCTTGAAAGTTGCATTCGTTGTGAATGAATATGCGCTGAATTAGTTCGTTTACGTCTTTTATAAACTCAGGAATGAAGGGCGAACCAACGACACTGGTGACATTGTGCAAATGTAGTGGTCTGGTCATCAGGCCAAAGAAGTCATCAACGGTATTGAAGATGATGAGAATCCCGATGGCATTGGCAAAGCCAACAATTACAGGCATCGGAAGAAAAGAGATGATTCGACCCAGTTTCAAAAGGCCAGCAACAATCTGAAGCAGGCCACCGACTAAGCCGACAAAGAAGATTCCGCCCATACCAAAGTTGTGCGCAACTTCAATTAAGACAACGGCCATAGCAGCAGCTGGGCCGGTTACAGCATAGCGCTGACCACCAAAAAGCGCTGCGATAATGCCAGCGACGATACCAGAAACGATACCAAGTGCAGGCTCTACACCTGAGGCAACGGCAAGGGCGAGATTAAGTGGTAAAGCCACCATGGCGACAGTTATACCAGCAAGAAAATCACGACCAACTGTGGCCGGATTAAACATTGCCCCCCATTCTTTAATCAAGAACTGGATATCGAAGGCTTTAATTCGGTTGCTGGACTGGTTTAGAGGTGCTGATGTCATGGGTACCTTAAGCTAAGGACTCTAGTATTTGATATTTACGTATTTTAGTAAGTACGACTTTTCAACCCAACAACCATTAGAACATTAAACTATTCAAAAATTGCTATTGATATATTTACAACAATAAGAATTATCGACTAGTCGTATTGTCGACAAGTTGCGGTTTACCATCTCTACAATATTAGATGAATCTTTCATCGAACTTTTCGTATCTGGCAGAAAAATTATGACTAATCATTTTCATGCACTCAGGCTAAATAAGAACGCAGAAAAATCCAACGTTGATCAAACCGCCTTGCGGTTAACAGAGAGATTGTCACAACCTTTTAAATCAGGCAAAGCAAATGAGCAGGCGCTCGTAGCAATAAAAGCCATAGGTATAGCCCACGAAGAACTTACATCTGGCAATGACATGGCTCCGCAATCTAGTGGTGGCAGTAAGCAGTTCAATTCTCGGCTTCGTTTAGGCCAGCTTTGCTTAGCCTCGGGGATGATTACCCTTGAGCAGTTAAAAGAGGCCGTTCAGGAGCAGCAGAACAGCGAGCGGCAGTTAGGTGAGATTCTGCTGGAAAAGCAATTTATTTCACAAGAAGAACTAGATGGCCTTCTCATCGGTCAAGAATTAATTGCATCAGATGAAGAAATAACTGATTCACTAGCGCTTCAGTTAATGGCATTAGGACTAGTGGCAGAAGACCTGATGATCATCGCCCTGTTAGAGCAGCGCTTTACTACTGGTAGCATCGGCGATACCTTAGTAAGACGTGGCTGGATCGAAGAAGAGATTCTTGCCGCCTTGAAAATCGATTAGGTCAGATTGCCCTGCCCAAATTCTTTTTCGGCCAGAAAAGCAATTAAAATTCGAGCCCCGAAACGCAATACTAGTGGCCGTTTGAGGTCAGTCGATTGGCCGATGAAACATAATATACATTATCGGACGCCGTTAAAAGTCGGCAGGAGGCAGCAAATGTAAGAGTTGCACGTTGAAGAAATAGCGAATCACAACGACCCCGAGTCATGCGTGACCAATACCGCGAGGTATGCACGAAGTGTTGACAGGGGCACATGCGGGCAGTGTATTGAGCCTCGAAAAATTAGTCTGGGACGCCGACGCAGTGATAATGTGCGGAAGGCAACATCAACGACAGCGCTTTCGCGAGTTGTCGTTGAGCCCCACGTGGTCTGAGACCACTTGCACGCATGGAAACCTCTTGAGCGGAAAACGGGAGATCCCATACTCGGCCAGAGCTGGCAATTCTGGTCCGCACCGGGAAACTGCTAACGGAGTACGACGGTGATGCACGAGGATGGGAAGTCAGACAGGTCCGTAGTACCTGCGAAGTTTGCGAACAAAGTCGGACCTAATTCGACGGCCGCGGAGCAAATGGAGGGAAGGGACCTGACCAAAGGGAATTCGTCTGAGCAAAACATGCTCCGGACACAGCGCCGGGATAGTGTGCAAAATGAGCTGGAGACGATACGCAAAGCAGCAAAAGGAAACAAGAAGATGCGGTTCACCGCGCTTCTGCACCACGTCTACAACATCGAAACTTTGTGGGAGGCATATCTCGGCATCAATCGAGAGGCCGCCGCCGGGGTCGATAATGAGACATGGGAGCACTACGGAGAGTGCCTAGAAGAGAATCTGATAGACCTCTCCGAAAGGCTCAAGCGAGGAGCATACCGAGCCAAGCCTGTTAAGAGGGTATACATTGCCAAGCCTGATGGTCGGCAGCGACCGCTCGGCGTACCAACCTTAGAAGACAAGATAGTCCAAAAGGCAATGGTGCTGGTTTTGAATGCCATCTATGAAACAGACTTTCTCGGATTTTCATATGGGTTCCGACCAGGACGCAGCCAGCACAATGCGCTGGATGCCCTCTACGTCGGACTTCAGACGAAGAAGGTGAGCTGGGTGCTCGATGCAGACATTCATGGCTTCTTTGATGCCTTAGACCACGAATGGCTAATCAAATTCATCGAGCACCGAATAGCTGACAAGCGCGTTGTGCACCTCATCCAGAAATGGTTGAAGGCCGGCGTGCTTGAGGGCGGGAAGGTGACTCATAGCGAGGTCGGGACCGTACAAGGGGGCAGTGTTAGCCCATTACTTGCGAATATCTACCTCCACTATGTGTTTGACCTCTGGGCGCACAAATGGCGTCGGACGAACGCACGCGGAGAAATTCTAATGGTGCGGTATGCCGACGACTTCATTGTGACGTTCCAATATAAATCGGATGCCGAGCGGTTCTTGCGTGAACTCAAGGAGAGACTTCAAAAGTTCAAACTTGAACTGCACCCCGACAAAACTCGATTAATTGAATTTGGTCGATTCGCAATCGACAACTTCAAAAAGCGTGGTGGCGGCGGAAAGCCAGAAACATTCAACTTCTTGGGATTCACTCACATATGTGGGGCCAAGAAAAATAGCATGTTTGTGGTACTTCGACAGACGGAAAAGAAGAGGCTGCGAGCAAAGATAACTGAGATAAAACTCGAACTTCAAAGCCGCAAACATTTCCCATTACTCCATCAGTGTCGGTGGCTAAAATCAGTGGTGACGGGACACTTCAACTATTATGGAGTACCGACAAACCTGAGGGCGTTGAACACGTTCCGATTTCGAGTGGTGGGTTTCTGGCTGAAAGCGCTACGCGACCGAAGTCAGAATGACCACTTCACGTGGGAGCGAATGTACGCAATGTCTGACCGCTGGCTACCATGGGGTCATATTACTCATCCCTATCCGCTGGAGCGCTTTCGCGTCAAGACCTAAGGTAGGAGCCGGATGCGGGAAAGCCGCTAGTCCGGATCTGTGCGGGGTGGGGAGGGGCAACCCTCCTCCCTACCGCGATAGACCAGAAGGCGGCGACTTAGACCAGCCAAATCTTCAATTCAGAGCTCCATATTTGGTGCTTGGCTTAGGCAAAACAAATGTTCAACAGAAGGAAGAATTAGCAATGGAAAATCCGACGGACCAAAAAGCAGATCAGTTTATGGAAGAAGCCATAAGACAAGCCCAAAAGAGTTTTGATGAGGGCGGTATACCTATTGGTTCTGTACTTGTGAGAGCAGGAGTAATTATTGGACGAGGTCATAATCGTCGGGTTCAGCAAGGTGACCCAACTGCCCATGGTGAAATTGACTGCCTGCGCAATGCCGGTAGACAAGCGAGCTATCGAGACATCACTATCTATTCCACCCTAATGCCATGCGCTATGTGCGCAGGAGCCGTGGTGCAATTTGGTATTGCTAAGGTAATTGCCGGCGAGAACCGCACCTTTAAAAGCTCTGCTCAATTTATGCGTGACAACGGTGTTGAGGTAATAGACCTAGATCTTGATCAATGCTTTGAACTACTCAAAGTGTTTCAACTCAAATATCCCAAAATCTGGAACGAAGATATTGGCGTGGAATAGTTCTATTCGATAGTTGGCCTTAAACCACTAGGCAATTTTAAAATAGAGCAATTGAACCTTTCGTACGTTCGACAATACGAACAGAAGAATGATAGACTGGTTTAAAAGTCGAAAGGTACAATTGTGCACAATACGAAATGCCGAATTGTTTTATTTTCTTTTTTTGCGGAGTTTTATATTTTTTTTGGAAATGTGCTTTTAAAACTAGTTGTAGCCCACCAAAGGAATAATCACTCAATGATTACTACCAGTACAGCAGACACTTACCGAAAGATTTTCATCTTTATGTCTATTCCCTTTGGCCTCTACATGGGAGCAATCGCTAGCACTATAGCCTTAGTAACTGGGTCCTGTTCTGCCACTCTTGCCAAACCTCTAGAGATATCAGCCAATACTAAGAAAGCTGAGATTCTAACGAAAAGAGCCGCAGCCTCTAACTTAATTGTCGAAAGCGAAGAGGCCTTGAGTTTATGCAATGCCGCTTTGAGCCAAGACAGCAAATATGCACCGGCATACATTACACGAGCCGAGGCCTATATATCGCTGGGCAAGCCTGATGCAGCCCTGGTCGATTTAACAAAGGCCTCGCAGTCTGCAAATATCGGCCACAGAACCAAAGCACTAAGAGAACGGGCCAGTCTCTATATTGTTCTAAAGCGCTACAGAGAAGCTCTTTCTGATCTAAATGTAGTTATAAAGAACCAAGGCAGTGATGGTCAATATCGCCTACGGGCAAAGTGCTTCGCAGCCCTGCAGAAACCAGACTTAGCGGCCCAAGATCTTACTGCCGCTCTTAGAAGAAAACAACATCCTGACAGCCTCGTGCTCGAAGAGAGAGCAAACTACTATCTTGCTGCCAACCAGCTCGATAAAGCTCTCACCGAATACAACGCCCTGATCAAAGCGGACGAAGCTGAGGGCGACGGTCTGGCCAACGACTCACTCTACAAGAATCGTGCTCGTGTTTATCAACTACTAGGTCAAACTAAATTAGCGAACCTTGATTTAAAAAAGGCTAGCGAAAAACAAAAGTCAACTTTTGAAAATTCACCTTTTCGCTCTAAGAATCGCCACTACTAGCGCCTACAGCAAGTCACTTCAATAGCTTGTCTAATTACTGCAGCAATAATCACACTGTTGACTAACCAGGTTGAGCCAAACAGAAGTGATAATTCAGACATTGAACGCACTTCTAGTAGCATGAAGCCCATGCCAAGAACATTAGCCCGCCTAAGGTGGGGTTATCAGTTTTGCGCAGCTCTTTATAGAGCGGTAAGAAACTTATCTGCGGGAAGTCTTTGTAGGTTTTTCCCTTCACGCCAGGACCCGACATGAGAAATGCTGACGGTAGCTTATTCTCTTTAAAAAATCCAAGCGGTAGCTCACCGGTGGCAGCCTTGGCTATGGCGCAATGCTTATCCCAGAGCCAATCTGGTTTGTTGATGAACATATCTTGGCCCACAGACTGACCCTTGAACTCTCCATCACTAATGCGCGACTCGCGCACCTCGAAGCGGGCGACCTGTCTCTTGGCCTAGACCAATGAAAAGCATCACAGAAAGGGCGTATATGCCAATCAAAACAAGGGAGACATAAAAGATGTGAATACCGGCGAAGTCTTCAAAGTTGCCAAACATCATCACGCTATTAGATGCAGCCACAAACGACGTGTGAGTAAAGCCCAATACAAGGGCCGACACGAGGATGCCACCGAGATATAGCAATATCAGAGGAGTGTGCTTGAAGAGATCTCGCTTACTGTTGCACCACAAGAAGCCTAGACTGAGACCAAGAAAGGCAGACATAAGCGCCATGTTCTTGAAATAGGCAAAAATTCTAACTTCAGTGGCCAACCAGCGAAACCACTGTGTCCAAAGCTAAACAGAGAATTAGAGTGCTAATGCTTAACTCTAGGTTGATTCTGTCGTCCTTCTCCAATTCCAATACTATCAACCGTATCGTCCATCATTGAACTTACGCTTTTGAATAAAAATGGATGCTTAAAAACGCCGATGTCTTTGTAGCCGACAGGCGGGGCGAAAGCTTTTGCAGAGAGCGACGTATTTTCTATAGAATGCGTCAATACCTGCCAATAGCGCTTTCCATTGTCTAGCACTTCAGACATCTGATAAGGCAACCCGGGCAATTCAGGTAGGGAACTGGTAGAGCAAATAAGCTTAACCACGGGGCGGGGTAGTTTTATGTCAGCACAGTCTATAAAATAGTTTTTTACAGTTTCAGTTGTCTTATCTGAGATGAAGAGATCGTGTCCACGCCTCTCTCCGTCATAAACGTACTGCGTACCTCTTAGTTTAAATCGAGGTATAGCAATGGCATGGCTATTAACCATTTTTTCTAAATTACAAGATGATGTAGTGTTCACAGCCTTTTTGCGCATGGCAAGATACTGCACCAAAGAACAATGACAAATTTCCTTCGTATCATCGCGCCAGATAGTTAAATTCCACAGCGGGGCAGTAGCCAAAAAAGAGTATTTAAATGACTTACTGTCGACACGTAAAGCCTTGTCTGTTGCTGCGATGTCATAGCGGCCGCCAATGGCAGTCTCCATGTGAATCTTCCAACCACTGATAGTGTCTTTTGCTTGGCTCTCTGCCGACAAAACAAGAATGCAGACAAACAAAGCTAGAGGTATTGCCCAAGACTTAAAAAGCAGACTCATAAATTTATATTATGTCTTCGACATTATGGCATGAGCTTGAAGCTGCTCTAAGCTGACAATTTTCAAAGTGGCTTGGTGAGTAGCAGCTAGCACTACCTGTGGTGCCATACCATCTTCCAAAGCTTCCTTCCAACGAGCGGCACACAAGCACCAGGTATCCCCGGCCTTAAGGCCAGGAAAGCCATAACGAAGATTAGCGGTAGAGAGGTCATTCCCTTGAGCCTTGGAATATTCAAGAAATTCGTCAGTGACTAGAGCGCAAACAGTATGAACGCCTTGATCTTCTGGGCTAGTCGAACAATAACCATCGCGAAAAAAACCGGTAAGCGGATTTTCGCAACAAGGCTCAAGGTTCGTGCCTAGAACATTCTTAACAACACTCATTCTTTCTTCTCATCACTTTTAGTCTCTTCAACTTTATCAGGCTGGGCAGCGGCTGGCTCAGGAACTTTAGCTTCTGGGTCGGGGGCAGTTAACCCTTGGCTAACCAGCAAGCTGCGCACCGGATCTAAGACTAGGAGAGGCATGCGGAATTGATGCACACTTTGGTCTCTTGTAAGAATTGATACTGTGCCACCACCAACAGTGCTGAGATAATTAATACCTTCAATTTGTGGACGCTGAATACTGACTCTGGTAGCGCCAAACCAAGCAGAAAATGCTTCAGGCACAAAGACTATGCGTGTGTCAGTAACGACAAATCGACCTGGTTTGTCTTTATAGAAAGTAAGGAAGAATGATTTCAATACAACCTCGCCTTCTTGCGGCTTAAAGCGCGAACCAGCAAAAAGAGCAGCAAATATTGCGGCGAAAACAAGAAATACTGAAGCCCAAGCAGTCAAGAACATCCCGAGAAACTCATTCCAAGACTCGTTCACTCGCAACAAATTGGCCTTCAGGCCCTCAGCCATCGAGCCGGGTACATCTCCGCTTCGGGAGAGAGCAAAGCCCAATTGACCATGGGCAATAGAGCTTGTCGGCGCCACGCGAACAGCGTTGCGACAGGCCTCAAGTTGGCCCTTAGTATCTTTCAGCTTGGCATAGGCAAGGGCTTTGCCTAAATAGGCTTGAGTATATTTGGGGTCAACCCGTATGGCATTGTCATAGGCATCAATAGCACCCTTATAGTCACCTTGCATGCCCTTGACGGCAGCTAAATTGACATAGCTAATCGGACTGCGAGGGTCGAGCCGAATTGCCTCTTTTAACTCTTCAACTGCAGCTTCGAAATTTTGCTTTCCTGCTAACGACCGCCCCAAGACAGAATGGGCAGAGGCATAGTTAGGCATGAGCTTTAGACACTTTCTCTCATGATCTATTGATTCACTAAACTTGCCTTGCCGTCCTTGAAGCAAGCCTAAAAGATAATGAGCTTCTGCATTTTTAGGATTAGCAGTAAGTACGTCTGATAGATACTCACAAGCGGCCTCGTAGTGACTATCAGCAGTAGCTCTCCTAGCTTTATTCATAAGCGACAGTTCAAGAGTTCTTGCGTCAGGCACTTTAGCTGGTGCGTTTTTTGCTGTAACTTTAGGTTGGGCATAAGCCGCTTGCAGCGAAGATAGCAATACTACCCCCGCAGCGATATGCAAAAGATAGACACCTTGGGTTGCCGTTTTTTTCTTATTCATTAACTGCCTGCCAGTGCTACTACTGACTGTAGAGTATACGCAAGAACTAGCCAATATCCAAGTTTTTTTCGATCAATTTACTCGTCGCACTCGTCCGAGCCAATACTTGTCACGCAATTCTTTTTTCTTGATCTTGCCACTGCCGGTCTTTGGCAACTCTTGTAAAAATTCCCAGTGGCGAGGCACTTTATATCTAGCCAACCGTTCGCGAATAAATTCAACTAGTTCCTCTTCTGCCAGTAGTTGCCCGGTACGAAAGACTACCGAAGCATGCACAAGCTCGCCCCACTTCTCATCGGGAATGCCAAAAACTGCACATTCAAGAATGCCTGGGTGTTCATGCAAAACATATTCAACCTCAGTCGAATAGACATTTTCTCCACCACTGATGATCATATCTTTTGAGCGATCGACAACATTGATATAACCATCGCTGTCCATAACGGCTAAATCACCAGTATAAATCCAACCACCACGAATCGTCTGTGCTGTAGCTTCGAGATTTTTCCAATAGCCTTTGGTCACGTTTGGACCGCGAGCAATGATTTCGCCTACATCTATGCCGTCGCGCTTCACTTCGCTGCCATCGTCTTTTACGACTTTCAAGTCGACACCAATAAATGGCCGACCGGTCTTACTACGTATCGCCAATATTTCTGCTTTTGAACGCTGTAAGTCGTTGCTCTTGGGCAAACTAATACTAAGAAAGGGGCTGGTCTCAGTCATGCCATAAAACTGCACATAGGTGCATGAAAATACTTCTTGAATCTGTTTGACAATCTCAGGAGCAATTGGCGAGCCAGCTGTCATTATGGTGCTCAGAGCAGTATAGGAATACTGCCAAACAACACCACTATTCAAGAGGGCGTTGACCATAGTGGGCACTAGGGCTGTGTGGCTGACAGCTTCTGCTTCAAGCAGTGGTAACAAGGCTTCAGCATTGAAGTAAGGAATAAATACATGCTTGCCCCCCACCCAGGTTAAGGCAAAAACGGCCCAGGCATCGACCAAATGGAACATTGGGGCAGCGTGAACCCAGCAATGGCTATCGTTTAATCCCAGCTCAGCGATGGCGCCCAGAGCATTGTAGGTAACATTTTCATGGCTAAGCATTACCCCCTTAGCTTGGCCAGTGGTTCCACTGGTGTAATAAATTTGAGCTAAATCGCTGCCGGCAGCCTGATTGTCGATCAACTCTTTGTTCCACTGCGTAAGTAAGAGGGGCTCGTAGCGTACGCTTTCAACTTTAGTATCGGGCAGCGAACCGGCACCAAGCCAAGCAACCAGCTTAATGCCTGAGATATTCGCTAGAGCCGCATGTGCCTGCTCGGCAAAATCGGTATGACAGACCAGCATCTGAGTCTCGCTGTGCTCAAGAATCTCAGCAATTTCGCCACTAGCCAAGCGGTAATTGACTGGGCACAAAACCGCACCTATACAGGCTGCAGCAAAATATAATTCGGTATATTCGAGACAGTTAGGGGCGATGACAGCGATTGTGGAGCCTTTCCCCAGGCCTAGATTCTCGATTGCATGGGTAAGAGCCGCCACCCTCTTACCGAACTCGCTGTAGGTTAGGCGCTTCTGACCGTCGACAAATGCTTCTCGGTCTGGCCATTGGCTAATGGCTCTCTTCAATGAAATGGCAAGGTTCAAGTTCGGCCCTCAAAATTGGATATAAAAGTATATGGCTAAGTTCAGCCTGCCGCCTCATGACTACTGTCTAATTCTGATGATTAAGTACGACAATTAGTATTTGTTGATCTTCTGAGGGCTGAGGCAAACTCTACTGTTAATCTCTAGGACGGATACCTGGTATACGGCGAAGGAGAGACATGGGACAAGTGATAGACAAGACCTACAACGGCATAACAGTTCCGCAAGGCGAAAAGATTACCTTCAAAGACGGCAAGCCAGTTGTACCAAACAAACCAATCATCCCTTTTATCGAAGGTGATGGTACAGGTCGTGACATCTGGAAGGCTAGCAAGCGCGTTATCGACGCTGCTGTTGCTAAATCCTATGGCGGCAAGAAAGAAATTGCTTGGTTCGAAGTTTTTGCCGGACAAAAGGCCAAAGACAACTTTGATGAATGGTTGACCGAAGATACCATTAGCGCCCTCCGAGAGTTCGGAGTTGCCATCAAAGGCCCTCTCACCACTCCAGTAGGCGGCGGTATTCGCAGCTTGAACGTAGCATTGCGTCAAATATTTGACCTTTACTGCTGCATTCGCCCAGTGCGTCACTTCCCTGGCGTGCCATCACCTGTGGTGTCACCAGAGAAGCTTGATGTAATTATCTTCCGTGAAAATACTGAAGATGTATACGCCGGAATCGAATTCGTTGCTGGTTCTCCTGAAGCACAAGCATTCATCGACCTTTGCGCCAAGTATGGCAAAGAAATTCGATCAGAATCTGGCATTGGTATCAAACCAATTTCTAAATTCGGTTCTGAGCGCCTAGTGAGAAGAGCAATCGAGTATGCCATCGCTCGTGGCAAGAAATCTGTCACCATGGTGCACAAAGGCAACATTCAGAAGTTTACTGAAGGCGCCTTCAGAGACTGGGGCTACCAAGTTGGCGAGAAAGAATTCGCCAAAGAAATAATTTCAGAAGAAAAAATGTGGGCTGAACATGATGGCAAATTGCCAGCAGGCAAGATTCTATTGCAAGATAGAATCGCTGACTCGATGTTCCAACAAGTACTGCTAAGACCAGATGAATACTCTGTTCTAGCCACTACAAACTTGAACGGCGATTATCTCTCAGATGCTTGCGCCGCTCAAGTTGGCGGATTGGGTCTAGCTCCTGGTGCTAACATCGGCGACAACTGCGCCATCTTCGAAGCTACTCACGGCACAGCTCCTAAGTATGCTGACAAAGACGTAATCAACCCAGGTTCGGTCATTCTCTCAGGCGTAATGATGCTTGAATTCATGGGCTGGCAAGAAGCTGCTGACTTGATCACACAAGCAGTAACCAAAACCATCCAACAGAAGAAAGTAACTTATGACCTCGAGCGTTTGATGCCAGGTGCAACTAAACTGAAAACCAGCGAATTTGCCAATGCCATCATCGAGAACATGAACTAGATAACAATTGAGCTAGAACAAAGGAGGGCTCCTGATTACAGGTTTGCCCTCCTTTCTCTTTTTAGAATTTTCGAACGGAGATTTATGTCTTTCGCCAAACTAAAAGTACTAGATTTCACCCATCTCTTGCCCGGTGAGATTGTCTCCACTTTAATGAGCGATCTTGGCGCCCAAGTATTGCGTGTAGAGCGACTAGAGTCAACGCTCAATGAACGGTTACCACCAATTGTCACTAATGACGGGGTGGAAGACAGTCTCTATTTCTGGAGCTTGCACCGCAATAAAGAGCGCATAAAAATTGATCTTAAGAGCTCTGAAGGCTTTGAGATTGTGAAAAGACTGGCAAATAGCGCTGACATTGTCATAGAGAACTTTCGACCTGGAGTAATGGACCGCCTGGGCCTCGGCGCCGACCAACTAATGCAACTAAACCCACGCCTTATCTACTGTTCAGTGAGCGGCTACGGTTCAGCCTCAAAGTGGGGCACTAAACCTGGACACGATCTTAATTTTGTCGCTGAAACTGGCATTTTGTTTGAGGCCCAAGACCAGTTTGGTAAGCCAATTATGCCCTCAGTTTTTGTCTCAGACTATATGTCAGGAACCTACGCGGCACTGGCCATCACTGCTGCACTGTATGAAAGAGAAGCTAGCGGAGTTGGCCGACGAATAGAGATCAGCATGTTTGAGAGTGCCATGTCAGCCCTAGCAGTTGTTGGCACCATTAGTCTCTATCTTAATCTTGAACCGTCTGAAATTCATGCAAAATATCCTGACGAGCTACCCAACCATCGGGTCTATCGCTGCCTTGATGGGCGCTATCTTGCCGCAGCACCGATAGAGCCAGAGTTTTGGCTCAAATTTCTCACTATCATTGAGCGGCTAGACCTTCTAACAAGCGATGTAATTCGCGATCGAGACAGCCTTAGTGAAGAAATTGCAAAAGTGATTGAGGGCAGAACTCTAGCCGATTGGATGATGCTCTTCAACGATAGCAATTGCTGCGTCTCTCCGGTCAATACAGTAAAAGAGGCAGTCAGTTTTCTACCAGAGGGTAGTGCGCGAGTCTTGACTCATATGACTCATTCTAGGCTGGGTGAGGTGCCGCAGATAAGCAATCCGATTAAGCAAATATACGGCGACAGAAAGCTTGAGTGGTCTTGCAGTGATACAGAGAAAGAGACCAAGCGGCAACTCAAAGCCATTGGTATTACAGATAGTCAGATAGCAGCAATGAAGCAAGCCGGAATAATCTAGTAATTTGCACTAAAATTTTCGCTATTTTTTTACTGAACTACTTTGCCGCCCCAACCATAAGGCAGCCGCTTTTCGCCGCTGGTGCGGCTTATGTCTTTTAGCACAGAGGTGTCGACTCTATATTGATGGCTGATATCAAGCAACAGACTGGCTCCTGCTAAGCCATAGCCAATTGCTCTGGTGCGCGGAATTAGTGACATTGCCCCACCAGCAACACCTAAAATCTGCTCACCGGCATTAGCAAGATAGTGACCTGAACCAGCGAAATTATTGGGTTTTGCTGCCATACGCAAACTCTCATTTAGCTGAAAGGCTGAATGCACTCCCCAAATAGGAGCAACAACTCGGCGCAGTAACCCAGCAGCAGCAAACTCAATAGCACTGGTGCTCAAGACTAACTGCCGATCGCGATCATACGGGCTTTGATCAGTATAAGTAAATTCAAACTTGTGATCTTTTTTGTGGTCTCTAATATGGTCAACGCGAGCCAAAAGTTCCTTTACCTTCGATGATGGTTGAGCAAATGACATATACGGGTTAGAGGGATCTATGGCGGTGGCGACGCCGGCAACTCTGTTGTGCTCATTGATCACCGGTCCGCCAGAATTTCCCTTCCAAAGCGGTGTATCCATACCTATAACTGTGGTGAACAAAGATTTTTCCGCGTCTTCAGCAAAAGTCGGTTCTTTCACCTGAAAGTCAGTCGTTTTCATCAGCATATTTTGCACAATATGAGGCTGAAGCATCATGACTTGGGGTGCCTTTTCTATGAACAAACCTTCGGACACCACAACCGGATTCGAGCCGGCGGGATGTCCTAGGGCAAGAAGAGGGTCGCCACTTTTCAGATCGTTGTCGTCGACAAACTCTACCGAGCGTTTAGAGTCTTTCTTAATGCCTTCAATTTTCAATACAGCAAGATCATTAATATCGTCAATGTCAACAATTTTGGCTCTGAAAACCTCACCAGTAGTTGTTTCTACCATGGTGTGTCTGCCATCAGCAATGACATGAGAATTGGTTATAACCAAGTCGCCATCTTTACCAGCAAAGAAGCCAGTACCTCTATGAGTGTCCATTCTCTGCGGTGAAAAAACACGCACAGTCTTTGGGCCTATTTCTTCTACTGCTCTTCGGGCCTGGGTATCATCACATTCAAGTTTGTTCTCGAAGGGCAGAGGCTTGCCTGCCAGCGCGTCAAACACCGCAAGATTATCTATGGTTTTTAAATTAACGCAGCTCTTTTCACTGTCCATAATAGGTCTAAACTTCGCGGGTCCCCAATGTTAGTTGGCCTAGGCCTGGAAGTCATTGGGGGAAATACGATCGAGATCATTGAATCTTGCTCAGTAAGCTATCTATTTGCTCTTGGGTGATTGGGGTGGCAAAGGCACTATTGAGCTTATTGCTGTCACCGCCGTCGAGCACCGCACCGACTTCGGATTTCCCATTGTAGACAGCCGAGCCAGAGTTACCTCCTTCGACGTGCATCCGCATCAATAAGATTGGCCTGTCAGGATTTTCCCCTGGCAGTACGGGCAGTTCATCGCCATCGCCATCTCGATAGTCTTTGCGGCGAATGATACCCAGATTCGCACCTTGTGAAATGTAGAGACTCTCACTGTGAGCTGGGTAACCAACTACAGCAACTTCGTCTTCTGGCGAAGAAAATCCAGGTGGAGCAATTTTTACAGGCTTGCAAATTGCTGCGGTATCAGCGCCGGTTTCAATTGACATAATCGCCAAATCGTTTGATGGATCAGCTACCGCAACTTTTGCGGCCCGCAGACGATCGTTCCCAATTTTGACTTCAAGCTCATCTTCTGAGCCAGCAACAACGTGGTTGTCGGTGACAACCAGGCATTTTGTCCCCCGTGAAGCCACCACAAAACCGGAGCCGGTCGGAAACCTAGACACCCACTCGCCAGCCTTTTGGTAGATATGGGCTGAAGTCATTTCAGCGTCGCGCAAGCTTATGGCGCTGGGGCTGTCCGGCGCAAAACTCTTTAACTGGCAACCAGTGGTGGGCTCTCCGACTTTCAGTACTGGTAGCTCATCTGCACCAGGTTGGATTTTACACCTTGTCCCGTAAAGTGATGTAGTTGGCCTCGGTGTGGCCGCAGATTCGAGCAATTTCAGCGATGTCTGAGTTTCACCGGTTAGCACCGTGTTTACCCACTCATTTGGCGAATCTTTCGGCGAATCTCTTAGCGAGCCATCATGCGAATTTTCCATCGTTTACCATTTTTGGCATTGGGGATACTAGAGGTTCGTTAGGCTGCCTGACGAGCAGCTTGCAACCCCGTGTATGTTGGAACGCTCGGAATTGTCGGAATTGTCGGAATACTATTGGCACCTTTTTGAGCAATCAACTTAAGCACTTGAGTCGAGCCAATCTGATCGCCAGCTTCATGTGCCTCCACCTCGTGAAGGGAAGTGCGATAGTTGACGAATCTAGTCATTTCATTGGCATTGACTTCGTCGATACGATTTCCAAGAATGCGGCGAATTTGTTCCATAGCGGTTCGTTCCTGCTCAGCAGTGAAGCCCTCCTTGGTCGCTGCGTGCCAGTCGGAGGCAATCTTTTTTGACACCGCAGATGCACCTTGAGGGCCAAACCAGTAGCCATGTCCGCTTAGTTCTTGCGCCAATCCGTGATTGCTCATCAAAGCAGAAAAGGGCTGGTCACCGGATGCTTTCAGAATTTCGATCATCTGATGGGCATGGAAACGCTCTTCATGGCCGAACACATCAGGAATTATGGTCTTGAAGCTCTTTGCTAGCGCATCAGCACGTTGCCCTTGTTCCCCGGTCAAATGCACACCGTTGCGCAAGCGCAGACACTCCAACAAATAACTGTTATCGGCTATTTGTACTCCAGCGTCTTGCTCAATTGTTTTGAACAATGCAGAAAGTTGGTTCGAATCTGCGGTTTGGCCAAGACTGAGCTTGTCTGCAGCGCGACGAACCACAAGATTGACCTGCTCAGCATGGGTCATCTCGTGATAAGCCATTTCAGGCACATCCGCATAATATTTCGCCAACTGATCTGTGCTGATCTTTAGCTGGTTTTGAGAAAGCCCAAAACTTGCGCCGCCTCTATTGTGATAATCGATCTGGAACTTCGGACGCGGGATATGCAAATCATCTGCCAAGTTATCAATCACTGGTTTTATGCGTTCGTGCGCTTTCCATACTGCAGCATTGAAGTTATTCCATTCACGTGTGCTCATCATAGTTTCGGTATAGTGCAGGTCATCCCAGCCATTGGCCTTTTGCTCTGCGAGCATATTCTTGAAAGAATTGGTTAAAGCCGGGTCTTTCTCACCGATGACAGATTGCATGTCATGTTTAAACTTTGCAGCGCGCTCCGCTGAAAATGTAGGTGCCCGCATAGCCATAGCTTGTCTTGTCTCAAAAGGAAGCAGCTCGTCCAGATTTACTTTAGAAGCATCGAACAGTTGTGGTACGTCTACAGTTGACTTTTCTATGCCTTTAGCGCCCTTGCCAGCGCTACCAAAAATCTCAGGAAGAGCAGCTGCGAATCTTTCTGCCACGTCAGGAGCAAGGTTGGCGACCACCTTTTCTGCCGCTCTCTCAGCCAGTCGGGCACCAATTAAGATTTCTTGGACGTTTGCCATGGAACTGTTCTCTTGTTTACTTTATAGAAGCATCATAAGATTAGTATCCAGGCGAAACCAGTGGGGAAATTCCCATCGGTTTCGTAAAATCACCTAAAAATGGTTCTTAATTGAAGAGAGTAGTCTCTGTACGAGCAATCTAACCAACGACTGCCAAAGGGCTCTCATGTTTGCCATAGCTGAAGGGCTTGAACTTAGTTATATCGGGCAATGGCTGATGCAAGTCGAGAACTACAGTGCCAAATTCCTCTTTCCGCCTTGTTTGACGAATCATATCAATGGCACTCTTATAGGGAGAATTAAAGTGCGTGTCGTCAGCAAAAAGCTCACCGCCAAACTTATCCTGTTGTGACCAATATTGCTTGGAGCTGATAGTAGAATCAACCCGACTCATATCGACACCCTCTCTCTGAAAAACAAGGTCAAAGTCTTTAGGTAAAGGCTTGGATGAGACAAAGCTTCCGCCCACTTCCACTCTCTTACAACCGGCGTTCTGCAGATCCTTGATTGCGGCCAACATACCCTGACCAAGATGCTGTCTGTGCTCATTATTGAAGAATGAACCGCTAAATTCACTCCAGGTCAACTCATATCTGCCTGGCTCTAGCCTGGCCGGGAGGTCGAACATTTTATCTGAATCGCTCAACGGCTTAAACTCCAGCGACTTACGCACAAGACGCTGGTCAAGATTTGGATGGATAGATAACTCCTTAATCGGGTCAGAAGCTTTGACCCAGCCCCGATCCCAAGCAGGCAATTTTTCAAAAGCAGCCGCCAGATCAGACCATCTTTTTTCGAGGACATCATCGGCTAATGAATCGACCTCTCTCAGCAGTGTCGCCGACTGCGCTTTTACCATCGCTGGCCGCAGAGCAATAACTGCCACCGTACCGACAGCAACAGCTGTGCCAGTAGCCAGCGGATGTTGCTTGAGCCATCCATAAGCATCGCTGCATAGAGCAGAAGCTGAATCGGCTCCGGCAGTAAACATATTTTGCTTTTCCACAGCGTCGCTGTTTCTTGTCTGCATCTGGCTATCTATTGTCTCGCAATTGTTTTGACCGGTAGGATTTAGAGATCAGTGTTCTCCGAGTACTACAATCAGCGTATGCTTTTCAAGGCGGCGGAACCAGTGGGGAAACTCCCATCGGCTTCGTAAAAACACGCAATACCGCAATCTTGCCAGTTAGCGCAGTATCTTTTGCACTAACTTGTCTAGATTGGTGCTATGAGAGCCTTTCACCATTACACAAGAGTCGCTGCCTAGGTGAGGGAGAATGCGCTGAAGAGCGTCATCTTGACTCTCGACTGAGGCAATTTCATAGTTTGCCCCAGTGGCTCCAGAAGCAATTGCACTGGCGACTGGTCCAACGGTCACTAGCAAACTGATTGGTTTGTCCTTAAGCCAGCGGCCAAGTTCAAGATGCAGTGGTTCAGTAAACTCACCGAGTTCTGCCATGGCACCAAGCACAACAATTTTAGCGCTCTGTGGATAAGCATGAGAGAGAATAGCTTCTACAGCACAGCGCATAGAATCAGGATTAGCGTTATACGATTCATCAACAATGATGGCACCGTGAGAAGACTTCAGGGCGTTACCTCGACCTTCAACAGCGGCAAATTTTGCCAGACCGCTGGCAATTTCAATGTCAGTCAAACCGGCTGCTCTTGCGGCGGCAACGGCGCACCAGGCGTCTTCCAATAGCACTCGGCCATGGGCCCTAACAACAAACTCTTGCTCGGGATTCGCAGTTCCGGGAATCTTAAAAGTTGTACCGACGCTATCAACACTAACAATCTTTAGCTCTGGAGCAATTTCAATGTGTCCGTCAAAATCACGCTTGGCCTGTGATAACAAATGTTCACTGCCATCACCAATGATGGCATAGCCACGTTCAGAATCTAAGGCTGCAAACAACTCACACTTTGCCTTGGCAATATTCTCAAGCGAACCAAGAAGCTCTATGTGAGCAGAACCAGCACAAGTAATTACAGCTATATCGGGCAAGC
Organism: Candidatus Obscuribacterales bacterium; assembly: GCA_041675385.1. Lineage (GTDB taxonomy): Bacteria > Cyanobacteriota > Vampirovibrionia > Obscuribacterales > Obscuribacteraceae. Next base: position 83,985 of record JBAYTY010000003.1, read on the forward strand.
CACAAGCGGCCAACTGAGCAATTTGTCCTAGCCCACGCATACCCATTTCAAGAATCAATATTTCTGAATCTGCTGGCATCGAGAGAATAGTTTTAGGCACACCGATCTCGTTGTTTTCATTGGCCATCGATTTATGCACACGCCGAGCAGAAGTGGCAGCCGCTGTCATCTCTTTTGTCGTGGTTTTACCAGAGGAGCCAGTAATAGCAATCACCTTGGCGCTGTTCTTACGCAAATACAGCCTAGCAAGACCTTGATAGGCCGCCAAAGTATTAGGAACCGACACTATAGGCAGTGCCAAAGTCTTTGACTTACTCGACAAACTATTCAATACTGTCTCTAGACAATCTCTATCAACTATTGCTAAACCAGCACCGTTCTCGAAAGCCTTGAGAACAAAATCATGACCATCAAAGCGCTCACCTTTCAAGGCCAAATATAAATTGCTACTAGCATCTATTGCGCGACTGTCGGTACTAATGCCATATTCTAATTTTTCTGGCGTACCATGCAGCACAGCACCATCAAGAGTAAGAATTTCATCGATGGTAAAACTTGCTGTCATCATCCCTTACTAGTCTTTCTTGGTGACTTTATTCCAGATATTGCCGATCCAGCCTTTCTTCTCGCCTTCATCTTTAGCTGCCTGAAGAGGAGCGGCGGCAGGGGGTGGTGAGTCAGGAGGCAAATCTTTCAATACTTCATGCAGCTCAAGGCCTGTTTGTTGGCACATTTTCACGGCAGCAGCACATTGCACCGGTTTCAAAATACCTTCAGCTACAAAAGACTGAGCTTGAAGAGCAGCGTTAATTAGACGCTTATCGATCATATCTTTAGTGACAATTATTTCAGCCATAGATACATTGAGCTGCCGCGCTAGCGACTGAGCACGATTGAAGTTATCGCCGCTCAAGGCACCAGATTGCAAAAGTATCTCCATCACTGTGTTTACTTTGGCAATATCGTCTTGCCTCGATGCCCGTTCCTCTATGATGGCATCGATAGAGAGATGGCGCGAATGAGCCTGTCTCAGTATGTCAGCGGCCTGTAGCCCACTGAGCGCTCCTGAAGTAACCATCTCTTGCAAGCGCAAACTTTCATCCACCACTTCAGATGAAATCATGCCAGTCTGAACAAAAACCTCACCGATTTTTTGATGCTCCGATAAACCGATTTCAATTGCCGAAATCTTATCGCCTTCAGTTACCAGACCAGCTTGGGTGACAAGGTCACCTAACTTTATCGTATCTTTTCCAGAGGTGCGAAAAGCGCCAGTATCAACCAGAGACTGCTCAAACGATTGATGCTTTGCTACTGCTTTCTTCAAACCGGCAATAGCCTGCTCTTCAGTAATTTTGCCATCTCTAATCAAAACTTGAGCCGTAAGAGCCGATTGCAGCAAGACCGATGTAATCATGCGATTTAAGACCAAGCAGCGGCCTAACGGCAAGTTGTTTTCCTGGCCCTGCCACTGTGCTTGTTCCAGCATAGAGCGATCGAGCAGTCCAGACTGAACTAAAAGCTCGCCTAGCTCTCCAGCGGATGCTTTCTGCTCGTCAGTAGTTTCAGGCGGCGTCCAACCAAGGCGCTTAAAAGCATCATCTAGCGGTATTCGCCCCTTGATACAGACGTTTATCGCCTTAACACCAAACTCGGCCGAAATTGTATTCTGCCTAATCAGTGACTGAACGTAGAGAGCTACCTCGACATCGTACTCAGATAGTTCACCAATACTCATCAGAACTCGACCAAGAGGGGTCTGTGAAGTCTTAGAAACTTTCAAAGCCTCAAGTAAAACTTCTTGCCTGATGATATTGGCGGCTACTAGTAGCTCGCCAATTCTTTTGGGTGATGAACGCCTGCCAGTGATTTCCAAGTTACGCCCTAAATTGCCACAAAAACTCTCTGCTTCGCTAGAAACTATATCTTGTTATTAGTCTATCAAGAGCTTGCCTCTAACAGGCCGATGATAGTAATTGATGTCACAGTAGGATAAATATTAGAGAATTAACATCTCTACAAGCGCGCAAACACCCGCCATCTCTGGCAGGTGTTTGCTCTCGAAGCCAAGTATTTCCAGGTCAGCGTCTAATTACAAAGACACTAGAAACGAGGATGACAATCAGTTAGTAGTTATCGTCGTAAGGAACAACGAAACCTTTACCCTGGAATATCATGCTGTGGCTGCCGCTGTGGGGGCTCGGATATCCGATGAAGCCATGCTTAATTCCGTAGCCAGCGCCGTGAAGAACGCCATAAGCGCTACCACCAACTAGGCCAACTGGTCCACCGGTCATAGCACCAGCAACCATTTCATAAACACCATCTTCTTTACCCAGATTACGGGCAACCATTTTGGTTCCACCGATAGCACCTTTGATGCCATCTGAGAAAGCAGCGGTTGGAACGTCCCAAGCAGTTGTAACGGCCATAGAGACCAGTCTGCAAGGGAAGTACCACATTTCATAGATTACCCGAGCCGATTCTGGGCGCTCTGGGTAAGCCATACTAGGAGCTGAAAGACTCATTGCGAGTCCTAGAGCTGCTAGCAAAGACGAAAGAATTTTCTTTTGCATTATCCTCAACCTTTTCTACTGGGAGTAAATCCCTCAGTCAAATAGAATTATTTCTCTTCCATGGTGATGAAAGACCAGCGGCTGAATGGATGTTCCCAACCTTTCTTCCAGCCATGTCCCATGCCGTGGTAGCCACCATAGACACCACCAGCTACCATACCGACAGAACCGCCGATTGGAACGGCAGCTAGACGTTGTCCAGTACCATGCTCATCGCCGAATTTCTCAGCTACGTGATTGATACCTTTGATACCACCGTGGTATCCACCAGCGATAGGACCGGTTACAAGTCCGGTGAACAAGGCACCGCTTGCAGCTCCAACGGTACGAATAGGAGCTTGTAGAACCCACTGAACCGGCTTGGCTTCATAATCTAGGGCCATCGCAGGAGCGACAGCGGAGACCATGAGAGCGGCCGACATAAGAACTTGACCTAGTATTTTGTTTGTCATCTTATCCACCGTTTCTAATTCAGAGCTACCCGGCATCACTTGGCTAGGGTGCCGGGCAGCAATTACTACTTACTATTTTTCTTCAGTGACAATGTAGGAATCAGTACTAAATGGTTTTTCCCAACCACTAGTCATACCATGCTTAGCACCGACGATTGCGCCATAAGGAACGCCCCAAACCATACCAACAGGCCATCCGAGTGCGAATGCTGCGAGGTTTTGTCCGAGACCCTTCTCATCGCCAAAATGCTTGGCGAGTTGACGCTGCAATGTGTGAGGCGTACGCCAAAGTGAATTGACGATGATGCCTTCTGGAGTATCAACAATTACTGCTGTGGTAGCACCAGCAAGTGAAGCCATGCTGCTAAGAGGACCGTCTCCGGCCATCGAAGGCATTGCAACACCAATACTGATAGCGCCAGCAGCTATTAAGGCTAAAGCTTTGTTTTTCATATCTTCCTTACCACCAGGTCTATATCATTTTCTGATTCAGATTTTGAGTTAGATTTCGAGGGTGACTCTAAGAGAGCCACCCTCTCATTCTTTCTGCCCGACATTTTTCGAACATAAGTTCACTGTTTCATCGAACCTAATGTTGATTGCTCAACAAGTTAGTCTTCTTTGAAAGTGAAAGCTTCTTTGGTGAATGGCTTTTCGTAGCCAGTTTTCATACCGTGCCAACCGCCATCGAAACAACCATAGGCTGCACCGCCAACGATACCGAACGGAGCTCCAACGATGGCTCCTGTCCACTTCTGGTATCCACCATCTTCGTTACCAAGCTTACCGGCAACCCAAGTAGTGGATTTAATGGCTCCCTTAGTTCCGTCTTTGACGGCACCTAGGGGAACGCCTACTACAGCTCCAACACCTGAACCAACCACTTTGACAGGGAACAGACAAATGTTCTTGAATGTGTCGTCATCGGCATACGACGGAGCGACCATTGTGCCAACCAAAGCTGAGGCTAGTATGAAAGAGGACGCTATCTTTTTAAGCATGCAAATCTCCAACTCTTAGCAATCGTAATTTAGGAAATCATTTTTCGAATGATTCGACCAATCCTGGACCAACGGCCCGAGACAAGCTCCATTTTACTCAATTATTCCGAGAGGTCCATATTTAATGACTGACTTATTTCAGCGGCGATAAGCGTATCGCAGTAATATACCCGGTCTCGGGCTTTGAAATGAGTTGTAAAAAGTTTGTTGGAATAGCACCACTTTTCAAGCGGTATATACGATCAAAGCAGTGTTGGCACACGCTGAATATAGGAATATTGCAGGGTCTCGGGAACTTATGAAATCAAGATGGTATCGAATATGATGCCAAGTGGGAAAAGGCCGCTAGAAAAGGACGGGAACAAAAAAATCTTGCTCCCGTCCGAAATTTTCTAGTTCTTTTTAGGCTTTTATCACTGGCGCAACGCCAGCATGCTCAGTGCGATGCCAGGTCGAGACTTGCTTACCAAACAGTATCTGGCAGAAAGAAACGACGATAACGGGCACCCAATGGCCATAGACATAGGCTGTAACGTAAAAACTTCGTCCTAGTGCTTTCATGAAAGACATAGGTGCACGATAGATTCGCATAGCAATCAAAAAGTTGACCTGACTGATACCAAATATTGCCATCACTATCAGTGCTAAGAACTTTCCATAAGTGGGCACGCCAGTGGCAATATGCACTATTTCGGAGGCAGCCTCTAAGGTCATTAAAGCGGGCACGACAAAATAGACAGTAAAGACGAGTGTATCTAAGCGCTCAACCAGCGATAGCCGCGTCGGTGAGTTCAAAGGGAAAATATAATCGAGATAACGGCGAATACTGCCTTCGGCCCAACGCCTACGTTGGCGGATAAGAGCTTTGAAGGTCGTGACGGCCTCTTCCCAGACAATCGCTTCAGGGCAGAAAGTGATATCCCAATTGCTAACAAGCAGTCTCATACTGAGATCTAGGTCGTCTGTAATCGCTTTGTTATTCCAGCCGCCTACATCAATTAGGGCCTGGCGCTTTACCAATTGACCATCACCGCGTAATTCGACGGCACCGCCGATAAGGTCACGAGAAACCTGAAAATAAGTATCGACAGCATACTCAGAAGCCTGACATTCGACTAATAGGCCTTTTTGATTCTCATACATTTTCTTCTGGGCTTGAACGGCGCCAACATTGGCAGGTTCAAGAGATGGCAGAATGATATTGAGAAATTCAGGATCAACATTGGCATCAGCATCAAAGACTGCAATAACCTCACCCTTGCAAAGAGGCAGAAATTCATTTAGAGCTGCTGATTTACCGGGGCAAGAACCAGGAACACGGTTTAGCACCTGGAGACGGGGGAATTCGACCTGGAGATTCTTGAGAATTTCAGGCATCTTGTCCGTGGAGCAATCGTCTATAACCCAAACAGAGTAGGCGTCATAGTTGATCTGAAAAAGATTGCGAACCGTAGTCTCTATTACTCGTGATTCGTTCTTGGCAGAAATAACGACGTCAACGTAGGGATGCCAGACCTTGGCGGCTTCTGGACTTGTCAGTCCAAGGGCGCGGCGAGCCAATACTTTTTTGTGATGTCTTTGCTGAGCGGAAAATAGCCAGATTGTGTGAGCAATCATCATGCTCAGCACTCCACATAAGATGAAGAGTACTTCTGGACCGGTAAAAAACTTGTCAATAGCCTTTAGGGCCATCCAGACGCCGACAACAAGCAAAACTAAAACTATTCGGTTACGCATGCTTCCTACTGATAACGGTTGTAACTAACATTCTATAAGAATGCAGCCACATGGCAACCAGCCACCGCTCACCTAATCAAATGTTTAGATTAGCCTGACAGCCTAAAACTGAAAGAAAGGTCGTCAAGGCCAGCCAGGCTACCCTTTGCATCTTTACTCCAGGGTATTGCCCGCTTCATCTAGCTTTGCACCCGAAGCGATTTCTTTACTGGTTTGACTGTGATGATGCAAACCGACTAGGAGGGTCGGCAGGCCAATCAGCAAGAGGGTGGTGAAAACACCCCCAGGCAATTTGTCAGCCGAAACGCCAATTAGGACGGCCGGAATGGTTGAAGCAGCCGACATGGCAGTATTTTGAGCAGCAAAAACCTTGCCTCTAAGCTCTTCGGGCACGGCCGCCTGGAGCAAAGACTGAGTTGGCACGGCAATAAACGCACACGAAGCGCCAACGAGAGCGACAATCAATAGAGGCACGAATATAAGAGAACCATGAAAATTAACAGAAGCCATGCCCAATGATGGGAAGACAGAGTCTTGCAGAAAACCGAGCGAACCCAAAAGGGTAAGGAAAAGGCCTAGTAAGACAAAGCCTTTGTAAGCCAGCAGGGCTGCCGAAACCTTAGAGAAATAGTGGCCAACGACAAAGTTGCCAATACCCATACCAATACCAGCGGCGGCAATTACATAGCCAAATTGCACCGCTTGAAGATTGAGCAGCTGCTCTGTGAGACCAACTGAAATAGGAGTCAGGGCAATAATGGTCGAAAAGAGAAAGGTGATTTTCATAATCGCCCGAAAAACCATTTTATTGTTGGCTATGTAGGCAATGCCGAAACGCAATTCTTCCCACCAGACCTCACTTGATTTGACGGCCGGTTTGTTATCAGTAATTTGGCAGCAAAAAATAGCGGCCAAAATAAAGGCCCCGGCCACGGCGAATGGTGCCTTGCCAATACCTGTGTGAGCAATAATCGGCTCACCAATAGCAAAGCCAAAGCCTAGGGCAATCATCATGGTGGTAAAAAATAAAGAATTGGCTTGAAACAACTCATCTTTCTTCACCAGCCGTGGTATCGAAGAAGCTTCAGCTGGGGCAAAGAACTGAGAACCGATTGATACTACAAATGCCAATGAAAAAGCAGCAACCGGAGAGGCTTTAGCATAGGGCGTAGCCACTAGGCAGATACAGGCGGCGCGAAAGAGGTTTGATAGAACCAAAACTGCTTTGTTAGACCAGCGGTCGACGTAAACTCCGGCCATAGGACTGAGCAATACAGCCGGTATAGTGAAAGCAACATAGAGGAGGCTAGTGAGCTGAGCCGACTCAAAATGCTTGCCACCAATAGTAGCGTGTTCGTTTGCTGTAAGTACGGCAACAAATAAGACAAAGACAACACGATCGGCAAATTGTGAGAATACTTGGGCAATCCACAAGCTCATGAATTGCCGATTGGCGAATAGACTTCGGTATCCAGATTTAGATTGTTCTGTGACCTTTTCAGTCAATTTTTCAGTCACGGGGTGCCTTCATGCATTTACTCATCGTCCACAACAGAAGCAATGCCACCATCGGCAGTAAAGGCACCGCGAATCACACCGCGCTTCGTACTACGGAAGAATTCAACTATCTCTTTGATTTCCGCAGACTGCACTATTTCTTCTTCAATTTTAGCCAATGCCTGAGTGGTATTTAGACCTGAGCGATATATCAACTTGTAGGCCTGCTTGATGGTATTGCGTATCTCAGGACCGACTTTCCCTCTTCTCAAGCCCACTAGATTGAGACCGGTAACTGCCAACGGTCGTTTGTCGCACATAGTGAATGGTGGAATATCCATACGGGTACCAGTAGCACCAGATATCATGGCGTAGCGGCCGATGCGAACAAACTGGTGCACCACCACAGACCCAGCTATGACCACACGCTCACCAACAACAACGTGACCAGCAAGAGTGGCACCATTGGCGAAAATTGCACCATTTCCGATCTGACAATCATGAGCAATGTGCGAATAGTTCATGAGGAAGCAGTCGTCACCAACCCTGGTAAAACGATCGGCTGTTCCTCTGTGAATGGTGGCATATTCGCGCACCGTAACGCGATCACCCATAATCACGCCAGTTGGCTCATCTTTATAGCTCAGGTCTTGCGGTTGCAGACCGATAGAAGCACCTGGAAATATATTACAGTTCTCACCAATGGTGGTGTGCCCGTCAATAATGGCATGAGCACCAATTTTGGTGCCAGCCTTAATAACCACATTTGGTCCAATAACCGCATACGGTGCAATATCGACTGTATCGTCGATTTTTGCGCCATCGCCGATAATGGCTGTGGGATGAATAGACATTGTTTCCCTACCTATATATAAGCAAATATATAAACAAAATTACGGCTTGACCATGGCGAAACCAATTTCGCCTTCACAGGCAATTTTGTCGCCAACGCGAGCAATTCCTCTCATTTTGCCTACAGGCCCTTTCATCTTGAGAAGCTCGACTTCAAGCTCTAGCTTGTCACCTGGTACTACCATTGTGCGGAATTTTACTCCGTCGATTCCAGTAAAGACACCAAGATTGCCTTTCATCTCAGGCTTCAAGAGCATGGTGAGGCAGCCTAATTGGGCCAAGGCTTCGACCATTAAAACACCAGGCATAATTGGTCTGTCTGGGAAGTGGCCTTGAAAGAACTCTTCGTTAGCTGTCAAGTTTTTAAAACCCTTGGCACGCACGCCTGGTTCAACTTCAGTAACGCGATCTATTAAGAGGAAGGGATAGCGATGGGGAATCAACTCTCTAATTTGGCGGACATCCAGTTGCATCACAGTTGCGGCGGTCATCGGCTCTCCTTCATGAAATCGCTGAAAATTGAAAGATTTAGAGTATAAGCGATATACTTAGGCTTGGCGGTTGTCAAAAGAAGCGACGACGCTCTAGGGCCTTAAATTGCTCTTCATTTAGCTATACACGATGGCTATTCCTTGAGGAAACCATGAACTCTGAAGTGATTTGTAAAGGTAATTTTCAGCCGATACCTACCAGGGTGCCACCTCAAGTCAATTTTGATTTGCTTGAACAAGGCGTCAAGATGATTTTGCGTGCTATCGGCGAAGATTTAGACCGAGAAGGCCTGCAGCAGACGCCCAATCGAGTTGCCAGGATGATGGCTGAGTTAACATCTTCTATCAATCTCGACCCCGCCGATCAAATTACTTGCGAGTTTTATGAAGAATCAGCCGGGCTCGTTCTAGTCAAAGATCTCATTTTCAACAGTACCTGCGAGCACCACCTATTGCCTTTCCACGGTCTAGTACATGTGGCCTATCTGCCCAGAGAAGGACGCATTACTGGTTTGTCAAAACTGGCTCGGGTTGTCGAAATTGCTTCTAGGCGCTTGCAAGTGCAAGAGCGTCTAACCGCTCAAGTGGCCCAAGCTATACAAGATAAGCTCGACCCATTGGGCGTCTTCGTCTTGATCGAAGCTGAGCATTCTTGTATGAGCCTTCGTGGCATCAAAAAACCTGGCAGTAAGACAATTACGTCGGATGCTCGTGGTGTATATAAGAAAGATGCTAGTTTGCGTGCTGAACTTATCACACTGATCAAGCAGTAGAAAGAAAAATAGACGGCCTGATTTTAGGTAAACTAAACGATGAATTGAGCATCACGCTTACGCTACGTGAAGGCTCTTGCAATCTAATAGGAGCAACCCATGGTTGAGGACGCTACCGAGTTACTAAGCAGACGACATTTTCTCGCTGGGCTTGGCGCTCTAACCTGTTTTGGTCAATTGAGCGGTTTACTCTTGCCAGTCCAAGCTGCGGGCTTTGACTTTGCCCCATTTTCTTTTGCGGTAGTTTCAGACAGCCATCTTTCGCACGGTTTACCAGATAGCCTTAAGTTGCTCCAAGAAAGTCAGCTTTTCTTGCAAGATGTAGTCAAGTCAATCAACGAACAGAAAGTAGACTTTGTCATTTTTTGCGGGGATCAAGTAGAAAGCCCTGGACGCGACGAAACCTTCTGGCAACTTTTCATTGACATAGTGGCAGTGCTCAATTGCCCTTGGTACTTTGTCCTTGGAGAATGGGACGTAAGCGGACCGCCCGCAGTTGAACGGATGGTCACCTATGGACCGGACTTCAAAGGAAAGGGTCTCACCAATGGCACCTCTTATTGGTCAACAGATCCAGTTCCCGGTGTACATTTGGTCGGTCTAGATACAGCCAAAGCCAACAGCGAAACTGGCGAGTTAAGCAATGCTCAGATGAATTGGCTCAAGCAAGATTTGAATAGCAACAAAGGTAAAATGACCATCGTCGTTAGTCATCATCCCTTGCTTGCGCCACCACCTTATGATGGTGGGCCACCCTTTGAAGAATATACTTTGGTGCAAGGAGCATCAGCGCGAGAAATTCTTGGTGCTTGTCTAGATGTTCGGTTGGCTATAAGTGGACACGTACCAATTAACAAAATTCAAAGAGAGCGCAGCATTTGGTATGTCTCATGCCCCCCTGTCGATATATATCCTTGCGAATACAAATTATTTCACGTAGACCAGCAGGGCATAACGGTCGAGACCCTTGGAGTGCGATATGAAGCGCTGGTGAAAAAGGCTAAGAAGATAATGATCAATTCTCGCCTAGCCTTTCAATACTCAAATCACAAGCCAGATACATTCTTGAAACTTGCTGAAGGCAATGAACTAGATCGCGCTGCCTACTTAGGCCTAGCACCAGGGGCAGTAGCACAACGATTAGGTAAGAGCAACAAAGGCAAGAGCAAAGCTAAGAATAAGGCGAAGAATAAGGAAAGTACGAAGAAAGTCGACAAGCCCAAGGAATCGAAAGAAAAAACCAAAGCGAAGCTCGACGAGAAAATCAACGAAAAAGCAAGCGAAAAGACAAAAGCGATACCCGAAGAGCCTAAAAACGAACAGCCGAAAACTGAAACCCACGATTTAGTGCCTGAAAGGCAAGATTCGCTTCAGCCTAAAAATTCCGAACAAAATGAAAGTGGAGAGCAAAAGTAAGAATGGACAGCAAAAAGACAGCCCAATATGGCGGCATTACCAGCGGTGGCCACAGTTCGCTTGACTACAATAGCTATTTAATGGTCGAGCAGCTGAAGACCCTGCAGGTTTGCCAGTCAGAGCCTGCCCACCATGACGAGCCGCTCTTTATCATCATCCACCAAACTTATGAACTCTGGTTCAAACTTGTGATTCACGAACTAGACCTAGTAGTTGAGCTAATGGCCGAAGGCCGAGTGCGCAAAGCTACTCACTTTATGCGCCGAGCTGTGGCCATTATGCGTTTACTAGTACAGCAGATTCACATACTTGAAACTATGTCACCCGTAGACTTTCTCGGTTTCAGGCACAAGCTTAACCCCGCCTCTGGCTTTCAGTCATCGCAATTTCGCGAAATCGAATTTATGGCTGGGCTGAAAGAAGAAAGAATGCTTATGCACTTCAAAAGCGACAGCGTTGCCTTTGCTGAGTTGACAAAGCGATTTGAGGCACCGAGCCTAAAAGATTGCTTTTACGCCCTGCTGCGCCAACACGGCTTTACCCTGACCATGCCTCCTACTGGCGACCAAGATGAAGATGGCAAGTTTGCTGAAGAAAGGGTTCTTGAGCTTTGCCGCCTCTATCAAGAAGAAGAACTAGGAGAATTGCATGACCTTGCTGAGACCCTAGTAGATATAGATGAGTTGATTGCACTCTGGCGTACGCACCACGTCACAGTGGTTGAGCGCATCATTGGTTTCAAGCGTGGCACTGGCGGAAGTGAGGGCGTTGCCTATCTGCGCTCGACTCTCGTCAAGCGCTGCTTCCAAGACCTGTGGAGTGTTCGCACTGCTCTTACTTAAGGCAAAAAAATGTTAGACCCGATCGATCATATCGCCATTCCAGTAAAAGACAAGGGCTCGCTCAAAGCCACTGTTAGCTGGTATCTCAGCACGTTTAAGTGCGAGGTTGAGTATCAAGACGAAACTTGGGCCTTTCTCCGTTTTGGCAATATAAAACTCGCCTTCGTCATACCAGAGCAACATCCGCCTCATCTAGCTTTCGTTAGTGCTAGAGCCGAAGATTTCGGCACATTGAAGACCCACCGCGATGGCACACGCTCAGTCTATATTGATGATCCTTCAGGCAACACAATTGAAATAATGGCTGAGAATTAGAGAACAAGGAAGAGGAAAGTAGTGGAGCCAATTTACGATGCCATTATTATTGGTGCTGGCCTAGCTGGACTATCATGCGCTAAACAATTGGCTAGTCAGGGATTCTCAATTTTGATTGTGGAAGCTTCAGACTCTTTTGGCGGCAGAGTGCGCAGTGACTATATAGATGGGTACACCCTAGACCGGGGCTTCCAAGTTCTGCTCACAGCCTATCCAGAAGCAGCCCGCACTCTCGATTACGAGAGCCTAAATCTAAAACCGTTTTTAGCAGGTGCTTTAGTCAATGACGGTAAATATTTCATTCGTCTAAGCGATCCCTTTAAAAATCCATCAAGTTTGTTATCGATGATGGTATCAAATATAGCTTCACTCGCTGACAAGCTGAAAGTGGCCTATCTGCGGCAGAGAGTTATGGCATCAACTGTTGAGGAGATCTTTTCCCAACCAGATAAAACTATTCTGCAGACTCTAAGAGATGCCGGTTTCAGTGCCAACATGATCAATCGCTTCTTCAAGCCATTTTTCGGAGGCATCACCCTTGACAATGGTTTGTCTGGGTCTAGCCGCATGTTTGAATTCGTTTATAAAATGATGGCTGAAGGTCAGGTGACTATTCCTAGTGGCGGTATGGGCAAAATAGCTGAGCAATTAGCCTCGGCACTACCCAAAGACTCAATTAGACTTAACTGCCAAGTTGCCAGTATCGACAAGAACAAATCAAAAGTAACTCTTGCTAGTGGAGAGACTCTCCTTGCCCGGGCAATTGTCATTGCCACTGACGGAGCAAACGCTAGCAAGCTCAGTAGTGCCATTGAGGCGCCGCCTTCTAATATTGCCAATTGCCTCTACTTCTCAGCAGATCAAGCCCCTATAAATGAGCCCCTGTTGGTATTAAACGGTACCGATAAGGGGCCAATTAATAACTTGGCAGTACTGACAAACGTGGCTAAAGAATACGCTCCGGCTGGTAAACATCTAATTTCAGTGACCGTGCTCGGCCAAGTCTCACTCGATGATCAATTAATAAAAGATGTAATGAGCCAAGCTAAAGCTTGGTTTGGCGATCAAGTCGATAGCTGGCAACACCTAAAGAGCTATCTTATTGCCAATGCCCTCCCCAATCAAACACCACCCTGGCTGCAGGCACGCCCAGTTCGCCTCGATGACGGCCTTTACGTTTGTGGCGACTTCCGCGAAAATGCCTCTATCAATGGCGCTTTAGTTTCAGGAAGAAAAGCAGCAGAAGCTCTGGTTTCAGATTTGAAACTGGCAACCTGCAAGTGAGAATAAGCCCCAGATAATTTCTTCCTTGCTATTATTGGGATGAGTAAGTCCTTATTACTTTTCCTGATATCACTTTTGCCAAAAAAGCACCATGACTTTCGAAGATCCCATTCAACCAACTAAGAAGAAAGTCTGCACTGTTTGCAAGCGCGAATTTCCGCCCACTCAAGCTGTTTGCCCGCATGACAAGAGCATGCTCATGTTTGTGCAAAAAGACGAGCTACTAGGCACCATTCTCAACGACCGCTACCGTGTCTTATCAGAAGTTGGTCGAGGCGGCATGAGTATTGTCTATAAGGGCCTGCACGAGATGATGGACCGCACAGTCGCCATCAAAATGCTACAGACCCAGCACGTTACCGACCAACTAAGTATAAAACGCTTTCAGCAAGAGGCTCAAGCTGCTTCGCACCTGCAGCACCCACACGTAATTACAGTTTACGACTGTGGAGTCGTAGCCACTGGTCAACCCTACATAGTCATGGACTTTTTGGAAGGTCAAAGCCTCTCTGATGTGGTCAAAGCTGAGAACTATATTGCCTATCAACGGGCCATTCCCATTTTCATTTCGGCCACAGAGGCCTTAGAGCATGCCCACCAAAAGGGTGTAATTCACCGCGATCTCAAGTCTTCAAACATCATGCTAGTGGAAGTCGAAGGCCGTCGAGACTTTGTCAAAGTAGTTGACTTTGGCATTGCCAAATTAACAACTGCATCGGGTAAAACTCCACAAAACCTGACTCAGACCGGTGAGATTTTTGGCAGCCCGATTTATATGAGCCCAGAGCAATGCCTTGGTCTCAATCTCGATAGTCGCTCAGACATTTATTCTATGGGTGCCGTCTTATACGAAACGCTGACAGGATTCCCGCCCCTGATGGGCGACACCATATATGCCACCATGAAAATGCATGTCTCGCAAATGCCTGAACCATTCAATAAAGTTCGGCCAGATTTGCGCATTCCTGAGCAGCTCGAGCGCATTACCTTTAAGGCACTAGCGAAGAAGCCTGAGCAACGCTATCAAACCATGCAAGAGATGCGAGATGCACTAGAGCAATGCGTGAACACCCAATTTGAAACCGGTAGTATTCCCAGCTTAATTAGCGCGCCACCCTCAATGGGCTTTAATCCAAATCCGCAAAGCGACACCTCACCTGTTGAACTTGAAGATTTTGATCTCTCCGGTGGACTATTTGGTAACGACCCCTCACCAACGGTTTCAACTGAACGCAGAGATCGCTCTAGTGCTCCATACGTGTCTGGACCAGACCAGCAGAAGAAGCCCGGCGCCACCACAAGAAGCGGACGAAAAACCAGTTCGCCCTCTACCCGAGACGACAATCATAGTGCCGGGACCTCCACAGGTAGAAGTACAGGTAGAAGTACAGGCAGAAGTACAGGACGAAGTACTGGCAGAAGCACAGACCTAGACAATGTCGCTTCGGGCCGCTCCACCGGTCGCAGCACCGGAGTGCGTAAGCCCGCCGTAATTGAGAAGAAGAAGAAAGCCAAACTCAATATAGACTTTGCCAAATACCTAAGCAAGAAAGTCATTTTCAGTGTAGTTGGGCTTGTCATAGTACCTGGGCTGATCACAGGCATTGTCATTGCCGCAAATAAGATGGGCAACGATAACCCCTTCTCTCTGACCAAAAATTATGAAGGTGTATTGCTTTATTTGCGAGCTCCGACTCATGACAGCGAGAGCGGTCAAGAGTTGCCGGGCTTAATGTACCTGATGCCCAATAAGGCAAAAGAACCGCTGAAAGTGTTGCTTGGTGACTTCAACCTCGAAGGACACCTTGGTCAAGCAGACCGGTCAGACCAGAAACCAGGTGCAATTTGGCGAATTTCTGGCCACAAAGGTCCCAACAATTCACTACAAATCGAAGAAGGCGATTTTTCTGAGCACAGTGACAATAGCGTTGCCCCTGCCAGGCAGAAATTAGAAGAGTTCTTGAGCAATCTCTTTCGCTCCCGCACACCGGGCAGCATAAATCTGGAACTAGCCTACAAAAGTCTCAGTATCGCCGCCCAAAAGCGTGAAGATCCAGAGCGCTTTAAAGAGAAATACGGAACCGATCCTCATTTTATAGAGGGCTTCAAACCAGATGCCATCGAACCGTCGGCTTTTAAAGTGGGAGTGATAAAGAGTTCAGAGATTACTTTTTATCTGAACGGTAAGTATCTCTTCGACAAACCTGAAATCTATCTGGCTAAGATGGTTTCGGAAGATCACCAGTGGAAACTAGACTCACTGGAGCCCTGCAAAGACGATTTGTGGAAGTCGACCTTGCCTGATTGACATCTGATAATCGCTTTTCTTCTTACAAATTAAGGATTTATTTCATCTCAGCCATTGGGCAATACTATAATAAGTCTGAAGTATCTTGGTAATCCTTCAACTTTAACCAAGCGCTAAAAACTAAGGAGTGCGACATGGATGACAATTTTGTTTTGATGGGTATTGTATTTGCGGGAATTATCGTGATGCCTTTGGTAATTATCAAACTAGCCAAAGCAATGAAAGTTCTCAAAGAAAAGAAAGCAGCAGCGGCAGCCGAAAAATAAGAGTCACAGACGAAGTATTCATATACTCAAGTTTCACCAAGTATATAAATCAAAAGCGGCCCTCAATGAGGGCCGCTTTTATTAATACTCCCGAGGCTGGATTCGAACCAGCGACCAATTGATTAACAGTCAACTGCGCTACCGCTGCGCTACTCGGGAAAGTAGGTAGAACCTGAACGGCTGACTAGATAACAATACTAGCATGGCCCAACATCTTCAACCCCGAGCAGCCCTGAGGGCCGCATGTTTTGCCCTTAACCGCATTTAATAATGCCGAAGAAAGGCTCTGTTTTGTATACTGAGTGACTTGTGATGGAAAAACCCTCGCAACAAACTGCAACTTGCAACAGTAAGGTCATGGAGAAGAACTGATGGGAATATTTGGCGCACAAAAAGTCAGCCATGGACTTTCGCTGGAAGCTAAGGCGATGGTCGAAGCCTATTTTCAAAGACGTGGTCTCAACCCCGGCGATCACATGCTTAGTGATGCCAGCGGCCTCGGCTGGTGGTTAATGGAAGGCAGTGCCAAAGTATTCATATTTGTCCAAGACGGTCCCCAAGGTGCAATTTTGCGCCTAACTTCCCCCTTGGTTCATTTGCCCAAACAAAATTTAGAGCAGTTCTATCGTCGGCTCCTGGATCTCAACGGCACTTTATCAAGTTGCGCCATATCGACCCATGAAGATCTCGCCTTAGTCGTGGCACAAAGACCGACCTTTGGTCTAGTACAAGAGGAACTCGACGATCTAGTCTGGCATGTAGCTTATGTGGCTGATTTGCTAGATAACAAGTTAGCCGAGGAGTTTGGGTGCCAAATGTACACCGGCTAAATGATTGATAAGTTTTGACCCTCTTGCCTCTCTCCAATGAAGATATCGAAATCATAGGTCGTCTAGCTGAACAGGCTGGTGAGCTAGCAATTTCTATGCGCGAAGGCGTAGACATTTCACACAAAGAGACTTTAGACGACAAAGTTACTAGCGCCGATCGGGCCTTGTCTAGACTAATCACCACGGCCATTAAAGAACGCTTTCCCTCTGATTGCGTAATCTCAGAAGAAGACGACGAGCACATCGACTCACTTAAGCAATCAATCAATTACTCTGCCTCCGGTGCCCGCGTCTGGCTTATTGATCCTATTGATGGCACGCAAAACTATATTTTGGGTGACGGCCAATACTGTGTCATGATTGGCCTAGTAATCAATATGCATCCGGTGTTTGGTTGGGTCTACGAGCCCCACGCAAACATGCTCTATTTTGGTGGACCGAATTTCGGAGCTTACAGACGCAGCGGCAAGAAAGTGGAGCGTATTGAAAACTTAGAGGCCCTAGATCCTACAGCCAAAGCGCGCCTAGCCATGGGCTCTCGCGATCGCAAAAAACACTATTGGATCGACAAGCTCGCCGTAGTCGACATAGTAAAGGTAGGCAGTATCGGTCTTAAAGTGGCACGAATACTCGATAAAGAAGCAGACATCTTCGCCCATCTCTCCTGCAAGCTAAAAACCTGGGATACGGCGGGCCCCGCAGCAATTGCACTAGGAGCAGGACTAGAAGTAGGTGGTATGGACTTTGACCAACTGCTATTCACTCTGCCCGACTTGCTTCACAACACCAGCATAATTATGGGGCGACCTGGTTCATTGGCCTGGTGCCGCAATCATCTCAGAAGGAAATTGTAAGTAATGGAAAGCCCCAAATCAGATTCTTCCAAAAGAAATACTGCCTTAATTACTGACCCAAAAGACTTAGAAGAAGTTGTCGCTCTAATTGAAGAAGCAGGCGTATTCGGGCTCGACCTTGAGTTCATCCCCGAGCGCACTTACTTTCCTATTATTTGTCTTGTGCAAATAGCTGTACAAGACAAAGTCTTTCTCGTTGATCCCATCGAACTAAAAGACCTGCAGATTCTCTGGAAAACCGTTGCCGACAGCCGCATTGTCAAAGTCTTGCATGCCGCCTCCCAAGATTTGATGATCATTTTTCAGCGTTCTGGTCTCATACCAAAAAATATTTTTGACACCCAAATTGCCGCTGGTTTTCTTGGCCTCGGCTATCCCGCTGGTTATGGCAAGCTTCTAGCAGCACTATTTGACCTAAACCTCTCTAAGACAGAGTCGTTTACTGACTGGCAGGCCAGGCCACTGAGCCGTTCACAAATTGAATATGCCATCGATGACGCCTTGCACTTGATTCCACTTTACGAGCGCCTGCAAAGCGAACTCGAGGGCCGCAAGCGCCTTGACTGGGTTATTGAGGAGTGTAAGCACTACGAGCAAGACAGCTATTACATTAAAGAAAGCGGTCGTGAGTTCTTAAGAGTAAAGGGTGCCCAAGGTCTAAATCGCCGCAAACTAGCGGTATTACAAGCAGTTTGCTTGTGGCGTGAAGCTGAAGCTAAACGCACAGATAGACCAGCTCGCTCAGTGATAAACGACAACATCATGCTCGAGCTAGCCAAAAAGCCGCCTTCGTCTATAGAAGATATTCAGCGCATTCGCGGCATTCGCTCTGATCAACTCTCGCACTGGGGCAGAAAGGTTGTAAAAGTAATCGAAGAAGCTAACCAAATAGCCGACAAAGATTGCCCCCAGTGGCCATCAGGGCGAGCGCCTTCAAAAGCCGACGTGCTCATTGCCGATGTGCTTTATACAGTGTTAAAAATCAGAGCCCTAGACCTAGAAATAGCCCCAGAGCTAATTGCTACTCGAGATGAACTGCAAGGACTGGTCAAAATTGGTCGTGACATCCCCGAAGTAAATCATTTAGAAAGCGACAACATGGCTGGTGATGAGGGGCAAAACGCCCTAACCTTCGGCTGGCGGCGAAGACTAGCCGGAAACGAACTAATTAAAGTGCTGTGCGGGACACCAATTAAGGTGACAATTTCTGACAGCAGCACAAATCCCATCGCGATTAATCTTTGCGATGGCAACTGAGGTCCTCATATGGGCTAAGATCTGAATGATTTATAATATTGCTTTACTACTGGAATTGAACCATGACATCAGTTAAAGACGACTCAAAAGACGCTAGTTTTGCCGAGACAGCCATGCAGTTGGCCGGAAAAACAGAAGAAGAAGCTAAACGTACCGGTGCCGTTGACCGCACCGACGACGAAGTAGATTCATTCTTCGCCGAGCAATACAAAACGTCTAATAGCCCGGTGCACAGGGCTATATGGGAAGCCAAAGTACCAGTCGAATTATTCTCGACTCCTAAGCTAAACGCCGAATCAATGAATTTGCCCGCGATGAAAAAGTCGCTAGAAGTTTTAGCGCGCCATAAGAAAAATGGCACCATGCTTGATGATCAAGGCAAGATTGCCAAAGTAGTTTTAGAAGAACTTGCCAGCGCTGGCTACTGGGGCATGCTGATTGAACAAAAGTATGGCGGTCAAGGCGGTACAGCTCGCCAATTTATGACTTTCCTCACTCAGGTTGCTTCAATTGAACCGACAGCAGCAGGATTAGCCTCAGTACACGGTTGCATTGGCGCTGTTGACCCCGTGCGCTACTTTGGCAGCGAAGAACAAAGACAGCGGCTCTTGCCCAAACTAGCCAGTGGTGAGGCTCTTTCAGCCTTTGCCCTTACAGAACCACAGGCTGGTTCTGACTTGACTGCCCTTAAAACCACAGCAGAACTAGTGGGCGACCACTATGTAGTCAATGGCGAAAAACTCTTCATCACAAATGCCATTGCCGGTCGCACTATCGGCCTAGTTTGCCTAGTTAACGGCAAACCAGCCGCTCTCATTGCTGATTTGCCGAAGGAAGAAAATGATGAATTCAAAATCATTCCCTACAAATTGCACGCTCTTAAGCATGCCTTTAACAATGGCCTGAAATTCAAAGACTTCAAAGTACCGAAAGAAAATCTCTTAGTACCGACAACTGGTGATGGTCTAACTGTTGCCTATCACGGTTTGAACATGGGCCGTCTGGCCTTGTGTGCGACGGCATCTGGCGTTATGCGCATCATGCTGGCCAATATGTTGCCTTGGGCCAAGTTCCGCGACACTTATGGCAACGCTATTGAGACCAGAGAGTTGGTCAAACGCAGAATTGCTCGGGCGGCCGCTTTGATCTGCGGCGCTGACGCTTTGGTGGCCTGGGGGTCATGGCTTTTGGACCAAGGTTACCGTGGTGAGCTGGAATGCATCATCGCTAAAATCTTTGGCTCCGAAGCCGAAAAAGAGTGCGCAATTGAGCTATTTATGAAAACTCACGGTGGCCGCTCGTTTTTAGCGGGTCATTTACTGGGCGATAACATTCACGACTTCTTAGCTCCGTGCATCTACGAAGGCGAAGGCGAGATGCTTGGTATGGCCTTCTTCAAATCGCTAGCAAAACAACATGGCGTCACCTACTTCGAGCCTATCGGCAAAGCCATTCCTCGGGCAGGTTTGAAGAAATTCAACCCAATGAACCCAATTCATGGTTTTGCTTTGCGCAATGAATTGGTGCCCTATGCTTTCTGGTGGATGGGCAAACAGCTTGAAGGCGTAGATTCTCATGAAATTCCTGGAATGTCGCAAGAACTCAAGGCCCATGTAGATTTCGCTCTAGAGTTTCTCTCAGATACACCACTAGAACTAAGCCAGGCAATGGTCAAGCACCAACTGAAGCTGGCAGATAGACAATGTCGCATCGCCGAGATGTCGCAACGGGCACAGGACGCCATTATCATTCTGGTGACAGCATTGTGGGCCCACAACGAGAAGAACGCAGTTGTTGAGTCGGCTGCTGACATTCTCTGTCAAGATTTGCGCTGCAAGCTCACTGGTGAAAGACCATCTGATAGCTATTTCAAAGCAGCCAGCAAATTAGCCGATCAAATTATTGATGGCAAATTCCCAGGATTGTCAGAAGTGGCTGTGCAAGACATTCTCTTCAAGTACGACAAGCCTGTCAAAGAGAAAGCTTAGACTTTTTCGTCTATATTAGGAATTCGG
Organism: Candidatus Obscuribacterales bacterium; assembly: GCA_041675385.1. GTDB lineage: Bacteria > Cyanobacteriota > Vampirovibrionia > Obscuribacterales > Obscuribacteraceae. The sequence continues at coordinate 104,751 of JBAYTY010000003.1, forward strand.
CAATTACTGGTGCATGGTCCGACGGCTTTTCTAGCTTGCGCGGATCAATGTCTATCCATGAGCGTTTCAGCGCCTCTCTCAATGGCTGTGAAACGAGAATATGGTCAATACGCATACCGCGCTTGCGGCGAAAAGCCATCATGCGATAATCCCACCAAGAAAAATGACCAGCACTCTGCTCAAATTCGCGAAAGCTATCAATCATTCCTAGATTGATTAGTTGACGGAAGCAGTCGCGCTCTGCCTCGCTTACTAAAATCTGGCCCACCCACTCGGCTGGATCATGAACATCGCGATCTTCTGGGGCGATGTTGAAATCGCCACAAATAACTAGTTTGTCGCAAACCACTCCATTTTTGACATGTCGTTCTTCTATATAAGAGATGAGGGCCTTAAACCAGGCCAACTTGTATTCGTATTTGGCAGAGCCCACTTCAGAGCCGTTTGGTACATATAAGTTGAGAATGTACACACCGTCGACACAAACCTCTATCAAACGACTTTGAAGGGGCTCTGGTGAGCCCGGCAAAAGTTTGCTTACACATTCCACTGAACTCTTTGAAATTATGGCCACACCGTTGTAGGTTTTCTCACCAACAACATGGGCGCTATAGCCTATTTCGGCAAGCTGATCAAAAGGAAACTTTTCTTCAACGGTTTTTAGCTCTTGCAAACAGAGATGATCTGGTGAAGTGCTTTTGAGCCAATCTAAAAGATGAGGCAATCTGACGGTTATGGAGTTGACATTCCAACTTGCAATGAGCATAGCTCTCCCTAAATGAATCTAAATTTGTTAACGGTAATCGGCAAAAGTACGACAAAAGTACGGCAAAAGCGAAAGGAAGACTTATATCTAACTCGATTTTGCCCGCAAAAATCTAGTGTCTCTGCGCCTTTTGCCAAACATTGCTCATTGTGATTAAAGGGCAAAAAAAAATTTGACTTTTTTGTAGCACCGAAATATATGCGATCGGTGCAAAAGCTGTAGATAACCCAGCAAGTAGTACCCCACTGTCAGTCTATGGTCGCCAAAAATGGCTTAAACACTTGCTTCATCATGCAATTGAAGATACCGGTCAGCGTCCTAGGGCACGCATATACACTACTGATACCATTAGCGATACCATTTAATGATAACTAGATGCCATCTGGCTTACCTTCTAGACATAGTACAAATATCACTAGTGAGCAAGACACTAAGCCCTACCAAAACAGGCCAGATAAACCAGAAACTGAACTAGCTCGAACCCGCATGAATAGTCAATTTCACTCATTTTCGGCCAAAAACAAGAAAGTGCCTAGCACAATTTTTTAGCAATGCAATAGCTGTATATGTCCTTGTGGATCCTAGTATCTATACCGTTTCTAGCCCGATCCGCGAAGAGTGTTACCGTGCTTGCCATTGCGCCTTTCGGAAAATCCTTTTATGTAGACTTCTACGAAATTGGGTATTTATGCCCCTTTTAGACCTTTACGATATCGACTTTCATGTGTAAATTGAATACATGTTGAAGGTGGTTGATAAATCCAACTAACCACCCAAAAGCAGTTACCTATTGTTAAGACCGTAGACAAAAAAACGGACTTGGAACTGTAGGAACGACTTCGTCTCAAGACATCTGCGCCAGAGTGCAGTTTGCTTGAGGTGTACCTTCGCGCCCCATTACGCACCCCCTTGTCACCCGACAGCCATACCAGAGGAACCGAATATGCCCAAAAAGGTCCTAATTGCACTGCCTCCTGCCATGCTAGAGCAAGTAGATTTCATCGCTCAGTGTGAACACCGCACTAGATCAGATCTGATAAGAGAAGCTCTTCGCCGGTATCTCGATAATTTCAGAAGGCAGCAAGGTGGGGCCCACCTTTCAGTCAGCACCATGGAAGTATCAGAAAATTACTCCGCCATCGGAGCAGCTTCAACTCCTTCCTCTTCTACATAGAGACTGCTAGTTAGTTTCAAATTCAAGTAAAAGAGACCGCCCCAGATTGAGGCGGTCTCTTTTACTTTGGCCCCTTCTGTTAAGGTAGTAGGTACACTTAGGTATTAACAAAATGGGGCTGCAAAAGAAGATCAAACTATGCTGCACAATCTCGAAGAAGAAGAACGCGTCAAGGGCATACTTTCAGTGCTAGATCACTGCTTTGCTTTGGCCACTAAGATTAATGAAATCGTTTCTCGCATGACAGAAAAGCGGGTCACTCTTGAAGAAAAGATGATCCGTACCTATTTTCATCAATTAGCAGCCAATTTAGTTAGTTGCGCCGCCTCAATGCACCAGCACCTTGCCAGTGCCTATGGTGACGGCACCACGAGGCTCGAGCAGAAGACTGAAGCCATTGTTTCCCTAGCAGGAGAGCTACAAGCCCTCTCTAATGCTTTAGAAGAGCTTCTAGCGGCCTCTGAGGTAATAGTTGATGACTTACTTAAGATTTTGAGATATGACTTGAATTTTCTTGAGCAATATTATGAGTACGGTCTCTACACCAAACTAACCAATGAGTGCGACTTCGTTTCGCAATCAAAAGAACTTCTGCAGTCAATCAATAACCTAAAGCTGACTTAACCAGCGTAGGCTCCTGACTTGCGCAAAGCCTTCTCCGCTTTCTGCCGCACTTGAGCGTCTTGATCGTCGCGCAAAGCATTTTTAAGACTTTCTACAATTGGTGCTAGTTCGAGATCACGCTCTGCATTCTTGGCTGCATTTTTTGAATTGGTACTTTCTTTGATTTTGGCAAGCATCTTACCAAGAGCCTTGGCGGCTTCTCTGCGCACCAATGGATACTGGTCTTCTAATTGCACAACTACAGCCAGAGCAATTGGCAACGATGGATGTTGATAACGCTCTAAAGTAATTGTGGCTTCCATGCGCACCCACTCGTCGGAGTTCGAGAGCAAACCCATAATTGCTTTCAAATAGGGTTTAATCGCGCCCGGTTTTTCTTGAAACCATCGTAAAGCAGTCAAACGAACGTAGACACTTGAATGACCTAAAGCATCTGCAAAAAGCCGAGCACTTGATTTGAGCAATTGCTCAGTGAGGCCAATACGGAAGGAGCGGGGCTCAAAACCTGGATAGTCATGCTGAATAATCATGTTAGTGACAAAGTCAGCTAGTGTATCGAGGTCGCTGGCGGAAGAAGTGTTCATCTGATCGTGTCCGTAAGAATTCTCTTTTTATTTCAAATCGGTTTCTACTGGCCAAATAAGCCCTGAAACGGATTAGACCCTGGTGGGAACTGCGGCATGCCTCCACCAAAGGGATTTCCTCCGCCACCAAAAGGGTTCTGGCCGGGTTGCAAGCTCGGAAATTGGCTTTGGCCAGATTGGCCCGGTTGCATCATCTGCATCATACCAGAGTAGGGATTAGTATTAGCTACCTGGCCTTTTGTCACATATCCGTACATAACAATTTTCTGCTGGAACTTGCGGTCTTGGCCAAAAACAACTTGGGCCGCTTGCACATACATTTGCTGACTATTGACTTTGGTGAATCGCAAAACCGATTCTTCGTAGCGTTTTCTTGGCTGACCGGTAGAGCGCATTATCTCATTGCACTCAGCCACAATCTGCTGTTCAAGCACGTTAGGAGCAAGCTGCCGCACTTGGTTCTTAAGTGTACGTTGGACAAACTCATTGCCTGACAAGCCTTTGGCATACTGACTTGATTGAATATCGCCAAAGGAGAAAATCACAGGAACGGGCATGCTCTGTGCCATTTGCTGCATCATCTGCCCCATGGGCCCCATGCTGGCAAAACTCTGGCCGCCCATCATCTGGGCCATTTGTTGGTCAGCACCAATATCTTTGGCCACTACCGAGAACATCACTTTGGCCGGTGCTAAGACAATTCCCCCCCGCGTGTCTTGAGCAAACATAAAATTGGTCGAACCCTTGGCGCCCGACTTGAAGATTTTCAAAACCTTTGAAGCTTCTTCTGGATCGATTCTGTAGCAAATTGGATCTTGCTCCACTCGCCATACTGTCAAGTCACCGCCCCAGTTTCCGCGATAATCAGAGGGGAAGCTTTTAGCAATCGTGCCGGAGAACATACTTACATCGGTAGCCGCACCACTGAGCGGTTTCTTCACCAGTGAATTGTCCATCTGCGGCGTCATTGCCTTGAGGATAATAGGGAAGTTGGCACCGTTGCCGCTGGTGATTTGCTCAATGCGACCATAGAGCTTGGTGGTAGTGGCCTGGGCTTGAATCGGCTTGACAGCTGGAGTTGATGCTGCTTTGGATGCACTTCCGGCTAGGCCCGCTTGAGCATGAGCCGCCGCTGCGGCAGCTTCTTTAATGTGGGGCAGGTCAATCACAGGCCGCACAATCACAGGATCGGCGTAAGACTCACTGCTTGGACTTGTTGTAGTTGTCGTTGTAGTTGTGGTTGTCGGCTTCGTCGCAGAGTCACCCGCAGCGGCTGAACTAGCAGCAGTTGCCTCACTAGCAGCAGGAGTTTCGGTTTTCACTGGCTCGATACCAGTAACCTCTGATGGCAAACCCGAACTAGCACTAGAACCAGCACTAGCACTAGCTTCACCTTCAGCGGCATAGACCGGCTGGAGGACAATAATTGGACTCAATACTTGCAGGGCCAGCGAAAGGCTTAGTAGCATAGCTGAGCTGCGCTCAGGAAACTTTTTCATATTTCTCCACCTGTGACATCAGCAATGTGCCCAATGGCAGCACATTTAACCCTGCCTATAAAGCGTATGAAATAGCTAAGCTCTAGCGGGAGTGGCCGCACCAAGGATAACTTCAACTTTTTCAAGAATTTCTGGGCTTAATTTGACCCCTGCAGCCTTAACGTTTTCATCGATTTGCCCAACTTTAGTGGCCCCGATGATGACGCTGGCGACATTCTGATGACGCAGGCACCAGGCTAAAGCAAACTGCGACATAGTTAAACCGCACTCTGAAGCAAGGGTACTTAGTCTTTGCACCTTCTCAAGAGTCTCATTAGCCATTAGGTTGCGGCCCATCATGAAGACGTTTACTTTACTGTCAGCGGCGCGCGAATCAGCAGGCAAAGGTTTTTCTGGCAGGTATTTACCAGTGAGAACCCCTTGAGCCAGCGGCGAAAATACAACTTGACCAACACCGGTACGCTCGCATGCGGGTATGACTGATGCCTCGATATTGCGGGTGAGCATGTTGTAGCAAGGTTGGTTAGAAATTGGTGGAACAGCATTAAGTGCGCCTGCTACCCGATGAGCGTCTTCTATCTGAGAGCCACTCCACTCGCTCACACCCCAGTACAAAATTTTTCCTTGCCTGGTCAAATCGTCCATGGTGCGCACCAATTCTTCCATTGGCACTTCAGGATCGAAACGATGACACTGATAGAGGTCTATATAGTCAGTACCCAGCCTCTTTAGGCTGGCATGGCATTGTTCATAAACGTGCTTGCGTGATAAGCCCTTATCGTTAGGACCTTCACCCATCGGAAAGAAAACTTTGGTGGCGAGAAAAATAGCATCGCGCTTAAGAGGCTTGATGGCCTTACCGACAACGCTCTCAGAAGCGCCCTGGGCGTAGACATTGGCATTGTCGAAGAAATTAATACCTAGCTCAAAAGCATGCTGAACTTGTTTGATGGAGTTCTTCTCATCAACAGATCCACCGTGGGTTAGCCAGCTGCCTAAAGACACTTCGCTGACTTTGACGCCCCATTTCCCAATTCTGCGGTATTGCATTTTCGTTATTTATCTTCAAGTGGCAACAAGAGAATGGTGATCATACCAGGGATAGATAGAACGAAACTAAGCAAAAAGAAATTAGGATAGCCAAGCGCACCCTGAAGCTTGCCACTGTAAATACCAGGTACCATCACGCCTGCTGCCATCAAGGCCGTGGCAATGGCATAATGACCTGACTTGTATTTAGGGTTCACAGTTCTCAGCAAAAAAACTGTATAGGCTGCGGTGCCCAATCCATAGGCAAATTGCTCAATGGCGTTGCAAATAGAAGTGAGCAAGACGCTTGGCGCATTAGTGGCCATAAAGTAATAGAGCAAAATCGCCACATTTTGAAAAATGGCAGTAGGCATTAACGTGCGCTTAAGTCCGAACTTACTAACAACAAAACCACCTACGATACCGCCCAATAAAAGAAAGCCTACACCAACCCCTCCATATATAAGTCCGACGGTCTCGGTAGAAATACCGAGGCCACCGACTTTCGGCGCATCAAGTAAAAAGGGCGCAGCCATTTTCAGCATGAGAGCGTCGCCTAGGCGAAAAATCAATATATAAAGAACAATCGGCACGATCGCCTTTTGGGCAAAAAATGTACGAAAAACCGTAAGAAATTCGCCAATACTAATGCCTGATTTCTCTTCCGTTAAATCTGAAGGATCGTTCAGGTTTTCTTTTGGCACTTGCTGCGGCAGGGCAAAGAAGTGAAAAATGCTAAGCAAGGCAAAAATGACGGCACAGAGCAGAAAAGCTACAGACCATCCGCCTTTGACGCCAAAACCAGATTGATGAGCAAGCCAACCGGCCAGCATCACCAAGCCACCTTGGCCGAACAGAACAGCCATTTTATAGAAGGCATTGCGCACTCCAACAAAGTAAGACTGCTGATCTTTATTTAAAACTTCAAGATAGTAGCCATCGCTGGCCACGTCTTGGGTAGCTGAAATCAGGGCCATAATCGAAAATACTACGATGCTCAAAACAGCTATCTGACTGCTAGCCAGACTCAAAGACAAAGCCAAACCTACACAAGTTAGCGCTAGTATCAACTGCGCCACCACTATCCAAATTCTCTTTTTGCCCAAGAGATCAACTAAAGGCGCCCAGAGAAACTTAGCCACCCAGGCCAGATAGAAAGAGCTGGTGACCACTCCAACAAAGTCATTAGACTCGCCTAGATTTTTGTAAAAAATTACAGAGACAAGCACAACTAGGGTGTACGGCAGGCCAGAAGCAAAGTACAAAGTAGGAATAAATACTGCCGGCTTGGCTTTCAAATTTTGCTCTCGATGTAAAAAGGTGTAAGTCAATGCTAACACTGCCAGTCAACAAATTGAAATATTCAATTAAGACAGCCTGCTATACGGGCTCAGGGCAGCACTTGGAAAGCAATTAGGGCGCGACTAATAGTACAATCAAAGCCTTAGACTGAAGCTACAAGAGAGACTGCAATGGCTGAATTGAAAGTGTCGGATATCAAAAAGCTCTACGAAGCGCTGCCCAAGAAGCATCAAGAAGCAAGAGAGAAATTTGGTCGACCGTTAACATTGGCAGAGAAGGTGTTGACATCGCACCTTGATCACTGGCCAACTGAAGAAATTAAGCGTGGCGAAACCTATGCCTTCTTAAGACCAGACCGCGTAGCCATGCAAGATGCGACAGCACAGATGGCCCTCTTGCAGTTCATGCAAGCTCAGCTAAAAACCGTTGCAGTACCAAGCACGGTGCACTGCGATCACCTCATTCAAGCAAGAGTTGGCGCTGAACAAGACATGGAGCGCGCTCTTGATGAAAACAAGGAAGTTTATGATTTCCTTGAATCGGCCAGCAATAAGCATGGCATTGGTTTCTGGAAACCAGGCGCCGGTATCATTCACCAAGTAGTACTAGAAAACTATGCACTGCCTGGCACTATGATGATCGGTACCGATTCACACACACCTAATGCCGGTGGCCTAGGCATGGTTGCCATCGGCGTCGGCGGTGCCGATGCCGTAGACGTTATGGCCGGAGTGGCTTGGGGCCTACGTTGGCCTAAGCTCATTGGTATACATCTGAAGGGTAAGCTGAACGGCTGGACTTCGCCTAAAGACGTTATTCTCAAAATCGCCGGAATCTTGACCGTGGCCGGCGGCACTGGAGCGATTGTCGAGTATTTCGGCGAAGGCACAAAATCAATTAGCTGCACAGGCAAAGCCACCATCACCAACATGGGTGCCGAGCTTGGTGCAACAACTTCGATCTTCCCATATGATGAGCGCATGGCTAAATATCTCTGTGTCACGAAAAGAGAAGACTTCGCTCAACTAGCAGACCAATACAAAGAATGTCTAGTGGCCGACCCTGAAGTAGCTGCCAATCCAACTTCATTCTTTGATCAAGTAGTAGAAATTGATCTCGATCAGCTTGAGCCCTATGTCGTAGGCCCACACACTCCAGACTTAGCGAGGCCAATTTCAGAATTTGCCGCTGAGATCAAAGTAAAAGGCTATCCAGACAAATTGACCTATGCCTTAATTGGCAGCTGCACTAACTCTTCTTACGAAGACATGAGCAGAGCGGCCCATGTGGCTCAACAAGGCACCGATCATGGCATCAAATCTAGCTGTGGTTTCTTGATTACACCGGGCTCTGAACAAATTTACGAGACCATTGACCGCGATGGCCAACTGAAAACTCTTGAAGGCATTGGCGGAACTGTATTGGCCAATGCTTGTGGCCCATGTATTGGTCAATGGAAGCGCGATGACATCAAACAAGGCGAAAGCAATTCAATCATTACTTCTTTCAACCGCAATTTCCAAAAACGCAATGACGGCAACCCTGAAACTCTAGCCTTCATTGGCAGCCCTGAAATTGTCACAGCCTTAGCCCTATCTGGCTCACTTTCATTCAATCCATTAAAAGACACAATGGTGGGTAGTGACGGCAAGTCGTTTACTTTGGTGCCACCACAAGCCCCAGAGTTACCTTCTAAAGGCTTCAAGTCAGAAGATAACGGCTACATTCCACCAGCAATTGACGGCGATCAAGTCAAAGTTGCAGTCTCTCCTGATTCAGGCAGATTGCAATTGCTCGAACCGTTTGCCGCTTGGGATGGCAAAGATTACGAGAATCTTCCTGTCTTGCTCAAAGCACTCGGTAAGTGCACCACCGACCACATCTCACCCGCTGGTCCATGGCTCAAGTTCCGTGGCCACCTAGACAAGATTAGCGACAACATGTTCATTGGCGCCATCAACGCTTTCACAAAAGAAGTTGGTATCGGCCTCGATGTTTTGAATCAAAAGCGCATGACCTACCCAGAAGTTGCTCGTCACTATAAAGCAGAGAAAACTGGCTGGTTGGTTGTCGGCGATCAAAACTATGGCGAAGGCTCAAGCCGTGAACACGCCGCGATGTCTCCGCGCTTCTTAGGCTGCAAGGCTGTCTTGGTGAGAAGCTTTGCCCGTATTCACGAAACCAATTTGAAGAAGCAAGGCATCCTTGCCCTGACCTTCGTCAATGCCGCTGACTACGACAAAATTCAAGAGCTAGACAGATTCAGCATCAAGAATCTTGGTGCCTTGGCTCCTGGCAAAAACCTTGAAGTTGAAATCAAACACCATGACGGAACGGAAGAAGTTATTACAGTCAAACACACCATGACTGAAGAACAAATCGGCTGGTTCAGAGCTGGCTCAGCTCTCAACTTAATTCGTGAGAATAGCCAGAAAAACTAGTTGCGATTCAGGTCTTTTTCGTCAATATCACTGCACTTCTTGAGGGCATCGTAGTCTTGCATTAGGGCGGAGAACTCCTCGACTTGCTCTCCGAAAGTCTCGGCCGGATTACTATTTTGCAAGCGAATAATATAGCGATAGATGCTTCTAGCAACTGCATCTTCGCCCACTTCATGCCAGCCTTGGGCAAGTTTATTCAGGCCTTTGACCAAATAATATTGATTGTTCATGAAATCTCCTCTTATCAGTTTTTATGCTGAAATTCGCGAGGGATATTTCTTCCATTTAACACCAGCCAGAGCTAACCAGCATCTAGGGTGGCCACTATATTTATTAGGGTTGGCTAAAGCGTTTGAAGAAGGCCGTGAGATTTTCTCTCAATGTATCTTTGGCCGTAGCAACGAGATCAGAGTGTCCGCTAACAGGAAGCGCTAATAACTGTTTTGGCTGCGAAGCACAATCATAAAGAGCCTGAGCATGGTGGAAAGCCACTGATTTGTCGAGCTTTCCATGAATAATTAGCAAAGGTGGGTGCTCTGCCGCCAAGATGTCGCGACTGCTTGTACCAGGCATAGGAAATAGCCAAGAAGGGTAGAGCTTAAGCGCTCTAACACGCTCACCGCCGATGTTTCGCAAAGAGCTAAAGCCTGATTGTAAAACCAATCCTGCTGACTTTCGCTTGCTCGCAATGTAACTGCTGACTGCAGCCCCCAGAGATTCGCCATAAAGAAAGACCTGATCTGCTTGCAGGGCAAACTTGCTGACGACAAAGTCATAGGCCGCTAGGCCGTCTTGATACACTCCTTCAACAGTAGGAGAGCCTGTGCTTTTACCAAAACCTCTGTAGTCATAGATAAACACAGAGGCGCCACTTTCAAGCAGCACCTGAAACAAAGGTGCGCGAATAGTGAGATTACCTGAATTGCCGTGGCTGAAAATCACTAAAGGAGCGTCGTTGTTGGGATGCTGAAAATACCAGCCGTGTAGAGTTTCTTTAGAATCGAGATCACCGAAGCTATTGAAATACAGCTCTTCTGGCTCAATATCCATTGCTCGCGGCAACGTGCCATTGAGCTGCTCAGGAAAAGCAGTGGGCTGAAAGAGCAGGCGGCGATAGAGCCGCATATTGACACGAGGTGACAACAGCAGGTAGGCAAGAGGAGCCAAGAACAAGTAGCGCCAAAGTGCTTGCGGCTTGGCAGCAGCCGATAGATCTTCAGTATGATTTGCGCTGCGGCGAATTTTGGCTTTGAATTTCAATTTGTCAGACTTAATGAAACTAGTTACTAGAGGATTTTCTCTAATATTGCCACATCCAGCCAACGATCGTATTTTTTCCCTACCTGTTTCAGACACCCAGCTTCAAAGAAACCATAGTCAAGCATCAATTTGATGCTAGCACTATTCTCGCTACAGATCAGCCCGAGAACCGCATGGAAGCCAGCTTCTTCGGCAGCCGCCATCAATTCATTCATGAGCAATCGGCCGTAGCCGCGCGAAAGAAAATTATGATCTACATAAATTGATGCTTCAACAGTCTGACGATAAGCGCAGCGCTGATGATAGAAAGAGAGTGAGGCAAAGGCTAATACCTGATTGTCTAAAACAGCCACAAGCATTGGCAGTTGGTTTTGTTCGTGCTGGTTAAACCAGGCCTCGCGTTCAGCCGCCGTTTCGGGCTCAAGAGCAAAGGTCGCCGTAGAATTTTCAACGTAATAGTTATAGATATTAGATATAGCTTGGCAATCAGAAAGTTGGGCGCGGCGAATCTGCATCGATAATCTCAAATCTATAACTAGGTCAAATATTCAAGCTACAAGCTTACAAGAGTCGGCAGCACCTAGTATATATCCACGTCTGGCTTGATCGTCAGCATAAAAAGCAATCGCGCTAGCAACGTCAAAAACCAAATCAGTCGGGGCAAATTCAGTTAAGCGCATAAGCATTTGTTCTACTTTCTGCCATTCAGCTGTATTAAGTGGAATAGACTCGTCTAAGCGTCTAGCGATTGCTTGACTCTCAGTCTTTAGTTTCTTACGGCCATCGCTACTTTTAGATTTGCGCACTTTGGCATTCATGATAACGCTCCTTGCCTAGGCCGTCTCTTCGGACAGCCTACAAAATTGAACCTAACATCCATACTGCTAATAACGACCAATTAGGACAAAAAGTTCAAAGCTAACATTCTAAGAAAGACGCTAGCGACAAAGCCAAGTTCCGAGACAGAACTAGATGAGTGGATTATAAGGAGACCATGCCAACTACAGTTTTGTACTTTGCAACTTTCTTTTTATGCTTGCTAAGCCAATAGAAACGAAATATATACGAAATAAGTCTCAGCCAGAGCTTTGCGAAAATTAGACAAAAGCCGGGTCACACACTGTTTCAGCTGGCTATAATTTGTTATGTCCGATAGTGGACCGGAGCTGTTATGGCTCTGAGCATCCCAGGAGATTGAACATACTAATGACCCAATCGCAACTTACTGATTTGCCTGAATCAAAGCTCCCGCAGTCAAATGCAGTGCCAGCTTATGAAGGCCCAACCTCACGCAAAGACAACTGGTGGGTTGAGCCGTTTCTCATTGCTTTTGTTTTTACAGCTTTCGGCATTTACTCAATGTTTAGAGCTTTCGAAAATAATCTCTATGAATATGGCCCGTACCTCTCGCCTTTCTATTCGCCAAATTTGAAAGAGTTTGTGCCATGGTGGCCACTATCGCCAGCCTTCTTGATTCTATGGATTCCTCTTTCTTTCAGAGCCACTTGCTACTACTATCGCAAGGCCTATTACCGCTCTTATTTTATGCACCCACCGGCTTGCACTGTGGGCATGTTCAAAGGCAAAGGCTACACTGGCGAACAATCCTTCCCCTTTGTTTTGCAGAACTTGCACCGTTACGCCTTCTATCTAGCAACTCCTGTGCTTCTCATTCTCTGGTGGGATGCCATCAAGACTCTCTACTATGACGGTGGATTCCACCTCAGCGTATTGACAGTAGTGATGCTGGCTAACTGTGTCTTGCTCTCTGGTTATACATTTGGCTGCCACGCCTGCAGACACATTGTCGGCGGCAAAGAAGATTGTTTCTCTTGCCCAACCAACGAGTCAAAAGTAAAACCGGCCTTCCAAGCCTGGCAGCTAGTGACCAAATTCAATGAGCGTCACCAGCAGTGGGCTTGGACATCACTGTTTTCTGTGGCCCTGACTGATGTATATATCCGTTACACCTGTGTCGATCCCAACATTGCATTTCAACTATTTTAAATTATGAGCGAATACGAAATTAGAGAACACGACGTCTTGGTAATTGGAGCTGGTGGAGCCGGTCTTAGAGCCGCCATCGAAGTTTCTGGTCAGGGCGTCAGCGTAGGACTAGTCTGCAAATCACTTTTAGGTAAGGCCCACACCGTTATGGCAGAAGGCGGAGTAGCCGCGGCCTTAGCTAACGTTGACCCCATGGATGGTTGGCAGACTCACTTCAAAGACACCATGAATGGTGGCAAGCAACTGAACAATTGGCGCATGGCCCAATTGCATGCCCAAGAAGCCCCTGACAGGGTGAAAGAGCTAGAGCGCTGGGGTGCTGTTTTTGACCGCACTAAAGACGGCAAAATCTTGCAACGGGCTTTTGGTGGCCACACCTGGAAGCGTCTTTGCCACGTTGGTGACAGAACCGGCTTAGAAATGATTCGCACCCTGCAAGACCGTGGTGTGCACCAGGGCATCGAAGTATATATGGAATGCACTATCACCAAACTAATCAAAGACGGCGACAAAATTGCTGGTGCCTTTGGTTATTACCGCGAAGATGGTCGCTATATTCTCTTCAAAACCAAAGCAATTGTGCTTGCCACAGGCGGCACCGGTAAAGCCTATACAGTCACTTCTAACTCATGGGAGTACACTGGCGATGGTCAAGGTTTGGCCTATGATGCCGGCGCCGAGCTTATCGATATGGAATTTATCCAATTCCACCCCACAGGCATGGTCTGGCCACCAGGGGTGCGTGGCATTCTGGTGACAGAAGGGGTGCGCGGCGAAGGCGGCATTTTGCGCAATAGCTTAGGCGAGCGCTTCATGTTCAAATATTTGCCGGAAGCCACCCGAAATGATTATGCTGCAGACGAAGCTGAAGCAGTCACTTGGGTCAATTCCGTTCTTGCGGGAACTAGAACAGAAGCCCGTCGCCCACCAGAACTGTCGACTCGCGACAACGTCGCTCGCGCTATCTATACCGAAGTCAAAGAAGGACGCGGTTCGCCTCACGGTGGTGTCTTCCTTGATATCAGCTATCAAGATTCAGAGCGGGTAAAGAAGAAACTTCCTTCTATGTATCACCAGTTCAAAGACTTGGCCGATGTAGACATCACAGCTGGCCCAATGGAAGTCGGACCAACCATGCACTACACCATGGGTGGTATCAGAGTCGATGCTGAATCACAAATGTCACGAGTGCCTGGTCTATTTGCAGCCGGAGAGTGTTCTGGAGGCATGCACGGTGCCAACCGCCTCGGTGGAAACTCACTATCTGATTTGATAGTTTTCGGCAAGCGAGCCGGTGCTGGTGCAGCTGAGTACGTTAAAGGTATTACTGACAGTCCTAAGATAGATGACAAAATCGTCAAAGAAGCAATGGCTGAAATGGAAGCACCTTTCTTACTGAAAGATGGAAGAAATCCGTATGACGTCCACAAAGAGCTGAACAAAATCATGGCAACCTATGTTGGCATCTTCCGCGAAGAAGCAGAGCTAGCAACTGGCTTGGCCAAGCTGGAGGAACTCAAAGCTGAAGTAGAGAAGGTTGGGGCTAAAGGAACCAAGGCATTTAATCCTGGCTGGCATATGTGCCGCGACCTCAAGAACATGATGATCTGCTCTGAAGCAATTGCTCGCAGCGCCCTCTCTCGCCAAGAAAGTCGTGGTGCTCATAGCCGCCTTGACTATCCCGACACTGAAAAAGCATGGGGCACTAAAAACTCAGCCTGCAGTAAAGGTGCTGACGGCAAAATGGTTTTGGAGCATACCCCTCTACCAGAAATGCCTGCAGACTTGAAAGATCTTTTCGTAAAAAAGGAGCCCGCCAATGCCTGAGTCAACCGGTCGCCAAGCGACCCTGAAGGTATACAGAGGCACTAAAGATAAGGGTGAATTTCAATCTTACAAAGTGCCTGTTGAAGCCGGGATGGTCGTGCTTGACGCTATTCACTACATTCAACAAAACTTTGACCCTGAACTAGCTGTGCGTTGGAATTGTAAGGCAGCGAAATGCGGTTCATGCAGTGCTGAAGTAAACGGCATGCCTTCTTTGATGTGCAAATCAAGAATGGATTCGTTCAAAGATGGTGAAGACATCTGCGTGCAGCCAATCAAGACTTTTCCTATCATCAAAGACTTGGTCACCGATGTCAGCTGGAACTACGAAGTCAATAAAAAAATCAAGGCATTTTCGCCCTCCCCTGACGCTGACTGGACGATCTATCAAGAAGATATCGAGCGCGTTCAAGAGTTTCGCAAATGTATTGAATGCTTCCTTTGTCAAAACGTCTGCCATGTTTTGCGCGATCACGAGCGCAAAGACAACTTCATGGGCCCACGTTTCATGGTGCGGGTAGCAGGCTTAGAGATGCATCCGCTTGACGAAGCTAACCGCATGAAATATCTCAAGGATGAAGGGCACATAGGCTATTGCAACATCACAAAGTGCTGTACTGAAGTTTGCCCCGAAGATATTCACATCACTGACAATGCCATTATTCCGTTGAAAGAAAGAGTGGTGGATGAGTTCTACGATCCACTAGGAAAATTCATCCGCGGCGTTCTCGGCGGCGGCAAAAAGAAGTAAGTTAGTAATAAGCTCAGTAGGGAAAGTCCTAAAAATTGAACAAAAAAAAGGCGGCTAGCGAAGCCGCCTTTTTTTCTGCCACTAGATGCAGTGCCAGACCGCTGGCACTAAACGGAAACGAACCAGCAGTGTGAACTAGGCCACTCCAGGAAATGTAATTCCACTAGGGCCACTTGGTCCAGCGGGGCCGCCGGGTCCAGCGGGTCCTGCGGGGCCCCCAGGGCCGGTGGGTCCACCAGGTCCGCCAGGTCCGGCTGGGCCAAAGGGTCCACCAGGTCCAGCAGGGCCAGTTGGTCCACCAGGGCCACTCGGACCACCAGGTCCAGTTGGTCCACCAGGGCCTTTCGGACCACTAGGGCCTTTAGGTCCAGCAGGGCCTTTCGGTCCGCCAGGTCCAGCAGGGCCACTCGGTCCGCCAGGTCCAGCCGGGCCACTCGGTCCACCAGGTCCAGCAGGGCCACTTGGGCCACCAGGTCCAGCAGGGCCACTCGGTCCGCCAGGTCCAGCAGGGCCACTTGGGCCACCAGGTCCAGCAGGGCCACTTGGGCCACCAGGTCCAGCAGGGCCACTCGGTCCGCCAGGTCCAGCAGGGCCACTTGGTCCGCCAGGTCCAGCAGGGCCACTTGGTCCACCAGGTCCAGCAGGGCCACTTGGTCCGCCAGGTCCAGCAGGGCCACCTGGTCCGCCAGGTCCAGCAGGGCCAGCAGGGCCACTTGGTCCAGCAGGGCCACCAGGTCCGCCAGGTCCAGCAGGGCCACTTGGTCCGCCAGGTCCAGCAGGGCCACTTGGTCCGCCAGGTCCAGCAGGGCCACCAGGTCCAGCAGGGCCACCAGGTCCAGCAGGGCCACCAGGTCCAGCAGGGCCACCAGGTCCGCCAGGTCCAGCAGGGCCTTTAGACCCTCCGCCACCACCAGGTGGTGGACCTGGGGGAGGCCCGGAACCACCAGCGTTAGCCGGTCCGGCATAATCTGGATTTTCCATAGGCCGTTCTGAAGAAATTGAAAAAACCATAGGGCCATTTAGCCCAGGCACATTGAACACAGGAAGCGGAATAGAAAGGAAAGGCGTGCACGACAAGGTTGTGGTTACACTGACAATTTTGTCGGTGACACCGCTAGTCGATTCACCGTCGCGATAGCTGATGAAAGTTGTCGGTGGGCTCGAAAGCTTGACGAACTTTCCCATGCCATTGAGCCACTGATCAGGAATACCTTTGCAGACAGTTCCGGCAGGATTGACTGCATCATGCCAATCAACCAAAGATGCTTCATGAACTTGATTGCTGTTCAAAACTTGGCCGTCACAATAGGCCAAAGCAACAGCGAGCATATCTACTAGAGGAAAGAATATGCAGATCAACAAAACCATCAAGGCAGGCGCAAACTCTGCCATGCCAGAGCCGCTAGCAGAGCGTGACTTGAAATAAGCAACCTTCAGCACTTTGCTATGTGGCACAGCGACCTCGAAAACTGACGCATATGACAACATCATACTAATTGTCAAAAGCGCCGCTAGAGAGATCGTCTAATGTTTTGTTTCTAACGCCCTAGAGGCATCTTATCAATCTGAGTCCAGGTGCCACTCGAATTGATATTAGGATTGTAATTTGGATCATTGGTTGGACGATAATTTCCCTGCCCATCACTCCAAATTGAACTGTGGTATCCATCGTGCTTTGAGCCATCAGCTGCGGTTTCACGCCCCATCATCAGGTCACCGAAAGCCTCTGTTTGACTGATGCCGCTGCTTGCAGTACCGCTGGTTGGAGCATAACGCGCTTGCAGTCGCATTTGGTCCGAGGCATATTCTTGCTCACGACGGGCTGCTTGATTGGCAAAGAACTGTGCATTTCCAGCCACAACCATCTGCCCAAGCTTGTTAGCGTTGGCGATAGAACTAGCAGTTTCTTGCAGTCGCCAATTATTGTGTTGCAGGGCTTGCTGTTGCACCTGGGCTCGAACGGCCTGCCAAGCTGGATTAGGCTTGAATGAAGTGACCATGGCAAAGAAGTTAGCGCGCTGGGCCTCTAGCTCCCCTTGAGGAGCACGAAAACTAAAGAGAGTACCAAAGCCCCAGTTATATTGCACCATCGAACCAGCTGTATAACTGCGGCTTGGCACGCCATTAAATGCAGTTTTTACCCCATAGATTTCTTCTTCCATGGGCTGTCCGTTCAATACGTAAGAAATTCTGGCGCAGACACACTCTTGCATGCCACCAGCAGGAACAGCAATTTGCAGACGCTGAGCGAGATCTGGTACTGGAAAAATCTGCTCAATTTTTAAGTTAGGTGCTGAACCCCTTAGCTTGGCAATTTCAAAGTGTTGCATCGCCTCTTGCGCCGAAACCGGCGGAAGCAAGGTGGCACCATCACCTAATGGTTGCCCAGGGCGAGCCATTGCTCTTGGCACCAACCAAACAAATTGTTCTGCTGGGAAAAATTCTAAAACCGATTTACCATCAGCACTACAGGCAACTGAATGTAATTGCAACGGTTGGCTAAAGTGCTCAAGGTTCCAAGCCACCTGACTCTGAGCTTGCCAGCCACTAGGTATGAGATAAGTACCAGCTACAAGGTTGAATTTTGGATCTAAAATTGAATAAAGAACACTTGGCTGATTGCTACTATTAGGCTGACCTGTTTGCGCTTGCGCGCCCCGAAACACAACTACGCAAGCGATAAGAGCTATAGCTAGAAAAACTAGTGTTGGTAGCTTAATCATAATCTTGCGTGCCATTTATTCTGTTGGTGCCGGAGCTGGAGTGACAGAGTAAGTCCAAGTAGCATGCAGCTTTTCGTCTTTGACATTTAATGTGGTTATGCCGGCTTTTTCAAAATATTCTTTGACCGGATCAATAATGGCCTTGCGTTCGCTCGGATCTTTTAACTCAACTTGAGCTTCAACCTCTACTGGACCTTCACTTGCTTTGTCCACTTCAGCGCCAGCTCGTTGCCACTTAAAAGTAGTCTTGCCGCCAGTAGCAGCAACACCTTCAGTAATCTTGGTTTCGATTATGTTTCGCGCTTCTACAAATGTCATTTTGGCAATTGGGTCTTCCACTTGTGGTGGGCGGTTGATCAATTGAGCTATCCAGCTGTCTTTGAGAAGGTAACCGGCGACACAGAGAACAATCACCCCAAAAGCGAGGAAGGGCATCAAATTAATAGTGGGTTTCTGAGCTGCCTGCTCACTGCCAAAAAGCTTACTCGAACCCAGCTTTACTCTCTGCTTTGTGCCGCAGGATGGACAAACAGCCTCGTGACCGTGTAGTGGAACTTTGCAGGTTGGACAATCGTGCATAAAATTTGACTCTTTACAAGAAGCTCTTGGCAGCCACTGCCACCGCTATAATCTAGCACTATGGGCCCAAGGCCAACAAGGCAAAATCGCTCAGCCTTCAACAAACTTCTGAGTACCGTCAATTACTTCTTTTGAAGGTGTACGAATAGATGTAACTGCACCTAATGCGATACCAGCAATTAAGCCACCAAGATGAGCAAAAACGGCAATATGTGGAATGAATTGATCTATTATCACTTGCGATAGAGCAATGGCCACCATCATCCACAAATAGCGTTTGCGCAAAGACTCGGGCAAGACTGCCTTCAATTTCCAAATACCTACGCCTACCGCTCCAAAGATGGCTAAGATTGCTCCTGAAGCGCCAACAGCAGGCTCATCAGGACGCAGCATAAGGTGAGCTACCCCAGAGAGAACGCCGCCGAAAAAGTAAATGGCAAGAAAGCGATTGGTACCAAAAATATTCTCAGTAATGCGACCGAAGGCTAGAAGGCCAAGCATATTGACGCCAAGGTGAATCACTGTTGTATGCAAGAACATATATGTGAACAAACGATAGTATTCGCCATGCTTAATCACTGCGTCTGATAGCATTCCCCCATTAAAGATAGAAAGAGCTAGAGCCGGAGCCAATTTAAAGTGGGGATCGGCCATGAGAAAAACAGCTAAATTGATAAAGAGCAAACCATTTACGACTGGTGAGCGTCTACGTGGCGCCAATATTTCTTGGATGAAAGCACCACGCTGAAAATGAGACCAAATATCTCTCATTTCAGCTTTGCAATCTTCAAGAGTAAACTGCACACTACCCTTATGAACAATCTCACTGTCAACATTAGTGAGATCAAGAGCGTACTGAATGCGTTTACGCAAAATCGGTACTTCTGTCTTTGATAAAGCTTTTTCAAAGGCAGCTTGAGCCTGAGCAATCTCGCCTTCTTTGGTGAGACAGCGTCCCATCCAGTAAAGCGAAAGAGCCTCAGGTAAAGTGATTTTCGACTCACTTATAACCGCCAAAAGCTGATCTACTTGGTTGCGCGCCCCACAGAGAGAGAAGAATGGCAGCAATGCTGTGGCTAGCGAATCAAGGGGCGTAATCGATTCATCAAAGCGAGATTGTCTCAAACATTCAGCGGCTTTATGGTAAAGACCAAGTTCTATATAGGCCCTTGCAGCAGAGAAATAGAGCATCGGAGAGGCTTTGCGAGCAGCAAAGCGCAATTTCTCAAAATCATCGACCACGGCTTGCCACTGCCAGCAGAGGCAGTTGCCGTAAAGACCATATTGAATCGGCACGTCTTTCAAGCTATCAGGCAAGCTTGGAGAGTTCTGCCAGCGGCCTAGAAGCTCTTCACCCAAAACCGGGTTTTCTTTTGAAAAAGCAATATAGGCGTCAACCATATCTTTCCAAAACTGGCCAGGCAAGCCCCAGAACACCAATGGCAATAACTTGCCCCACTTAGCCATTTCATCGGTGTTCATGCGCGTCATCGAATTTTTTGCTTGACCAAAAATATACCAAGCAGGCACATGAAACAAGATAAAGAGAAACCAACCGGCGATTTGAGCAATCCAAATATTATGAAGGAGGACACCAATAAGCACTGCCAATAATACCAAGCAACTCTGCAGCACAAGGCCTTTGCCCCAGGCCAAAGGCATCATTGAGCGCACCCCCAGCGAAAGGCCAGAGAGAATTATGATAGGAAAGAGAGTGTAGTACTGGTATAAGGTCATTATTTAGCGGTAAGGCTTGAAGCCAGGCATGCGAACCCTTCTTGAAGGAATGGCCTTAACAAAACGCTCAGTAATCAACTGCGGTCTAGTTATAGCTGAGCCGACAACAACGGCATAGGCACCAAGCTCAAAGGCTTGAGTAAGCTCTTCGGGAGTCCAGATGCGACCTTCAAGAATAATAGGAGAAGCAATATGATCCACAAATTCTTTTAGTAAGTCTAAGCCTGGTCCGTGTTCTTTTGGCAAAGCCGTCTCTTCGGTATAACCGAAAAGTGTAGTTGAGATAATATCAGCTCCTGCCTCGTCTGCGGCAATGCCCTCGCCAAAGGTCGAGCAATCAGCCCAAACGGGCAGATTCAACTGGCTATGAATTCTCTCAACCGTCTCCTTCAAACTAAGCTGGTCTGCTCGCTTGCGGCCCGTTGCATCTAGAGCTATGAAATCAGCACCAGCTTCTGCCAAAGCTTCAGCTTCGGCAAAGCTAGCAGTGATATATACAGATGACAACTTCTCAGCAGCGGGTATCTCAGATTTTGTTAGACCAACGATAGGTAAATGGCCTTCAAAGAGTTTTTCAGCTGCAGCTCTCACATGCCTGACATTCTCAACACCCTCTAGTCGCAGAGCCCGGGCACCGCCATTAAGAGCAGAAAGAGACATGGCCAAAATATGGTCAGGATGATTGAGTGGCTCACCGCTGCTGGCTTGGCACGATACAACTAAGGCACCATCAATTGCCTGAATTGCTTCGCGAAACCGTTCTTCTATTTTGGCCATGGTGAGCTTCTACACGTTTGGATTCAAATTGAGACAGATGAACTTGGGTTGAGTCATTTCGGTAAGGGCATAGCGTATCCCTTCTAAGCCCAATCCTGACTCTTTGCGGCCGCCATAAGGCATGTGGTCAGCCCTGAAAGTTGGAGCATCGTTAACCATAACGCCACCAGCATCGATGCCGCGGGCGAGCTTGAAAGCTACATCAACGTTGGCAGTAAATACTCCCGCTTGCAGGCCATATCGCGAATCATTGCAAGAAGAGATGGCATCATCCACAGTGTCATACTTCATGATGCTGACAATTGGCCCAAATACTTCTTCTGAAACAACAGACATACCGCGGTTAGTTTCTGTCAAAATTACTGGTTCAACTAAGTTGTTGCCGCATTTCTTTCCGCCATAAACGAGCTTGGCACCACCTTTGACAGCCTCGTCGACCCATTCAATGGTTTTGTCAACCGAACCGGAGTCAATCAATGGGCCCACGTCAGTGTCATCGCTGAGTGGATCTCCTACTTTTAATGCCGCTACCAGACCCTTAAATTTATCCAAGAACTGATCATAGACCTTGCTCTGCACATAGACCCGTTGTACTGAAATACAAATTTGGCCAGCATGAGCGTAGCCGCCACGACAAGCGGCTTTGGCCGCAGCTTCAAGATCTGCGTCAGAGTGCACAACAATACCGGCATTGCCACCCAGCTCAAGAATTACTCGTACACCAGCATGCACTTCACCCCGCAATCTCCAACCCACTTCTTGCGAGCCCGTGAAAGTTAAGAGAGCAATTCTAGAATCGCGCACCAGGGCATTGCCTTTAGACCCACGACAAGGGGTGACAATCAAAGCCCCGTCTGGCAGCCCTGCTTGCTTGAGCAGCTCAGCTAATTTAAAGCTTGAAACCGGTGTTTGTGATGATGGCTTGAGCACTACAGTATTGCCAGCGGCAATTGCCGGTGCCAATTTGTGAGCAACAAGATTGAGCGGAAAATTGAATGGTGTCACTGCTGCTACTACGCCAATCGGCTCACGCAGAATCATGCCGACGCGAGCTTCGTTGCCAGCATTGGTATCCATCTGTAGTTGCTCACCATCTAAGCGCAGAGCTTCGCGGGAGGCAATGGCGAAAGTGTTGGCGGCACGCGAGACTTCTACCCGGGCATCCTTTATAGGCTTGCCACCTTCTAGAGCAATGGTCTGAGCCATGTCTTCAATATTGCTTAGAATCAGCTGTGATGTTTTGGCAAGAATTTCCGAGCGCTTGTAGGCTGGCATCTTCTTCATCACATTTTCAAATGTTTCTTTGGCTTGAGTCAGCGCTGCATCAATGGCTTTCTCATCGGCTTGACCAACCACGGCCACTACTTCGCCGCTGAAGGGGCTCTTTACCTCAGTAAATTCTGTTGTGGACAACCCTTTGATAGACAAAGGATACTTGACAATCTCTTTCAACATTTTATCTTGCTCGTCAAACATTAGAGGGAATTAGTCGGGAATTAGTCGGTCAAATCGAGTTTTCTCAGTCAATTGATACTATATGACAACATGTGACAAATGTTGAGATAAAGCTCCAAGTGTTGAAGTTATTTCAACATTCGACCGCAGGCACCTGTTCAGCACCTAAACACTGAAACTACGGCAACCAGCAGGCCAAATTATAACTAATAATTGGCATATCTTTCGGCTATAGACTTAAACCATATTGAGGGTTCTTTGCCTCAGTCGGTTTTCAATGGTAGACTGCACTTCCCTATCAAGATACTCAATTTCAGATTCAGATATTGAAGGCGTTCAGATTGGATTCCCAAAAATTGAAATTTAAAAGTATGCAAAGCGCTGCAAAAAAATCCTTTTGGTTAGCAGTGTCTTTATCAATAATCACCTTTGGTGCAGCCAGTGTTCTACCGGCCAGTGCCACGGATGTACATTCCAGCTTGCATCATTCAGCTAGCACAGTAGTTGCATACGAGAGCGGCAGCTCAAATGAGGCGAAGAAGCGTCTCTTGCAGCAAGAGAAACAAAAGCTAGAGAAAGAGAAGCGCGAATACCATAAGAAGGCCCAAGAAATCAGGAAGAATGAGACCAAGGCCTATGCGAAACTCGGTGTCATTCAAAGAGAATTAGCTGCCACCACTGGCAAGCTCACCAACACCAAACAGCAAGTTAGCCACACTGAAAACAAAATCAACGAAACCCAAGCCAAGCTAACTACAGTAAAGACCAAAGAAGCCAGCTTGCAAGAATCGGCCGCCTTCCGCCTTAGAGAAATCTATGAAGGCAACCGTTTGAATTTTGTTGAAATGCTCTTCCAAGTCGACAATCTCCAAACACTACTAGACCGCCTCTACTATCAAGAGCGTGTGGCCGAGCAAGACAAAAAACTCATTGATGAGTTGCGTTTGCGCGAGTCTATGCTTTCGCAAAACAAGCAGCAACTTGGTGCACAAAAGAACATGTTGGCCGATCTAGTCTCTCAAATTGCTGAAAAAGCTCTGGCTATTGCCAAAGAGAAGATGGGTCAACAACAAACTGCCGAGCGCTTGCGCAGCCAGAGAGCTTTCTACGAACAGGCTGAACGTGAACTCGCTAACGAATCGGCTCGTCTAGAAAAACAAATTTTTGTCATGGAAAGTTCTAACCGCAAAAAAGGCGGACCAATTACTGTAGGCTCAGGCAACATGTGCATGCCTTTGAGAGCACCAGTTACTTCGCCCTTCGGTTGGCGCAAACACCCCATATTTGGTGTGCGTAAATTCCACTCAGGTGTTGACCTAGCTGGACCCAATCGCTCAGCAATTCACGCCGCCGATGGTGGCAACGTTCTTTATACAGGTTGGTATGGCGGCTACGGCAAAGTAGTAATCATCAGCCACGGCAACAGCATGGCTACTCTTTATGCTCACTTGTCTAGAGTGGCTGTTGGCTCTGGTGATAACGTCGCCAAAGGCGATGTCATTGCCTACGAAGGCACCACTGGTTTTTCTACCGGGCCGCACTTGCACTTTGAAGTGAGAGTGAACGGTAAGCCTAATAACCCAATGGCCTACGTGCGCTAAATAAACATAATTAGCGGCCAACTAAAAATCAGCCATTTGCTTACGGGCTTCGCTTTCAGCCGCTTTTCTATCTTTTGCCGCCAGGTCATGTTGGCCTAGTTTGTCATAGCACTGAGCGCGCAGCTGACGGACCCTACCGAGACTAACTTCACTTTGTGGCTTGCCTGCAATATTTAAGTCAGCAATAGCTTTTGAGTAAGAGCCCGTTTTGTAATAAATAGAGGCGCGAAAGAAGTAAGGCCACAAGTCCTTGGGGTTTGCTTGGATTGTTCGGTTATATTCTTCTAGAGCGCGAACATTATCGCCTTTCTGGGAGTACCAAGTGGCTCTATCTCGATACCAGTGCGACTGACACTTATTTCCGGCAAGCTCTATTCCTTTGGCTGATTCGTTTAAGGCCAAATCTAATTTACCCTTTTCACCATAGACTCGTGCTCTTTGCCAATAGGCAATTGCCAGCCGGGGGTTTAACGAAATTGCCTTATTAAGATCACGCTCTGCCAAATCTAATTCTTCTAGCGAAAAATAAACATGACCGCGCAGATAGTATGCTTCTGCTGATTTGGGATCAAGCTCAATTGCTCGATTCAAGTACGGCAAAGCTTTTCTATGGCTATTCTTAGCGATCAAGCTATTGGCCATTTTCAGAGATTCACTAGACCTGCTCAAGGGTGCAGCCAATGCCGGGAGCGACAGCACCCAAAATAGTGCTAAAGCTAGGCTTGTCTGCTGGTATCTTGGCGGCAACATCATCTCACTATCTTTGCACAGAATTCACGAGCACCGCGCCTGTGCACAATCCAAACAAAATAATTGGGCAGGCAACAATACACACCGCAGCGCCACCAATAGTGATCAAAATCGTTTTGCCTAAGCCCCAACTCGACCCCCCTCCATTTTTGGGGCTAGCAAACATGGCGAAGCAGAAACCAATTGGTATCCACAAAACTTGCAGCATCAAAACAATAGACATGGCAGACCGCAGCGAATGTGTTGTAATTGAAAAAATCACAACTAATACCAAATTTAGAAGTAGAGCAATCTCGATGCCTTGCAATAAGCGATCATTGCCTTGCCTCTCCCTTTCAGCTTCCGCTTGAACTTCTTTGTTTGCTGGAATAAAGCCAACCTGATATAGCTCTTGGCCAGCAGTGAGAGCCTTACCAATGCTGTCTCTAGCCTTTTGCAGGAGCTTTTTTGATTGCCCAATATTGACCATCGGAATAATCTGATACTGCATTTCTAGGCGAAGTGCCTCACCAATTTGTGAAAAAACCAGCTGCAATGTCAAATGTCTCTTCACCTCAAAGGCATTGCCGAAATCCATTGTGGCAACAACGCGCTTGGCCGTTTTGTCGGCGTCGACCTGCCAGTCAAAGCCCGGCTGAGATGACCCAACAAGAGCTTGAAGAACTAACTCCCAGGCGGTCTCGAATCAGTGCGCACATTCAATAAAATTACCGTCAAGCAAACTCATAATCTCAATTAGCCTTGGCTAGAAACCGCCGCGCGAAACAAATGACAAACCAGTACAGAGACCAAAGAGAATGATTGGACAAACAATAGCAGAAACGAGCATGCCACTAGTAAATGCCAAAGAGCCATACCAAAGGCGGTCTACGGCTCCAAGTGCCTTGCCCCTTATTAAAAGCGGCCTAGTCAGGGAGCGATAGAAGCTAGAAATAATGCCAATCGGCACCCATAAAACCTGCAGGCAGATAACAATGCCGGCAGCCGCAGCCATACCGGCGAACGCAGCAATTATTGCAAAGAGAACGGTATTGCCCAAAAGTACAAACTCGAAGCCTTTGATTAGGCTAGTGCTTGTAGCCGACTCTAATTCTAGGGCGGTGGAAGCAGATTTATAAGCAGTCAACTTTGAGGCAAAAGCTAGCTCAATTTGCTCTCTAAATTGTTGAAAGATAGCCAACGCTGGTTCAATGTTGCGCATTGGAATAATCATGTAATGCAGCTCTAGTCTCTGCTTATCAGAACTTTCAGAAAATAACAACTGCAAAATTAGTTGTCTTTGCACCTGAAAGGCGTTACCGATTTCACAAGTGGCAGTGATACGTTTAGCCTCTTTGTCGTCTTCAATCTTCCATTTTGTCGTCGAATTAGAAGTATCAGAGAGACACTGCAGTACTAGCTCCCAGGCCTGATCAAAAGACTGGTCATATTCGAGATAGTGACTATCAAGTAAGCTCATCTTAATTGCTCTCGCTAGTGTTTTGAAAGGGCTTTAACGTCGAGATTACTGCGATAGAACATATTGTAAGTATCAAAGGGAATTATTCTGCCGTCAGGATGAACAATATGCACGCAGGTGCGCTTTACTGACCTAACATCAAAATTGTATTTGTCCAGAAACTCCATAATGATGATGCGAAAAATATTTTTGTAGGAAAGCTCAGAAGGAAATTCTAGCTTTGGCAAGCAGCACAGAAGATCACCAATGGCATGAGATACTGTGCCTGTTGCCTTTCCTAGTGAGAACAATTCAAATATTTTGGCTCTAACAGCCGGGTCTGATTCATATTGAATAGTATTGCCTGCTTCTTTCAGCAGTACATCGGAACCAATTACCCCTGACAAGGGCACCACATTATCGTCGATTTTTATGGCATAGGCCATAGCAATGCAGTCAGGGTGACAAGGTACAGGAATAATGTCATCGTCGGCAAAGACTTTCGACTGCTGCAAAATCTTTTGCCTAACTTCTGCTAGTGTCAACCGATCAGCTGGGTCAAAGCCTAGTACTCGTCCTTCAGCTTGAATTGGCTGGAATGTCACTCCTCTAACACATGGCTGCTTCAGGGCAAACTCTATGATTTCGCCAATTTCGTCATCGTTGAGGCCACGAGCCAAGGTAACCACAAGAGTTGTGGCAATATCAAATTCATTTAGGTTAGCCAGGGCCTTTTGCCGAACAGCAGTTAAATCTTCACCACGCAACTCGGTATAAGTCTTTGGTCGCAAGCCATCAAACTGTAGATAAACCTCAAAGCCTGGCATATAAGTAGCCAAACGGGCGCAAAAATCTCGATCCCGTGAGATGCGCACACCATTGGTATTGATCATAAGATGGCGAATTGGTTTGGTTCTAGCTAAATCAAGAATTTCAAAAAACTGGGGATGAATTGTAGGCTCGCCCCCACTGATTTGCACCACATCTGGTTCACCCTCGTTTTTCACTAGCTCATCTAGCATAAACTCAATTAGTTCAAGGGAGCGATGAGCGCCGGCATTGGGTCCAGATTCGGCGTAGCAGACCGGACATTCAAGATTGCATTTGTCAGTCACTTCAATCAAGGTCAAACAGCTATGCTGCTCATGATCTGGACAGAGACCGCAATCATAGGGACAACCAAACTTGGTCTCAGTGTTGAAGCGCAGAGGCAGCTGACCAGGTTTCAAGAAACTACGTGAAAGTTTGAAATATTCAATATCTGTTGAAATTAAGACCTTCTCGCGACCGTGCTTGAGACAGTTCTTGAGAAGATAGACCCGCTCGTCCTGAAAGACAATTTTCGCTTCTATTTTCTCTAAACAAGTAGAGCAGACACTATTAGTTAGCTCAAAGAAGAGATAAGGGCGATCGGACGTTTTCATGAAACAGCTCCTTGCGTTTTTTTAGCTTGGAGCTTAGAAATTAAGTAGGGCGTGTAATAAATAAAGGCGCCAATAGCCACCACTTGCTCTATATCTAAACCAAAATAGACATGAGCCACTGGCTTGATGAACTCAACACCAAATCTAAATGACAAATAGGTCAAAACAAAAATCTTCCACAGCTCGCCCTGCTGCAGGTTTCTTTTGACAATCTGAGTGAAGGCCGCAAGCAGGCTAATCAAAAAGATAATTTCGTAAAGTTGAGTGGGGTGGCGGCGAATACCATCACCGAAATCAATAGCCCAAGGCAAATCAGCTGCTAATCCATAAGTGTGGTCTGATAGACCGCAGAGAAAACAGCCGATTCGGCCAATCGCCATGCCGACTATGAGAGGCACGACAAAACTATCACCTGTGGCCGACTTTACTCCCACTAGTTTTTTAGCCACTTCAATCAGAATCCAGCCGCCAAGAATGCCGCCAACTAGAGACTTACCAGCCAGGAGAAGCTGCCAGTTGTTGATATTTTGCATAAAGAAGGCTGGGTCTTCAAGCCAATAGAGGGTCTTGCTGCCTATGGCCGCACCGAGCATGCCACCGAGCAAAATTGGAACCCGTTGCTGAAAAGTCAGAGTATCTCTTTTCTTTAGCTTGAGATAGAGGCGAAAAGCAATCCAAAAGGACAAAGCCTCAAGCACTAAGTGATAGACCGGAGGAAACGTCCCAATGTGCATACTTAGCCCTATTTATGAGATTTTCAAGAAAACGGATTTAGTTGATCGATACCCGCAATGGCTTCATTCTCAAGACAATATTGTTGCAAGTAATGGAAAGCCACAATCACCAAGGCATGCGTAATCATGCCATTTTTAATCAAGCGCGGGATATCTTTGATAGGAACTAAGCGAATGGCCACTTCTTCAGTACCGTCAAAACTAGGCACCTGAATTTGTTTAACATTGAGTGAAAGATAGGTGTCGCAAATATTGCTTTGAATAGCCGGATTTGGGTGGTTGCGACCGAGAAAGACTAAGTCATCGCCACTGCAACCGGTCTCTTCAAGAAGCTCTCGCTGCCCAGCAATTAGCGATCCGCCATCCGCTTCATCAATCATGCCACCAGGAATTTCTAACGTGACCTGTTCAATACCGTGACGATACTGCTCAATCAAGACAACCTGATAGTCAGGGGTTACGGCAATAACATTGACCCAGTCAGTCGGCTTGAAAACATAAAAGTCATGAGTCTCACTGATACCTGCAGTGGTGCGTTGTGAAATTAACTTATGCACCGTGAATACCCTACAGTCAGCAACCAGCACTCTTTTAATGGTTGTCCAGTGCCTTACCTTCACGTTCAAATGACTGCTAGAACTTGGCAAATTAACTCCGTGGTCACAGACACCTGCAACTTTTCAATTTATAAGACTACCTTGTCAATTATATCGGCAAACAAAAAAATGTTGCCATCCAAATAGGGATGGCAACAATATAACTTCTGGCTATGATGCTAGATTTGCTGATAATTTAGCAGTTAGGCTATTTTGGAAGCCTTTCTCTTAAGTTCGCTGACTAGGTCTTCTTGGCCGAGAATATAGCCACGGCGAGCTTGATCGTCTGCGTAGTTGATAATTGATTCGGTCAAAGCATTGAGCATAGACATGGGCACGAACTCACTGACTTGATTGAGTAAGCGCTCGGTGGCAAGCCATTCTTCAGTATTCAGTGGAATGGCATCATCGAGACGAGCGATTACTGTGTAGTTCTGAAGTTTGTCTACTTTAGCGTTCATTGTTTTCACCTTATTGAGCTGTGCCAGAAGAGTTTTAAAAAATGTCAGTGGAAAACAAGACCCTCAGCTGGGGCCTTCGTGTTGTCTACTGTTCTTGAAATCCTTACTACTCCGCTCAGACTAGGTCCGAACGTTGTGTTTGTTTCTCTGCATTTCTTATGCCCGCTAAACTTCCGATTAACCCTGAAATTTAGTTGCCAAGCGGAAACTTTCTTTTTTACTGGTTTTCAGTAGCACGGTAGGAACGGACAAAAGCCTCTGCCTGAGCCACGTCTACCACTTCCTTAATTTCTTGAGCTTCGGTGAGTGAATTTAGAATTTCACCGATAATTGGACCCGGTTTTACACCCAGTATCCTCATTACATCCGCACCATCCATCAACTTCGGCAATTTCTTGGTGGCTTCTATATAAGTCGGATATCCATTCATCAATTCAACCAAGCAATGCTCTAAGCGATCGCGCTCAGCAGCCAGACCGGCGCCACAGGTAGCACCAAAATCGGCAAAAGCCAACATCATTAGCTCAGGCACTTCCTCACCCACCGTTCGATAAAAGCGGTTGAGGGCCTTTGGTGTAGGGGCACCTGTGTGGAAAAGATGGCCCGGTCGCAAATGCCAGAGTACCAGCCGCTCTACAAAACGAGTCATGGTCTTAGACCACTTTTCGCGATCAGCTAACGGGCGAATCATCTCAGCACCGAGCTTGTCGTGGCCAATAAAAGTATGGCGACCTTCAGGCGTGATCTCCCAGGTAGCTGGCTTACCGATATCGTGCAGCAGTGCAGCTATCTTGGTAGCTGCAAGCCTGGTCACCCCTGGCACCAAAGGCAAATTAGCAGACTGCTGCACCCAGTCAGGTAGTGTCTCAAATCTATTTTCTAGCTGAGGAATAGTTTCAACACTGTGATCGAACAAAGCAAGATGATGAAAGCTGTTGGCCGTTACTCTACGGCAATCTTTTAGTTCTGGATAAATCTCTTCTAGCAGGCCAATTTCGCCCATCTCCACAACTAGACGAGCGACTTTTTGACAGTTCATCAAAGTGAAAAATTCGTATGAGATACGCTCACGAGCTACCTGTCCAAGCAGCTTGGCGTGCTGTTTTAAGTAGCCACGGGTAATTGGCTCAATCTGAGCACCAAGATAGGCAGCAAAACGATAGGCCCGAAGAACGCGCAGCGGATCATCAATAAGTACATCTTCTGAGACAGCCCGAATAATATTTGCTTTGAGATCGTTCAAACCACCAGTTGGGTCGATCACCTGGTCAGGGAAATCGGGATCGAAAACCATGGCATTGACAGTGAAATCACGCCGCAAAATATCGCGCTCAAGACTGCCATCACTACTGCCATCAATACAACCAGCAAAATCGAGATAGGTCTGCGGCCCTGAGGCCTTTCCCGATTCTGAGTCTGGCACAGGCAAGAGAACCACGCGTGCAATATCGTTAGACTGATCAAGCAAGACAAAGTGACCAGATAGAGCGTCAGCCACTGCCAAAGCCAAACTGATAGCTGGGTTGTCCTGGTTGTTATTAGTAGAGTCAGAGAGCACAGCGAAATCGAAATCTATGGCACCGGCTTCGCCCTTTAGCGACTGAGCCGGCTTGCGTCCGATACCAAGATCAATGGCATCTCGAACGGCACCACCAACTAGGTAGGCCTTTACACCCTCGGCCTGGGCTATAGCAAAAGTTCGGCGAACAACGTCGGCCTCAAGTGGGCTGCGTCCGGGCAGAAAACTGACTTTAGTGCCCAGCATTACCATTCCAATTAATTTATCGATTCCATTTTAGTTTAGCGAGTCCATTCTTCCAGACTCCATCAAGTCTTTCTCAGCTTTGGAAATCTTGAAATGACCAAGCACATAGACAAGGCCGCCCACTAGGCTTGACATCGTCGTTAGCCCCAGCCACATAATTGCATAAGTAAGCGCGGGGGCCCGATCAACGCCAGCCAGAGTAAGAAAATAAGTGTAGGCCCACTCGCGAATACCAATGCCGTTAAAACTCGGCGTAATAAAGCCGAGAACAGCGACTGAGGGATAGAAAACGAAGTAATACCAAAGTGGAATGTTAGTCAGACCAAGAGCTAGACCAACAGCCACGTGACACAAAACAAATATTAGCTGCAGAATCACCGACAAGCCGATGGCTGTGGCCATCAAGCCGCGATCATGCCAATAAATTGAAGCAGGTGAATTGTTCAATTGCCTGGAGACCCAGTTTTCAGGGCCCAAGAAACGCTTAGCTAGTGACGGCAAGAAAGGTAGTACTGAGAAAATTCCTACTGTGCCTAGCAAAATTGGCAATTTTAGCTGTATGGGCAAACCACCGCCGCCAGGTCCAAGCAAAATTCCTAATGAGGCAAATAGGAAAAGCACTGCAATTCCCACTGTGCGGTCGGCTAAGACTGAATAAAAAGCATGGGCATATTTGCCAGTGCCCTTAGATAAGTAGTAACAACGGCTAAAGTCGCCGCCCACAGTGGAAGGCAGGAAAAGATTGAAAAACACACCGACAAAACAGAACTGCACCATCTTTAGCAAGCTCTGGTTGAGACCAGCTGCACTGGCGAGAAGCTTCCAGCGGTAAGCATTTAAGAAAGTTGAACCTAAAAACAGAGCGAAAGCAGCAAGAAGGTACCAGGGGTTAGCTTTGAGGGCCACTTCAATAGATTTAGAAAGGTCAACTTTACCGAACAGGAAGAGACTAGCGAACAAAACCACCGAAACTGCAATTTTGGCGCGCAATTTGGTGCGCTCGGAAATTTTTATTGAGTTGATTGCCGCGGTGACTGAGAATTGCCGAGTTTTGCTATCTGTATTCAACTGGGATTCCATATGAGTCAAGGACTCTACATCAATTTCTAAACTATCAGTGTCTACACTATCGGCTTTGCCCTTCTCCAGAAGTGTTCCCTGATTGGCCATCATTCTAGAGCCGCCTCCAAATTACCTAAATTAATTGAACACTCGCCGTCGATATACTCTAGATTCGCTATCGATATGCTTCTTTGTTTGCTTTCAGCAAGCGGCGACCCGGTTGTCAACAGCGCCAATAGTTGACCCTAACTGACAGCAATCATAGGGGAAATGCCAAGATACTTGAAACCTAAAATAATTAACTTCTGCCCGAGAAAAAGAAATCTCACAGCTTTTGCCGCAAGAAACCCTCTATTTGTCGACGCGTAGGCCGATTTGAGGCTACAATTAAAAATTCCCAAGACTTCACCCTGATTGATATTGCTTCAGCATTCTTAAGAGAGGAAGCGTAGTCCGGGCGAGCCAAGGGCATAGTGATCTAAGATTTGTATTAATCAATACTTGAAGGTAGAGGTAGAAAGTTGTTGGATAGGAAAGTAATAGCTCGGGTCGGAATACCGCTTGCATTCTGTCTCGCTTTCTTTGGCTTACAGAGCTGGCTATTTGCCAAAGGCAAGGGCGATGCAATTTCACAGACATTAATTGCCGATGGCGCCGCTGGCATTTCACATGAGATGAATAGGCAAGTGGCTCTAGCCGGGATGAATCCTCAAGACCTGTATCGTCGCTCCTGGAAACTAATTAAAGAACAGTACTACGACCAGAAATTCAATGGCCAGAACTGGAACCGTTGGGAGCACAACTACGACGGCAAGTTGAAGACTAGTGACGAGTCGCACAAAGCCGTAGAAACCATGCTGGCTTCATTAAACGACCCATATACACGTTTTCTTGACCGAGAAGCTTTTACAGAAGAGAAAGACCAAATTGAAGCTCACCTCTTTGGGGTTGGCATGCAGCTTGGTATGAACAAAGAGCACAAAGTTGTAGTCATAGCACCGATTGAAGGCACCCCTGCCTACAACGCTGGCATGATGTCTGGCGATGAAATTATCGAAGTAGATAATAAGCAAGTCAAAGGCCAGTCACTAGACCAAGTCGTCAAACAAATTCGCGGACCGATTGAAACCAAAGTAATAATTACATTCAATCGTAAAACCGAGCGCAAGAAAGTGACACTGCAACGAGCTGAGATTCCAATTAAGGCAGTTGGTACATCTGAAATACTGCCAGGCAATATCGGCTACATACGCTTAGAGAGCTTCATCTCAAACAAAGCTGATAAAGAGATGGTCAAGGCCCTCAATACGGTTTCTAAAGCAGATGGCATCATCCTCGACCTAAGAAACAATCCTGGTGGCTTGCTTTCGAACGCAGTGCAGATTGCCAGTATGTTCTTAGAAAAAGGTATCATCGTCAGTACTATTGACGCTGAAGGTTACAAGCAATCCCAAGTGTCTGCCGGCTCTCCAATTAGCACCCAGCCGATGGTAGTGCTCATTAACAAGGGCTCTGCTTCAGCTAGTGAAATTCTTAGTGGTGCTCTACGCGATAACGGCAGAGCCAGACTAGTTGGTGAGAAATCGTTCGGCAAAGGCCTGGTACAGGCCATTAACCGCCTCGATGATGGTTCTGGTATCAACGTCACTATCGCTAGGTATCTAACACCAAACGATACCGACATCAACAAAACCGGCATCATCCCTGACTTCAAAGTTGAGCTAAAAGAGGAAGATTACAAAGACACCAAAGGACCATGGTGGTTCGATCCGACTCTCTCTAACTTCAAGCGTAGCCCGTCAGACGGCAAAGACATTCAACTAGCTAAAGCAATTGAAGTCATGAAACAAGAGATAGGTAAAAACAACAATACTTCGTCGAATACAGTCTCTACAACCGGTGACTTTAAGAAAGTACCGTAAAGAGCATCTCGAAAGGCAAGAAATAGAAAAAGGGGCCATCTGCCCCTTTTTTTTGTGCCAACCACTTTTTGCTAATTAGCAATATTCACTAATTAGCAGTCAATGCCTTCAATGGCACGACCGTGATGCTTCAATTGAGTGGTAGCAGATATGGTGCTGGCCTCCGCCATTAGCCAATCGGGAGCGCGTCTACCGGTCAGCACCAAAATGCTTGGGTCTTGCCGCTGAGCCAAAGTGGTTTTAACCCCATCCCAATCAACTAGGCCGACACGAGCGACATCAAGAAGCTCATCACCAATAACCACATCGTCTTTGCGCTTAAGCCCCTCTGCCAAGTATGTCAGGCCCAAGGCGGCGGCGTCTTTGTCTTCAGGCAAAATACCGTTAGGAGAGCTATAGAGCCTAAAACTTCCCTTTGGGCCAGTGCCCAGGCGATTGACACCGGTATAGTTCATAGTCAAGCAACCAAAGCCTTCAGCCCTAGACTCGGCTAGCAGCCTCAATCCCTTACCTTCGGAGGAATTTTCTTCCAGCTTGTCGAAAAAGACAAGAGTGACATTCATGCCCTTGCTCAGAGCCCTCAAGGCCAAACCAAAAGTAGCAGTAGTTTTGCCAGCACCAGTACCTAAATAAAGGCGAATCTTTTCCACACTAGCTTTTTCGAATACGGGATCAAGGGTTGTCATTAAGAGAGCTCCAGATCATGTCATCATTTTTAGAATCATCAACTAGGCACAACCGGTGTCGGTTTACCGTTTTGGTCGAGACAGACAAAAGTCAGTTCCGCCGAAGTGACGCGAACTTGCTCATGGCCCCGCGTCGACTCAACTTCAACAGAAACGGTGACCGAAGTGCGACCAACTCGCAAGGTCTTAGTGTAGAAGCTCACCACTTCGCCAACCATTACCGGCGCTTTAAATTCTACTTCTTTAATCCCAGCAGTTACTATACGTTGCCTGGTGGTCTTACCAACCTCAACTGCCCCTGCCAAATCGATATAGCTTAAGATTATGCCACCAAAAATTGTGCCGGCATTGTTGGTGTCTTTAGGCTGCAAAACTACCCTAATTGCGGGGTCTCGAAGCTCTTGAGAAGTGGTGCTATTTGATGAAGAAGACGAAGAAGACAAGTGTTAAACCCCATAGCTCCAAAGATGGTGCCTATCCTAACACTGATAATTTAGCTTACTGACTAGAGCAGGCCTTACAAGAAAGTGAAGAATATAAGCTATTCAAGTACTGGGCTCTGAGATATAATCGCCAAGTGGAAAAGCCTTTGTTCACATGGCAACCCGATTTTACTAAGTCCTGGAGCGGTTAAGTTGACCGAGTTTAAGTACAGACAATTATTGTTGTCGGGCCTAACATTGTCGCTTTTGAACACACCAATGGCGATGGCAGCGGTTGACGGCTCATCTTTGCCTAATTTGCCATCCGCGCCAGCTTCGCCTGCATTAATAGACTCTGGAACCTTTGCTCGCGAAACTAACGTCAATTTAGAGCGCATTTCGCTCCCTGGCCAAGAAACAGAAGCAGTTAAAGCTCGTAGTAGCATTCCTAATAGTAATAGTTCTAGTCAGGCAGCTGTCCCTGAAAGCTCTGACAAATCTGAAAAATCTGTCAATGCAGAAAATTCAGACAAGCCTGTAGAAGCTTCTGCCTCTTTTACTGAAGAAGCACCAAGAGCAATTGCTCAGTCAGCGCCGCAGCGCGATGCAGACATTGTGCCAATCGACCTCACTCCAGTGCGTCTACCAGAGAGAACTAGTGCTTTCACCGGTCTTGATTCTTTCAAATCGCAAGCTTTATACAAATTACCAGGCCGGGTTTTCTTCAATGCCTCAGTGGAAAACTCTTTGCGTTTTGAAGCCAATACTTTTCAGACCAATCGCCACTATTTGTCAGACATGGTCTATCGTGTGCTGCCAAACGTCACTTTGGGCTATGCTTTAGACAAGAAGACTAGAGTTTCAGCCAACTATTTCTTCTTCCGCGATCAATATACTCTGCGCAACAATGCCTTAAGCAGAAATATTCACTCTATCGGCGGTCGCATCGATAGAGACGTAAAAATCAACGATAAAACCAACGTTACTTTTGGCTTGATGCCCAGAGTGCTCTTTATCAACACCGTTAATGCACCACAAGTGCTCTTCAACGACTTGATACCATCGGCAGTGATCTCAAGACGTGTTGGACAATCGGGCTTGATTTATGGCAGTGTCATGGGTCAGGTGAGATGGCACGGCATAGTTAGTGGCTTCCAAGAATTCGACCAATTCTATTCATTCGGTGGCGCTTGGCGCAAGGGCCCCTGGAATTTCTTAGTCGACAACACTTTGGTAACTAACTTTGGCAACCGCCGCCTTAGATTTGGTCCAAACAACCAAGTAATCATTACTACCCTAGAAGCCGGTCGCCGCATTCACCCGCGTCTACCAATCACAGCTTTTGTAAGAGCAGAGCCAATTTTCAACATTGGTGCCAACACGACTCCAGGATATTCTGGATTCAACTTCCGTATATTCGGCGGCTTGAGAGCTGAAGTGGCTAAGCCACCAATCTTCCCAATTAAACTCAAGCACGGTTAAATTCTAGGTTCTATTGCACTTTCCATTTCATCAAATGCTTCTCTAACTCCTCTACAAGATAAGTGAGAAGCAGTGCGATGACTATTAGCGCCACTACCCCGACAAAAACTGTCGCCATATCATAGAGCCCAGAAGCTTTGACAATCATATAGCCCAGACCCTGCTCGGCTGAAATAAACTCGCCAATAAAAGCCCCAAGCAAAGCTAGACCAATGTTGAGCTTCATAGCATTCAAAACCCAAATCAGCGAAGACGGCACGACCACAAGCCTAAAAGTCTGCCAGCGGCTGGCAGCAACAACCTGCATCAAGCGCAAGAAACGTGGTTCTACAGCCATAGCACCCTGGTAACTTTGCACAATTGCCACTGTCACCGTTGAAAGAAAGGCTAGGGCAATCTTAGAATAAATATCAATGCCAAACCAAGAAATCACAATCGGGGCTAGAGCAAAGACAGGAACAGTAGCAAGAGCCGTAATGTAAGGCTTAGCAATCTTTGCTATCAATCGCGAGTACCAAAGCGAAAGCCCAATTAGCGCACCACTAGCAGTGCCAAGCACGAAGCCAATCAGTGCTTCGAGAATAGTGACTTTACAGTTCTGCAGCAATTCTCCATTTTGCACTAAGCGCAAGAATGCCTCAAATACTTTCTCTGGACTAGAGAAAGTAAATTGCCTTTCTTGGCTGCCCTGAGTAGCAAGATACCAAAAGAGGATGAAGACCAAAAGCGGCACTGGATAGAGCACGAACTCAAAAATCTTAGACTTAGAGTTGCTCATGGTCATTGAATTTCACCCACCACTGACTTCAACTCAGACCAAACCTCTCTATATTTTTCAGCAAAGTCGCTGGTTCCTCTCTCCATCACCGCAGCTTCAGAGCGGATGAGAAACTCTTTTTGCAGTTTTCCACCGGTCATTATCAGGGCGCGATTACCAATGGCCACGGCCTCTTCGATATCATGAGTAACCAGTATGGCAGCAGTTCCACGTTCTTTGACGAATTGCGAAAACTCATCTTCAAGTTTCAGTTTGGTGTAGTAGTCGAGAGCCGAAAAAGGCTCATCGAGCAGCAGTAACTCTGGATCAAACATCAACGACTGAATGATACTAACCCTTTGACGCATACCACCAGAAAGCTGGATGGGGTACTTAGAGAGTACCTGTTCGTTCAAATGAAACATTGATAGATACTGCAGCATCGATTGCTCTAGGGCTTTCTTATCGAGACTTCTATCGATATCAGCAGCCAACAGAAGATTGTCTTTTACTGTGCGCCAGGGAAAGAGCGCGTCAGATTGAAAGATATAGCCAAGTCGCTTTGTTTGTTTCTGAGAACTTAGCTCAATTAAGCCTTTACTGGGAGTGAGCAGACCAGCGATCAAATTAAGTAGTGTAGTCTTGCCACAACCACTGGCTCCTAAGATGCAGACAATCTCACCTTTTCGCACAGTCAGGCTGACTTGCTTCAGTATCTGATTACCAGGCTTCTCATTTGCTTGAGTCTGACTAGAAAAATCAAAGCAGAGCCCATCAATAGTGAGTAAAGGCTTGACCTCATTACTCATTTAAGTACAGCAGCCTTATTAGCAAAGCTCATGTCTACATTTTCTTTGTAAGAACCAGCACTCTTAAGATCACCAATCTCTTTGCGCATGTTAATGGCATTATTCCAGGCGTTTTCAGGCAATACTACAGACTTAGGTATAGTTCCCTCATCGGCTAAGCGCCTCAAGGCTGCACGCACCACCGGCTCTTTTACTTCAGGAAATTCAGCACAAGCTACTTTAACTGCACCCTCAAAATCTTTGTGGATATAATTCATAGCCTTATTGATGGCATTAACAGCCTTCTGCACATCGGCCGAATTTTTCTTCAAATAATCATCAGAGACAGTGAGGCCGGTAAAGGCGAAATCACCAAGAACTTTTGCCGGTGAATAAACGATATGTGCACCCTCGTTTATGGCGATGGAGACAATCGGTTCTATATCAAGAGCCATATCGGCATGATTAGCTTTCAGCAAGGCCAAGAGAGTGCCAAAGGCGCCTTGCACAATCTTGGCATCAACTGGCTTGCCATTGTTTTGCAATACTTTCTTCATCACAGCAAAGCTAGTGGACGGTGCAGTATATGTGGCAATACGACGACCTTTAAACTGCTCGGGTGTACTAATTTTATTGATATCGTTCTTGAAAGTGACCACCCAAAACGGCACACCACGAACAATAGCGGCAACAACCTTACCGCCCTGGCCTCGTTCTCTAGCTATAGCAGTAAAGGTTGGATCAGAAACACCAAACTGGGCATTGCCAGTAATTACAGCAGTAAACGTCTTCTCGTCGCCACCAGTGCTCACCAACCTGACATCAAGGCCTTGTTCTTTGAAATAGCCCTTCTTGACTGCGACATAAAGAGGCATATAAAGAAAGACATGACCAAACTGGGCAATCGTAATTGGCTTAGTTTTTGCAGCCCCTTGCCCAAGAGCCTGGGGGGTATTGGCGCATAGCAAAAGTAGGGACAAAACTAAGGGCACAATTACTCTTGGCATCGAATCTCCAGATTGAAGTACCTGATTTTCGCACATTGCCAGCCTCTGAGAGAGGCAATTGCCGATTAGGCAATCTCGTTAATAACACAATCCCGAGATGAGATATTTGAGGAAACAATGGCCCCTTCTGCATCAAATGATAGATGGAAGATTTGATTGCCTTTTCTATCAAGCATCAGCTTCATCCAGAAGGCAAATAGCAATCCGCCAAAGAGCCATTTAATCAAGCCATCAAGCGCCGCCATAAGAAACACTCCGACAAGTCCCCACCACGTGAATTGGTGCGTGCCTGCCGCTGCAAAGACAGCACCGGCGGCAAAAACTAAATCCATGGACAGTGCATAAAACCAACCCATACCTTGATAATTAATTGGCTTTGGCTCTTTCGATTCTTTATCAATGTAATCAATCTTTCTTCTTGTAATTCGCTTTTGCTGCTGCGCAATCAATTTTGTTTTCATGAGCTTGACCGGCAGCCACCATATCGGTGCGGTCAAAATTAAAAATGCCAGTGACGTTATATTCCACAAACAAGGGATCTGGGCGCCACATGACGGACACACAACTCCCAGCCAGTGACCAAAGGCGTTCTTGTAGCTCCAAATGCGTCCGGCGTGGAACGTATCACAGCTTGGACAGTGAACATAACTCCGGTCTGCCAATGGCAGGGTACAGCTTTTGCAAATATACGTTTGCTTTGGCTGTCTCTGTCCAAAAACCAGCTCGTTAATAGCTAACGCCGGGAAAAAAATGAAAAACCAATAC
The DNA here is from genome assembly GCA_041675385.1 of Candidatus Obscuribacterales bacterium. Classification (GTDB taxonomy): domain Bacteria; phylum Cyanobacteriota; class Vampirovibrionia; order Obscuribacterales; family Obscuribacteraceae. Next base: position 144,946 of record JBAYTY010000003.1, read on the forward strand.
ATAAGCCGGACACAAAAGTTAGAGCCATTGAGTCCATATCTTTCACAAATGTGCCCTTTGCATTTCGGGCATTCAAACTCAACTAGCATAAGATGCAATTCTCCTTCACAGACAGGTTATTCGCTGTGGCGTAAAGTAGTAGTGCACAGCTGAGCAGAGCAAAGACCAAGACGCATAAACCACTGCCAGCCTTGATAGAACTTTTTCAGCGCCGATTAGCCGAAAAACCCTGCCCCTATTTCGAGAGAGTCAAATCGGCGAGTCGAATAATTTCGCCGCATTCAATTGATGCATTGACGGTTGCGCCCTTAAAATAGGTCTCTGAGCCTACGGCTGTGATTGGTGGAATCTCTCCTTCAGCGATTTTCCTCGATTGAAAGTCTGTTTTTGTTAAAACGTTTCCTGGCTTCAAATCTTTGGTTGCAACGAAAACGTTATCACTTTCGACGTCAAGAAAATTGATTATCTGCCCCTTTTCTATTCCAAATTTACTTAGCTTGCCGATAACACTGGCCTGATCATCAGCGAAATTGAGTGGAACTTTTTCTGCCGGTAGATATCTAGTCTCCATGTCAGATTTATCTATTGGCTGTCCCTCAGGAATATCTCTGATGGCAAAAAAAGTCTGCACTTGTTCTTGTGCAAGTGGATCGACTCGTCGGTGGCTACAAACTCTCAGTGCAGATTGTCCCTTAAGGCGCTCTAGTTGTCTCGTTTGCATAGCATGCTGGACATCTTGGCGAAAATAGTCGAGAGTGATCTCCGCTCCTCGTTCAATCTTCGAAAATGGTGCGCCGCCGACGGCAACATCGGAACACAGCGCTGAGTCACTAAGTAATAACTCACTAACAGTATTAGTCTCGTACACATCTTTCAAAGTTATCTTGTGCCCGATAGGGATTTCACGATCGGCCACAACTGCACGTCTAGCGTTTTGGAGACCCGTTTTATGCCATCGGTTCAGGCTGACTGCTTCTTGTTGAGACAATGCAAAAAAAATTGTGACACATGACGCTGCTAATAACATACACGAGAATAGCACCACTCTCGGTGCGTAACGAATAACTCGTCCACGCTTTTCTTCAACTATCATAGTTTCGTTTCCTTTGGAGGCACACCTGGGCCACTGTGTATTGCCCAGAACCTTGGTGCGTAATAGTTAGCATCATCTGGCAAACCCAAGAGGTCCTTGCGAATACCATGGTGCATCACGTAATAGCCAAGTGCATAAGACGGTTTTGACTTAGCCTCAGCTCTGAGCTTTTCATAGTTTTTCTTGTCGCCCGATTTGTTAGCGACAAGGGCTTTCTCAAATAAGGCCAAAGCCCTGGGAGTATTTGAGAGCCTTGATGTAGTTTCTGGCAAACAACTTATTGTGCTCACGACAAGACAAATAGTCATAATAACAGCGACTACATTCGCAATGAGATTGTGAACTGTTCTTCGATATTGCCAGATGAACCATAAACTTGTGAGCAAACACAATACTAATAAGCATAAACCGATCATGGCATCAGGAATCATGCTAGAAAAATGGAGGAAGAGCAATGACTGCATTGACAATACAAGCAATACAGCCAGCACCCAGAAGATTCCTGTGGATAAATGATTAAGCCAGTGAATGGCTGACTCAAATTTTTCCAATGGTTGCTGCGCGTACTCTTGCTGTGCGTTTCGTCTAACGACAAAACGATGGCACATTAAATCGACAAAACTCTGACTGCCGTTCCTGAAGCAAGGATAGCTTAGAGCGGCGGTAGCAAACAGCGGGAAAATAATATTAAGGATTAAGCCGATGATTGCAACGAATTTCTTGTCGATAGCAACTCCCATGATACTTATGAAAAGCACAATTAGCACGAAGCAAAAGACCACAATTGGTGTATAGACAATGGTTTGCAGCGATGCCTTAATCAGTCCTTCGCTGAGTGTTATTCGTTCATTTCTTTCTGATACCACTTTTAAGCCAAATAGCAATTTGCCTGGCGTGGCAGATAGCCTACTGGCTTCGAACATGGCTGAGTAAAAATATGGAAAGGGGTAAAAAATTGCGAAAATGATCATGCCAGCCCAAAGCAATGGAGGATCTGGAGCTCTTCCCAATCCTTCTCCGGAAAGAAAGGACTGGCCCAGCATTGCAAAGGGTGGCAAGAATACGATCAGCATTGTTATGCCCAAGAGTATTTCATCAATGCAGGTGGCGAGGAAACGCTGCTTGAAATTAGCTGGTTGAGCAATTACCACTGTATTATCCGTACTCATCTGCATAAGGCAGCCATAATAACTCACCCAATCAAATTGACATTATTCAGACTATAAATCAATTCTGTGGTCAAGATGTGGCTGTCACCAAACTAACGAACTAAGATCAATGAAGGTCATAGTCTGCCGGAATTGGCATATTGACCTGCCACCGGGACTACCACCATTGGAGCATGAGTGCCTGATTAGCATTTCCAGCAGCTTTTCTTCTCACAATACCTCAGGTCCGCCACAACTCTGTCACAACAACAAACTATTGTAAGAGAGGTTAGAACAGTACAATGCAACCGCAGCAGTGTCTAACATCTAGACACTAGAACACAAGTCGGGGAATACGTAATGCCAATACTGGAATCTTTGTGCGATGACGAACGTAAAGATCATCAAATCAGTCAGCATCACGGCTATTGTTTTGCAGATGCGTACAGTCAGCTGACTGAGAGTAAAGTTTCAGTTCGCCAAAACGACTCGCTAGCGGTCGAGCAGTCGCACTCACCAAATAGCCCAGCCACAGAATTTGGCTGGTCTTCGCTGATGCGCGATACAAGCAACTTTACTGAATCGCAGAAACAAGACAATAATTTCATAAACTATGGCTTAGCTGGAGCTAGCCTTATTGGCGCGGTGTTAGCAAAAAAATATACTGTAGTACCGCTCGCTGCTTTTGCTTATTTTGTCACTAAAGGCGAGTTCGAAAGATTGCCGAGCAATATAGTTCCGAAATTTTACGACTAGTTTTCTCGCCATTGCCGTCTCCGATGGCAATCTGCATAACTGGCTAAAAACAACGGTCGAATTGGCTGACAGCCATTGACCTTCCCGTCTGACAATCTAGGGGATTTTTGTTCCTGTATTTAAAAACTCTCGACTGCTCTAGTACGATTGGCAAGAGTATCTTTTGGCTTATCATTCCGGACTTCGGACATTGGCGCTAACCAGCAAAAGTAATGCAGCACTATTTTGGAACTATTTTGATGCTCCAGAGAGAGAGCGCGCGCGAGAGCGACCCTCGTTACAGCGGGTCTTAATGGAACGGAACAAAGAGTCCGTCTGAGAAAACTGGCCAGCAGCAGGTTGACATAGCTATCTCCGATAGCTATGTTGATATTATGAAAATTAGTGTCGCCGATGCTAAAAATAAGCTTGCTGATCTGATCAAAGCAGTTGAGGCAGGTGAGTCAGTGACAATTTGTCGCCGCGGCGTTCCGGTGGTAGATCTAGTGCCAACTAAGACACATGGCACAAAAAGACCAATTTTTGGCTCACTGAAAGATCGAATCACCATTAACGACGTCAACTGGTGGAAGCCAATGACTGAAGATGAAGTGGAAAGCTTCGTGGATGGGCAAAGGGCGATCGTCAAACTATACAATGACCTCAAAGTCATTTGGTAGTCTTTCTGTCGAGCTTTATTGGCTATTGCCAATCAACTGAAAAGCAGCCCAATAACGAGGGTTAGCGCGAATCTTCACAGCAGAGGCTGCCGATACAACCAGACCTTTTTCCATAAAGGCAATTGTCTTAAGCTGAGCGTCTCTCAGTGCTCGTGCTTTGTGCTCGCCTTTTAGATACTCGCGGTAGAAAGCTTCCATCTGATATTCGGTCATAACGTCATCGACGTTCCATAAAGTCACTAGCACTGACGGCGTACCGGCAATAATAAAAGCACGCGAAAGGCCGGCCACACCGTCTCCTGTGATTTTGCCGCGACCAGTCTGACAAGCAGAGAGCGTCACCAATTTAGCCTTCAATGGTGGCAGTTGTAGAATATCTTTTACAGAAAGAATACCGTCATCATCACCAGTAGTGGCAAGCAAAACGGCCGAATCCATTGGCCGCTCCTCATCGATAAGACCGTGAGTGGCTAAGTGGATAACACTACTCTTCGGTGCAAACTGGCGCAGGGTATCCTTAGTTGCCTCATTACCGAATTTGATGAATGACTTATCAACACCAAAAAGCTCAGAAATTTTCTTCACTTCTCGCTCAGCATAAGGTAGAGCACCTAAGCCTGAAACAATATTGATCTTAGGGTTACCAAAAGCAAAAAGACTATCATTGCTAGTCGATAGGTCAGAAGCTAATCTTTGCGTTGCTCTAAAGACACCAATGGCTGGTACTACAGCCAACGTATGGTCTTCAATGAACAAGCGACCAGAAGGGTCGGTGAGAGCGGCAAAAGGAACCTTAAAAAGCTCAGCCTGCGGTATCACTGTGATGACATCGTCAGCATTTTTCGGCAACTTTGCCTTAACTGGCTCGATCAAAATCTTATACAGATCAATCAAGTACTGCTGCCGTCTCTGATTAGAAGCAAGCAAATCAGTAATCGACTTAGGTGGAGTAATTATGGCTTGATAGGCCGCCGTAACCTTATGCACCAGCTCCTTGCGACTGATCGTAGAAACAGTAGCTATTTCCACTTCCCCTTGGGGATTCACGAGCCAAATATAGAGCTTGTCACCAGCAGCAAAATATTCAAGCACATAGCTTTGAGAAGCCTTGACTAGTTCCTTAAGCTCTTTTAGATCCGGTGCCTTGGCATTAACAGGAGATAGAGCTGTTTCAAGGGACAAACCATGGGCCGAGTCGACAGCCGTAAATTCACGGGGCACCACCTGCACGCCACGCATCGAAGATTCCGAAGAAGAAGAAGAAGAAGAAGAAGCTACCGTAGTTTGTGTGTTTGGCTGAGCCGCCTTTGTAGTAGCGGCAGCAGGAGAAACAGTTTGACCGGCAAAGACATTCTGCCTGCGCCCTTCAAGCAAATCGAGGAAAGCTCTCGCTCTACCTCTTTCGGCAATCTCAAGAGCCTCATCAAAGCGCTTTTGCTCAAACAAAAGGGCAACCAATTCTCCAAATGAACTGCCGCGAAAATCAAGAGTGAATGTCTTAGAATCGTCGCGGGAATACTGGCCCTTTTCTTTTTCAAAGAGAGCAATGGCCTGCCGCAGCTTGCTTTCGGCCTTAGGGCTCTGACCAATGAGCCGAAGAGCTGAACCTTGGCCAATGGCGCAATCCCACTCGCCTTCTAGCAAGCCTACATCACTAGCTAACGGTTCAGCTTTTTGGTAATAGACAATGGCCTGCTCTAAATCGGCTTTATTATTCGACTTTCTGCCCTGCAACAACTTACACAGACCAAGACCAATATAGGTACGCACCTGACCTTTGCGATCACCACTAGCTGTAAAGTCTGCCAAAGCCTTCTCATAGCTAGCTAGGGCAAGATCATACCTATCTTGCATGACAAGATACTGAGCGTAGTTATAGTCAACGAAACCAATTAGCCGTTTGTAATCGCGCGAGGCCTTTTCTTGCGGGCTAGTGGCTTCGAGCAGACTGACGACTTTTTTGTATTGTGTAAGATAGTCGCTGCCTTTGATTTGCACATCAAGATAAACGCAAGCAATACTATTCTCGGCTGAAGCTGCACCAACTTTGTTACCATTGGCACGATAGTTCTCAGCCGCCTTCTGATAGAACTGCACAGCTGCTTCAGTTTGACCCTGAGCACGATAACAAAGAGCAATAGAATTATTGCAATCAGCAAGCATATCTCTATCTTGCAGCTTTGCCCCTTTGAGCTTACTTGAGACTTCAACGAATTTGTTCAAGGCCTTATCGGTATTACCGGCAAGATACTGATCGTAGGCAAACTCATACAAAGCTGCCAGATAGTCATCGACTGCCTTCACTTTGTAGGCAGTATTGGCCGCCTCAGTATGCAGGCGTTGCGCTTCACTGAAGTTGCCACTATCAGCCTGGGCCGAACCTAAGCGCAAAAGAGCTTGGGCTAATTTGCCCAAATTTTCGTCTGCGCGAAAAACAGTCACTGCCCCTTCAAGCACGGCAATTGCCTCTTTAGCTTGACCGCGCATTAGATACTGATTGCCCACAGCAACTAGGGCAGAACCCTGGCGCTCTCCTTCACCGGCGCCTTCAAAAAACTGTGCGGCCCTTTTATAGTCAACTAGAGCACCATCAAGATTGCCAGTTTGTTCTTTTAGGCTAGCTAAATTTAGAGCAATCTGCCCGGCCTGCATTTGGTTCTCTGGATCTTTCCCCAGCAGATTTTGAGCCGCTTCAGCCTCGGCAATACCTTTTTCTGGCTGGCCAGCGCGCTGATAGACAAGACCAAGATTTAGCCTAGCTTGTGCTTCTCCGACAAAATCTGAATTGTTCTTGGCTGTATCTCGAGCCTGCACATAGTATTGCTCAGCTTTATCGAACTGCTTATTGAAGATGCATAGAGCACCCAAGTCATTCGACAACCGAATAATCCACTGTTGGTTATTGGTACTTTTGGCGTCAGCAAGTGCCTCTAAATAAGTAGCTTCAGCTAGATCAAACTTTTTTGCGAAGCTCTGTACAAGGGCAATACTAACAATATCTTCAAAGACATCAGAAGGCCTACCGAGCTTTCGATCTATGGCCAAGGCTTCACGATAATACTGCTCGGCTTGGTCAAACTGGCGCGCTTCACCGTAGGCTTTGGCCAAATTGAAAAGCGCGCGAGCTTGTGCTTCAGGCTTGCCAGAACGAACCTTTGCCAATTGAGCTTCTAGGTCTTCTATATTCTCGTTTTTAGAACTGCTGCCAGAGACCTTATCATCAACAGGCGCGCTGAACAGAGCACTATTATCAGAGCGGCTGTCTGTCTGAGCCTGACTCGACGAATTCTGCTGATTCTTCGGAATTACGGTGGTCTTACTCTGTACACTAAGTAGAGGAATCTCAGCAATTGATAAAGATAACGCAAGGGAAAGTGATAAGAGACGTTGTAATTTCAAAGAGTTGTCCTATTTATTGTTTATTACTATTTTTGATATTACTGACAAAACCTTGTTGGCCGTTCATGTAGTTTAGCACTGCAGCCATTTTTGAAAGGTCACCCATAATGCGTCGTTCTTTTATGCCGCTGGTTTTCTGACTCAAATCAACCAACAAATCAGAACTAGTTAGCACCGATTCAAGTGAAAATTCGCTGACAGCCAGGACATTCTCTTTCTGACTGACGTTTGACTCAACAAAACCAAAGCGTCTGCGACCGATACCATCATGTGGGTGCAGATCTGCGCGGGTAAGAGCATGGTCGCTAGAAACGATCTCGTGCCCCACTTTGACCGCAATGGCTACAGGCTGGCTGACTATTGGTTCATGACTCGGCTCTGTCTTAGTCTCAAGCTTAGTTTCTGGAGCAGAGCTAATAATTTTAGAACTAACATTTGATGCATGCACTTTGACTTTAACGGCCTCACCATGACCAGTCAAATTGAGTACCCGTAAGAGCCCGTCGTTGTATGTGACAATCACATCAGAGTCGGCTGAAACCGAGACATCACCTTGAGGGGTGCTAATCACACCCAACCTTGAAGGTCTGCGCACAGAAACTAAAATTGAACCACTTTCAAGTTTGACTGAGGCCAAGCTAGGTCTAGTAAAACTGGCATTCTCCAAGCTTCTAACCAAGATTCCTTCCTCGTCTTGCTGCAATTGATCAAGACTAGGAAAGGCACCCGAGAGCTTTTGCACTGCTGTAGCCGGATTCAAATTTGGCATGCTTACTGAGCTATTAAACATTCCCATACTAAAATTAGTGTAGTCAGTGGGAATTAGAGGAATAGTTTCTCGTCCTCCACGCACTGGAAGAACCGGAATTACGGGCATTACCGGGTTGCCGATTGGCATGACTTGTGGTGTTGGCCCAGGGCTTCCCGTGAATGAAAATGAACTAGGTTGGGCGAAAACACTGCCAGCAAAGCCTACGCTTAAAAGTGACGCGCTGCCGGCGACAATATTGGCTAAAACTAGTTTTCTCAAGATTTTCATGAGTGTCTAACTACTAGTAAACAGCAAATTAGGAAGGGCTGTTCTTCTTCAAAAGTACAGCATTGAGGGCATGCTCAACATCAAGCCTTAACTCAGTCGCTGTTTGATAGCGTTCATCAGGATTCTTCTTCAACAATTTATCTACAATTGGCTGGAAAAGATTGTTCTCGCCCAACTCAGGACGCACTTCAGCCATTGTAGGCGGGTCTTCTAGCAGGTGCTTCATCAAAATAGACTCAGCACTCTCACCATCAAATGGTACGCGGCCTGTGAGCATCTCAAACATCATAATGCCGATGCCATAAAGATCTGTTCGCATATCAATAGGACGGTCTTTTAGTTGCTCAGGGGCGATATATTCTGGAGTGCCCACCATTCGGCCAGTCTTAGTCAGCTTCTTGCTGCCATGAACAAAGTTTGAAATACCAAAATCTACGATCTTAACCCAGTCTGGCCGATCTGACTTATGTTGCAGCAAAACGTTATCTGGCTTGAGATCTCGGTGAATAATTCCTGATGAATGGGCTTCTTGCAAGCCACGACAAATTTGAATGATGATATTAGCTGTGGTGGCAAAGGGCAAAGCCCCAGAGTTGTGAATCTTATCGGCCAGAGATTCGCCTTTAATGTATTCCATCACCAGGTATGGCTCTTTGCCGTTAATTAAGCCGACATCATAGACAGAGACTATATTAGGGTGATTGAGTTTTGCTGTCAGTTTGCATTCTCTTTCGAAGCGCTCAACTGAGTTGCGATTAGACAGCAGCCAGCCCTGCATAACTTTAATCACGACTGTGCGCTCCATCTGCACATGGTGGGCGCGATAGACAACTGCCATGCCCCCTTCACCCAGTACAGACTGAACTAAATATTTCTTGTCGATGGTTTTGCCAATCAAGTCAGAATAAGGTTCTTCAGGATTGGCACCAAGTAAGCGATCATCTGCTGCAATTTGAGCAGTACTTGTGGCAGGCGGTAACACCGGCACAATTTGTGTCTCTTGTGATTGAGTACCGTCTAGATCTCCAGAAGTAGTTTGATTCAGTTCTCTCTGGGTTTTCATTACTTGCAGCGAGCTGCGATCAAAGGCGCAAAAGCTTGCATAACCAGGATAAAACCGACCACAAACAGAGCAGACTTTGCGCGAGGCCTGGCCTTCTTTAGCGAGAGATAAATCGGTGCCATCAAAACCACAAAACTTTGAAGTGGCTGGCAAAGCACGAGAGCATGTTGGGCAACTGATCTCAGAGGCGGTCATCTCATTTACCTAACTTACCAGTGGCATCTACTTTCTGCTCATAACCAAGAATATTCAGTTTCGATTTGAGCAAGTCAACGGTTTCTACAATTGAGTCACTGCCTGGAACAGTCAATACGACGCGATGAAATCCAGGTTCAATATCTGGTATCACAAGCGAGCCTTTATTAGTTTGCCCCAAAGTGTAGTGAGTACGATCTTTTGATTCCACCACCACTCGCACAGTGGGCTGTTTGGTGAAAATCAGCAGTCCTTCATTCTGTGAGCTCAAATTCAACATGTTATAGGCTTCGGCTAAAGTCGGTCCGTTGAATAAATAGGCTAACAACGAACCTGAGAGTAATCCGAGCGATATAAAGCTAACTATAGTCAAAGAAGAATGGCTAGGCTTGCCAACCGACCTCGTCTTATACACCGTTGGGCTGCCAGTTTGACTACCAATCTGACTAGAGTTAGAGTTGGCATCTAGCCCCGAACGCTCAACAGGCTCGTTGTGGCGCAATACATCGGCCGACTCTGCTTCAAACTGTGATAATTCACTGGTAAAACGAGCCAGAGCTTCAGGATTTGCAGCTTTAGCAACAAAAGTCTTGATGTCGGCGCCACAAAAAATACAATAGCGATTATTGAGCTCATCGGCTCGACCACAACTCTTACACTGTCGCTTCTTAATGCCTTGAATATCGCGTTGAGCCTGAACACTTGACGACAGAACCTTGCCGCAATTGAGGCAAAAGGCCATATCAGAGCCGTTTTGCTCTCCACAACTTTGACAGTCAACTAAACTCGGGCTCGCTTGCATGTGCCGATTGTACCGAACTTAGGGCCAAACGGGAAACTGCCAAGCCAATTCTATAGTTCTGCCATTTCAAGGTCGCAAGCTTTAATAGTCTCAGCCATGTCAGTGGCAGCAAGTAACGCCAATGCTTCATTTATAGAATCTACACCGGAATCGCCGGCGCTATGGGTAGCGTAGGCAGGCTGCAAAGCAAGTTGCTGGAAAGCCATACCAATTTCATCGGCAGTAGCAGCCATGAAACCGATGGTAGCCTGGCGCTTGTTTTTAATAGATAAAGCTAAATCAACCGCCACTGTGTTCTTTACCAACTGCTTAACAGCATCAGCTGCACTAACACCAGCCAAAACCTTAGCTAAGACAGACTGAGCTATGTTGACAGGTAAAGTACTTGAGCGAGCTAGCTCAGAAGCAGCTAATTGCTGCAACAGTTCGCTGCGAAAAGCTGGCGCCTTAATTTCTCCACCGAAACGCTCACCCACAGACATTACCTGATTGCGAATCTCATCTTGAGAGAGTTTGGTGAAGCGTGCAGCTAACTTTTCGCTAGCCTTTTCCACAACCGCATTCCAACGACCAGCCGACAACAAAACCTTTGTTACACGAGAAGCAGGAAGCTTATAGCCGACCGCCTCTACAGCAGCCAGTGTTTCTTCGGACCAATGGGAACAAAGATAAGCAAAAATCTGCTTCTGCCGAGCAACAATTAAGCGACTCTTGTCATTGAGAAGCTCATTGACATCACTTTTAAAATTAACTAACGTGCTTGCCCCTGGAAGGTTAAGAACAGCCTTGTTTGTAAGTTGGACCATGAACTCGGCAAAATTGAAATCACTGTCACCGTTTGGTGCGGCTACCCGAATGGGATCAGCGTCTCTCAGACCATCTTCGGCCTTAAGCCAGGCTCCCGCACTAATGTGCCCTACGACAGTGCCACCATGAACACCCTCGAGCTTGACCACTAGGCTGCCTAGACTCAAATAGGATGAGCCCACCAGGGCACGAGTGATTACCACATCACCATCATCATCAATTGCCCTAACATCAAGCCGATGACCATTCACAACTATGTCGCTAACGCCAAGGCCAGCAGCCAATACGTCAGATTGATTCATAGATAGTTCGTTCTCGAGCAGCAAACCAAGTTCGCAATCAAGGTCAATTACGGCTTCTTCAGCCACCAACCTAGCCAACTCTTGGCGAAACTGTAGCCCATGGCGACTAGCGCGCATTTGCGCCATTCTTACCACTTCAGGGCTCAATTCTATTTGCTTCTGGTTGTTTGCATTTTGGCTAGACATTGGATTTCTCCCACAGACAAAAAAATTGAATCTTCACATTGCCATCAACGGCAGGTTGAACAAAATTAGTCGGAAATACCAAGACAAGTTTTTTGCCTCAGAATTAGCCACTCGCGGTTGTCAGGCGAGAGATACTCTTCAAGTTCAGCCCAGGTCGCAAAAGGACGGCCGCGCATAATGCGCTCGACCATCTGCCCGGCCAGACCCAAGGTAGTCAGGTTTTCACCTTCTGTAGAATTGAGATCAAGGCGCTGATCGCCAGTAGACGGCGGCTTCAGGGCCGCGCCTCGCCTGACAGCTTCAGTCAAAATGGCTTGAGTAAGAACTTGAGCGCGGATAGCCTCATCAAAGCTAGCAAATGGCCGTTTCGCAGCAAACTTTTGGGCCATCTCTTTAGGCAACCCTAAAATGTCAATCAAGTCGCGGGTGGTGCATGAATTTACTTCTAGTGGAACAAAGGCAGCCACAGCTCCATTTTTAGCAATTTCCTCTAGGCGATTGGCCTTGACCACGCCAGCATCAACTAGCTCAGTAAGGCAATAATACTGGCGATTGGCCAAAAGTCTTTCCACCTCACCTTCGGTCAAACTCAGTTGGTGAGACAGTTCTCGCCTTGAGGCAGTATTAACGTTTATGTCAGCTTGCCAGCAATCAGCCACACCAGGAAGCTTCTTACGCACCTGCGAGCGAATCATATCTAACCCTTTATCAAGCAAGACCTGACAGCGCGCAATTTTACGCGCTTGGGTTTCGCCTGCAATCTGCAGCAAGTCACAGACTTCCCGCATGGTCAGCTCAATACCAGCCTTGGACTTTTCAGTAAGGCCAAGACCAAACATACAATCGACCACCACCAAAGGCTCGCGTGGCTGACTAGAATCGGCCAACATAGCCTTTAGTTCTACTCTTAGCTGGTTGAGCTGAGTCACTTGCTCAGCAGACATAGCCTTGCTTTCGGGGGCATATTTAACGTCATCAGCTGCAGCAGACCGTGGATCTTCTTGCTCAGGGTCAAGATTCAAATCTTGCAGTGTTTCTCGCTCCCACTGCCACTCATCTTTGATGTAATCAACTACAGCATTTTGCACAGATCGTTGGACATAAGCTGGCAGCAAGACCTTGAAACCGTCGGCGCTTTTGTTCGTTAAGTGGCGCTCAAGTACCCCTTCCATTTTGGTTGACAGCTCAACCGCCATAGAAATTGCTTGACCCTTTTGCCAATCAAAGGGGTGCTTACGTTGAGCCCAAAAACGTTTCAAATTTTGATTGTTACCAAACATCTTGGCAATCATTGGTTGGTAATAGTGATCGCGCAGTAATTTATTCAAGATCAGGCGCTGGCCACCAAGAGCCGAGGCCTTCATATATATAGCTTTGGCACCAAGCCGCTCAAATAATTGATAGGTGCTGACGTCTTTACCATCACCGGCGGCTTTGCTTACCACGCTATCAAGCACTGGCTGCCAATCAGGAGCGAGGGATAAAATTTCTTGTAGTTCAGTACGGCTGCTTAACAATGAATTCCTGACGATTTCGATTTTTCTTACCTAGAAACTTTAGCTACTCACAGAACATCTCACAGTACATGTCACAGAACCTTAAAGGGGCGCTTGCAAGCCCGGCAAATTGGGCACCAAATCATAAACTTGATCATGGGCCATACAGAATACGACACCAATGCCTACCCAGCAAACCCATAACGCCATTCCGAGAATGTGCACTAGCACCTTGGCGTGACCATCACTAGAGAGATGCAGGAGTTGCTTTGCGCCAAAGCTACAGTCTGCCCGCCAAAGCAAATAAATTAGAGTAGCTACAGCCACCCCAATCAGGCCCATATTATGGCAGCGCAACATTGTTTGCTCAGCTGTATTGGCCGGAACTGCATGGGTGACCATGTAGGGCACGCAGTATGAAACCGGAATCCACCAGAAAGACCGCAAGCGCTTAGCTATGCTAGTCTTTTGAACGGCTGCAGCCACTGGTGCTACTCCTACAGAAGTAGGGTTTTCAACAGGTGATTGATTAGAGATAGTGGACGAATCGGAATCGCTCATTCGATTATTGTATAAGATTAGGTAGCCATTCTTTGTAATAGTAGATTCTTAGGTATATCAAGTGGCAACCGGCCAAAACGCAAGCCAACCTCTCATTCCACTGAACACCGAAGCCTACGGCGATGCCCTGGCCCATGTCATTCGCGTGGTCAGCAGCGAAGACGGAAACCAAGAGCAAGTACTTGGTCAGGCTTGGCTTTGCGGCTTTCACAAACTGATCACTTGTGGCCATGTCGTAGATGCTTACCTGAGCGAGCTAGAAACTCTGGTTGTGCGCTTCCCCCAGTCGGGTAACCGCTATCCCATCACTGAAATCAAGCTACACCCAAACTTTACGCGCGACCCCCAGCTCAATCAGCTGGTTAAGTTCGACGTTGCCCTCTTAATAGTAGATCTGGCCTACCCCGAGTCAGAGGCTCGCCCTCTGCCAATCGCCTACGATCGCAATCTACCGACACAATTAGCTCTGACAGCGGTGCGCTTTCCCACCCATTTAGGGCAATTCAGCTCAGCTCTCAACCCATTGGCACAAATGGGCAGACTGCTTGGTCGCTTACGCAAAGAAGACAACTATCATTTACTCCATGATCTCGCCCTTTCACCGGGTGATTCTGGCTCGGCAATCTTTGATGACTACACAGTTGTAGCCTTGCATTGCGGAGACACAGCCTCACTTCCTGGGCTCAATTTGCCCACTACCTCTATCAGACTGGCTCTCTGGATTGATGCCCTGAAAGAACTAGGTATCGAGCCTAATGCCATAGTCGAAGAACCAACCAATACCCCCTCTCCGGCCCCTCTGATAGTGGCTTTCATTGCCATGTTTGTGCTGTCTCTGGCCGGAGTAGGTTGGTTCTTCGCTTCAAAAGATATCGACAGTCATAAGGTCGAAAAAGCCCAGGTAGAGCCAATTAATTTGCAGTTTAACCGGCCTAGAAATGGCTATAAATATGGCGAAGAAGCCAAAATCTTACTGACTTCGCGCTCCAGTTGTAACGTCTACATCTTTGGTGAAGTACCGACTGACCAACTCAAAAAACCAGATGACATAAGAATCTACCGAATTTATCCACCGGAAGACTTCAAAGAGCAGTCTTTGCTCACCCCAGGGCAAATCCGCACGATTGACTCAGTTGGTCCTTATCCAATCTTAGTGAGCGAGCGGCCAGATAAATTACATATTTTCGCCCTAAATTTATCGGTTCCCAAGTTAGAACTAGCAGGCGCCTACGAAATAAACCGGGACGATCCAAAGAAATCAAAAATGTTAGATGACAGTGCCACCCTTAAGGAAGCACAGGCGCTAGAAGAGAAGTATCCTGAAGGTGTAATGCACGTTGTTATGGATGGCCCGGTAGCCGACCCTAAAATTAGTGAAGCGCCAGTAGAGCAAAAATAGGAACCTAACAGGTATCAATAAATTAGAGCAGCATTTAGTTCGAGGACCTAGTAATGATTACAAAAAAGCGCACAGCAATTACTACAATCTTGTCACTTACTCTCGCGCTTCCACTGCTCTGGCAGCCAGCCTTTGCCGCTGACAGCGACAAGTCAGAACCAGCTTTCGATGAGATGAAAAAGGGTAAGGATCGGGGTCTCTTTATTGAGCCATCTTTGTATCACAAAGATTCTCCAGCAAAGACAACAAAGACAACGGCGAAAGAGCAACCCAAAGAACTAACAAAAGTACTAACAAAAGCACCAAGCAAAGAGCTTACCAAGGTCGAGGCAGTACTACCGGCTGCAATTAAAGTCGCACCGAAGGCAGGCCCTTTGAAGTCGGCCTCTAAAAGCAAAATCAAGGCCGATCTTGTTCCAGTCAAAACGGCACCGCACACAAAAACCGCTAGCTCTAATTTGCCCAAGCACGCAGTGGCCAAAGCCAAAGCCGATGCTAAAAGCCCAAACGCTAAATCAAAAGCAGTCAAGTCGACCAGCCACATTACTGTTATTGCCAACGACAAAAGCCAAGGCTTTAAGAATGTCTCGCTAGAGAGCGCTGACCCGATTATCAAAGCCTGGTTGAACAAGCCAGGTGCACTGCCTAAGTACCGCGATGGCGAAAAAATGGAAGTTAACGTTACCGCCAATCAAGACTGTAACCTCTCTATCTTTGACTACGACGGCAAAGGCAAGTTGACTCAAATATTCCCTAATGAATACCAGCAATCCAGCTCTGTAAGAGCAGGCGAGACTGTCACCATTGGTGGTGCAAAGAGCGAATTTGAGTACCAAGTTTCGACCTTACCTGGCGAGTCAAAAATTAAAGAACACATCTTTGTCTTCGCCTATCCCAATAACGAGGCGCCAATATCAATTGCCATGAGTCGCACATCAGACAGCCCATTCCGCTCTGCTGATATCACCATGGAGCAATACCGCAAACTTGTTAACGAGTCGAAGTCGTATTTCTCTCGCGAAGTAAAAATTACGGCCAAAGACAAATCACAGTTCAAACAAGTAGCAAATGAAATTGCAAGCACAAAATCTGCTCCTAATAAGGTCGAGCTATCTTTTCAAATAGAAAAGTAGAAAAACAAGCACCAGCAACACACTAATAAGCCATGGCAGCAGCAATGCTGCCATTTTGCTTAAAAAATGGAACTTTGCCCCGGCTCCTCAGTCTATAGCAGCGAAGGAAGCAACGAAAAAGGGTTATACGCAAGTTAGCATCTTAAAAATATTCCTTCATCGAGAGGTATTCAATGTCTATTTTAAGTTTCATTCTCTTTCTAATCGTAGCTGCTTGTTGTGCCTACATTGCCGAAAGACTTGTTCCTGGCTCAGTTCCTGGTGGCTTCTTCACCTCAGCCATTGTCGGCATTATCGGGGCTTGGATTGGCGGCAATCTAATTGGTCATATCGGACCAGATTTGGCTGGCATTTCACTGCTTCCAGCAATTCTTGGATCGGCCGTTTTTGTCTTTGTTCTATCGCTGCTATCACGCGGCTTCAACCGAACTAAAGCTGTCTAATTAGCTGCAAGTTCAATTGGAGTCACACAATCAAGTAAGGAGCAATGCTCATGAGTTCTGAATATATTGAAGAGTTAAACGCATTTTTGAGTGGTGAAATTTCATCAGTAGAGACCTATGAACTAGCTCTAGAAAAAATCAATGATGCTGACGTTCGCCAGTCAATGCTTAAGTGTCAAATGTCTCACGCCGACCGCGTAGCCAAGCTGACAGCCGAAGTACGCAACCTTAACGGCGAACCCGCTAAGTCTGCCGGTATCTGGGGCGGATTTGAGAAAATGACCCAAGGCAGTGCGTCGACAGAACAAGATGCCATTGCCCTTATGGAACTAGCAGAAGCCGAGCGGCTGGTACAATACGAAGCACAACAATCAATTGTCTGTGACTTTGTTCGCGCAGTAGTGGTAGAGACATTGCTGCCAGCACAGCACGAGAGCCATCTGACCGTGAGCACATTGTTGAAAAACAGAGAGCCTTCAACGGTTGCATAGGCTGAAACTTTGCGTCAGAAGTTACAGCCTGCATAAAAAAGAGGAAAGTACACCAAGATGTACTTTCCTCTTTAGCTTTAAACTGTGGTATCAGCTCCAGTTACTAGTTTCTTTGTAGCAGCTAAACGCTTTGCCACAACTTGCCAATCAAGATTTTTAGCAAATGCATCGAGATACTTGGCTCTATCAATGCCGTAGTCGACCATGTAGGCATGCTCGTAGACGTCTAGTACCAAAAGTGGCACTACGTTTTGTGGACTCCACATATTGTGCATATCGAGACCAAATGTATCAATATGGTTGCCGCGAGTGTTGTAACCAACAACCACCCAACCACGCATACACTTGCCTGAAGCCTTTAGGAAGTCCATAAATTTGCCAGTGGAGCCATAGCGCTCTTCAAGAGCAGCTTTAACATCTCCAGTAGGGTCACCACCAGTGCCACCAAGGTTACCAAAGTAGAACTCATGGTAAACCATGCCGTTAACGGCGAAACTTTGCTCAACCAATAGTTCTCGCAGTGGAGAATATGTAGCGTTGGGATTAGTCAAATCAGCGGTTTTAAGTTGATTGTAGATTTCGTTTGACTTAGTGACATAACCTTTGTAGAGCTTCAAGTGTTGCTCTATTTGACTAGGAGAAAGGCCTTCCATATTTTTTGAAACCAACGAACTAAAGTCTTTGGCCGAGTATGGGTCTTTGCCCGCGGCTGGCGCAGCGCCTGAGGCAACAGGGCTACCAGCAGCAGCGGAAGTAGCAGCAACGGCTGCATTAACTGAAGCAATTGAAGTTGCAGCCACTGCACCCATCATTAATACTTCGCGTCTGGTTATAACTCCTTGCTTTGTTAACTCGAAGTTGCCAACCAGTTCATTTTCGTTCGATGACATTCTTTTCTCCTCAATACAGCATTCGCTATTTTTGTCTTGAATAAAGACATTATTTTCCATTCGGCAAGTTTTTGCCAAAATAGTCGCCAACGTTTTAATTGCCAAGCTATTAAAAAAAAGGAAGAAGCTTTCCATTTTGGCCTTGGTGCAGCTTAACATACTCCAACTGATGCAAATTATGTGGCCGTTAACCGTAGTTTTGATCAGCAGGCGTTTCCAAGTACCACTAAAAGCGTGAACACCATGACGACAAAAACCGAATCGACCAGCAAGCCTGACAAATCGCTAGACATTTTGGCTGGCGCAGCTAAGCCCAGTGCGAGTTATAGCTTGACCTTGAGGCTTAAAATCACCAACCAACCAGGCATGCTTGGCAAGGTCACATCCTTAATTGGCGAAATCGGCGGTGACATTGGCGCCATAGACATTCATGGTTTTGAGCAAGACTCGATCATCCGAGACTTGACCGTCAAAGTGAGAGACCAAGAGCACGGTGAGAAGCTGGTAGGTCAGGTCAAGGCCATGGCCGGCATCGAAGTAGTAAACGTCTCAGACCGCACCTTCTTGATGCACTTGGGCGGCAAGATCAGAGTCACTAACAAAGTGCCACTGACCACCAGAGATGACCTCTCAATGGCTTACACCCCCGGGGTTGCCCGTGTTTGCATGGCCATTCACAACGAGCCTGAAAACGTCTACAAGCTAACTATTAAACGCAACACAGTAGCTGTCATTACTGATGGCTCGGCCGTGCTTGGTCTTGGCAATATCGGCCCAGAAGCGTCTCTTCCTGTGATGGAAGGCAAGTGCATGCTCTTCAAAGAATTTGGCAAAGTCGATGCTTTCCCAATTGCACTAGCTACTCAGGACGTAGAAGAAATCATCCAAGCCTGCAAAAACATTGCCCCTGTATTTGGTGGCATAAACCTAGAAGATATTTCAGCACCACGCTGCTTTGAAATTGAAGAGCGACTGAAGGCTGAACTGAACATTCCAGTCTTCCACGATGACCAACACGGCACAGCTGTGGTTGTTCTCGCGGCCCTTCTCAACGCTGTTAAAATCGTCAAAAAAGATATCAGCAAGCTAAAAGTTATCGTCAGTGGAGTCGGAGCGGCCGGTGTAGCTTGCTCGAAAATGCTGATGAATGCAGGCGTTGTAAACATCATTGGCTTCGACCGCATGGGTGCTATCTACAAAGGCCGCGGCGAGCACATGAACTACATGAAAGATTGGTTTGCCGAACACACCAACCCTACTACTTTCAAAGGCAGTATCGAAGACGCTCTTGAAGGCGCCGACCTCTATCTAGGCCTATCTGGACCAGGCACCATCGAAGCTAAGTCTTTAAAGAGAATGGCCAAGGACCCAATCGTCTTTGCCATGGCCAACCCCGTGCCAGAGGTAATGCCTGAAGAAGCTGCACCATATGTGCGCATCATGGCTACTGGCCGCTCAGACTATCCAAACCAGATCAACAATGTCCTGTGCTTCCCTGGTATCTTCCGTGGTGCCCTAGACTGCCAAGCCACTGACATCACCGAAGAAATGAAATTGGCAGCAGCCTACGCCATCGCCAATGTAATCTCAGACAGCGAGCTGAACGAAGACTACATTATTCCTGGTGTCTTTAATCCACTGGTCGGCCAACGAGTGGCCGAAGCGGTGGCCCAAGTGGCAATTAAGTCTGGAGTGGCAAGAAAGAGCAAACTGGAAGATGCAAGCCAGTAAGTTCTGAATTACTCAAAATCGGAAAGCTGCGGTCGCTTCATACCTGTCCAGGTAATACTCTTACTGGGGGCGGCCGTGCGGCCTGTTTTCAGCGAGTGCGGGGCCGCTAGACTGGCTGAACTCATAAAGACGGCAATAGATCGCTCTGGTATTGTCAGACTTTTTTCGGCCACTGCAGGCAAGTTAACAAGGTCTGAAATGGTTGATACAAAACTGAGACTAGTATCCAGTATTTTGTGAAAGCGTTCTGCCCCTTTCGTGGCTGGCAGTTCAAAGGTAAGGGGAGACCAGTAGGCATTGAAGACCACATAAGCGTGTTCCTGCAAAGACGTGTTTTGAATCTCTATTGCTATGCTATGAGAGGTGGGACTGAAATCTGGTTCATTGAGTTTAACTCCGTGACAGGTGAGAATGGTAGCGGTCGGCTCCCAGGTTTTCTTCTGACTGTGCATATGCAGTTTGTGGGCTGTATCCTGCCTGAAGAGATTGAAATGTCTAGTCAGTTTGATCAGATCTCGAGTGAAATTGTAGAGGCCTCTGTTTTTTGAAAAGAGGCTCCAGTCAAGCCAGTTGCTTTCATTATTCTGGCAGTAGGCATTGTTGTTGCCAGCGGTCGTGCGTCTTATCTCATCACCCATTGAGAGCATTGGTGTGCCCGAAGAGAGAAAGAGAATTGTGAGAAGATTGCGAATCTGTTTCTCTCTCAGTTCCTCTATCTCAGCATCTTCACAAACACCCTCACGACCGCAGTTCCAGCTGTAATTATCATCTCTGCCATCCCGGTTGTTTTCACCGTTGGCTTGATTGTGTTTCTGGTTATAGCTGACGAGATCGTTCAGGGTGAAGCCGTCATGACAGGTAATGAAGTTTATGGACTGCCGGGCCCAGGCTCTTTGACCATAGATATCGGAGCTGCCAGTAAGGCGCTTTACCAGCGGAATTACTGAATTAGAGTCACCTTTAACGAAGCGTCTTACATCATCCCGAAAAGGACCGTTCCATTCGGCAAAACGAGAGCCCTTTCCAACAAACCAGCCCACCTGATAGAGTCCGGCCGGATCCCACGCTTCCGCAATCAACAAGGAAGAAGCGAGCACTGGATCCGACTCGATTGACCAAAGCAGAGGCGGTCTCTCTAGGGGGGTGCCATATATGTCGCGAGAAAGTATAGAGGCTAGATCAAAGCGAAAACCATCCACATGCATTTCCTCGACCCAGTAACGCAGGGCATCGATGAGTAGTCGCCCCACCACCGGGTGCTCGGTGCGCAGGGTATTGCCGCAGCCGCTGAAGTTCTTATAGTTTTTCAGAGCTTCGTCAAAAATGTAGTAGGTGAGCCTGTCTAAGCCCTTCAACGAAATCGTGGGACCTAGTTCATCATTCTCAGCTGTATGATTAAACACCACATCTAGTATCACTTCTATACCAGAAGCGTGACAGGCTTTGACCATGTCGCGAAATTCATCAATGACGCCTTGTGCACTATCGGCCTGACTGAAATGAGGATGCAGCGCGAAGAAACCAATCGGACTGTAGCCCCAGTAATTTTCCAGCTTCTTTCCTTGACTGGGTGCGTCCTCTCGATCAAAGACTTGCACTGGCATCAGCTCTATAGTTGTGATGCCCAGGTCCTTAAGATAAGGCAGTCTTTCAATCAAACCGGCGAAAGTACCACGTTTTTCAACCCTAATTCCTGAATTGGCATTCTTTGTAAAACCCGCTACGTGCAGCTCGTATATGACGCGCTTATCGCCATCTATGTCGGGAAATTGATCACCCTGCCAGTCATACTTATTTCCATCGAGAACCTGAGAACGAAGACTGACTTCGCAATTGTCGCCAGGCACCGAAGCAGCTTTGCGACAATAATTCTTCCAGCCGACAACTGCCCTACTATAGGGGTCTAGAAGCACTTTCTCATGGTCGTAGAGTTGTTGGTTTTCCGCCTCGATATTGCCGTAGGCGCGCCAAGCATAGACCAAGTTGGCACGTGCACCTTGCAGAAAGATATGCCAGTAATTGACTGAGCGATTCTGGGCTCCGAGTTTGTATGTGGCAAAAGGCAACGGGCTTTCTTCGCTATCAAAGAGCAGCAGTTCCAGATAGGAAGCTCTTTTTGAATAAATTGCGAAATTTACGCCCGTTGCCGATAAGCTGGCCCCCAACGGATAGCTCTGTCCTCGATGGGCTTCGTATATCAAGGCTTGGTCAGCCAAATTTTTGCTTTCACCTCAATCAATAAGGCCACTTCCAATTTGCCATTTCTGGTTTGTCCACACCATGCTCGTGAGCATAATCACGACACTCTATTTGCATTTTGCGGAACTTGGACTTGGCGTGGGCACCGGCCACTCTCAATTTCTCCACTCTATCGATGACATCAATGGCCAGGCTGAATCTATCAGTTTGGTTGTTGATGGCCAGCTCAAGAGGGGTATTGATATTGCCTTTTTCTTTATAGCCGCGCACATGCATGTTGTTGTGATTAGTGCGTCTATATGCCAGGCGGTGAATGAGCCAAGGGTAGCCATGGAAGTTGAAAATGACAGGTTTGTCGATGGTGAAAAGGCTGTCGAAGTCTTTGTCTGACAGACCGTGCGGGTGCTCGCTCTCTGGTTGGAGCATAAGCAAGTCGACCACATTGACAAAGCGCACTTTCAAATCAGGAAACTCTTCTCTTAAAAGAGCTGTGGCAGCCAGGGCTTCCTGAGTGGCGATGTCTCCTGCCGAGGCTACCACCACATCTGGTTCGACACCTTTATCATTGCTGGCCCATTCCCAGATGCCGATGCCCATGGTGCAATGCTTAACGGCATAGTCCATGTCCATATATTGCAAGTGCTTTTGCTTGTCGCAGACAATGACGTTGATGTAATCAACACTGCGCAGACAGTGATCAACACAAGATAGCAGCGAGTTGGCATCTGGCGGCATGTAAATGCGCACCACTTTCTGCCCTTTATTCACTACCAAATCGAGGAAGCCTGGGTCTTGGTGGGTGAAACCGTTGTGATCTTGCCTCCACACCGTCGAGGTAATGAGCAAGTTGAGCGAGGCCACACTAGCGCGCCAGCCAAGATGATTGCAGATGTCTAGCCATTTTGCATGTTGGTTAAACATCGAGTCTATGACATGAACAAAGGCTTCATATGTGGCGAAAAATCCGTGGCGTCCGGTGAGTAGGTAACCTTCCAACCAACCTTCCAGAGTATGTTCGCTCAGTATCTCCATCACCCGACCATCGCTGGCCAGTTCGCCACCATCGGCATCTTCAGGAAAGTAATTAGCCAGCCAGAATTTCTTTGAGGCTTCATAGACATCATCTAGCTTATTAGATGTAGTTTCGTCCGGACCAAACAACCTGAAATTATCAGGGTTTGTTTTCATAATGTCGCGCAATAAAGCGCCAGTAGGCCTGGTATTTTCTGCTTCGCAGGCACCGGGATTGGGCACTGGCACAGCGTAGTTCTTAAAGGCGGGCATAAGCAGAGACTTTTGCAACAATCCACCATTAGCATGGGGATTGGCGCTCATGCGGCGTTTGCCTTCTGGGGCAAGCTTCTTCAAAGCCGGCATTAATCGACCCTTTTCGTCGAATAATTCCTCAGGCTTGTAGCTCTTCATCCAGTCGATGAGCAATTCTAGTTGCTGCTGGTTGGTTTTCACAGCGGTGAGCGGAACCTGGTGAGCGCGCCAGCTGCCTTCAATTTTGTGTCCGTTCAGTTCTTTAGGGCCAGTCCAGCCTTTGGGAGTACGTAAAACAATCATAGGCCAGCGTGGGCGCTTGATTGCAATACCGCGGCTGAGATTTTCCCGTGCTTCCTTTTGAATAGCGCGAATGCCGGTGACACATTTTTCTAAGGTAGCAGCCATGGCCTGGTGCATACTCTCGCTCTCGCTGCCTTCCACGAAATAGGGAGTGTATCCGTAGCCATGGAAAAGAGCTTCCAACTCTTCGTGGTCAATTCTAGCCAGCACTGTTGGATTATTAATCTTGTAGCCGTTCAGATGCAATATAGGCAGAACAGCGCCATCTCTAGCTGGATTGATAAATTTGTTGGAGTGCCAAGAAGTGGCTAGAGGTCCAGTTTCAGCTTCGCCATCTCCAACTACCACAGCAGTAATCAGGTCAGGATTGTCAAATACCGAGCCGTAGGCATGGGAGACGCTATATCCCAGCTCTCCACCTTCATGAATGGAACCAGGTGTCTCCGGTGTGCAATGGCTGCCGATACCGCCCGGGAAGGAGAACTGTCTGAAGAAGGCGGCCATGCCTCTTTCGTCTTCACTTTTATCCGGATAGATTTCGGAATAAGTGCCCTCTAGGTAAACCGGTGCCAATACACCAGGGGCGCCATGACCTGGTCCGGCCATGTAAATCATGTCGAGATCATACTTTTTGATAAGACGGTTCAAGTGCACATAGACAAAACTCAGACCAGGGCTCGAACCCCAGTGACCAAGCAGTCTGTTCTTAATATGTTCTACTTTCAGCGGTTCTTTGAGAAGTGGATTTTCTGTAAGATAAATCATGCCAGCTGCCAGGTAATTACAGGCTCGCCAGTAGGCATCTGTGTTGTGCAGCTCTTCTTTTGCCAAAGGGGGATTAGACGCTTCGACTTTGATGGTCGAGCGGGCGACACCGTAGGCACTGATTTGAGCTACCGTAGATTCCGTAGTTTTTCGATCTTCCGATGCGACTGTCATCTCTCATTACTCCGGTGTGGAAAAATTTCAACAGGACCGAACAAACTAAATTGCCAGCCCGACGTTACTGCATAAGCTTACAGTCAAGATGGCAAAAGAATCTCGTTCCAGAGGATGAAT
This sequence comes from Candidatus Obscuribacterales bacterium, assembly GCA_041675385.1. Classification (GTDB taxonomy): domain Bacteria; phylum Cyanobacteriota; class Vampirovibrionia; order Obscuribacterales; family Obscuribacteraceae. The sequence goes on from JBAYTY010000003.1 coordinate 169,366, forward strand.
GTCTATAGTGCTTACGAATGAGGGCAGATTCGCCCGCCATGACTAGAATACCAAGGGCAGGAACGCATTCTCAATTAAGCGATTGTGTAAAGAAATAGCAACCAGTAGAGTCTCGGGTGAGTAATCCGGAGGAGGAATCGTGGAGGAGGGCCAAAAGCGCAAAAGAGGCGCAGACACAGTTGAAATGAATGCGCTCAACACCAACGAAGCGGTGCGCAAACATCTACTTGAGAATCTCAGATCTGACCAAGGAAAGTTCACCCAGGCTGCTTCCACAAATGACTACTATCTGGCCCTGGCCAGGGTTGTGCGCGATCGTCTAATGCGTCGCTGGACAAGCACAGCCAAAACCTATTTTGAAAAGGGCAGCCGTACAGTCGTCTATCTTTCGGCTGAGTACTTGATTGGTCCGCAGCTTGGCAACAATCTGATCAATCTTGGAATATACAACGACACTGAAACTACCTTGCTTGGTCTTGGCTTGAGCCTTGACCAACTAATGGAGCGCGAGCCTGAACCAGGTCTAGGCAACGGCGGATTGGGACGACTGGCAGCCTGCTATATGGACTCACTGGCATCGTTGCAGATACCAGCAATTGGATATGGCATTCGCTACGAATTTGGAATCTTCAGTCAGGCGATCAAAGATGGCTGGCAGACTGAGATGACCGACAAATGGCTCAAGTACGGCAACCCCTGGGAAATTGCCAATGCTGATGTCAGTTACGATGTCTATTTGGGTGGTCATACAATTCCCGCTCAAGACGGCCACAGTACCAAGTGGATTCCTGAGCGAGTAGTAACCGGCGTTGCCTACGATACTCCTGTTCTGGGTTATGACGTCAACACCGCTAATGTTCTGCGTTTGTGGAAGGCCGAAGCCTCTGAATCTTTTGATTTCCAGGCTTTCAACGTCGGTGACTATTACCGCGCGGTTGATGCCAAAGTTTTTTCTGAAAACATCACCAAGGTTCTCTATCCCAATGATGAGCCCCTAGCCGGTAAGCAGTTGCGCCTTGAGCAGCAATACTTCTTCGTCACCTGCTCTTTGCAAGATATGATTCGCATTTATTTGCAGCGCGAAAAAACTTTAGATCACTTCCATGAAAAATATGCGGTGCAGATGAACGACACGCACCCGGCATTAGCTGTTGCCGAACTGATGCGCCTGCTTGTAGATGTGCATGGCCTGCCCTGGGAGAAGGCCTGGTTTATCACATGCAACACAATGTCTTATACCAACCATACCCTTCTGCCTGAAGCGCTTGAAACCTACAGCCTGCCGATTTTTCAGAAGCTCTTGCCTCGGCATTTGGAGATAATCTATGAGATCAATTCTCGATTTCTCAGTGAAGTTGGTAAGCGTCACCCTGGTGATGCAGCCCTTTTAGAGCGCCTATCACTTATTGGGGAAGGCGGTGAGAAGCAAGTGCGCATGGCCAATTTGGCCTGTGTCGGCAGCCATGCCATAAACGGTGTGGCGCGTTTACATAGTGATTTGCTCAAGACCACAGTGCTGAAAGACTTCTATTTACTCTGGCCTGACAAGTTCACCAATGTCACCAATGGTGTGACCCCTCGGCGCTTCATGTTACTTTCCAATCCCGAACTGAGTGATTTAATTAGCGAAGCGATTGGTGACAACTGGCCCCGCCAGCTTGATGAATTGCATAAACTTGAGGCCCTGGCGGAAGATAGTAGCTTCTGTACCAGATGGGCAACAGTTAAGCTGAAGCGCAAGCAAATTCTTGCCGCCCGCATTAAAGAAGTAACCGGCATCGAAGTCAATTGTTGGAGCCTCTTTGATGTACAAACCAAGCGCATTCACGAGTACAAGCGTCAGATCTTGAATGTGCTTCATGTCTTGACTCTCTACAACCGCATCAAAAGGGGTGAGACCGAAGGGCTATCGGCCCGCACCTTTATTTTTGGTGGCAAAGCAGCACCGGGATATTTTATGGCTAAGCTGGTGATCAAACTGATTAACAGCGTCGCCGAGCTAGTCAATAATGATCCCCAAGCTCACAGTCATATCAAGGTTGTCTTCTTCCCTGATTTCAACGTCAAGAATGCCCAGCTGATCTATCCCGCCGCCGACCTATCGGAACAGATATCTACAGCCGGGTTTGAAGCTTCTGGCACCGGCAATATGAAGTTCTCTATGAACGGCGCTCTCACAATTGGCACTCTCGATGGTGCCAACATAGAAATTAGAGAAGCAGTGGGAGAGGAAAACTTCTTTACTTTCGGTCTGACGGTGGACGAAATCGCTAACCTGAGAAGTTCAGGTTATCAGCCCGCACAGCTCTACTATCAAAACAGTGAACTAAAAGAAGCAATTGATTTGATTGCCAGCGGCACTCTCAACCCATCCACTCCAGGCTTGTTCAAACCTCTGCTCGATGCCATGATCAATCATGACCACTATATGATTCTGGCCGATTATGAGCACTATATTCGGTGCCAAGATCAAGTGGCCAAGCTCTGGGAGGAACCCAGACAATGGGCTCGCAAATCTATATTGAATGTGGCCCGCATGGGTAATTTCTCTTCTGATCGCTCTATCAAGGAGTATTGCCAGAAAATCTGGAAGGTACAGCCAGTGCCTGTGGAATTGGATATTATTCAACCAATAAAGATAGAGATTTAAGTTGGTATCTGACTTAGCTAATAGTTTTAGTGAGGCATTATACTAAGGTCTATTCGCCCGGTTGATAATATCAGCACCAAGACTAGCTCCATAAGTTTCTTCTACAGCCTTTGGATCTTTCTTGATTTGCGCTCTGCTTATAAACGTAGCTACTCTGAACTTACCTTTGTCAACAGCATCTACTTTGGCAAAACCCTCTGAAACAATCTTATTGCCATCATATAGGTAAATCCAGAGAAAGTAGTGCGGGTAGCCAGTACCGGTTTGATATACACCCTCGTGACCATTGATGAACTCGTGGCCCACTGACTTAGAACTTGTGGCCGGCAATTTGAAATAGGTACGCAGGTCTCGAACTAGATAATCATGAAAATGCACGTCTATTACTTCGTTTTCAGAAACGTGCCCGTTCGGATCAGAGCCGCACCCGGCCAAAGACATGACGAGACAGCAGAGAACAATTGCACTCTGCGCGGTTTGCACCAATTGGCACTTCAGTCTGACACTCTTCATGGTCTTCACTCGCATTGTTCCTCGTCCATTGGCTCTTAGAAGGTGATCCCTTTACCATATTACTGCTCTGCTAAACTAAAGCAAGTAGAAGAGGCGCTAAATGAGCGACGAAAAGCAGGATTAAGGGCATCTGACATCATCTCACTCGATCTCATAAAGGCTCTGATCGTTTTCCTTCCATTCTTGTTCTTTCTATTTATATCAACGAAAGGTACTTGGTTTTTAAATAGAGTGTTCTTTCTCCTTCCAGTCTGGCTTTTTCTTGTCTGGACAATGGGAGTGACCCAAGGAGCTATGATGGCAGCCATAAGCAGAGCTTATGGCGTTGGGCAGTAAGACCCTAAGTTACAGCGTCCATCAGTTCTTCACCGCTAACAGCGATTTGTAGTTTGCTTCGATGGTAGCAATTGATGGGTAGAGGAAAATTTTGATTTTTCGTCTTATCGTCAAGGCCCGCTTATAGAGAGGCTCTGCTGCCAGAAAATTGCCTTGCTTTTGATAACAAAACGCTAGGTTATTCAGAATCCAGGGTAAGTTGGAATTGTCTGGTCCCAAGTCCTTTTCACTCAGTGATTGCGCACGGATGTAATAGCCAGTGGCTTCTCTGTACTTTCCTTGGCGCATACAGACATTCCCAAGATTCGTGAACGCTTGCGATAGGTAGCCCTTGCAATGAATCTTTCCAGATTCAGCCATTGCCAAAGACTTCGCATACAAACTCTGAGCCTCAGCATATCGACCTTGAGCATCAAAATTCAATGCCAACAGATCTAAATAGCTTGCAACTTCTAAGCCCGTAGCATTAGCCGCATGCTCTCTCAATGCTATGCATTGCCTTAGAAGCTTCTCTGCTTTGGCATGATCGCCAGACTCTCTGTAGGCAGAAGCAAGATTTCTCAGTCGGCGGGCCAATTGCAACTGGCTATTAGGTCTACGCTTCCTTGCAAGGTCAAGACTTTCCCTAAAGAGTCGAACGGCAGAAACAGAGTCTTTCTGGTCAAAACTACGCCAGGCTTTTCGATCTAACTCGACAATTTTCTCGTCACAAACTTGCGACTGATCAAACGGATAGGTTGCTCTTGCTCTCTCTTCAAGCTTAACCGCTTCAGCTGTTCTATTTGTTTTACGCAAGAGAATAGCGTAGTTAGTTAGAGTGACTCCAACATAAGGGCTGCGGGCACCAAGCAGTTTAATCCGTGTAGCCAAAGCCCGCTTGTAGAGACCTTCTGCTAGTGAATATCGACCCTGACTAAAATAAAGTTGGCCAAGATTGTTGCAGGCAAAAGCAGATTCACCTAATTCTGAGTCACTCGTTCTATCTAAAATCGCCAACGACCTTTTGAAAAGCGGCTCGGCTTCACTCAATTTACCTTGCTCGCGATAACACTCGGCTATATTACAGAGGTCTCTACTAACAGCAATGCTTGAGGTACTCGAAATTCTCTCATCAATTGACAATGCTTTCTTGTAAGTTGCAGCAGCCTTATCAAGTTTGTTTGTAGCCAGGTAGTAGCCCCCTAAATTGTTCAAGATCAAGGCGAATTGAGTGCTCTCTTTACCAAAAGCCCTTTCAGAAATTGAAACAGCACTCTTAAGAAGCTTTTCCGCTTCTTCATACTCACCAATCTGCTGCTTTGCATTAGCAAGATTGGCGACCCAAAATATTAACTTCTCCTTTTCAAAACCTGATTCACTATGGAACAGAACTAGAGATCGCTCCAGAAATGGAATGGCTTGAGAATTCTCTCCTTGCACCTGGAGCAACCATCCCACATTACCCAAAGCAATAGCCAAATCTAGCTTTTTAGCTTTAGGGTTCCTTTCTAACTGAGACACCCACTTTTCAAAACATTGCTGGGCTAGTTTGTATTTAGCTTGTTTTGTGTACTTGGCGCCTAAACTCTTATAATCTAGGATGCTGTCTACTGAATCTTCTTGAGGGCAACTAGCCTTAGGTTCGACAGGCACTACGTCGATGGGGTTGCCGAAAAATCCCACGACCAACAGACACGACAATGTGCCGATACCCAAGGCTAGTCGTTGCTGCGGCCCTTTCAATAGATTTACTCCCAATTAACTCTATTATGCACCCTGCAGAAAGCTGCCAAGGGCCTTTTATTTTTGCTGAATTAGGGTAAATCTAGAATATTGAGCGCTTATTCAGGCAGGAGAAAGACTATGGCTTCACAGGATAAAATGCGAAGACAGCGCGAAGAAGACGCGCTGCGCCGGGCTGACCAAGAGCGAGCAGAAAGAAAAAGAAAAGAAGAAGTAGAGCGTCGTAGGCAAGCCGAGGCCCACGAACGCCAACGTTGGGACCAAATGGCCCAAGCCAAAATGATGGAAAAGAAAAGCGGCGAAATTGAAGAAGCAGAGAAACGGCAAGATGCCTTCCTAAGATCTATCGAAGAGAAGCAGTATGGCAATGGCAACAGCGCCTGCCCCAACCCCAGTGTGCCTTCAACGCCTACCCCAGACTTAATGTCAGACAACTAGCGATTCTTGAGCCAGTAGGCTCTTGAGCTTCTGCAATCCAGCTACATGGCCAATCAGCTCTGTTTTCAGGGCTGATTTTGCTCTGTTAATGACTAATCCACCCATCAGGGGCCTTTTCGCTGCCTGCTTCAAGGCCGGTGTGGAGCTGGCCGTAATTAATTTAGTAGGAAGGGCAAAAATGGCAGCCGCATCTAAAGCTAACTGATAGCGGCTCACTCTGGTGGCGCCAGCCACATTAAAGAGGCCTTGATTATAAGAATTGCAGAGCTCAATGGCAGCATCTGCCAGAGTTTCATTGTAAGTAGGATTAGCAATCTGATCGTCAGGTACAAAAACAGTCTCGCCTTTTTGCAGCGAGGTCAGCAAGCGAGCGATAAAGTTTTTGCTTTGAGGGTCTTTGCCAAACACAGTGCTTGTGCGAATGATGACATTGCTCAAACCGCTTGATGCCACAACTCTTTCAGCTTCGACTTTATGTTTGCCATAAACGCTTGCAGGTGATGGTTTGGCTTTCTCATCATAGGGCCCTCTCAAGCCGTCGAAGACAAAATCGCTCGAGAAGTAAACTAGGCGGCAAGAAGACAGCTCGCGGGCGGCAGCAACTACGTCTCGCACACCCTGAACATTTATGGCATTAGAACGCTCTGGGTCTAATTCACAACCATCCACGTCGGTGTAGGCCCCTGCAAGATAAATACAATCTGGTGAAAAATCAACAATGACATCGTTAATCTGCTCCCGATCAAGTAAATCCAACTGCACCAATAGTGGTTGCTGGCCAGGCTTTACCAACTCTAGCTTTGAAGATCCCGGCTTATGTTCTTGAACAGCAGAACCATGATGGCAAAAGGTACCACGGGTGGTGACACCGCTATTCTCTAAGCGCTCGAACAAGACTGCGCCAACCTGCCCAGAAGCTCCAATGACCAAAGCCCGTTTGATATCAGTAGAACTCATTTGTCATCTGTTGTCATCTGTTGTCTTCATTTGTCTGTATTTGCCAAGGCATGCGATATGATTTCGACTTCTTGTAGCATACATCTTTAAGCATGAGATAGTTGGCCTTTCAGGGCCTCAGCCCTAGCCAATAAGGCCTTTTTGCGACCTTGTAGCTGATTGGGCACATCTTCTCCATCATTAGCATCACCGGCTTCCGCGCTCGGCTTATCGAAGACACTGATACACATCTCCACAGCACTTTCAAGAAAAATTTCGGCCTCACCCACGTCTTTCTGCAATTTGCAGACTTGGGCCAAATTGAGCAGCACATCAACCATCTCTTCATGCTCAGACGGATAGACTTTGTATTGAATCTCTAAAATTTGACGATAACATTCTTCGGCCAAATCATATCGGCCCATGGCCTTGTAAACATCAGCTAGTATGTTTATTGGCACCACCGTCTCAATGGATGCATCTCCATGTAAGTCAAGAGAAGCGTCGACTAACTTAGCCCCAGCAGAGGCGGCTTTATTGTGGTTACTAACAGCCATAAAAATGCCAATTAGCCGCTTCAGCATGGGCATGCCATTTTCTTTGCGACTAAGATGCAATTCATCGACCGTAGCAAGAATCTCAACTGCAATAAAATTAAACCGCTCTTTATTCTCGCTATCGACAGCTAAGCGCACACCATCATCAAGAAGAGTTTTAGCAACGTTTAGAGCTCGCTCTTCATCTCTGTCTCTTTCGCACAACCTGAGCAAGCAAAGCTGCATAGCCTGTTTATCAGCATCAGAGAGAGGCATTTTGGCTGCCAAGGCATTATCTAAGAAGGCAATAGTATCATTGCCGAAAAATGGAAATAACTCTCTTTGCATGCCAGTTCTATCAACCAAACTTGCAAGTGCACGAGCCATCCCTTGCCATAGGCGACCAGCGCTATCGCCTTTATAGATTGATTCAGGAAAGACTTGAGTAGCCAGATCTATGACCTGCCGAAAGAGGATGCTGGCACATTCAAAACGCTCTTCATTCAAATAGAACTCTGCCAACTGCACCGCTGGTAATGCCATAGTCACTGGCTTGGACTCAATGAGAATACGCAAATGAGATGCCGCTTCTTGCTTCAGCATATCTGAAAGTGCCGCCCGATCACCATGGGCTAGAAGTCGAGCCAGACCACTGGCAATGACGTATAGACCTTCTCGATTTACCACACCAGAATTGCCAGGATTTGTGTTTGTATTCGGATTTGCAGCAGTAGAAAAGGAAAGACGAGCCGCTTGATAAAGCTCTTCTGCAGTACCATAAAATGCTTGGCCCTTACTAGCGGTCAATTCAGCACCAGCAATCAAGGCCCAGCCGGCAATATCGCTAACTACACCACGGTCAGCCAACTCTTTCAAGATCAGCCATGAATTAGCACCAGGATAAGCAACAGCCAGTTTGCCAAAAGTAACAGTGTCTGGTACCGACTCTAACGATGCCAAAAGACATTTACGTCTATCCTCCACATCTTCTAATGAGGCAAGAAAACGATCAATTACTGAAGCTGCGACCAAGCCAGCAACCTTAGTCTCTAGCTGCCCATCATGTGTTGGCTGTTTGGCAGCATCGACACTCTTAGACAAGCTACCAAAATTATCAAAGTTATCAAAATTGTCTATCCGTTTAGCCAATTCTTCTTGTTTTTGATCAAGCTTACCGACAATGGCTGAAAGTGCACGATCGAATTCATCGGTAGCAGACTCTAGCTCTTTATGCATCTCCTCGCTCAAAGCCTGCTTAATAGCTTGCTCTTTCTCGGCCATGCTCTCACTGATACCAGCTAAACTCTGGGCTCTAAAGCGATGCACAGTCTCTGACAGCATGGCAAATTCACGCTTCAAGTTGGCAAGGTCAGCACCAATTTGATTATTGTTGACACTATTGCGACCACGCTCAGGAGGCATATCAATTCTCTGGCGGAGACTGAAATAGCTCCAAATAGCGACGATGAGAGCCCCGGCGCCAAGAGCACAGGCAATCATCACAAGAGTGTCGCTACTTATCATTTAATATAGACCCTCAAATAATCGATTGTTTGTTCAAAAACTTGTTTTAGGGTCTCATACTTAGTCTCGGCCACTAGCCAATTAGGAGTACTAGACAGCTCTTCTAATTCACTGGCCGATTGCTCAAGCTGTTTTGCTGTGATTATGCGAGAGGCACCCTTGAGCATATGAGCTACTGATTTTAAGGCAGCCGCATCGCGATCAATTATGGCAGCCTGTATTTGGTCTAAAACACTATCAGTGTCTTCAAGATAGGCTGCAACTAACTCTCGTGCCATTTCCACGTCGAATTGTTCTTCCAAGTCATTGAGATTCGCTAGTTCAGAGTTATCCAAGTAGATGGGCTCCCTCAGTGAAGACATCAGGACAAAGCTTGCGCAACTGATCTTGCGAGCGCAAATAAACAGTCTTGAGTTTGAGATATTTTAGACGTACCTGTGGCCAATCTTCAGCCTCAGAAAAAGCGAGAATATCATTACTTACTTTTGTGATTAGGGGTAAGCCAAGTGTGGCCGAAGGGCCCTTAATTGAACTGGCCAAACTAGCAACAAGAGCACCATCTCTAGAGTCAATTGCCTTCTGCATTTTACTGACAAAAGTTTCCATCGCCGTCAAGAATAAACGAACGACTTCATTCAGTTCTTCTTGGCTATAATTAGCAGCCATGGTAGCGGCGTCGAATGGCTCGGTTTCAGCTTGCAAGCGATCTAGGCTGTCGCCAGCATCTTGCTCTCTTGATTTGTCGCAAACCCGTTCAATCACTCGAGAGAGTGAAGATGCATTAACGCCCTTGGTCAGATAATCATCCATTCCCGAAGCTAGACATCTTTCTTTGTCTGCCTCGCGATCGTATGAAGTCATAGCAACAATAGGAATATGCCGACCACTCTCAACTTCAACCTTGCGGATGGCTAGCGTGGCGTCGTAGCCATTCATAATGGGCATGTCGCAGTCCATGAAGACGACATCATAGTCAAACTTAGCCAGACGCTCGAGAGCCTCTTGACCATTATTGGAAACATCAGTGGTAAAACCTAGACGCTTTAACTGTAGAATGAGCAGTTTTTGGTTGACTGGAATATCGTCAACAACCAGAGCACACTTCCCTGGGGCGGCGCGCACGATATCTGCTTGAGGCAGTGGAGCTTCCATCATGGTGACGCTAAGCTCTTCTGCTTGAATCGAGGTATCGCTTTCTAGCTCAGGTTCAGAGTCCGTTTCAGAATCAAGATCAAGCTCAGAGTCTTTGTCGGTCTCAAGTTCAAGTTCTGGCTCTGGCTCTGGCTCTGGTTCTGGTTCAGGTTCTAGTTCTGGTTCTGCATCTACTTCTTCAAGCTCTGGTTCAGGCTCTGGTTCGCTTTCGGGTTCATCTTGAGCGACAATATCATCTGGTTCTAAAGCTAACTCTGGTTCCGGTTGTATTTCTATTTCTCGTTCTATTACTACTCGGTCGGGCACTGACACGACCGCAGCTACGACTACTGGCGCAACTTCAACCACCGTCTCGGTCTCTTCTTCAGCTTGATTGATGGCGTTAGGCATTTTATCGATTGAAAAATCAGAAAATTCTGACCATAGTTCAGAGTCAGCATCTTCACTTGGTATGTAGGTTGCAACAATATCAAGCTCATCAGCTAGCTGACTTTCTACGAGTTCCTCAGCTTCGGGTAAAACTTCAAGCGGAACAGTTGCCAGATGCTCTAGGTCAACATCGCTAACAATTTCTTTACTGGCAGGCTTACTTTCACCCAAGTCGATGTTGAAACTCTCTGCAAATGCCTGAATTGCCGAGGCTGCTTCGGTAGATATAACCTCTTGCTCTTGGCTCAGCTCTTGGAGTTGGTCTTGGAGTTGCTCTTGGATTTTGGCTGGCACAGAAACCGCAAAACTAGTCTGAGTCTTAGGTGTCGCGTCTAACTCAAGCAATTCTCTATAGTGTTTTTGATCATCAGAAAGAGAGTCCTCTAATGCTGCAGTCTCGATAGATAAGACCTGGCTGCTCGGAAGAAAATCGTCTAGTCGACGCACTCGCTCCATCAAAGCATTGAGTCTGCGAGTTGGTTGTACTACTGAGTCCACTTGTTGAGTAAGCAAGCCAATCACAGAAGTGAGTCTATCTTCTATTTCAATTTCTTCGCTGGCCTCGGCAACAATACTCAAAACACCTTCTAAAGATCCGCTTACTGATAGCAGGGGCTGGCAACAAAATTGCAGCCAACGCAGACGTTCTCCGCGCATGCCATCACTAAGAGCTAATCGCTGAGTTCTAAATTGACCGGTAGATAAAACCTCACGCCAAGGCAAATCTTGATTGCGTACCATACCGGTGCGCACACCAGACAACCCTCTTTGTTCACGATAAAGTTCTAACTCGTCACCGCCGGCAGCACCAGGCTTATAACCAGTAAAATCATAGAAACTTTTGTTGGCCAATAGAATTTCGCCAGTGGCATCAGTCAGCAGCGCGCCCATCTGTCTATTGCGTGCAAGCTTGCTCAGCACTTTTGGAACCGAAGGAAAATCAATGGCACCACCATCGGTGAATAGTGCGCGAGTGGCTCGCTCTAAACCAGACTGCGAGTGCGTCGCTCTTCGCACTTCCTCTATTGCAGTCTTAAGCAGCACTACCTGGCTATCCAGACGCAAAACATGCCCTGTCACTTGCTCACCAGAAAGATTCCATTTATCAGACATAAAGGCCGTCCCCAGAGAAAACCGTAGCTTCACTCATTTTTTATACCCACCTCACTGCGATCACCACCAGAGAGAAGGCAGACCAAAGCAGCAAAATCTGCGAAAACCTTACTAGTCTTCCATTTACAGACTCAGCACAGGCAGATTATCCAGCCAGTTGACCAATCATTCCATCGGTGAAGATGCGCTTGGCATCAAGTATTATCAGTAAGTCGGTTGTCAACGCCACAGTGAATTGAGAAAGTCTGTCTGATAAGCCAGAGAAGCCTTGAGAGAGTTCACCGCTGTCTAACTGTCGTACACCGAGAACCTCATCAACGCAAACAGCTAGACGCAAGGCACCAAATCGAAGGATGAGACCATCCGAAGCACTGTTAGTAGCTTTGCTCGATGGCTTAGCTAGACTGGCTTCAGCTGCCGATTGCTTGATATCAAATAACACTGACAGATCTACAACTGTAACTATCTGCCCTCTTACGTTTGTAATACCACGCACAAGGGGCGAAGTTTGAGGCACTAGACTAATGTCTTTAATAGTAATTGCCTCATCAACAAATTTTGTTTCAACGGCTAAGCGTCGACCACAGGCCTTGAACTCGATAAGCTCAAAGACAATTTGTCGGTCTTGTTCCATAACCAGTGGCCGAGCAAGAAGCCGAGCCCTACTGCGAAGAATCTGCTTAGACAAAAGATTGTCGACTAGGTTTTCTCTCTCATCTGTCATTGAGCACCACTGACTAACTGTTCGACAATATTGAGCAATTCTCTTACTGACGTACCATCCGTACATTCAACTAATGATTCTGGGGGCATTTTCGCCAAGACCTCGCGAACCATTAACAAATAGCGATCAGCCGCTAGATTATCACCATGCTGCAAAGCAATGGAGGCAAGCATAAAACTAGCAGCGGCAAAATCAGCTTTGACATCTAGGGCCTGTTTTAGTAATGCACACGCTTCGCGGCTCCGGCCAGACTCACTCAAGACCACGGCATAAAGATAGAGATAGTCATATCTATTGTCAATTTTCACAAGCGACGAAGCATGACTAACCGCATCATCAAAGCGCCCAAGATTGCTCAGTGAACGCACAAGTAATTCTAAAAACTGTTTCTGCAACTCACTATCGAATTTTCTGCGCTCTTGACCGAGGTGATTAAACTGTTGCAAACCCTTAGTGAGCACTCTCTCGCTTGCAGCATAATCTCCCTGTTTCAATAACTTTCGACCATATTCAAGTTCATTTTTTAACGTTGGCACCACCTTAGTATCAACCGAGATGCTAACAGGCAGCTCTTTCTGAAAGAGATAGACTTCGTTATGCAGCCGAGCTCGCAGATTCTGAGCTATCTCTTTTTCTCCCGCACTGGGCACTTCGGTGGCAGCTAAGAGGAGCCAACCTCCTACAGCTAGCATGCGGCTTAGCCGCTGAAGGACTGGCTTGATCATAGCCTTATCAAAATAAATTAGAACATTGCGACAAAGAACTAAATCAAACGGTTGACTGCCAAGCTGCTGCTCGTATACGAGAAAGTCATCAGCCAAGTTGAGATAGACGAACTGCACCATCATCTTTAGTTTGTCTACTATCTCAAAATTACCCGTTTCCAGCTCTTTGAAAAAACGACCCTTAAAGCGATCGGAAGGTTCACTTAGCACCCCCCTAAAGGCCCAGGAGCTATAAATTCCGAGCCTTGCCTTGGCCAAATAATCTTGATTTATATCACTGCCCACTATATTTATTTGCCAGTCATCAATATCGCTAATCAGGCGAGTCAAAAGCATGGCTAATGAATATGCTTCCTCTCCAGTACAACAGCCAGCGCTCAAAATACGCAGTTTTCTTCCTTGTGCTCGTCGCTGCTCAATTAGAGCGGGAAGCACTGCTTCCAATTCTTCAAAGGCTTTTGGTTCACGATAAAAATAGGTTTCGGCAGTAGTGAGATGACGAGCAATAGCCTGCACCTCATCAGTTGATAATGAACTCTGAAAAATCTTGAGGGCAAATTGCCGCGCATCAGAATAGTTTAGATCTTGTGCCGCTAGTTCAAGGGCCTTTTCTAAATCGGCGAGGCGTTCCGGACCATAATGAATACCAATGGACGCGCTGATTACTGCGTTCAGCCGGCCAATCAGCTCTTGGTCAAATAGACTCACAATGACACCGTAAGTAACCTGATTATTCTATTGTATAGAGCCTGGCAGAGCGTTAAAATGCCAATGAGTTTATCAAAGTGGTGATCAAATGATTGGCGAATGGGAAGCACCGGTGCAGAGGCTATCGCAGCAACTGGAAGAATTAAAGCTTACCCTAAAGAGTATTGATCAAAGCAAAAATCAACTGCGGCCAGAGCTGGAGCGCATGACCATTGAACTCACCAGTCTCCTGGGAGCACAAAATTCTAAGGTTGAGCCACTTCTTGAGTTCCCCCGAATTCTCAAGTCAATCTTATCGAACAAAAAAGTAGGAGCCATGGTTTTCGGCCCTGATGGGGAAAAACTGCTGTATAACGAACGGGCTCAACACCTACTGTCTGGCCTGGGTGATTTTAATGACCAAGGGCACACTCACGACGTTGGCTTCTTCAAGGCCGACGGTGCTACCCACTTTCAAAGCAAAGAACTACCTTGGTTCGAAGCCTTGAGCGGTCACACAAAAAAATTAGAAGACACCGAAATGATTGTCAAAAGACCGGGCAAAGAAGACCAACCACTTTGGCTAAGAGTCACTGTGTCCACTCTGGCTGGTGCTGATAGTGGAGAAATTGGTGGGGCCATTGCCTTCCTTGCTGACATTACAGAGCACGTAGCGGTTGTCAATGAGTTGTCAGTGATTTGCAGTGAGCTAGAACAAAAGCTCAATAACTTTACTCTTGCCAGTAAAGAGCTAGAAATGTTGAGCCGTAAGCTCAGCCAAGTAAGAAGTCAGGATATGGAGCTGGCCAATCAAGCAAGCAAAGACAACCAAAATCGCACGACAACCACAAAAGTCACTGCTAGTAATGGCAGGGTCTTGGTAGCAGACGATGTCGCCGTAAACCAGAAACTGCTCAAGTTGCAACTTGAACGTATGGGTTTTGAAGTCACCCTTGTTAAGAACGGAATCGAAGCCGTCGAAGCAGTAAAATCGTCGCATTTCGACCTAATTTTGATGGATTGCGATATGCCTGAGTTAGATGGTTATGAAGCCGCTGAACAAATCCGAACCCTTGGTCTAAATAAGTCTGGGGTGCCAATCATTGCCGTAACTGCTTACGATCGCGAAGGCGATCGAGAAAAATGCCTGGCCAGTGGCATGAACGATTTCATCACCAAAGGTTCGCCAGAAAAGCTACTGCGACTGGCAATTTCCAAATGGATGAATGCCGCAACTCTAAGCAACTCTGAAGAAGACAGCGACATGGTTAGCCGCGCTCGTGTAGTGCTGTTTGACGAAGACAAAGGTGAACACTCTAGATCTTTGACTGTCGACCTCAACGACCTTGAGGATACTTACGGCAGCAGCGAAACAGAGTCTATTTTACGACTCTTTTTAGGAGTTTCCAGCACATTTGTAGAATGTCTTGAACTGGCCGTTGAATCTAAAGATGCCGAAGCAGTGAGCCACTTTGCCTATTCGCTAAAGGGGCCCTGCGCTTCACTCAACTTGACGCACCTGGCTAGCTTAGCTACTCAACTTGCTCAACTTGGAGTTAATTCTAAGTGGAGTGCTGCAGAAGAAATATATCAGCAACTAAAATCAGCCTATGCACCAATACAAAAGCAGGTCTCTGACATACTCTCAGATCTTCCTATTAGCACCATAGAGGGCATTAATTGACCGATTCTGACGACTTTGCTAACCGTTTAAGCGAAGCTTTTCAGGAAGAGGCAGGCGAGATACTGGCTGACGTGCGTAAGTTATTCAGTCAAATAGAATTAAATCAGCAAAATACTAGCACGGCATTTAGTGAACAACTTGTTCATATTGATCTCGCCCTCGCTCGTTTGCACAGCCTCAAAGGTTCTGCTAGAGCCGTTAGTGAACAACAGGCAGTAACTATCTGTCAGTGGTTAGAGACAGCTTTGGCCAATGCCAAAGCTGAAGAGAAAAGCATTGACCGAGTGCAAATTCATGCTTTGAGTTTCAGTATAGAACTTTTGGATGAGCTACTGGGGCTGAAAAACGCTGAGGAGCAAGGGAAAGAGCGGATCAAAGCAGAGATTGGTAAATTACTCGGCTTCACACACTCAGCGAAAACAGAAGCAGAAGCAGATTCAGAGTCACTAAAAGAGCCGAATCTATCCCAACCACCACTTAAAACCAGCGCGAAAGAGCCCTCAATGGCTAAAGCCGATAACCTAACATCAGTCAGGGTATCAATAGAGAAACTCGACCGTTTGCTCTCTGAATCAGAAGAGCTTTTAACAGTTAAGACAAAGGCCGCAGAATATATAAAAGATCTATTTCAGCTAAAGTCACTTGTTAATGATCTTACTCACGAGTTGAAAGACCTCTCTCATTTTCAACCAGAAACAGCCATGATCAAAGGACAGCTAAAGCTCTTGCAGAACAAAGTAAGCACCATGACAAAGGTTGCTTCTCGTGATCAGAACAGTGCATCGCTCTTAATCAATCGCTATCTAGAAACAGCCAAAACGCTTGTAATGCTGCCTGTTTCAACTTGCTTCGAAGGCTTTCCCCGATTAATTCGCGAACTCAGTAGAGAGTTAAATAAAGACGTAGAGTTGACCATTAACGGCGGTCAACTAGAAGTTGATAGACGTGTACTTGAACGACTTAAAGATCCATTGATACACATTCTTCGCAACGCCATGGATCACGGCTTTGAATCAACACCGGAACGTAGCTCAGCAAACAAGAGCCGGGCAAAACTAACTGTTAGCGCTCGTCAACTCAACGGTGAGACCATCGAAATCATCATAGAAGACAATGGTCGAGGCATCGACGATCGGGCAATTCGAGCAACAGCGGTTAAAAAAATGTTGATTGGAGCCGAAGAGGCAGAAAATCTCAGCCTTGATGAAGTCTATGCTCTGATTTTTAGATCCGATTTTTCTACGAGAGAGACAGTCAGTGAACTCTCTGGTCGTGGACTAGGCCTGGCTATCGTCAAAGAAAAAATTGAAGAATTAAACGGTCGCATCGAATTAAGCAGCCAAGCTGGCAGCGGCAGTACCTTCCGTATAATTGTACCGACGACTCTGGCCACCTTCATGGGTATTCTAGTTGAGGCTGCTGGCCAGAGGTTCGTCGTGCCAATATCGGGCATGAATCGGGCTATGCGCGTTCACCCCTTGGCCCTCGAAATAGTGGACGAACGCGAGACCTTTATGGTGGATGGTCAGGTATTACCAGTAGCGGCTTTGGCAAAAGCCCTCAATCTACCAGCATCCCGCGCTACAGCATCTACTAATTTTAAATATCTAGAAATGCTGGTAATTAGCCACCGTGACAAGAAAGCTGGTGTGATTGTCGATCAAATTCTCACTGAGCAAGAATTTCTAGTGAAGAAACTCGGTTTCCCGCTTGGTCAAATCAATAACTTTGCGGGTGCCACCATACTCTCTGATAGCAAGGTAGCCTTGGTTCTAAACTTAGCAGAACTTGTAGAAACTATTGTCAAAACACGCTTTATGCAAGATCAAAAGCCAATGTTTGGCTTAGCAGCCATGCTAGACAGACAAGATAATGATAGGCAAGATAATGACAAGCAAGATAATGCAATAGAGAAAAATCCTTCTATCTTAGTAGTCGAAGATTCTTTGACATCACGCATTTTCATGCGCAACATTCTAGAAGCCGCTGGCTATGCGGTGACTCTAAGCGTTAACGGCAAAGAAGCACTAGATACTCTTAAAAAGTCACAGAATTTTGACTTAGTTATCTCAGACATAGAAATGCCTATTCTAGACGGGTTAGCTCTGGTCAAAGCCATCAGAACAAATAAGCAACTGAAACAACTACCAATAGTGTTGGTTACTTCTCTTAGCAGCGATAAAATCAAAAACGAAGGAATTGAAGCTGGTGCCAATGCCTACTTCGTCAAAGGCGACCTCAATCAAGCCAATCTGCTGTCCGTAATAAGAGAACTTCTATGAATAGACGAATTAAAGTCTTAGTTGTCGAAGACTCACTGACAGCACAAAAAATACTCGTAAAGATATTGAGTGCTGACAGTCAAATAGAAGTTATAGCCGTGGCGTCGAGCGGCGAAGAAGCTTTAGAACAACTGAAACATATCTCACCAGATCTAATTACCATGGACATTCACATGCCAGGTATGGACGGCCTCGAAGTGACACGTAAAATAATGGAGTCGAAGCCAGTACCAATTATTGTAGTTAGTGCCAGTTGTCTAGTTGAAGATATAGAGAGAGCCTTTCAGCTAATCGAAGCTGGCGCACTTACGGCCATTGCTAAGCCAATTGCCATTGGCAGTGGTGATTTTGAAGCGACAGCCTGGCGCTTGGTTCAGACAGTCAAAGACATGGCTTCGGTAAAAGTGATTAAGCGCTGGCCGAAACAAAATAGCGACAAAAAGCCAGCGGGCGAAATATCAGATTTACAAGTTCCTAAAATCAAACCATTTAAGCTAGTTGCCATCGGTGCTTCCACCGGCGGGCCGCAAGCCATAGAGGCAATACTAAAAAACCTCCCGAGGGATTATCCAGCCTCCATATTGGTTGTGCAACACATCGCGCCGGGCTTTCTTGCCGGTATGGTGGAATGGCTCGACCACATACTTGCTCTCCATGTAAAAGTAGCCCATGAGGGTGAACGACTTAAGCCCGGAACCGTTTACCTCTGCCCTGAAGGCAAACATATGGGCATCAGTAGAGAAAGCATGATTACACTTTCTGCAGCCGAACCGATAGGAGGGCACAGACCAGCAGTTTCGTACTTATTTCAGGCCCTCGCTCAAAACTATAGCGATTGTCTGGCCATCTTACTTACTGGTATGGGCAAAGATGGTGCAGCTGAACTCTTACAATTAAAAGAGCAGGGTGCCACTACTATTGCCCAAGATAAGGAAAGCTCTGTTATTCACGGCATGCCAGGAGCAGCTATAGCTCTCGGCGCACAGTGCCATATCTTGAATTTGGAGAGCATAGCCGCCGTCCTCCTGCAGAATAGAAAATGAGGTAGTCGAAGCAATGGAAGCCAGCCCACCAGAAGAAAGTACACCAAAAGAAACTACAAAAGAATTATGTACAACAGAGGGCCTGCCTACTCTTCTCTTAGTAGAAGACACATTGACTCAGTCTATGTACATGAGCCACGCACTGGGTCAAGCTGGTTACAAAGTCACTCTTGCGCGCTCTGGTGAAAAGGCTATAGAAGCGCTGGAGACATTTAGGCCAGACGCTCTGCTGACCGATATTAACATGCCTGGCATCAGCGGTTTTGACTTAGTGAGAAAACTAAAAGAAGACGATTCTACCCAAGCTATTACTGCAATTCTCTTGCTCACCCCAGCAAACTTAAAAGATGCAGCAGAGATACTCAATAGCGGTGCCGACGGCATCGTCTTTAAGTCGACCTTAGCTAAGAAATTTGTCGAGCAGGTAAAGCTTGCTCTACAGCAAGATCATTCAACTGCGGTAAGAATAGGCGATCTAAGCCATACGACAAATTCAACTCTAGAAAAAAGCAATCATCTTTTTCTCAGCGCCTATCAGCAGATATTAGATCTGCAATCCCAATAGATTTGTATTAAAATTGGCAAGGAAAAATAGGTTGTAAATTTACCATTCACGAGAAATCAATGCCAAACGATAGCCTCGAATCTCAATTGTCAAGCCAGCTGGTAGTATCGTCGCTATGCTTTGGCGCAATTACTTTGTTTGTCGGCTGGCAGTGGTGGTCATCAGAACAAGCCATTACTCTGCTCATAAGCTTTGGTCCTAGCGGCGATCACAAAGAGTTCTTTGAAATAGCCCAGAACCTCAAACAATCTAATTTGTATCTCGGCCTTGCCTTTGCAGCGTCAATTGTTATTGCCACTGCCACCACTCTAAAAATCAAACGTTTCATGGACAGCAGTGTCGTGCAACCACTAAAGGCACTGACAGTAGCGGCACAAAAAATTGGTCAAGGCGATTTGAAATACGAAATACCAAAATCGTCGCAAAACGATGAGCTTGGAGCCTTGTCAGACACCTTCGAGAAAATGGTATCAAGCCTGCGCTCTGACACTCAGCATATAGCTGAAGCAGTACAGGTTTTAGCTAGCTCTGTCAAACAAATTGTCGTTTCCACCAGTGAATCTTCCGTCAGTTCGACCAATACAGCAGCCACTGTGACCCAGACCACAGTATCTGCTGAAGAGGTGAGACAAACAACTCTAGTAGCCACACAGAAAGGCCGCTATGTCGCCGACCTAGCTCAACAAGCCGCGCAAATTTCAATGGCAGGCAAAGCAGCCGCCGATGATACTGTCGAACAAATGAATGAAATTAGAGAACAAATGAAGTCTATCGCCCAGAACATGGCGGGATTAACCGAAAAGGGGCAAGCTATTGCTGAGATCACGGCGTCGGTAGACGAACTTTCGCAGCAATCTAATTTACTGGCTGTCAATGCCTCGATTGAGGCAGCACGTGCTGGCGAGCTAGGTAAAGGCTTTGCCGTTGTAGCTCAAGAGGTCAAGGCTCTCTCCAACCAATCGAAACAAGCCACCGCTGAAGTACGCAAAATTCTCAATGATATTCAGCAAGCAGCTCAGCATGCAGCTGTATCAATCGAACAAGGCACCCGCACAGTCGAGTCGGCGGTCAAACAGTCAACTGAGGCTGGACGGTCCATTGAATCTCTGGCCAACAGTGTCAGCGAAGCAGCCAGCGCTGCCGTTCAAATTGCTGCAGCATCGCAAGAGCAGCTCACTGGTATCGATCAAGTGGTAACCGCTATGCAGGGCATTCAAGACGCTACCAAACAGCACGTGGCATCGAGCAAACAAATCGAACAGGCTGCTTACAGCTTAACTGCCATTCAAGATGTTTTGGAAAGTCTTGTAGCTAAATACAAGAAGTAACTAAGTACAAGAAATAGCCTAATTCTTGCTACGCTCAAGCCACTGACGCCCAGTCTCTGTTAAGTAATCGCGCATCTCTTGAACAACAATCATGCCATCAGCCAAGTTGATAACATTGACATGGGTTTTAGCATAGAGCAAAGACTCGGCAATAATCATCTGTTCAGCGCTATATTCAAGCACGTCAGCGACACGGTCAACAATCATAGCTAGTTTGTGATCGCCATCGCGCGCTACTACCATCATGTCAGACACAGCAACGGCCTTATCAGGCAGACCAAAACGAGCCCTGGCGTTAACCACCGGAATCAACTCACCATGTACGTTTACAAAACCGAGAAACTCAGTTTTATGATCGCCATCACACTGAGTAATTTCTACTGCTGGATACACTCTTTCTACGCTAGTAAGTGGAATAGCGTAGCGATTTTCGTCAAGAAAGAAGAGCAGAAGTGAGACTGATTTAGTCATAGCAGTTACCTAAAGCTCAAGCCGTTTAGAAAGTTCAGAGCGGTAGAGCCGTTCTCGATCGTAGTGGCGCAATTGTGTTTTGAATTGATCATAGTACGGGTAAGTATGCTTAACCACCCCTAGTGGCAGACGAGAATCTTTGACAATATAAGGAATTAAACCTAGTTCAATCGTCAAACGATCAAGATATTCAATAAAGCTAGCTCCAGCGGCACAACGAGGGAAGTTTAAAGTAAAGCAAATACCCTCACCATCAAAGCGCAGCAAGCTCTGACTACCTCTAAATGCCTTAGCCTGAGCCAAAGTTACGGCCAATTCATTTTTGTCCAACCAGTCCTCAATGGCCTTCATAAACGCGGAAAACTGCTCAACGGGAACAATCAGCTCACTTTCATGAAACCCAGCCCGACCAAACAACTTGTAGTAGAACTGCCGCCTGGCGCGGGCGGGGAAGAAACAGTCTTTCACCGCACTTAAAGTTGGCTCAGAAGAGAAGCGGTTGCAGCCACCATAAAGAACATTGACAAAACGATTAAATGGCAAACTATACAGTGCCAAATCTGTACATAAGTTACTTTTGTGAGAGCGCGACTGTTCACTAAGGGGCCAGTAGGTTGGCAGGCTCGCCTTTCGTTTAGCTAAGCTCAAGTTATATTCAGCGCTGACAAACTTTCCGATCAGTAAAAATCCACGACCAAAGGCGGCACCTCTAGCGCTGAAGTCGTGCCAAGAAGCTGCAAAGTCACACTCCTCTGCCGCCTTAACAAGCAACTCTGGCATGGCCAAAATATCATCAATTGGTACCCGATATATAGCCATCAAAGTTGATGGCAGAGCACGGGTTTGTAACTTGGCACTGATAATGTGGCCAGTCAGACCATAACCACCACAGGTCAGTTCAAAAATGTCATTGTTGATAGCTCGGCTAGCAGAGACTATGCCACGAGCAGGGTGAAAGAGCTTGAGCGAATGAACTTGCTGACGAAAGTTACCATCTCTCAGTTGATTTCTGCCGTGTACATCAACGGCAATGCAGCCGCCTAGCGTTATGGCTGGATAGTCTGGCTGAACGACTAGATAGCGCCCAATGTCGCGCAGATAATTATGAATATGAGCCAGTGTGGCGCCAGCTTGTACCTCTAACAAACCTGTTTCAGGGTCGTACTCAATGATTTCAGTGAACCTTGAATTGTCGACAGTGGCAATGCCATCACCAAAATGATTAGCAGCAAAAGAGAGCCCGGCACCACGGGTGATGCGGGCCTTTTTACCTGGAAGCACTTTCTCTTCAATATCTGAAAGTTCTCTCAGTGCGCTCTGAGACGGCTTGATAAGCGAACCTCTGGCTAGTACCCCGCCATCGAAACTAATAAAATCGACCTGAGAATCTAGCTCAAATGTTGAGATCATAGCAATTATTCAGTTATCTTCTGGGCTAACAGACGGGCTAGCAGAAGCATTAGCAGATGCACTGGCAGTAGAAGCAGAGTCGCCTAAATCACCGCCGTCAGTCTTTTTAGGCAGCGTCTTCCCCCGCTGCCTATGCCGGTTTAGCACCTCAGCAAAGAACAGAGCGAGAAGTAATACTGAGCCAAATAACTTTAAGAAATATTCTTCTTGGTGCACAAAGCAAGCTGCAATAAAGCCAAAGACAGTCGATGCGGCATAGATTATATAAGCAACTTTCTTTTGATCAAGCCCGGTATCAAGCAAACGGTGATGAATATGTAGGCGGTCCGGCGAGAAGATAGAAACCCCTTTAGCTAGACGACGGACAATGGCCCAAGACGTATCAAGTAGAGGGAATGCCAAAATGAACAAGACTAGTAGTGAAGTTGGTACCATGACAGTTGAGGCGGCGCCTTTAATCACACCAGTAATCGAGACAGCAGCAAGAATGAAGCCTGTTAAATAAGCACCAGAATCACCCAAGAAAATTCGAGCGGGATTAAAATTCCAGCGCAAGAAACCTAAAAGAGCGCCGGCAATTACAGCTGCCATAAGAGCCGCAAATGGCTTGGCCACACCTAAGGCCACTGCCCATATAGTCAAAGCGGAAATTGCTGAGACTCCTGCGGCCAGACCATCCATACCATCAATTAGGTTGACAGCATTGGCCACTCCCACTAGCCACAAAACTGTAATGGGCAAAGAAAGCATGCCTAGATCAATTGGCACTCCACCCTGTATGTGTATAAACGCAAAATCAAAGTTCCAATCTTGTGGTATCGGAATTGCTTTAATACGCACACCTAGAGCGTAGGCGGCGCAGCCTGCCAATATTTGAGTTAAAAGCTTGTACTTGGCTCTAATAGACTCAAGGTCGTCCATCAAACCCAAAACAAAAACAAGCGTGCCACCAACAGCAATAGCTAAAATTCCTTCTTGCCCACGAGCGTTCTGCGGCAACCTACCAGCAATGGCTACAAGCGAAACAATGGTGGCTAAAACACTTATATAGATAGCCACCCCGCCTAAGCGCGGCACTGCGACTTTATGGATACGGCGATCTTCACCAGGTTTATCAACAAGACCTAGGCGCATGGCTCTAGCTCTAATTTCAGGCACGAGCCACCAAGAGATAGAAAGCGCTATCAAAAAGCCAGGAATTTGCATTTGGCTTAGATCACAGCCAGCGGGCACATAGGCCCACCAAACTCCAACTGCCAAGAGCAGAAACTGACAAAGGTGAATCAAAAGTTTAGAGGCTCGCGAGCGGCCACTTTTCTTCGACTCATCACTTGGCAATTCGAGTGTTTTCATCTAACAGCAGCTAGCTTGCTCTCGTAAAGTGGAAACTTCTTGCAAAGTTCTTCTACAGTTTTACGTGATTGGGCTTTGACAGCCTGATCTTCTGGCGCCTTTAATGTAGAAGCAATGGCGAGGCCAATTGCCTTCATTTCAGCAGTTCCCATTCCCCGACTGCTAACAGCTGGTGTGCCCAGCCTGATACCACTTGTTACCATTGGTTTTTCAGGATCGTTGGGCACGGCATTTTTGTTGGTGGTGATATTCACTTCTTCAAGAATAGCGCTAGCCTTTTTACCAGTCATAGCAATGGGTCGCAAATCGACAGTCATCAAATGGTTATCGGTGCCACCGGAGACAATCGCTAGTCCTTCTTCCACAAGAGTGGCGGCCAAGACCTTGGCATTGTCTACGATTGATTTTTGATAGACTTTGAATTCAGGCTTTAAGGCCTCACCAAAAGCTGCAGCCTTTGCCGCTATAACGTGCATCAACGGCCCGCCTTGGATACCAGGGAAGACGGCTTTATCAACTAATGGTGCAAATTCTTCCAGCGACATAACCACGCCACCACGAGGACCACGAAGAGTTTTGTGGGTAGTAGTGGTGACAAAATGGGCATGTGGGAATGGATTTGGATGCAGGCCAGCCACCACTAGCCCAGCAATGTGAGCAATATCGGCCATCAAATAGGCGCCAACGCTGTCGGCAATTTTCCGCATTTTCTCAAAATCAATGATGCGGGGATAGTTGCTAGCGCCACAAACGATAAGCTTTGGCTTAACGGCCTGGGCAACCTTTTCTGCCATTTCATAGTCAAGCAGACCAGTTTGAGGGTCCACACCGTAGAAATGAGCATCGAACCACTTGCCTGACATGTTCACTGGCGAGCCATGGGTGAGGTGGCCACCTTGGTCCAAGGCCATTCCTAAAATGGAATCGCCAGGCTTGAGCATGGCGAAAAACACTGCCATGTTAGCCTGAGCACCACTGTGGGGTTGCACATTGGCATGGGGGGCACCAAACAGTTCTTTGACTCTTTCAATAGCTAGACGTTCAACAGCGTCTACGTTCTCACAACCACCGTAGTAGCGTTTACCCGGCAAACCTTCAGCATACTTATTTGTCAAGACCGACCCCTGAGCCTCAAGTACTGCTTCACTGACAAAATTTTCAGAAGCAATTAACTCGATACTGTTCTGTTGGCGCAGTAGCTCTCTGTTGATGATCTCGAACAGGGCCGGATCGCTATTGGCCAGATGGCTATTAGTTAAACTCATTCTTCTCTCCAACGGTCTTGTATCCGCTATTTTAGCTGCTTTTCAAGCACTTTTCAAAAGGGCACTAATATTACAAAAGGATATTGCAAAGCGCTAAACTAAGTCACTAAGCAGGTCAAGAGCACGCATTCGCCTCCCAGACTTGTACTCAATATAGCTTTGCATTACACGCCTAGCGGCACTTGTCGCCATTTTTAGTTGGGTCTCTTTAGCTTCACTAGCCTGTTCGTGCTGGCGCTCATTAACGTCAATATTGATACTGTCTGAGGCAATATGGGCCAAAACCATCCTCTTCCAGACTAGGGGGGTGACATAAATGTTTGTGCGCTGATTCTCAATGGCTTCAGCGCGTTGATTCAATACCAAGTTTGCTTCAGCCATGCCTACTTCTTCATGCACCTCTGGGAGCAACGAATTACTGGCCATAGCGCGAATTTTATAGAAACAATTTTGGCAGAGCAGGCCCCCTAATTCATGGTTGAAAGCGCTGATATTGCGTTCATTGAGAGCATCCCGACAGGATACGCAATGGTTAAGCTCAGGTCTAATACCTAGCATCTCGAGCAAAGCAAATTCAAATTCTAGACAGAGTAAAGCAGGATCTCTTCCACTGGCGGCCATTAAACCAATAGAAAGAGTCAATCGATCAAAATAGCGCGCGCACTCTTCGGTCAAGCCTTGACCAAATACCTGGGTCAGCTCAGCGTAATAGAAGGCATAGGTCAATCGCCTCAAGTCATGACGCAAATTAGGATAAGTCTCAATGCTTTCGCACTGAGTAATGATGTCTAGATTCTTGCCCTTGGCCAGAAGCAATCTATTGACGTTGAGCAACTCTGCCTTACCGGCAATCTTGGCCCCAGGCTTGCGCGCGCCTTTAGCCACAGCCCGATGTATACCCTTTTCTCTAGAGAAAAGAGTGATTATTTTGTCAGCCTCTCCTAAATTGAAAGTACCAACATTAATTGCAGTGAGCGAAAAGGTGGCCAATTATTTGGAGTTAATTGGTTGCTTAATTAACTCCATCCATTCGGTGTGGACAAATCCTACTTCTGGTTTATCGACCCGCTCATAGGTATGAGCACCAAAGAAATCTCGCTGGGCTTGGGTGAGATTTTGGGGAAGTTGGGCGCTGCGGTAGCTATCGAAGTAAGACAAACTTGCTGTCAGAGCCGGCACTGGAATACCGCGTTTGACTGCTTCTTGCACCACTGCTCGCAGCGACTCATGAGAATTTGCCAGCCAAACTGCAAAATCAGGATCAATTAGCAAATTAGGCAAGTTATTGTTGCGATCGAAGGCCGTGCGAATGCGCTCAAGTAGTTGTGCACGGATGATACAGCCGCCTCTCCAGATGCGAGCACACTCAGAGAGATTAACGCCCCAGTTGTACTTGTCAGAGCCGGCCTTAATCAAGGCCATACCTTGAGCATAGCTACAAATTTTGCTGGCATAGAGGGCCTTTTCTAAATGGCCAATCAAGCTCTTATCTGCCGGTGGCACTTTTGCAAGTTCACTTGTGACTGAAGCAAAGACAGTGGAAGCAAGTTTTCTCTCACTTTTCATCGATGAGAGCACGCGACCGGTCAATGCAGCATCAATGGTTGGCACTGGAACGCCCAAGTCAAGAGCGGCTTCAGAAGTCCATTTACCTGTACCTTTTTGCCCTGCTTTGTCCAAAATCAGATCAACCAGCGGCTTTTTGGTTTCGGGATCAACTACCGAGAGTATTTGAGCAGTAATCTCAATTAAGAATGAATCAAGCAAACCCTTATTCCAGTTTGTGAAAACCTCAGACATATCAGGCGCTGACATATTGAGCACGCGTCTGAGCACATCATAAATTTCGGCGATCAGCTGCATGTCACCATATTCGATACCGTTGTGCACCATTTTAACAAAATGGCCAGCACCATCTGGTCCAAGATAAGTAACACAAGGGCTACCGTCAACTTTGGCAGAAATTGCTTCCCAAATAGGCTGTACCTGCTTGTAAGCATCAAGGTTTCCACCAGGCATGAGCGAAGGCCCCCAAAGAGCTCCTTCTTCACCACCCGATACCCCCGAGCCAACAAACTGGAAGCCTTCGGCGGCCAATGCCTTCTCTCTTTTCATGGTATCGGTGAAATGAGAGTTGCCGCCATCAATGATGATGTCGCCCTTCTCTAAATATGGTTTCAACTTTTCAATAGTTTGATCAACAGCATCGCCGGCTTTGACCAACAAAATTATTTTTCGGGGCTTGGCGATGGACTCGACAAAGCTCTTCTCATCGGGGCAACCAACCACATTTTTGCCTTTGCCACGACCCTCTACAAAATCTACGACCTTGGCATGACTGCGATTGAAAATTGAAATCTTGAAGCCGTTTCTCTCGATATTGAGAGCAAGGTTTTCGCCCATGACACCCAGGCCTACTAGACCGATAGCACTCAAGTTGCTGTCGCCTTTTTTGTCATCACTAGCCATTGCTACTCCTTTAAAATTAGCCTTGCACAAGGCTCATCTACAAACCATTCCACTGCTCCTGGGAGGCAATCACCAATCACTAACTGAGAGGGATAACCTTTATCAGGATGGGACACAACATCATTAAAAATTTTAGCCTTACTGTCACCAGATGCCAAGAAAAAGACCTTTTTGGCACAGGCAAATACCGGTCTAGTGAGAGTCAATCTTGTGGTATCAAGAGTTGCAGTCTTTACTTTATTGGCGACACAAAGTCTTGTTTCTTCGTTAAGTGCCTCACTGCCAGGAAACAAGGAGGCAGTATGGCCATCTTCGCCTAAGCCCATCAGGGCTAGAGAAAAGTGTGGAAATTCTAGCTGTGTTTGATCTCTTGGCTTAAAAAAGCGACGCATGGTCTGCTCATAAAGTTTTGCCGACTGTTCAGGATCTTTATCTTGATTGATTGTTGGAAAAACATTAGTAGACGGAATGGAAATATGGGACAGAAGAGTGTCGCTGATCATTTTATAGTTACTGTCACTATCGCTATGTGGAACACAGCGCTCATCACCAAGAAATAGATAAGTCATATTCCAGGGAAACTGTTGCTCTGAAAGCAAAGCCATTTGTCGATACAGGCCCTTCGGAGTGCTGCCACCGGAGAGCGCCATAGAAAATAGTCCATCTTGAGCGATACATTCGCGAGCGAATTGAGTAATTCTCTCGGCCAATGCTTCGAACAAAAGAGACTGATCAACGGCGATGTTGATCGTCTGATTGCCCTCAACGAGGGTCTTCAGGCTCAGCATTGGCAACTCGCAAGTAGCGAGACTGCATCTTTTGCAGCAGCCAGAAATACTGAATCTTTTGAATAGTGCTCAAAAGCAAAATCAACCAATTCATTAAAGACCGGTTCAACAGCTCCCTCTTTGTCGCGGGCGCTAGACCAAGGCAGTTCCATATACTCAAAATTACCAGCGTTGCTAACGCGTAAGGCACCACCGACAAAATCAACGTTGAGTTTGTCAGCACCATCACCGAAGGTCATTTCAAAACTACTAATGCCAGTGCAAGAATCTTCTTCTGAAACTAGATTCAACTCAACAGTCTCGGACGAACCAGTTTTGCTATATCGAGCATGCAAGCTGGTGGCACTACCATTAGCAACTTTAGATAAGTTAACGCCACTAGGTTCTAGTTCAATACGCGAAGACAGCCAGCTAGCCAGCAGCAGAGCTTGGCTAAAGCCTTTGGCAGCACCACCATACTTGATGGTAATAGTTTTCACGGCTTGCAATCGACTCGGTTTAATCGAAACATCGGTATCATCAAAAGCCAGAGCTATAGCTTTACGCCAAGCCGATAAAGTCAGCCAAGCGAGATCGACCACAACGGCACGATCGGCTAAGTCAAGGGCAATTTGCCATTTTTCACTGAGCGCTTTTAACCGTTCTTGGCAGACAGCGCTACTTTCTTCATCACTAAAGCGACTATCAATGAGTAAGTGATCGAGGTAAGCCAAGAAAGGCTCTACCACTGCACCCGTAAGATGTTTACTGCCAGCAAATAGCCAAGAGGGTAATTCTGGTATCACCAGTGGTGTGACAACACTGGCCAAGCCTTCAGACTTAAACGACTGACCAGACCACTTAACAGTGATTTGCTCACAACACATTTGCTTATCGAGGCGGCCCGGCAAAAAATGGCAGTGGGCCGTTACCCAGGCTTCGACTTTCTCAACTTGAGCTAAGGCAATGACAGCCAAAATAGCCCGACAAGGATGTCGCACTGTAATATCTGCCAATAGATTCTCAAATTCACGCTCATTCTTGCCATCATCGCAGAGCAAAACTACATTGAGTGCGCAAGCACGAATTACCGGTGTCCAACTGCTCTCTTCCTGTTTGCCGGCAGAATCCCATAGCCGATTGAGCTCGCGCTCAATTTTTGCCACATCCACCTGGGCCAGGTTGCCAGAGAGAAATGATAAGGTGCGCCCGTCTTCTTGAGAATTCTGCGATTTTTGCAAACCAGACAAACTCGGCATACTCATAGTTTTCTCCAGGCATGCCCTGTGGAAGCAATTAGATCATCAGCCGCCTTAGGACCCCATGAGCCAGCTTTGTAATTTGGAAAATCACTTGGCTTTTCCTTATCCCAGTGCTCTATCAGCGGTTCAATATATTGCCATGATGCTTCAACAAAGTCTGTACGAGCAAACAGCGATGGATCGCCAATTAGGCAATCGAGTATTAAACGCTCATAGGCTGTTGGCGTGCGAGCACCAAAAGCAGTTCCATATTTGAAATCCATGTTGAGCCAGCGCACCATTGTGGTCGGTCCCGGCTGCTTTGTAGCAAACTTCAGAGAGATGCCCTCTTCTGGCTGAATCTGCATAACCAATACGTTGTCATGCCGACCACTAGCATCGGCTTCACCTTGATCGCCTTCAAACAGCCTATGAGGTGCTTTCTTAAAGTGCACAGCCACTTCGGTAATCGATTTGGCCAAACGCTTACCGGAGCGCATATAAATTGGCACACCAGCCCAACGCCAGTTATCTACTTCAAGCTTGAGAGCGGCAAATGTTGGAGTCGGAGCATCAGGAGAAACGCTCTCTTCTTCACGGAAACCAGGCACATGAGAGCCAACGATGAAACCTTCTCCATATTGACCACGTACAGCATGTTGATCGATTGTCTCAGCTCTCAAAGGCTTGAGGCATCGTAAAACCTTGATTTTCTCGTCGCGAGTGGCCTCGGCGCCCATTGAAATGGGCGGCTCCATAAGCACAAGAGCGAGCAGTTGCATCAAGTGGTTCTGCACCATGTCGCGCAAGGCGCCAGCTTCCTGATAGTAGGCGCCACGACCTTCTACACCAATCGTCTCAGCGTTGGTAATTTGAATGTGATCAATGTGGTTGCGATTCCAGAGCGGCTCAAATATGCCGTTGGCGAAGCGAAACACCATGATATTCTGGACCGTTTCTTTGCCCAAGTAATGGTCAATGCGATAGACCTGATGCTCACGCATAACTTCGTGAATACTTTCATCGAGTGCAATTGATGATGTCAGGTCGTGACCAAAGGGCTTCTCAATGACGACACGGGGCCAGGCTTCGTTAACTTTGGCTTTGGTCACTAGACCAGAGGCAGCTAGGCCCTTAATAATCGGCAAATAGAGACTAGGAGAAGTGGAAAGATAGAAAACATGACGACCTTTAGTGCCGTGCTTTGAATCAAGCTCACCCAGAGCGCTCTTGATTACTTCATAACCCTCAGGAGTAGAAGAATCGGTCGCCCGGTAGTAAAGCGATGCAGCAAATCTTGACCACGAATCTTCTTCGTATGGCAGATCGGGAGCAAACTTGATCAAAGAATCGCGCATTAAATTGCGAAATTCTTCGTCACTCATCTTTGTGCGCGAAGTGCCAAGCAGAACGAAGCCTTTCGGCAAAAGACCCTGGAGGAAGAGCGCGTACATGGCTGGCACTAATTTGCGCTTGGTTAAATCGCCATGCGCTCCGAAAATTACGAAAGACAGCGAATCGACGTGTCGATCAAGCGCCAATCCCTCAAGAAGTGGATTATCAAGCACTTTCTCTTCGATCATTAGTTCTCCTCGTCACCTGGCAGATCAGGTTTTAAGGTCGAAATTTTAGCACTATTAATTGTATTAAGTTATTGCATTAAGATATAGCCTTATTGGCATTTGCTGCCAATAGTAACTTCATTGTAAAAGTAGCTGGAGTAACAAAAGTAGCAAAGGCAGCGAACTAAACCAAACAGCGCCACTCTCCGCACCACCAGTAGTGGCATCTTACTTAAATTGCTGAGGGTAAACAATCATCCGATTGCACGTTAATCACCCTGACACCGCGCCCGTCAAGGAAATCAACCACATCTTGGGCGCGATCTCCCATAGGCCACAATGGCACTTCCATTTTAGAATAATTAGTATGGAATATGATTGATGCTGAGTCAGTGTAAGGATAATACTCGGCATAAGTAACATCGGCCAAAAGCAGCATCAGCGTGCCTTTTTTCTTAGCCTTTCTATCGGTTACCACCAAGACAACTTCACTCTCGGTCAACTCTAATAAATACTCGCGACGAGAATCGCGAATTAAGCCTAAACCGAACAGAGTTAGAAGGGCGCCAAAAGTGACACTGCTCAAACCAATCAAAACACCCCAAGCTGGCCACTCCCATAAAGCAATAACAGCCACAGTCAACCACATCAGCACAAAGGCCCAGCCAAGGCAAATGGCTGTGCACAGAGGAAAGAGCCCAGCCCGTCTTTTATGGGGCTGAGAAGTGAGTGTGATGCTGCAACGATCGGTGAGGAGCATTTGTCTACGCTCTTAGGAAGTTCTCTCGACTTATCTAGGAGATATATGCCCGTTATAGTAGAACAAATCACCGACTGGCTCTAGCTTTTAGCCATAAATCGACAGCATAGTTATAAGTGTTCCGGTATTCCACATGCAGTGGGCAATCATAGAAGGAATCAAGCTGCGAGTGCGTTCAAAGACGAAAGCGAAGGCAAATCCCAAAACGAAGAGGGGCAGGAAGGCGCCTGGGTCCATATGTACCGCTGAGAACAAGAAAGCTGATATCAGCATCGATTGGAAAGCACCAAAGCGCCAACGCAGGGAGGTGTAGAGGAATCCACGGAAGAGTGTTTCTTCGCAGATAGCGGGCAAAACACCCACAGCTACAACAAAGAGAATGGCCGCCATGGCATTGTGAGAGCGCACAGCTTCCATGATAATCGTCAAAATAGGGTTCGTGGAGCCCTCTGCGCTCAATAGCCTCCTAGCTATTATTGTTGCGAGCAGCACCAGGGGCACACAGCCGAACCAAGTTAATATTCCAGCAAAAATGAGCCCAACAGGCCCCCTCGTAGGGGTGCGCCAGCGCAGTTTTACCGCTTCTAAGAAGCCTACCCCAGTAGGCTTTATGGCAATCAGCCAGGCCAGGATAAGGGACGGCACATTGGTAACAAGATAAATTGTCATTGTCAGCAGCGCCAAGATTAGCGGGTCTTTGACACCGCCCTTAAGATAAGGCAGTAAAAAACTGAAAGCAGGAGAAAGAAACGACTCAAAGGTGAGCCAGCCAATCAAAACCCCATAAACCTTAGTAAAGCCGTAGGCGGAGGGTGCTCTAATTTGAGCAAGTGTGACTTGATCTGAAAGATTGCGCGGTAGTTTAACCAATTGCACGGCCAGCACAATAATGCCGACAAAGCCAGAGAAGGCCAATACAAGCATTAAACCAACAAGACGGAAGGCAAAGAGCCGACTACTATCATTATATTCAGTGGCCGCTTTGTCATAAACTTTCTGCTGACCGCTAACTTTATAAACTTCGAGCTTGAGCACTTCTCGATAGAAACCAGAGCTAATTAGTTCATCAATTAAGGCTAAGGCGCTCACGCTCTCTGGTGCTTTCAGAGCCTTTTTTGAATAAATAGCATCGATTAAATCAGAAGATTTTCCGGCCCGCTCGTCTTTGTAGCCTCTCATAGCGGCAAGCTCGTCAGCGAAACCAACCCCGGTCTCAGCAGCAAGAACCACTTGTTTTAAGCGTAAAGCCAATGATTGAGGATCGTGATCAACAGCACTTCTCATCGACTTGGCTGCTGCAGTATACAATTCATCGGTCGACTTTGAGCCCGCCATAGGAATGCCGCTAGAAAAGGCCTTGAAACCGGCGGCCATGCGCATCATGAATTCAGACTGACCAGCTTCCATGACAGCTGCGCCCTTGCCGTCTTTGACACGACTAGAAGCGTTGCTGGAAAAAGCAACGACGACCAAAATGGTACAAAGAGCCAACAAGGCGGTAACTAAGCGAGGCTTTAATGCAGATTTGTTGAGAAGCGCGCCAAGGCCAACTATTACGATGAGCACTTGCAATACTTCGACAGTCATATGAAGTGAAGGATTAGTGGGCAAAATTGAGTCTCAAAAGGCAGATGATCATAGACTCTCAATCTTACAGGATTTCGGCCTTAACTCTCAGGGCTGAACACCTCCATAGCTTAAGAACTAAAGAGGTGATACTTGATACTCGTACTTGTAGTTGGGCTATTAGTCGCCGCCGCCGCCGCCACCGCCACCGACATCTCCGCCAGTAAAAGCGCTACCAAACTCACCTAGCTGGCCGAAACCACTAAACTCGCCGAAATCGCCAAAACCTTCAGGTCCGCCGAAACTGGTTCCGGTGTCGTGGAGGAAGTCGCGACTGTTGCCGGGGAAGAGATTGGGATCGCCCTGTGGCACTTGGTCAGCGTAGTAGCCCCAGGGGAAACCCTTAACTAGCTTACGTTTCATTAAAAAACGAGGCGCCTTTAAAAAGCCAAGGCCGAGCATAACTATGCCGACGAATATAGCCTCATAAAAGCAGATGTCCCAAAAATACATGGACTAAACCTGATGGCTGTCTTTTGACCTACTGTGCAGTAAGAGCGTAAGCCTATTAGGCCAAGACGTCAACAGGTAGAGTGGGAGAATTACTCAACATCAGTCAACAATGCGATCTTTTGTGAACCAACACTGCTAACTTGCATGCGCGGACCTTGATTGCGCTTGAAGGCGTCAATATAGCGGCGCAGGGCCTCACGCATCAAATCTGAGCGTGTTCTGTGTTCAACTTGGGCAACAAAGTCGATTTGTTCAAGCAGACCTGGTGGAAGAGCCACAAGTACTTTCTTAGCCATGCACGTTCCTTTTTGTAAATTCCAAAAAAGTATTAAAACCAAAATTTACGACGACACTTTGAATGATGCGACACAATACCAGTAAACTAGTTTTGGCTAGTAAACTGGACGGACGCAAACTCACAGACTATGCTAAGTGTGTCCTTCGAT
Source organism: Candidatus Obscuribacterales bacterium (assembly GCA_041675385.1). Lineage (GTDB taxonomy): Bacteria > Cyanobacteriota > Vampirovibrionia > Obscuribacterales > Obscuribacteraceae. The sequence continues at coordinate 203,576 of JBAYTY010000003.1, forward strand.
TTCCAGATTACAATTTACACTTATCACTGTAGTTTTTAAAGAGCTAAAACGGCCATAAACAGTGGAAAGCAAACAAACTAATATAAAAGCTTTCTTGTCTTTGAAGAATCACCACTGGCGGCACCACCACTTTTCAAAAACCACATACCATGCGGATATTGAAAGAACATACTTCGTAAATCCATATGACTACCAACCCTGAAAAACCAATCAACAATAACCAACTTACCAACAACGTCAAAGCCGGTGGTTGCTCAGCCAAAATCAGTGCCTTTGAGCTAAAGCAGATACTGGCTGGATTGCCAAAGACGAAGCATGCCAATCTGCTTAGCGGTATTGACAATTTTGAAGATGCCGCTGTCTACAAATTGAACGATGAGTTGGCAATTATCGAAAGTGTTGATTTCTTCCCACCCTTAGTCGATGATCCATATCTGTATGGCCAGATAGCCGCTAACAATGCCCTGTCTGACATATATGCAATGGGGGGCAAACCACTTATAGCGCAGGCAATTTTTGCTTTTCCCACCTGCGACTTCCCTCTGTCAATCGCCGCTGAAATTTTACGTGGCGGAGCAGATCAAGTAGCAAAGGCTGGGGCACTATTAACTGGTGGTCATAGCATTCAGAGCAGTGAAACTATATACGGATTAGCAGTCACTGGATTGATAAAGCCCAAAGATATACTCACCAATAGCGGTGCCCGCCCTAATGACCGAATCATTATGACCAAAGCTATTGGTACCGGTGTTAGCCTGTTGGCTCTTAAAGCTGGATTACTTTCAAAAGCAGAACAGTCTCTATTGTTTGCAGCCTTGACCACTCTCAATGATCGTGCTCTTGAAGCGGCACGCTCAGTAGATATCCACGCCTGCACCGATGTTACAGGTTTTGGATTGGTAGGGCATATACACGAGATAGCAAAGGCTAGCAAACTTGCCGCGCGTATGCTAATTTCGGCATTGCGCTTTTTCCCATCAGCCCAAGAATTTGCCAAACAAGGACTGGTACCAGCCAGTGCTTATGGCAACAGAAAATCATTTGAAGCGAGCGTCTCTTATATAAAAGATTTGCCTCTGGAAATTAGCGACTTGCTCTACGACCCACAAACCGCTGGTGGTCTGCTCTTAGCTGTGGCAGCCCGTGACAGCGCCAATCTTCTTAACGCGATGAGTGAAGTCGGAATCGAAGCTACCGATATCGGCGAATTTACAGAAGGTATTCCTGGTCACATCGACGTCTTAATTAGTTAGAACAATTAAGATCATATAGAAGGGTGAAGCATGAAAAAATCTCTTGATCTCAGGGGCCTTACTTGCCCAGAACCAGTTCTGCGAACGAAGAAGTTGATTGACGACCAGTCGCTCTCTTGTATTGAAGTATTAGTCGACTCAGAAGTAAACGTACAGAATTTGACGAGGCTAGGCAATTCGCAAAAGCTTACAGTGCTGAGCGAGACCGAAGATCAACATTTTAAAGTTGTCTTGCAACGCCCATCCACAACCAATGAAACAACCACTGAAACAACTGCCGAAACAACACTTTCAGAGCACCGCCACGAACCAAGTGCCGCTATAACAAAGCTTTCTACCATTGCTGCTGGTACCAATCACAATATGTCCTCAACGGGCACTATCATTTTAATCAGTCGAAATAAATTTGGGGAGAGTGATCACAATTCAGACAAAGTCAAAGAAGATCATGACTTCAGCGCCAACTTACTCAATCTCTTTCTGCAAACTTTACTGCAGTCTGGTCATGAACCGCGGGCGATATTAATGGTCAATAGTGGCGTTAAATTGATGGACCCTGATGGACCATATATAAAGGTACTAACTGAGCTGAGAGAAAAGGGCATAGAAGTTCTAGCCTGTGGACTTTGCCTAGACTACTATGGCTTGAAGAGCAAAATAAAAACCGAGCAAGTAACCAACATGTTTGCCATTTGTGAATATCTGTTTTCAGCTGACCGAGTAATTTCACCCTAGTTAGTCTTGCTCAAAATCACTTTTAAAAACTTTGGCCAGCACAGCTGCCACGATCACTCCAAAAACAATTAAAGCAATCACAGCTATGATTGTAAGCCAATGAAATGCTGAAAAAATGTCGCCAATACTCATGTTTTCAGTGTAGCAGGAATAATCAAGAGGGGAAGAGTTATACCCCGCGTGCATTGGTGCTTCTACGATGACCTACTAACTAATGATTATTAGCTAGCAATTGCTCAATTTCAAGCAGAGTCGGCAAACCTTTTGAAGCACTGACTGTTCTGGTGGCCAATGCCCCAGCAGCATTAGCAGAGCGAGCAATTTCAGCCCAATCAAAATAATCACTGGTAAGCACTTGCGGCCAATTTAAATCGCTGTTGCGAGCGCGGCTAAGAGCGCTGCTGAATCCCTTGACCAGGCGACTAAGAACATATGCAACATAGGCATCACCAGCGCCAACACCAGCCCCATCACCATCAATGATGTCAACCCTGACTGGTGGCGCAAAATAGCTATCCTTCGACACTATAATAGAACCTTTAGCCCCCAGAGTGAGCAGCACCAACTGAGCCCCAGTGCGACTGCGCAAAATCTGAGCGTACTCAGCCAATTTTGCAATGTCTATGCTTGACCGATCTTCACCAAGCAAATGACCTTCTGCAAGTGCTTGTTCTTCAGCAAGCAAATTTTCTTCAGGACGCGAATAGCTTTCACCGAGCCAATAAAATAGCTCAGCCAAATTAACCTTGATCATGTGTGCTAAGGCCATTGCCTCTAGAGCATGGCTCTTAGCCTTTTCACCTTCTCCTGTGGGGAAGCCGCCATCAAATGAAACAAGAAGGTTAGCTTTTCGAGCCCGACTCATTGCTTCTATTACCGCACTACTGCGCGGTTCCACTGTCAAAGAAATTCCAGTGGCATGCAGCGCTACAGCCCCCTCAAACAGCTCATCACTCAAATCATCGACGGTAAGCTGGTGACAGGCATTAGGTTTTGGCCAATTAAAGAAAAGATTCTCGTCAGACTCGTCAGTCAAGACATAGCACTGAGCAGTAGCAAAAGCAGAAGAGCGAGTGACAAAAGTGGTATCAATGCCCGCTTGAGCTAAACCAGAAAAGAGATAGTTAGCATGCAAGTCATCGCCTACCTTGGCTACCAATCGGGCATCAGTACCAAGGCGGCTTAAAGCATGAGCGACATTGGCAGCATTGCCTCCAGCACTACGCAAGAATGTATCTGGTTCGTCCCAAATGGCACTCTTCCTGGTAGCAATCCAGTCAACAACCAATTCGCCGATTGCGATCACCGAACCAGAGGGGAGATCGAAAGACTCTGTCACTTTCGAGCCTCTTTTAGTTGATCGACACTTTCAAACCATTTTTTTCGATAACCGTTGGATAAAGACCATAAGCCGGTTTAATAGCAGGAAGCAAAGCCAATGCTTTGTTAACTGGCCCCTTAGAAACGATCTTGCCTTGAATGAGCGCCAGAGGAACGTTTACTTTCCCTAGCCAAAAATCATGGGCTACGCTTGATTTCATAAACATTTCCACAACCGGCTTTTTGTTGCAATCGCCAACAGTGATGACCATTTCTTTACCGTCTGAACAGTCAACAGTCAAACGGCCATCAGGTTCACGATAGTGAAAAGTAACAATCAGTCTTGATGTCAAAAGCTGAGCAGCCATGTCTTTATCATTTTTGATTGCCGCCCAAAGATCGGTCATGACTCTGTGCAATTCATCTGTGTCGGTAAAGACAGCCATTAGTAAGCCCTCTTCAAAAGTTGGGTGAGGTCGTCGCTAGAAGCCTCTCGGGGATTAAACATTATGGCAGGATCAGACCCTGCCAGATCGACCAATTCCGCAAGGTTTTCATCGCTGAACTCTGGCACGCCCAATTCTCTTAGGGTAAGAGGTAGTTGCAGCTGTTCAAGCAAAGCTTCGACTTTATTCACAAGCAAATTGGCAAGAGCTTTATCGTCCCTGGCATCATCTTTATCGGCAAACCCTAAGAACTGGGCAATTCGAGCATATCGGGGATAAACAGTGTCAAAGTTAAAACGCATGCCATGGGGCAGGAAAACGGCGTTAGTCATGCCGTGGTGGGTGCCATATTTAGCTCCGACTGCGTGGGCTAGAGCATGGGTGATTCCTACTCCAGAATTGGTAAAAGCAACCCCAGCCATGCAACTAGCTACAAGTGTGGCACCTCGGGCTTCTATATTCTCACCATCAATGGTGGCTTGGGGTAAGAACTCAAACAACAGCCTTAATGACTCCAAACAAATTGCGTCAGTAAAGACCGAATAAGTGCCAGAAGCGACGTAGCATTCAATATCGTGAGTAACAGCATCAATACCGGTTGCAGCGGTTAGCTTGGCCGGCAATGAAACAATCATCATAGGATCTAAAATCGCTACATCGGGAGCTAGAAATCGACTACCAAACATAAGTTTTTTGCTCTCACCATGGTCTTTGACCATAGCCACAAAAGAAACTTCTGCCCCGGTTCCAGCGGTTGTTGGCACGGCAATCAATGGAAAAAGCTTACGCTCAATGATATTTAGCCCCTGATAGTCCATGACCTCGCCACCAAAGCTGAGGCAAATATTGATCACTTTGGCGGTATCAATAACAGAACCACCACCAACAGCAACGAAAGCGTCGCACTGGTGGATGCGGGCTATAGCAGTGGCCTTGTTGACGCAGTCAATATCAGAATCAGAAGGTACGTCAGTGAATAAAATCGGTTCGTTGCCAGTTGACTCTCGAATACTGTCAATCAGTGGTCTCAGGGCACCGCTCTTTTCGAGAAAGGCATCAGCAACCATCAGTACTTTCTTCCCACCAAGTTCAAGCAGAAAGTCGCCACACGAACTGGCCGAATTTTCTCCGAAATAGACTCTGGTTGGAGTGTGAAAAACAAATGGGTTCATGAACTTAAGGCTCTACTAAATGTGTTTCATTCACTCACATACTGACTAGAAAATCAAATTTTGGTGCCAACTTAAGAAGCAGCTAAGCTAATTAAACAACCTTAATCAAGCAAGCGCATGGTGTCTTTTTTTTAATCACTTCGCCCTTTGACATCTTGGCAGCGCCACTAGAGGGGCACCAGTATGGCAATCCTCCTGATTTTCGCCAAGCAGGCCAGATCATCGGCTTTGACCCACGCTTAATCGCTCAAATGCCGTTGACATCCGGGTTGTCATAAAGATGCAAATTAGGCTATAACCTAGTTGCGGGGGATTCTTAATCATTGGTAGTAAGTAATAAAGAGAATCGATTTTGCTGCGACAATAGCCGAGGAACGTCTGGGCTAATTAGCGCGTCTAAGTCCGTAGTAACTAAGCGGATACGACAAAAGTCTCAACCATAGGAATGTTATGACTAAAGGCAGCGGAAGTCAGAATCTAAAGTATGTAGCAGTGAGCCTCTCTCTGTTGATAGCTTCTAACTCTGCTTTGGTACCTGCCTGGGCAGCCGCCAGCAAGTCAGATAAGCCATCTGGCACTTTGCTACTGCCACTGACGCCGAAAATAGACCAGAACGACGTTGAGCCAATGTCACCGCAAGCAGTGCCTAGAAGGCAGACTGCTAATCAGACTTATAAACAGGCAGCGAGTCAGGGCACCAGTCAGACCAACAGTCAAAGCGATAGTCAGCCAACTACAACTACGCTCACCCCAGAAATCCTCCAGCCAGAAGCTCCTCAAATAGATACCTCCATTTCTGGTGCTCCAGATAAAGTAACCCCAGAGAGCTCTGACACTTCATCGATGCTTGAGGCCTCTGCCACAGCAGATGATCTTCAGCTCAGTGAGATGGATAGTGCGGTCAGTGAAGACACGACTCTCAAAGGCACAATTCAAATTGTCGCTGATGATACTGAATACGACCAAGAGAAGAACACTTTCCTGGGTACCGGCAACGCCGTGGCAATCATTGGTGGCCAGAACTCTAAACTCGAAGCGGACATGATTCTCTATGACCAGAACAGTCAGACAATTGATGCTCGCGGTCACGTAAAGATATTGCGCACTGGACAGGTAACTACTGGTAGTGCTTTCAAGTTCAAGGTTAATTCAGACGAATATCTGATTACAAGCCCAGATACAGAGCTAAATGGCACTCAAGTAATCGCTCGCGGTGCCTACGGCACTAACCGCGGTATGGTCTTCAAGAAAGGCACTTTAGACAATCCAACGCCATTCCACCTTGGCAAAAATATGCTGTACGGACCGCAGAGTTCCGTCACAGATATCATAGATAAGGTTCAACATCCAGACGCATACCTCACTGACAAGCCGAGCTTTGTTTTTAAAGCTCGTAAGATGATCTACGAAAAATACAAAGAGAGTGGCAACCTCACTGTTTTAGGCGGTCGTTTGCAGTTTGCTCGTTTCTCGGTGCCCGTGCCTAAGTTTGTAGCTACGGTCGGCCAAGACAACAACATTATGTTCCCGGTTACTCCAATGTTGAGTAGTAACATTCAAAGTGGTGGCATCAACGTTGGCCCAAGCTTTAATAGCGCTATGGGTAAAACAGGCAAGTTCAATTGGGCTCCGATGGTGCAATTTGGCGGCAGAACAACTTCAGGAACAACTGGTGGCAGCGGCATCGGTTTATCAGGACAAGTCGGTTACAGCAATAATAAATTTAGCACCCACTTGGCCTACGGCTCAGTCTCTAACCTGTTAGTGGCTGACTTCAAGAGCCAACTAAATAAATCGACTGTTTTCCAGGCCGGCATCAATAGATATCAGAATGATGGACTTTACGGTTTCAGGCGAGCACGCTTGATTGCTGAAGTGGTAAACAACAAATCCATTGGTAATATTCCATATTTAGCAAGTCTCAACTTCCGCTCGTCGGCTGGATGGGCTCAAGACAATCCACAATTGATCAACACCACCCCAGGCATGGCCGCGCTCTACGGTGGCACAACGAGAAACACAACCTTAACTAGTGCCTTCAGAGTACAAGAGCAAATTACAGCCGTATCACAACCTCTATTCTCTTTAGGCAACGAAAAATATGGCGCCCGCGGCTATGTCTTCGGCGGTCTCGCGCTAGGGGGTTATTCCACAGGTGATGCTCGAGCAATGGCACAAATTGGTCCGACTGTTCAATTTAGGGCTGACCGTTTTACTTTCAGCACAAACTACACTCAATCTGCTGTTCGTGGTAGTTCACCGTTTTACTTCGACCAATTCTTGCAGGGTAATAAATCTGCCAACATCCAAGGTGATGTAAAAATCAACAAGTGGCTAACTGTGGGCGGCGGCTATGGCTACAATCTAGATTCAAAACTGGCATATTCAAAATCGATTTCTGCTGCGATCGGACCACAAGACTTCAAAGTGCTACTTTCGCGAAACATACTTCAAGGCATAAATCGCTTTGGCTTTGACATAGTCTACGGCCAACCAATTCCATTCAATACTCTTGTCCTCAAAGGCTCACCGGACCATGGCCAGATGAGTGGTATTCAATAATTTACGGCTTGTATCTAAACAATCTCCAGTCTAGAACAAGAAAGTTAGCAGCAGTGAGAGCTACTGCTAGAATGAGTTGTTGAAGAATACTATTACCACATCAAATTAGGACTCTTTCAAGTGAAAGAACTAGAAAGCACAGCGCTAGACAACCTTGTCAAGAATAAAATGCCGGCAGTTGGAGTCGATCTTGGCGGTACCAAGATTAGAGCGGCAGCAATAATGGACAGCCAACTTGTCTCCGAGCCAAGGCAAGTTCCCACCCCTAGTGGTCCTGAAAACATTGTTCAAGCAGTTCTCGATCTCGTTCTTGGTTTTCAAAAGGAATATGTTCTCTCAGGTATCGGCATTGCCACAGCTGGCATAGTCAATTGCGATACTGGTGAAATCGTAGGTTCAACCGGAAATCTTCCGGGCTGGACAGGCACCCCCTTAAAGCAAGTTCTAGAAGAGAAAACCATGCTACCAACGCTGGTAGACAACGACGCCAATGCAGCAGCTTATGGTGAAGCTAGCGCCAGGCATATGATGCACACCACATGTGTATCGGTGGTGACATTGGGCACCGGCATCGGTGGCGGATTAATCCTCAAAGGCAAGCTCTACCGTGGCGCCCATTGGGGCGGCGGAGAGATTGGTCACATTCGTATTGCTATGGGCAATAAACGCCTTTGCACCTGTGGCCTATTCGACTGCTGGGAAGCATACGGTGCCGGTCGCGGCTTAGTGACAACGGCCAAAGATATTCTTAGTGGTTTGAGCAGCAATCAAACGCCGTTGTGCGCCAAAGGTGACAAGCTAACCACCCATGACATTGTAGACGCCGCTCGCAGCGGCGATATCGTCGCCCAAAGAGCGATGGAAACCTGGCATGAGCATATAGCTGCCGGCATGGTAAATCTTGCCCATATACTTGATCCAGATGCCTTTATTGTCACTGGCGGGCTGGCCGACTGTGTTGATTTTGGCCTATTGCACGAAATGGTTACCGATAGGTGCTTAGCTAGAATTGGTGAAAGCTTAGAGATTTACAAATCAGATCTTGGTGGCATGGCTGGTATCATCGGCGCCGGTCAGCTAGTTTTGGATAGCATGCTCGAAAATAAATAGAGCAGCGAAATCAAATTGCAGACTCAAATTAAATAGCAGCCATCAGCGGGTCTCAATTGTATAAGTAACTGAAGCCGAGCCGTTGGCCGGTACTTTCACAGCAAATTCAAAAGTATGTGAGTCTTTCTTTTCAAAGGGTTGGCTTGACGTCGTTACTTTCCAATCGCCGTAGGCGTGTTCAATGGCAGTAACTGTAATTGCTGATTCTTTGTGATTGCGAAACTCAATTGAATAGCTTGAGCGCTGCACTCTATCAGAAACTTGAACCTGGTTGGTTTGCTTACGATCGGCCACGACGTCAAAGGCATCGCCAAGATAGACTCTAACTTTTTCGTCTTTGGGTGTGTGATCAATTAAATCTTCTCCGACAAATTGAAGAGCACCATCGAGATCCTTTTTATAGACACGCACTTTACCCTTAGGCATAGGCATACCAAGGTTATTGTCTTTACTATTAGCCAGCTCCAATTTGACATTGACTTTTTGACTCTGCTGGCCATTAGCGCCACCATATGGGGTTACTGCACTAGTGCTATCAAATACGAAGAGTTTCTTCACTGGTACTTTGCTGGCGTTGAACAGAGTTAACTGCTTAGTCTCATTGTCATTAAGGTCGGTCTTGCCTTGAAGCGAATAGAGGTGGTACTCGGCAAAACTCTGTTCTTGAAACTGCGGCTGGGCCACTGAAGACTCAGACTCAGCCATTCCACCCATAACAGCCATGTCGGCAGCAGGCTCTGTCACTTTATGTACATCGCCGGCCATCAGCTTAAGGGCAGCGTCACGGTAAGTTGCCCCAGATTTGTTGTCTAGGGTTACCCAACTAGTCAAGTCACAGAGACTGTCATCAGCGTTGGCGACAGCAACATAGTCGCACTTCCAATTAAGACCCTGGGTCTGATAGCTAATTTCGCTCTCTTCAACTCCAGACTTATCACTTTCCAGCTTCCACAATAAAGATGGCTTTGAAACAAGCCCCGATGGCAATTCGGCTAACTCAAGCTCTCCTACCGGACCAACCACGACTCCTGAAGAAGTTTGGATAACAATAGACTGAGAGCGTTCAGATAGATTGCCATTAGAATCAGCTACTGTCACCATAGGGCTAGAGAGAAGAGTACCGGTTACTTCGCGTACACCGCCAGGGCTAAGAAATTGGCGAAATTTGACTTGTTTACCAATTGAACGAGACAGTATGGTGTTTTGATCCATTAAGTCATACTGATAATTTTGCTCGCGCACAACCACAGAGTTGGGATTAGTAAGAGCAGCAAAGCTTACAGTCGTTGGATCGATAGCTGCAGCTACATCTTCAAAGCGAAGAAAATTGACACCAGTATTTAGGTTGATGTCGCGAATGTCTTTAACCAATCCAAAATTTTGATTGTAGATAGTCAACGCCACACCCTTAGAGGCAGACACTACTGGAATATCGGCCGCTGCTGGCTTAGATACCGTTGAACTGGAGCTCTCTTCGGCCGCTACTTTACCGCTAGATTTCGCCAACGCAGCTGAATTCGCAACAGGAATAGCAAGATAAGTGACCGATATAACCAATGACAGAGCAAGTGCTACTGAGGAAACCTTAGAATTTGGAAACAAGAGAAACTCCTTTGTCTAGCATTGGCTAACAATATAGGTCTTAATAGCGCACTTCAATTTCGTAAGTAACTTTCGTTTCTCCATTTGCTGGCACCTTAGCCGCAAACTCGAAGGTATGAGAATCTTTCTTGACAAAGGGCTGGCTCGATGAGGTAATTTTCCAATCTCCACCACTGTGCTCAACACAGTTGACGGTGACGGCAGACTCTTTATGATTGCGAATAGAAATCTCATAAGAGAATTTCTGCACTCTCTGGGATAACTGCTGCTGACTGAGCTGCTTGCGCTCACCGACAATGTCAAAAGCATCGCCGAGATAAAGCCTTACCTTCTCGTCTTTGGGTGTGTGATCAATCAAGTCTTCCCCAACAAATTGCATAGCGCCGTCTTTATCTTTTTTGTAGACTCGCACCTTACCTTTAGGCATAGGCATACCTAAGTTGTTTTCTTTGCTATTGGCTAGCTCCAATTTGACGTTGACTTTCGTACTGTTGGAGCCGCCAGGATAGTAGCCTCCATAATAATGGGAAGCACCACCATCGAAAATGAAGAGCTTTTTGATTGGTACAGCACTGGCATTGAAGAGTGTTAGCTGCTTGGTCTCGTTATTGTTGACGTCGGTTTTTCCCGCCAAAGCATAGAGATGATATTCGGCAAAAGACTGCTCTGTAAACTGGGGAGCAGCTGCTGCCATAGCCGATTTAAACATACGCATACTAGACTGCTGAGGTGCGACATTTTGTACCTTGTGCACATCACCAGCCATAAGTTTGAGAGCTGCATTTTTATAAGTGGCTCCAGACTTATTATCTAGGGTAACCCAACTAGTTAAATCAGAAAGAGTGTCGTCAGCATTTACCACCGCGACATAATCGCACTTCCAATTCAAGCCCTGGGTCTGGTAGCTAATCTCAGCCTTCTGTGGGCCCGCCTTATCAGACTCAAGCTTCCAAAGCAACGATGGCTTAGAAACTAATCCTGGTGGTAGTGCGGCCAATTCAACTTCGCCAGAGGGGCCAACAACCACTCCAGATGAAGTTTTGAGAACAATACTTTGGCTGCGTGTGGAGAGATTGCCATTGCTGTCGGCGATGGTTACGACTGGCTGATTGAGAAGAGTGCCAGTGGTTTCATGGACACCGCCAGAAGTATACTGCCGCACCTTAATCTCTTTTCCCACTGACTTAGAAAGAATGGTTCCAACATCCATAATGTCGTATTGATAATTTTGTTCTCGCACCACTACGCTATTGGGTGCTGAAATTGAACTAAAACTAACAGAGGTTGGATCAATAGCAGCAGCAACATCTTCGAAGCGAAGATAGTTAATACCAGCAGTTAAATCGATATTGCGAGTATCTTTGACCAAACCAAAATTCTGGTTATAGACAGTAATTGCTACGCCCTGAGATCCTCCGGCAGGAACAGTTTCAGCGGCCAAGGCCGGCACGCCTAAACTAGCAATAGAGCTGAGGACAAAACTACCGGCCAGAAAACGTCTAGCTGTGGCCGAAGATGATCGCTTATTCAATTTAGTACCTCAACACTCTACTTAAGTTAGTTTTTTAGCTTTAAGACTGCAAGCAGCTTCTTCGCAATATCAACGTCTAGTTCATGGCCACCTTTTGTACTGATAATGCGCGCTTTTAGGCGCAGAGGGTTGACTCCAACCAAAGCCAAATCACCAATCAAATCTAGTAATTTGTGACGCACTGGTTCATCTGGTGAGCGCAACGGCATGGTGAAATCATCATCCGTAATACTGACCACATCATCGACCAGTCCTAGCATTTCGTGCTCTTTCAACATGCCAAAGGTGCGCGCTTCATAGACAATTTTAGCGTCTTGGCTTGGCTCCCAACTCTTCCACACTTGTCCAATTTTAGGGTGCTTCCAATCCATTAGGTAAGTGACTGAAAAACTGTCAGCCGGTACAGCCAAAATTGAGCGATCACCTTTGCCAACGCTGACAACTTCCGGCAGCTCGATATCGGCAACAACATTCTTTTGTTCAATTCCAGCACTTTGGAAAAGTTCAATCCAGAATTGTGCGCTGCCATCAGCTAAGGGCATCTCAGGACCGTCAACTAAGACATAAAGATCATCCATGCCCCAAAGTGTGACAGCACACATAAAATGCTCAACAATACAAAGTCGGGTTTTGCCAACACCGAGCACAACATTGCGCAATGTGTTTACAACAGAACTAGCCTTAGCCGGGACAGCAACTAAGTCTTTATTGTCACCAGCGACGCAAAAGAAAGTGATACCACTACCCGGAGGCGCTTGATAGACCTCGACCAAAACCTCTTGCTTAGAGGTCATGCCTTTACCGCGGTAGGTAACCAACTTTGGAGCCGAATCAAGAATCTGCTTCAAGTCACCACCAAGTTGATTAGAGTCAGACAAAGTGACGTTCGACATTATTTGCCTCCCAAAATTCGCTCCTCCAACAGAGCGATTCGACGTTTCAAGTCTTTAACGTCGTCTGTCACCCGCGGCAAACGTCGTAAGTTGGCATACATAACAAAGAACTCGCGGGCAGGCATGGCTGGAGTTCCGGCATGTATCTCGCCTGGATCAATATTTTTCATAGCACCAGCTGCCCCAGACAAGACAGCATCGTTAGCAAGCTTCAAGTGGTCACTTAAATTTGCACTACCACCAAGTACAGCTCTATCTCCGATTGAACATGAGCCACCAATCGATGCGTTGGCAACGATCAAACATTCGCGGCCAATGCGATTATTGTGAGCAATCATTACCAAATTGTCGATTTTGGTACCTTGGCCAACCACAGTAGCGCCCATGGTGGCACGGTCGATGGTGGCATAAGAACCAACCTCAACATCATCTTCTATTACCACAGTACCAATTTGTGGGATCTTCAGCAGAGGGTTCGGGGCATCAGAGAAGTCACGACTGCCGGCCATATTCTTCTCAAAATTGCTAGGCTTTTCGGTGACGTAAGCAAAGCCATCAGCTCCCATACTGGCACCCTGTTGCAAGATGACGCGATTACCGACCTTGCAATAGTCAGCAACCAAGCAACTCGGATAGAAAAGCGCATCTTCTCCGATTTCAACGGCGCCACCAATAATACAGTGAGCCATGATTATGGTTCTGGCTCCAATTTTTGTCTTAGGGCCAATCACAACATAAGGACCGATTGCTACATCGGCAGCAATTTCGGCAGAACTATCGACAATGGCAGTGGGGTGAATACCTTTGTCTGGATAGAAACGCTTTGGAGCAAGTGCTGTCAAAACCCTCTGAATAGCCAGATTAGGCCTTTCAACCAATATCATATTGCGGTCAGGGAAATCGACTTCAGTTCCGAACGGTGCCACAACGGCAATTGCTTTGCATTGAGCCAGCTTGCGCACCAATTTCTGCTCGAAAACAAAAGCCAAATCTTCTGCCTTGGCATTTAACGGAGAGGGAGAAACGCTTTCCACCGTGATCGAAGAGTCGCCGTGCACCCGGCCGCCTATCAGTCCTGCAATTTGACCTAAATTCATAGCTTGAGGGAGGCGCATAAATTGCTGTCCTTTTGTCGGGGTGTCGGGGTGTCGGGGTGTCGGGGGAAGCTAAACGGAGACTTTCACTAAAAGCTAAAACTGGGAACCTAAAAAACAACTATACCCGCGCAGAGCGCGGGCAGAGTTGACAAACGATATATAAGCCATATGCATAATGGCCATTTTCACTACGGTCAAAAAGCTGAGGCAACATTAGTTATCTCAGTAGATATCATCTACTTAGTTACTGTTTTGGATGCAGCACTTGCGGAAGATCCAAGGCGCTTTACAACACCTTCAGTGATATCAGTACCACCCAGAAGAACTGCACCCTTCATCAAGACAGTATCAAGCTTGCGGCTAGCAGCTTCGGCCTTAATAGCGCTATCGATGTCGGTTTCAAGCTGTGTTTCTAGGTTTTGAGCCTTAGCTTGAGCCTTCTTGTACTCGTCGTCAATTTTGGTCTGAAGACGCTTTTGCAATCCTTCCAACTCAGCTGGAGGCTTTTTCGCATTCTTGGCTTCTTCATATTGTTTGTTTGAATCTTCAAGAAGCTTGCGCACTGACTCTTCAGTTTTCTTGAGTTCCTCAGCAGCTGACTGAGCCTTATTGAAGCTTGTAATCACTTTGTCGCGATCGACAACGCCAAGAGTTGCCGATTTTACAGTCGGTGCAGTCTGGGCAAGAGCGCCGGAGCCGATTGATACGGCCATAATGGCGCTAACCAAGGCGAAAGACTTTTGAACGTTCAGCATTCATCTCTCCAAAAAACTATTCAAGTATCACTTGTCAGGTCTCACCTAATCATGTTGAGAGGCCCGAGCGCACAGTTTACAACATTCAGGCGAGTCAAACCAGCAAGACTAAACCGCTGTAATTAAAACTTCTCTCCAAATCCGACGGTCATTCTAGGAGCGCGGTTACCCAAAATTGTGCTAACAATCGGCAAACCATAATCGATACGCACTAGTCCCACCATTGGCATATTTATACGTAAACCTAAGCCCACCGAGGCACCGAAGTTAGAGCGCGAAAGCAAACTATTTGTGCCCGAATTGCCTACAACCTGGCCGTAATCGAAGAAGCCAGCAATTTTAACGTTCTTTTTAATGGTGCTTGTGATCTTGTTGTCGTCTGGCAAGAAAGCCAACTTTGCCCTGATCTCGGCCGTCCCCATGAGCATACCGGCGCCTGTCCCAAGATCTGAGAATGAGCGGTAACCGCGAACACCATTCCATCCACCTAAGCGATATTGCGCGAACTGCGGCAATCCACCAACCGAAGTGCCGGCTTGGGCATTCAGAGCCAGAGTAAAGTTCTTATTCTTACCAAATGATTTAAATTTGCTGGCACTCAATCCGGCTTTCATAAAGCCACCACCAATCCCAGCCGAAGGACTAATTGAAGCCTTAAGAAAAGATCCAGTTGTAGCATCCATGGCACTATCTCTAGTGTCACGAGTGAGTGAAGGATTAACAGTAATAAAGGTGCCACCACTCAGTTGCTGCGCCCGTGACTGACCGGCAAGTGCGGCCGCCTGAGCATCAGTGCTAGCCATGCCAGTAGCTAAAGCGCGGGCTTGCATCGAATTCAAAATATCTTGATTAGCAGCAACTCCGGCTACGTTCTTAAGAAAAGTATTCTCACCAATCAGACCGAGATTGGCATTCCAACCACGAGCCAGTGGCTTAGAGAAGGTTGTGCTGACTCCAACAGTGCGTTGCATCGCTTGGTCGATAAACATACTGCCCATGTTTCGGCCGAAGCCAGAAACGGCCATAGAAACATTGGAGCCACGCAAGCTGGGCTCCACCCAGTTAGCTTCAATATTGTATGTGCGACCAGTGGGAAGAAAAGTATTGCCCGCATTATTGATTGAGTTAGTAACGCTATTGAATGTCCCAGAGCCAACCTGTGAACTGAAAGAAAGTACTTGGCCACGGCCTCTAAAGTTGCCATCAGAGAAATTGAGCGAGCCAAATGGTCCAGCAACAGAGTCGACTCCGCCACCTAGGCCAACAGAACCAGTTCTCTTCTCATCGACTTCAACCTTAAGTGTGTACTTATCTGGATTCGTCGTTGACGGAACCAACGACCGCCTAATGTCCTGAAAATAACCATTGGCGTACATTTTCTTTAAGTCATTAGTCAGCTGCTTTTCGTTGTAAACAGCTCCAGCCTTAGTTTTAATGCCATTCCTGATAATAAAGTCTTTGGTCTTTTTATTGCCGACGATTTCTATGTTGTCGATAGTACCTTCGTTTATGACAAGTTCAACCGAACCATCGGGGTCATCCTTAACGTCAGTGACACGAGCAAGGACAAAGCCTCTTTCGTGATAGCCCTGCTCAACCTTGTCAATGGCTGTTGAAAGAGCATTGAGATTCTGCGGTTTACCTAACTGATCGCTAAAGAGTTTGGTGATTTCTTCAGTAGAAACGGCATCGTTTCCACGAATGGAAAACTGCGTTATCGGTGCATTCTCAGTCACACGAATCTTGAGCAAGACGCCACTGCTAGTCATTTCTGGATTGACTTGCAGGCTCTGCTCATCAAAATAGCCCATTCCATGAATAGCTTTAAGATCTTGCATTACGACTTCGCGGTCGTATTTATCACCCTTTCTGGTCTTTACGACACTGTTGATTTCTTCTGTAGAAACCAGGCGATTGCCTTCAATCCTAACGTCGTCTACGACAATATCGCTGGCAAGAGGACTAGTTATGGCTTGACTGCCGCCTAGAGCTGGCGACCCACCAACGGTGAAGTTAGATGGCGTAGCGCTCATCTTAAAGTCGTCAGAACCTTGGGCGCAAACAGGCAAAACTGGTGCAAGAACCAGTGAGCAAGCTAACATAGCTGCCACTAATGATGAAGCTTTAATTTCTGGGAGAAGTTTGAACTTCACTAAAAACCTATTTATTGGGTGGTTGGCCACCGGAAAATTGCGGAGAACAGGCAATTTCACTTTAACAGGAGCACCATCGGCTTGTATTCTAACAGACCTTGAAGCATGCCAAGGTGTTCCGTAACACAAGACTTGTGAGCAAACTCTAATCGCTTGGCAACCGCCGGCAAAAATGGACTTTCTTGACTAAACGCTATTTCGCACTTTGACCGATATCGGTCAAGCTGCATTTATTATAACTAGACCGATATCGGCCCCGTTGAAATTTACAAAAATGCCAGCACGATTTTGAACTTTCTTGCTCAAAAATCCGTATAGAAAAATACGGACGATGTGGCGAGGTTGATATGCAATTCAGCGGCGAAGAAAGAGATGCAAATTTAGAACTAATTGAGAAGCTGTGGCCAGTTTTTGAAGCGCGAATTCCAGACGATGCAGCAGCAATGGAGTTTGTTCTTCAGACTCTGCTAACTAGCAGCGCACTTCATTGTCAGTGCGGTAAAACGGTCAAGAAGAAGTTGCGATCAAAGAGACCACGCACGTTGATTTGCAAGAACTGCAAAAAAGAAATTTGGTTCACCGCGAATACACCCTTTAAAAGGGCCGAGCGACTTAAAGCATGGCTAGGTGCAATCTATCTCATGGGTCACGGAGCAATAGTTACATCAAACAAACTAGCCGAGCTTGGGGGTACGGCAATCTCTACAGCATTGAACATAGTTAGAACTATTGGCCTGGTAATAGAGAACGAACGACAAAAAGAAAAAGCAGACATCTCTATTCAAGTGCCATCAAAAGAATTTGATTCTTTATTCTGTCGACGCAGTTTACTAACGCTACCGAAAGTTCATCCATCAACTGAAGTCAACGATCCACAGGCAAATGTTGAGTCCGATACGAATCAAAAGCAGACAGGTGAAGAAGCTGGCACAGTTGAGCACTTGAGTGAATGTGTGCTGGAAATACTTGAATTGATATCCAACGAACCAATAACTGCAGATCAGATATGTCAACGCACAACTCAATCAGTTAGTGCCGTTGCTAGCGCTCTTGTTATGCTTGAAATCGAGGGTTTGATTCAGTCGCAACCCGGAGGACGATTCTCTCGACGAAGCGACAACAAAAAAAACCACGATAACAAAAGAGGAGGACAAACCAATATGGCCGCTGCTATGCCGCTGGTTGGGAGAGTCATCGATTCGACCAGGTCAATAAGAGGCGGGATTAGTAGAAAGTATTTACAGGTATATTTAGCGGCAATCTGGTGCCAATTGGATCGTGCGCGATGGAATGAAGAAAAACTGCTCCTTGCTTTCTTGCGAGCACCAGAAATTACTTACCAAGATATTTTGAACTATGAGTCTCCACCATTTGCCTCAATAATGACAATGGCTAAAATATAAATCTACAGTCTGCCTCAAAATAGAAATAGTAGCGGGTCTCGTTTTGAGACCCGCTACCAAAGCAACTATTTAAACTACAAGTCTAGTTAAGCTTCGAACCAACCGACAGCTTGAGGATCGAGATTGATATTTATTTGCTTTACTTCAGTGTACGCTTCAAGACCAAAAGTCCCGAGCTCTCGACCCCATCCACTTTGCTTATAGCCACCCCATGGGCATTCGGTATAGGTATTGTGATAAGCATTCACCCAAGTGATACCAGCTCGCAATTGCTTCACTACGCGGTGGGCACGAGTTATATCATTGGTGAAAACGGCTCCAGCCAAACCGAAGAGAGAATCATTTGCTAACTCAACTGCTTCTTCTTCGCTGCTGAACTTTTGCACTACTACAACTGGCCCGAATATCTCTTCTTGGACAATTCGCATGTCAGATTTGACATCAGAGAAAATTGTTGGATTGACATAATAGCCATTTCCATACTTTTCACCTTTGGGCTGATCACCACCAGTGACAAGCTTGGCACCCTCTTTCTTACCGATTTCCACATATTCAAGCACTCGCTTCATTTGAGTTTCACTTACAAGCGGTCCCATCTCTGTTTCAGATTCAAGACCAGGACCAACTCTAATTTTCTTAGCTCGTGCTGCCATTTTCTTAATGAATTGATCGTAAATAGATTGTTCTACAATCATTCGAGATCCGGCAGAACAGACTTGACCAGCATTGCAATAAATAGCAAACAGCGCGTAATCAACGGCAATGTCCAGATCAAAATCAGGGAACACCACCATTGGTGACTTACCACCAAGCTCAAGGGTCACTTTCTTTAAGTTAGTGAGAGCAGCTGTGGCAATACGCCTACCAGTGGCGACACTGCCAGTGAAGGCAATCTTATCGACCAACGTGCTTTCAGCGATTGGTTGACCAACAGTAGGTCCATCGCCTAAAACAATGTTGACGACGCCTTCCGGCAATTTCAATTCGTGCAACAACTCAGCAAGGCGAATCACTGTCAATGGAGTAAATTCAGAAGGCTTAAGAACGCACGTATTTCCTGCTGCTAGAGCTGGGGCAAGTTTCCAGGCAGCCATCAGAAGGGGATAATTCCAAGGAATGATTTGGCCACAGACACCTATGGGTTCGCGCACTACAGTGGTCACTGAAGGTGCTGGCACATCAATTGTTTGACCACTTGGTTTAGTTATCAATCCTGCATAATAGCGGAAGCAATAAGCAGCGTCAGCGACATCGTAGTTTGTCTCGCGCAGGGGCTTGCCACCATTGAGGGTTTCTAGTTCAGCCAACTCTTCTGCGTTAGCATCAATAGCATCGGCGATTTTATTGAGAAACTGGGAGCGTTCTAGCGCAGTCATTCGAGGCCATGGGCCGTGATCAAAGGCCTTTCTTGCGGCCTTAATAGCCTCTTCGACATGTTTTTTCGAAGCTTCTGCCACCTTTGTTAAGGGCTTACCGTTAGCTGGATTTACGAGTGTGCGCTCACTAGCTCCGTCGACAAATTTTCCATCAATGAAGAGTTGCCACTTACGATCTACTTTGACTTTCGGAGCCGTTAAGGTTTGAGCCATGAGTTAATCCTCTCGAATATAAAATTGTTGCGCACACGAAGCGAAGCAGCAGGAACCAGCACGAATCAGCACATACGATAGCGCTTGCCACAGAACAGAATAACGTCCCAACAGGGTGGCAATCATATCATTTGTGCAACAATATTAACTATTTCATCCTTAGTTTCGATTGGAGACCTCAAGCGCATGGCTCACGGATATCCCGGCACCTTCCTCACCCTTGAAGGACCAGAGGGCGCTGGTAAAACAACACAAGTCAAGCTGCTTTCCACAAAACTTGATGCCATTGGCATTCCTCATCTGATCACTCGCGACCCGGGCGGCACTCCGCTTGGAAAGCAGATTCGACGAGTTCTTCTCACTCCAGGCAACCCGGTCAGCCCGATGGCCGAACTCTTGCTCTATTCGGCTGACCGCGCTCAGCACGTGGACGAATTGATTATCCCAGCGCTCAAGGCAGGAAAGCTTGTCATCTGCGATCGTTTCACCGACTCTACGGTAGCTTATCAAGGATATGGCAGAGCCCTAGATTTAGAGCTAATCAACCAACTCAACCAAATGTCGACCCAAGGATTGAAACCAGAACTAACCATTCTCTTTGACCTAGAAAGCGAGAAAGGTTTAGGGCGCCTTCATCCCGGCGGACACGACCGCATGGAAAGAGAAGCCATTGAATTTCACCACCGTGTGCGCAAGGGCTACTTGGAACTCTCAAAGAAAGAACCTGACCGATGGCAAGTAATTGACGCCAGCAAAGCCTTGAGCGCGGTCCAAGACGAACTCAAGCAAATAATCAGCACTGCCTTCGGCAAACGTTTCGACTTTTCTCAGCTTTAGACCTAGCGGTCTTGTTTCAGATTTAGACCTAGCGGTCTTTGACGTGCGCACTCATTTCTTTTGCCAAGCCATCAAGATCGCGACGAATCTCCGCTTCGCTTTCAGCATCGAGTTCTCCACCTTGTGCGATTCTCATGCTGCGCTCTTTGCGCTGAAGATCTGTGGCCCGCTGCTTCAAATGCTTGTAGTGACTCTCAGCGACCTTTTTATCCTTGCTCGAATCATCAAGATACTTCAAGGTATCAGTCAGCTGAATAGCAGGCGGCGGCAATTTAGCCAGAGGCATAGAGGCAGAACGATCTACAAAAATTATCGGGGCATAGAGAAAACTGTTTGATAAAAATGGATAGTAGTAGCCAGAGCTTCCCTTCCAAAAATTACAGTTAAAGTTACCTATTCTGCAGGTGAATGCGGCCCCTCCTGTGAATTGAGGGCGACTGGCTGGCCAGACGTAAGGAACGAGCGGATTGAGAAAAACCTGCTGCCCATATTGATTTAGAAAGGCTCCGTTGAGACCGTAGCGATAACCACCGCCGATCACATAATTACTAGCCTGCAAGGCGTTCACGTTCCCTGAGAATCCACCACTTTGGAAACTATTAACAGGAGAGACTGAAGCACTACTTCCAGGAATCGACGAGCCAAAAGAACCAGGGGCACTGTAACTATTGCTGGTACTACTAGTACTGCTGGTACTGCTATTAAAACTACCCTGAGCGATTGCTGGAGCACAATTCAGCGCAATAATTGCAATGACAAAGGGAGCCCGAGCTACCAATACAGGCGCAGCCATTGACAACATGTTAGTCGATAGTTTCATAAGGACTTTCATCGGTATCTTCATAGGGACTTGCCTCAGAAATGGTTCCAAATTAACCCAGTGCTGCCAAAATTAGTCTAGATCAACTATTGGGCAATAGCCATTAGTCTTTGCTTTGTTCCTCGGAAGTAGACTTAACGAACCACTGATAGTTAGTTTCTTCGCCCAGTGCGTGAGCGCAAATCAAGCTCCAGAGGCAAAGGAAGCCAAGTGAGTTGACATTGTAGACCCCCACCGGAGGCAAACTGCCAGTGGTTGCCAGGGTAATAAGCCCTGGAGCGGCCACAATGGCACAAAATATTCCGAGCTTTTTGGCAATGCCAAAGAATGGTTTGGACAGCTTGTTCTTACGAGCTAAGAGAATTAGACCAAAAGCAAGCAGAAAAAGGGCCACGGCCAATCCATGCACAGCCCAATCAAAGATTATTCGGCAAAAAATATTGACCGCAGCTTCTTGCACTGCGTGAACAGTCTCAGAGTAACTAAAATTATCGGATAGTCTTTCCATATATGTGATTTCCATTTTTGGTCTTCTTTAGTTTCGGCCTAAGAGTCTCTCTACTCTCATCCTTGTGGTCTTAGGCTTGTGGTATTAGGCTTGCGCTCTTACCTCTACTGTCTTTAACCTTACTGATCTTCCTTCTTAGCTGCAGTGTGCAGGGCTCTTCCTAAATTAGTAAAGGCTTCTGCCATATTGGCATCACAATCGATTGCCTTTCTCCACTCAGCAATGGCGTCATTTTTTTGCTCGCTTCGCCACAAGGCCAAGCCTAAATTATTGTGGGCATTGGCGTCATATGGCGCATATTTCAGACACTCTTTATACGCCTCTGTTGATTGTTGTAGCAAACCTGACTGGTAAAGCGCCACGCCCATATTGTAATGTGCCTCTGGATAGTCTGGTTTGAGGCCAATCGCCTGCCGCCAAACATCAACAGCTTCGTCGTAGCGTTTAAGTTGATAAAGCACAATACCTAAATTGTTACGTGCTTGCGGATAACTTGGGTCGACCTTTAAGGCCCGCTCAAGAACGAAAACAGCCTCAGGCAAATGGTTCATTTTCCAGAGCACTACACCCAGACAATTGAGAGCATCAGTGTCATTGGGATCGGACTCAAGCAAGCTTGAAAGTATTTTATGTGCTTGAGTAAACTCACCGAGACCTTCATAGCACTTAGCAAGCCGCAATTCTATGTCGCGCGGCACTAGCCCCCTTTTACCTTGTAAAGCCTTTTGAGCTGTCTTGTACTCAAGCAAAGCTTGCTCATAGCGGCGTAAGGCTCGCAATGAATCACCCATATCTACCCGTACTTCCTGCAGCTGCGGATTGTCACGCAATGCTTCTTGAAACGCAGTCAAGGCCGCATCATTGTCGCCTTTCAAAGCCAGTACATGACCAAGATTGCGGTGTGCTTCGGCAAAATCAGGATTGAGCCTGAGAGCCTTGTATAGAGCCTCAACGGCCAAATCATACTGACCGGCTGAAATATAAGAATGTGCCAGGTTGTTAAACAATTCACAGCGAGTCGGATTGTTTTCTATTGCTTTTTTAAATTCTTCAAGGGCTGCTTTATTGTTGCCCTGCCGTTTAAGACAAACAGCAAGATTGTTGTGAGCAGAGACATTTTGTGGCTCCCTGCGAATTACTTCCTCAAATTGCTTAATGGCTATATCTAGCCTATCCGATTGAGCATTCTCCATCCCCGAAAGCAGCAACTGACTGGCCGACAATGTATCAAGATTGAGATTCTGAGCAGCATCTTTGAAATCAAGGGCGCGAGTCGGCAAATCAGACACGGGAGCACTCATTTCAAAACTTGATTCTGAAAAGGAATTCGCACCCTTAGCCTCTGCTGCTGAATTTGTTGTTATGTTCTCAGAACTTTTAGGAGGGTTTGACAAGCCATGAATTACAGAATTATCAACACTAGTAGTCTGACAAATTGCCCCTAAGGGATATGCCACAAGTGAAACAGAAGTGATCGCCACAGCAAATAGGAACGGTTTAATAAACATGCAGCAATGACTTATCGACACTTTGTCCTCCAGCCGCATTTGAGAATATCAGGATGAGGCCAAGTCTTGTAGACTCTAATGATGACGAAATGAGGTTTCCTCGCCATGGAAAAACCAGTGACAATTGCCTTGCCATTAAAGGCTTGCATCAAAGCAATAGTGCTTCTTGGCCTTATTTGCGGTGCTTTCCTCTGGCAGCCACTCGCTCCTAGCTGCCACAGTGCAGAAGAGCTTGCTTTCGACCGCAAATTTAGTCGCGAGGAGCTCTTACTCTTGAATTTGGGCCACGGCCAAGGGTCTGCTGGATTCTTTTTGCTAGAAGCACTAAGACAAAGCAAAGAAACTACTCATAATTTGCAGCGAGCCATGAGCCAAATGCGCCAGGTTGAAGCCACTTATGCTAAATCAAAAGGGCGTCCCGATGACAAGTATTTACAGACTGCTGAACTTAAGTTGACCCAAGCTCGGCAGCGCTCAGAAGAACTTTCAGAAAACATTTCTGCTGGTTTCAGGGACATGAAGCGCTCTGTAAAAGAGACACTGTTGCGCAATCCTTAATTAGGCAATGATTAACCTGCGGATACTAGCTCTACCATAATAGGCAAACTGCCAATTGGCTTTTGATTAACCTGCAAGACAACTTTGTAAGAACCAGCGGCTGGTAAAACTAAGCCAGGAAATGCGCTAACTACGCGATGCAAAGCCTCAGTAGTCGGCAATGCTTCTACCTGCCCTGGGGCAGAAGACGCTATAACCTCACCTGCGGGACCAACAACATTAAACTGATAGGTAAAAGCTTCAGGCAATCCACGCAATTGGGCAAAGGCATAGACGATCGGAATCATCGCCGGAAAAGCTGTTGAAGTGAATGAGTTGTGGACGTTGACCAAAGTTACAGCGTCTTTTCTGAATATGTCTTGCGACACACGTTCGCAAAGACAAATACCAACAAGCTCCGGAAGTTCAGTCATGGTTTCTCCATTTGACGGCACATTACATACTTACTTACTTACTTACTTACTTACTTACTTACTTACTTACTTACTTACTTACTTACTTACTTACTTACTTACTTACTTACTTACTTACTTACTTACGCAAATACAAGCACGATGCTAGCAAATCTTGGCCATAGTCTGCTGGCTATCCCCCATTAGGATTACCTTACTAACAACATCGGCGTGATCTCAATCCCTTTGGGTGACGAACAAATAGCCAAATGGTGGGATGGAATCTCCAGACGGCTCTGTCATATTTAGACTAGGCAGACAAATGGAATGACTCTGCTGGTCACCAGCCTATGTTTAAGAGCCTTACTAGCGATTTTTAGCCCTCACCATTTTCAAGTGAGGGCAGCCTCTTACTGGCCTGACATGCAGACAAGTCCTATTGCTTTAGAGAAGGAGCGCAGCCATTAAAGTTCATATACCAGCAGGCATACAGATTCTAATGACCGCAGCCCTTCTCTCAGCTATTTTGTCAGTACCACTTTGCACTTCGGCAGCTCTAGCTGCCAGCGATAAGTCGGAGCAAAGCAATAGTAGTGGGTATAAGTCGGCAAGCACGAACGCTGAGGTGTGCCAGGCCGAATCCGCCTCAAAGCTGCATGCCGACCAGTTGCGTCAGCAAGCCGATCAGTTTGCCACTCAAGGCAAATATAGCCAAGCACAAGCACTACTAATCGAAGCACTAGGGCTATACCAGGCCAGTCTTGAAGCAGACAATCCAATTATTGTTTTGACAATTAACGATATCGCCCAACAATACTTCTACATGGGTGACTTAAAATCCTCCGAGCAATACTACAAATTATTACTAATAGTCAGCCAATCGTCGTTCTCAGCTCTCTCTAAGCTAGAGAGAGACGAAAAAAACATTCCGGCCTTTGTTGGCACAGAACTAAACAATATTGCCGCTCTCTACTTCAAGCAAGGAAGATGGAGCGATGCAGCAGCTCTCTTCGAAAGAGCTTTAGAAATTCAAGCACGCACCGTTGGTAATACCAATATTGAATATGCCCGTACCCTCAATAACCTTGGCGTTGTATCGGCCAATGAAAACGACTTTGAGAAAGCCAATCAGTATTACTGCAAGGCTCTAAAAATCAGAAAAGATATTCTCGGTGTACACAGCAAAGATTATGCCCTAAGTCTACACAATATTGGCAGGCTGAGAACTTGCCAGGGTAGCTATGAAGAGGCAAAAGACTATCTATCAAAAGCTTTGGCAATTCGCAAAGAGATTCTTGGTGACAATCACCCTGAGATAGCAGCTAGCTATTTCGGCTTAGGCGAACTTTACTCAAGCCAGGCGAATACCTCCAAAGCTATCGAATACCAAACAAAGGCATTGGCACTTCGACTAAAAGCTCTCGGAGCAGTTAATCCGGATGTTGCAGCTTCATACTTTGCCTTAGGCAGCTACGAAGAGAAGCGGGGCAACACAGAGAAGGCACGCTCACATTATGCCAAAGCTCTAGAGATAAGAGAGGCTGTTCTTGGTAGAAACCATCGAGACACTCTTAAGACCTTGGTAGCGCTATCGATCTTGGAGCGAAACAATCTTGCCCTGGCCAATCACTGACTCAAGTCAGATCCACTACGAAACGGACCAGCCCCATTGGTTAACTCACCTAACAGAGCTGAGTTCTTTAGCACTTTTTCTATGGTGATGCGATCAAGGCGATTGTTGGATGCCAGCATATTTTTTAGGGGTATGACATTAGTCAGAGCTGAAGGGATTGAGAAGTCCATACCGAATGCCCTGAGCTCAGAATTTATGTCTTCCTCCCGCGGATTACGATAGCCAATCCAGCGGTAGGGCCCGACAGTTCGTTCAAAGTCGCGTGCCGATTGCTTAGTCAGAACAACCAATCGACCAGGATCAAGTGTAATCATTTTTTTGTCAGCAACAATATGAACTGCACTTTCTTTGCTCTGATGCAAATCGAAGACAGCGACATCATTTGGCGTTTTCATAACAAACACAACAGCTCCCGATGGAACTATAATCGTGCTCTCACCAGCATGAACAACAATATCTTGAGCCGGAGCAAAGACCATATTGCCCTGCTCTAAGCCAAAGCTGTTGCCACTAGTGTCACCAAGTAAAATTCCTTCTTCAGCTAGCTTGGCAATATCTTCTTTGCTCATGCTGCTCTTGTATGTAATCTGACCATCGATCAGAACCCGCGAACCAACACTTGCCTTGCGTACAAGTTCTTCATTTTCTTGATTGATATCTACCGTCAATTGCTCTTGATCTAGAACGGGAGTGAAATCTGTTGGGATGCGGAGCCATAAATCAGCGATTTGTTGTGCGGGCAAACTCTGCGCGAATGAAGCGAAGTCAAAGTTCCTTGCCGCAGCAGCAGCAAGAGGATTAGTGGTGATAGCGGGTAAAGGAGGCGGGCCAAGTGAGTTGCCATTGTAGACAATTACAGGAGTGTTAAAAGGTGCAGCTGGCACAGAGGTGGAAGGAGCTGGTGTGATAGTAAGCAAACCAGATGGTAGGCCAGCTGGTAGACCAGTAACGGTGTTGAGATTACCAATGGTGAGCTGTTGACCAGCATTGATACTGCCAGCGCCGATGTTTAACGTGAGAGGCTGATATGGCCCCGAACCAAAACCCACTACTCTGTTGATGGCACCAGCGCCAATTGCGCTGACAGCAGAATTGACGTTAAAAACTGGATTAGTTGTCGGATTGTTAGCCACAATTGTGACAACTCCACCGCTTCCAGTGCCGCCAATAGCAGATATGGGAGAATTTATAGTCGCCCCATTGCTGGCTATAGTGACTCGGCCACCATTATTGAATCCGTTAGAAGCGATACCCGATGCGGTGCCATTGGGGATAGGACTACCAGCAATAAATGGATTGTTCGAGGTAGTGTTAATGCTTACAACGCCGCCATTGCCATTGGTAGCGAATGTCGAAATACTGTTGCCGCCTGGGCCTATGCCGACTACACTCAAGTTTGCGCTATTAGTTGTAACTGAGCCACCATTGCCTGTGGCCCCGCCAAAAGATTGAAGAGTGTTGACTCTAATATTGGCGTTGCTACTGAGCGAAATAGCGCCGCCATTGCCAGTTCCAATTGCTGAACCATTAGAAGTGACGTTGCCACCACTAGTAATTCCAGTAGCTCCACTAATGTTTATACTGCCTCCGCTACCGGCAGCACCGCCACCATTAGCGCTGACATTAAAACCGCCCAGGCCGACACTGCCACCACTGGCAACAATATTTATATTGCCTCCATTGCCAGCGGAGTTTGATGTATTGATTGCCGTGGTGAAATTAATAGCACCGCTCTGGCTGACAATGCCAACAGCCGTAGGATTTCCCACAGCAGAGAGAATGTTGTTGTTTCCTGCTAACTGACCAAGATTGACGTTCAAGCTATTGGGGCCGACATTATGATTGATGGTTGGTGCCTGAACTAAACTACCAGCTGCGCCACTAATAGTAATTAGCCCTTGATTGGCGGCGCCAGCGGTATTGAAGTTGACACTGGTGGTGCCCAGTAAAGTTGAGTTGGCAGCCAAAGTCACCGCTAACGCATTACCAGGAGCGTTACTGTCAACAGTTAAAGAGCCAGTAGTTGCTCTGAGTTGGGCGTTGGCTCCCAGATTTAAAGCTGAAGTATTGACCGTAGTACTGCCACCGCTCACAACCGCACCGGATGCCAAAGTGACGTCAGATCCAGCGGCAACGCCAGCTACAACTGAAAGCAGGCCAGTAGTAGTGACATTATTGTTGATACGCACATCAGAGACAGCAGAACCAGAACGCAAAGTGAGATTTCCGCCACCACTATTGATGGCACCAGAAGTGATCAGGTTTGCTCCAGCTCCATTAGCCGTAAAGCTAGTAAGACCAGTTGAAGTGAAAGGTCCAATCTGAAGATCACCGTTAGCCGTGGTCACAGCCGCGGTGGTTACAGTCGCACCATTGGAGACAACTGCGCCATTGATCTGATTGACATTAGCAGCAACTGTGCCGCCCCTAAACGAGACTGTATTGCCAGCATTCAACAAGCCATTGGCTGCCCCACCCGTTACAGAGATGTTTCCGGCCGTCAAGGAGTTAAAGAAAATATCGCCAGTTCCCACTGTGGCTGCGTTAATTTGCGAGCCAACACCCATCGTAACCTGCAGAGCATTACCAGCTCTGTTGCTTTGAATGGCTACATCACCGTTTGTGGCCGTTATTGTATTGTTGCCACCAGTGAGCAACAAATTGGGCGTAGTCAAAGTGATATTGCCAGAGGCCAATAAGTCAGCATTGGCAGAAAACGACACTGAATTGCCAACAGCCGTGCCAGAAGTTAGGCTTATGTTGCCAGAGTTCGAAATTAGATCATCGCGCACAACTAAATTAGCCAGGCTAGTAAACGAAAGATCACCATTTGAAGTAACCGGTCCGACTCTTAGATCACCCAGCACACTAGCTTGAGCTACAGATACGTTGAATGGAGTGCCAGTGCCCGTGATCGTGCCGTTTATTTGCCTGACATTGACATTAACAGCATTGCTCAGACCGCCGTTGAAATTGACATTGCCAGCACCATTGTTAGCTGTCAGCACTCCATTGAGTGGCCCACCGGCGATAGTAATAGCCCCGGGAGCTCCCACCGTATTGAAGGAGAGATTGCCTACTGTGGCCCTCAACAACGAATTTGGCCCATTCAAAGCAATAGCCAAAGCATTTGCTGGAGCATTACTAGAAATCTGCAGATTGCCAGTGCCAGCAAGAACAGCGCCGGTTCCATTGACGACCAAATTTGGCGTAGTGATATTGGTGCTGCCGCCGGACAAATTGACAGCGTTGGCCACGGTGATATTTGAGTTGCTACCGCCTCCTGAAGTTACAGTAAGAATTCCAGTACTAGTGACAGCATTGTTGATGGCAACATTGGCGTCAGCTCCACTGCCAGCCTGCAAAGTAAGGTTACCAGCACCAGAACTAATCGTGCCTGTGGTAATGATGTCGGCACCAACTCCATTGGCTGTAAATGAAGTCAGCCCGCTTGATGTATAAGCACCAACTCGAAGATCACCGGCAGCTGTCGTAATTGACGCTGTCGTGTTAGTGCCGTTTGATATTACTCGGCCATTAATCTGATTGACATTGGCTGCTACTACTCCGCCTCTAAACGAAACGGTATTGCCCGCATTCAACAGCCCGTTAGCGGCACCACCAGTGACTGTGATACTTCCGGCAGTGGTCGGGTTGAAGAAAATGTCGCCAGTGCCAACAGTGGCAGCGTTAATTTGAGCCCCAGCGCCAAGGGTAACAGCCAAGGCATTGCCTGCCGTATTACTCTGTAGAGCTACGTCTCCGGCAGTGGCTGTAACTGTATTGCTGCCCCCAGTTAAAAGCAAATTAGGTGAGGTCAAAGTGACATTGTTACTGGCCAGCAAATCGGCATTGGCCAACAAACTAATTTGATTGGCGGCACTTGTGCCTGAAGCTACAC
Organism: Candidatus Obscuribacterales bacterium; assembly: GCA_041675385.1. Lineage (GTDB taxonomy): Bacteria > Cyanobacteriota > Vampirovibrionia > Obscuribacterales > Obscuribacteraceae. The sequence goes on from JBAYTY010000003.1 coordinate 233,354, forward strand.
CCAGATTACCACCAATAGTTGTAATGTCAGAAGCAATCAAAACATTGCCCGCACTACTGAGTGCAATATTGCCAGTGGCAGCAATTACACCAGTGTTTAACAACGAACCAACTAAGCCGCTGTTAACTGTAAAAGTAGAGCCTGTACCACTAACCGCTCCTATTAATTGATTGGCATTAACAGCTACAGCATTGGTTCCGCCATTGAGATTGATTGAGCCTCCGGCATTGGCACTGACAATACCGTTAGCTGCCCCACCAGTAAGAGTAATCGCCCCCGGTAGTGCCACACTATTAAAATTGACATTGCCTGTGGCCGACTGAATAGTAGATGTCGGAGCAGCCAAAGCAACAGTCAAGGCACGGCTAGCTAAATTGCTTGAGATTTGCAAATCAGCATTGGTCGAATTCGACGAAACAGAGCCAGTGCCATTCACCACCAAACGAGGAGTCGTGATTGTTGTCGTACCACCAGACAAACTGGCAGCAGTAGCCACAGTTACTGTCGAACCAGCTAAATTGCCAGCCACTACATTGAGATTGCCAGTCGTGTTGACTGTGCTATTGACAGTCAAGTTGGCATTAGCCCCGCTACCAGCCTGCAAGGTAAGATTACCGGCTCCAGTAGCAATTGCTCCTCGCACTATGACATCGGCACCAACACCATTGGTCTGCAAGAGCGTAATGCCACTTGAAGTAATCGGGCCAACATTTAAATCACCAGTTTGGGCTAGTAGCGAAAAAGTAGAACCTATACCACTAGCGGTACCTATGACATTATTAACACTAACATCAACGGCCCCTCCCGCACCACCGTTGAGAATCACCGCTGGCATAGCGCCACCGGCCTGCAGCGTGCCCAAACCAGAGTTCATTGTTATTGCGCCGCTGCCAGCGCCATTAAACGAAAGGTTGTTACTGGTAGAAGCAAGAACACTTCCTGAACCTAAAGTTACAGTGAGCGAATTTCCAGCGACGTTACTAGAAACATCAAGAACACCGGTGGTCGCCTGCACCCGAGAACTTGTGCCTAGAACTAGAGTCGGAGTACTGATATTCGTGGCGCGGCCAGAAACAGTAATGGCATTGGCCACAGTGACCTTAGAGTTGCTACCACCACCTGCGAGCAAAGAAAGAGTGCCAGTACTAGTGACAGCATTGTTGATGGCAACATTGGCGTTGGCACCACTACCGGCCTGCAAAGTGAGGTTACCGGCACCAGAACTAATTGCGCCAGTAGTAATGATGTCGGCTCCAACACCATTAGCGGTGAATGACGTCAGCCCGCTTGATGTATATGCACCAACTCGAAGATCGCCTGTAGCTGTGGTAATTGACGCTGTTGTGTTAGTGCCGTTTGATATTACTCGGCCATTAATCTGATTGACATTGGCTGCTACTACTCCGCCTCTAAACGAAACTGCATTGCCTGCATTCAACAGTCCATTAGTTGCACCACCCGTTACTGTGATGCTTCCAGCTGTTGTCGGGTTGAAGAAAACATCACCTGTGCCAACTGTCGCTGCATTGATTTGGGCGCCGCTACCAAGAGTGACAGCCAAGGCATTTCCTGCAGTATTGCTCTGTAGCGATACGTCTCCTGCCGTGGCGGTGACTGTGTTGTTGCCCCCAGTCAATAGCAAGTTAGGCGTAGTCAAAGTGACATTGTTGCTGGCCAGTAAATCGGCATTGGCCAACAAACTAATTTGACTGGCAGCGCCTGTTCCTGAAGTGACTGCCAGGTTGCCACCACTAGTGGTAATGTCAGAAGCAATCAAAACATTACCCGCACTAGTCAGTGCAATATTGCCAGTAGCTGCTATCAGCCCGGTATTTAGCACTGAACCAACTAGACCGCTACTGACAGTAAAGGTCGAGCCTGTGCCAGTAACTGTGCCCTTCAATTGATTAGCATTGACAGCAACAGCATTGCTGCCGCCATTGAGGTTAATTGAGCCAGTGCCACTATTGGCACTAACGATGCCGTTAGCAGCTCCACCAGTGAGTGTAATTGCTCCAGGCACAGCTACAGTATTGAAATTGACATTGCCTGTGGTTGATTGCAAAGCAGAAGTCGGCCCAGCCAAAACAACCGCCAGGGCACCCGTAGCCAAATTACTCGAAATTTGCAAATCTCCACTTGCTCCAGTTATAGAAGCAGCAGCCGCGACAGTGAGACGAGGAGTAGTAAGAGTGAGGTCAGGACCACTAACCGATGCACCAGTCAATAGGTCAATGCTTGCACTGCCGCTAGAACCAGAGGCCAGCGTAGTGATGCTGCCCAAATCAGAAGAGACGGCATTATTGACCGTAATATCAGAATTGGCTCCAGAAGTTTGAATCACTAAATTGCCCGAACCAGACTCGCTGACGGCTTGGTTGATCACAATATTTGAAGCAGTGCCAGCACCAGTGGTAATAAGACTAAGATCGCCAGCACCGCTCTTCGTAACTGCACCATTTATAGTAATGACGCCGCCGTTAGCAGCTAACCCAGATGTTTGTAGCGTAATGCCGCCACCGCTGTTAACGACATTGCCGACTGTGGTGATATCGCCGCCGGGACCATTGACTATACTGGTCACTCCACTTGTAGTCAGTGCACCAACTCGCAAAAGGCCAGACTGGGCGGTGACAGTCAGAGTACCAAGGTTACCGTTGATATTACTAGCGGCATCAACTCTGGCAACATTTAAGGTCGTAGACGATGAAATTTTGGCGTTAAGGCTACCAAGATTGACAGCAGCATTTTGTGATGCTCCTCCAATCAATGAACTGGTCAGCGCGCCAGTGGCAGAAACGAAAGTGACAGGAAGCACAGGTGTGGCAGTACTGACACTGATGTTGCCCACTCCCGCACCGCCAGTAGTATTAATTCCACCAGCTACCTGAATTGAATTGCCAGCAGCATTTGTCTGCTCCGCCACCAACTGAACATTGCCGCCGGTTGTAGTGATAGTAACTGCAGCAGGCAAAAGAATTCGGCCATTAGCAGTGGCACCGGCAGTCGCAGCGATTGCTGCCATATTAACTTCACCACCAGCAGTGTTGAAGCCGGTAATAGCATTTGTAGCAAAGTCAATATTGCCGCCTACACCTGAGCGACCACTGACAATAATATTAGAAGTAGGAGATGACGCTGTCTCCAGGGCGCCACTCGCTCCAGAAGCAAAGAAAGCAGAACCCCCATTAGAATTGATGGCAATGCCTGGTCCAGAGGTAATGTTGCCGTTCGATACCACGGCCAGGCTGGAGCCGCCGGTATTGATAGAGCCATTAAGTGCAATGGTCTGGGTTGGTGGAACTGCTGCCGTAGATGGGGAGGCCAGGAGCTTAATACTGCCGCCTGCAGAACCAGTTATAGCGGCGAGGGTGAGGTTGGCGCCGTTACCGTGAATGACGGCATTACCACCGGTTGTGCCAGTTAAAGAAAGGCTGCCCAGGTTTATTTGCTTAGCAGCAGCAACGGTAGCTCGGTCTTCTGCAAAAAAGCTACCGGCAGTACCAGCGCCGACAGCATTTGTCGTAAAAGTAAAAGTAGGTGCTGTTATGTTACCGACGCCGTCTCCATCTTGATCAGACAGAAGAGTAATGGCGCCACCATTACCTGCCGTTGGACTAGTATTCAAACTGCCAGAAGTTAGAGTCAGTGTATCTCCCGCGGAAAGCACGACGTTTCCACCGGCCGTTGAGATACTGCCGGCATTGAGATTGATGCTTTCACCGAAGCCATTAGAAGTAGCAGTGAAGCTTCCGCCTTGAGTGCTTACGGCTCCAAGATTGAGAGTAAGGGCCCCGCCAGCAGAGAGGTTAACATTGCCACCAGACCTAATCGACTGACCCACTCCAGCACCAATTTGGATGCGCTGGTCTGTCGTACCGGTGGCAACGGGAAAGGCAAACGATCCGCCGTTGGATATCGCCCCAGTAGAGTCGTAAGTGACACCACCGACGCTAACAGTCGGCTGGGCGAGGGCAACAGTTATGTTTCCACCAGTAGTTGTGGCACCGCCAGAAGCGGTAAGTGAACCGAGTTGCATGCCAACAGCAGCAGCACCGCTACTGCGACCAGCACCAATGGCAATATTGCCGTTGCTATTTCCTGCCGAACCCGATGAATTTATGTTTGACGTTGTTGGCAAAACAATGGTGCCATTGCCATTTCCGGCAGCATTCGAGAAGGCAATTAAGGTGACATTACCACCTGCTCCAGCTGTTCCGCTAGCATCAATTAGTGAAACACCCGCACCGGTGGTGAGAGTGATATTCCCACCAGTGGCTGTACCACCAGTGACGTTGACTGTGCCGCCTAATGGAATCGCACCAGCCGGTGGAGCACCAGAAACTGTGGCCACTCCAGCACCAGCTGCACTGGTTGTAAATGCCGCTCCGGCAATCATGGTTATGTCTTGACCAACACCAGAGCCATTGCGAGCCGTTAATGCATAGCCGCCAGCACCGCTATTCGTTATGTTGCCAGAAGCAATAATGGCAAGCTTTTCACCCACCGTGATATTACCGGCGATGGCGATATTGCCGCTGTTAAAATAAGTTGGGTCACCAACCAAACATTGTTCACCAAGAGTAAGCGTACTCGTATTGGCAGACACATGGGCGGCTGAGCCGTAACTGTTGAGCACACCAGTGAGTTGATCAACATGAATCTCGGCATTGCCGAGACCAGCATCAATATTGAGCTGCGAAGAAAGTAAATCGCCGCCACTAATATTTAAGTCAGCGCTACTAGTATTTCCAGCAGAACGAAAATTGATATCGTCTTGGGCCGAGAGCTTTCCTGACAGATTATTGAAATTGATATTTGAAGCTAGGGTAGCAGCTGCTGTGTTGATATTGATGCTACCTGACGGTGCAGATAACATACCGCTATTAACAAAATTGCCAGAGAAGGAATTGACAGCCAAATTTCCAGCGCTTGCCAAAACAGTTCCAGTATTGGTGAAACTGCCGCCAGCATTAATGTTCAAAAATGCTGGAGAGCTGATCACACCAGAATTGTTTAAGAATCCAACTGTGTTAATGGTCAGCCCAGAAGATGAAAACAAACTACTGCCATTTGCCGCTGAGCCCAACGACACTGTCGGCAAGGCCGCCGCATTAGCAGTCAGTAGCCCGCTCACTGTAAGATTGCCAAAATTGAGAATTGATGCAGTTGAACTGCTGTTCTGTAAGGCAAAAAATGAGCCGAGAATACTAGTCGATCCGCTCACAACAAATGGATTAGAGGCGCTAAAGCCGACACCACTCAAGACCACATTGGTAGGCAGTACAAGGCTACTTAGTGCTCCGGTTTGATTAGCAAGCAAGGTAAGACTGCCCGACTGCGAAACCCCGCTATCGGTGAGAACGATGCTTTGATTGCCTTGTCCGACAACTTGTGTCAAGGCAACATATTGAGAGGGAGTAACTAATTGACCAGGGTGAATAGTCAGAGCGGTACCGCCAACCACGGAACCACTAACGTTCATAGAGCCACCAACGGTAATAGTTACTGGCTGGTTAATGGGGGCGGCGATTGTAGCTTGTGTGGATGAAAGGTCTAAGCCCAAACCCGATCCATAGACAGCGCTTGAACCGAGAGTGAGCTGAACTGGCTGCACCGCGAGGGCAGAGGATGCAGCAGTGTCGGGAGCTGTGGTAGTTACAGCAGCTGGGACGGTCGAAAGAGAAGCAGACGGAGAAGCAGTAGGAGAAGGAGGAGCAGGAGTTGCTAGCGGTCCTGTAACACTGGGAGAAGTTGCATCAGGCAGAGCCGCTGGTATCGAAGTAGTAGAGCCCCCGACATCAGGATTCGCAGTTGAAATTGGAGTCTGAGTCGGAGTTGTACTTGTACTTGTACTTGTACTTGTACTTGTACTTGGACTTGTACTTGTACTTGGAGCAGTAGAAGTAGCCAAAGTAGCCAGGCTATGGTTGGTCGTAAGCGCTGGCACTTCAGGAGTCAGGGTAACTCCGGGAACTGACGGGATTAATCCGCCGACAGCATCAACCGAGGGCATCCCAGGTGCCGGGGGAACGGCAGGTCCTTGATGCCCAGTTCCACTTTGACTGTCAGTCGATGCACCAGGTAACTTGTCACCAGTAGTGATGACGATACCTTGTGTAACGCTTGAGCCCATTGTCGCCAGACCCTGAACACTATTTGCGGTACCAAGATCTACGTTCTGGGGTACTGTAACAATACTAGCTGGCGGAGTATACGACTGGGCATAAGCCCGCACTTCAGTAAGCTTAGGGCTAGCGGCCAGCAATAAAATCGAGGCGGCTATAAGCTTGCTGCGAAAGCCACCAATATCTAAAGACGCGCCGTTTCTTAGCTTGAAACTGCCAACTATCGAGATTTTGCTGACTAGATGGAAGAAATGTCGGGACACCAGGGTTGCTCCTGAAAGTGCCAAAGCTCATGAAGTGCTAAAACCACATAAGTAACACCCAAAGTACTTAAAACTTGGACCATATGGTCCTTATTATCAAACCGCCTGACACTCAAGCTTCTAGAGCAAATTAAGATTCGAACAATTGAGTACCTATCTGTTAAAATATAACATACTCTAAGGTACGAAACCTTTTGCAAAGCGTGCCCCTGTGTCAACCGCATCTCGCTGAGCCAATCTCGCGTTATCAAAAGTTCTGAGATCATTTCTTAGGGCATCCCTCAACCAGTTTTGCAATCATCAATATCACGAACAGACAGTCTTCCTATTGTAAAAATGCGCTAAAAGATTCAATCCTTTTTCGGGGGTGCCTCACGATCAGCTTGGCTTGCGCATCCGCACTGAGCAATCCGGCAGCTGCTCAGCAGTTTTCGCCCAACCCCAATCAAAACTTTTCACCAATCCGACTAAATCAGACCCTTCCAAACCTTCCGAGCCTCGTGCCCACAGACGTTACTCCGATTGGCCTAGGTCGGGAACGGGACTTACTTAGACCCGGTCGAACATTTTACCTACTGCAAAAATTGCCAAGCCGAATGTGGATCAATGGCAGCGTAGAAGTGAGTCAGCGCGGCGAAACCAACGTATTCTTTACCAATTCGAACAAAAAGGCCGACTATGTTTTCCGCGCATTGCCAAACCTATCCATCGGCTATCGCATTCTCCCTCGCACAAGTATCTATACGAATTACTTTGTTCTCAAAGACGTCTTTGCTGACCACGGTATACTGAGTTACCCAACCACCCAATCATTGGCCTGGGGCCTTCGTCATGAAATTCCCATTCGCAACAGATCCACTCTCCAGTTCGATCTGCAAGCCCGCGAACTCTGGCAAGCTAGTCACTTCCGCCAATTCGATTTTCTCCCCGGGGTAACTCTTACCCACGTTCTCAATCCAAACACTATTGCTTTCGGGAACATTCAACTGCAATTGAGGGGCAAGAGTTACTTCCAAGCTCCCACCCGGGAAATTGATCCTTTCTACACCCTAGGCATACTGCATAAGCGGGGACCTTACACATTTTCCTTTGTAGATACTTTCGTTTGCAATTACAGAAACGGCAACGCCATTCCTAGTCAAGGCAATCTTGCCATGATTTCTCAAATCGAAGCATCGCGAGAGGTGAGCAAAAAACTTCCTGGTCTGGTGACATTTGTACGAGCCGAGCCAATATTCAATTGGAACTCTAGAGGCGTACCGGGAATCAGTGGTTTCGATTTCCGTATATTCGGCGGGCTGCGTTACACCTTCAACAAATCAGCTACAAGTGTGGCAATGGATCAACTGCGCAAACAGCTGCAAAAATCGACGGTGCCACCATCCCCCGAACAACAAGAAAAAGAGCCGGAGCCGCAGCATAAAAAGGAACCGTCTTCAGAAGAAAATTCTTCTTCTGAAAACCCTCCAGAAAAGGGGCTTCCAAGCAGTTCTCAGATTGAGCAGCAAGACAATGACAGCGCTAAATCAATAGAAAGTGAGGAGCCACTTACTGCAACAGCAGAGAATAATTCACCCAGTCAGTAGCACCCTACCATTGACATAATGGCTACCATGAACAGATGCAGATTCAGGTACAAAATTGCATATAGACTCTATCTTTTCGCAGCGATTTTGCTTTGGCCAATTTCTGTCAAACTGCCTGCCTATGCTCAAGACAAGTCACTCGCGGGGACGATCAATCTAGATCGACCAAGCGACGATAGCGCAGCCAACAAGAGAAGCAGCGCAGCCACCTTCTCACTTGGTGTAACAAGAACTCTTAGTTTGTCGAAGCACCACGCCATCGAGAAACTAGATTTAGGAAATTTCAACCTCTTCAACGGCAACACAAAGGAAGCAATTTCCGCATACAGAGCGGCGCTTGCAATTGCACCAGACAATTGGGAGGCACACTATGGCCTATGCAACTGCTATGTCAGCAACAGAAATTACTCAAAGGCAATTGCCGAATGCCAGGTTATGCTGGGGCTCAGACCAAACGATAAGACGACCCTGTTCCTTTTAGGAAATCTGCTAAAAAGCCAAGGTCGAATAGCTGAGTCGATAATTACTCTACAAAGAGCAGAGAAGCTAGGAGCCAAAGGTAGCAGCTTGCATACTGCGCTAGGACTAGCTCTAGCTCAAGGCGATAAACTTGATGAAGCCATGGCCCATCTCAATATCGCCATACAACAAGACAAGAAAGGAACTAATGCTGACGCTCACTTAGGCAAGGCAGTCGTTTTATATAGGCAGTCAAAGAAACAGGAAGCATTGAACGAAATCGATACGTCGATTAAAGCGCGGGGAGGCCGCTATCCCCAGGCTAGAAACTTCAAAGCAGAAATTCTCACTAGCATGGGTCGTACAGAAGAAGCAAAGACTGAATATCTGACCGAAATCAACAAAGAGGACGCTTTGCCTGGTTGCTTCCAGGCCTTAGGAAACATCTATCTCAAAGAAGAAAATGTGGAAGAGGCGGCCAAGATCTTTACAATGGGCTTGAAATGGTATCCCAAAGATGGCGATATCTACCTCGGCAAAGCTGTTACCCTGGAAAAGCAAGGCAATTTCACTGAGGCGATTCGAGCCTTCCAAAGCGCATTGCCCTTAATCAAGGACAAAAACAAGTTGTCAATTTGGCAAAAACATTTGTCCGAGCTAGAAGCCGCTAACTCGAACAACCGCTAGCAATAATGCTCACTACTTGGTTTTTGGTGCTGCTGCAGATGCGGCCTTTGGCTCGCTATGAGTTTGCTCAGCTTGTTTCAACTGCGAAGCTGGACTAATTTTTTTCATAATATCGGCAGTGACGTCGACACCGTTGTCAATTACTTTCTGGCCGCCAGCATAGACTCCAGCACCATCAATTACTAAGTCGAGGCCTTTTTCTTGAGCCACTTGATTGACAGCTTGAAAGATTTTTTCTGAAGCCTGGGCTGTAGCGGTCTGAACAAGCTGAGCAAGAGCCTGCTGCTTCGCATTTATTTCTGCTTGAATATCACCAGTAAGCTTCTTCAGCTCTTCTGGCGTGCGCTTCTCTTCTTGAGCTTTCTGCAACCGTTTGTTGGCCTGCTCGACTTCACGCTTGAGCTGATTCTCAGCTTGCAGGCGCAGGGTCTCAGAGCCAGCAGTTTCAGGACAGGAGATTTTGACTAGATTGAGATTAAAATAGCCGACCTTTAGAGCTGCCGCAGTGGCGTTTTTCTGAGCCAGAGCCGGTTGACAGACAAGCAATGTTAGGGCGAAGGTGATAGCTCCTAGCTTGAGGTTGTCAGCCCATACAGATCTATCTAGTTTCATTGTGCCCCCAAGGCTAAGTCAATTGTAAGCAAGTTTTAAAGTTTGGCTCCGACTGGATTCGAACCAGTAACCAGGCGATTATGAGTCGCACGCTCCACCATTGAGCTACGGAGCCAAATGCAAAATCTAAGAACTTCGAATTTCGAGCCTAGAAAAACTTGACCGATATCGGCCAAACTGTATTTGCCCATACATTTTACACCCCCAACGAAAAGCTTATTTAGCTTATTTAGCTTCTTGAAGGGTCATGTATTTTTCAATGAAATCGGTGCTGACATCCTTGCCATTTTGAAACATCGGATGGGCCAATACTCTTTGATGAAAAGGGATGGTCGTCTTAATACCAGTAATGGCGTACTCGTCAAGAGCGCGCTGCATTCTAGCGATTGCTTCTTGACGATCGCGCCCCCAGACCACTAGTTTGCTCACAAGCGAATCATAGTAGGGCGGGATAACATAGCCTGGATAACAATGACTATCAACACGCACGCCAGGTCCGCCAGGAGCAATATACGCATCAACACGACCGGGCGATGGCAAAAAATTACGATCTGGATCTTCAGCGTTGATACGACATTCAATGGAATGTCCGCGGAATTCAACATCTTCTTGCTTGATTGAAAGTGGCATTCCTGAAGCTACTCGAATCTGTTCCTTGATCAAATCTACCCCGGTAACAAATTCAGTGACTGGATGCTCCACTTGAATACGAGTATTCATTTCCATGAAGTAAAAATCATTGCCGGCCAGAATAAATTCGACAGTACCAGCACCTTCATAATTGATCTGTTTGGCTGCGCGCACAGCAGCATCACCCATGCGTTTACGCAATTCTGGAGTAAGCGCCGGGCTAGGAGTCTCTTCAATCAATTTCTGGTGACGACGTTGCACTGAGCAATCACGCTCACCTAGGTGAATGCAGTTACCATGGCTGTCAGCCATCACTTGAATCTCTACGTGGCGAATCGGTTTCAAATATTTTTCTATATAGACGCCGCCATCACCAAAAGCGGCAGAAGCTTCTGAGCGAGCTGAGGCTAACGCGGTAACCAGCGAGGCTTGGTCTACGGCAACACGCATACCACGGCCGCCACCACCAGCAGTGGCTTTAACAATCACAGGAAAACCAATCTCAGCAGCTAGCTTATATGCTTCGCTCTCGTCTTCAATCAGACCGTGGCTACCAGGTACCACTGGCACTCCAGCAGCACGCATAGCCTCGCGTGCTGATGCTTTATCTCCCATCGAATTGATGGCGATTACGCTTGGGCCAATAAACTTGATGCGATGATCTGAGCAAATTTGGGCAAAATTAGCATTCTCAGAGAGAAAACCATATCCAGGATGAACAGCATCGGCCCCAGTCACTACAGCCGTGGAGATGATCGCTGGTATATGCAGGTAACTACGCTGAGATTGGGGCGGCCCAATGCAATAAGCTTCGTCTGCAAGTTTCACATGCAGCGACTCAGAGTCGGCCTGAGAATAAACGGCTACCGTCGAAACTCCCAGTTCGCGACAGGCTCTGATTACTCTCAGAGCTATCTCGCCACGGTTGGCGATCAGAACCTTTTCAATCATTGGCTATGTTTTAACCTTGTTGTTCTTAATCTTGTTCGTGCTCTTAACCTTTAGGATCAACCAGGTAGAGGGTTTGACCATACTCAACAGTTGTGCCGTTTTCTACGCATATTTTGACAATCTTGCCAGATACTTCAGATGGTAAGTCGTTCATCAACTTCATTGCTTCAATGATGCAAACTGTCTGACCAACAGTGATACGGTCGCCCATTTTGACAAAGGCGGCAGCTGTTGGGGATGGTTGACCATAAAATGTACCAACCATTGGGGAAGTAATTGCCACGGTATTAGCTGGAGTACCATTCTCTTCAGAATGGACAACGCTATCAGCCTTAGCCACAGCTTCTGGAGCAAGAGTTGCTGTTGAAGCCCGGTTCGGTTCGGCTACTGCAGTAGCCGAAGTAGCAGATGCATGCACAACCTGCCTTTGCTGCGCAGGAATTTCAAAGGTCTGAGCAAGCACTGGACGGTCTTTTTTCACCGTAATGCGCTGGTCTCCAAATTCAATGGTGAACTCAGTTACGTCAGTCGAACTAACGATTCCAAGCAACTCTTTGATTTGCTGCAGGTCTATCTTCACAATTAATTCCTAATCCCAATCCGAAATCCAATTTAAACGCGGGTCAAATACTTGCGATTTCTTGTGTCAACTTTCACTTTGTCTCCCACCTTAATATGGAAAGGCACAGTGATTGTTGCTCCAGTTTCTAGAACAGCAGGCTTGCCGCCACCAGAGCTGGTATCGCCTCTTTCGTCAGGAGCGCACTCACTGATTTCAAGCTCAACTGTATTCGGTAGCTCAAGGCCTAGAATACGATCATTGAACTTGAGCATTACGATGCCCTCGGTGTTATCTTTCAAAAACTCAACACCAGAGCCAATTTGCTGAGCGGTCAATTCTAGTTGTTCAAAACTAGCATTGTCCATCATCACGTAATTTTCTCCAGCTTTGTAGAGATACTGCAAATCAGCCTTCTCGACAATTGCTTGGGGGAGTTTCTCACCAGCGCGGAAGGTATTTTCAAGCACGTTACCGGTCTCGATATTCTTCATCTTTGCTCGAACAAAGGCTGCGCCTTTGCCAGGCTTAACGTGCTGGAACTCTATTATTTGCCAAACGCCATTGTTGTATTCAATGGTAACGCCGGTTCGAAAATCGTTGGTAGAAATCATGCAGGATTGCAAGCGCTCCATGGTCCGTGAGGTTACAGACAGTAGTCAAGACAAAGCAGTGGCTACCTCTCGCCAGTGCAAAATTCTAACACCATCTAAGACCAATAGACGATGAGACGGCATAGCCTTAGAACTAGCTTAATAGAAGCTTTTTAAAAGCAAGCTTAATGGTTGGTTGAAGAGGGGCTCTTTACACCGCTATAATCAGCCTTCCAACAATGTGCCAGCCAAGAAGCGAAACTGAAAGCAAAATCAAGTGTGCACAGTGCAGCCGCACACAAGCTCGCCAACATCTTTAAATAGTGAGAAACAGTCAATGGCTAAGAGTTCTACAACAGAGGGCAATTCCATTAAAGAGGAATCTAATGAACCGAAACCTTCCTCTAATGCTTTCGACTGGAAAGAAGTAGAAGCACGCTGGACGGCCTATTGGCATGAAAACAAACTCTTCAATCTGGAGATGAACCCAGATCGACCCAATTTTTCAGTGGCCCTGCCGCCACCCAACATTACAGGCAATTTACATATGGGCCATGCCCTGAACGGAACGTTACAAGATGTCTTGATCCGCTTGAAAAGGATGCAAGGTTACAACGTTCTCTGGCAACCGGGAACGGACCATGCTGGGATTGCCACTCAAATGGTGGTAGAGCGCAAACTCAAAAAAGAAGGCCTGAACCGCCACAAGATGGGCAGAGAGGCCTTTACTGAAAAAATTTGGGAATGGCGCAATCAGTACGGCGACCACATCATGGAGCAGTACAAGCGCATTGGTGTTAGCTTCAGCTGGGATCGCGTCGCTTTCACCATGGACGAATCTTATGTCAGATCTATTTATCGTGCCTTTGTCACCCTCTACAAAGAAGGTTATATCTATCGCGGCAATCGCATCACAAATTGGTGCCCTAGCTGTGCCACAAGCTTGTCTGATCTTGAAGTTGAACACGATGAGAAGAAAGGCCATCTCTTCTGCATCAGATATCAGCTAGAAGACGGCTCTGGCGAGCTGATTGTAGCCACTACCAGACCAGAAACACTTTATGGTGACGTAGCTGTGGCTGTACATCCAGAAGATGATCGCTACAAAGGCTTTGTTGGCAAAAATGTCAAGCTGCCCATTACGAATAGAGCCATTCCGGTAATTGCCGATTCTTATGTAGAACGAGAGTTCGGCACTGGTGCTTTGAAAATCACACCAGCCCACGACGCCAATGACTTTGAAGTTGGTGCCAGACACAAGCTGCCGCAACCAACAGTGATTGATCTCAAAGGCAAGTTAATTGCCAACGAATTTGTGCCCGATTTCTTACATGGCATTGACCGCTTTGAAGCACGCAAACAGACCGTAGCCAAGCTCGAAGAACTTGGTTTGTTAGCAGAATCGCGCGACTATACCGTGGGCCTTAGTCACTGCGAGAGGTGCCAAACTGTAATTGAGCCTCTGCTCTCTGACCAGTGGTATCTGAGCATGAAAGAGCTTGCTCAGCCTGCTATAGAAGTAGTTGAAGAGCAAAGAGTGCAGTTCATTCCTGAACGTTATGCCAGCTCATATCTTGACTGGATGAAAAATATCCGCGACTGGTGCATTAGCAGGCAACTGTGGTGGGGCCACAGGATTCCTGTCTGGACCTGCAGCAAGTGTGGAGCCGTTGATGCCTACGAGTCGGCGCCTGATTCCTGTGAAAAATGTTCAGCCCCAGGCTCTGACATGAAACAAGATGAAGATGTTCTCGACACTTGGTTTAGCTCAGCCCTCTGGCCCTTTGCCACTCTGGGCTGGCCTGATGAAACCAAAGAAATGAAGATGTTCTTCCCTACTACTATTCTCTCTACCGCCCGCGAGATTATCAATCTCTGGGTGGCACGCATGATCTTTACTTCTCTCAAATTCACTAAGACTATTCCCTTTAAACATGTGCTGATTCACCCTGTCATTCAGACTGAAGACGGCAAACGCATGTCTAAATCGAAGGGGAATTCTATTGATCCACTCGACATGATTGATACCTACGGCGCTGATGCTAACCGCTTTTGGTTCACTTCAGTTGGTATCAAAGGCGATCAAGATGTGCGCTTCAGGCCAGAAAAACTAGACGAATATAAACGCTTCGCCAACAAGCTCTGGAACGCTGGCCGCTTTGTCTTGACTCAACTAGAAGGATTTGAACCGAAGGGCGTCAATCCAGCGCACTTGACCTTGGCTGATCGCTGGATCTTGAACCGCTATAACGTGCTGCTTGACCTCTTGCAAATGTACTTCCAAGACTATGACTTCGATAAAGCTGCCAATCAGCTTCATGATTTTACTTGGAGCGCCTTCTGCGATTGGTATGTTGAAATCGCCAAGATTCAACTTGCTCAAGAGGCGCAATCAGGTGAAACCACAGGCCAAACCAGAGCAGTGCTCCAAACAATATTTGAGGGTTTACTGCGCGCCTTGCATCCCATTATGCCTTTCATCACAGAAGAGCTTTGGACCAAGGTTCCCAAGTCGGCTTTCTTCCCCAAAGACTTTGTCTCGATCATGTTTGCCCCGTACCCAAGACCTGATGAAAACTTGATCGACGATGATGCTGAAGAAAAAATGGAATTTCTGATGCGGGTAATTCGCTCAATCAGAAACATCAGACAAACCTACAATGTGCCAGCGTCTGCAGAAGCAGAAGTAATGATTGTCTGCCAGGATGAAGACGAAATGAAGTGTCTCGCTGATGGCGCCATGTATATTGAGCGCTTGGCCAAAGCCAATCCGCTAGACATCAGCATGGACTGCTCGCCACCATCAATGGCGGCATGCGAGGCTGTGTCTTCGGTCAACATCTATGTGCCTTTGGCCAAATTGATTGATGTTGCCAAGTCAAAAGACAAACTCAATGTACGTAAGCAATCAATTGAAAAAGAGATTGCAAAGGTAGATCTGCAACTCTCCAATCCTGACTTCAAGAGCAAAGCACCGCCTGACAAAGTAGCAAAAATCGAAGCGCAGCTAACCGAACTCACCCGTCAGCTGGAAAGTGTTCATGCCCAATTGAAAGTACTAGAGGCAAGCTAGACTTCAACGAAAGAGTTATTGAGGAGATTGGTCAAACAAGCTTAATTGGCCATTATCTTGAGCTTTCTTTGTACTTGCTTTAGGTTTCACTGGCTTAGCTCTATCTTTTGTATCTTGGTCTTTGCCTGCTGCTTTCAACTGCCGCGCTATTGCTTTGGCAGCCAATGCCTGTGCTTCTTCATCGGCCTGTTCTTGCTTAGGGTCAATCGGCGCAATTAGTTGTCTGCCATCAATAGCAGTGCCGTTAACTTGAGTAGAAACTCGATGACAAACTATTTGGTCATCAGGATAGGGCTTAAGAATAGACTCTAACTCAGGCAGATTTTTGTTGGTGGGATCAAGCCAGCGGCCCTCTAAGTGGCGAGGAATTATGGCTGGCATACGATCATGAAACTGAGCCATGACAAGGTTGGCAGGTACAGTAATTATGGCGCAGGTGCGAATCTCATCACCATCGCGGGAAGACCAATCTTCAAAGAGACCGGCAAAGCCCATTAAACTCTTGTCTTTTAAATGTATTCGCCAAGGTTTGCGGGCCTTGCCCTCGCCTGTCCATTCATAGAAGCTATCGGCCGGTACAATGCAGCGCCTAGCGCTAAAAGCAGTTCTAAAAAAAGGCTTTACAGCAATTGATTCGCTGCGGGCATTGATCATGGGAACGACTTTCTTAGATCCCCCTGAATTGACATCCCTCGCCCAACTTGGCACGAAACCCCAGCGTGCCGCTTCAATGCGGCGGCCGCCCTCTTGCTGGTTGGCAATGATAATCGGCACCCAGTTTGATGGCGCAATGTTATACCGCGCCGCAATTGGCAGCTCCAGCTGCCTGACGCGAAAGCGAGCGAGAATATCTTCAGTAGAGTGAGCTAGGGTGTACCTTCCGCACATGTGCAGTATTGTCTCACTTAATTGCTTGAGAGGGTAATGCCTGTAGAATGTTCTGTGGATATGAATGTTCTGTGGATATGAATGTTCTGTAGATATGTTGATCAGGAAAGCGAATGGACGATAAAGAGGCCAGCCTACACTTTCAGCAAGGTTTTATGTACTTGCAGAATCAGTGCGCTCATGACGCTGCGCTCTGCTTCACCCAGGCACTGGCGGCAAGCCCAGGTCTCTGGCAGGCACAATTAAACCGGGGTAATGCTCTGATGATGGCTGGCCGCTATGAAATTGCTATCCGCGATTTCGAAGCAGTTCTCGCTGTCGAACAAAGTGCTCTGGCGCTTATGAATAAGGGCCTCTGCTTGCACCAACTGGGCCGCTCAGAAGAAGCACTAAAGATCATTGAATCTGCGGCAGCTCTTGCTGACAACAATAGCCTACTGGTGATTATTATCTCAGCCAAAGCCGAAGTGCTGAGCGACATTGGGCAACTGGCGTTGGCGCTTTCTGCCTATCACCAAGCTATTGCCATCAAAGACGATTCACCTACACTCTACAGCTACCGCGGACAGCTTCACTATCGCCTGGAACAATTCAGAGAAGCCATTGAAGACATTACCAAAGCGGTAGATCTCAGTGCTGCCTTTGAGCCTGATTTGTATTATCGCGCCCATAGTTTATGGAAGTTGAAGCGCTTAAAAGAAGCCCTAGAAGACTTCAATATTGTCATAGAGAGCGAACCTGAGGAATGGACAAATTATTTAAGCCGTGGACGCTTGCTGGACGAAATGGGTCTGCCTGATGCAGCCATGACTGATCTCAATAAGTCAATTAGACTAAATCCTGAATGTGCGCAAGCTTACTTTCACCGCGCCTTCTTGCACGCCCTAAAAGACGACGATCGTAGTCGAGAGAAAAGCGCCATCGACCTTGAGAAAGCCTTTACAATCGATCCAACTATTCGCACTTGGTACCAGTCTCATCAATCTCAACCGCCTCAACAATCTCAACAGTCATAGCATAGGCATTTTGTGCGACCAAACAATCTTAGAGAAATGAACGACATGGGCGGCATGAGAGATTTCTTGCGCTCAAGTTTTACTATCCTAAAAATGCTGACTCAGGTAGGACTGGTGATGTTTATTCTGGGCGGCACAGTAGTTGGATTGTTGGTTATTCAAGAAGTAAATCACTTACCTAATATCGACTATCTCAAAAACTACAAACCAATCGATTCTATTTCTATCTATGACCGCAATGACAAACTAATTGAACGCATAAATTTAGGCATGCCACGCACAGTCATTCCTTTCAATCAAGTGCCCGTCTCTATGCAGCAAGCCGTACTGGCAGCCGAAGATAAGAATTTCTATAAGCACGGTGGCATGAGTTTTCAAGGCATCCTCAGGGCCTCGTTTGCCAATGCCAAGGCCCTAAAGATGGTCGAAGGCGGCTCCACCATTACCCAGCAGCTGGCTAAAAATCTATTTTTTCCCGACGTCAAACGCACTGGCGTGATCAAACTAGCTGAAGTTGTCGCTTCCTACCGCCTAGAAGAAAAATACACTAAAGAACAACTTTTCTCGCTCTATCTAAGTGAAATCTATTTTGGCAATGGTGCTCGTGGCATTGAGCAAGCGGCCCACAATTATTTTGGTAAGTCAGCAAGCAAACTCACTCTAAGCGAGTCAGCATTTTTAGCAGGCATCATTCGCGCACCTTCATTTTTAGGGGCAAAAGAGCGGCGCAAAGAAGCTATGGTTAGACAAAAACAAGTACTGCGAGCCATGGTCGAATGCGGTTTTATTTCTGAAAGCGATTGCCTCATTGCTGAGTCACAACCCCTGGTCTTTAAACGAGCAGAAGTAGTGAGAGCAAGTAAGCCTTTCAGCCACTATCCTTATTTTACAGCCCTAGTACTAGAATCGGCGCGGCGCCAATTTGATCAGCGCACCATTGGCCTAAATGGTCTTGAGATCTATACAACGATAGATCCAATTGCTCAAGCAGCAGCAGAACAAACCCTCGCCTCTGAAATTAGAAGAGCACCTCCTGGCATTGAAGAGGAAGCTCTAGTTAGCCTATCAGTCAAAGACGGCGCCGTGCGCGCTCTGGTTGGCGGCGCCCATGACTATTGGAGTAATCAATGGAATAGTGCCGTTAACCCTCATACAGCAGGCTCATCGCTGAAGCCCTTCATCTACCTCACGGCCTTCATGGGAGGCGTCCTAACCCCAGAAAGCACAGTGCAAGATATACCGTACAAGATGACACAAGAGACAGGGGTGGAATGGGCCCCCAAAAACTATGACGGCAAGTACATGGGCGAGATAACTGTGAGAGAAGCTCTCTGCCAATCACGCAATATGTGCACCATTCGCGTCATGGAACAAGTGGGCATCACCAATGTCATCGATACTTTAAGAGCGGCTGGAATCAGATCGAACATGGCACCGACAATGGCACTAGCACTCGGCAGCTCTGCTGTTACACCATTAGAGTTAGCCTCAGCCTACGGCACACTGGCACGTGGAGGAGTAGCTGTGACACCCTGGATGATTCGGGAAGTAAAAGACAGCCGTGGACAACTTTTAGACCGCTATGTGCCGGTTATTCACAGGGTCTTTCCCTATGAGCAGACCAGCTGGTTGGTTGACATCTTGACCGAAGTGGTAAGGCGCGGCACCGGTACCCAGGCCAAGTTGGCCGGTCGCCCTGTGGCAGGCAAGACCGGCACAGCCGACAAGGCTAAAGATATTTGGTTTGTTGGCTTCACACCAGATATGGTGACAGCTGTATGGGGTGGCGGTGACGAAAAAAGCCCTGTAGCCGACAAACACGTTACCGGCGGAACGGTTATGGCTCGTGTCTTTCGCCAGTATAACCAGCGCTACTATGCCAACCAAGCAAGTCAAATCGTAGCTGGTGAGCTGCCGACATCACGCTATGCTACTAGTGTTGGTACACCAGCTACTAAACCCATAAGCCATAGCAATGATGTGCCATATAGCGAAATAGATCCCTCCCAGGCCTATCAGGCAGCTCCTGTGCAACAGGCTGCCCCCACAGCAAGACCGGCAGCAAGCGTAGTGCGCTCGCAAAAAGGCGTGACCGAATATGATTGGTCACACTAACAAGTATTGAAGACCAGAGATCTTATCTAAAATAGAGCCGAGCATAGACGCCACCTTGTGCTAGCAACTCTGTGTGTGTGCCATTTTCAACAATACGGCCATTCTCCAGCACAAAAATTTTATCAGCATTGATAATTGTAGTTAAGCGATGAGCCACCACTAGCGATGTGCGCCCGACCATCAAGGGAACTAGAGCGGCTTGAATCAATGACTCATTCTCATTGTCTAGGGCGCTGGTGGCCTCATCTAAGATTAAGATGCGCGGATTCTTCAATAAAACACGGGCGATGGCCAATCTCTGTCTTTCGCCACCACTAAGCTTATGACCCCGCTCGCCCACGACAGTTTCATAGCCTTCAGGCATAGCGGCAATAACATCGTGAATGTTAGCGGCACGACAGGCCTCTTCTACTTGCTGGGCCGTGGCCTCAGCTTTGGCATAGCGTAAGTTAGCGGCAATGGTGTCATGGAACAAATAGGTTTCTTGGGTGACAATACCAATGTTTTCTCTTAGAGAGTCGCGCGTGACAAATTTAGTATCCTGTCCGTCAATTAAAATTCGCCCTTGATCTATCTCCCACAGTCTTGGCAGAAGATTTGTAATAGTGGTTTTACCAGCACCAGAAGGACCAACTATTGCCACCATCTGTCCCGGTTCAACGACAAAGTTGAGATCTTCAACCCCACCGCGACTAGAGCCGCCACCAATAGCAGGATAAGAGAAGCCAACATGGTCGAATTCGACTTGTCCGTTCACCATGCCCTGTTTAAGCGGAACTGCCTCTAGCAGGTCTTTCTCTTCTTTCATATCAAGATAGTCAAAGATGCGCTCAAATACGGCCAAGGCACTGACTATTTGTATTTGCACCCCAGCTAAAGCCGAAACAGGAGTATACAGTCGGCCAATTAAGGCGACAAAGCTAACCAAGACCCCTACAGTGATGCCGTGGTAAATAGCTAGCCAGCCACCAGCCAGCCATATTATCGCCGGGCCCACTGTGACCATGGCGGTGATAGCCATCATAAACCAACGACCAATCATAGCCACACTAATTTCAAGAGTCATCAGTTCAGTGGCTAAATTATAAAAACGCTTACGTTCATATTCTTCTTTGACAAACGACTTAACTAACACAGTACCAGAGACAGATAAAGTCTCTTGCGTAGCGGCTTGTATTTGGTCACGTTTTGTCCGAGTCTTCTTGCGCACCTCATACATACGGCGGCCAACAGGCCAGAGCGGCACCACCATAAGTGGCACTACAACAATTGAAACCAGCGCTAGTTGAGCGTTCAAGGCAAAAATGGCTACAAGTGTAGTAACAATGGTAATGATATTAGTGACTATAGAAACCATGGTGCCGGTGATCACACCATCAACACTTTCTACGTCACTACTGACTCGGTTCATGATCTCGCCGGTCTTAGTGCTAGTAAAAAACAATAGTGGCATTCGATGCAAATGTGATACCAGATCAGTGTGCAGATCGCGCACTATACCTTCGCCGACTTTTGAGTTTAGATAACCCTGATAAACTCCAACCAATCCCGCTAAGAACGCTGAGGCCACCATGGCCAAGACAAGAGTGGCGAGCAAAGTAAAATCTCGGGCCGGTAAGGCCTTATCGATAATGGCCAAAGTAAGCAGCGGAGGGGCGAGCCCAAGAGTGGACGAGACAAGAATGGCAGCCACAACCATGAGTTCAAGCTTCCAATAGGGAGCAAAGAGGGCGGCAATGCGGCGCCAAGCGACCTTCCCTTTAAGCTTAGCTTTATCAGGGTTGAACATATTGGACCACATTAAGTGGACCGGCGGGCCGCCACTGAACACTGCAAACTTCCTTACGATTCTTGACTTAGGATTGCATAGGGCCAATTCAATATCTAATACAAATAGACCACTCAGTTAGTCTAGTCGCTTGGAATCTAAAGTCCCCTTATTTCTAGAAGACAGAACAAACATCAAGATATACTCAAGATTCTATAAAGAGATTAGAGTATCGATGAGACATAAGCATTGAGAGAGAAGAAAAATCCGTTTCGCGATTGGTTATTGGATGGTTTGAAGCCAACCAAACAAAATCATGAACACAATCAAGAACATCATCAAGATTCTTGGTGGAAGGTAATGTGTCTTACCGGTGTTGATTACTTCTCCACCCTAGGCTATCAACCAGGGATTGCCTACCTGGCAGCAGGCCTTCTCTCGCCACTTGCCACTCTAGTCTTGGTGGTTGTCACTCTTTTTGGTGCGCTGCCAGCATACTGCTTTGTCGCCGAACGCAGCCCGAATGGCCAGGGTTCAGTAGCAATGCTGGAAGGTTTGCTCCCCGGCTGGCGCGGTAAGACTATTGTTTTGCTTCTGCTTGGTTTTGCCGCCACTGGTTTTATCATTACTATCACTCTTTCAGCAGCCGATGCCACCGCCCACATACTTGAAAACCCAATGATACCAGTGGCTTGGCACAATCATAATCGCGTGCTAGTGACACTGATTTTGCTCACTAGCCTTGGTGCTGTATTTCTCAAGGGCTTCAAAGAAGCAATTGGCATTTCAGTTTATATTGTCGGCGTCTACCTCTTGCTTACAAATATCATTGTTGGCTGGGGACTTTGGCAATTAACCATTCACCCTGAATTGACCCGAGATTGGTTGCATAAACTGACAACTAATTTTGGCTCAATTTTTTCGATGCTCGGCACAGCTTGCTTGCTCTTTCCCAATTTAGCCCTGGGTTTGTCAGGCTTTGAGACTGGTGTAGCAGTGATGCCCATGGTGCGTGGAGATGCCACAGATGTCCCCGCAAATCAAAGTGGCAGAATTCGCAATGCCAAATATTTGCTCACCACCGCAGCTTTAATAATGAGCTATTTTCTTGTAGCTTCAAGTATGGTGACAACACTGCTTATTCCAGCCGAACTCTACAAAGAAGGTGGCGCAGCTAATGGCAGAGCCCTAGCCTATCTAGCCCACACCCATTTGGGCGAACTGTTTGGTTCTCTATACGATTTCAGCACAATTTTAATTTTGTGGTTTGCTGGCGCTTCTGCCATTGCTGGCTTACTGAGCCTAGTTCCACGCTACCTACCTCGCTATGGTATGGCACCAGACTGGGCCGGTGCAGTTAGACCACTAGTTATATTTTTCACTCTAATTTCGTATGGTGTTACTTTCATTTTCAAAGCCGATGTTGATGCCCAGGCCGGAGCCTATGCCACCGGGGTGCTTGTTTTAATAACTTCAGCAGCCCTTGCTTCAGCAATAACTTCTTGGCAAAAAGGTTCTCAAAAACGCTTCGTTTTTACTGCTATCAGTCTGGTTTTCATCTGGACTTCAATCGTCAATATGACTCAACGTCCTGAAGGTGTGCGGATAGCCTTGTTCTTCGTTTTTAGCATACTGATTGTTTCATTTGTTTCGCGCGCTTTGCGTTCAACAGAACTAAGAGTAGAAGAAGTGAAGTTAGACAAGAAAGCTTCCGAATTTATCACTGCTGCCACCAATGAACACTGGGGCGAGGTACGGCTATTAGCCAATCGTGCCGGTACTGGATTTCTCAACGAGAAAGAAGCTCGCGCACGAGCAGTTCACAGCATTCAAGAACGCGAAGGCAATTTCATCTTTTTAGAAGTAGAACCCGAAGACGTTTCTGAATTCTCTGACACCGTGCTTGAAGTGACTGGCCATGAAATCGATGGTCATCACGTTCTGCGCTGCAAAAGTCTCGCCGTTCCCAACGCCATTGCCGCAGTCTTGCTGCACCTGCGTGACAAAACCAAAAAGATGCCTCATGTTTATTTCGGTTGGACAGAGGGCCATCCAATTATTTATACGTTCAAGTTTATTTTCTTTGGCGAAGGAGAAACCGCTACTCTTACTCGCGAAATTATTCGCTCAACTGAAACAAACGAATTTAAAAGACCACTTGTACACGTCGCTTAAAATGAATACACGTCGCATAAACAAACATGTTGCTTAGAGAATAGGTCGAACTTAAGAAATTTTGGAGCTAGAAGTGTCAGATAGCAACGCCACTGAAAAAAGTGCCAACAGTTTAGACAAGCAGGTCAACAGGAAGCTGGCCAAACGACTGGCAATCTCTGCCGCTCTCAGCTTGGTCTTAGCTGCGGGCACAGGATTAGGATGGCTATTAGATGGACTAGACGGACTTACCATAGGTGTTCTAGTAGCACTATTTGTGGTGATAGTTGCTACAGTTATTATCCGAACCAAAGAGCGCAAAATTACTAAAGTCGAGCTAGACCAGCGTGCCCAAGAATTTGTAAAAGAGTTATCGCAACAAGATCTTGGAGTGGTGCGCTTATTGGCCCAAAAATTTGGCAGCAAGAACTATGAAAAACTAGAACAAGATGCCCGGCGCAAACACAGTATTCAAATAGAAGAAGGCAATTTCATTTTTGTGGAAGTAGAACCCAAAACTGGTGCAACCGACTCTCTTCTAGTTACCGGCCATGTTATAGATAAGTATCGAGTACTGCGCTGTCAGTCGCCTGCTGTGGCCGATGCCATTGCCGCTCTGCTCTTGCATTTACGTGATCAGAATAGTCAAGGCAGCAAGGTTCCACACATATACATGTCGTGGAGCGAAATTCATCCACTAACATACGCTCTTAAGTACGCACTTTTTGGTGAAGGGGAAACAGCACCCTTAATCAGAGAGAAGCTTCGCCTGCACGAACCAGAACCCAACAACCGACCAATTGTTCATGTCGCTTAAAAGCCAGAGCTTGCCAAGGGCAAAATCGTTGCCAAGCGAAAAGCAAAGACCAATAAGTTTAAAATTTCTACTAAATTTAAATAGAGCGGTCAGTGTGACCAACGACATTTAACTCAGTCAAGCGCTTTAGGCCCCGCTCAGTATTGAGGTCAAGGATGCGTAGCAAAGTGCCGCCATCACGGTAACGATGAAGAGTAACTGTGTCAGGGGCGTTGCGATCGGCTGATAAAAAACACCTCGGTCTACCCGCTTTTACGGTGTCTTCGACTTCGACCATGAGGTGGTCACTATTGCTTTGCTGTTGAAGTCTCGCCAATTCCTGGATGTCCACTTTTTGCTCCTGTTCAATTAACTCAATGGTTGCACATCTATGTGAATTAGACCAGAGAATCGAGAAATTGAAATGAATTTTTGACTGATCAAATTGTAAACTACCTCTTGGCATAAGAAAGGGTCTTATGGCACTCTTCCCTTTATAATGGTTTTTATGCATGAGTAGCTCAGCGGTAGAGCACGCGCCTCTTAAGTGCTTGGTCGAGAGTTCGAATCTCTCCTCGTGCAATCTTTTCAACATAAAATCAAACAATAATCTCACTCATTGTTGAGACAGAAAGCTACTCGCTAGCTTCTTTCGGCGCGTGCTCGTCGATGAAGGCAAGGGCCGTGCTGAATGCTTCATCGCTCACCTTTGTATCTTCAAACGTATAGTGATCGCCTTCTGGCAGCCGCACAAATTTCTTGTCTTTGGTAGCAAGATTCTTGAAAACGCTCTCTGAGCCAATCAGCTTCGACTCACCGTCTTTATCGCCGTGCACGATCAAAACCGGCATTTCTTTAATAGCTTTAGCCATGGCCTTGGTCTTATACATAAAGAACTGACAGGCGACCATCTCGCCAGATGTGACGTCCATCCGCACCATCTCATCTTCACTCAAGGCTTCCTTTAACTCTTGCTTCGGAGTAGCCACGTCCATCAGCTTTTCACCCAAACCAAAAGCGTGCTTAGAACCAACAGCCATGCCGACACCGACATTAACAAAATTATTGACCGACTTGAAATGATCGCCGCCTGGAGCAGCAGAAATGATGCCATTGATCAAAGTCGGATACTTACTAGCAGCCTGCAGAGCTAAAGCACCGCCCATGGCCTCACCAAGAATAAATACAGGTACACCTTGGTGTAGCTTACGAATCTCTTCACAGGAGCCTTTAACATCTGACAAGGTCTTAGCCAAATTCATCTTGCTATCTTTCTTGTCGATTTCTCTCCAACCGCCAAAGCCACGCAAATCGATGGCATAGACCGAAATATTCTTTGCCGCCATACGCGAACCAAGATCGTCAAAAACTCCACTATAGAGCCCTAGCTCATGCAAACAAAGCACCACAGCCTTAGGCTTTTTGGCGGCCCAGTAAAGCGCTGGTGGATTACCTGGTACGAGACCTACTTGAGTGCCTTGCAATTTTCTCTTTTTGCGTTTAGAACCGTCGGCATGCTTCTTTGTGAACGGCCAGAAGGCCTGAGCTGGCGGAGCAGAACTGATACTGAAAGAGATAGTCGTAGCAATAGTGACAAGCGCTAAGGCCGAAGGCAGGGCTTTTGCCAATATAGTTTTTACCGGTAGTTTCTTTACCAATAAAAATTTGACCATATTCATTGCACCATTTTTATGCCAGACCATCGTCTTCTCCTAGTTGTTTTCTCTAATTTACTTGGATCCCAAAGTTTTTGAGCCACCACCACCAGCACCATCTGCTTCACTACCAGCAGGTCGTGGATTTGTTGCTGTACAACCTAATTGCGGAGCATTGGCAGCTTCCAATTTTGGCACCACTACAGGTGCTTGAATCTGAGTACGATCGCGCAGTACTTCTTCCTCAACTCGATCGCGCAAATAGGCAAACGCCTGCTGAAGCGTTGTGTTTTTACCATTGAGAGCCAATCCTTCGATTAAACGCCGAGTAAAGACACTGTTTGAATAGCGCTTCGACTCCCACGAAATTTGGTCCGCTTGGCTCGCTGCCACAACAACTTGACCGGGTGGAGAGGCAAGAGCCGCTTCACCAATGTCACGAATACGGTAAAGCGCCTTACCACCAGCAGCGCTACTTACTTTCTCAACTTGTTGATCGGAACTAGGATCCAATTTTTCGCTATCAAATTTACTAGCATCAGATTTACTAGCAGCTGCACCACTGTGGCAGACATCAAGGAAGACACAAATGCGATCGCTATGTACCAAGTCTTTTAAGCCCGCGAGAAGCCATTGCATAGGAATTCCAGAAAAGACAATATTGTGAGAATTTCCCTCATAGGGCACAATGAAATTGGCTCCACCAACCTGACTGGCAGCCTGGGTGCCGTGGCTTGAAATATAGACAACTGCTAAATCGTCAGCTTTTACTACGCGCTTCATCCACTTATCACCAAGTAATGCCACGATGTTTGCTCGGGTGGCCTCATGATCTGTCAGTAGTTTGACATGGTCAGCTTGAAAACCAGCCTGATTAACCAAGAAATTTCTAAAATCTACTGCGTCTTTGGCGGCAAACCGCAGATTGAGGGAGGTGTCTTGGAAACTGCTTATGCCAATAACCAGTGCCCATTTATCTTGAACTGGTTTAGTGTAAATAATGCCAGGATTTCTTGCTGTGTCCGCCGCACTCTTATTCTTCTCCTGCTGAAAAAACATGCCTTTTTGCATACTTTCAATTGCCCGTGCTTTTTCAATCACAGGTTTTGCCTCAGCTAATTTATCTTGAGCAATTAAAATTTTGCCCAAAGATTCAAGGTCACGGGCTGTTAGTAAACTATCGCCACCACTGACAGCCTGGTCGTGTTCTAAAAGGCGTCTAGCATACTTTTCTGCCTCGGCCAGTTTAGTCGGCTGAGTTTGCAAAATATCGATTAGCTCACGTTCAATCAAGGCGACATAATCATGTTCGCGACCAAAAGTGCTTTCTTCAATTTTCAGCGCTCTCAATAATAAAGGCTCGGCTTCGGCCTCTTTGTCAGCAGCAACCAAAATATCAGCCAAATTGATCAGGTTCTGTGCCACCAGTGGATGGTCGCCACCAAAGTTTTGCTCGCGAATCGCTAGGCCACGGCGCAACAAGCCTTCTGCCTTCCTATAGTCACCCATATTACGATAGAGGAGAGCCAGATTATTCTGGCAGGTAGCGGTTTCAGGATGCCCTTCGCCTTTGAGGCGAATGCTTATTTCAAGAGCCTCTAGGTAAGCATGCTCTGAAGCAACATATTTACCCTGACGCAGATAGAGCTGGCCGATTGTACTTAAATCTACCACCACTGGCAGTGACTCCCGTCCAGAGTTGGCTAGGTCAATTGCTAATGCCTGCTTTAGACTCTTCTCGGCAGCATGATAGTTATCACTCTCTAAATAGGCCTTGGCTAAAGTAGTTAAGATAGAGCTGACACTAGAGTCGTTGCCTTTAGATTCTTTCAATCTCAGACTCAAAGCTCTCTCTAAAAGAGCAGTAGCAGCCGCAGCCGCAGCCGCAGCCGCAGCCGCAGCCGGATTAGTATCTAGGAAATTAGTATCTAACAGAACTTTTGCCCTAGCCACAAGTGCATTAGACAACTCTAGACTTTCGCCCCACTGGTTCTCCACAAGACTTAAGGCCTGCTTCGATATATCATCAGCCTCGGCAGTCTTTCCTTGTCGCTGGTAGAGCACTGCCAAGTTGGTTAAATCTCGAACCAGGCTGCTATCTTTGGCAACGCCGGCCTGCCGCCGACCAGCTATTGCTCGCAAATAAAGCACCTGGGCCTGGCTGTACTTACCCTGCAGGAAATAACAATCGGCCAACCGCTCTATACTGCCAATCAATAGGCCAACGGGCTGATCACCTTTGAAACCCTTCTCTCTAATCTGCACAGCCTCAAGCAACAGCAGTTCAGCTTGAGCGAAGTTCCCAGCCCTTTGGGCGAGCATGGCTTCTTCAGTTAGCTGGTGAGCCTTTGAGCCCTCGGTCTTTGGCGACGCCAAGGCTGAACTAGACGCCGAGAAATGCCCGCCAATCTGGGGATAGGCCAGCATTAGCAAGAGCAGTGCAGCAATAGAGCGGTTTAGGTTAACTGACATTGAGCATTTATCTAAGGTCTTCCTTTTCCTTCGGCGCAATTCTATCAATGTATTGCCCATACGCGCTGAGATTATCAATTAGGAGGTATTATCGATGAATGTTTAAAGTGCCGTACTCACCGCCCAAAACTAGCGTCGACGTTCAAAGAACCACTGGTTACTTTGATCTAGTTAAAGCCATCAATACTGTTTGCTACTTTTCACTAATTTGGCTCACCTACAGATTTGTCACCCACCACCTTGATTGGCAGCTCTCAGGTGGCTGTGTTCTGGTAAGTGGCTCTTGGTTAATTTTGACAAGAATTAAAGTCGACCACTTATTGCAAACCTACTTTGATGTTCTTTCCCGCATCGAACTGCAACTACCAGTGGTGCTGGGCTTAGGCCTGAGCGTACTGGCGCTTTTCGCTCGGGCGCTGCATCCTATAGTGCATGTACTGGCCCTAGTCGAAATCGCCTTCTGGTTATACATATTTATTCTCTACAGGCAGAACAAAGCACTCTTCAAGAAGCAAGGCTACGGGCCGGTTCCACTAAATACTTTGGTTAATCCAGCAGCAGAGCAATTACAGGCCGGCGACTTACTTCTCACTAGCGGCAACGTCGCAAAACGACTACATGAAAGCGTCGGTCACGCAGAAGTCGTAATTGAAGATGAAAGCGGCGCCAAATTTCTGCTTAGTTCGTACATGGATAAAGGCTGCACTATCCATCCGCTAGCCGATTTAACCGGCCCTAGCTACGAAGGCAACTATGTCGGCTTGCATCTACAAAAGCCCTGGTCGACTGAGCAAAAAGCTAAAGCTTTCGTCATCGCTCAAGCTATGGTAGAAACCAACCGCCAATGGGTCGAAGCAGAAAACGCCCGAGTTCTCAAACGTATCAATTTTTTCCATCTACCAAAATATTTTAGCTCTAAACTGAAACAATTTTTTCATGCCAGTGGCTACGACTGGTTCGGCACCTTTATGGGGCGCATAGCTCCTGACCGCTGGACTTGCATTGGCGCAGCTGTAGAACTTTACCGTCGCATGGATGTACCAATCAACCGCTACGGCACTGGACTATTAGGGGTCGGTACCACCCTACTCGACCCAATCATGCCAGTGCGTTTTCTTGCAGACCCAGCCCTGTTACTGATTACAAAAGCCGCAACTACTTGCCCAAGCGAAGCGCACGCGGATCTCTAGTATTGAGCAGAAGATCAGCATTCTCTGGATTTTGCCTAAGTGCTTTAGAGAACAGCGCCATAGACGAACGGCTAGAACCAGACGCTCCATCAAAGCCTATCTCCATTAGCGAATGAGAATCAAGCTTGGCCTTCTTCAAATGCACCATCGCCTCTTGCTCTGCCGCCTTATTCTTTTCTTTGCGAGCTAAGGTGAGTAAGACCAACCAAGGAATGGTCGCCTCAGGGTGTTTGGTCAGCATCGCTCTTGCTTGCCCACGACATTCTTCGCGGTGATTGCCAGCATCAAGCAGCCCGGTAAGATAGTCTGTTTGCGCCTGAAAGTCATTGGGATATTTGGCCATTAGTTTGCGCGAAATGGCAAAACCTTGATCGTACTTCTGAAGCCTCATCAAGGCCCAGGCCATAGTTCTCTGAGCCACAGCGTGATCCGGATATAGTTTATAAATTGTGGTGGCGAGGTCAATGGCCTGGTCATTTTTAGCATTAAGAAAGAGAATGTAGACCAGAAAATTTTGATACAACAGCTTTGCTTCTATCTCTTGCTGCAACACCACAGCTTTTCGCACCGAGGTTTCGGCCTGGGGCAGATCGTTGATGCCAACTTGGGCAGCACCAAGAGCGAAATAGGCACCGGCGTTCAAAGGGTCGAGCAAAACAGCTCGGCGAGCAGCTAAAATAGCTTCTTCATTTTTAAACTGGCCCACTAGAACATCAGCCAATTCAGCCCAACCAAGCACCTTAGTAGGAGCTACTTCAGTGGCCTTGCGAAAACAGTGCTCGGCTTCATCTAGCTTGCCATCTTCGCAGGCCATAACACCCAAACCAATCCAGCTAGAATCATCTTTAGGAAACTTTTGAGTAGTTTGGCTGTAAGCTGTTCGCGCCTTAGAGCGTTGACCAGCGCGACAATAGACTCGGCCAATCGAATAAGAATAATCAGCATTGTTTGGACTAGCAAGACAGGCATGCTCATAGGCCTTGACTGCATCATCGTATTTCTTTGCCCGCAAACTTAGCCAACCCAACTGTGCCCAAGCCCTAGCAAACTTCGGGTCAAGCTCAATGGCCTTTCTCAAGTTCACCTCGACGCCGGGTTGCCCTGTCGCAAAAAGACTTTTAGCCATGACAAAATAGGCCTTCGCTAGCCTAGGATCAAGCCGCAGAGCATATTTGGCTGATTCGATAGCTGACTTTGGTCGCTGATTGAGAAAGTTGTATTTGGCTAGAGTGCAGTGAGCCAAGGCGTTTTTAGGTTCTTTTGCCAAAGCTGCTTTTATCAAAGGCAACGCTGCTGCCTTACGACCGTGTTCCATATAACAATCGGCCAAATTAAGCATGGCCGCTGGCGAATTCTTATCATACTGATAGGCCCTATAGGCCTCTCTTTCTGCGGCCCTGGCATCGCCACTATCAAGCAAGAAGACAGATCTCCTTATGCTCTGCTCCATAGCGAGCACGTTCTCTACCGATTCAGACTGTGCATTTTGGTTGCCCACAAAAATGACAACAAAAGAATAAGCAGGCAACAAAAGAGCCTTCCGGCCTAGTTTTGTCAAAAGCTCAATGTGTTGTGATTGCAATTGACCCACATAGTCACTCTCAAATTTGCAGTTATAGCCCCAGAAAATCTTTGATTTTGTCTGTGGCTGAAACCTTAGGTCGGTAAAACTCACCCGTCCAGTTTTGATTACCAGTAGCCGCACTATTAGATTGCGATGCTCCAGCCATTTGGTAGAGGCCTGCGATTAGGGCACGACACTCAGCCGTTGCACCTTTGCCATCGACGGCCAATGGCTGAGACTTGTATGAGCCCTGCGCGCCTTTGCTAGAGCTTGCACCAGCAGTAGTATCAAGCTCACCAAAGAAACGAGCAAGCTCCGGCCGAAGGCTGTAGCCTGCAAGTAAAGTCTGAGGCTGAGCAAACTGCGCTGCCATTTCGTCAAGAAGAGCCTGTTGAGCGTTAAGATCCCAGGCTAAGACCTGCCGACCATCGAACAGACGATTGAGCTGAATCAGCATTTCACTAAAAGGCATGGCATTGAAGACAATCGATTGATTAAGGCCATGCTCTTCAATTAATTGACTAGCAATTTCGTCTTGCGGCTTGAGCACACCTTCAAAAAGAACTTTACCACCCGGAGAAAGCACTGACATAGACAGCAGCTTGACCGGAGAAGAAATCATATTTGTAGTAGCAACATTCGCACTAGACTGCAAACGCGTGACAGTGCTAGCAAATACTAACCAATCTGTAGAGTCGATGAGATAGCGCGACCAAATGATTGACTTGTTGCGGTCAATTGGATTTGGGTGGGCTGGATTTGAATGAACTGGTTCAGATTTGGCCGAATGCATTAGACGCTCGCAATAAGGGTGAAAATTTCAATAGCCGCGAAAATTTCAACAGCCGTGAAAAATCATTTTAGCTCTTACTGCTCCAAGCAAGATTAACACTTTACAATTAAAGACCGGTCTGTTTGTCCTTGTCGTTGTCTCATTTATTCTGGCGGTAGAGCTTGCGAATACTCTCTTTGTCACGCTCTGTCAGCTCTGTCGAGCACGACTTCCAATACATTACATCTTGACCACCAGGTGAATGACCGACGCCAAGAACATGGCCAAATTCGTGCATGAACAGAGTATAAAGTTGAGTTTTTGCAAATGAACTCATTTCTTGGTTCTCGATTTTGTCAGCGGCGCCCTCGGCTCGGGAGGCCTTGCCGTCATAGGAGGGGCAATAAACTCTTACATGAGCACGGTCGAGAGCTCTCTTATTGTCTTTCTCATAGACGGCGCTTGTTCTGCCAGCCGAGCTGTAGGGAATGTCGTCATAAGAGGTAACCCTTTCGATGTATACGTCAGCGCCTTCGATGTCAGAAACATACGCGAGCTTTATCGGAGAATTCTCAAAGTTAGTCCATTGTTCCATGGCCTTTACCATTAGTTCGCGCATTGAGCCACCAAAACCATTATTTGAGGAAGTCTCAACAAACACTTTTACGGGAAAGCGGCTTTGACGCCAGAACGAATTGGGCTCAGCATTTAAATAGTCACCGTCTGAGGCTGGACTCTTGCGCCGACTATTAAGATTGTAAGTAATGTCGTCTATAGTCCAAGTGACAATATCAATTTGTTCCTGATCTTTTTCTTGGCGCAAATGCTTTTTAAAGAGCCGACGTGCCTCTGTAAAATCGCGCTTGGCCTCAGGGTATCTGCCCAAAAGATCCGACGTGATCGCACGGGCCTGATACCAATCGGCTAAAGGTCTAGGTAGTGTTGAGGGAAACTCGTCAATTAATCGACCATAGTATTTACTCGAACTCTCGGCTGCCGAGATATTGCCCACCATTGAAGTTACCCAGCCAAGTTGCCAGAGGGTTGCCACCACCTGCTCTCGGGCTTGTTTTTCAGCCTCCTGCGCTTGAATGTTTTTGCTTGAGACAACTTTTGTCTGGTTAGAATCCTGACTAGACTTTTCCACCAGAGCGCTCTCACTCAATAATTTCTTCTCTCGCAGATAAAGCAGCGCAGTGTCGCTTGCGATCGCCTGATCGTAATGCCTACAAGAAATAGCTGCATCGGCCAAACTCTGCAAAGCGTCTTCATACTGACTCTCAATATGTGGATTGACTTTATTGTTAGAATCGGTCACCACCTTAGTTAGACCTGCTATCAACTGCTTTAAATCAAGACTTTTGGCCTGCTCAAAACTTTGGGCAAAGCTCTTTCCAGCCAACAGTTGCAGCGTTTCCAAATAGAAGCGACAGGCAGCCTCACCTCTGCCACCAATAATTAGAATACGACCAAGTGTGCCGCGCAGATTAATTGCATCATCACAATCTCTGCCATTTTTCTCACGAATTCTCAAAGCTTCCTGCATGTAGTACTCAGCCTCTTCTAATTGTGAGGCCCAGTACAAAGTTTCACCAAGGTCATAGCAAGTTGAAGCCAATTGATCATCTAATTCAGGAAAATAATTTTTGTTGATCAAGTAAGCGCGACGAAAGAGATGAGCAGCTTGAACAAGATCGCCATCAACTTTGCAAAGATAGGCTGCAGTTCCGAGCGAATTCAAGCCACGCAGTAGTCTCTCTTTCTTCTCAAGAGATAGTGGACTTCTAACCTTCGACTTTCTTTCAAGCTCAGTTAAATCATTTTGCTGCAGGTGATTACTCTGTAAGTGATTTTTTAGCAAATCAAGTTCAGACAAATCAATTTCATCCAGATCAAATTCTGCCATGCGCAGAAATTGAGCAAGCAGATCAGCAGTTTGTGGTCTCTCAGTTTTAGGAATCTGTTTCAAGCGGTCTATTATCTGATTAAAGTGCTCTTGCGCCGCCTCTCGTCGATCAAGGGCAACAAAAGTCTGTGCCAGCGCCATACGGCTGTCAAATGCGCGCAGCAACTTATCACTCATAGTCTTCTCCTGCAAGTCTAGTGCCTGCTTAAACTTCTCCTGGGCCAATTCGATAAGACCGCCGTTAAAGGCCTCGACGCCCTGCTGGTAGAACGACTCGACAAGCTGTTCCTGGCTGCTCGGCAAGACCACTTCAGTGCCGGGCTCAAGAGCCTTAACCTTGTCTGCCGCTTTGACTAAATACTGAGCACTAATGCTGTCACCAGCACGCTGAAAACGTCGAGACAAATTCATTAAGGTCGAAGACGAGCAGGTAAGGCCCTTTGCCTTCTTCTCCCTTTCTTCCTTTGATAAATGAGGCGACGCCGACGCAACTGCAGCTGTCTCATCGAAGAGTTGAAGCAGCTTCCCTCCTTCTTGCTTAGCCAATGCAGTTTTCTTCAGTTGAAGCAGCAGTAAAATACGCAAGACCAGATTGCTTTTGAAAACCTGAGAACCCGATTCTATTTGGCTCTTACTAAGTTCCAAGCTAAGCTTTAGCAATCGATCTTTAGCTCTGTCATCACTTCGACTCAAAGCCGTGAGCAAAAAACTTTGGGCCAAGTAATTGTCAACCAGAGACTGATTAAGATGGGCTTGCGGCGGAGAATAATAACCAGCGGCAGTTCCTAGGTCCTCAGCTACTAGCGGTGAATCCCATGTTGCAATTTTGGCATCGGGGCCAAAGAGAAAACTATCATGAGATGCCAGAGCTGCTTCAAAGCTATGGCTCAATGAAGTAATTAGAGCAAGCAACACTGCGAATTTCTTAGACCGCTGTCTAGAGAAGTGTTCCGCTCCTGGTTTCAAGCTCAATTCTCCATGGCATAAAATATTGACAGCCTTAGTCTAAATACTAGAACTAGTCGAATTACTAGCATTAGTCTACAGGAATATTCGCACTATACTGTTCTAATTTAGGTGATAAAGGTGACCAATGAGTGATTACGGTGCCCAATTCAACTCGGTGGCAGATTTACTTTCCACCGCCACCAAGGGCCTTTATAACAAAATTGATCATATGCTGTTCAAGGCATTGGTCGCCTGCCTCAAAAGTGAAGATTATCAAGCAGTGAGTGTGGCGATTGATCAGTTAGTCAAAGAACAAAAGCTAATTGGCATTCCCCCTCTCTACTTTGTGGCGAAAGCTCATCCCAATGATCGCGCCAGAAAGAAGGCAGAAATAGCTCTTACAAAGTTCAATCAAGATAAGCGGATCGCCGAGCTGACAGACGGCAAAGAAATTAAAATAGCAGTAACTGAGCTAATCAAAGAATACGGAAACTACAAAGGTTAGTTTAGAATTTTAAGTTAGGTTCCAAATCAGTTTTTTTCAAGCAACCCTTCTTCAATCAAGCTTTCTTCCATGGGTTTAGACTTTGTTTTTGAGTTGAACGCATAAGGTTCGATGTTTTTTGGACAGGGGCAACTTCTTGCTCGAAATAAATTACTTTGAAGTACTGCAAGAATTGTTCTGTGGTGAAACGCAATGGCTCATCTTCGTGATGAGTGTCATGGCCATATATAGAGCTGAGAAATATCTGGCCGCGCTGCCTATCAAAACCAGTCAGGGGATAGGGCTTATTGGCAGTGGGAGCAATGCCGGCAAAAGATGAGCTTTCTGGAACGAAATCTGACGAAACTGCAATAACAATGCGCTTTCTGGCAATTAAGTCTGAAAGCTGAAGCAAGAGGTCTTGTGGTGAGCAATCAGCCGTCACTAGAGTGCCAGTAAAGGCAGCGGTCAAGGTTTCAATCACCTGCGCCGATCGAGAGAAGGCCTCATTGCGCGACTCTGCCAGCTTGCTGGCCAGCCTGTGCTTTTGCGCTAGATGAATACCATAAGCTTTCTCTAAAAGCGGGAACCAAAAACCATATTTTGCTACAAGACCATAGCGGAGTATTTCTTCTGGCCGCGGCGGCATAACATCTAGTGGATTGCCATGCGCACCAGGAAAAGCAACAGAGAAGCTGTGATCTAAATTTTCAGAAAGTATGCGCAACAACGCTCTTGGACGACTTTCGGCCAGAGAGCTAACCCCAGCAGCAAAGAAAGCATCACCCATGGTGCCAAGACGAACAGCGCCAGGCTGCAAAGACATCTGGGGGTAATCATTGTCTGCATACAAAGTCGGCTTGATTTCAGTGAATCTTTGTGATGCACCTGCTCCTTGAGTAGATGAGGCTAAAATTCCCTTTGACTTAGCATCAGCACCCAAGGTGTTGGCACATTGATAGGCAAAAGCACGACGAAAATCATCTTGAGTCAAAACAGGCACCGTGCTAGACGCCACTGCTGGCCGCTCACCAAGTATTTTGCAACCGACAGCATAAATCATACGGACAAAACTCTTCTCAGAATCTGTAAGGTGCTCGCTGCTCAAGACAGATGACATTTCGGGAAAATCGACGTAGCCACTAAAATCTAAATCGACTAGTGAATAAATGCGATCGACTGTAGCAGCTAGCTCTGGCGAAAGTACAAGACTAGCAAAGCGCATATCGGTGGCCAGGTGCAATGGCACCGGCGTGCCTGTTTTTGCCGATGCTTGACTGCGCACTGGTCGCTCATCTGAAGGCCAGATAGCACTGTCGCTTTCATCAATTTGATTTTGGCTCAAGCCAGCCCGGTAGCCAACATCCTGAGCTGGAGGTGGATCTGGTTTGACCACCCCCCAACTGCGAAGAGAGTTGGCGTCTTGACTGACTACAGCTGATGAAAATTTTGCAGCGTCTTGTACTGGTGTAACATTTTGAACCGGTACAGTGTTCTGGATGGGGACAGCGTCCTGGATAGTGAATGCGCTTAAAACTGGTGTTGCGTTCTGAACGGGGGCGGCGTTCTGGACGGTGAAAGCGCTTAGAACTGGTGCGGCGTTCTGAATGGGAGCGGCATCTTGTATAAGTTCAGCACGCTCAATGGATGCGGCAGTTTGAGCGACACTAGCTTCAAGGCCAAACGTGGCATTCTCAAAAACCGTAGCGCCTTGAGTAACCGTAGCAGCCTGGCCAAACGTGGCATTCTCAAACACAGTAGCGCCTTGAGTGACTGTCGCAGCTTGACCAAACGAAACATTCTGCTCAATGCTTTCCGGCTTAGCAAAAAAAGCTTCAGCCATGGCAGGAGTGAACACAGATGGCCGATCCGCGTCTATTTGAATGTCGTCACGCTTATGCTCAATAGCCATCTCGGCAGCGGCAGCACTATAGACCGGTGCGTAGTCTATGTCTGGATTGAAAGTCGATACATTGACCGGCGCAGCTGCAGCCACATTAGCCGTTGGAGAAACAGGAGACACCGGGGCCACGGGCTGCAAGTAAGATGTATAACCTGGAAGACTTACTGGGTCAGAAAGTGAGACATCTAGACCATAGTTGTACTGTGAATTGCCTGGCTCGTTAACAAAAAAAGAATAGTTGGCAGCTGGGTCTTTTGCTTCAGCCGGTTCTTGAGGAAGAGGCGTCGGCGTCGCCTTTCGTTTGCTTAGATCGGAATTATCAGACTTACGCATTATTGACACAGAGGAGATTAATAACCTCGTCCGCCCCCCAACCATCGGCGTCCACCCATGGCGCTGTAACCAAAACCACCGTTAAAACCATAGCCGCCAACAGAGTTGTAGGTGCCATCCCGCGGAGTATCGCCCCAAGAACACGCGCCCATTTCACTCTTTAGCTCATTAAACTGATTCATTTGCATTTGATTCTGGAATTTTTGCTGATCTTTATCATCCTGCACGCCCTGTCTAAGGGCATTAATATCAGTGTTCAAATTAGCGAGAGTATTGGTTTGACTAGTGCGAAGGTTGCTAATGCACTGCTCTAGCTGATCAATATAAGCCTGCTGTTTTGCTCGATAAGCACCATCTTGCTGCAACCATGACGTGAGAACAGCCATTTCTCCCGATTTCGCCCCAGCCAGTGAGGGTGAAACGCCTTTCTTCTGCTTTTGCAACTCTTGGATTCGCTGCTCGGCATAGAGCCGGTAGGCATTAGTTTTTGACTGCTCGGCAGCGAGCTTACTTTCGGCCTCATTCTCTGCACTGGAGTACTGATTGATCATGGCTTGATCAGTGTTAAGCATCTCTTGTTCGTCATGATAAATCGTCTGGTTCGCTCCAGCCACCTGAGCAGCCGCTGGTCTAGAGGTCGAAAGGGTCGAAAGGGCCACTAGTGACAGAGCGACTAGCGCTACCTGATAAAATCGAGTTTTCTTGCTGTCCATTCTCTCTTCCTCCTGTTAACCAAGTTATCTATACCCGGCTCAGCAGATTAAACAGCGACTATATCGCGCGTTGTTAACGCACTGTTTTACTCGTCAATTTCACTAATCTAGCTATTTTGGCTTCAAGCATACTCTTATCTTCAGGTGACAGTGGCAATGCCTGTCGGTAGCTCGCTAAAGCCGCTGCCCATTGGCTCATGCTCTCATAAGCCTGTCCTCTACCAATATAAGCGTCGGCGTCTCTAGGGCTCAACTTCACCACCCGATTAAAATCTTCTACAGCTTGGGCAAACTGCTTATTACGCCTATAAAATTCTGCTCTCATCATATACGAGCCTGGGTCTTTAGGCCCAAGTGTAACCACTGTTGAATAATCAGAGAGAGCCGAACGATCACCAAGGGCATCCTTCAACTTAGCCCGCTCAAGATAAGGATCGATAAACTTTGGCCGAGCCAATATAGCCATGTTCAAATCATTCAAAGCAGCAGTGTTATTTCCGCTCTTACGCAATAAGGCAGCCCTTTCAAGGCGAACCGAGACTTCATTTTTATCAAGGGACAGACAACTATCAAACGCTGACTTAGCCTGACCAAACTTACCCAGTTCAAGATAACGGTTGCCCAGAAGACAATAAATATCTGCCAGGTTGACAATATTCTCGTCTTTACCCTCAAAGTGTTCGCGCACACGGCCGGTCTGAGCTGTGTAATTTAAGGCAATCACTTTTGGTGCTGGTTTAAGAGTAGTGATAGTCAACAAATCGCGAAGAGAATTGTCTTTATCACCCAATTCATTATATGCATCGGAACGCAAATAATAGAACCAAGCACTACGTGGAAAAGCCTTAATCAAGTGGTCAAAGTCTTTTATTGCCAGCCTATAATCGCTTTTATTGTTGTATGTGACACCACGCAGCAACCGAGCTTTGTGAAAATTTGGCTGTTCAGTTAGAACCACCGTGAGTAGCCTAATCGTTTGATCAACAGCCCCGCCTTCACGACAATCACAGGCTTTGCGAATCAGAGCTTCAAGCTTGGCCTTGCGAGCGGCATCAGCCCACAGTTTGTTTTGACCACTTACTTTGTATAGTGCCGCCAAATTGCCATAGTCTACTTGCACCAAAGGCACGTAGTAGAGTGGCTCTTGATTCTTCAAAGCTGCTTCGTAGTCAACTAGCGCCCCTTTATAGTCTTTCTTCTCAATGCGACAATAGCCACGGGTAACCAGGGCACTGCCTTGTTTAGGGTCGATGGCCAGAGCGCGCTCGGCATCAGCGCGTGCTTCGGACAGGCGATCGAGTTCAAGAAATGTGCGGGCACGAATAGATAAAACATCTGTGTCTTTTGCATTAGCACGCAAACAAAAAGAACTCTCTCTCAGCAAACCCGCCTTGTCTTCAGTAGCGGTAAGCAAGAGCACTTTCTCATAGCTAGACTTAGTCTCACTAGCCCAAAGTGGCGCTGAGAATGGGAACAATATAGAGAACAGAATAGCCCATAGAATTGTGCTAAAAAGACAAATTACAGAGTGGGGTGATCTCAACTTTTCCTCGCAAAAAGAAAAAACTATTGTTACCTTTTCAAAGCAGCTTCTCTTCTAGTCGCTTCGATTAGCGGAACAATTATCACTCCCTTGTCCTTTAGGTTAACCCTTGCTAGCTCAGTGAGCAATACCCGCATTCGATCATAGGTATCTATATCTAGGCCAAACCAGGCTGGCTGATTGATTTCAAAAGAAGAAGAAGAAGAAGAAGAAGAAGAAGAAGAAGAAGAAGTCTGCGAATTGACAGACCGACCATTAATAAAAGTCAGTTCACGAGTAACTCCAAAATCGCAGAAAGATATGTGGGCATTGAGCATCGTCGTAAGTCTCTTGCCTTGAAGATACAATTTGGCAGAACGAGCCAGTATGCCGTAAATCATTTCAACCACATCATTCTCATCAATTTCGCGCTCTATTTCTTGATCAAGCTCTGGGTCAGATTCATATTCATCAACTTCGGTAGTACAAGCTTCTTCAAGAATAGCTTCCTGCGCATGCAAAAGCTCAGCAGCAAGCTCCTGCTCGCGCTTTAGGGCACGCAAGCAGTTGACTTCTTGCCGCACTAGAACCATACCAATGGCCGCCAATCTGCGAGCGGTCAGCTGATCGACCTTGTAATGAGCGATTGGCCCGTCACTGAGCACAAGAGCAAAAGCCTTAGCGATTAACTCTTCGCTAGCTAGGCGCCAGAAAAGCTCAAGGGGTTGGGTATTGCTCTGGAGCGCATTGAGCAAATCAAGCAAGGGCTTAAAAGAATCGCTAACAAATGGACCCAACATATGCTCAGCGTCTTGCCTCGCACTGACCTGTGAAAAATCGTGTCCGTAAAAATTGAGCACCCGCCCTCTTTGCCGCAGAGCACGGTTGTATGGCGGATCATGCTCTTTGATCAAGTCGCACTCAAGCAAAGCGGCCTCAAGCGGTGTAGGCACAACTTCAACAGCCATATCGAATATCTGACTGATCAATTCTTTTGTTTTTGAATCTTTTCCTTTACGCCCGCGGAAATAGCTATTGACTCTACTTTTGAGCGAAGTGGCTTTGCCAACATATAAAATTTTACCGTCACTATTGAGCATGCGATAAACACCAGGAGCTGCCGGTAAGTCAAGTCGTTTAAGCCGCTCCATCGGAATTGCATAAGGGTTTTTCTTGGCCTTAGCACTAACTTTAGGCAGCGGTTGACGCAGCCACTCCAATAGCTGATCATCGTCATGAATTCCGATAGCAGCAAGATCGCCGACCAATCTCTGCCAAATAAAATAAGTGGCCTCAACGTGACAAGAAGAGCGCTTCATCTCCGTAAGGCTCAAGCCAAAATAGCCACCCAGTGCACGAATTGCCCGCGAAGGGAGATCAGGATATAGCCGCTTAGCAATCTGACAGGTGCAAATAAACTGGAAAGGTACGCCTCGATCAGTTAGATGACCTGGTAGATGATCGATAAACAGCTGATTAATAAAAGCCTGCTCAAACTGTGCATAGTGGGCAATAGCAAATTTTATTGGCTTGTGGCTTGCCGCTTGAGTTAGATCTCGCATCAATTCACTGACTACATCAGAAGCCAAAAGAGCGTCTTGCATTAGTTCAGCAGTGATGCCTGTAATTTTCTCAATACGTGAAGGCAGCACTTGGTCGTCTGGCAGCCTAATCAAGCGTGTTTTAATCGTCAGCTGCAGCTGATTAGAAGAAAGCTGATTATTAGAAGAAAGGAGACTTGATTGAGCACCAATAAATTGAGGCAAAAACCAGCCCAATTCTAGTATTTGAGAGCTTTGAGGGGTAGCTCCGGTAGTTTGACAATCAAGAAATAGAAATGGTTGATCAGTTAATTTCACTAAGACATTTCTTCTCGTCTGTTTGCTGCCAGAACGACTCGATATCAGCAATGATACTTGAGGACACCAACTCACCTACTTGCTTTTCAAACCAATCTGAGGGCATAGCTGAGGCATACTGCTTCTGAATAAATCTTTGATCCATAAGCACAATCAAACCCCGATCATCACCCGAGCGAATAACACGACCAGCGGCTTGAATTACTTTAGCCATAGCCGGATAAACATACGCGTAATCAAAGCCGTTGCCGTAGCGCTTCTCATAATATGTACGAATTTGTTCTCGTTCAAAATTGAAGTTTGGCAAACCCGGCCCAACAATAATTGCACCAATTATCATGTCGCCAGGATAATCTACCCCTTCGGCAAAGACCCCACCTTGAACAGCAAAAACAATAGTGGGTGCATCCGTTCGCCCCAGCGAGTCCATGATTTCTTTGGCCTTTGCTTGAGTAATTTCACTCTCCTGCTTCAGCAATAAAATCGAATTTGGCAGGTTGCTTTTGATTAGTTCAAATACACTTCCCAAAAAAGCAAAGCTTGGGAAAAATACAAAATAATTGCCAGGCTTGACTTGAACAATGCGGGCAATGCCCTCAGCAATTTTGCCGAAATTGCGCTCTCTGTCTGAATACTTAGTAGAAACCTGAGGAATTATAAGAAGCTTGCGATGCTCGCGAGGAAAAGGACTGGTGTATTCACGCCTTGATAGCTCAGGATCATCTAGGCCGGAAAGTTGAGCGAAATAGTCAAAGGGTTTAATAGTGGCCGAAAATGCCACCACATGCTCAAACTCTTTATGAGCGAGCTTCAGCTTAGCTGAGGCGTCACAACAAACTACTTTCAATGCCTCATCAACACTGCCATCTCTCATTTTATTGCGAGTATAAAGATGAAAGAACTCATCACCTTCATAGTCAACTGCGTCCATAAAGTCGTTGAAATAATTAATTATGGCCATCAACGGATCAGAACCGGAACCAGAGGTAGAGCCTGAACCAGAGTCAGAAGAGTCAGCTGCTTTGCGAGCAATACGGCGCACCATCAAATCTTGAAGGGCTGGCAACGCCTCGTCAAATAATTCTCTTGATACCGTCAACTTCGATTCTTTAAAGCCAACCATGCGGCCAACATTTGATATGACAAATTGAATCTTCGAGACCAGGGCTCGCGCCTCTACAACTTGGTCAAAAGGCAGCGAAGAAAGCTCAAGAGCATGCTTAGCTATAACCGCCGAACTTAGGGTCTTACTATAATAATCTGCAGCCCTTTGCGGAAGATTGTGCGCTTCGTCAATAACCAAATTAGGCTTTTCATTGACCTTGCTCAAAGTGTAGGTAAAGCGTCCCAGAGTATTTCGCGGCGAGAACACATAGTTGTAGTCTCCAATGATCACATCAGCCGCTGCCACCGCATCTAGTGATGCCTCAAAGGGACAAACTTCGTACTCTTCTCCAATTTGCTTGAATTCTTCAGCGGTGAGAGCGGTCATCTCTGACATTTTCTCAACAACTTTATGCTTATCCATTTTTGTATAGTAATCACGGGCATACTGGCAATAGCCCGGGTTACAAATTACTTCGTCCTTCAAGCACATCTTTGCTTTGGCATTAAGAGTGAGTACCTTTATGGGTGCGCCACCATCTTGCAATCGAGTAATTGCTTCTTGAGCAACTGAGTGTTGCGTGTTTTTGGGCGTGACATAAATTAGTTTTTGGCCACGAGCCAGACTGTCTTGCAAAACTGGATATATAACTCCAATTGTTTTGCCTAGCCCAGTTGGAGCCTGGACAAGCACTTGATGTTTGCTCTCGATGTCTTTAGCTAGTTCATCAACTAATTCTCTTTGGCCGCGGCGCAAATTAGTAAACGGAAAAACCAGTTTTTCCGACAGTCCCATTCTTCGCAGGCGGGCTGCTTCTTCTGCCATCACTTCGCTTTCAAGCTCAGCCAAACGCAGGGTCAACCACTTTTCATAATTCTCAATTTTAAAATCAACATCTAAAACTTCAACCTTGTCGAAAGTATTAGAAGTTATGAGAAACCTCGTCAGCGGTACGACTTCTTTCTCTAGGTACAAAATATATGCATATGTCGCTAACTGCAAACAATAGGGATGCTGCGAATCGGCAGCCAGTTTCGAGAGAAGTTCACTGGGAGAGGTAGAGCTCTTTATTTCTTCGATAACAGGCACGACGGCCTCGACAAGTCCATCCATGCGGCCAGAGACATTGAAGATGTAACGCTCGCTCTCAAACTTGTGAGCAGCCTTGACCTCGGCCTTATAGATAGGAAAGAGCTTTTGCCTATCCTTTTGAATTTTGCTGTGAAGTTGCCGACCTTCAGCCGCCAAGGCCAATGGACCGCCAAAAAGCTGGCTATAGCCCGAGTTGACTTCAATGCTCCCAGACAGGGGGCAGGGCATGGCAAAGTCGCGAATTCCTATTACTACGGTCTTCTTTCCAGACTTTGTCACTATAGACCCATGGTTGAGCAAATCAAGAAACAGAAACTTGCAACAAGTACTACATAAATACGTATGGTACGACCAAATGGTTTTACAGTCAAATTATTTAGCCAATTTGCAATTTGGCCGATATCGGTCAAATTGCGACAAAGGGCTTAAAACCTAAGCTAATTCTGCCAAAGAGAATTATCGTCCACCAAACTGATTGGCATCCTTAATCTGTTCGCCACAATGTTTGCAGCGCGGAAATTCACCGTCCCAAGTGCCTTTGGGGAAAACGTGACCATTGACATCGCAGGAAGTGACTTTTTTACTTGGTAAGGCCATGGCAAACGATCCAATTATTCCGGCCCAAAAGGCTTGAAAGCCTTTGACAATCTGCACCATGAATGATTCTTCTTTGGTTTGCACAGACTTAAGAGTTTGCAAATCGCTGTGAGTCATACGGGCACCGTTGCGCCGCAACTGAACATTGGCTGGTACAGGGCTAGGCTCCCCGTCCGCATCATTCTCAAAACCTGAATTCGACATAGACGATCCTCTTGACACCTAGATATATACCACTTTCATAAGGTTACAGTCTCTCACAGCTCAGGCTCTGTTGCCGGTTCTTGACTGGCCGCTCTGCTAAACTTCAGTGATACAAAGCATTACACCGTTTCTTGGGAACGCTAAAAATCATGGGAAAAACAGTCGGAATAGATCTTGGAACAACTAACTCTGTCGTTGCCGTTATGGAAGGTGGCAGGCCCACAGTCATATCGAACGCTG
Source organism: Candidatus Obscuribacterales bacterium (assembly GCA_041675385.1). Classification (GTDB taxonomy): domain Bacteria; phylum Cyanobacteriota; class Vampirovibrionia; order Obscuribacterales; family Obscuribacteraceae. The sequence continues at coordinate 278,191 of JBAYTY010000003.1, forward strand.
AAGGTGGACGCACTACCCCATCGGTAGTTGCCTTCAATAAGACTGGCGAGAGACTAGTTGGCCTCTTAGCCCGCAGACAAGCAGTGGTAAATCCAACCAATACTATTTATTCAATCAAACGTTTCATTGGTAGACGTTTCTCTGAAGTATCAGAAGAGTGCAAAATTGTCTCTTACAAAGTAAAAGAGTCGTCTGATGGCGGTGTACGTGTCCTTATCAGCGATAAGGAATACACACCTGAAGAAATCTCGGCAATGATTTTGCGCAAACTAAAAGAAGATGCTGAGAAATATCTTGGTGAAAAAGTAGACACTGCAGTAATTACAGTTCCTGCTTACTTCAACGACTCACAAAGGCAATCAACCAAAAACTCAGGTACCATTGCCGGTTTAGAAGTATTGCGTATCATCAACGAGCCTACGGCTGCTGCCCTTGCTTATGGCATGGAAAAGAAAGGCAAGGACGAAACAATCTTAGTCTTTGATCTTGGTGGCGGTACTTTCGACGTATCAGTTCTTGAAGTCAGCGATGGCCTAATTGAAGTGAAATCGACCTCTGGTGATACCCACCTAGGCGGTGACGACTTCGACTATGCGCTTGTACAGTGGATTGCAACTGAATTCCAAAATTCTGAATCAATTGATTTGCGCAAAGACCCACAAGCTCTTCAGCGCCTTACAGAAGCAGCTGAGAAAGCAAAAATTGAATTGTCTTCAGTCACTGAGACAGTAATATCTCTGCCATTCATTACAGCCAACGATCAAGGCCCCAAGCACCTTGACATGAAGCTGACTCGGTCGCGCTTCAACGAACTGACCCACGCTTTAGTCGATCGCTGCAAGGGCCCAATAGAGCAAGCCCTCAGCGACGCAAAACTGACTTACAACGAAATCGACGAAGTTGTCTTGGTGGGTGGTTCTACTAGAATTCCGGCAGTCAAAGACCTAGTGAAGAGCCTGACCGGTGGTAAAGAGCCTAATCAGAGCGTTAATCCTGACGAAGTTGTTGCTGTCGGAGCGGCCTTGCAAGCTGGAGTATTAGCCGGTGAAGTTACCGACCTAGTGCTGCTCGACGTCACCCCGTTGTCTCTCGGAATTGAGACTATGGGTGGTGTCTTCGCTAAATTGGTAGAGCGCAATACCACTATTCCTTGCCATAAAACTCAGCTCTGCTCAACAGCCGAGGATAACCAAACAGCTGTAGACATTTACATCTTCCAAGGTGAGCGAGCCATGGCTCGTGACAACAAGAAATTAGGTAACTTCAGACTTGACGGAATTGCTCCAGGAGCACGCGGGGCCTCACGTATTGAAGTTTCGTTTGATATTGATGCTAGCGGCATCGTCAAAGTGTCAGCTAAAGACCTAGGCACCGGCAAAGAGCAGAATGTCACCATTACTGCCAGCACAAACTTGACCAAAGAAGACATTGAACGCATGGTCAAGGAAGCCGCTGAGCATACCGAAAGCGACAAGAAGGTCAAAGCTATGGCCGACTTGCGCAACGAAGTAGACGGCCTGGTATACACCGTTGAGCGCCAGATGAAAGACCTAGGGAAAGGTCTAACCGATGCTTCCAAAGCTAAAGCTGAAGACATCATCGGCAAGCTGCGCGGTCAAGTTGCTGCTGAAGCCGAAGAGAGCGAAGTGCGCGAGACCATGAATGAGCTACGCGGCCACGTTGTAATCATGGATCAAGAAGGCAACGAGTATAAGCAGAAGCAAGCCGAAGCTGGACAGTCAGAAGAAGCTAGCTCTGACAGTGAAGCTGAGCCCAAGTCAGACAGTGAAAAGTCTGAGAGCGAAGGCGAAAAAGCAGATGAAGCTGAAGAAGTAAAATCTGAGAATTCTGAGCCGAAAGCTGAAGACACTTCTGAAAGCAAGGCTGAAGACAGCGAAGAAGCTGCCACTGCCAAATAGACCATGGCCGCCTCTCGGCCGCAGGACAAATGAAGAACTAAGTAAAAATGAAAGTGTCCTAGGGCACTTTCATTTTTACTAATATGCCCTGAAGCGCCAAGCAAGCATAGCCTCTCCCAGAACCTATATAATGAACCGCTATATCTGTATTGTTTGCCCCATTTAGGCTTCTCATTAGGGTCCTGCCAATTTCTTGCTCAGTTCCCAGCTCAGTTCCCAGCTCAGTTCCCAGCTCAGTTCCCTTGCTCAGTTCCCGGGCTCAGTTCCCAGCTCAGTTCCCTTGCTCAGTTCCCTGACATGCCCCCTAATTTGCTGGGCAAAGCGGTTGGGATAAACGAGAGAAGTCTTTATTTGAAGTGAAAGTGATGAAAAAAACAAACTTAGCCTTGCTGGTCAGCGGATTACTCTTAGGTCAGGCCTTAAGCCAAACTAGAGATCAGGCATATGCCCAAAATGCCGGCGACAACTACGACGTTTTTCGCTCACAGGAAACACTAAGCTATCATCCCAATCAGGCTAGTTCTCTAACGAGAGCAACAGCCTTCGCCGCCGAAGCCGGTGCCAAGTCTGGCAAAGCCGACAAGCTCGACAAAATTCCCTGCATTCGCTGGATCGACGAGGCCGCCGAGCCTAGAGCAGTTTTACTCTGCATTCATGGCCTCGGGCTGCATAAAGGCACCTACGAAGACTTCGGCCGCGAGATGGCTAAGAAAGGGCTGATCACCTACGCCATTGATATGCGCGGTTTTGGCTCCTGGATTCCCAAGCAAAAAAATGCCTTAATCGACTTTGATGGCTCACTAGTAGACATTAAGCGCGCTCTTACTGAAATTCGCAAAGCGCACCCTGGTTTGCCTTTGATTATGCTGGGTGAATCAATGGGAGGAGGGATAGGCATCCACGCTACGGCTCTCTATCCAGATTTAATAGATGGATTAATTTCATCTGTTCCATCTGGCGATCGCTTTAACACTGTTGATAACAGCCTAAAAGTTGGAGTTCATGCTGTCTTTGGCGGCTTCAACAAACCCATTGATATTGGCCCTATGGTTGTAGGCGCCGCTACAAAAAAAAGCGACTTGCGCGAGCGCTGGCTTAACGACCCATTATGTCGCACAAAAATTAGCCCTAATGAGCTAATGGCCTTCCAGAAATTTATGAACGGAAACTTTGATAGCGCCGGTCTTATCAAAAAAACGCCAGTATTGTTCATTATGGGTTCCAATGACAAACTTGTGAGACCAGTTGCCACATTCAAACTCTTCGACAGCTTGGCTACGCCCAACAAAGACAAAGTAATGTCCAACTCGGCTGAGCACCTAATTTTTGAAGAAGGCCAATTCAGCAAAGACGATCTAAGTTACATCAGCAAATGGATCGATAAAAAAGTCTTGGCTAAAGGCCAAGAAAATGCAGAAGACACAAAAATTGCCGACGATCAAAACAACACTAAACTAGCAGAAAAGAAAGCCGAAGAGAAAGTAGCTCTAGCAGCTCCAGTATTAGTTAAACCAACAAACACAAACAAAGTTGCAGCCTCAACAGACCATAATATGAAGGTCTCTTCTAGCTCAGGAATGTCTTATTGGATTGAGCTCAACAGAGGCGGCAAAATTTATCGCTGCAACAATAAAATGGCATTCAAATCTGGTGACTCCATCCGCTTCCATATCATTCCTGACTCTGCTGGCTACGCCTATATCGTCATGAAAGAAGGAAGCAGCGGTAAGAAGACAATTCTCTTCCCTTCTAAAGATACAGGCACCAAAAACTATCTGGCCGCCAAAACTGACTATCCGCTTCCCAAAGACTGGCTAACATTCGACAATACCCCTGGTATTGAAAAAATGAGCTTGCTTTTCTCGACAACCAAAATAGCCAACGATCAAGCACTCAACCCGCCGGTTTATCTCACAGCCTACGTATCAGACGACATGTCTGGCTCAAAAGACCTTGTGCCCACACGCATGCAATTATCATGGGATGATCCCACTCCTGTGATCTTGCCAGACCAAGTGCCCGGTCAAGCCCCAGGTCAAGATAAATTAGCTCGCAGCTTTAGCTCGACAACAGGCAGTCTGGTGAAAGTTAGCTTCAACGACCCCGGCGGCCTAATGGCCGTAGATGTCGCCCTAGCCCACCAATAAATAGTGCTTGCTGGAGAATTTTGTATGAACATAAGAGATCTAGGTATAATTGCTGCCTTCGCCCTGGGGTTATCTGGCAGTGGGAGTTGGAGCGCGGCTCTAGCCGTCACTCCTGATGTGAACAAAGCACCAGCTAGCGGTGTGCAATGGACAAAAATTCAAGACCTTAACCCCAACGCCACTTCCACCAATAGACCAATCAAACAAAAGTGGGCCGTAGTAATTGGTGCCGCCAAATTTAAAGAAAAGCGGCTAGACGGCGTCGATGCCAAAATGGATCTTGCCGCTCGTAACTTCGCTGCCTATCTTAAAGATCCTAACGCCGGACGCTTCCCCGAGAGTCACGTCAAGACACTAATTAACTCAGAAGCAACTCGGCAAAATATCATTAACAACCTGGGCAAAGGCTGGCTTGGAAGCCTTGCTGGACCAGACGACCTGGTGGTTGTATTTATTTCCACCCACGGCTTTCCCACCACCGACGGTACTACATATTTGAGCGCCTATGATTGCGCTCTAGACAACGTCTATTCAACTTGCCTATCAATGCAGAACTTAATGGACACACTGAAAAAAGACGTCAAAACTGATCGTATCGTCATGGTTCTAGAATCACCGTACAGCGGTGCAGCCGAGCTAACAGCGGGTGCTAAGGCTCTGTTCATGGGTAGCAATATCGACTTGAACAAAGTCTCGCTAGGTAAGGGCTATATTATCCTCACTTCAAGTAAACCAGACCAAATGACCTGGGGTAATTCATTCTCAAATAACTTGATTAAGTCATTGCGCGAAAAAGATGGCATGCCCTCTCTCAATGAAGCTTTTGCCAAGGCGCGCTCTCTGACCGAAAGCGATACCAATGCCGCTAACTCTAATTCAAAGCGCCAGACTCCGGTAATGAAGTCAGACTGGACTGGCAATGATATCGTTCTCGGTGCTCCAACTCTTGAGCAAGTAAAAGAAATTCCTGAAAATGTAATGACTTTTGTCGCAGCAGAATCACACTATCTTAAAGCCAATAATCTCGTAGGTGAAGGCAACTTTGATGGCGCAATCAGTGAGTACCAAGCGGCCATTGCTACAGATCCAGACTATGCCGATGCCATTGCCGATTATGGTGCCATTCTCACCATCAAAGGCGACTGGGCCGGTGCCGCTCAAAAGTATAAAAGAGCGATTGAACTGAAGCCCAATGATTCGCTCTTCCATTCAAACTATGCCCGCGTCTTAACTAAACTCGGCCAAGAAGACGAGAGCATCAAACAGCTAGAACTTGCTTACCAGCTTAATCCCAAAGACAAAATTATCTTAGGTGCTCTGGCACATAAATGTATAGTTGCCGGAAATTTTGACAATGCCATCAATCTTTTAGAGCAAGCGGTTTATCTCTTCCCCCAATCAGCACAAATGCACGACCGCTTGAGCTATGTCTTTGCCCGCACCGGCAACGTCAGCCAATCATTTGCCCACGCCAAAGAAGCCGTAAAGCTTGACCCCAAACTAGTTTCTGCCAGACTGAATCTAGGCTCGGCCTTACTTCTGAAAGGCGATGCTAGTGGTGCCAAACAGGTCTATCAAGAGACAACATCTATCGACCCAAAAAACGTAGACGCTCACTTCTTACTCGCCAGCACCATGGAAAAGCTAGGCGACTTGCCAGGAGCAAAGAGCGAGCTTACAACTTTTGTAGAACTAGCTCCAGCTCAAGACCCTAGAGTAGAAAACGCCAAAGCTAAGATCAAAACTCTAGGAAACTAAACTCTCGCATGAAAAAACCGAGAGAAATATGCGTTGCCATTGGCGCCACAGTACTTGCACCAGCGGCGTTCATTGCCATTTGTTCAGCTTGGGCCTTCATTGGCTTCTTTGGTTGGCCCGTTGAGCTATTCGCACACTTTCGCGTTCAATACGCAGTATTGCTAGCCATGGCCATTCCATACTTACTATATTTGGAACGCACAAGAATAAATCGCTTTTACCTCATGAGCTGCATAGTGGCACTCATCGCCAACATAGTAGTAGTGACTCTGGCGTCCACAAGCTTTGGTAGTGCTCAATCTTCTCTGTTAGCCAAAGACCAGAAAGACAAAGACCAGATAGACAAAGGCCAGATAGGCAAAAGCGCGACATCCCTTTCATTACTGCAATTCAACGTCAATTCCAGCAGCACCAACTATCCGGCTTTCGACAAACTGATTGAGAAACTAAAGCCAGATGTTGTCTGCATTGAGGAAGTCAGCGATGGCTGGCGCGAGCATTTCGAAAAACTCAAGAATATCTACCCCTACCAAAGTGTAAGGGCCAGAACCGACAATTTTGGTATTGGCATTCTTAGTAAATACAAAATTGAGCATGAAAGTCGAGAGCCAATAGGTGGCATTGGTCTGCCGACCGCATTTATCGACATAAGTCTGCCTTCGAACTTGAGTGAGACTAAGCAAATTCAGATAATTGCTAGCCATCCACTGCCCCCGGTATCACCCGGTGCAACGACAATGCGCGACAAGCACATGCACGAACTGGCCAAAAGAATTGCTCAAAGCCAGAAGCTAACAATACTGGCTGGCGATTTTAATTGCACGCCGTGGAGCTATATTTTCACAGATTTCGTCAAAGAATCCGGATTGATTGATAGTAGGCTAAACAAAGGCATACAGCCGACCTGGCCGACGATGTTACCGTACTTGGTAATTCCTATCGACCACATCTTCATGTCACCATCAATGAAGTGCACCGAGCGCCAAGTGCAAGAAAACTCTGGCTCGGATCACTATCCAGTATTTGCCAAATTTGAAATTTAGAGTATCAAGGCAACTAGATCAGCACTCAAATCAATTGAAGAATTAAAACGAGCGACAAATAGACCAAGAGGTATTGCTACACGAGTTTAGCGCTCTTAGATTCGCTCCGGTGTTTTCAGAAGCAGATCGTGTGAGGAATCAGCCGGGCCTGGAGAATAGTAATGCACTCGCAGACTAGGTCGATGGTCTTGGAGATAGGCTATGTCTTGTTTTTTGAAGTGGCCCCTATCTACAATAAGAGAGTGAAGTGATGGAAATTGCTCAATATCCTTGGCTGTTAGCCCACCTCTAATATGTACGTCGACGAGCGACATTTCACTAAGCCTCGAAAGCTTTGAAAGTCGCCGCAGATCATCGGCGGAGAGCGAATTCTTGTTTAATTTCAGACTCCTTAGATTGGACAAGTTGGCAATTGATTTATATTCTTCTGGACCGAGGCCACTATCGGAAAGGTCTAATGCCTCAATATTTCGTGAGCCAACTAGTTCTTTCAATACCGGACCAATCTGCTTGGTATAAGACAGTGTTAGTTTTTTTAGCTTTGGCCAAACGGTCGCCTTAGCCAACACTGCTCCATCCATAGTAGATCTATGAAGAGTAAGACTACTCAAGTCATGAATACTATTAAGAGCAGGAATTACTTTGGGTGTAATTGTCGAACAATCCATAATTGCTAAGCCTCTAATGCCGGCAGTCTTGGCTGAAGCGATAACAAGTTCGTCGCACGCATAACCACCACCGATAAATATTTCGCAAATCTCTCCCGGCCTAAACTTACTAAAGAATTCGGTCTTAAATAAGGCATCTGGAGAAGGCATCAAATATATTTTTGCCGCAACCGGCATGCGCACGGTATCCACCGCAGCCTTGGTGCGATCTATCGAAAGGCCAATCCAAGCTAATGGTCTCCTATTCGATTCTCTTGGGAAATCGAACTGAACGAACTTCGCACCCTCAATCGTGACAATCTTGGAAAAATACCTGGCATCAGTCAATTTTATCGATGCTGCTTGAGGATTTGGCTCTGAGTCTCCAACTCGCGCCAGCTCCTGACCAAAAAAGCCCATTTCATCTTTCGCATTCTTGGGAGCGGAAGCAGTACTGGAAACAACATGAGTAGCCGGTCCAAAAAATTGATAGGCGAAATACGACGCCACACCTACTATACCGGCAACAACAAGTGACAGAAGAGCGACCTTGAATTTACTAGACCGCGGCTCTCTCTCATCCTCTGAAGCCTCTTCCGAATTATCATCGTCATCCGTCTCATACTCACCAGAAGCCTCTTGCTCACGGCTATAGCGCTGATCGTCAAAAAGCGTTGCATTGCGACTACTAGTAGTGCCAGATACCTTCTTGTCTCTTCCCAGAGAAAGTGTGACCGCCCCTTCAGGCTGACTAACCACACCAAATTGCGACTTAGCAAACGGCCTAGCTGACATAGGACTGGCCGCCAATGGCTTTCCGGCAAGCACGTTTCCTAGATCTTGAGCCACCGCGTCCATTGACTGATAGCGATACATTGCCTCTTTGGCCATCATTTTTGCCACAACATTTTCGAGATCGTCTGAATAAACTTTCTCTGGATTCTTTTCAGCTAGAGTTGGCGCCGGGCTGGTTGCGTGCATCATCATTGTGTCTGAGGCACTACGACCACGAAAAGGAACCTTGCCTGTCAGAGCTTCAAAGAGACTACAGCCCAAAGAATAGATGTCAGAGCGGGGGTCGACCTTTTGCCCCATAGCTTGTTCTGGACTCATGTAACTGGGGCTACCACAGACAATCCCCATGGCCGTAAGCTTTTGCACTTCAGGCTTCAGCTCTTCAGCAAATTTGACGATACCGAAATCAACTACTTTTAGACTTGCACCGTGAACGTCTGGCTTTTCCAGAATGAGGAAATTTGCCGGCTTAACATCGCGGTGGAGAATGCCCTTGCGATGCGCGTAGCTAAGGCCAGCACAAGCTTCAATAAAGAGAGGCAAAGCAGCTTCTGGCGTCATTGGTCCATCGCAAACAATTTTATCGAGAAGGTCTTCGCCAGCTAGCAAATCCATCACATAAAAAGGCAGAGAGCCATCATGTACACCAAAATTATAAATGGCGACAATATTTGGATGATTCAGTTTGGCGATGGCTTGGGCTTCATTTTGAAACCGTATGACAGAGACCTCGTTTTGCTTGTCATCGGTAAGAATCTTCAGGGCATACTCTGTCGACAAAGTTATGTGTCTCACCCTGTAAACCATGCCCATAGCTCCGCGACCAAGAAGCTCAATCACTTCATAACTCGCGCCTATGATCGTCCCCGCAGCAAAGACACCCGGTTTTTCACTGTCGACTAGAAAGTGAGCTTGAGCGTTAACCTGAGGATTAGCTTGGGAAAAAGGTTCACTAGCCTGCTCAGAAGCGCCTGAAACCGGGACATGGCCAGGCACTTGCACTTGGGCGTCGTGAGAGTCAGTTGAGTCCATACGGTGAATACCACAACAGAGCTAAGCTGTGCCAATACATTTATAGGCTATTCTACTGAATTTTTATCACTTTTATAATCTTATGACAAAAGAAAGTAACTAGAAGCGCAGTGCTAATTATCTATTGGCTCAAATTGATTAGCCGCCTCTATTCGTCAACAGGGAAATTGACTGTATTGCCCCCAGACCTAATTCCTAACTGCAATGCTTCAACAGTCAAAGCAATCAGTTGATCTGGTTTGTCGATGCCCTCTTCTAGGCTGGCACCACCAACGGTGACAGTGAGAAGAATCTGACTGGACTTGTAATCAACTGAAAGATTTTCAAGCCTTGTGCGTATGCGCTCTGCTGCTATCTCAGCACCACCGCGTGGTGTCTCGGGTAATATCACACCAAAACAATCATCACGGCAACGACCAGCAATGTCTACATCGCGGACACTACCTAAAAGACCACGCCCAGTGCCAAGAATGACGGCGTTTTCACCTTGCAGACCGAAGTTCTCGACCACATTTGCCAGCTTGTCAATAGTGACAAACAATAGTGAAAGAGGGCGTTTATAGCGACTAGCTCTTCGCACCTCATAGTTGAGACGCTTATAGAATGACCAAAAATTGAAAGAGTTAAGATCGAGCAAAGCTCTGCGTTCCACCTCCTCATCAGAAAGGGATGGATCTTCAATGTAACGGTCTGCAAAGAGCTTTGATTGTTCAGCCGGAATTTCGAAATCTGGCTGCTCCTTCATGTTCCAGGGAAACTGATTATTGCGCGCCCGCAGTTCAGCTAAGCGTTTTTGAAAAAGCAGTTCTTGTTCTTCTCTCTCAGTCAATCTTTTGCGCTTGTCAGACATCAATTAACACTCTCTGGCTTTTTTATGGATTTGTCGGACATCTGGCCAGAAAAAGTACCCTCTGTTTTCTCATCTTCCATATATTTCGCAACCATATTTTGCTCAGTATCGTGCACAAGCGCCAAGACTGAGTCAATCTTGCTACCAAATCTCTTCTCGGCCGCACGCCACCATAATTCACTACCATCGAGTAATGACTCGTGAATCCACGCTACTTGATATTTTTCTTTCTCATTCTTAAATTTGTCGCCCGAACTTGAAGAAAGCCAGTATTGACGCGCAAAAGCAGCCCGAGTTTTGTAAGGAACATAAGTGGCCAAGTTATTGCCAAGGTCTTGATGAAATGGTTCCAGAAAATCATGATAGGCCAGAGCAAATTGCGCCTTGTCATGGGCGCTTAAAGTCCGGTAAGGAGATCTGAAGAAGCGCGCCTCTCGACCGGCAATCCAGCCATCTTCAAAGCCCAAATCAACCTTCTTGGCAATGACAGCAACATCATCAATCGTTACTCTCTCAGCGCTGCCAGAACTAGTCTCACCAGAAACAATCGTTCCCGGTTGCTGCTGAGCCTGCGGACCAGCACAGCATGTCAAGAACAAGCACGCGACGAGACCAATGGACAAACAGCCAAACCAAACCTTGATTATTGAGATTAAGTGGCCAGGAACGCTGTTCATTTGGTAATGATAAACTACATTTCTGTTAGAAGTTATTACTTCCCACCTAAGACGTAGTCAAAATAAGACGTAGTCGAAGGTACAAGCGTTATTGGCATGCTATGACAGAAATTGACAGCACAAGCACCTATCGCCCCGGTCAAAGCGTGATGTGCAAGATAGAGAGCGCAGAACCAGGCGGTTACAATGCGGTAGTGATAGGCTCAGGCCTACCACCACTAGCAGAGCCGGCCAGCGACGTTGACAGCCAGCATGTCTTGAAAGCGTTTTTGCCTAGCACTGAGCCTCTTAAAATTGGTCAAACAGTTCCGGCAACATTTGTTTGCATGCATAACAATAGAGCCCTGATGACCTTTGCCTTTATGCTCGGCACCACAGAAAGAATTCAGCTGAGCACCGACTCTGATCAAGATAATGCCTTTGCCATCTGGGTTGATTCGTATCCAACCAGTCAGCGCTTGCGTCGTGCCATCGACTTGATTATGCCAGCCGTATCAGGCAAACTCTATCTTGAACTAAATTGCTCCACCGCTGACTCTTCAAAGTTGCTCTCTGAGTTAGAGCTAGCAAACTTTACCGGCTGCGTTAAGGCCCGCTCAGAAGAGCAAAAATCACGCTCTGCCATGCTTCTCTATGAAGGAAGAGTGGCCGGTGCTATCTATGGCCGCAAAGATGCGCAAGAAACTTTTGCAGTAGAAAAAGCCATAAACCTAATGAAAGGTGACATAGCAGGGGCTGACACATTCTTGCAAGTTTACGAACTGCCACAAGATGTCGTTCTTGCCATGTCGGCTCTATTTCTCGGGTGCCCACTGGCGAAAGATGAATCAAAAGCGATGCTTGACTATTTCGACACCACCCTTATGTCAATTTCGCTGACAGGCGAAACCGGCTGCCTGACTTATAGTGAAGTAAGTGGCAGCCCCGATATTTTAGTATTCATCAGCAAAGGTCAGCCTTTTGGCGGCTATAAAATCGCGGCTCAAGAGTATTTTGAGAACGCCGACGCTCTGCTATCGGAGATACGAAAAAACGAAAAAGGTTCAATTGAAGCGCACATACTGCCAGAACAATTGCTGTCAGAGGCAATGACGTTCGGCTACAAACTTCATGGTGCAAAAGCCTGAAGAAAAAAGAGGATTCATGGAAACCCTGAAACATCAGCGAGATATCAAACTAGAAACCTTACCGTCTGGCGTCGCCATACTCTGGTTTAACTGTGCTGGCAAAGTAAATGTACTGGGCAATGATGTTCTTCTAGAGCTAACCGAACTCATCCCTCAAATTAAGGCAGACAGAAAAATTAAAGCCTTAGTGATTGCTTCTAGCAAGCCCGATACTTTCGTTTCTGGCGCAGACCTGCATGAAATTATGAGCTTCGACTCGCAAGAACAAGCTCACAAACTCTCACAAGCAGGTCAAGCTGTATTCAATCAGCTAGAAAATCTTGGCAAACCCACAGTCGCAGCAATCAATGGTGCCTGCCTCGGTGGCGGCCTAGAAGTAGCATTGTGTACTAATTATCGCATTGCTTCAGATTCAGAACTAAGTATCTTTGGCTTGCCAGAAGTACGACTTGGCTTGATTCCGGGCCTTGGTGGCACCCAACGCCTGCCGCGATTGATACCAGTCAGACTGGCCCTTGAGTATATTCTCACTTCCGAAATAGTCTCGGCTGAAAAAGCACTTGAGCTTGGAATAATTGACAAAGTAGTACCATTCAGCGAGCTATACAAAGCTGCTGAAGAATTAGCCCTCGCTATTTTTGATGGATCAGCAAAACCTCGGCCAGCCAAAGAAGAAGAAAGCCCAGAAAAGCTCAAGAAGCTCTTTGCCACAATGGAACGCTCGATCAAAATTCGCTTAAAGGGCAACTATCCAGCACCACACAAAGCAATAGAAGCAGTACAGCTTTCCACTACAGCGACCTTAGAAGAGGGGCTGGCTCAAGAAGCCAAATCGTTCGCTGAGCTAGCTAACGACAAATCATCGAGCAATCTGATTCAACTGTTCTTCTCTCAAGACTTCACCGCTCGTTCTGCTGCCAGAAGCGCTGAAAAATCTGGAGCGAAACCAGTTAAAACGCTTGGTGTTATTGGCAGTGGCATCATGGGCCTAGATATCGCTAAACTAGCTGCGGTGCACGGTATCAATGTGCGTGTCAGAACTAGCTCAGCGGCCCGTGCACATGAGATGGCCGACTTCGATGCAGCCCACGAAGAGGCTCACGCTTCGACCCTAGCTGGTGGAACAACAGAACGGGGCAAAATTACTTTTTCGGAACAACTCTCAATTTTGAGCGATTGCGACATGGTTATTGAAGCAGTTCCAGAAGACAGCAAACTCAAACAAAAACTCTTAGCTGAAGTTGAAAAGCATGTACCTGATGATTGTGTCTTAGTCACCAATACCTCTGCCCTAGAGCTGATAGAGCTGGGTCAAGAAATGACTAAGCCTGAACGTTTTGTCGGGCTGCATTTCTTCTATCCCGTAGACAAAATGCCACTGATTGAAGTGATAAGCCACCCCAGCACTAACGCCAGAACTAACAGCCTTGCCCTCGGTCTCGCTACAAAGCTAGGCAAAGTGCCAATCGGTATCAAAGACTCAGTTGGATTTTTAGTCAATCGACTTTTGACCACCCACCTGATGGAAGCTTCGAGAATGCTTGACGAAGGCTATCCATTTAATTGGATAGAAGACGCAGCCGTTCAATTTGGACTACCCATGGGGCCTTTTACCCTAGTTGACGAGCTCGGCCTTCCTCTATGTTTCTCAGTAGCAAACAAATTACACGCAGCTTTCGGCGCTAGATTCACCCCACCAAAAGCAATGAAGCTCACTGCTGCGGCTGGCTTGAGGGGCAAAAGCTCTGGCTCAGGCTGCTACCACTGGGACGGCTCCGGACGCAAACTAGAGATCAACCCTGAATTCACAAAAATCACGAACATGACTATTAGTGAAGAGAAAGCTACCCCTGAACAGATAGCAGAAATTCAGCACCGCCTCATATTTGTCATCGTCGACGAAGCCGCTCGCTGCCTTGAAGAAAAGGTTGTACGAAAACCAAGAGAGCTAGACTTGGCTTTGGTGATCGGCTCTGGCTTCCCACCATTCCGCGGTGGTGTACTGCGCTACGCTGATAGTTTTGGCATTCCACAGCTGATAGAAGAACTAAATAAGACCTACACTAGCTGCGAGCCGAAGAGACAAGTGTCTAGTTTGTTGACATCAATGAGCGAGAGCGGAAGGCGATTCTACTCATCGGGCGCCAACTAAAACTTCAGCGCAAGAAATCACCTTCGTATTCTCCGCTAGAAATAACAGAAAATACATTTGACAGTGCGTTCGGACGCGCTTAGTATACGACTATCGAAATATAATGAAAACCTTAAGACGGGCTAAGGCATGACTCTATAGTAGCCAGCCTAGGCATTTAAGATGCCGATGCAATTCTCCGTTCCAGCGCTCAGCATATTAGAGGATTCCTCACTCATCCCCCAGTAGGTCGTTATGGAAGAAATTCTCTGCATATTCTCAATTCCAGTGTTCTATGTCATGTCGTTCAAAATTGGCACTTTCATCGATGGCATGCTCGAAAAGCGCTGGCCAACCGAAACTTAAAGCTTAGCTAACCTGAATAACTATCTTGCCTTTCTGCTCGTTCGACTCCATGTAGCGGTGCGCTGCCACGATTTGGTCGAAAGGAAAAACCTTGTCTATGACCGGCACCAATGAGCCGTCCTTCAAGCCTGCATAGGTATACTCTTTGCCCCGAGCGAATCTTGCGGCATCATCAGTTACTTGAAACATCGTATAGCCCTGCACAGTAAGCCCTTTCTTCAGAGCCAGCTGCAGAGGAAATGCAGTAGTCTCAAGGCTAAGAGCGCCATAGATGAATATAGATGCCTCATAAGCAGCGGCTTTGGCTAACTTCAACAACAGTGGCCCAGCGATAGCATCAAAAATCAGATCGGCTCCCTTGCCGCCAGTAGCCGCCATCACTTCCTTCACTAGATCACCGCTATCGGTGACAACTACATGGTGCGCGCCTGCATCAAATAGAGCTTGCTTCTTTGACTCACCACGAGTGGTGGCAATTACTTTTGCGCCCTGCCGAAGGGCAATTTGTATCGCAGCGAAACCAACAGAGCTAGATGCCGCAGTAATCAGAACAGTCTGCTCACTGGTGAGGCCGCCTAGCTCAATCAATGCGCCATACGCTGTTAAATACTGCATCCAAATTGAAGCTGCCTCTAAATCACTCAAATTATCAGGATACTTAGCCAGCGCCCGCGCAGGAACAACAGCCCATTCTCCATATACGCCATATTTGGTCTGGGAAAAGCAAGGCACAGTGCT
The DNA here is from genome assembly GCA_041675385.1 of Candidatus Obscuribacterales bacterium. Lineage (GTDB taxonomy): Bacteria > Cyanobacteriota > Vampirovibrionia > Obscuribacterales > Obscuribacteraceae. The sequence continues at coordinate 293,421 of JBAYTY010000003.1, forward strand.
AACTTTATCGCCGACTCGAAAACTATCGACTTCGGCCCCCAAAGCCTCGATCACACCACTTGCCTCATAGCCAATGCGCGAAGGTAAAACCGGCTTTTCTAAGTACCGCCCTTCTCGCAAAAGTACCTCAGCTCGATTTAGCCCAAGGGCATGTACGCGAATACGCACTTCATCGGGGCCAGGCTCTACCGCAGGTATATCCTCAATTTGTAGAACCTCAGCAGCACCAGTTTGATGAAAGCGCACAATTTTTGACACAGAATTTCCTTTAAAAGCCAAAATGGAACGGGAAGGTACAGATGGGAAAACCAGAAGGGAAAATCCAAAAGCGAAACAGCGGAAGATAGAGCTAGATAAGAGTCAAACAGCGACAGTAATAATAGTACGTTCTGCTAAAATAGCGGCGCCTAAGAAGCAGCAAAACGAGGAAAAGATTGTGGCCACAGAAGCAGGCACAGCTCCAAGTATGGATACAAGCACCGACGTAAGCACAGATGTAATTGTCATTGGCAGCCTCAGTATGGATATTGTCATCCGCGTGCCCCGCCTACCTGGCCGCGGCGAGACTCTAAAAGGTACAACCTTTGATACCTTTCCTGGCGGCAAGGGCAACAATCAGGCCTTAGCAGCAGCCCGCTCAGGCGCTTCAGTAGCTATGATTGGCAAAGTCGGCAACGATGCATACGGGCAAATTTTAGTCGACACCTTGAAAGAAAATGGCGTCAACATTCAGGGCATGACAAAAGACCCAAATGAAACCACCGGCATAGCCAACATATGGGTTGGCCCATCTGGCGAAAATAGCATTGTCATCGTGCCCAATGCCAATAACTCAATGACACCAGAGTACGTTGTCTCAAAAAACAATTTGCTATCAGGTGCCAAAGTACTTTTGCTACAACTAGAAATTCCAGCAGAGACAGTCTTAGAAGCAGCCAAAGCCGCCCGGTTCAAGGGTCTAAAGGTCATTCTCAACCCGGCTCCCGCTCCTGAAAGCGGCCTATCAGCAGAGCTCTTGCAAAACATAGATGTAATTGTGCCCAATGAAACAGAGGCCCATCTACTCACAGGTATAAATCCAACTTCGCCCGAACTAGCTCATCAATGCGCCCGCAAGCTGCTTGAGCTTGGCCCCCAGGGCGTCATTCTCACCCTGGGTGAACGTGGTGCCCTAATTCTCGAAGCCTCCCAGCCAGACAAGCCACATACAGTTGCTGCCTTCAAAGTTTCAGTGGTCGACTCAACAGCAGCCGGTGATGCCTTCTGCGGCGCCCTAGCTATGCGACTGGCAAAGGGCGACACCTTAGCAGAAGCGGCGAAATATGGCTGCGCAGCTGGCTCTCTAGCATGCACGAAAGCTGGAGCAGTACCTTCGCTGCCTCAATTGCTTGAGCTGGAAAATTTAATTGGCGTTTGTTAATTTATAAGACGTATCGAAAAATTTCTGGGTATAAATCTCAGAGTACGAGAGATCAGGAGTCTAGGGTCTACTACCAAACTTTATCTTAGGCTGCCATGCAAAAACTGCGTGTCTTCTATTTGTTGTGCGCTCTTTTGCTAGTGTATTCACCAGCAAATGCAGCAGCTCTAGCCGATGCCTTTGACGAGGCTACATCAGCAGAAACACACGGTCAATACCGTGAAGCAATAGCAAGCTATCAGAAAGTCATAGAGAGCGCTAGCAAGGCAAACGAAGTAACTTGGGCAGCTAGAAGCAAGGCACGCATCGCCCGACTTCTAGTAAATAAAGGCCAAATCAAAGAAGCTGAGCCGCTCTATTTACAGCTCCTCAAACTGACACCAGTTCAATTCAAAAACGATCCGGAGCTGATGGTCGATCTCGATGACTTAGCAGAGAGCTACACTTTGCAGTCACGAAAATTGCCTACTGCAAAAAACTCGGCGAAAGAATCGGCAAAAGAATTGGCAAAGGCATCGGCAAAGGCATCGGCAAAAGAATGCCTATTCCACGCCTTAGCCTTGCGGCTGGCTGTGGGGCCCCATCATCCTAATGTCAATCAATCGTATCGTCATATAGCTTTATACATGCTCTCCCAAGGCGACAGAGCAGCCGCTGAACGCTTCATCAAACAAAGTATTGAATTGGAAAAGCATTGCCCACCCGATAAACTCTATCGCTTGGTGCAAGACCAATCCTTATTGGCTAGTATTTATATGCAAGGCAATGAATGGCTAAAGGCAGACCAAGTAACCAGAGAAGTATTGGCTAGAACTGAGAAGTATCCATTTCTATCATGGGCCTGGCCGCAGCTCCACTACACACTAGGTCAATGCTACTCACATCGTTTTCAATACGCAGAGTCTGATCGCGAATATCAACTGGGGCTCAGTTTGGCAAAACAATATCCGAACCCGAACGGAGATATTAGCCCTGAATGCTTAAAGGGTCTAAAAGAAAACGCCATTCTAAAAGTGAAAAACAAACAAATGGGAAAGAGGCCAGTATCAAGAAACGCTAGAACTGCCTGAAGGCCTTTATCTCAGCTGGTGTAGGTAGATCAATTACAACGCCAGCAACAAGTGGATGCCGACCGTACTCTTCTTCTGGTAGAACATACTTCTTGTTCTTTTTAAAAAGTAATGGTGCCAAAGAAAGATCGTTCAATTCTACAACTGCAACAGATTCAACCGTGTCGCCAGCCCGCACTATATAAGTGTAACGTCCTAGTGGCGCTTGCAATTCGCGGCCGTTATTCGCGTCATCCTCTTCACTGTTCCAGGTGGCTTCTTGAGCATCAAGAGCCGAATTGACATAGCGCAAACGCTTCTCGCCTTCTTTGGTCGGCGCAATCTCGGATTCGCTAGCGGAAGGCAAGGTATGTTCCTGTTCTTCAATTAGCTGCCGCCTGCTTTTTGGCTCAGGCGGTATAGTCTGCCTAGTGGCACTTTGATCATTGATCTGGTTGCTCGTAGAAACATCTAGGTATGGTGTGGCAGCGGTGCCTGTGGTGACCGCGACTACTTTTGTATCAGTTAGCGGTTCTGCCTTAACTGGGATAGGCTTGGATTGATCCACTTTAGGAGGCTCGAGCTTTATCTGATCGGATTTAGCGTCTGCTGCCGGCTCAGTACGCCGAACACCAGCACCTGTGTAGTTGCTATCAACACCGTGCAATTGAATAAACGGTCGTGACTTTGCATCCGGATTGTTGATATCGAATGGTTTTGATTCAGACTGCTTTGAGTCTAAAGGTTTTCCGTCAGCTAACTTACCCGTAACTGCTTTATCGTCAATTGCTCTGCCATCATTTGCCTTACCGTCGACGAGCTTACCGCCATCAATTTTTGTCCGTGAGCCTGGAAGAGGTGAGTCACTTGGTTTGATTCCGGGAGACCGAACAATGCTCCAGCCAACAAACCCCTTAGGTATCAAGACTGCAAGTATCTGCTCGCTAGTAATGTCATCACGCACAGGAGGCATTTTGCCCCGCATTGCCACAGCCGCCAACTCGCCTTCTCTAAGAGGCACAGAGGGCTGGGTTCGGTCTCCCAAATTTTTAAGCGAGCCTTTGATATTGTCTTTGACACTCTCAACAAGACCTAAGAAACCATCTATGGCATTGGATCTACCGCCGGCGATACCAGCACCACTTTTGGTATCACCAGGCACACCGGCACCACTCTTGGCATCACCCTTAGCGCCACCCGGCACAAACGTCTTGCCATCAGTGTTTGCAGAGCCAGCCTTGCTTCCGTCGGCTTTACCATCAGACTTACTATCGGTCTTGCCCTCGGACTTAGTGTTTTCAGATTTAGCGGGTAGCCCGAAACCGCGGATGCCAGCCTGACTCTCGATAAACTGAATGAAAGCTGATGGGCCAGAAGAGCCACCTTCCCCGCCGGTTTTACCTCCGACTTTTCCATCTGGAACCCTATCGCCTGGTTTTACACCAGCAGTTGAACCATCACCAATCTTGCCGTCACCCAATTTCACTTCGCCAGGGCGAACACCGGGTGTTTTTCCATCGGCAATCTTGCCGTCAAGCATCCGGCCATCTGGAAGTCGAGCCTGTCCACGATCTCCATCAACCTTCCCATCGGCAATTTTGCCATCAGTCAACGACACGGGACCGCTGCGAATGCCATCGCTCTTTCCGTCTGGCGACTTTCCGTCAGCGCCTTTGGCGATAATTCCCTGAATTGTATGGTCGATTCCTGACCTTGTGCCGTCTGCTGCGGAATAATTCTTAAGGACAGATTCCCCATTTGCTTGCCGAGCAAGAACATCAGCGTTATGGGCGACGGGTTGTCGAACGGCATCATCGCTTTTGATATGGTCTGGACCAGCTTGTATTTTGCCTGTCAGCGCACCGATACCGGGCTCCGCACCCTTCAGGCCAGTGTCATTGGACTTTCCTGCTTGGACGTCTGGTTTTGCAATAGCTGGATCATAGGCATTGGCAGATGCAGCATCTTGAGGCTTAGCTACGACAGGGTCGTGAACTTTACCGTCGGATGTGCCGACTGTGGCGAGACTTCCTTGCTGGACTTTGCCTTCGGGACCGACAATCGCTAAACCTGGGAGGAGCGCTCGGTCAGAATGCTGCTCTGTAGTAGCGTGGTTGAGCTTGTCCGGTGCTCTATCGGGAGCTTTAACGGCGTTAGTGACAGGCTGGGTTGGTAAAACATCGGCTTGTCGTTGACCAGTGGGCTGGTCTGCAAGGTTCTGGGCTTTGGGTATTGCACCCTCAGTTGAGGCTCTCTGTTGTTCGCCTGCCTTGGGCGTAACTCCGGGATTGGTTCCTGGATTTAAGGCCTTGTCACCCGGGTGAATCGTTGGTGTGACCGCTTCTCTGGACCTTTCCGTGTCTTTCGGGACTGGAACCGGCGCACCTGGTTCGACTTTCTGGGAACTTCTGGTTGCCGTGTCTGATTCTGGCTTGGCGCTGTTGGTGGGAAGCTTGGCGGGAGTGGTGGTTTTTTCAGAAGAAATTCTTGCAGTCAATGCCGTCGAATTATCAGGAGAACCCAAGTCTGAAGTGGCTTTACTTTCCTGGTCGCTGAAAGCATCAGCGAGGGAGCGGCCTGAAGCTTCAGCTTTGACCGGATCTACTTCAGGCCTAGGTGCTTGATTTTCCAGTCGGTCGGCCATCAGAGTTACCACCTAGAGAACAAATCACCCGATATCAATATTCTGCCACTTTAAGAATGGACACTAACTTACACTATTACTTAGCCAGAGTCGCGCCTATCGAAGCGGATGGTCTAAGTTCACGCTTTAGATCTGCAACTAGTAACCGAGCTTTAGAATCAGAAGGATCCAGTAAAACAACTTTCTCCATGTCATGCAAAGCTTTCTCGCACGGACCATTGAGGCGGAAAAAACAGACTGCCCGGAAGTTGTATGCCGTAGCATTTGACGGTTCCGCTTCAATCACACGGTTTAACGTCTCGATAGCTTCCTTGTATCTCTTCTCGTTCTTTAAATAGCTGGCCTTGAATAGCAAAAGCTTTGGCGTGGGTGTCCCTAGCTTAAAGGCCAAATCGAGCGAGACAATGGCCTCAGCATATCGTTTCTGATTTGCCTCACCATCAGAACGGATGATGTAGGCCTCTCTCAATTTAGGATCCTTTCTAAGTAGACTACTAGCCTCAGCAACCTGCTCCTCGTAGCGCTTCAATCGCCCCAAAACTGCAGCATGTTGCAATTTCAGGAGAATATTGTCTGGCTTCTTCGCCAAGTCCGCATCTATCTGCTTCAACAAAGCCAAATTCTGCTCTTGTGTCGCTTCCCCACACCAAACAGGTCCGCTGGAAACCCCAAAGGCCACGAAAATCGCAGCACTCAAAGCCATACTAGAAAATCGATTGAAGATCATAGAAGTCCTTTCAATAAACTTAGGTCAGAAGCATTATATAGGCTTACGCGCTTTCCCCGCCTGTTTACTGATCCCGCTCTGTTTGCTATTGGCATTCTGTTTGCTGATCGCGTTCTTTAGACCCCTAATTTGAGCCTGGATGGTCGAGTAGCCTGGGTCCAATTTTGCCACCATCTCAAGGTCTTTTAGACTTTTCTCAGTCGGCCCATTAATTTCTCGATCACAATGAGCTCGGTGCATATAAGCATTGGCATCGCGCGGCTCCAATTTAATAACCTGATTGAAAATCAAAACAGCCTCACGATAGCGCTCATCTCGCTCCAAGAAAGTGCCCTTAGTCAACAAGAGTTTCCACGATGGTGCTCCAAGCTTAAATGCCTCATCAAGACACCGAAGGGCTTCCTTGAATCGTCTCTTGCCCGCTAGTGACTGCGCTTTTACAACATAAGCATCTCTGAATTTTGGGCTCATCTGAATCACGATATCTGATTCGTCCATCGCCTCATCAAATCGATTTAGGCAACATAATAGTTCCGCATGTTGAACACGCAAAACGGGGTCAGTTGGTTTGGAAATAATCAGATCCTCAACGAATTTAAGCTGCATGGTCTTAGTGCTAACTGCATTTCCGCACCATGCAGGAAGGCCAGAAGCAACAAGTAGAACGATGGCACCACTCAAAGTAAATACAAATATCCGACTGCGATTCATAGAAGTCCCGGCCAAACTCCACACTACCAACAAACTCCTCACGCCAATTTCAGCAAAACCTGTTTAATCTCGTCTACCGAATTTTGCCTTTCGTCAGGCTTCTTCGCAAGAGCTTTCATCACCATGTTTCGATATTCCAATGGTACCGCAAGAGCAGAGGGAAAATCAGGTGCCGGGCTTGATACCTGCATAGTTAGCGTGTCATAAATACTGCCTGCAACAAACGGCGACTTGCCAACCAGGCACTCATATAAGATGCAACCAAGTGCGTAAATATCAGAGCGAAAGTCTACAGGCTCTGACTTGCACTGTTCCGGGCTCATGTACGGGGGGCTACCGTAGCACTCGCCGGTTCTAGTCAATTCAACAATATCTACATCATCGCGACCAGTTATTTTAGCCAAGCCAAAGTCAACTACTTTAACGTCCATTTTGCCATTTTGGCTAGGGCTACACATGATGTTCGATGGCTTAAGGTCACGATGTACGATTCCCGCACCATGAGCGTGCAACAGTGCATCGCAAACTTGCAACATCACGGCGGCAGTCTCTTGCACTGTCAATCCTCTACTCTTTTCGATTAAATCACTGAGAGAGAATCCTTTGACATATTCCATTGCTAGAAATGCTTCACCACTGGCGGTGAAGCCAAAGTCTCTTACGGCGACAATATTAGGATGATTCAGTGTGCCCAGCGCCTTTGCTTCTTGCTGAAAACGCTTCACATCATGAATATTGCTTGAAACAGCTGCATGCAAAATCTTCACGGCGAGCTCTTGTGGCAAATATAAATGCTTGGCCAAATAGACACTGGCCATGCCACCATCACCTAATTGCCACATTACCTCATACTTATCAGCAAAGATTTGACCGACAAGCGATTTGTTAATCAAGCGAGTCAAAACCGAGTCACAGAAAGGACAGACCTCTGCTTCGTTGGCAATTTCTTTTTCACAAGCAAGGCAAACTTTTCGCACATGACTTGATGAGCGCTCAATTTGATCCTTTATGATACCAGGGCCGACATTGATAGAAAATTCAAGATTCTCAGGTTGACCCAAGACCATAGAACCAGTTTGACTAAAGAACGGTGATGGAGCCAAACCAGCAGCTGATGCCATCAATTGCTCAGCTGATTTAACACCAGTAACTACCAACGCTACGGCAAGAGCAATCGCACCAAGAGCAAATATAGCCCAGCCCAAGGCGTTGTCTACAATCTTAAAATGCACCAAAGCAAAGCGCAGGCCGAACAACACAGGCAAGAAGACGACCAAGAGCGTGGCGCGTCTAGCGACTAGTGCTGAAGCGGTATTAGAACAAAGAAAGCCAGCCAAACCTTTATCAGACTTGATTAAGAAGCAGGCACTACTCATAACTATGAACAGAAAGGATATGCCCTCAGACATACGTAGACAACCAAAGAATGTGCACAATGATTCAGCACCACTTACGGCACCAATTAATGGCAGCGACGTTATCATTAGGGCTGCAACACAAAGCCATTGCGCCACTTCAGTACGTTTACTGGAAAACCAAGTTTGAATGGCCACGGCAGCAGTCAGTGCCATAAAAGCGAACGACACATCTGGTGTCATTGGGCCAGGAAATGACAGGCCAGAAGAATCTTCGTTGGCACGATACCAGATATGGTTCAAGCTCAAATCTAAACCAGCAAGAGTTTCAATTGCTGTGCTTAATCCTGCTAAAAAGACAATTGAGCATAGAATGGTGGCCACAACCTGCAGAATTAAGCTAAGCGGCCTTGAGAGCGATGGTTCTTGCGCCACCAGCAATAGACAGATGGCAATTCCCAGAAAAAGAGTATTGATACCAACACTAGACCAGACTACAGGCCCATTGAGAAACATGTGTTTAAAAAGATTGTTGTCCGCCACCCAACCGTAGGTGACTGTCGCACCAAGTACGAAACTGGCTACAGCTAGAAACAGTGCGGCTATCGTGGCATAGCCAACTAAGCGCTCATTGAGATAGTCATTGGGCTGGGCAATTGACATTTATTGAGGAGAAAGCGCCTTAGTTATTGCGTCAGTGTAAATCTCTTTCTTCTTGGGGCCAACTAACTCTTTAAGTAGTTTACCCTTGGCAGAAAAAACACCAATAACTGGGGCGTAATCGGCATTTTCAGTGAGAAACTTAGAAACACCTATCGACTTTGCAGTATTTTTGCTACTCGCTATTTGGTCGTTCGACGTGTCGAGTTCGACAAACTGTACTCGCGACTTATACTCGTTTTGTAATTCAGAAAGAATAGGCTTAACCTGACCGCACCACACGGCACACTCATGATCATAAATCATCACTACGCGAGCGTCATACTTACCGGCGACGCTCTTTGTCAAGCCAACAGGTGGGGCAGCTATTGCTGAAATTGGTCCGAGGAAAACCTCTATTGAAGCAATCAAACCAAGCGCAACGGCCAAAGTCGCTGCCGATTTTGCAGCTAGCCTCGACGATCTCGACAATCTAGTCGATCGAGCTAGTTGAGTAAACCTGACATCGAAAGAATTTAAAGCTGCCATCTAACGCCCCTTAGTTGAGCCAAACCTTCCGACCAGGACACTCTCATCTATATTATGAAGATGTTGACGCAGAAACTGGTTGATCTGCCGTAAGCATGTAGCCACGGTTGCGCACAGTCTTAATTAAAGTGCCTTCAGAGATGCCTAAACTGCGACGCAACAACTTGAAGTGAGCGCGCACAGTATCTGTAGAAACCATGGCGTCATCGAGCCAAACTCTCTCTAAAATTGCTTCTGCCGAAAATACTTGATTTTGATGACGCATCAAAAATTCTAAAAGACTATAAACCTTTGGCCTGAGCCTAACTTCAGCCCCATCCAGGGTGACAATACAAGTGGCGGGGTCGAGGGTGATGTTACTGACCACCAGAACAGTGCTAGCGAGCGAGCTTGGGCGACGAAGAAGCGCACGCACCCGGGCCTGAAGCTCCCGGTGTTCAAAGGGCTTGGTCAGATAATCATCAGCGCCAGCATCAAGACCTTGCTCTTTGTCTTCAAGACGAGTCTTGGCTGTCAACATTAGAACCGGAATCTTCCCACCAGCCTTGCGGTAGGCAATCAGAACTTCAATGCCGGTCAAGTCAGGCATCATCCAGTCTAGTATGACCAAATCGTACTTATTGACGCGCAGGTTCAATAGGGCATCATCGCCATTGGAGGCGATTTGAACCATGTGGCCCTGACTTTCAAGGCCAAACTTGGTCACTTCGGCCAGTGCCGAGTCATCTTCTACTACTAAGATTTTTGCCATATAAGGTAGATAATAGCAGTAATGGCGTTTAGGCCGTTCACTACATATTCACAGGCTAAGGGTAATTTAAGTGTGTGGATGCCTACAAGCGAGAGAAGTTATGAAAATTGCGATAGCTGGTGCCAGCGGCATGGTAGGAAAGGCTCTGACCAATAGCTTGACCGCTAAAGGTCATGAAGTCACCGCATTGAAGCGCGGCGGGGGCGCAGACAATGTCTTCATAGATGTTACGCCAGAATCTTTGCAAAAATTTGATGCGGTCATCAATTTAGCTGGCGAGAATATTGCTGGTAAAAGGTGGTCAGATGAGCAGAAGAAGCTGATTGTTGATAGCCGCGTCACAACCACTTCGTTCTTGGCCAATGCCTTAGGCAAGACCAGCGGCCAGCCTAAAGTGTTCATAAACGCCTCTGCCATCGGCATTTACGGCAACCGGGGCAACGAAAAAATTACTGAAGAAAGTTCACCTGGCATGGGATTTCTGGCCAGCACCTGTAAGCAGTGGGAAGAAGCCACAAAAGGGGCCAAGAGAGATGGGCTTCGCCTTGTCATTGCTAGACTCGGCGTAGTTCTCAGTAAAGAAGGTGGGGCACTGAACAAGATGCTCCTCCCCTTCCAGCTCGGAGCAGGTGGGGTCTTGGGCAGCGGTCGGCAGTATATGAGCTGGATTGAAATTAACGACTTGGTCAAAGCCTTCGAATTTTTGCTGGAAAACAATGTTGAAGGTGTAGTCAATATGACATCGCCTAACCCAGCTACTAATGCTGAATTCACTAGTGCTATGGCTAAAGTGCTGTGCAGACCAGCAGTTCTGCCAGCACCGGCTTTCGGCCTTAAGTTGATTTTGGGTGAGATGGCTCAAGAAATGCTGCTTGAAGGCAGCTTGGTTTTGCCAACAAAGCTTGAAGCAGCTGGTTTCAAGTTCGATTATTCAAACCTCGAAAAAGCTTTGAATCACGAACTTAAGGCCACAGCTGGCAGCGCAGCATAAGGCAGAGGCTTTCTATCTGGCCAGGTCTCAGAGAAAGTAAGAAAGAAAGTGAAATAAGAAAAGGTTTTCCGTGGATAACTGCGCCGACAAAAACGAGCAACTATTACTTTTCAAACGTGCTGTTGAGTCGGTGCGAAACGGAATTTGCATAACCAATCCACGACTACCAGACAATCCAATTGTCTATGTCAATGAGGCCTTTTTGGAGATGACTAGTTATCAAAGGCATCAGGTCATCGGTCGCAACTGTCGCTTTCTTCAAAGAGATGATCGCGACCAAGTGGCTATCGAAAACATTAGAGAAGCAATTCGTGCAGAACAGCCAATCACAACCATACTACGCAACTACCGGCGTGATGGCTCTATCTTTTGGAATGAACTTACAGTGTCGCCGGTGCATGATGAAAGCGGTACTCTGATAAATTTTGTTGGTATTCAGAATGACATTTCAGCGCGCAAGGAAGCAGAGAAACGAGTTTCGGAATTTTACTCGGTTATTTCCCACGAGCTGCGCACACCACTGACTTCGATCAACGGTGCGCTGAGCGTGATCGCAGACGGTTCAGCCGGGAAGGTAAACGCGCAGGTAATGCGCATGGTCAGCATCGCCCTGGAAAATTCTGAGCGTCTGATTCGTTTGATTTCGGACATACTAGATTGGAAGAAAATTGAATCTGGCAAATTTAAATTGAACACCAGCAATATCAGCCCAGAGCAACTGGTAGACAACGTCATCGCTGCAGTGAAGCCCCTTTCAGCCTCGGCCAAAGTAAATCTCAAGAAGGAAGTATCGACCACTGCAGAGCTCTCGGTAGATGTCGACAGAACCATACAGGTCCTCACAAATTTAGTTGACAACGCCATAAAATTTTCACCAACAAACAGTACAGTTACAATCAGCGCCGAACTTCGCGGTCATGATACTGTACGGTTTTCGGTGGCCGACCAGGGAAAGGGAATTGCCCCGGATCAGTTAGACAAGTTGTTCAATGTCTTTCAGCAATTAGACTCGTCTGATAGCCGCAGAGCTGGCGGAACTGGCCTTGGTCTGTCTATCAGTCGATCACTTGTCGAACTGCATGGCGGGCAGATTGGAGTAGAAAGCGAAGTGGGCGTAGGCAGCACCTTCTGGTTCGAGTTCTATACAGCAAAAAGCAGGGTGTCGCAGTTTTCTTAGGTAGCGAATTTAATTTGGTAGTGAGTCCTTAGGAAATTAGCAGGTAGTTAGCAAGTTTAGTAAATATAAATAGAAGAGCATGCATATGAGCAAATAAAAAAACAAACGCTCCCTGAAATCTCTAGATGTTGGCGCACTCGAGACACTAATGGTGAGCAAAATGAACGAATTAGAGACATATTCAATAGACTTCCCACCGAGCCTATACGACGGTGGCAACCTAGAGCTGCTAGACAAGGCATTGGCTTCGCCCCTAGATGATGACGAAATTGACGACCAGCGGGAAGACAAAGACGACAAAGAAACAAAGCGAGCAGAAAAAGGAGCACAGGCTGCAAGTGGAGAGCCGGCGCTCTATGCCTACCTGCAAAACATCGGTAAGACAAGCCTGATCAAGGCAAATGAAGAAATCGAGCTCGGTCGTGCAATTGCCAGCGGTGATGATGCCGCCCTGTCGAGACTTGTGGTCAGTAATCTTCGGCTGGTGGTGAGCATAGCAAAGCGCTTTCGCAATCAAGGTCTAGATATGGAAGACATGATTCAAGAAGGAAACTTGGGTCTGATCCATGCAGCAAAAAAATTCGACCCATCAATGGGAAACAGATTCTCGACCTATGCTACCTGGTGGATTCGCCAATCAGTGATGAGAGCAATCGCCAACAAAGGTAGAAGCATTCGAATTCCAGTACACGTCAGAAGTCAAATATCGCGCATTAAGCGCTATGCCAAAGAGTTCCGCCAAGGACATGGCCGGTTCCCAACTGAGGCCGAATTAGCTGTTGCTTTGGAGCTGCCGCCAGAAGAAATTACTCGACTTGTAGCAAGTTCAAGCAGCATCGCATCGTTAGATGAGACCATGCCAGGTTCGGACAAAGATACGATTGGTAGCTTTATTGAAGACCAATTTTCAGCCTTACCTGAGCGAATTGCTGAGCAAACCATGCTGCGGAGGGGCATAGATCGCCTTACGCGCTATCTTAGCCCCTTAGAGAAAACGGCAATTAGTTACCTATATGGGCTTGAAGGTGACGGCCTCTATGATTCTAAAATGGTTGCGGCCAAGCTCAATGTTGACGTTGCCGAACTGCGTCGCATTCAGAAACGCTCTTTGAAAAAGCTGCGTCGACATTTGCACAATAAATCGCTAAGTGACTTTATTTCATAGATTTTATATTGCCAAGAACAGGGGGAATTATGTTCACCCCCTGTTCACTCTTGCCATCTATGCTGAAATTGCCAACATCTAGAGGCTGAAATGCGCAGCCAAAGACGAACTGTTATCTCTGTAAAGATATGTTTACTGTATACACTGTACTGACTTTGCAACATAGATAATAGGCTATCCCTAAGGAGTGCTCGCTTTTTTATGACTCTAGCCAGTTTGGCCATTGTAGTCCTCGGCACAATAGTTTTCACTTTGATCAATGATTATCTGCCCGTTGGCGGAGATTACATCGAAGATAACCCTTAAGCGTTCGCCACAAGCGGTCTCTTTCTGTTATACACAAGTGAAGCATTGCCACCACCGGTGATGCAGGGCTAACCTACGGTTTTGATAAATATACGCTTGACAGAGTAGCGCCTAAAACACTATGCTGTTTTTATGCTAGACATCAGTCTTTGCTGGTTAGATAGTTCGACGAAAAAAGATCGCGTCGAGCAGAGCCATGTAAAAGGAAGAGAGGTGCCCCATGGGACCGTTCCATAAATCCAATGCCGCCGCCCGCACTATCTGTGCCACCCGCCGGATTGGGAGCTTGGCCGTCGCTTCCGCAGCAAAGAACCTAATGGGCGAGAGCCTATCAGACGCGCAATCAGTGGCTAGCAATAGTTTCTATCTCTTAGAAAATGCCAATTTGCATCAGGGCCGAAAGCCGGCCCGCACAGGCAATAACTAGCAAGCAATTAAGTAGCTAGCAAACAAAAGAGATCAACATAAAAAGGCCAAGATAAGAGACGCTTCTTGCTAGTCTGACAAGCTAGTTTAAATAGATGCCAAAGCCCTCTGAAAACAACCTTCGAAAGCAATGCTTCATTGAAGCAAACGGCTTTATTTAGCCACACCGTATTTGGTGCAGTATATTTTCTGCGCCCAGATTCAGTGGGCACTAAAGATTTATCTCAAGTTAACTCACTTGAATTCAATTCTTTCTTCTAACCAGCTCATTTCGTGAGAGCGCCAAAACAGGAGGAACCGCAAATGAGGTTCATGATCGAATCAATAAACTCACTGCACAGTCAGACCTTCATTGTCGAACGCATCTTCGTCAATGCCTATCGTCAATACGGCAACTGCCGCAGAGAAATACGCCAGTCCAATGAAGCAAACAATTTCTGCCTAAGTATTGGTGAGCTTGAAAGTGAGATTGAGGGCGCCGACGTAATTGTATTTCCATCAAAGACAAATCAACTTATAATTTAAACAATCAAAAAAAAGACAAGAAATAAAAGAGAGACAAAATGAACATCGAAAAAATTCACTACGATCCCAACGATTTACCCTACGAAGTAATTAGGGTACACGAGAAAAAGCCAATCAAGGCCTGGGTCAAAGGCGTTGCCTTAGAGGCGGCCGCCCTGCAGCAGCTGATTAACTTGGCATCAATGCCATTTATTCACAAACACATCGCAGTTATGCCAGATGCACACATGGGCAAAGGCACCACTGTCGGTACTGTCATTCCAACTTTCAAAGCAATCATTCCTGCAGCAGTTGGTGTTGACTTAGGCTGCGGCATGATTGCCATGGCTACTACTCTAAAGGCGGGTGACCTGCCAGACAATTTGCGCCCACTAAGAGCAGCCATTGAAAATGCCGTTCCTGTAGGTAAAGGTTTCTGGCGTGATGACTTGGCCCCAAGCCATCCAGCAGCCAAACCAATCAACAAAGCTTGGTCAAGCTTGAGTGACAGATGGGATGTTATTGCCGCCAAACACCCAAAAGTGGATGACGGCAACTACAGCCGCAACCGTCTACAGCTGGGTACTCTTGGTTCAGGCAACCACTTCATCGAAATTTTGCTCGACGGAGAAGATAACGTCTGGCTGATGCTGCACTCAGGTAGCAGAGGTGTGGGGAACCGCATCGGTACTTACTTCATCGAGCTAGCACGCAAAGAGATGATGAGAAATCAAATCAATTTGCCTGACCGTGACTTGGCCTATCTCTCTGAAGGGGCAGACTACTTTGACGACTATCTCTATGCTGTTCAGTGGGCACAGGACTATGCTTACTTGAACAGACAAGTGATGATGGGTCAAGTAATTGAGGCTATTAGAGGCACAGGCCAATTGCCTGAGTTTGAGGCTCAACTGCAAGTAATCAACTGCCACCACAACTATGTTACACAAGAGAGCCACTTCGGTGAAACTGTCTGGGTGACTAGAAAAGGTGCGGTCAGAGCTCAAGAAGGAGACTGGGGTATCATCCCTGGCTCAATGGGAGTAGGCTCATACATCGTCAAAGGAAAAGGCAACCGCGAGAGCTTCAACAGCTGCTCTCACGGAGCTGGTCGCACAATGTCACGTAGCCAAGCGAAAAAAGTGATATCACTTGATCGCCACGCTGCCGACACTGCTCATGTGGAATGTCGCAAAGATGAGGGCATTCTCGATGAATCACCTGGTGCCTACAAACCCCTTGATGCAGTTATGGCAGCTCAAGCTGATCTTGTTGAAATCGTCCACAAACTCAGGCCACTGGTCTGCGTCAAAGGGTAACTAACCAGGTGACTAAGTCAATCTGCCAATATACACTCACGCAATGTTCACACAGAGTCACTTATTCTTCTAGAATAAGTGACTCTGTGTGACTAACTTGGTTACTAGTATTAGCAGCGACAAAATCATTGACCAGCGCTACCAGATTGTTACCACAATCGGGCAGGGTGGCATGGGCAAAGTATACCTGGTTGTTGATCTTGAGAAAAACAGACAGCTTGCCCTCAAAACTCTTGAACGCGACCTAGGCGACCAAGCTGCCTGGGGCCGCTTCGAACGTGAAGCCAGAAATGCCAGCAGGCTCAATCATCCCAATATTGCTCGGGTTTATGACTTCGGCAAGCTCAATGGCGCCGTGCCATATATTGTGATGGAACTGGTGAGCGGTCAGACTCTGCACGAAAGAATTAAATTAAAAGGCCCATTGAGCGAAGAAGAAGTACTCACTATATTTTTAGCCATGGCTGCGGCTCTGCAGCATGCTCACAAAATGAATATTCTGCATCGTGATATTAAGCCTGCAAATATAATTGTAGTCACAGACAAACTTGGCAAGATTGTCGATGCGAAATTGATCGACTTCGGCTTAGCTAAATGTTTTGCCGATGATGAGTTTGCCCAGTCGCTAACCGCCACCGGTGAATTAATCGGTAGTCCTTTTTACATGAGCCCCGAACACTGGAATAGTGAAGCTCTTGGGCCAGGCTCAGATATTTACTCTCTAGGAATAACACTTTTCGAAGCCCTCACGGGCAAAGTACCGTTCTCTGGAGAGAACGCCTTTGCTACAGCAGTTTCTCACAACAATGATGACGTGCCGCATTTAGCAGATTTTTCTACCACTCTAATCGACGAAAGTGATTGGCAAACTGTTCTTTCAAAAATGCTGGCAAAATCAATAGACGAGCGTTACAGCAGCGCCACACAGTTTGCCCATGACTTACATTGCATTGCTAGTGGCGAAACTGTCAATAAACATCTAGAAAACATCGCTCAAGATGAACAAAAACGGGCTCCTAGACTGAACCACATGTGGATACTAGCTGGAGGTTCAGCCCTATTTCTATTGCTCACCGGTGTGTTCTCTAGCCTCTATTTTGTATCCAACAAACCAATAAAGAGTGCTCAACCAAGCCTAGGACGCTTTGATCGCATGCCGAACCAGAGTGATCGAACAGCAGGGGCGGCTCCTGACTTTAGTATTGAAAGAAATCGCAAGAGCCATATCTTCCACTTCCCCCGTACTACGCCAGTGGGCACAATAGTGATTGGCAAAGGTGGTGCAGAACAACCAGCCCTAGGCAATATCGAAGTCGCTCGCAATGAGAAGGTACAGTTTCGCCCCAGTGAACTTTTCTGGGCACACCCAGAATTATTCAAAAAGTTTGGAAAAGATGATCTCACTGGTCTTTTCATTCAAGGTCTACCAGGGCTAGTGACCGATAGCGAATTGAGCAATATCAAGCACCTAACTAGACTCAACCATTTGATAGTGCGCGACTGCACGCTCACTGCAAAATCAGTCGACACTTTCAATTGTCTTCCAAGGCTAGATAGCCTCAGCTTAGTTGATACTGAAATCAAAGGGGACGGCCTCGCCAAGCTCAGCCGTCTGCGCGAACTTGATTCTCTAACGGCAAACGATGTGACAAATCCGGGTGCTTTTCTGCAAAGACTGGAGGGCAGTCGACTGCGAGAACTCTCCCTCAAATCTGCCGGTCTAAAAGATGACGATCTCAAGCTGATCTCGCAAATTCACGACCTGAAAGAGCTGGCTATCAGCAGTAACCCCGATATTACCAACCGCGGCTTAGCTTATTTGAGCAACTGCAAGAAGCTGAAAAAGCTTCAACTGAGACACATTGCCACTAAACCAGGTTGTGCGGCCACCCTCGCTCAAATAAAGGGACTAAAGACACTTATGCTCGACCCTACGAGCATTTCTCCGGCCGACTTAGCCTCACTGCATAAGGCTTTACCAGAATGCGCTATCGATGTCGGTGACTCAGAGTGAGAGTAAAAAGGCGAGTAGAGGCGAGTAATGGAGAGCAAGAGGCCAATATACAGCCGTTAGTTTAAGTGGACTTAATGCTGTCACGTAATTTTCACAGTGCGTCGAACAATAATGAATCTCCCCTTTCGAATACGAAGGCCCCCCTGGGAGACATTTACTATGAGCCTCGACCATTCTGATTCACGACAAGCCAAAGATAAGCCCAGCGAACGCGTTGCTGGAGAAGGAAGCGACAACAACAGAAGTGCAGTTCATGACCAAGTCAACGGCTTACCAGCTAAAGACCAACTGCCTGCCAAACAAGATGTTGTCTCTGATAATGCCGCCATAGCAAAAATGGGATTTCCTTCGCCCTTGCTACACGACTCGGGCTTTGGTCAGCTCAAAGGCTCGCTCTTCATGAACAACAGCGATCGCAAATTGTTAGAAGGGCCGAAGAAAGAACTGGAAGCGCATCTTGGTGACACTCTCAGTGATCGCGTAGTTAAAACTGTTGCCAGCAATGAAGGAAAGTTCAATACAATAAATCTCAACGATGCTGGCCATGGCATTTCAGTTGGAGTCAGACAGTGGAATCAAAAAGCTGGCGAGCTACCTGACTTACTCAAAAGCTTCCATGACAAAAACCCAGAGAAGTTTGACAAAATATTTGGCAAATACGCTGACAATCTTTTGAGCGAGAAATATGTCAGACGCACCAATATGGCCGGCAACAAAGACATGATGGGTCGCATGAAAGAAGCACTCAACGATCCTGAATTTCAAGAAGTACAAGTTGATAAGTTCAAAAAATTCGCTGAAAAGACTGGAGAAATGGCCAAGAAATATGGCCTAAAGTCAGAGCTAGGAGCGGCACTGGTAGCAGATATTGCTAATCAGATGGGCGAAGGTGGTGCTCGCCGCATTATGCGCCGAGCTGGTCTTAAACCTGGTGGCGAAGTAGAAGACGAAGCAGCCGTACTTAAAAAAATGGAAAAACTAACTCACCGACCCAATTCCAAAGCACGCTTTGAAATGCTAGCCACTAGCTTCAGCCCTGACAAAGTTGAAGGCAAGAGAAAGCCAGCCGCCAATCCAATTAGACGACAAGAGAACAATGGCTCAACATTCGTAGCCGACCTAGACCCTACCGCTAACAATGTTGCCTAGCGAACCAACTTATAAACTGGCTAGCACTTAGCGCTTATTGGTCTGATTGTTGGTCAAGAACCACTGCTGACAGCTTAGGCCCTGTTCGCCAGTTTTAGGATGCAGTCTTAAGTAGCGACCATCGCTTTGCATGATGCGCGACTTATTGGTGTCGAACAAATAGGTCTTAAGCACAGCGTCGCGCACGAAGCGAGCCAATCTTTCGTCTTCG
The DNA here is from genome assembly GCA_041675385.1 of Candidatus Obscuribacterales bacterium. GTDB lineage: Bacteria > Cyanobacteriota > Vampirovibrionia > Obscuribacterales > Obscuribacteraceae. The sequence goes on from JBAYTY010000003.1 coordinate 312,528, forward strand.
ATGGGGAAGAGCACTTCAACGCGACGATTTAAATTGCGGGGCATCAAGTCAGCACTGCCGCAGAATATTTCGTCTTTGCCACCATTGCGGAAGTAGTAGATGCGGCTATGCTCAAGGAAGCGACCAACAACACTAATCACTTGAATGTTCTCACTGACACCCGGAATTCCAGGACGTAAGCAGCAGATGCCCCGAACAATGAGGTCAACTTTTACACCAGCCTGAGAGGCCCGGTAGAGAAGTTCGATTATGCGCTCATCAACGAGAGCATTCATTTTCAGAATGATGCGACCCTTGGCACCATTTCTGGCATGTTCAATTTCTCTTAAAATCAGCTCTTCAAAGCGCTCGCGCAGATTAATAGGAGCGACCAACAATTTGCGATAGTCACGTTTAGCAGAGTAACCGGTGAGATAGTTAAAGAGGTCAGAAATATCTGTGCCAATTTTGTCATCACAAGTAAGCAAGCCGATATCGGTATAAAGATGAGCAGTCATCGGATTATAATTACCGGTGCCAAGGTGAACATAACGGCGAATACTATCGCCCTCTTTGCGCACCACCAGTGCCACCTTAGAGTGAATCTTCAATCCAAGTAGACCATAAACAACATGAACGCCCTCAGCTTCAAGAGCTTTGGCCCATTCAATATTACTCTCTTCATCAAAGCGAGCCTTTAGTTCAACCAGCACTGCCACTTGCTTGCCACGACCTTGCGCCTTCAACAAGGCTTCTACCACTGGTGAATTTTTACCGACTCTATAGAGAGTCATTTTAATAGCCAAAACATTCGGGTCATTGGCAGCGGCATTGAGGAAATTTACAACTGGCTGGAAAGAATCATAAGGGTGATGAAAAAGAATGTTGCGCCTAGCAATGGCTGCAAACACATCTTCGTCTTTATCCATCATGTCTGGATCAAGAACGGCTGGAATAGAAGGAATGAAGGGTGGGTACTTAAGATCGTGGCGATCTAGGTTTGCAACATATTTGAGCGAACTCAAAGGCATGCGCCCTTCGATCAAATAGACATCGTATGGTTCTATTTGAAGATTGCTCATCAAAATTTCAAGAATATAGGCAGGCATAGCATGGTGCACCTGCAAGCGAACCACGTCACCGAAGCGTCGCTGCCTAACACCTTCTTCAGTTGTCTCAAGAAGATCGCCAGCTTCCCATTCTTGAATTTCCATCTCGGCGTCACGAGTAACGTGAAAGGGATAGACTTCAACAATCGACATGCCAGGGAAGAGCTGCTCAATGTTAGCTTTGCACAAATCATCAAGCCAGATATAAGTATTAGGCTTGCACTGAATAACACTAGAACGGGCACCAGGTGGCTCCGTTTTGCCAATTGGCACTAACTGCGGCAAGCTATCTGGAATTTTAACTCTAGCGAAGCGTTCATCCGAGACCGGGTCACGAATGAGTACAGCTAAATTAAGGCTGAGATTGGAAATATGAGGGAACGGATGACCAGGGTCAAAGGCTAGAGGAGTTAGAACAGGGAAAATCTTCTTGCGGAAATACTCACGGGCGTCAGTTTTTTGCTCTTCGGTCAGTTCATCAAATTGCAAAATTTGAATGCCAGCCATCTTCAATTCAGGTAGCAAACTACCCTTCAAACTATCATGGGCACTGGCTAGTAGACGTGTCACTTCAGAGCTAACGGCATCTAATTGTTCAGAAGGGGTAAGACCATCAGGACCAGCACTTGGGGTACCTGACTCAATTTGACGCTTAAGACCGGCCACTCTCACCATGAAAAACTCTTCTAAGTTCGAGCCCAGAATAGACAAGAAGCGGAAGCGTTCTAGAAGTGGATTGGTGCCGTCCATTGCTTCTTCAAGCACACGCCACTGAAATGCCAGCAAACTCAATTCGCGATTAAGGTAATAGGCTGGATCAGTCAGTAAAGGCCTGGCATCTTCAGGAGCATCGACTGGCGGCTGCTCTTGGGTGACGCTGACAAGGACGTTGTCAGGCGGGAGGGTTTGGGCTGTACCTTCAAACATTGGCAAAGCCGATGTCGGCACAGAAGCTGGTATAGGTACAGGAACAGATGGAATATCTTTCGCGCCAGCAGCGACAATCGCTTCAAGTGCCTCAGAACGTTTAATTTCAGTGGTTTTACGACTATTTGCCGTGTCAGGTGATTGCATACATTAAATTGTAAGGCATCCGGCCTCTTGGCGACAAGGTTGTCAGGCACCCTCGTGCAAATAGTGACAAAGATCTCAGCGAGTTTTGGCCAGATTTGCAGCAGTTTGTTATCTGCTTAACCAATTTGCTTAACGAAGTAGATCAGTGCAATTAGTGCAAATTATAAAGGTTGATAGCATTGCTCCTCAGCACAGCTCGCTCAACCTCTTCCATCTGAGCCTTAAGTAAATAGCCTTTTTCAGTCAGTTCTTTCAGAGCTTCGCTCAGACCCCGCCGCAAGCAAGTAGCACCATACCAAAATGACTCAGGCTGGCTATTACCACCGGTTCCAGCAAGAAGCTTAGAGTAAGGAGCCGCCGAAAGTGCCTCATAGTAGAGACGGGTCAAATCAGGGGCAAGTTGGCTATTGGCTAAAGACAAGTCGAAAAATACACCAGGATAAACAGAAGCAAGATAAGCCGTTTCACGCACAAATGGGTAGCTGTGCAAAAAGACCACTTTGAGATCAGCAAAACGCTGTGCGCGCAAAATTGGCTGAAATGCCAACGGGTTATTATCAACTAACATTGCTTGTTGATCAGCGCTAGCCCGAATTTGCAAAGGAAGACCACGCTTGACTGCAAGTTCTAAGACTTGAGCAAGCAAGTAATTATAAGAGGCCGTGCGACCCAGGCGACCATTATCAATGACCTCTTTGCGAGCAGGATGGTAAGCAGTACGAGCACTAGCAACTGTGGAGGCCTCCAGTGCCAAGCCACCATTTGCCAATGATGTCTTCAATGCCACCACTTTGAGATTGCCCTGCAAGCTTTCATCAATGGCGTTATCAAAAGCGCGCTCAAGATTACGCAAGGCTTGATCAAAAGTATCGTTATCGACAAAGAGACGCTCTAATACCGGCTCGATAGCAAGCACACGCTTGATGTTTAAATTTGTCAATTGAGCCAATTGTGAGGCTGCTAAAAGCGGGGCCGATGGAAGCAGGGATAATGGAAGCAGGGATGAATGCGGCTCTGAAGTGCTAGAAGACGAGTCATCGATCAAAACCGTGCCAATGCCAGCATCAGCAAACAAACCACCGAGGTGATCGCTTTGATTCTGCATCGCTCTTGTCTTCAAATAATCATCGAGGTCAGTACAACGAAAACGAGCGAGCAACTTTCGGATCATGCACTGATAAAAAAGAGAAAGCGGAATATGCCGGCTAAGCATCTCCGGCACTCGACTTTCACAGTATGGTTTAGCAAAATCAACCACCGAACAATTGCGATAATCAAGCAGCAGACACTGTGCTTGATTGTCTACCATTTCAATCAACGCGGCTTCCTCTCACTAACTATTTTCCTTTCGACTTAATCAGCTTATGCACATCTGAAGCTCTCTGTTTCAAGTCTTTGGACAATTCTTTATTGCCAAAATGCACTGCTTCATAAACAGTGAAAAACTCTGAAAGCGCAGTTGGCAAATCACGATCTACTTTCATGCCTTGCTTCAGTCGATCGGCTACAACTTCTCCAACCCGGCGAACAAATTGTTCGCTACTTTCAGATTCAATTCGTTCAATTTTAATTTTCTTTAGATCTTTGATGATGGCTAAATAAACTTTCCATTCTGGCCCGCGCCAGGCGTTGAGAGCAGCCTGCCGCTTAAGATGCCGAATAAATAAAATCAGACCAAAAATGATACCAGCGAGCAAGAATAGCAATGAGAAGATGATGGCAATCCAACCAGCCACCCGTCTCGGGCTAAGACCCTCTTGATCTGAGAAATTCATACCAGCTTGAGTCTCTAGCATTTTCTGAATAGCAGACAAGCTGTAACCTTCTTCACGAGCCTGGGCCGGCAAAATTCCGTCCGGCATAGAATCAAAAGGTACCCAGCCGTACTCTGGTATGAACACTTCTGACCAGAAGTGCAAATCATTGGTGCGCACCTCTCGGACACCAGAAACTTTATTGGTAGTACCAATGCCATAGCCACTGACCAAACGAGCAGGCAAGCCCACGCTGCGACACAATACAACAAATGCAGAAGCAAAGTCTTGGCTATTGCCGAGCTTGCGCTCAAGCAAGAACTGTTTGATGCGGTCTTCTGCAGGTGCAAAACCCTCAGGTTTCGAGGCTTCAAATACAGCATGAGTACGCAGCACATGACAGAGCTTATCGGCTTGGCTAAACCAATTACCAGTGGTGCCAACAGCCTGATTGGCAAAATCTACCACTTCAGGAGCAACATTTTCAGGCAATTGCAGATAGTTAGCCAGTGTCTTACGCAACGAGTTTTCTTGATCAACGCTGAGACCAGGCTCGATTCTCATATGATTGGTGTCGTAAAGCGGTAGTTGAGATACTACCTTAAAAGTGGTGCCTTTCTTGATTGGATCGGTAGAGAAAACCATGCCATAGTCGTTAACAGTTACTTTCTTGGAGTCAAGCCCAACAACCTGAGGTATCCAGCAAACAGGAACAACATTATCGAGATCACTGACCATCTCATAGGCCTGAGTTAGCTCAACCACCGGCATGATCTTGGGAACGATCAAAGCGTTGGCTTTCTTCAAATCGAATATTGGCTTATCTGGTCGGAAGAATACAAAATTAATTGAATTGTCGGCGCCATATCCACTAAGTTGCCCATCTAGCGAAAGCAATCTCTCTTCTTCAAGCTGTCTTAAGGCTTCAGCCTCTTCTGCCTCAGCTATCTTAGCTGGATCATTGTTGTTGACCGAAGGAACATTAGCACTATTAGCGGTATCACTGGCAGTATCAACCTCTAACTCACCAGTAGCATTACTAGAGTCACTGAAGTTGCCATGCGAAGAACCAGACTTACTAGTCAATGGCCTTATGTTCATGTTCTTAACTTTCAAATCGTCTTTAGAACGGCTCCAATAGCGGCCATCATAATTATCAAAGACTGCTCTTCTTTCCCAAAACAAACGGGTTGAACTAACTTTAAATAAGATCTCGCCATTCTTTTGAAACGGGTTCGCGTCCATGTCGATCATATTGGCCGAAATAATGCCAGGGGGAAGAGCGTTTTTCTCTTTGCCATCTTTAGATGGTGCTGAGCCGGCCTTGCCACCAGGGCCTTTACCATCTTTGCCTTTGCCGTCTTTTCCTTTTCCGTCTTTTCCTTTGCCATCCTTACTTTTGCCGTCAGCTTTGGCTTTGGCTTCTTTCTCTTTGTCGGCTTTCTCTTTTGCTTTAGCCTTGGCATCAGGTTTAGTATCAGGCTTAGTACCAGACTCTTTAGCAGTCTTACCAGCTTTGCCACCTTTGGCAGACTTCTTCTCGGGCAATTCTGGAGCAGCGTGCTTCTCTGGTTTAACTACTGGCGCAATGGCCGACTTATCTTTGTCTTCGCCGGGCTTAGCAATTCCCAGGTTGCGCACTGGCGCTGTATAAGGATTTCGCGGTGGTTGTTTCTTGGCAGAATGATCCGAAAAATCAGGAAGCAATCTAAGTAGATTGGCAAAACTCAAATTGTGAATGCTCGATGTAATAATATCGATGGTGTCATCAGAGCGAGGCACAAAGACAAAAGCAAGAATACTAATGAAAGGCAGAAGCGCCAATGTCAACTGCGCACTACCTCTAGGCCGGCGCCTCTTGTCAGTGGTCAAAGAAGGCACCACTGGTGCTGCCAACATCGGCTTTTCAAGCCAATTAGTGAGTGTGCGCGACATGCAATCGTAATAAAGCATCATCGTGCCGAAGCTGATATAGGTCAAAACAGTGACACCAAAGTAGATACTACGTGCCACTGGCGACAAGCAACAAAGAATAAGAGCACCAAGCATAGCCGAAAGATTGATATCAGAACGTGACTTCAAATCAAAGGTGTGGAGGGCAAAGGTACCAGCGATAAAGTGCACTACTGGTCCCCAGAAATCAGCAGGACCATTCATTGGGTTTAAAAATTCGGCCAGAGCATTGGCGCCAACACCAAGCACACCAACTATGACAATGCCTTGCATCCACTTCTGTTGCTCATAGCGGTACTGGTATGCCACCAGACTGCCCACGGTGCAGAGTGTAAAGGCTAAGACAATCACAGGCCACGAAGTCTTGATAAAAATGCAGCTAGCAACAATGCATGTCAGTGTCATGCAATAGACAATCACCCTCAAGGCAATTGAATCTTCTGGAGGCTGAACTGCACCCTTGCTCATAGTCCGTCAAAATCTCCTTCCCATTCAATTCTAGCAAGAACTGTTCCAGAGGTAGGTCCTAACTCAGTGCGCTCGTCTCTCTCAGTTTTCTTAGCTGATGCCCCACGGCTTTTAGCATTAGCTGCCTTGTCTTGGTTTTGCGGCTCCATTCCAGGCAATGGCTGATGATCATCTTGCCAATTGGGTGAGACTTCAACCACTTCGACTGGGAGACAAACCACATCTCCTCGACCCGGACTATGTTTTACAATTTTTTCAGAGGTTGGCAATACAGTAACAAGTGGGCGATCATTGATATGGTCCCAAGTCTCAGTTGTGTTTTCAGCTTCATCATCGAACGACTTGCGATTGGCGGCCACCTTAGTAATTGGCTCGACCCTGGCCAATATCTCGGCTGTCAGTGCCAGACCAGGTGGTATGTGCGGCAAGTCTACTAATAGGTCTTGTAAGTCGCCTGACTCTGTCGACGGATTGATAAGTAGTCTAGGCATATGTCCTAAACTGTGACCGAGGTGAACCAGCGAATTGACCAACTTTACTGTTAGCTCAAATTGGTCTGGACTGCGATAATTAGCTCTCAAATTGAGCAAAATATCAAAGACCGGTAAAATTTCAGAATCAAACTCTCGCACTAGCATTTTGCCTTGACGAGCAGTGGAGGCCCAGTGAATATGTCTCATGCTATCACCGCTGCGAAACTCGCGAACACTGCGAAAGCTGCTTGACTGATGGGTGATTACTGACGAAGAAGTGGCATGACCCATGGGCGAGACAATACCGCTCAAGAGGTAGAGGAAATTACCCGAGATCGGCAGAACATCAGGATAAACTGTAATACTAGGCTTAGTCTCCGATTCTTGAGTCATTTTGACAGTACGTGACCACCAAGTAATGCCCAGGGGAAAGCATGTAGAAAGCTCAACACTCTCAAGGAAATAGACACCGCGCTTCAGCGAAGGTGTAGGAAAGCTGTACCACTCAGCGTTGTCGAGTTTGTCAATATAGACGGGATCAGGAGCGACCATAATATCGCTTGGCCGACCATCAGCTGCTCGCTTAGTCATATTGACTGTCATCCTGAGAGCGCGAGTAGGCACCACCCACGATATCGGCCCAAGCTTGAAGTGGCGCTTGATATTGACGCGAATTGTAGCTGTCTCTAGGGCTGCCACTTCTTGAGGAAGTAAATAACCGGCCGACAGACCAGCCAATTCGAAGAATGGCAAAACGAAGCCCAACACCAATGCAACCAGAAAAGCAGCCGAAAGCAAGTAGATCCATTCACTGGCGACAAAGGCGGCAAAAATATAAAGTGCTGCAGAAAGTATTAACAGCCCAAACTGACGACCTTCTAGGTAGACACTGTAGCCACGCCCGAGGGGGAGGCGCAGCCGACGACCACCAGAAGAACCAAAAACATGCTCTTGCGAAATGGGACGCCCAGGTGCCATGCCCGAAGATTGAAGCGACGAAGGGTCTTGGCCCGGGTTAGCCCCTGGCTTTTTATTGCCATCACTTGTACTTGTCCGACTTTTGGCACCATCTCCGCCTGAACCAGCACCTTTTTTAGGCTGGGACGGGGACGGTCTCAAGGATTTTTTCGATGAGTTCTGCATGGCTGACCCGATTGGTCTTTACTTTTGGTAAAACACGATGTCCGAAAACTGAAGGCGCAAGCAACTTAATGTCGTCCGGAGTAACAAAATCTCGTCCGTCGATAAAGGCGTTTGCCTGGGCCGCTCTAACAAGCAATTGTGAGCCCCGGGGGCTAACGCCAAGTAAAACAGAGGGGTGCTTTCTTGTAGTCTGAACAATCTGAACTACGTAGTTGACTAAAGCGTCATGCACAAAAATTTTCTTCACACCTGCTCTAGCATTGAGAACATCTTCTGTACTAAGAATAGAATCAACATGGAAACCACCATCACGCATGGTTTTCTTGATGATTTCAGCTTCTTGATCAGCCTGAGGATAGCCTAGGGACATAGACATCATAAATCTGTCTAGCTGTGCTTCTGGCAGAGGGAAAGTACCATGGTGCTCAATTGGGTTTTGCGTAGCAATGACAAAGAAGAGCTGTGGCAGTGGCCTAGTGGTACCATCACTGGTGACCTGACCTTCTTCCATAGCCTCTAAAAGAGACGACTGTGTACGCGGAGTAGCACGGTTAATTTCATCAACAAGAAGAATGTTAGTGAAAATTGGCCCGGGTAAGAAGTGGAAACTATTGTCTTTCTGGTCAAAGATATTGACTCCAGACACATCAGATGGCAGTAAGTCGGGTGTGCACTGTATCCGTTTAAAATTAGCTGTCACCGAGTTGGCTAGACTCTTAGCCAAGAGGGTCTTACCAACCCCTGGAACGTCTTCCAGCAATACATGGCCGCCGGCAAGCAGTGCGACAACAGCCAGCTTAGCCGGCCTAGCCTGGCCAACCAGGGCTTTGCCCATGTTCTGGACCAATGCCTTCGCTGCTCCACTGTAGGCCGAGGTAGGACCTGGGCTTGTGCTGGCAAAAGCTTGCGGTTTATTCACGTTCTTCAGACCCTTCTTTTAGTGAATGATTTAAAACCAATATCAAAGGTTTTCATACCCAGCTATAAGTTACACCTAAACAGCCTGAAATTAGCCTCAGGCGGAAGTCAAGCTAGTTGATTGCTCTATATTTGGCAATTTATCAGCCTCCTGCACCTATGCAAGGCTCGTTATTCAAATATAATTGCAAAAGAAACGGGCAATCCTAACATTTACGGTTTATTTCACTGCAGGAAGCGACGGATGTCAAACAACACCAAGTTTATTTTGATAGGGCTAGCAGTTTGTGTAGTCCTCGGCGTCTTGCTACAAAATACTATTTTTAATGCACTGAAAAGCGATCTAGGCGGCACCAATGAGCTATTGCCGCCGGACCAAATGGCCAAGAAAGCTAAAACCGAAGCTATTAAGAATCAGAAAAAATTCGAAAAGAGTCGGCAGAACCCTTAGATTAAGACTGGCAACAACGATTCTGACAGTACTTCCCAACCCAGTTCAGCGCTAACTAGCTTGACCCTTGGCCTCGGCTTCCGCCGCTGGGTCTACTAATCCTGCTGCTGGGTCTACTAATTCGCCCACCGGGCATCCTAACTCCTCTGAGCCTAAAAGCATATAGCGATAGACAACGTTTAGTGCGCTAGCCACCGGAATAGCAAAGATGATGCCAAGCATGCCATCAATTTTTGCTCCAATCATGATGGCAATAAATATCACAACGGGATGGAGTCCTATCTTGTTGCCAATATATCTTGGTGCCACTAAGTTATCTTTGAGCCACTGAAAAATATTGAAAACCAATAGCAAGATCACGACCTGGCCAATACGGTTAGCCGGAATATTGTCTAAGCCATTTAATGCCACCACTATCAAAGCAGGCAAGAAGCCAATAGGTGGCCCGATCACTGGCACAACTTCCCAAATACCGAGCAAGACACTTAGCACTAGGGCAAAGGGCACACCAATAACAAGATAAACAACTAACATGACTAGGCCAAAGAACAAGCCGAGTACCAGTTGACCACGAAAGAAAGCCTGCAGACTGACATCTATTTCGGCAGCCATGTTCTTGAGCGAATGATGATAACTCTTAGGGAAGGCAGCGATGACCCAGTCGGTCATGCGATAGCCATCGAGCATGAAGTAGAAAGACACCACTAAAATACTCAAGGCGTAGAGAAGCCAAGTCATAGTAGACATAGCCACTTCACCAACACGAGAAAATATCATTGAAGTATCAGGCTTAGGAATACTCTGAGCAACCGTTGTCACTAAATCAATTGCTCGCACCTGTATTTGAGCGGCATGAAGACGCTCGTCCAGTGGGGCAAGTGAGCGGCCGAAGCTCTCAATAGTGCGCGGCAGTTCATGAAACACCGACTCAATCAACTGATTGATTTGCACTAGTAGTGATGGCACAACTGTGAGCGACAAAATTACGAGAATAACAGCGACAATGGCATAAACAACAAAAATCGAAAAGGCTCTGTTCTTCAAGCCCTTCTCTAGCCAGTCCACCACGCTGATGAACAAATAAGAAATGAGAATCGAAATGCCGAGAATTCTAACGATATCTAAGAAATAGAGAACAAACTGACAAGCGGCACTAAAAATTATTAACGCCAAAACCGCAATGACAAGCTTCCTCTGCAGCGATTTCAGTGGATCATTGGGTCGGTCTACATTTGAATCTGGCACTAAACGTTCCTTTGTTTTAAGGAGTAGGCTTCAAAGCAGCCCTAATAAAGTCAATTTTCGCCTTCAGCTCACCAGGGATAGTGGCAGCAGTATAACCCCTGATTTCCACGACCCTTTTATACTGATTGAAAGCTTCATCTAGATTTTTCAATTTAAGATAAATATCGCCTAACAGCTCACAGTATTCTGAGCGGTCTGGTTTGAGCATCAAGGCCAGCTTAATTTCTTGCTCAGCAGCGTCAGAGGCAAAGCCATCCGAGTTAGCAGTACTAGCAAAAAGAATTTGAGCCAAACGGAAATGCGAATCGGTATCGGCTGGGTCCATCTGTATGGCTTGACGAAAAGCCGCTTCGGCCTCTACCAGTTTTTTTTGCCGCTGCAAAATTATACCGAGATTAAAATGATAGTCAGCTCTCTGTGGCCTGAGCTTTAGAGCGATACGAGCCTCCGCCTCGGCCAGCTGACACTGGTCAAGATCTTTCAAGGCTAGGGCAAGATTGTTGTGATAGCCTGCTGCTGATGGGTTGATTTGGATAGCGCGACGGTAGCATTCCACCGCCTCTTTGAGCTTGCCGCTAGACTGCAACTCAATTCCCTTTGAATTTAGCTCTCGCGCTTGAGCCGAACCCGTTAAAGTCGCCGCGGAAGCAGCAGATCCCTGTGCCCGAACCGGCAGAGGGCAAAAAAGTGCCAGTTGCACGGCAAAGACCATACAAGACATACTAGAGATACAGCGAACGAACCTAGAACCAGTTATAGCAAGCATAATTGCAGATTTCACTCTCTCAACCAAATGCATATTACTCTGCTAAGCTTCACAGGTAAAGCTAGGTAAGGCAAGAAAAATATCAATGCGCAATCGCCTATTAGTCACTGCTCTGATGGCCGCTCTTTTAGTAGACGTGGCAGGCATAGTCTTTTTCGTATTGTTTTTGACCCAGTCAGGCAAGCTTCATAAACTGCAGAAAGAGAAGCAAGCCATGGCTTCTAACCTCGCCGCCCTACGCAACACCCAGGCCTTCACTGTTGATAAGCCCCTTGAGCTTCCAGAACGACATACTTTCATATCAAAACTAGATGGAGTGCACGATGTCTATGCCCTAGCGCCACCGATGGTTTTCGATGGCAGCAAAAATCTAACTCTAGTAATTTATTTGCACGGCATGGGCTCAAACGATCTAGAACCCTTTGTTTCGCCAAAGCAAAACCCTATTGCCCAGAATATCCAAAGCCACTATCCAGCAGCCATTGTCGCCTCACCCAGTTATCGCTCCACCACTTCATGGGCTAATAGCGCAGCGATAGCAGACATAGACCAAAACATTCACGAATTGATGGAGCGTTATCCAGTTGCACGCATAGTAATCATGGGCACATCAATGGGTGGATGCTCTGCCCTCGCCTACAGTTATTTAGCAACTGAAGACATCAAGACCAAGATTGTTGGAGTAGTATCCTGCGAAGGCGCTGGAGACTGGCAAGCCCTCTATCGCAAAACCCCATCTCGAATGGTAAAAACCGGCATGATTATTGGCCTGGGCGGCCCAATAGAGGCTGTACCAAATATGTATCATGAACGCAGCATCAGCAGTAACCTTGAAAAAGTCAAGGCGGGCACACGATTCGCCTTAATTTCAGCCAATCAAGACACGGTCATACCGCCAGTCTTTCAAAAAGAACTAGAGCAAAAACTAACTGAAGCAAAATTTCCGACAAAGCTAATTGCTGTACCAGACAAACACGGCGTTCCAGCCGCTGAGTCTTACATAGAAGGTCTGAATTTTGTCCTAGCAAAATAAATTAAGACGAGACTTTTTTCCAGAGCCCCTGGCTATGCAGTTCTTTCCACTTATCGCCTTCTTTGACAAATACTTTGGTGTCATGTGACTCGAAGACCACCGGATGCTTACCACCCATTACCTTACGCAAAACGCAAGTAACGGTAGCGGTATTGCCATGCACTTTGGCATAAGGTTGGTAGATAGTGTATGAAACGGCATGAGTCTCAGAGGCCTGTACCGATTGCTCATAGCGCTCTTTTATACGGTCAATTACCTGCTTCTTGCCTACAAGAAGTTGCTTCGTAATATCGTCAAAAGTGGTGACGTTCTCGTCAAAATACTCAGCAAAGTGCTCGAAGTCACCTTTGTTTATAGCCTTGGCCATTTCGTGCAAGGTATCAATTACCTTTTGCGATTCGACACAGGCAGCATGGGGATCAACACAAGTGACGTGACACTCGTCTTTTGCTTCTTTGCTGTCGGCAGCCAAAGCGCTCAAAGCATTGCAGGGATTGAGGGGAGAGCAGCAGATACAGCTCAACGCCAGTATAGACAAGAGTGGAAGATGAAGCTTGTGAGCCATTTTAGACTGATTATTGAACATCATTATTCTCCTCGGCCCTTGTACTTCTATACTCTGATTCTTCTAGACTCTGATTCTTCTAAACACTTATTGTGCACGGTTCATAGCAGTTTCCACATCACGCAGCGCTCGGTCGTTATCGCGCAAATAGCTATTGACTGTATCGAGCTGCGTTTGCAAAGCCGAAATTCGCACGGCTAGACGATTGGCTTCACCCTGCAAATAATTTCGTTGGTCAAGCAGAGCATCGCGGCTGCGCTGCAGGCTGCCGTATACTTGCGAATTAGCGGCCATAGAAGCAACACAGGCTACGACTAGAAACTCAACTACCATAATGGCAATCACAGTCGATACCTTTAAATTTACGGTTGCAACCACCGCTTTTTCGAGCTTCATATCAACTCCATAGACCCAGAGCCAGCGAAGCTTATAATATTAACGCACTCTCAACTAGATTACAAAGGGCAAGCCAAAAGTATATGTCAACCGTAATATCAACGAAAATTACAGCACAACTGCAAGATGAGCTAATCGATAAACTACTTGACCTTGCCTTCTTGGAAGACTTCGGCAGCCTAAACGAAGATATAGAGCAGCCCTTCGACCTCACCACCGCAGCGACAGTCAGCCCCAGGCTCAATACCAGTGCTGAGATTCTCTTGAAAGAGCCAGCGGTAGTGGCAGGATTGCCCTTCTTAGCTCGGGTGATGGAAAGGCTAAGCAAAGACGTGACAATTGAACTACTGGTAGAAGACGGTACTTATATAGAAGCAGTAAAGCCGGTGGTCGTAGCCAAGTTGAGCGGTCCAGCTCAGGCCATCCTCAAAGGGGAAAGGCTGGCACTCAATATCATGCAAAGGCTTTCGGGTATAGCCACTCAAACTAGACGTTACACCAGCCTCGCCAGCCCCAAAGGCATCGCCATACTCGACACCCGAAAAACCTCGCCTGGGTTGCGCGTGCTAGAGCGCTATGGCGTGCGAGCTGGTGGCGGCACCAACCATCGCTTTGGTCTATTTGACGCAATTCTAATTAAAGATAATCACCTAAAAATTGCTGGCGGCGTCAAGGCTGCCTTAGAAGCAGCAGCCAAGTTTCTTAAAGCCCATCCACATTTGCAGATGAGTCAAATATTGTCAGTAGAAGTGAGTAGCCTAGACGAGCTGCAAGAGGCCTTAGACCAAGGTGCCAAGCGCGTATTGCTGGATAACATGAGCCCAGAAGAGGTACGCCAGTGTATCCAAAAGATATCTATCAATAGCAGTATTGGCACCAGCGAATGTTTTGTCGAAGTCTCCGGTGGCATTACTTTAGAAAATCTCAACGGTTATCTCATAAATGGAGTAAATGCCATCTCAACTGGCGCCCTTACTCATTCTGCCCGCAATGTAGATCTCTCTTTAGAGTTCACAGACTAGCTATTGACTTGTTTCTTTCACTGAAGTAGCTGATTAAGTTTCTTGCATCTTATCTCTTGACAGCCGGCCCGATGCCGTACCCATTCAGGCTTTTCAGGCAAGGAGGCCTAAATGCCTATAGGCAATGCCTGACATTCCAAAAAGCTAGCTAACGGTATACACTTGCATACATCTTCAGTTTGTCTTTATTTTTCAAAACGAGTTAATGAAGCAGTTGGGCTGGTAGTTCTACAGTCTATTGTTCTACTTTGTTTATGTTGAATTTGGCTCAGAGATACCCCCACTTCACCCCCAAATCCAGGTAGCCCGCAGGTCAGGTAAGGAAAGCACTTATGAACCCGCCCACCAAAGTTTTCATCGTCGACAGCGACCGTCTGGCACTGGTCACGCTGAGCCTTTGGCTTGAGCAGCACAAAGACTTCGAAGTGGTCGGCACCGCTCTGCCAACAAGCAAATTAGAGCAAAAAATTCGCGAAAGCCAGGCCGATTTAGTCGTACTGAGCCTGTCTACAGTAGGAATCGAAGCAGTATCAACTCTGCGTCGGGTCAAACATACCTACCACGATCTTCCTGTCATTATTTTGCACCAAGGCGATGCCAAAACCATCGAAGGACCACTAACGATTGAGTCTGACGCTCAACTTTCTCCGGATGCTAGTTTGAAAGATTTAGTCGAAACTATGAGAAAGCTTGGCCTCCGTCAGAAAGTTGTAACTGGCTCGCTGACAACTAGCATGCTGACTAAGGCTGGCTAACAAATTTAGTGTATTTTGTCGAACTAATTGTCGTTTGCATAACCTTGGTGGTCTTGCGAAGCTTTTTGTCTGGCGAAAATATTAAAGAAGACAGCGGCGCTGGCGAGCATCTTGACTTAGCCCCAGTAGAAATTGCTTATCTCTCGCGCAACGGTGACACCACTTTTGCCCTGAGCATACTGGTATTTGATATGTTGCATAGAGAAGTGAAGAACCGCTTGAATAGTTCAAGCGAGCCAATGCTCAATGCTGCTTCCTCAGGTCTTCCGGCCATGCCGACAGCAGTAGGCGCAACCTACTACGAAATTAGACTGCAAGAGATAATTAAGTCGTCACTGAAAAACTGGGGAGAGAAAACACTCGATGCTACTGGCCTAAACTACAAAAAGGATCCAATTGGCTTCATTCGCCGCTTGCCCTTACTCTATATATTTCTGTCCAAGGCCTTAAAGGGCACGGCAAAAGAAATATTGACTGACCCCCGGCAACTGAGCAAATATATTTCCAAAACAGGCTTAATGCGCATCTTGGCCCAAATCGGATCTTCAGGCCTAAGGCAAGAATTTGAAGAAGGGCTGCAAGGTGAGCTACTAGCCAAAGGCTTACTGCTAGAGCCCAAGCCCAGGCAAAAGCTAGCAACAATTTACTCAATCTGCTTCATTGCCGCCCAGATAATCTTTGTCACTCTGCTACTACTGGCAATACCAAATCACACTCACGCACTAATCATCTTTGCCGTTTCGGCTCTAACCGCCTGTACTGTTAAAGCGGCAATAGGTGCCCGTTCGTTCATACCACTATATGAAGACCTCTGTGAAGTATTGAATCATGCCACCAGACGCAATTTTCGCATTGCGACGCTGCAAGCTTTTATACACCTAGTCAATGGCATTTTGAACGGTTTGAGCATTTTTGTATTTTTCATTCTTCTTCTGATGGGCTCACTAGTTCTCTATCTAACTCAAACAGTCGATACTCCAGCGACCTACCTGATGTTGTTGAGCATGATGCTAGCCCAATACATAGCAGCCGGTTATTTGCTCGAAGCCTACCGCCTCAGCCTATCGGAATGCAGCTCCCCCTTGGCTCAAAGGCACTTGAAATTATTAAAGACCCGCTACCGCAGCTCATCATCAATAGATGCTCTAAAATCAGTTCTGCTCAGCACAGAGTATGACGCCGAGCTGTCTTACCTGCTTTCGATTTACGGTATTGAGACTCTCTTCTTCATATAGAACAAAAACAAAACATGTCAAAAAAAATAGAACAGAACACAAAAGTAATAATCACTGGCGCCTCAACAGGAATCGGCCGGGGCTTAGCTCTGCTTCTAGCAGAAAAATACAAAGCCCAACTGGTCTTAACCGCCCGCAGCGAAGGTGACCTGACAAGCGCAAAAGAGCAAGTTATCGCCCTAGGTGGCAGAGCCGAGATTGTGGTTGGTGACATAGCAGCAGAAGGTATGGTAGATAAACTAGTAGAAAAATGTCTCACCACTTATGGTGGCATTGATATTATCGTCAACAATGCCGGCATGGCCATACCAGGCAAATTCGAAAATCTTTCAATGACCGACTGGCGGCGGCTATTCGAAGTTAATTTCTTCACGCCACTGGCTCTCACTTATGCTGCCTTGCCCCATTTGCGTGCATCAAAAGCTGGCAAGATCGTCAATGTCGCTTCAGTAGCCGGTAAAATATCTTTCCCTGGCAGTGTTAGCTATTGCTCAAGCAAGTTCGCCTTAACTGGGCTATCAGAGGGCCTGGCCGCCGAGCTAGGCAATCTCATTGACGTCATCACAGTGTGCCCCGGTTGGGTAAGAACTGAATTTTTCGAAAAGAACGCTGTTGCCGGACAGAAGAACCCAACCATAATTGCAGAGCGCAATGATCTCAGTGGCGTACTCATGAAGCATGTGCTCAGTATAAGCACCAAACAATGCGCCAGCGACATAGAGCGAGCCCTAGCCCGCGGCGGATCTCACGAACTGATTCTCACTCTTCCTGGTCAGTTTGCCGAACGTCTTCATGGCATGGCACCAGGGCTGATGCGTTTCATAGCCAGGGGTATACCGGCGGAATTTCCAAAGAAGAAATAGGTTAGTCAGTTAGCATTCAAGAAGATCCTTACGCCAACCGTTCTTAGCCATCGCCAACTTGCAAGCCTCCAGGCTCAGAAGCTGGTTCCATTTTGGGACTGTATAGTATTGCAGGCCAATCTGTTTTACTCCAGATGGAGTGAGATCCATCATCAAGTAGTACCAGCTTCTCTCTTGCTCCAAAGAGGACAATGCATTTTCAATACGGAGCCTTCGAGCCTTCGGCGACAGTGCTGACTCCAAAACAGTTAAAAAGGCCTCGGGCATTATAATGCCTGTCGGAAGCCGAAATTCAGTCTTCAATAAACCATGCTGTCGCTGCACAATTCCTTTTGATTCATCCAATTCGATTTCTTCAAGCTCTTCGCCAGTAAGACCGCCGTGGAAATGACAATATGGATGAGCACCGAGATCACCGTCTCCCATGGTAGATGGATGAAAATCGTAGCGCATATATCCAATAGCTTTTGCCTTCTCGGAATTTATGTCCGGATAGAAGCTGTAGCTATATTCTGAAATGTAGCCATATGGAGTATCGTTGCCATCTCTCAGAATAGCGCTACTCAAATCGTTTGTGTAAGGCAAAGGCTGTTCTCCGGACAACGGCTTACAAACAAATTTTAAGGTCATGATCGAATTGGCCGTTCCCAGATCTTCATCTAGAATCAGTAGACCTTTTTTCGGGATCTGGTCAAACGCACCAGCCTTCCAGCATTGTCTTAGTTGGCCATATGAATCATGGTCTGGTAAAGCAATGTTCAGCTCAGAAATAGATCGCAAATTCTGACCAGATGGGAATTCAGCGCAAATAATCACAGAACCAGTTGCAACAAATCGAGCCAACGTAGCAATGAGCTGAGTCAGGAAGCCCTCTAAGTGACCAGCTAGAGGCATCTTTGGAGGCTCAGTCACTTCACCGCTTGCTTCTTTATTGAGTCCAATACAATTTGAGCTTCTTGCTCCGCAAAAGTGGCGTCGTTAGCCAAATAGTTGATTGCGGCCGAGCCAGATGCAGCCGCACAATACAAAGAAGGCTGGCCTTGAGCCTTGGAGCTATTTTCAACATGCAAGGTCAAGTCTGGCTTAGATTTTCCAATTTTTGGTACTTTGGGTTTTGCATTAGTCATCCATAAATCCTCCACTTAAACACTCTAACAGAGGTTTCGTCCCAGGCATACTAAATTATAGTTCTAAACAACAAAAGTGCGTTTAGATTGGCTATAGAATGCGGTAATCACGCTTCCCAGTCAGCGCAATGAAAGCTATGCTCTTTGTATGGCACAACAAATACTAATCTTGATTTTGAGCACTCTGATTAGCTGTAGCTCGGCAGTTATGCCTGGTTCAGCTGTAGATAGTGGCCTCAAACTATTGTGCGCCCGTTCACTCAATGATCAGGGAATTGCCGAACTTGCTCTTGAGCAAAAGGAACTGGCAAAAGAGAGTTTTAGCAAAGCAGCCCAACTCTCACCCACCTACGCATCGGCCCAATGCAATCTGGGAATTGTTGTCGAGAAATTCGGAGACAAGAAAAAGGCGCTAGAGCACTACAACCAAGCACTGCAACTTGATGCCAATTGCTCAGCAGCTTACTTCAACAGGGCAGGCTTGCGAGAACAAGCAGGCGAGCCCACTGGCGCCCTTCAAGACTATGACAAATCAATAGCAATCAATCCAACTTGCATTAATGTCTATGAAAGCAGAGCCGGTCTACGTCAAACGATTGGTGACCTAAATGGCACCATTGTCGACTGCAATCAAGCAATTAAGCTTGGTTCAAAAGAGCCATTAACATACTTCACCAGGGGCGATGCTCGTTTACACAACGGAGATAATGGTGGCATCAAAGACTTAGATAAAGCCATTACCCTTGATCAGACCGACAACCTACTCTTCGGCCAACGGGGCTATTGGCGACTACAACTCAAAGATTACCAAGGGGCAATCGCAGACTGCAATAGGGCCATCGAACTCAGAGGAGACTACACAGCTGCGGCCTACAGCTTCAGAGGCAGGGCTTTGTCGCTTTTAAACAATAGCAACGCGGCAATGGCCGATTGCAATAAAGCAGTGCAACTAGCTCCAAAACTGGCAGGTCCCTATCTCTATCGGGCATTCGTCAGCGAAGACAATGGAAACTTGAAAGATGCAGAAAGTGACTTCACAAAGGCAATTCAACTAGAACCTTGTGCCGATGCCCATACATACCGCGCTCAGGTTCGCCAAGAGCTGGGCGACAAAGTTGGTTCAATCCAAGATTCAAAAACGGCTATGGCTCTAGCCGGAAAAGAAGCGAAGGCTAATCCAAACTAGCACTCTGTTAGTAATTCAACTATTCCATATACTTCGAACGAATCAGCTGCACCCGCCTATCGAGTGTCACGGCCTCAGTTGAGCGGTTAGTCTTGCGCAAAAGCTCAGCATAGTTTTCTAGGCAGGCCGCTACATAGGCGTGGTCCGGTCCTAGGGCGTGTTCCCAAATTTCAATAGCGCGCCGGTATAGACTCTCGGCCCGAGCGTGGTTGCCGTGTTGATGGTAAAGCCAACCCAAATTATTGAGGCTCTCAGCCACTTTAGGATGATCTGGGCTGAGCACCCGCTCTCTAATTGCCAAAGCACGCCGATGCATTGGTTCCGCTTGCTCAAACTGCTCTTTGGCCAAGAACAAAGAGGCCAGATTGTTCAAAGCATTAGCGACACTAGGGTGGTCCGCCCCGTGCACCCGCTCTTCAATTTTCAAAACCCGCCTAAATAATGGCTCAGCATCGGCTCTGCGGCCCTGTTCGGCATAAATATTGGCCAGAGAGTTAAGAATTTCAATCAAACTGCCATCTTCTAGGCCCAAATAGCGCTCTCTAATCTTGAGACCGCGCCTCAATACTTCCTCAGCTTCACCAAAGCGGCTGAGAGTCATATAGAGATCACCAAGATTGCTCAAAGCAGAAGCAATATTGAGGTGCTCGGGCCCCAGTACTTTCTCCTGCAAACTCAAAGCCCGCTTAAAAAGTGGCTCGGCGTCTGCATATTTACCTTCAGCTAAATAGACCAAGCCAAGGTGGTTCAGGGCGGCAGCTACATCTGGATGATCAACAGCTAAAAGACGCTCGCGCATGGCCAAAGCCTTAACGAACAATTCTTCAGCCTCTTCAAAGCGGCTGTCATGATAGAGCAAAAGTCCAAGCGAAATGTAGTAATCGGCCAAATCAGGGTGATCTGGGCCGAGGGATTGCTCCATATCTGGTAGAAGCCGTAAAAGGGCGTCTACGTTCTCGTCGATGGACATAACTATCGTTGGTCCGCGGTTAGTTTCCTCTACCTTCATTTATTTTCTACCAGTGCAAGGGGATGTTCTAAACCTATCTAAACCGGTGCGTTCAAATATGAATGCACTTCTAGAAATCTCAATAGGTATGCCCAAGTAAATCTTGAAATATCCCTATGCACCAAGCATTTATAGACTTTGTCTATTTATCACGTTCACCAGACACCAATGTCGCCTGAGCCGCTGCCAAACGCGCCACCGGCACCCGGAAAGGTGAGCAGCTAACGTAAGAGAGGCCAAGTTTGTGGGCGAAAGCGATTGATTGAGGTTCGCCGCCATGCTCGCCACAGATGCCGAGCTTCAAGTCAGGCTTAGTTTTGCGACCCAAATCTACGGCTATTTGCATTAGCTTGCCCACCCCGTCAAAGTCTAAGACTTCAAAGGGGTTGTTATTGAGCACTCTTTGCTTAGAGCCAAGACAATCGACGCCATCGAGATAGCGCTGCAAGAATTTGCCTTCAGCGTCGTCCCGGGAATAGCCAAAAGTCATCTGGGTGAGATCGTTTGTGCCAAAGCTAAAGAACTCGGCATATTCTGCAATTGCGTCAGCTGTGACACAAGCACGCGGAATCTCAATCATGGTGCCGAACTTGTAGACAATTTCGCAGCCTTCGCGTTCCATAACTTCTTTGGCAACGGCTTCTAGCTGCTGTCTAGCAAATTTCAGTTCATTGACATGGCCAACAAGAGGAATCATGATTTCAGGCAAGACTTCTAGGCCTTGCTTCTTAACGGCAATGGCTGCTTCAAAGATAGCCTGCACCTGCATCTTATTGATACCAGGATAAAGCAGGCCTAAACGGCAACCTCTAAGGCCCATCATCGGATTAGCTTCTTTGAGCTCGCCTACTTTTTTCAACAACACTTCTTTTTCGCGCAGTTGAGCACCAGTTACCCCTTTGGCGCGCATGGTGGCAACCTCTTCAATTAAGTGTTCTTCTCTAGGTAAGAACTCATGAAGGGGTGGATCAAGTAGACGAATGGTCACCGGCAGGCCAGCCATGGCTTCGAAGATACCGGTAAAGTCTTGACGCTGCATGGGAAGAAGCTTAGCCAAAGCCGCTTCACGCTCTAAATCGGTATTAGACAAAATCATTTGCTGCATAACCGGCAGGCGGTCTTGAGCCATAAACATGTGCTCCGTGCGGCACAAGCCGATACCTTGAGCACCAAACTCACGAGCCAGTTTGGCATCTTCAGGAGTATCAGCATTGGTGCGAATCAAAAGCGTTCTCACTTGATCGGCCCAATCAAGCAAAGTCTTAAAATCTTGGGAGAAATCAGGATCGTGGGTAATGATTTGACCTTCGAAAATTTCACCGGTAGATCCGTCAATTGAAATTAAATCGCCTTTCTTGAAGAGCTTGGTGCCAACATACATTTCTTCGCGATCTAGGTCGATTTTGAGAGCCTCACAGCCAGCTACGCAAGGCTTGCCCATGCCACGAGCGACAACAGCAGCATGGCTGGTCATGCCACCGCGACTGGTGATAACACCTTGAGATGGAACAATGCCGTGAATATCATCTGGACAGGTTTCAATTCTGATGAGAATTACTTTGAGACCTTGACTGGCCATTTTTTCAGCTTCATCAGGATTGAAAATAATCTTGCCAATAGCGGCTCCTGGAGAGGCATTAAGCCCTGTAGCAATCAAGCGATTTTCACTCTTGGCTTTAGCTTTGTCTTCAGCAATAAACGAAGGCAATAGCAGCTGATTGAGCTGCATTGGCTCAACTCTATTGAGAGCTTCTTCACGAGTGAGAATACCCTCGGCAACCATATCGACAGCAACCTTAACGGCAGCGGCTGCGGTGCGCTTACCGCTTCGTGTCTGCAACAAATAAAGCTTGCCCTGTTCAATCGTAAACTCAATGTCTTGCATATCGCGGTAGTACTGCTCTAAGCGACCAACATTGGCTAAAAGCTCTTCGTATACCTTAGGCATACCGACAGCCATGTCAGAGATCTTCAGTGGTGTGCGAGTACCAGCCACCACATCTTCACCCTGAGCATTAACTAGATACTCACCGTACAAGAGCTTTTCACCAGTACTAGGGTTGCGAGTGAAACATACGCCAGTAGCCGATGTATCATCAAAATTACCGAACACCATTGATTGCACATTTACGGCAGTGCCTAGATTGTGGTCAATTTTATTGAGGTTGCGGTAATAAATTGCTCGACTGTTATTCCATGATCTAAATACCGCTTCGATAGAGCCTTGCAATTGCTCTTTGGCATCTTGAGGAAAAGGCTTGCCTGAGCGCGTTTGCACAAGTGCTTTGAACTGCTCTGCCAACTTTTTCAAATTGTCGACAGTGAATTCAGCGTCACTTTCAATTTTAAGTTCGTCCTTCAAATCTTCTAGCAGATCCTCAAAACTGTCTTTGCTAATCTCTAAAACAACACTGCCATACATGGCAATGAAGCGGCGGTAGCTATCCCAGGCAAAGCGAGCATTGCTGGTCAAGGCCGTAATCGATTCAACCGTCTGGTCATTAAGACCAAGATTTAAAATCGTGTCCATCATGCCAGGCATCGAGAACTTAGCGCCAGAGCGCACAGACAAAAGCAATGGATTTTTCAAATCGCCAAGTGTGCGACCGACCTTCTTTTCGATATGAGCCAACTCAAGCAGTACTTCATCAAACAAACCAGCAGGCATTGTTTGACCGTTTTCAGTATATTGACGACAGCAAGAAGTGAGGATGGTCAAACCAGGGGGAACGTTAACCCCTGAATGAGTCATCTCGGCTAAGCCTGCCCCCTTACCACCAAGTAGGTCTTTCATAGCATCACGATTGCCAGCAAATGCATCATAACCTTCTTCAAAAAGATAAACGCGCTTAGCCAATTTCAGCTGAGCATATTTATCCTTTATTGGAGCTTGACTGCTTTCTGTCATACTCACCATGATTTCTCTCTCCATTAGTGTATGTGGGGCTTCGGGACTAAGTAAAAAAATTTAGGACTAAGCAAGGCTTGGGAGCAGGGTAAGACTATTCGCGGATATTCATGTAAATCTCTGAAGATGTTTCTTCGATGGCTTTCGCTGAAACATCTAGGATATGGCATTTTAACTCTCTAAAAATCTTCTTGGCATAGCGACTCTCTTGCATGA
This sequence comes from Candidatus Obscuribacterales bacterium, assembly GCA_041675385.1. Taxonomy (GTDB): domain Bacteria; phylum Cyanobacteriota; class Vampirovibrionia; order Obscuribacterales; family Obscuribacteraceae. Next base: position 336,176 of record JBAYTY010000003.1, read on the forward strand.
TGCGATCGGGATCAGCGTAATCACTGCTTCCTGGCATACCAAGAACAGCTGCTCTTGTACTTCTAATTTCTTGCAATTGGTAAGGGTCAATTTTCAAGCCAAAAATACGCTTAGCCGGTACTTGAAATAAAGCTAGAGGCGGTTCGACGCCGTAAACGATTGGCACATTGGCCGCCTTTAAACCATAGTGATGGGCCAAGTACATGCAGTTAGGAGTTTTGCTTGTGCGCGATACTCCCACTAGAACCACATCGGCCTGCAAGATACCATCCGGATTCTTGCCATCATCAAAGCGGATGGCAAAATCAACAGCCTCAATACGCTTGAAATAAGTTTCGTCTAGCAGGTGCAAGCGACCAGGCTGTGAAAGCGGTTGAGCGCCAGTCAAATTGCCAATACGAGCCATCAAGCCACCAATTAGGTCTATGCTTGGTACTTTGTATTTATTGGCTTCGGCTTCGAGGGTCTCTCTATATTCAGGCAGAACCAATGTGTAAGCAATAATCGAGCGGCCCTGCGAAATTTCTTTGACCATGGCCGGAATTTGCTGCGAACTACGCACCTGGGGCATTCTATAGATAGAAGCATGACCGGGTGGAAATTGAACAAGAGCTGCGCGAGCAACAGATTCAGCGGTCTCGCCACTTGAATCAGACATAGTATAGATAATCAGCTCGCTAGAATTAGACGGCAGCCTAAGCTCGTTGGCCAGAGTCTTACTTGAGTCATGGTGTGCGTCTTTCACTTCTCACTCACGGCGGTGCTGACGCTAAATAAGTATCACATTTTGCCTCAAAAAAGGCCCTACGATATATATGTTTTATAGTTGGCCTCAGCACAGCCCCAAAACCACAGGAGAAAAGGCTAAAATAAGGCCTGGGTATCCTAAATAGCATCGGAAGCAATCGCCTGAATTCGAGTACTGAAGCACCGACCTAAAGCAACAACCTGAAGTAGACAATTGGATCCCCAAGAATTTACTGTTAAACAAGCGACTGCTGCCGACCTGATCGGTACCAGAGTTGGTCACGCCTATGTCATCACTGGGGTGCTTGGCGTCGGCGGTATGGGTAATGTCTTTCGGGCCAGTCAAGAAACCATTGGCCGTGACGTGGCAATCAAATTCTTACCAGTAGAAATTGCCACTGACGCCACGGCCGTGCAAAGGCTGGGCAGAGAAGCCAAGGCCTTAGGTCTACTGAACCACCCAGGCATAGTGACAACGTTTGACTTTGGCTTTACCGAAAAGCGCGAGCCTTACCTGGTTTTAGAACTAGTTGAGGGCAAATCTCTCCAAACAATTTTAGACCAAGACAAGCGGCTAGAAATGGCTCGAGCACTGCAAATATTCGTACAAATCTGCGAAGCAATGAGCTACGCTCACAGCCAGGGAATTATCCACCGTGACCTCAAGCCACTCAATATCATGATAGGCATAAGAGAACAGTTCGAATTCGCCAAGATACTTGATTTCGGCATTGTCAAACTGACATCTGAAGTACAGCAATTGACTAGGTCGGGAGAGATTTGGGGCTCGCCCTTTTACATGAGCCCCGAGCAGTGCACAGGCGGAACGGTTGACAACCGCTCTGACATATACAGCCTTGGGGTCGTGATGTTTCGCAGCCTTACGGGCGAAGTTCCCCATCGTGGTGCCAGCTTTCCAGAGACTATAGCGCGCAAATTATCAGAATATCCACCCTCATTTGAGAGCATTGCCCCAGGGCTAAATTTACCTGAAAAGCTGGAAGCGGTTGTTTTGAAATGTTTGCAGAAACAACCAGACGAACGCTTCGCCTCAATGCAAGAATTGAGGACAGAACTTCTCAAAAACTATCCCAACCGCCTTGAGTCAGAAGCAACGCTCACCTATGAAAAAGTAGACGCAGTTGGCGCGGTCAAAATTAAGCCGGAAACTACTAAAGTAGAAACTACGAAGACTGAAGATGCCAGGCTCCAAGCGGGAAAGCCCATGTCGCCAAGTACTACACTTGGACCTGCTGTGGAACCGGCCATGGGAGCTGCCATCGGATCTACCATACGGTCAACCAGTGCAGCCAAACAAAGCAAAAAAACAATTAACCCAGACAATTCTGGAGTAAAGCAACTGCTACTAGTAGTTCTTTCTCTTCTTCTCTTAGTCGGCGCTCTAGCAGCCGGTATATTCTACTTTTATCAGAATCAAAAGAATGCTGCACCGAGTAATGCTGCTAAGAGTAATATAAATTCAGGTACCAATCCGAATGCTAGCTCTAATGCTAGGTCTAATACTAATTCTAATACTACGGGTGGTGAGCCGATTGTCAGCCCTAAAACCACACCAAATATAGTTGCACCGCCAACTACGCAACCACCGATAAAAGATGCCAAAGTTACAAAAGATGCAAAAGTTAGCAGCAAGCCAACTAAGACGATAAAGAAAGCTGCTAGAACATCGCCCCCCAGGAAGAAAGCTAATTCAAAGGCACCGGCACCTGCGCCAACAAGAGGCCGAACCTTGCGAGACTTCCTGCGCCATACTGGGCAAGAAGTTATTCAAGAAATTAAACCGCTGAGACGGTTGAGGCAGAACGACCCTAATAGTTTCTATCGCGACTTTGGCGGTCGTTAGCAGACTTACTCTATTTGACAGTGGCTAAATTCAACGACTTGAGAATAAGCAAGAGATCAACCCCTTCTGATATTACTTTGATTAAGTTACCTTGATTGACTCTGGGCACTGAGATAGACGGGCTGAACTTAATGCAGCCCAGATACGGAGCCTTGGTACGTGAAGCAAGTAGCAAGGCCACTTCTGTTCGTGTCAACTTACTCTCTAGCACCTTGCCTTCGTTGGCCTGGGTTTCCACAGTCACCATGCCAGTGATTGGCAGCTCTTGCATATAGCTATAGGCCAAGACAAGCTTTTCGATTGCTTCCTGGTTGTGGTGAGCGACAATTATGCAAGGGTAGCCAAGTTCGCGAGCAAAATCTCGACTGTCTTTCCAGGAATGCGCCAAAGTGCCAACATTGTTTTGCTCAAAACTCATTGGCGAAGCACAACCACCAGGAGTCTCGACAAAGCTAAATTGGGAAGAGTCATGGCCAACCGAAAGAGACTGCTCCCATTGCGCTTCAGATAGATTTTTGGCCGATGAAATGATAGTGGCTGGATAGTTGCGCGGAGTGCCACTGATGGAGCAAATAAATGAGATCTCAGACTCGGCTCGCTCTCTGGTACCAAGAACTATCGGTTTAACCGCGCGCACATCAACGCCCTGTTGACGCAACAATGCAGACAGGCCAGTCATAAAGACAGTTTTACCGCAACCGGCCTCAGTGCCAATTATAGTGAGACCTTTTTGAGCAGGGGTTCCAGTTGGCATTGATCAACTCATCTAGTGGAACCACAAGAATATCAAGTTGACTGCAATAGTTCACCGCAAATGCACTGGAAAATTGAATTTATTATCTTACATGGACAGCCAAGTGATCTACGTCTTGAATACGCTTGTGTACGGCTTCTAGTGCGGCTTTTAGCTGCACATCTTTACCGTCTTCAGGGCCACGATGAACGCCCGCGGATGGTTTTTCTAACCACCAAGGACCTTTCTTATCTTTCAAGTCTTGCTCTGAAAGTTCAATGGCAACATCAGGTGAAATGCCTTTCTTATGAATATCAGTGTCACTTGGTGTGAGATATTTGGCAATAGTGACATTGACACCACTGCCATCCTCAAGGCGGTTGATGCCCTGCACAAGGCCCTTACCGAAGGTTCTTTGACCAACCAGAATCGCACGATTATTATCATGAAGCGCTCCTGATGTAATTTCAGAAGCAGAAGCGCTGCCTTTATTTATTAGTAGCGCCAATGGTTTCATACAAATTGGATGACCATCGGACTGAGCTGGCGTCTTATAACCATCGCGATCAACAGTAGACAGTATGTTTCCAGAATCAAGAAACATATTTGAAATATCAATGGCATTGGTTAACAGACCACCAGGATTGTCACGCAAGTCAAGCACTATGCCTTTGGCACCGGAGAGCTTGGCAATAGCCTCTTTCATTTCACGGTTGGCCTGCTGCGAGATAAAACTGGATAGCCGAATGTAGCCCACTTCTGAGTCGAGCATTTTAGCTGTGGGAATAGCTTTGATGGCAATTTCAGCACGTACAACTTTAACTTTGACCCGCTTGCCACTGCGAGTTAAGACCAGATTGACAGGCGTATTGATTTGTCCGCGAATATGCTTAGCGGCATCCTCAACGTTAAAGCCTTTTGTGCTTTTGCCGTCAATCTCAGTAATTTCGTCTGAGGCAAGAATACCGGCCCGGTAGGCTGGCGTATCCTCAATTGGGGTAATGACAATTACTTTGTGACTATCGGGATCAAGGCCTATCTGCACACCAATGCCAAAAAGCTTGGCATCAATTTGCGACTTTTCATCGTCAAAGGCATCTCTGTCTAAGAAGCGAGTATAACGGTCACCCAAACTAGCCAGCATCGTCTCAATGGCTTTGTGTGCATCTTCAAGATTTTTCAGCTTACCGTCATAGCGATGTTCCCAGCGGTCCCAAGATTGGCCAGTAAAGCTGGGTTCATAATAATCTTCTTTGATCAGCCGCCAGACCCTATGGTATAGGCCGTCTGGACGTATAGACGGAACGAGAGCAATGTTGTGAGCCAAGCGCTCTTTGTCAGGAAGGGAAGCAAGGTAAGTATTCTGAGTTTGACCACCTAGTAATCCGGAGCCGCCTAAAGCCAGTGATAGAGCAACTGGGAGTGCTAGAAGGTGTTTCCATAACATATAAAACAAGACCCCGACTTACTTTCGAAACGAAATCACTACCTTGACAAGCCCTTTATACCCAGTCACGCCAGGTTTTAGACGGTTTTAAGAAATTTTTTCTGGTAAGCCTTTTGTCTTCGAGTGCGAAGGCGAAAAAAAATGTCAATTCTGAAATGCTAACAAGGCATTGGACAGGTTAGTGCTACGATCAACGCCATATTTCTGGCACTTCCCAAACACGTTTCCAAACACATTCCCAAACACGTTTCCAAACACGTACCTGGCACTTCCCTGACCAATAATTTGTAGTCACACAAACACGAGAATCTAATGGCAACAAAATCACCTTCCAGCACAGCCGATTTAGCAGATGCTTCTTTAGCAGACATAGGTATATTTGGCGGCTCCGGCTTCTACAAACTCTTTGACAAATACGAAGAGAAATTGATAGAAACACCTTATGGACCGCCTTCTGCTGCTGTTGCCATTGGCACCATGGGCGGAAAACGCGTTGCTTTCATGCCGCGACACGGTGAAAAGCACACCATTCCCCCTCACAAAGTGCCATTTAGAGCCAATCTTTGGGCAATGAAGTCGCTGGGCGTGACCAGACTGGTCTCCCCATGCGCCGCCGGATCGCTACAAGCCCATGTCAAACCAGGCGAATTTGTGGTTTGTGACCAGTTTATAGACCGCACCTCTGGACGGGCCGACACTTTCTATGACGGACCAATCACCACCCACGTCTCGCCAGCCGAGTGTTACTGCCCTCAACTGCGAGAGCTAGCGGTCAAGGCAGGCGAAAAAGCTGGCATCACCATGCACCCAAGTGGCACAGTGGTAGTAATTCAAGGCCCGCGATTCTCAACCAAAGCCGAGTCTGCTTGGTTTAACAAAATGGGTTGGGAAGTTATCAACATGACCCAGTATCCCGAAGCATACTTGGCAAAAGAACTTTCGATGTGTGTTGTCAACGTTTCGTTGATTACCGACTATGATAGTGGAGTAACTGCAAACGTTGAGCCCGTTTCACATGCAGAAGTGATGAAAGTCTTTGCCGCCAATATCACCAAGCTGCAATCTCTCTTGGTCAACTTAATTGAGACCATTCCAAGTAACAGAGAAAAATGCACCTGTGCCGACACCCTCAAATCAGCCCGTGGTTAAAAAAGAAAAAGAGCAGGAAGTGAAAACAACAGGAAGAGGAAGAGAACGGTAAATGCTACGCAGCTTCTCGCTCAATCATGTAGTGGCGCTATTAGGCCTAGTTCTAGGCCTTTCATCATATTTGATGCTACACCGTTATGGCGCACCAGAGAAAGTCTGCGTTGGGGCTGGAATTTTGGCACTCTTGGTAGTTTCTATATTCTGGTCCAGCGTTTTACTAGGCACAGACGACGACGAAGATGATTGACGAAATTGATCGAGATAATTGACGAAGAGCACTAATAATAAAGATAAGGATCAAGTCTGAGAATGAACTTTCAAAAAAATTGGCCATTAGGTAAACCGGCCAATAAAAAGGCTTTTGGCTTGCCTCAATGGCTGCGGCGCAACATAACACTAAGCCTAGCTCTCAATCTCGCTCTCGGTATCGCAGCAACTAACATAGCCTGCGCCGCCGACATATCTGAAAACGGCAAGCCCGATATCAAAATCAAGAGCCCACTAATACCGGTCAACAAAGACTTTAAATTAGCCAATGGCTTAAGAGTAGTGCTCTCTGAAGATCATTCGGTGCCAGTGGTATCAGTGGCGATTGTCTATGATGTCGGCGCCCGAGATGAAGTGAAAAAGCGCTCTGGTTTTGCTCACTTGTTTGAGCACATGATGTTTCAGGGCTCTGAAAATGTCGGCAAGATGGACCATTTTAAATACATAGAAAGTGCTGGCGGCAGCCTCAATGCCTCTACCCATGCTGACTTTACTAACTACTTTGAAAAGTTGCCCAGCAATCAATTAGAACTCGCTCTCTGGTTAGAGTCAGACCGCATGCGCTCGCTTAAGGTTACCCCTGAAAAATTTGCCAACCAGCTAGAAACAGTAAAAGAAGAAAAGCGCCTCAGGGTCGACAACCAGCCGTATGCACCAGCTTCAATCAAGCTTGAAGAAATGGCTTTCGACAACTGGAGCAACGGCCACCCCCCAATTGGCTATTTTGAAGACTTAGAAGCTTCATCAGTAGAAGACGTTCGTAAATTCTTCGATACCTATTACGCACCCAACAACGCCACAATGGCTATTGTTGGAGATTTTAACAGCGACGAAGCCGCTCGTTTGGTAGAAAAATATTTTGCAACCATTCCTCGAGTGCTGCTACCCAAACGCCCAGATCTCAGTGAACCAACTCAGACCAAAGCCAAGTATTTAAAAGTCGAGGACGCACAAGCTCAGGCACCAGCTTTCTGGATTGCCTGGAAAGCACCAGCTAGAAGAGAAAAAGATTTCTACGCTCTTAACTTGTTGCAGACTATTCTCTCTACCGGTGAATCGTCAAGGCTATACCAGCGTCTAGTCAAAGAAGATCAAGTGGCCTTGCAGGTTAATTGCTCATACGATGAGCGCCGTGGCCCTTCTTTGTTTGAGACTTTTGTAGTCTACAAACCTGGTTCTACTCCTGAAAAAGTTAGAGAAGTCGTCTTTGAGGAGCTAGACAAAATCAAAACTGCCAAAGTGACCGATGTTGAATTGCAAAAAGCAAAGAATCAGATATTGCGTCAGCTCTTCTCATCGAACAGCCATTCTTCACTACAACGGTCCTTGGGCCGGGCTGAACTTTTAGCAGAATATACCGCCTTCTTTGGTGACCCCGGCTTGGTCGACAAAGACGTCGAAGCCTACCTCAATGTCACGACAGATGATATTCAGCGGGTAGCTGGCAAAATGTTTTCAAAAGAAGGTTCCACCACTGTCGATGTCGTTCCGGCAAAGAAAAAGGAAAGTTAGAGTTTAGAAATGGAAAATACATCAATAACAAAGCGACTTTTCAACCTCACTGCCACAACACTAATAATTAATGGGGCCATAAACCCGGCCTTTGCCAAAATAACGGCCCACCCTCGCTCTAGTCAGCAGGCCAAAAGCACTGCTGATATAAGTACTGCTGCGAAAAGCGATAATTTTAAAAGCATTCCAGTCCAGCCAATTATTCCTAAGGCAGAAAGCATTTCGCGGGCACAAGTAACCAACACAGCAGTTGAAGCTTGGCGCAAAGATGCACCTAAAATGTCAGCACCAAGGCCTTTTAACCTGCCAGAAATTACAAGCTACAAGCTTGAAAATGGTCTAGAAGTACAACTGGTTGAAGACCACCGCTACCCATTTATCTCAGCGACAATTGGTTTTCGTGACGGCACTAGCAATGAGCCCAAGGACATGCTCGGCCTGGCCGACATGACAGCCGATCTATTAACTGAAGGCACCACCACAAGAAAGAGCAAAGAAATTGCCTCTGAAATAGACTTCATCGGCGGTGGCCTAGCTGCAAGCACCGACTACGATTACACCATACTGAGTGGTTCAGCCCTCTCGCCATACACAGGCCGACTGTTTGAAGTGCTTGCTGATGTGTTGCTCCATCCTAGTTTTCCTGAAAACGAATTGGCTTTAAAAAAAATCAACCAGATTCAGGCACTGACCATAAAAAGAGGTAACCCTGAGTTTCTTGTAGAAGAAAGATTCAATAAAGTTCTCTTTGGTGAACACCCTTATTCGGTCATCGCCCCAACAGAAGAGTCACTCAACAAAATCACAAGAAAAGACATTGAGGCATATCACAAGGCTCACTATCAGCCCAATCACTCAGTGATGGTGGTGGTCGGTGACTTTGATAAGACTAAAATGCGCGAGCTAATTGCCAGCAAATTTGGTGACCAATGGAAAGCCTCTGATGTACCCATAGCAGCACAACCCGAAATGCCCAAGCAAAGTGGTCGTCGCATTTATCTAGTCGATCGCCCCGGCTCAGTGCAAACCTCAATAAAGGTTGGCAATGTTGGCGTCAAAAGAAGCGATCCTGATTACTTCGCCATGGTGGTCATGAATCAAATTCTTGGCGGAGCTGCCCATGCCAGGCTCTTTCTCAATATTCGCGAGGCCAAAGGCTACACCTATGGTGCCTATAGTCGCATGGCCGCGCGCAAGCAACCCGGCACTTTCTTTGCCGGTGCCAATGTGCGCACTGAAGTGACAAATCCATCTTTGCAAGAATTTCTCTACGAACTCGACCGCATGCGCACAACTAAAGTTACCGACGCCGAACTAAAGAGCGCACAAAACTATCTAGCTGGCTCCTTCCAATTGGGTCTAGAGACTCAAAGCGGATTAGCTCAACGACTGTTAGAAGCTAAACTCTATGATCTGCCTGATGATTTCCTCAAGACTTATGCAGACAAAGTGACTGCAGTGAAAGTCGACGATGTTAGAGCAGCAGCTCGTAAACTTATCGACTCTAACAACCTTGTGGTGGCAGCAGTCGGTGATGCTAAAAAAATTAGAAGCGACCTTGAATTATTCGGGCCAGTGACCGTATACGATGCCCAAGGCAAACTAAGCTCAATATCAGATGAGAAGAAGAGTCAGTAATCAAAAGTCAGTCCATAAATAAGCAAATGAGTAAATAGGAGCAAGCAATGGCGAAGAGAGCTCTCATAGTTGTAGACATTCAGAATGATTATTTTCCTGGTGGCAAGTGGACACTAAGTGGTATGGATGCCGCAGCAGACAACGCCGCCATACTCATCGACAGCGCCCGCAAGAGTGGCGACCTGGTAATTCACGTGCGTCATGAGTTTCCCACAACTGATGCCCCATTTTTCGCCCCTGGCACTGAAGGAGCACAGATACACAAAAAAGTGCAAAACATTGCTGGTGAGCACGTGATAGTGAAAAGTCACATAAACTCTTTTAGAAACACCGACCTTGGCGAAGTACTAGATAAAAATGGCATAGATGAAGTGGTGATTTGTGGTGCCATGAGCCATATGTGTATTGACGCCGTCAGTAGAGCCGCCAACGATTTTGGCTATGACGTAATCGTTGTGCATGACGCCTGCGCTACTCGTGACCTCGAATTCAATGGCGAAACTATTGCCGCAAAAGACGTACACAGCGCCTATATGTCAGCCTTGCAATTCGGCTATGCCACCTTGGTCACAACTGCCGAGCACACAGCGGCACTACAATTAGCTACGCAGCAGTAGATCACTTAGATCTAACTAGTGCGTTTGATTGATAATGAACATCGTGAGGGATACAGACTGTGTGAGCTTCAGGCAGTATCGGCTGTCAGGTAATTCCCTGACAGCCGATACTAAAGCGAATTTTCCTTGTCAGCCAGCCCGGCATGCGATGGGCTGATTGTGCTAGTTCTCGGATACCTTCATTATTAAGAGTACTCAAGGCTCTGGCCACTGCTGAGTTATCACAATTAGTCTCACCGAGAAACCAGAGTGCGCTTATGATTTCACCTATTGGTGAATCTCCGAGCGCTATTTTTCTAGGAGAGTAGCTCTTTAGTGAGATTTCTCGCTTCATTGATTGGAACGTGCTACTGACACCATGCACGCTGTAGAGCTGTTGGTCTGGAGCGCGAGCAACCAAGCCAAGTCGCTTTGCAATATCGAGCCCGTTAATAGCAACCTTCTTTTTGAAGATTTCTGCTTTGAATGCTGCCACCGCCAGTGGTTCAAAGTTTTGCTCGCTTGTTCTCAGCGTGAATAGTCCCCAAGCAATGCGCGTGAGATAACCACACTTGACCAATCTATATAGACACTGGTCTATGGCTTCTCTCGTGCCCAGATTTAATACTTGTTGAGTGGAAAACCATGCACCAGAAGGGAGAGCGGAGATGAAGTTTAAAATTTCGCCATGACAGCTCATGATGGCACCTCATAAACAGCGTGTATTCTTAATAACGCTGTGACAAGGTAAAAGGTTCAATTGTTGATGGTTAGATTTTCGGATTAATATTCTAACGTCGCGGCGCTGTTGGATCTTTGGAATAAAAATCTGACCTGTCTGCTGTTAGATTTTTGGATTGAAAACCTAACCCCAGTCCGCTGTTAGATTTTTGGAGTGAAATTCTAACGCAATACGCACTGTTAGACTTTTGGAATGGAATTCTAGAGCAAGTCCGCCGTTAGATTTTTGGAATGAAATTCTAACGCGAGTCTGTAGCGCATTGACTCATCAAAAACCTGACCTTCCTTGAACCGTTGCCTCAACTAAAATCTGACTTTTGCCAATTAGCAGAGGTCACATGAATGAGGCTAAAAATGAGTAAGGATGCAAGAAAGGAAC
>JBAYTY010000004.1:0-279661 GCA_041675385.1 Candidatus Obscuribacterales bacterium
CTACTGTGAGGGGGTGTACTCGCACAGACGGTGCCACAGCACAACCGCCAAGAGTTAGCGCAGCGATGGCCGCGAGAATTAGAGAGGATACTCTCATACTTTTCCTTTCTTCTGCCTACCCTGCAAAAGCTACCAAAGAAACTTGGCGCGCTCCACAAGGCTGGCAAATGGGGCCTTGCTTGTCCGGGGCTCCAGAGCACTGGAAGCAGGGACAAACAAAGGCGAGAAATCCGGTTGCTCCATTTTGCAATAGTCGCAATCGGTACAATTAGATTTGGTGGCACCAGGCAAGTCAGCGAGGGCTTGCTGGCCCAGAAGAATCTCTTGACAGCTTGCTTCATGCAGAGGTGCAAAATCAGGCTGATCCATATTTAGTTCTCTTTCTTGACATTAGGAGTTAAGAACTTGGCGGCTCAGTGGGAGTCGCAGGATCTGCATCCGGAGGTGTTACAGGAGGTACAGCCGGGGGCACCGCAGGAGGCGTGCCGCATGGATAGAACTGCCCCTCCAACACCGGGATAATCAGCGTCGTCAGGATAAGCACCACAGAGCCTAAATAGGGCTGGTACCAGGCAAACGCGGTAAACGGGCCACCCATGGCGAACACCCAAGAGCTGAAAGCTAGGCAGGCTGTCACCCAATGGAAGGTCTTGGAGCTTACAAAACCTTTTGGGGCCGTTTTGACATAGCAGACATACAGCGGAGTCAGCGCCAGAAGAGCACCGAAGACACCCCAGCCGAGCCACAGCGGCGGGTTAACGCTGGCAGTAATGCCAGTGATAGCCACGTATGCAGCAAGAATGTCCGCCGGAATATACTTCACGAGTTTTTCGAAATAACTATCAGTAAGCTTGCTGTCTGGGGGCGGCTCCTGCGCAGCAAAAAGCCTTTTAAAAGGATTGAACATATTGTTCTCCTTTATCTATTTTATTGATTATTAGAGCAGTGAGCCTTTCCCTTTGATATTGACTCACTGCTCAATTAGATCTTCAGCAGAGCATTGATTGAGAAGCGAAGCGAAACCAGCCTCTAATCAACCGCTCAGCGCAATGGCCAGACAATCAATGCATCTATATTCAAAAGATGCATCAATAACGCTGGCAGAAACCATCGAGAGCTACGCTCAAATGGCTTGTGTCAACGCTATTCAATCAAAGGGGAAGGTCGATTGACCTCCCCCTTTAGCCAATTTTCGCAATCAGGCAGCCACAGGCAACGCTTCTGACAAGAACCGCTTCAGCCGCTTTGAGACATTGTCGAGCTTTGTCAACGCAACTAGGCTCTGTTCGCTGTGCTCGCTGGGCTCTAAAGGTATGACTTGAGCCATCAGGCCTTGGAGTACTTGCACGGCTTCCACTTCGTACATGAGCTTCGTAGCTTCAGGCAACTCAGCAAATGCAGGCACTTGGCGCAGAGCAGGAAGAGTGATCTCAAGGTTCTTCTTCTCATCGCCAAACGAAAGTGCCTCGCGAACATGAGCTGGGAGGAAATCGGCAGGATTCTGAAAGCCAGCGATATTTGGCATACCTGGGATATTTGGCATGCCCGGGATATTGGACAGACCCGAAACACCCATGCCCATACCGATATTCGCACCACCAATGCCGAACTGACCACTACCTGGTCCACTTCTGCGCACAGAGCCACCAAACACATCTATTCCTGTACCAACACCAACACCTCCCGCATCGGCAGGGTCGAAGCCGAAAGATCCGTGACCGCGATTGACCTTGCTGTGCTCATCTCCATTAAAAAGATTGGCCGAATTCTTCGGTGCAGTGAGCTGATGGTGCCGACCAGCTTCATGAGCAGGCTCAACAAACACATCGGCCTTGAGTTCTGCTTTGAACCGCTCAGCGAGATTGTGAGCCTGGTCCCAGGGAAGAACATCGGCCCTCGGCTTCTCGATCAAGGCTACTTCCAGCCAAGATTTGCCTGCGATCTTCTCGCGACAGAAAAGTGTGCGTGCCCTTGTGGAGCGGAGAAAGTAGCTGCGCTTCATGATGATGTGCCGCAATCCGTGGCCCATCTCAATAAGGAAGGCGGGATTTGTAGATACAACTTCTTGGTTGTTCATATGTATTCCTTTTCAAGTATCTCTGTTGATTGAAAATTCGAGAAAGCCCAAAACCAAGCACTGGCAGGCTTGCGACGCAACTCCACCATTTACACGTCGTGGGTGAGCAACTATGGCCCAGCAATTGCTATAGAGAAGATTGCTTTCATTGGTTACTATCATGAAGGCCCAAACTGTCCAGACGTCAGAATTGTTAGGCTACATGCAATTTTATTGTTTTTAGGCATTATGAGACTTACACCGATAGATAGAGCGCCGTTCGCTACCGAAGACAAGACTGCGTCTCCATCTCATCAATATTTGTACTATTTGTATGTGCAACAAAAAAGCACTGGCTTCTTGCGCTAGACGACGCCGATCGACATGGCTTCATGGCTAAATGAATGTGATTCAGCGCTCATATAGGCCTAGTGAGTGCAATAAGTCATGCGCAATTTCTTGTCGCTAAACTCTTGGCTCGAAGCGAATTCACATATACAGGCGCCAGCTGCGCAGGGGTATTTCTGAGAGCCACTGAAGAAAACGAACCTGCAATCAATAGATGGTGCAATTTGCTCGCCGAGCGAGATAAAGAATCAAATTGAAATTGCTGAATTGGTAAAGGTCGGGCGGTTTTTCTTGTGGTTTGGTGGAAATCGATAGATTCCCCAAACTAGCCGAAGGCAATGGCCTCAATCCAGTGTTTCTGACTAAATGAGACAAACGAAATCAAGCAAGCAAGAGGTGCTACCCTGCGCAAAAACCGAGATTTGGGGACTCCAAAACAAAGCAATCTTAACAAAACCATAACGCATCCGTGAAATGAGCTATGGTTCACGCAAGACTAGCCAAGGGCCACGATTCCATAATGTTAAGGAGGAACTTAATACTACCAGCTATGCTACCAAGAGGCAGGGCGAAACTGCGATTTTATGTTATCGCTAACTCATCTTTGCCCTTCAGTTTGCGCGCTGCAGCTTCTGCTTTTCGGCAGGCAACACAACCTACCCCACGCCCTAGCATGTGTTGTATGGCGCGCTCATAGGTCTCCGAACAAGGACAACGCCACTTAATAGCCTTAGTGGTCGTGGCAAGAACATCGCTGGCTGTTCTGCCACCGTTGTCATAGGCATGCATCAACTTGGCTAGCTCTGGGTGGATAGTCTTCAAGCAGTTGGTGACCGATACTTGCTTGTTGGCGCAAAACGGGCACCCAGTGCCCTTTATCGCTCTTTGATACACTTCAGCAGTCCACTCATGGTCTGGGCCGGCAAGACACCGCCACCAGACTTTACTGCGACAACCCGCTGAAGTATTCCAAGGGGTGCGGTCTCCATTTCGCTCTTGAAACCACTGGTCAGCCAATCCTTCTTTGGCATTGTCAACATTGTCTGGCAATAAAGCGCAATCGGGGCATTCATCAGTACCCGCTAATAGCTCGACCGGAGAGGCCTGATAGCTATGGTCATAAAAACAATAGAACCAATACTTCTTGTGCGAATCGGCCTGGATGACTTCTGGGTCTATTTGCCTGGCTTCACCTTTCTTTCTGCCAATAACAACATTCTTTTCAGGGTGCCATCGTTTCAATATATAGGGAGAGACACTGATCAAAGTGGGAGCATCTGAGGCTTTGCCCTCACATACTCGACAATTCTGTGGATTCTCTTTTGCTGTGCGACGGAATATGGCCTTCTTAAATGTGTGGCCAGCCGCACAACGAAATGCTGCTACTAAGTGGCTGCCAGGCTTGATGTCGGCAGGAGTTAGCAGCGGATTGCTTATAACAAACAAGAACTCTCTAACTATTTGCCGGTATTTAGAAGCAGCCAGTGAGCTCTCATCATCTTCTTTAGCGCACACTGGGCAGCCGTCCTCATATAGTTCGGCCAAACTGCGAGAAAAGCGATGACGCCCATTTTTGTCGCATTGCCAAAGCACTCGATGATGCAGAGGTAGCAGCTTTGGGGCGAAACCAAGGTTCTCTCGCGTTCTGATAAACATGTTCCAGACATCAGGCCGCTTCTTCTTTTTATTCTTTGCTAAATTCCGCTCAGCACTCTCTTCTCGTAGATTTACTCGCTCATCACTGCAGCACTTGTTGCAAGGGCACCCTTGCTTAGCTGCCAGAGTCATGGGGTTTATCCTGTCTACTATGCGAGAAGAATATATGAATGGTTTTTCTGCGGGGCGACGAAGACACCTATACTGCCAATAGCTCTGCGACCAAGGCGAAATATCTTTGATCCTTGTCGCTCGCTTACTGTCTGGGATGATCTCGTTCTGTAACCACTTCGGTATGACTTGTGGTGGCTTCGGCCGGGGGTCACGTCCCGCGCAAATGTAGCAGCCCTGGTCTTTTGTTCCTTCATCCCAGGCCCTGGTTCGAATATTTATTGCAACCCAAATTGGCTCACCACAACGGCCGTGTTTCCATTGCACTTTGCGGTTCGAGCCAGCGGTGACATCATCCGGCGAATATGGCCCTTTGTCTATGTATTCGCATGCTAGTGCTGGGTGGCTTGTTCTCAAAGATATACCACGAAGCTGCTTCTTCAGCGGATCTTGACCAATAGTCTTGGTGCGACTACTGGATCTCGGTAAGTCTTTGAGCTTCTTTCTAGCCATGGTCTCTAGTAATTCTCTTAGTCGTTTGTCTTTGGCTTACTTATTAATGATAAAGGCAACCAACTTTATCCCTGGCATCAAAAAAATCAAATCAATTTCAATTTCAATTTCGCAGTGAATTCGCTTTTCATTACACCCTGAACATGAAATCGAAACAAAAAAACAGCTAGCGCTATATAACATGCACATTAAACGCCGCCCTATTCGTCTTTAGTCAGTGCCGCTAAGTGAAGAAATGATCGTAACGATCTCTTAGATAGAAAGCAGAGCAGGAACTTTGCGATTTCAGGCAATACTCACGATTTAGCAGATCGGCTACATTTGAGCCAGTCCGCACTTGACATTACGACAGGTATTGCCACACAAAACAGCTCAAAACCCTGAAAGCCCCTGCCTGTAATTCATTGATTGATTCCAAGCGCTAGCAGCAATCACAATCCGTTACGCATGAACTCACGATAATGATAAGTAGTTCACGCCTTCGCGCTTTCTAGAGGCATTTCAGTAAGTGGCGAAGACCAAATCAACCGCTTTACCAATCAACAAGGTGTGGATGAAAACCGCTTCTTATTCTCGCTTCACGAGCGCTTCTGCATAACATGGAGTGCCTGCTCAATATTAACTTCGCGCTCTTCAAATACCCTTAGCGTGGCCGAGCTCCTCTAGACTTCGTCTGCAATATTTGGCCCTGGTGCATTCTTCAGGCACACAGCACCACTCTCATCCAACAACCAGCCCTGGGTCTTCTTGATCAACTCCTCTCGATGGGGAGATAGCTGTGCTGCCATTGATGGCATTGCAAGCTGACTCATTCCTGCTCAGCTCCACCTTAATTTTGACTTTTCAAAAATTGAGTCACAAGGCTGAGGGCATTTGGTCGCGGTGTTACAACCGGTTGAGTCTCTCACTAGTTTTTAGTTTTACTATGGCGCTCATAGACGTTGTAGCGATAATTCCAATCAGCGAACTCTTTAGCGCCAACGCACCTTGAGTGGTAGCGGGCTTCACCCTGGCATGTGTAATCGGCCAAAATCCGAGCAATTATGTTGTTTTTTTCTAGACCATCAAAGGTCTGGCCACCTTCAACCACAATTACTCCAGGTTTATTCTTTTCAATATCACTACGCACCCGATCAAACATTTTTTTCTTGGTAGCTACTATCCAACCAAACGGCTTGCCAACCATATGATCAGCTAAATTATGAGCCTCAATATTGGCCAACGAGCTAAAGGCCTCAGTACTAATGAAATAGCCAGCGATGGGCTTCTCAGTCAAACTGTAGAGAGGAAACCCTGGCAGCAGACGACCATTGAGAATCATAATCGAATCGCCCGGCTGACAATATTTAGGAAAAGCATCAGCCAGCTCAAGATATGTTGGATCAATTGCCTGTGGCCCAGTCAATGACGTGACGTTCTCACGACGCTGAATTATCTCAAGGGCAGCTAGAACCACTACACTGATAGAGCACAGAGCAACGACGACAGTTAATTGCACCTTTGGCAAACGACTATAAGAAAGTCTTGGGTAACGACGACTGATGTTGGAGAAGAAACTACTATCAAGCAAATAGCAAACTTCAACAGCAAAGCTCATACAAGTGGCCCAAATGACCAGCAAAATGTCGGTACTCAAGCCGCTCATACCCATCTGGTAGAGGACAAAGCCAGCCATCATTAAAGCAATTATGGGCCGCAAAAGCGCCATGCGATTGACAATGCCAAAACTAACGATTGCTGCTGCCGTACAAAAATAAATAACATCGCGACGATCTGGTGTGGCACCAAGACCGAAATAGGCAATTTGATCTAAGTAGTAGCTCGTATATTTGAGCGGAATAATCCAATCAACAAGTTCTTTCAGGGCCGCCTGGTCAAGCTGTAACAAATACGACCAAGACAGCAGAAATGAAATTAGCAACCAAAAGAATTCATCGGCAAAGTTATTTGCCTTGCCCGAGAGGCGTCGGCCAAGAAATTCTGCGGCCTCAATTGCCAGTGGCACAATTATAAATAGTGGGTCTAAGGAAGCGCCAAAACCAGCTAGCAAACCACAAAAGAAGCGAAACAACCCAGTGCTTGTCTTCAGGTTCACATTATTTGCTGGTTGTAGCCAGGCAGCTAGACGCAAGAAAAAGTAGGGGCTGAGGAACAGACAGAAAATATGTTGAGCCGAGCCGTAAGAGTAGCCCATGGCAAAATTGGCCAGAGCAAAACCAAGCAAAGCAAACCACAGCTGCTTCTGGCGCCCATCATCTAGTTTGCTTGCCACCACAACATAAAAACAAAGAGCAAACGAGAGCACCGCCAGTAGCGACACCTCAAAAAACGAGGCTATAGCAATAGCAGTGAAAGGCAAGACTCCATTTACAGGTGCAGAGCCCGAGATCACCTGAGCCAGCCAAACTGCTGGCATGCGCAAGTAAACGAGAGTTAGCGGCAGATCAAAATAGAAGTCACGAAAAGGAATTTGACCATGAAGCATACGCTTAGCTGCTTCTATTTCGTAGCAGACGGTGCCACAAAGATCACCTAAGAAAATTGCGCGATAAACAATGCTCACAGCAAAAACAGCTAGAGCAGCAAGAACTATAGGAAGTAGCCCCTTATTAATCTTAGTCATTGCGCTGGTAGATACTTATCCCGCCTTTCTCTTCAAGCTTCTTGTAGTTTGCCATTCTTGTGTTGATAAAATCAACGTCACCAAGCACCCAACTCATCGGATTGTCTTGAATGAATATTAGCTTCGGTCTATTTTTTTGGATATCCTCGGTATACCAGTCAATCACCTGCTTCTTGTATCCTCTAAAGCGCTCTTTCGCTTTAGCATCAAGCTCTGGTTTATCAACAATGAATGACAATATCGGCAGCATCATGCCATGCAAAAATCGCGAGGCTGGCTTTCTTTCGGTTTGCAGAAGCACCGGATAGCCTGGGGCCATTGATGCACAAATAAAGAGAAGAGCGTCGCCCTTACTACTATGTTCTAGGCAAGAGGAGACAAAGCCGTCCATGTCGTCAACAGAGCCCATGCCCCATTCAGGATATCCTACCTGCACGAGGGCATAAGGTTGACGGTTGCGAAACTCTTCTTCTTCAACTATCTGCACCGAATTTAAGTACATGCCACCACCAACAACAGTTGCCGCCACCACAGAAGCAGCCATACCTGTCAATTTTGGTCGGCCCAAACCAATTGCCTTAAGGGGCAAGAGCTGATAGAGCAAAGCAGCTTCGACGGCAAGTGCCATGGTGTTTCCCGTGCGCACGGCAATCATGTGACACGACCAATCCTGACCGGCCAGTACAAAGACCACAGCCGACATAAAAGAAAAGGCACAGATAGCCAGCGGCAAGCTACTTAAACGGGCCAAGACAACAGCCATAAGAGAGGATAGGGCAAGCAGAAGAAAATCAGTGCGCCAAAAACTAGCCATGTTGAAAATGGGCGAGGTGACGTAATATTCGTAGCCTTCTTTATAGATAGGCACGACAAAATTGAAAAAGGCCTGTAGTTCTTGACGCGGCAGAAAAATAAAATGGAAAAGATAAACTGCAATCACTGCCACCGCTGACAACACTTCAGGGGCAACAAAAGGCTTAAACTGCCTGCTGCGCAACCACCAGACAATCTCAGGGGCACAAGCCATGAGCATAAAGTGGGGCTTGAGGGCAAGGCCGATGCCAGCCAAAACACCAACGGCGATGCACGGCCAACGACCAACCGCAATATTCTGCCAACGCAAATAGCGAAGCAGAAGAAATGGAGCATAGACGATGCAAAATATATGTTCTCGCTGGCCAAAGTCCATGCGCTGAATTTGATTGAAATAAGCAAAACCTATCAGGGCGCTGGCCCCAAGCACTACTGCACCATATCTTCTTGCTGCAACCAAAACCCACAGCACAAGGCAACAGCTGAGCAATTCAAGAACAGAGACATATATAGAAAAACTGAGCGGGATTGGCATATGAAACAGTCGAGAAACCAAGACCGGCAAAATTTCAATATAGATAGCCAACGGTGGATTGACATCGAACATGTCGACATATGGCACTTTTCCTTCAAGGAGAAGCTGGGCCATATGAACAAAAAGGCCTTGATCGCAAAAGATTAGCATCGGGTGAAGAAGCCACCAGCGCAGGCTAACAATAAGCATCAAGAGCGACAGCGAGCCGGCAGCGAGCAAAACAGTTATTGACAGATCGCTAGCTAGAGGCTGATCGTCAATACCCTTATGTACCTGCTCTTGCTCTCCAATTTCTTCGCCTGCCAGAGCCATACTAAGCACTCCAGAGGTCAATGTTATATTGCTTGGTGCAAATGGCATCCATGACAATCTCGTCATCAGCCATTTGCTTTTTGTACGCAGCTATATCATCAGGACGGCCTTGCAATTCAGGTGAAACTAAACAGAGCTTGAAGTTAGCGTCTCTTAGTAGCTTATAGTCTTTTCTATTGAGCGACAAGCGCGTGAAGCAGTCAATCCAAACCCAATCAACTAGGCCCGAAAAATTGAGCACAGTATCCACTGTCTCAAATTCAGAATAGCGCAAGGCAATGCGCTTCTCGCCTCGTTTTGCCAGATTGACGATCATCGGCAGCGATGAATCGAGAAAGAAATAATTCTCGATTTTGTATTTTTCCATCAGAGGCAAAATGACCTCCTCGATACGCTCGCTTTTAACATTTAAAATCAGTGTGCCATGCTTATTGTATTCAGCAAAAAATGGCTCAGCATCCTCGCCATCTTTAAAGGGGTCATGCTGCAAAATCAAACGCTCGGCGCGGTCACGCAAATCTATCTCGCAACCAAACTGAGAGGGAACTTGACGCAACTGTTCTAGTTGATTGATGCGATGGGCAATGAAATGCATTCAAACTTCCTCTGATGATCTATTGGGCGAGTTATTGAGCGAGTGCTTAAGCTTGATACTAAAATCGACGGTGCGCCTTATGAATTTTACTTTTGACTGAAAGCCTGTATTCCACTTAGACTCGCCGTGAATACGCGGAGGAAATACCACATCAAAACGAACAATGTTGAGATTTTTTTGTCTAGCCATGTAGTAGGCATAAAGGTCTAGAGCAAAGTCATGAGGCGGCTGGGTCCACGACTGAAAGAAAGAACGATGAAAAATATTGGGCTGGGCGTTTATATCCCACAAGTTGGTGCCCATAAAGCAGGTCTCAAATAGACTCATGCCACCAGTAAAAAATGAATCTGCCAAGGGCCGGCCGCGGCGCAAACCTTTGACATAAATATCTTCTGGATAGTTTGCCTTTTTTACTATCTCCAGAGCTTTAACGATGTCGCTTGGATCTGTCTGCATATCGGCGTGAGTCCAGCCAATATAGTCACTATCACAAGCACGCAGCCCTTCAAGAATGCCAAAGCCATAGCCTTGATTAACAGGCACTCTAATAGACTTAGCAAAAGAGTATGATGGCAACTGGCTTGCCAACACAGAAGGCGTCTCATCGGTCGAGCCGTTATCGACTAGAAGCAACTGCACCTGTGAGACATCATTGGCGGCGATCTGCTCAAAGCGACTGAGAATTAGTGGAATATTTTTCGACTCGTTATAACACGGCATTACTACAGTAAATGTCGGACTCTTAGCTTTGGTCTTCTCCAAATCGCTGCTCTTGTCTAATTCTCTGCTCTTATCTGCATCTTTGTTCTTATCTACATCTTTAGTCATGCCTGAATCTTGCTGACCTCTTTCTTATACTCGTGCCAGGAGCATTTTTTGAAAAACGACTGCCAGTAATCAAATGTTTTGAGATCGTTTGGAATACCAAAGGAAATATAGTCAACCACTTCAAAGGCCACACATTTAAGCCCTGATTGAGCCAGCACACCGACCATACTATCTACATAGAACTCACCATTGACGCGAATGCCTTGCTCAAGCATTACTTTCATTGCTTGATCAAAGTATTTTGCCTTGCGAAAGAAAAAGGCACCAACAATAGCGTGGTCGCCTCGCGGATTATCAGAAATTGCCTTCTTCACCGAAACACCGGTGATAATAGGAAATTCAGCAGACTTATCGTCACCTTGAACAGCAACTTGACCAGCAACTTGATCAGCAACTTGACCAGCAACTTTTAGCCAACCAAACATCTGCGGATTGCGTTCACTAGAAGGATGATTTCGGAAGCTAAAAGCTGCCATATCAATGGTTTGGTCGGCCATCAGCGCCTGCCACTTGCTTTGGTCATAAACGATACCGTTGTCGCAGGCCCCAATGAGCAAACTGGCCTCAGGGTCAATTGCTGGCTCAGCGCCGTCGATACCAAGCTGACAAGAAGACGCCTGGCCAGCAGTGATACCATCTATTGCTACAACACTGACATTAGGAAACTGCTCAGTCAGAATTCCTTTCAGCTGCGAATTATCAAGGTGCTCTTTCTGGGCCACAAAGACATAACGCGAGGCTGGCGGTAAATTGTCGCAAGCAAGCACTACCATCGGTTTATTTGAAACTGGAATCAATGGCTTTGGCGTTAAATAGCCAACGTCGGCAAAGCGAGAGCCCTTTCCGGCCATTGGTATCAAACAAGTGTTGACCAGACTAGAATCAATGGCATTAGCAGTTGACGAACTTGCTGGCCGATTCTTTTGTCCAGTTCGCGGCTCGTCCTCTAGGCCTTCTTGCGCCAACCTCGTGAAATAGTCAGACCAGTGCTGGTACTCTTCAAGGTCGCGTGGAGTACCCCATTGCAGCATGTAATCTACTTCGTAGACCAATACGCGCAGTTCATCGGCCACCATGAGGTTATAAATCATACTGACATAATATTCGCCGTTGACCTGAATATCTTGCTTCATCAACTCTTGGAAGTAATGCTTGACGTACTGACCACGAGAAAAGTAATAGGTACCGTTAGAAGCAAACTCGGCCATGCGATTGTCTGTAAATGGTTTCTTCTCTTGAATTGCTTCTAGCCAAAGATTTTTCTCTTTAATAAAGGCATAGTTGTCCGTGCCAAGCATATGAGGATGAAAATTACGGTAGGCGGGGACAGCGCCAGCAGCTCGTCTGCTGCGAGTTTTGGCTAAGAAGTCTGCATAGTTCCAGTATGAATAGAAATCGCAATAATTGACGATTGTCGCCTCGTTGTCTTCGATGCGATCAAAACATTGCGCCACTGCGTAAACTGGCCCTTTTCTATGGGTATCGATCGAAATTATCTCAGCATGAGGAGCAATGCGATTGAGCACCTCACGCAAATTGAAATTAGCCTGACTGAGATGTTCTTGATTGCAGACAAAAGTGAACTTATCATCAGGAGAAAACATCGAGACAACATGCTCAATCATCGGCTTGCCATCTACTTCTATTAAAGGCTTTGGTAGCTTGTAGCCCGCTTTGATAAAGCGCTCGCCTAGACCAGACATCGGAATTACAACATGGGTCATAGGGTCTGCCTGTATTTTTCAGCTTCCCAATTACTCAAATAGTCTACTTCTTCTTGCGGCAAATAATTCATGGTCTCAAGCTCACCACCAAGCTGTAACATCACGTGAGAGCGCAGAACTTCTTCACTTTCGCGGCACTTTCGCAAGCTCTGGCCGAGCAGCAAAATATGCTCACCTGAAATAATAACTTTGGGCGGGTGACCAAACTTTTCTAAATACTGCGCCACCGACTGCACGGCCTCAGGGCTATCAAACTCACTCAGCGCCAAACCACTGGCACCACAATAGACAAGCTGATCTGGTGTGGCACAAGAAGCAAGCAAATATGCGGGGTTGCGCTGCAGAGCGTCGTGCAAAATATGGTCGTCACTTAAATAAGCCAACCACTTGGTACCACAAACTTGATTGACTAAGGCAGAGGCAAAATTGACGAGCTTATAGCGGTACAAGTTAAAGGCAAGCTCGCTAGCCAGTCTGTCGACAACTTCGTTGGTAACCTGCATCACTACTTGCTTATTTGCGCCAGCAACGATGAGACCATGGTTTTCCAAAAAGACAATGGCAATACTTGCCCTATCAGCCGTAGCAGGTTGCCAGTTCCTCTCTTTGAGTTGCTGATGAAGAGCCACAGCCAAGGCTGGCCCTGGCGTTTTGTAAGGCACTAGAAAGAGGGCATCTTGATACTGCGGAAAAGCACTAGCAAAAATGTCTGTTACTTGTTTTTGCCAATTGCTGCGACAAACTAACGAGGCCACTGCAATGGGATGAGTATGCAGTGTGTATTTCCCTAACAAACAATGAAGCAGAGCTTCAATTGATGGTCGTCTGCTACCAGAAGAAACTGGGCTCATAGCAGCAGCCACTGCTACTTTGGCCTGAGCTTCAAGCACTTCAGTAGAAGCATCAGTAGCACAACTAGACATAAACTCAAGTAAACCAGGCCATTGCAACAAGCAAAAATCTGCCTCAGAACCAACTTCGCTAAGGGCCATTCCGGAAGCTTTGACAAATATTCGCCCATCATCAAGCTTGACCGATGTATTGCCACCACCAGCTTGCACCAGATCAAAACGCTCGCCGGCAAATCGCGAAATTTCTATGAGATCAGCTATTTCAGTTTCTGTCGAGTTCATTTTTTTACCAACTCCAGCAACTGCCGAAAATCATCGAAAATAGTAACACTGTCGCAGGCTCTGGCTCTGACTGTCTCCTTGTCGCCGCCTTCTGTGTTAAGCCAGTAGCAATCAAGACCAAGCTTGCGTGCGCCTTCGATATCGCGCTCAAAGCTATCACCAATCATACAAAGACTAGTTAATGGCAAGTCGAGCTTCTGGGCAGCGATCTCAAAAATAAGGGGATGGGGCTTTTCATGCCCACTCTCTTCGCTGGTGACAATAGCCTGTAAATAGGTAGCTATTTTCAAGTGTTTGATTTTTTCAAACTGAATACGCGCCGTTAAATCAGTAACAATGGCGATGGGCAAACCCACTGACTGAAGAAAGGCGAGACAGCCTGGGCGCAGCTGCATATTATCAAAAAATATTTGCCAATAGAGATCTTCAGCAGCACTAGCTAGTATGTGAGGAAAACGCCCAAAGGCCTCGGCTATTCCTTGAAAATAGAGCAGGCGACTATGGGAAGAAGCCAAACCATGAAGGCTTTTGTTCACCCTCCTGCGGCAATCAACATATTTCGCCTCTACGGCCTCAAGCTTTTGTTCAAGCTCAAAAGCCAGCCACTCCAAAGCAGCAGCAATGGCCGGTTCGTGTGCCTGCTTGTAGTCATAGACTGTGTTATCGAGATCAAGGAGAATGCCTTCACTCTTCATGCATTTCTTCCTTGTCTTTCATCAAATCATTGATGATAAGCAAAATAATCAACTGCACAAAGCCGCGCAAATCCTCGGCCCACTCAATTTTGTTTTCTACTAACTCTTCTAAATTAGGAATCATGTCACTAGCTAATTTTTGCAAAAGTGCTGGTGGCACTGGCTCAGAAAGAGTCAAATCTTGTTTCGAGAGATTTTCACTATAATCCCAATGCAAGAGCAAACCATTGGCCATAAGTTCTTGCACTAAATCTTCTAACTGAATGCTTGAGCTAAGTGACAACTTAAGCGAGAGTTTGGCCTGGGCTGTTAGCGAGCCTTCGTCAAGCAAAGCCTGAGGATAATAGCGAATACAGAGATCAGCAAACTCTCTTTGAGGAGAAATGAATTTGTCAGCGTCAGTCTTTCTTCGGGTAATCTGGGCATTAGCTTGTTTCTCTGTATAGCCCCGTTCGCGATGATCGCGGCTGACCTTCCAAAAGGTTTTAAGTTCCGCTTCAGGATCCATAAAGATCTTGAGATCAATTACTTTGCGCGACTTAGGCAAATAGAAAGTGTGCAAGCCCGAGAGCACTATGAAATCGTTAGGCTCAATCACCCGAGCGCTAGTAAAGGCTCCAGTTGAGTGATCATAATCAACCCGCTCAACGCTACGACCACGCTTAAGATTGAAAAGAGTATCAGCCTGACGATGCAGGAAATTTGCCTTCGGATCAAGATGGGTTATGTCTTTTTTCCAATTTTCATCGTGACGAGCCCATTTGTGATCTGCGTCGCCCTCAAGCTCTACCACCCGATTTTGCAGTAGCGATTTTATATCTTTGAGCAGCGTCGACTTACCGGCACCACTATCACCACCAATGCCAATGACAATGGCCTTTTCGCGCTTATAGCTAGAATTGCTGCGCACCCCAGTGCGGTAGCAGAGCACAATGTTAGCCAAAAGCGTTGCCTCTAGCAGTGTAAAGGCCAGAGAAGAGAGGTGTTCACCAGGTATAGCCAAATTCCAAATCTGACCGCAAAAAATAATGGCCGGATAATCGAAGTGATGGAAGAAGAGAAAATAGAATAGATAGAAGCACGAAAGCGCCATACCAGCTGGCACAATTCGACTATCACGGCGGCTATATTTGATCATGAAAATGCTGAGAAATGGCACTATCCAGACGTACCAACCAGGGGCTGGAACAATTAGGGCCACGAATAGTGCAAAGACTATATTGAGGAAAGCATCAAGTAAGTCAAGATTGATTTTAGGATAGAGAGCAAAGCGCACATAGGTGCTACACACAGCCAAAACTGGCAAGAAAATATGCATTGAACCAATGCTGATGTAAGATTCAAAAATCTGACTTTGCTTAGGATTATGCAAAACTATGGCTTGAAATCCAGGTGAAGACAAAAATGGATAAACCCAGAAAACCAGCATGAGCAGCGAACAGACAAGATAGAGAGCTGCAACTTTTGGCTTCTGATTGCGATAAATATAGGTAAGGCAGAGGGGCAAGGCTGCCGCCACGTGAGACTTTGTTGCCAAAGCTAAGCCAAAGAGCAGTGCTGACTTGAGAGTATCGTGCTTGCGCAAAAAATAAACTGCCGAAAACAGTATCGCCGTTGGTATCAGATCAAGCTGGGAGTGAATGTAGCAAGCATAAAAAATAATGGGTGAAAGAAAGTAATACCAGAAAACTTTATTGACGCGAGCAGGAAACATTTTGACCAAGAGAAAAGCAATTAAAATATCGCTGAGCAGAGTAGGCAACTTCATAAAGAAATTGACCAAGTAAGAATTCTCAAAGCCTATGAGCTTTAGCGGTAGACAAAAGAAGCCGACAAGATAAAGCATCAACGGCTGATAAGGAAACTGATCTCGCTGGGTGGTGGTTTGAAAATAGAAATCCCATGGGTTATCAAAGTGACTGATAAAATGCTGAACAAACGGCACAAATAACTGGTTCATATAACCAGATGAGAAGAGCACCATCGCCAAAACCTTAACCAAGACAACCATAGAAAAAGCGCCCATGCCAACAGGCACGGCGCCATCTACAGCAGACCGAGCAGGACCACTATCGACTTTCTCAGTTGGATTCAAAGTAGGTTCTGCTTTTGCTTCCATCAACCCTGCTTGATCACTTTCTACTCAGATATGCCCGCTCTTTGGCAGTGGAACACTATTTACAACCACATCAAAATAAGAGATTGCGGCCAAATAACTAGTATCAAGGGCCGACAATACAAACAGAGTCTATTTTATCGACTTACTATTTAGAGGGTGTGCCTTCTGGATAGTAAATGAAGTCGCAACGGAATGGCGCTGGAGCGTCTTTGAAGTCGGCCGGCAATGGAGCAAACGGTGACAGTGTTCTCACAGAATCAACTGTTCTTTCAATAGCCCGTTGACCACCAGTGGCGCTCACCGTATGGACGTCAGTGCAATAACCTGGCCGTGTAATGGAAAACTCGACGGCAACACTGTATCGATGATCAGATTTAAGAGGGCGCCAGCCTTCTGCCAAACGATTTTGCAGGTCGATACAATAAAGCTGCTGCGTAGGTGTATAGCTATGCTCGCTCACTGGCGAAACCATGACTTTGTGCGGACCAACTGGCTTGGCAGGCTCAGTCGTAGTGGTTGTAGTGGTGGTCTTGTCTTCAACTTTATCGGTCTTACTGCACCCAGTCACTACGACAGCCACAGGAATAAGCAAAGAACACAAGAGAACCGACAGGCGCATGGTAAGACCTCAAATAGGATAGACCCATTCTACACGAGGGCGAATAAGTCATGTATCAACTGAAAGACTTCAGCAAGTGTAAAAATCCGGTAAGCGCAAAAACGCAATTGAAGAATGCAGCCCAATAAAGAGGCGCCCTAATGCTCGACAGCTTCCACAGGTCGTCTAATCTGAGCACCAACACAAAGCCCGTCGCTAAAATCGAGGTCTAAATACGCCTGTTTCAACCCGCGACTCATTTCATAGCTGAGCTGAACAACTTTGTTGTCAACTACTTTCTTCTCACTCAGACGCTTACCCAAGAGCTTTTCAAGCTGTTGCACATCTTTGCCAATCAGCCGTCCAGAGCCAATCAAGTCATGAACCATCGAATAGCGAGTGGGACCAACACCAAAGTCCCAGATTTCGCTGTTAAATGGCAAAGGAGTGGGATCTTGAACAAAAGAAATAAGCAATACTGCCATGGCAATCAAGAAAATTAATTCAATGGCCAGCAACCACTTAAAAATTGGCCGGGTACGCCACAAAGTTTTGAAATCAATTTTACTCAAAGTCTGCCGGCCAAGTCCTACTTACTAAATCATCACCGCCAGGTAATTATAAGGGTATTTGCCGCTCCACGTCGGTGACTCATCCCTTAGCAGCATGCGGAAAATCACAAAGGCTGAAAGACTGAAATAGCGAAAACTTGACATAACAGCAATATTTTGATATTTGTACAAATATGGAAATACAAACAGTTTTAACCGCCTTCGCCGCCCTCTCACAAGAGTCGCGGCTAAAAGTTTTTCGCCTACTGGTGCAACGTGGGGCAGAGGGCTTAGCCGCTGGCACAATAGCCTCGCAGCTGGGCATAACCCCCGCCACCATGTCTCACCATCTTGAGCAACTAAGCCAAGCTGGTCTTCTGTCTTCGAGAAGAGAAGGGCGCTCAATCATATACAGCGCCAACTATGACACCATGCAAAACCTCATCAATTTCCTAGTAGAAAACTGCTGCGAGGGAAAAGAGAGAAAGGAGGGAAAGAGTGATTGCTGCACTGAAATTACTCCCTGTAGTGAACTTAATACAGGTAGTGAACTTAGTACCGGTAGTGAACCTGCAGCCGCCCCAGAAACAGTAAGGCAAAAAACATGAAAGTAATCTTCGCCTGCGTTCACAACGCTGGGCGATCGCAAATGGCTGCGGCCTTCTTCAATCTATATTGCGATCAAAGCAAAGCTCATGCCCTATCAGCTGGCACCAAACCCAGTACCACCGTGCATCCAGAGGTGCTACAAATAATGAAAGAAGAGGGTATCGACCTCTCTGAATTAAAGCCGCAACTGCTCACTGACGAACTGGCAGCAGACGCTAACATGCTCATTACTATGGGCTGTGGCGAAACCTGCCCTATGATTCCAGGACTAAAAAAAGTCGACTGGGCTTTGCCAGATCCAAAAGGGCAGTCTATTGAGCGCGTTCGAGAAATTCGAGACGAAGTAAAACAATTGGTGCAAAATCTTGTAGCCGAACTAGGAATAGCAAAAGCAAATTCAGACATCAGAGCAACTGCCAATGAGTATTGAGAAAGCAGATTGTGGCACTGAACAGCCCAGCATCGGCTTCTTCGAACGCTGGCTCACTGTCTGGGTTTTTCTTTGCATTGGTGCAGGAATTGCCTTAGGACAACTACTGCCGGAGCCAGTAAAATTAATCGGCTCACTTGAGATTGCCAAAGTCAATATTCCGGTTGGCTTCTTGATTTGGCTTATGATCGTACCGATGCTTTTAAAAATTGACTTTAGCGCGCTAGGCCAAGTCAAAGAGCACTGGAAAGGCATTGCCGTAACTCTCTTTATAAATTGGGCAGTAAAGCCATTTTCGATGGCCCTTCTTGCCTATATATTTATTCGAGTCATCTTTGCACCGTACCTTCCACCCGAACAAATCGACAGTTATATAGCCGGACTAATTTTGCTAGCCGCCGCACCTTGCACGGCTATGGTCTTTGTCTGGAGTCAACTAACTAAGGGTGACCCCTATTTCACGCTCTCACAAGTAGCTGTCAATGACCTAATTTTGATTTTCGCCTTTGCCCCAATAGTAGGATTATTACTGGGCTTATCGGCAATAACGGTACCGTGGGATACCTTGCTAATATCGGTTGGACTTTACATTGTCATACCAGTTTTGATCGCCCAGCTGTGGAGACAAATATTACTAAAACAAGGGCAGAGCGCCTTTGACAAGACCCTTGAATTTCTTCACCCTGTCTCGCTCTCGGCTCTGTTAACTACTCTTGTGTTGCTCTTTGCTTTTCAAGGCGAAGCTATTCTCAAACAACCACTGGTAATAGCGATGTTGGCTGTACCAATTCTCATCCAAGTATTTTTCAATTCGACACTAGCCTACTTGCTAAACAAACAGCTCGGAGTTGCTCATTGCGTAGCTGGCCCGTCAGCTCTAATTGGCGCCAGCAACTTTTTTGAACTAGCTGTGGCAACAGCCATAAGTCTTTTTGGCTTCAACTCAGGTGCGGCTCTAGCCACTGTGGTTGGTGTATTGATTGAAGTACCGGTAATGCTAGCTGTCGTAAAAATAGTCAACAGCAGCAAAAAATGGTACGAAACAGGAATTCCAGAGAAACAATGTTAAATACTTAAAAGCAAGGAACAGACCCAAAATTAGACAGTCTGCCAAATACAAAGAAAGAGGCCAAGCCATGAAAATTCAAATATTTGACCCACCAATGTGCTGTTCGACAGGCATTTGCGGACCAGGAGTAGACCCAGCACTAGTGACATTCAGCGCTGACCTCGACTGGATCAAACGTCAAGGCATTGAAGTTGAGCGCTACAATCTCTCGCAGCAAACTCAAGCTTTTGTCAGCAACCCAACTGTTGCCGCTGCGCTCAAAAAAGACGGCAATGAGTGCCTTCCACTAATTCTTGTAGACGGCAATATTGCTTCGCAAGGCTCATATTTATCACGAGAGAAACTAGCTGAACTAACTCACTTAGAATTCTCCGAATCTGAGCAAAAAACTGAGCCAACTAAAGAGCAAAAATCTGGACTCAAATTTACTGTTCAACAAGCTGAAGTCAAAACTTCGACAAGCCCAGGCTGCTGTAGCGCGCCCAAAGAGAAAGAAGAATCAGACAAGAAATCGTCATCCTGTTGCTAAGTAGAGGAGCAGCCATGAATCTGGTTGAGCAAGCCACCAAATATATGTTCTTCACAGGCAAGGGTGGGGTGGGGAAAACGTCAGTGTCTTGTGCTGTGGCCATAGCCCTGGCAGACAAAGGCAAACGAGTGTTGCTAGTCAGTACAGACCCAGCATCAAACCTTGATGAAGTGCTCCATATCGCCTTAAAAGGAACACCGACAGCTGTGCCCAACGTGCCTGGTCTCGATGCTCTTAACATCGACCCCGAAGCAGCGGCGTGCGAGTATCGTGAAAGACTGATAGGACCATATCGCGGCCTCTTACCCGAGGCTAGTTTAAAGAGCATGGAAGAGCAACTCTCGGGGTCATGCACCACCGAGATCGCCGCCTTCGACGAATTTGCTCGGTTACTTGGCGACGACGAAAAAACAGCTAACTACAACCACGTCATTTTTGACACGGCCCCAACCGGTCACACCATGCGCCTACTATCATTGCCAAAGTCTTGGTCTACTTTCATTGAAAACAACACCACTGGCACGTCGTGTCTCGGACCTCTAGCTGGCCTGCAACAACAAGAGAACATATACGCATCATCAGTGAGCACCCTGACAGACGCCACCCGCACAACGCTAGTATTGGTTGCTCGCCCCGAGCAGTCGGCCCTTCGAGAAGCGGCCAACACTAGCCGCGAGTTAAGAGCAATTGGTGTTGTTAACCAATGCCTCATACTCAATGGCGTCTTGAAGAGCGATACTACAAGTGACGTCATAGCATCAGCATTCTTAAGCCGCGAACAGTCGGCTAGAAGCTCAATGCCAGAAGAACTATCAGCAATACCCACCCAAGAAATACTGCTAAGTGCTCAAGCCCTGATTGGTGTGGAAGCGCTACGAGGTATGTTTGCCACAACAGTTTCAAAAAGTTTAGCTGTTAACAATTTAGCCGAAAATTCTGCCATGACTGAAAACCTTCCTCAACCACTTCTCAGTATTGTTGATGAACTAGAAAAATCTGGCAAAGGCGTAATCATGACCATGGGCAAAGGTGGTGTTGGTAAAACCAGCATTGCTGCAGCCATAGCAGTAGAACTTGCCCACAGAGGCCACGCCGTGCGCTTGAGCACTACTGACCCAGCAGCTCATTTGTTGTGGGTAGTAGAAAACCCGGTACCAAATTTGAGCATTAGTCGCATTGATCCAGCTGCCGAAACCAAAGCCTATCAAAACGAAGTGATGCAGAGCGCTGGCGGAAATCTCGACGAACAAGGAAAAGCCTTACTTGACGAAGATTTGCGCTCACCTTGCACAGAAGAAGTGGCAGTCTTTAGAAGTTTTGCCAACATTGTGGCCGAAGGTCAAGCTGGCTTTGTCGTGTTAGACACGGCACCAACAGGCCACACAATTTTGCTACTAGACGCCGCACAGGCCTATCACAAAGAAGTACTGCGGCAATCAAGCAACATGCCTGACTCTGTAATCAATCTATTGCCAAGATTACGCGACCCTGATTTTACTCGCATTCTGATTGTCACTTTGCCCGAAGCCACTCCTGTGCATGAAGCTAAGCACTTACAAGAAGATCTGGCCAGAGCAGACATTCATCCATTTGCTTGGATTATCAATCAATCGCTCTCAGCAGCACAAACGACAAACCCTGTTTTGCAAGCCCGTAGAGAAAACGAAATAACCTATATCAGAGAAGTAGAGCATCTATGCAAACGCGTTGCTGTGGTGCCTTGGTTAGCAGAGCCACCAAGCGATACATCTGGTCTTGAAAAAATGCTTGGTGGCAAAGTCTCTATTTCGCCTGTACTTTCAAATCAACGCTAATTGCACTGCTTCCCGGAATGCAACTATGCTTGCAGGCTAGCCACTTAGTAGATGCCTTGATTGTCACTGTCTGACCCACCTTGAGCATCTTTCTAGGTGTGACTATAGTGGAAAGCCGCAGCTTCTTAGAATATCCATAAGTGACGATACCTGATTCTTTAAAGGTCTCGTAGGCTGGCCAACTAAGCGGCTGCGCAGAAAAGCCCGGGGGCAAGGTAAAGTCAACCGCTGTCGGCATTCCTGTTTGTCCAGGGTCTTTATAGTAAATGTGCCAGCCTGGCTCCATTTCAAAGTCGACATAGACCTTGAATTGCTTATCTAAGACAATCTTTCCGCTGTCACTAGCTAGTGCCGCTTTGACTGGCCCCACCGGCTTATCGCTTGAGCTCTGAGCCAAACAGTAACCTGTCGAAAGCCAAAAAGCTCCAATCACCACTGCAATATTTGCAAGGCGCGAGGCCCGAGTATCGAGCCACGCGAATAGATATATTGGTCTCATATTAACCAAAACCTCATTATTTAACATCAGTGCAAGTAACCATTCGGTAGTAATAGACGAGCGCCAGGCTCAAGCTCTATAGCTTCAAGGTGACCGGCAATTTTATCATCGGCAGCCTTAATATGCATATGAACAAAGCTTGAGTGGTGCGTGAAGATGGCTTGGTGATGCTCAGAATAAAAGCCGAGAAGACTGACTGGCATATCTTGGAGAGTGAAGCGCACTTTAGCCCTCTCGTGCGTCTCGGCTCCAGGGGTTGGCGGTACAGACTCAGTTCGATTCATAACATGATAGCGAGCCGTCTTGGCCACACCTTCAATCAAAAACGGAAATGGCTTGTTAGTATTGATACCGTATTCAGTAGCAGAATCTTTGACAACTTGATCTACCT
Source organism: Candidatus Obscuribacterales bacterium (assembly GCA_041675385.1). Classification (GTDB taxonomy): domain Bacteria; phylum Cyanobacteriota; class Vampirovibrionia; order Obscuribacterales; family Obscuribacteraceae. The sequence continues at coordinate 22,552 of JBAYTY010000004.1, forward strand.
GGCTAGCAGTCAAAGACGAAGTTAACTTAGACTCCTTCCAGCTTTGGGCCTGACCATACACTAAGAAACAGGCCTTGCCTACCAGATTATTATCTACCCTGACCTGACCATCTTTGGTTACATCCAACACCCGCGAAATTAACGGCTTTCCGTCCCAGATAGTAACTTCTCCCTGCAAATTTTCCAAAGGACCAACGGCATAGAGGTGAGGCAAACCGACCAGTGGGGGCAGGTCAATCTTGCCGCTAAAATCTAGGCCTTGGTGCACATTTTTCAAGGCACCAGCCCAGCGAACAACGTGATCGCTTTCAGCTAACTTCTGCATCCTTGACAGGCGCCGGGTTGCCGTAGGCGACATGGTCTGATTATTAATCACAGAGATAACTGCAACCGGCTTAGTTGAGGCCAGTTTAGTAGAAGCCAATTTAGATGTGGCTTGATCAGCCTTCAACCAAGTAACCAATCTTTCTAATAGCACAGGCGAAAACTTTCCTTCTTCCAGCAAAAGATGCTCACCTTTAGCATCGATTAGAAACTCTTTGTTGCTAGCAGGAATATCGCCGAACAGCTTAGCCACCGCCTTCGGTGAGACAAGATGGTCATCGAGCCCCTGCATTACTAGCACTGGTTTATCAAGTTTTTTGGCATAACTATCAGTCTTAGAAACGAAGCGCACAAAGTCGGTTGCTTCTTTGCGGGAGAGTTTCATTTTATGTGACTGCCCAGCTAACCAATGCGCCCTCAGCTCATGATCAGATGTGGCTTGGTGAATTACCCCACGCGAAGCAATACCAGGCTTACGGCTGCGAAACAAATACAACTCAACGACACCTTTGACTGCCGTGCTCCGCGTCTTGAGCAACTTCCACGCCGGGGCGGAACAGACAACCCCATCAATCAAATCGGCATTCTCAGCAGCCGCCCTAATTGCCAGAGCTCCACCCATTGACTCACCAAGCAAATATACTTTGTAGTCAGGATATTGTTTGCGAATTTCGGCCAACAGTTTACCGATGTCGCCAACGGTATCAATACAGTTTAGTTTTGCTCGCTCGGACTTTTCTCTATCAGGGCCGAAGCCGCGCACATTTATGCCATAGCCATCAATTCCGGCATCTGAAAATTCTTTCGCCAGCGGTTTATATGCCATAGCGCACAGCCCAAGGCCATGAATGCAGACCACAATAATTTTTGCCGGTGCTGCACTTTTCCATTCCAGCATGTGAGTATTGCCGACGATCTTACAGGCTGGATCGCTTGCACAAGGTGATCCGATCTGGCAGGCATCGGCAGCCACAGCGGGACTAGCCGGCACATAAAGTGCAGCTGTCTGCGACAACAGAACTAGAGCGGAGACAAGCAGCAAGCGACTAAACTTAATCGCCTTTGCTCGCTTCATTATGATTAATTGACTCCGGTAGGACAAATTCATCTTTCTTTGGCTCGCCTGCTTTTGTCTTTGGCTGCTCGACCGAGCAGCTACGGGACATTCAGGTAGAGATGCCGAGTTTCGGCAATATATAAAGTTGCAAGGCGAAGTATAAGAGCACGAAGCCCACCAGCCAAATCATATCGTTCATAGAACCTCCGCCCTTTCCTATTATTTTCTTTGCTTCAAACAGCTTACTTGAATGACTCATATTTACCAACCTTTTAACTTACTAGAGCTGCAGCTACTTGCTCTTGCCAAATAGCATGTTTGCCTGCGCTGTTTTGCATCGAGCTCCAAGTTAGATAACCGCCAGACAGATTCTTTACTCTAAATCCATTTTGCTTCAGAAGGCATGCGGCATTGTACGATCGCTGTCCACTTTGACAATAGGTGATAATTTCCTTTTCTGCTGGTATTTCCGAAATTCGCTCCCTCAAATCAGGCAGCGGAATATGAATACTTCCAGCAATGAAACCGCGCTCTCGCTCGCCACTGCTGCGGACATCAACGATACAGTAACCGGCTCGACTCAGATCACTAACTTGATGCCACTGCACTTGCTCGCTGAAGCCGTCTAGAACGTTTGTCCCGGTCATTCCTGCCAAATTAATGGCATCCTTGGCTGAACCAAACGGAGGAGCGTAGGCTAACTCCAGCTCTGCCAAATCGCGAATAGTCATGCCTGCCTTCATCGCTGTGGCAAGGACGTCGATGCGCTTGTCTACGCCTTCTTGACCAACAATCTGAGCCCCAAGTATGCGGCCAGTTTCTTTATGGAAAAGAACTTTGATATTGAGGCGCTCAGCGCCAGGGTAGTAGCCCGCGTGCTGAGTAGGATGAACATGAACTACTTCGTATGGAATACTGCTGCTCTTGAGCTGCACTTCATTGAGGCCGACCGAGGCTACGGTTAAATCGAACACGCGCAGAATAGCCGTACCTAAAGTGCCAGCATAGACCTCATGAGCACCCAATATATTGTCTGCCGCAATTCGGCCTTGGCGATTGGCCGGCCCACCCAATGCAATTAGTGTATACGAGTCACTAACCGGATTGCGCACTTCAATAGCATCACCAACTGCCCAGATATTAGGCGCGCTCGTCTGTAAATTTTCATCTACCCGAATGCCACCACGGTCACCAATGACTAAACCAGCATTGCGAGCTAAGGTCACTTCTGGTCTAATTCCTAGCCCGAGAATAACAATATCGGCTTGGATTGGTTTGTGCAGACCAGCTACCACCCAACACGATTTTGGAGTGTGGTCACCAGGTGCTTCTGCAGAAGTCTCTGCACCAGCTACCGGGGCTCCTGGTGCGAGGAAACCATTGATTGGTTGGCCGAGAATAATTTTCACACCTTGCTTGGCCAACTCTTTATGTACAAGTTCAGCCATTTCAACATCAAGTGGTGCTAAGACCTGATCTTTACTATCGACTAGCGTCACATCAAGACCACGGCGTACTAGCTGCTCAGCCATCTCCAGACCAATGAAGCCACCACCAGCGACCACGGCAGTGCACGGATTGTGAGCTTCAAACCATGATTGAATAGACTCCACATCTTCAATGCTGCGCAGAGCAAAGAGCCCAGGAAAATCAATTCCTGGCACAGTTGGTCGAATAGCAGCAGCACCCATAGCCAGAACTAGGTCATCATAACTTTCTTGGTAAGTCTTCTCACTTAGTCTATCTTTGACCGTAATTAGCTTGGCCTCAACATCGATGGCAACAACTTCTTGGTTGATGCGTATATCAAGATTGAGCTTTTTCTTCAATGCTTCAGGAGTGACCACAATTAGCTTATCTTGCGACTCTATCTCGCCACCGACAAAATAGGGCAAGCCGCAGTTAGCATAAGAAACAAACCCACTGCGCTCAAACACTATGATCTCAGAATCGTCTGATAGGCGCCGGGCCCGAGCAGCAGCACTCATGCCACCAGCAACGCCGCCGACGATGACAATCTTTTTGGCCTTAATTGACGACACTTTCATGACTCCTCCTAAGCGTGTGTTCTCCTGCACGACTGCTGGTTACTGAATGAGTTCCATGTAATTGCCGTACAGAGTTAATCTGCAATCTATATGAAATTTTCTAGTGACTTATGTCAGGGCCCGGTGCAGCCTAACCGCAGCAGCCGCCCTTTGCTTTTGGTTCTCCACCGTTGGTCTTTGGATTGTCACATTTAGCTGGAGCCATACTAATCGGCAGCTGGTTCCAGGGCGCTTTCATCAATAGAAGACCAAGAGCACAGGTACCAGAAAGGCCGGCAAAAGTCAGCCCGGCGCCAAAGAATGCAGGAATGACGAGAAACCAGGGATTGACGAAAACGCCCATAGCTACTCCGGTAAGAACGCCTATCCCAACAACCAATTGAATCTGGCGCTCAATCGGCAGCATTTTCTTGCCTTCTTTTACCGGCAAGCCAGCTTTACGCCAAGCGACGATGCCACCCTCTAGAACCTGGGGCTGAAAGCCACGGCCCAGCAAAGTATAGGCGCCACGCTCAGCACGCTTGCCAGACCTACAGATAACAACCAACTGACCCTTTCGCGGCACTTCCTCAAAACGAGCCTCAAGCTCATTCAATGGCACATTAATGGAGTTGGCAATGTGTTCGGTCTCAAACTCGATTGGGCTGCGCACATCTAAGAGCACCGATTCTGCAACTTTAGGAGCCAATTCGGTACAAGCGACCTGCTGACAAGCAGTGGAATTGGACGATTCTGACATAGCTAAGCCCTCTTTCTAACAATTTTTCTGGCGTCATTGATTTTCTGGCGCCAATAACTTTCATTCATCAATAAATTTCTTTCGTCAACAACTTTTTCTCGCCAACAAATCCACTATATCACCAATTGGTTATATAGCGAATCAACCGGAAGGTTGATTGCTGAATTAACCATACAGTTGTAAACTGGAAACAGCAATCAGGGTTTCCCATCGTGAAAGACAAAAACAAACCGCTATCGAGGCCAGCGCTCGAAATAGTCGCTGCTCGCTTCCGTGCCCTTTCAGACGCCTCGCGCTTGCAGATACTGCAACATCTATTTAATAGCGAGCAATCGGTGCAAGCACTTTGCGAACTAAGCGGCATGAGCCAGGCTAATGTCAGCAAGCACCTCTCGGTCTTGGCCGAGCAAGGCATTGTGCAAAAGCGCCGGCAGGGTCTGTTTGTTTACTACAGCATTGGCGACAGCACAATTTATCAATTGTGCGATATCGTATGTGGTGCCGTTGGCAAGCGCTACGGCCAGGTGATGAAAGAGTTTTCCGAGCACTAAAACTGGACCAGACAGACAGACAGACAGACAGGCCGGAAAAGCATTTCGCTCGCCTAGGCAGACTTGATCATGCGCACGATTTCGCGGACATGATCGAGGAACTGACTATCAGACGAAAGTTTGCTGATTGCGCTCTGCCCTTCACGACGAAGAGTTTCATGCTCAGCTCGATTGTCTTGCAATAACTTAGTGTAATTCTGCGCCAGGTCTTCAAATATCGCTTTTAGATTTGCCAACTCTCGATTGGTGCGAGCAGGTATGCTAGACGGGTTATGACTGTCTAGCAATACATCGATATTGCGCTGCATGCCTTCAAGAGCTTCAATTCTAGCTCGCAGCTGAATCACATCTTCTCGCGGATAACTAATACTCTGCTTGATTTCTCTCAACCTTTGCCAGAGATATTCATAAGCTCGAAGCGCTGGCCTTAGCACCGTCAGCAGTGCCGCAGCCGCCGCCCCATAGTAACCAACGGGCGTAATATGAGCTGCCGATAGATAAAACAAGACAAGCGAAGAAACTGCGTGCAAGCCAATTGCAAGCACTAGCGACACTGTATTGAGCCTTTTGACAAATTTGACTTTAGTATTATCGAAATCTATGCCAGCCTTCTTACTATTGCTGGCTTCATCAAGCACCGACAACGACTCAAAATAAACATTCCACGGAGCTGTTGTGATAATCAGCAACCACCAGGCTGAGGCAACGCCAATAATCCAATCGACTGTTGTTCCCGCTGGAACCTTAAGCCAGGTAAGAATTCCAAAGAAAAATGCAACAATCACCATTAACAATATGGTGGCATATACAAATAGGCCAAATCCGCGTCCAAGCATTGCTTAACTCCTGTTACTGTAGTCAGCATAGACAGTAGGGTTTAAAGTTTGGCGAGCAGTCGGTCAGTTTAGTAAGTGTTGGGCACTATTCGGCAGGCACAGAGTATTAATCAACGACTAACGCTGGCCCTTCTCAGCTGGCACCTTAGTGCGCAGGTAGCCGATGGCGGCATTAATCTGGCTGTCTTTTTTAGTGTTGTATAGCTGCGGTGTCGGATTATCCACTACTAGATTGGGCTGCAAGCCAATGCGAGAATCGTGACCATCACCTGGCCAGAGGCCTGATGGTGTGTAATATCTAAAGGTAGTTACTTTGGTGGCACCATTGTTGAAAGCATCAGGAAAAACTGTTTGGCCAATTCCCTTTCCAAAAGTAGGAGTGCCAACAACATAGGCACCATCAGAATCTTTCAGTGCACCAGCCAGAATCTCCGCTGCCGATGCAGTGCCTTGATCAACGAGCACTACCACAGGCTTATCAACGCGGTCCGGATGCCGCTGGAAGTACGGGAGCGCTTTTTGGTCATTGATGGTTTTTGTGATGCCATCTCGGCCGATTCGATAAACATCGGTTTCGTACAAAGGGTGCGCTGGATCAGAATCCAATCTTGTCTTAATTGTGGCGACCTTGCCATCTGTCATGAACACAGATGCCGAAGTAAAAGCCTGGTGAAGCAAACCGCCATTGTTGTGTCGCAGATCGAGAATATAGCCTTTAGCATCAGGGTTGTCAATTACGGCTTGCTCTATCTGTGTTGAAGTGTCGTCGGTCATAAAAGTGCGTACTTTAATGTGAGCAAACTTACCGTCAACCATCTCACTGCTTACGTTTACTGGCTCTTCACTGGTACGAGTGAGAACCACATCACTAACCTTTCCATCGCGCAAAATTCGCAGTTTTACTGGTGTATGGTCGGCGCCGCCAAGGGCACTCGCGCCATCGCGCCAGCTCTTACCCTGCATATCCTTGCCATCAATGGCCAAGACCTGGTCTCCAGGCTGCAACCCACGACCACGTGCGTCAGTGCCATCGAAACTCTGCACAATAAGAGGCGGGTTCTTTCCCGTTTTATCGTCAGCTGCCGTCGGCATGACAAACTCCACACCCACTCCGACTACCTCTCCTTTTTGCGCTTTCATAAACTTGGCAAAGGCATCGGGCGTGATGTAGGAAGTGTAGGGATCTTTATCATCTACATCTAGGGCCAATTTCACATATTTAATTGGGTCACTAGTGCGCTGAATATCGCAGTTGTACTTGGTTTTAAGCTCATTCAAATCGCCCAACGTAGTCGGGTCAAATATGCGGCGTGCCACTTGATTGATTCGCTGCTCATATTCCGCCGAGGTGGGGCAGGCTGCTGTAGCAACTTCAGGAGGAGCCTTGGCGCTACCTGGGGAAGCAACCGATTTTGGGGACTGATTTGATTGTTTTGCTTGGTCATCAAAGGCAACGACGTCGAGAAAACTAAGTGACTGTGCAACGGGCCGCTCATGGGCTCTTTCGCCAGCTTTTTTGCTGTTTGACTCGCTTTTCAACTCGCTTTTTAACTCGAAAGGTTGGCCTTGCATTAACGCCTCAAATTGCCCATCTATGAAAATGACAATACCTTTCGCCGAGTAGTCAAGCAATCGGGAAAATACGTACTTACCCCCAGCATTTCGGGTAGGATGGCTGTATGGCCCACCCAGTCGAAGATTTCAATGAAAGTTTTACAGAGCGCTAGTCGAGCATTTTCAGGCCAATTCCGCTGGTCGATTCCGCTTCTGCTCTCTCTCTTACTTAGTGCTACCACCGCATTTAGCCTCAAAGCCGCGGACGAAAGTGAGCTATGGTACTGCCCGCCTCATTTGGCATCACTAAAAAGGCAGATCGACAACCAGTATAAGAACGAAAACTTCGATACCGTAGTTGCTCTGTGCACTAAAGCAATTGCTGTTAGCCCTAAAGCAGCACTGTTCTATGCTCGGAGGGCGGATGCCTACTTAATCTTAGGCAAGCTCGAACTGGCCAAAGCAGACTTTACCACTGCAGCGAAGCTGAAACCTAAGATAGGATGGCCATTGGTAGCCCGAGGTCGTATCTATGATAGCCAAGGCAAAGACGACCTAGCCCTAGCCGACTATAACCGCGGCATCGCCCTAGGCTGTATGCCAGGATATAAAGATCAAGCGCGGGTGCTGGAACGCAACGGCCAACTCGAAAAAGCCGTAGTGAGCCTGACCAAGCTCATGCCAACAATAGGACCACTAGAGAGAATTCCATATCTCTTCCAAAGAGCACAAATATACGAGAAACTCGGTAGAACAGAGCTAGCAAAAGCAGACAAGCAGTTGGCCAACGATCTTGTAGACAAATCTGGCGGCAAAAATGCCGATCGCTATTCCAGATAACAGCCACATATCAATCACTGTCTACTAATGAATCAAAGACCATCAGTAAACGTCTATGGTGTCGCAAATGGTGCCCCAACTTGGTGCAAAAGTCGTTTTAATTGCACAGATTACGACTGTTCAAAGGTACAATACTATTCAGTTCTCAAAAATGGCGGAGAGGGTGGGATTTGAACCCACGTGGCTTGCGCCCATCCGCTTTCGAGGCGGCGCCGTTATGACCGCTTCGGTACCTCTCCTCATCAGAAGAAGGTCATTCTATCAGCAAAGTGCGATAATTCGGAAAGGCTAATCTGAACTCCTCCTCACAAACTTAACCATATGCTTGCCCAAGTTAGAACTCTATTAAATGAAGAAGATGTAGACCACCAGTCACTTCTAGAAATTGCGCTGGCCGATGGCCAAACTATGTTCGCCTTCCAAACCAGCGGTAGTAAAGCAGTAGACTGTTGGCATCGTCTACGCGAAGTCTTCTCTAAGACCGCCAAAGCATCAGCTGACAATAAAAATGCGTTGCATTTCACACCAGTAATTCTTGGCACAGATCACTCTTTCGAACTCTTGATGGAGCACCTAGGCGACTTGAGCGAGGAGCCACCGGCTTCCACCCAAGCACTAATCGCCCAAGCGAACAATATTGATTGTCAAAACTGGCTTGCCGAACGACTTGAGCGCTTTGTTTGCCCGACTGGCGAATGGCCCTCTGCTATCAAAGTAGGCCTAGTGACAGAGCCAGAGCTATTTGAGCTACAAGATCAACCGCTTGCCATCAACAACTGGGACCAAGACCAACACAAAATGACTCTTGGCGAGCGTGTTTACATCGGCTTGTTACCGACGACAAAATCTTATGAGATTCCTATTCTGTTGCGATTTGGCGGTGAAGCCAATTGCCCAAATTCGCCAGAACACTGCGCCATGCTCAAGCGCTGGAGCGAAATCTACGGGGCCTGCTTAATGGCAATCGAGCCAAGCGTAATTGAATGCTTTGTAGAAGAACCACCGATGACCAAAGAACAGGCCCTGAAGGCTGCCCGCGAGCACTACGGCTATTGCAGCGACCGGGTAGAGCAAGCCGAAGGCGAATTAGCTCCCTATGCCTACGAACTTCTCAATAGCAGCCTGTGGACATTCTGGTGGGACTAAAGTTCTGCTTTCAGCACTAAAGTCAAAATTGAATCTAAATTTAGCTCGAAGCCAAATTCTAGACAAAAAAAACAGGCACCTCATTACCTGAAGTGCCTGTTAAATAGTAGCTCTGCAATATTCTACTGACCGCGAGCCTGCGGCCGTCCGGCGATTTGAACACCAGAATGAACTTCAGCTTGAGTTTTTAGTGTAGTCATCACTTCAGGCATATCAATGCGGCACTGGCGACGAACCAATGGTTGGGGCATCAAGAATCCGCCATCAACGTAACTAGCATAAGTAACTAAAGTAGTGTGACCACCATCTAGTGGCTCTAACTTCCAATAGCCATCAACTTGCTTGAAAGCACCAGAAATGCGGTGCCATTCCAACGAATGAGGAGCCGATTCTTTCACTTCCACAATGTACTCATAAGTACCAGGCAGGCCAGAGGGAGCTAAGACGTGCTTAACGATCTTGCTGGAGCCATGGTCTTGCATCAATTTGCTTTTCTTCAGCTGAGGAAAAACTTTTGGTGCATTATCGTAATCGGAGAGAATTTGCCAGACTTTATCAGGTGTTGCTTTGATAGATACACGGGCAACTGTGTAGGTCTTGCCGTGCATAAGCTCTTCAGAAATGTTTTCATGCTTACTTTCATGATGGCCTTTTGCAAAGGCTGCCTGACCTAAGTCAGATGTACCTGCAAAAAGCGAAAGCGACATAGATACGGATGCTGCTGAAACTAAAGCAGCTACCGATTTACCGAGAAATTTCACTAGATTCCTGCCTTTCTGATCGGAAGACCAAATGTCTTGCGAAGAGGAAATTGCCGCTGTGTCGAATTGCCGTCGTGCCGAATTACCATCGCGTGTAATTACTGTCGTGTGGAATACAATACTGAAATCCATTTAATTGTCAACCGTGCCATTGAGAACGGTATCACATTACTTACAGATTAGGTAGCGATAAGAAAGATATAGAAGCCTACCACGAGAGAGATACAAGCAGTGAACAAGAACAATTGTTATCTGCCGCACAAGCAACAAGAGCGATGATTCTACTTGCTATTGACTTCTATCGCAAGCAAGATAGGTCGCTAAGTAACGAATGTAAGAAAGTATGAAAGAAAGTATCTAAAATGCACGAATGAACTTTTCAGCCAACAGCCGAGAGAAAGTCCGAAAGAACAAGAGAAAGCACCATAGACCGCATCAAAGGCCCCGAATATGCCCGCAGCTTTACTGATCTATAACCCCACAGCAGGTTCAGCCGCTGGCCCCGAGATGTGGCTGGGTGGGTGCGTTCACCGCCTATGCACCGAGGGTGGTTACGAGGTCACTACGGTCTCCACCACAGCCAGCACGACTCATGACAACTTACTTGAAGGCCTTAGTCGTGACTTCGACATAATTGTCGCTGCCGGTGGAGACGGCACAGTACGCATGGTTATTCACGCCCTAGCTAGCCAAAAGCTCGAAACTAAATTAGGAATCGTGCCCCTTGGCACAGGTAACCTGCTGGCTCGCAATCTCAAAATATTTGAAGAGAATTTACTATCAGACCCTGTGGACATTGCCCTCGACGTAATTTTGAACGGCGATGCCATGAAAATAGACCTCGGCATAATGAACGGCAACTACTTCGCCGCTGCCGCTGGAGTAGGCCCTCTCTCAGATGCTATCGTCACACCAGGCAAGGCAGACAAAGAAAACTGGAAGATGTTGGCCTACGCCGGTTCAATGGTGCAAACCCTGGCCCAAGCGCCAGTAATTTTCAAAGTAACCGCCGATGGTGAAGAATTTAGAGTAACTGCCTCTGGTATCTTCATAACTAACATTGCCGATCTTGGGGTCGGCATGCTCTCCGAATCGGCTTCTATGCACGACGGGCTGCTGGACCTTTGCGTCTTGGCACCGAAAGAATTCGGCGATTACTTGAAATATGGCTTTCACTTTGCCACGGGCTTGAGCCCAAACATCACAGGAAACACTGCACCTTATTACATCAAAAAAGTGCAAGAAGTCGTGATTGAAGTGGTACCACGAAGAAAACCACTTTCTTTTATAGAACAGGGCTATCACAAAATCAAATATGCCCTAACTGGTCAAACAGATGGCCGCAGCCAGCAAAACCAGGGCTTAGCAATGATTGACGGTGACGCCTGCGGCATGACGCCAATGCATATCAAAGCAATTCCAAATGCCGTGCAAATGATTGTGCCGTCGGCGGCACAATTGCAGAAGAGATCGTGGTTGAAGTAAGTGTGGGAGAAAAGATGCCCAAGCCTGACTCCAAACCAACTAAAGCATTCACCGAAACGCAATGGCCAGCGCTTTTCGGGATAAATCTTGGACAACATATAATACAGCCAATCGAAAAGCGAAATGAAGCCAGGCGGATCTGGCCGCCACAGGGCTCACCGGCACAAAATCAAACCCTTGTCGAACGAATCGTTCCAGTGCTCATAGAAACTGGCTTCTTCAACAAGACACCCTACAAAGCACTTGTGGCCACACTAGATCTCTGCGTTCCTTGGGATAGAGATACAGAGCCAACTTTTCGAGTTTACAAGGGCGAACTGTTTGCCAGTCGCAAGATTCACTATGACGACTTTCGCCATATGAGCGCTGATGAATTCGCAGATTTCCAGACCGGTATTGCAGCAGAGATAATCCTAGCAGCATGCAAGCACTACAATCTTTGTGCTAAGCCAGCACAAGATTTAGTCGATCAATTCCCAATACCCAAAATCGACCTCTCACTCATCTCACATGAGCCTTCAATTTCACTGACAGAACCAGCATCTCTTCTATTGCCAGAACCACTATCAGAAGAAGAACTTGTGTTTGCTAGTTTCAACCCTTACCAGTGGTGCGTTAATCCACCTTTCACCGAAACTCAGCTGGCAAAAATTGGCCCAGATACTCTCAATATCTGCGTCAATATGGGCATGCCCGTAGATAAATACGTGGAGATCGCCAACGCAATGTTGCGAGCCCCAAAAGCAACATTGCGAATACAAGGCTATGAAGACTCAGGCTTTAGAGGAAGCGACCTTCAATTCCTCAAGTATTTCCGGTACTTACACCGAGTCTGCCTCGAACACGGTGAGTTTTCAGATTTAACTGGTCTTACTAGCCTGTCCCCAGAATTGATTAGACTAGATCTAGATCTGCGCGGCGCAACGAAGAAGCCGTCATTGGAAATTCTTAGACATTTCAAGTCACTCCAATCACTCAAGCTAATCGGACACTATGAGCCACTAGACAAGATTCCGAATCTAAGGCAACTAAGAGCACTTCTAATCAGTGAGATAACACTAAAAGATCTAACTTCGCTCACCGCTCTAGAAAATTTGCAATCACTGGCTATTGCTGATTGCAAAGTACAAAATCTATCTGCCTTAAATGACATAGGTCATCTAAAATATTTAGGATTCGCAAGATTGCCCAAGATAGCCGACCTTTCAGAGATTGCAGACTGCAAACATTTGGAGTACCTACAAATTACGGGCCTCAACAATCTCGAGTCACTGCCGTCTCTTGCCAATCTAGCAAAACTACGCAGACTCAACTTAAGCACATTGAAACGACTAAATAATGTGACCGGTGCCGCAGCCGCGCCGATGCTTGAAGAAATTTTGTTGTTCGAACTCAAAAGCCTGACAGCATCACAAATAGAGTGTTTCATAGGCCATCCAACGCTCATTGGTCTGCGATCCGACAATTCTCAATTTGAAAATACTCTTGCACTAAAACGATCAGGCACGGGTAATGCTTTCAAGTTTAGTCAAAACATGCCCGATAGGGAAACTACTGTTGCTCAGACTAGAGATTCAGAAGACAACGAACGCCCAGAGCGAAGCGGAAGCGCCGCAGAACACAACGCGGAGCGAGAACTACCGCAAGCAAATGAACCATTACAAGAACTTCGTATTCACATCAAAACAATCGGTGAATTCGACAACGAAGAAGAACTTGTCAGATGCAACTATATAGAAGATCGAATTGAAAAAATTCTGGAAACGGACCTTCTAGGTCGCTGGTCTGGACACGAGGTCGGCATCGGCTACCACACTATATTCTTTAGCGGCCCAGACAGTGCGGCCATGTACGAAGAACTAACCGAGAGCCTAAAAACAATGCTAACAGCAGGCTCTTACATTGAACTTGAAGACTCAGGGCACAACTTAGTGCGAATTGATTTCTGACTCGATGCCTTTAGCCCTCAGTACTCGCAGTTAGAAGGAAAATAGGTAGCTCTTTCATTGGGAAAGACTACAAGAGCGCGACCATCCGAAAAAGAGCAAGCACTGGAAAATGTGGCTGGAATAACCAACTCGCCGCGGTGATCGATATATCCATGTTTGTCTCCGATTCGAACCATAGCCAGGCCATCAGAAAACTGTGAGGCACCATCATAGGCAGGAGTAATAACCACTTTGCCGCTAGTGTTGATAAAGCCCCACTTCGCGCCAACCTTTACGAGACCAAGACCCTCTGTAAAATCCTTAGCGTCATCGAAGATCAGAGGCGAAATCTCTCGCCCCGTTTTGTCAATGAATGTCCATTTACCATGATATCCATTGGGCTGTCCCCAACGGCCGTGGGAAACAGATGCAAAACCATTACAGAATGGATGAACCAAGAAATAGACTGGTTTCACTACCATCTTGCCAGTCTTATCGATATAACCACAATAGCGAATTTCTCCAGATTTTTCTCCGTAGGTCAATGTTTGCGCCAGGCCTTCCGAGAAGGGTCCATCAGCGTTACAGCCTTTAAGGACTAAGCACCCGTTGATATCTATGAATCCATATTCTCGATCCGGTTCAGTTTTTGCCAACGCGAACCCATCACGAAATTGACTTTCTGCATGCTGAGGATGTCCGGGTCTGATATCGGTTCGAACCTTGCCGGTGCGGTCAATAAAGCGCCAACGATCCCCGGGTGCTCTTACAAGCGTAAGAGAGCTTTTAAATGGCTTAACCTCAAGATAGTCACGCTGAGCATTGGGCGCCCAAAGATCACCGTATTTGGAGGCAAAGGAATAAGCCCCGGTCTTATTTATGTAACCCCAAAGGTAAGCATTTCTAACGGCGGCCAAACCGTCAGAAAAAGTATGGGCATCATCAAATTGCGGCTTAATCGTAATCTGTCCTCTGGTGTCTATGTAGCCCCACTTGAGACCGACCAAGACAGCTGCTAGGCCGTCGTGAAAGGGGCGTGCCGCCAAGTATTTTGCTGGAATTACAAGTTTGCCTGTCTTGTCTATATAGCCGCATGTCCATTCATGAGTTTTGGCTAACAACTTGAGTTTCTCTGACTCAGATAGACTCACAGCAGCAGCAGCAATACCATCTGAGAAAGAACCAGCATCTGGAAATCTCTGCTTAAAAGCTGCCTTTCCAAAGCAATCGATAAAGCCCTTATCGTTGCCATCACACACTAAAGCCAAATCCTCTGAGAACTGCTCCACATGTCTGTTTTCAAACGTCTGTAGAATTTGCTCTCGACGATCAATCAAAAGCCAAATTTTCTTCTTTCGCACAAGAGCTGAACCCTTATGAAATGGACCAGTCATTTCATACTTAGGCTCAATAACTATGCGTCCTTCCTCATTGATATATCCACAACTAGCACGCGACTGAGTATCGACGTCAATTTTCTCGACCGACTGGGGATAGAACTTACGACACAAATCGATTGGCAAGATGATCTGCGCCAGGCCATCCGAGAAGCGAAAAACAGTCACGCCCTTAGCTGCTGGAGCTACAACCTTGGTTCCAGTTACATCAAAAATATCTTTCTTAAAGTCTATGCGATAGCGCTCGTAATCTCGATCTCTATACTTTTCCGTTCGCTTTCTGTCAGAAACGGGATTAAGGCTACGATCTATGTGGCCACGAAAATCACCCTTCACAACCCAAGCCAGACCATTATCAAAACGCCAGGCCTCATCGAATTGCGGTCGAATAACAAATTCTCCAGAACGGTCGATGTAACCCCAGAGAACTTTCTTCTGCGCATCACGTACACTTCGAGGATAGACACCATCAACTGAAAACTCTTCGGGCTCAGGGCTTGGGCCAACCATTTCGTCCGTGGCCTGATCGATGGAAACGGCAGCCGCACCTGACTCACTATCCGGTTTAGCTGCATCTTTGGCATCTTTTGAGTGGAAGCTAATCCAGGCGGCACTAAGAGTTACCAAAACTCCCAAACTGAAAGACACTTGTCTTGAACGGATACTCAAAGTCACTTCTCAATTAATATTTCAGAATAACAATAACTCATTCTATATCCCAGCACCTCTTCACGTGTACCTCTAAACGCCGCCTAACCACTCGATGACAACTTCCGCTAGCTCTTTTGGCTTGTCTAGCGGAATCCAATGAGTACAATCGGTCATTTCTACATAACGCCAGGGGGCATCAACATAGTTTTTACTGCTGATCATCTGTTCAGCTGTTAGGGCAATATCTGGGCCATAAATGCCCAGAGTGGGCACTGTGCAATTACCCGTTTCAGACAGAAACAAATCACGGGCATTGGCACGATACCAATTGAGACCAGCAGTCAGACGGCCAGGACGACTGAGATCGCGCACGCGACGATCTGTATTTTCCCTATAGCCTGGCCGCGGATGCCGGGAACCCATTTTTCGAAAGGAGCGAAAATTATCTCTGCTAATTAGAAACTCACCAAGGCCGCGACAAAGAAACATCCAAATGTACCAGCCTTTGATTTTTTGAGCCAATCCAGAGTTTCGGTAAGAAGTAGGATGACCGACTGAAATTGCCACCAAGCGCTCCACAAACTCCGGGTGACGAATAGCAAAGAGCCAGCCAATAACAGAGCCCCAATCGTGACCAACGACAATCACTTTCTCACTAATATTTAGAGCCTTCAAAACAGCAATGACATCGCCAATAATGGCATCAATTTTGTATGCGCTTTCTTCGACCGGTGCGTCAGTCAAACCAAATCCTCTTTGATCATAGGCAACTACTTTATGGCCAGCCGCGACAAAGAGAGGTAGCACTTCGTCCCAGAGATGCAACGAGTCAGGGAAGCCATGGAGGAAGAGCACAGCTGGCCCCTCTCCGGCCACCACAACATTTATGGAAATGTCATTGACTTCAATTATCTTTGAATCGTAATGCACTGTTTCTTAGTCTTCCAAACATAGCGTTGCTGTAGTGTATATTATGCTGCGACCATTAACGCAATTCTAGTAGATAGACCAGTGCCGAGAGAGAGCAAGAAGTGACTGCAAAAAAGGAGCGGATCCCATGCATTAAACCTGATTGCAAGGGCGATCTCAATCCGTTATTTGAAAAGCACTTGCTCGGTTACTGCATGCCTTGCTTCGACGCAATCGAGAAATCAGCAAAAGAACGGTACATCAAGGCCAATATAAAAGATCTCAATCCCTATCAGGGCATGACGGACCCAGTCGAAATACTGCTTACACTCCTTAGCTATCAACAATTTCGCGATCCGCTCATCAATTTGATAATGTACCCCAAGTCGAAGTTTGAGCTCGTTGCTGAAATGACAAAGAGCGAATTAGCGAGACTGTCGCAGAAGCTTGGCGAGCATTTGTCATCAAAAATACAGAGAGAGCGGGAACGCACTGTTGAAGTTATAAACATCATGGCTGGCCTAACTAACTTTGATCTTGAGCCGTTGCTGTTGAAACTTCTAGACGTCCCAGAAAGCGGAGATGCAATCTTCAGACGCTCCGGTCCAGCGGTAAGGAAGCAGCTTTTTGCTAGATTGCAAGAGGGTGACAAAAAAGCGCTTGTGCGTTTAGCCTTCATTGATGATGAACAAGTTTCAACTGAGCTAATTTCGCTAACAGGCAAATACGAAAGCAAAATACAAGGTTATTCCGAAGCACTTAAATATGCGGCTCTCAATGCAGGTTGGGAAATAACACCAGACAATCAGAAACGCCATCTCTACTATCACCAAAGCAGAACTCTAAATTTGACGGAACCAAATAGCGCAGCAGAAACCAGGCTGGAGCTATACACTGACGCGCACCTTGCCTGCCCATTATGCAAGGGGCCACTGCTTCTTCAGGCGAATCTAGCACCTCAAATTGTCGAGAAACTACTGGGCACAAGCTTGGCAGAGACGGACACCCCTTTCTATTATTGCAACCAGTGTTCACTGCGCACGGACGAACTTTTCTGCGAAATTAATAGCGTTGGCCAAGCAAGTTGGCACGCAGGAAACAATATCAAATATCCACCCATTATCGAACCGATTTCTCTGGCCTTTGACGATCTACCCTATAAGAATCTGTCATTTATAGCTGGTTCAGAACTACAAGATCCATTTCTCTTTAGTGAATTCTTACTGGATGGTCTCACAACGCATAACTCGAAATTTGGAGGCGCGCCCGATTGGTTGCAAAACTGCGACTATCCGACATGTCCAGACTGCCAGAGATTAATGAAGTTTGTATTCCAAATTGATGCAGCAGGTTTGGACATCTTTGAACTCGACTCACACTATGCTTTCTTGTGCGATCTTTGTCGTTCGTTCACAGCTACAGTTCGTCAATGCACCTAGCGGCTACTTAATATAACTAAGGGCCACTTGCAATTCTTGCTCGCGGCCGCTCACTTGGCCATCTAGGCGCTCAGCCAAAACGTGCTTCAAGGCCTCTCCAATTCTAGGACCAGGCTTGAAACCACTGGCAATTAAATCAGCGCCCGTGATATCGAGTTTAGTATCAGCCAATTCTTCTAGATAGAGCTTAATCGAGCGCCGCAAATCAGTACCAACTTGACCAGCAGCGGCAGCAATAGCGAGAGCTTCACGAGCCCTTCCGTGCATCATGTCGTAGAGTTCGGAACGTTTCATTTCGCCAATGCTAGAAGGCATAAAGCGATGTAATTCAAGACCGCTTTCAATCACTTCTTTTTGGTGATTAGTGAGCATTAAACGCTCTAGCACACCAGAGACGCGCTCCGGTGGTAACTCCGAAAGTAGTGCGCCTAAATAAACCACCCAAGGCTCATCCACACTGTACCGACCGAGTAAGCGCTCGGCCCGTCTGATTGTTTTGCGCACACCGTCGCCATACTCAAGGCGCGAATCAAGATAACAGAGATTGCCACTCTGCTCAGCCAATAAGTTGAGAGCGCGCAGACGATGGGGCGACTCTAATATCATCTTCAATTCAGCTTTGATGCGCACGCCACCTAGGTCATCAAATATTCCCATTTGACTGGCACGTCTAGCTTGCTCTTTGGTTTTGGCATCGAGATGAAAACCAAGGCGGCCGGCAAAGCGCGCAGCACGAACCATCCGGGTAGGATCTTCGATAAAACTAAAGGGGTGCAGTATGCGCACTATTTTGCGCTCAAGATCTTGCAAGCCATTAAAGTGATCGGTTAGATTGCCAAAGCGATCCGGGTTAACACAAACAGCCAGGGCATTGATGGTGAAGTCGCGTCTAAGCAAATCTTGCTCCAACTTCGAAGCTTCAACCTCCGGCAATGCTGCAGGAAACTCATAGAATTCAGTGCGGGCAGTGGATAAATCAACTTCGCGCTCGACGGCGTTTTCTGAGCGATAAACTAGTGTGGCAGTTTGAAAACGATCATGTGTGGCTGCCAGCTCCAATTTGCTGGGATAAAGCTCAATCAGTCTATGAGCAAGCTTCTGAGCTGAACCTTCAATAACATAGTCAAGATCAAAATTAGGTACATTGAGCAAGAGATCGCGCACGAAACCACCGACCGCGTAGGCCGACATGCCTAGTTCTTGAGCGGTCTCACCGATGGTTCGACAGAGCCAAGCAGTATCACTATCCACTTCAGCTAACTTCTCGCTCAAATTTGTCGTCGTCCGCCCTGCTTCAAAGAGAGCACCAGAATTAGTGCCAGATTGCATGCCAGCAGTACGCTCAGCAATACCAGCAGCCGACGAGCCCCGCTGTGCCGCGGCATCTTCTTGCCTTGCATATTGCGCACCAAACAAACTATTAAGCACATCGCGGCGCGAGACAAGGCCAATCAGTTTCTTGTCTTGATCAAGAACTGGCAGTCTACCAATGTCTTCGGCCACCATAAGTTCTTGAATTTTGCTCAACGGAGTGTCTTCAGAGACACAAATCACTGGTTTGCTCATGAATCCAGAAACTTTTGCGTGACCCAATTTATGATGACTCGATTGATCAATGTCACGGCGCGAAACCACGCCCACCACTTCCTCGCCTTCAGCCACCAAAAGACCATCAAGACCGTAGCGCAACATCATACGACCGGCTTCATCCATCGAAACACTTGATTTAATTGTGCGCACGGGGCTGGCCATCAAATCACGAGCAAGTGGCTGTGGTGGCGTCTGTTCTTGCAAAATAGTTTTGATACGCTCGGCGATTTCTCGAACATTTCCGCCTTTAACCACGGCCGATCCAGCCCCGGGGTGACCATCTCCGCCAAAGGCTTGAACTATTGGTTTAACGCTCATGATACGCGGATCGGCGCGACCGACTATGTGCACCCGATCCTTCATGTGCACCACGGTGAAGGCACCATCAACGGCTTCAAGATCAAGTAGTTGCCGAGTCAGCGAGGCAAGTTCTTCAACATACTTTGGTACATGGGCCGTTGCCACCACGAACTTATGCCCTTGAACATTTACAACCTGAGCGGCACTTAGCAATTCCTCAAGCAGCGCCACTTGTTCTTGTTCAATTTTGGGACGAATATATTCACGCACCACAGACAAATCAGCACCATGCTGAATGAGAAAAGCAACGCACTCAGCATCGCGAGATGTGGTTCCGGCGTAGGTTAAGCAGCCCGTATCTTCAAATATACCGATGGCTAAAACAGTGGCATCAAACTGCGACAAAGCAATTTTTTTCTTGCGGATTTTTTCTACCAGAATAGTGGTGGCAGCACCAACAACTTCCACTTGCGAATCTTCTGTAGCTAGAGAAATTAGGCTATTTTTGTCTTTTTCGTGATGATCAAAAATTGTGAGAGGCCGAGAGAGTTGAATGACGTCAGACCCCATCTTACTCTTGTCTGCCTTGCTTTTGTCTGCCTTACTCTTTTCTAGCTTGCTCTTTTCTGGCTCACTGTCAGTGGTCACTTCCATAAGCTTGCGCACGCCGCTATCAAGGCGCTCAAAATGCTGACAGTCAACGAGAAAGAAGCGCGTCACCTTAGTGAGATCGACGTACTTTATTTCGACAATGGGCAAATAGCCGCGGTTCAAACTAATAAAGCTGCGCAAATTACCAGTCAGCGGATAGCCCAGCACCATCTTGCAAGTCGGATAGAGCTTTGTCAGTGCAAATTGCGCCGACAAAGAATCGAAATCCATATTGTTGTGGGCAAAGACTAGTTCCATCGTCTCATTTGCCTTACTCGTCTTCTCATTCGCATTCCCAGCTTCTCATTAGCCTTTTCATATTCGCATTGGTCATTTCATATTCGCACTAGCCATTTCATTTTCGCATTGGCCATTTTCTCATTCGGCTTCCGCGCCCTCTTGATTAGTCTTTTCTTTAGTATTGGGCCGGTTTTTGGAGTTTACCAGCTATCTTTTCGGGGTATCTGAATTGACAGTAATTGAATACAGTTTACTTTGACGCCGGTATTTTAAAACATGACAGGATTCGACCTTCTCGGGCAAACCTACTTGATGTGCACAGTTTTTGGCTGGGGTTTCATTGTCTTTACCCTGATGATGGGCCACTTCGGTCACGACGGTAGCGACGGTGGCGACGGCCATTCAATTCAATCGGATAGCTCCGGCGGAGAAGCCGGAATCGGCAGTCATGCCCAAGGAGTTCTCGATGCTGCCCACGGAATCCATCACCTCGATGGCGGCAGCGTCGACGGCATGCATATCGCCCATGGGCATAGTGGACTGACCGGGGGGCATCACACTACTGACGGCCACAACGGTCATCACGACGGAGATGGAGAAAATGGCGGACGCAACGAGTCTAATTTGGCATTGAACCAAGGCCAAGGACACAGCCAGAAAAACCTCTACTTCACTCTGCTCAGTATCTTCAGCCCAATGTCCATTTCAATTTTCATAGGTTTCTTTGGTGTGACCGGCATTGCTGTGCGCTCAACCCTGCCATGGATGGGACCTCTTACGTTAATCCCAGCAATTCTTGCCGGAGTGGTAGCCACGAACATCATGAAAGCAGTACTCGCCTGGGCCACACGAAAGCTATCAGCTTCAAGCTTGACTAGTGTGCAGCAAGCAATTGGCCAAATTGCTGAAGTTAACACACCTATTAAGGAGGGGCGACTGGGTGAAGTTAGCTACGTTATCGGCCTAACTCGCTTCAATTCAGCAGCACGACCAGCCAAGGAGGGCTGCGAAATTGCTCGCGGTGCCAAGGTGATAATTGTCGAAACAGATGGTTCTGTCGTACTCGTAGAACCATTTTCAGACTCGCAGCTTGACGGTCATTAAAATGGCGCAAAAGCCTACAGAATGGAGATGCAAGGAACAGAAATCGAAAGCTCTGGCGGCGACCGATAAAGAGATTAAATATCGGGAACAAAAGGTTGCCAAGAATATAAAGAAAAGAACTGGAATCCCTTGTTAGGCACCATATGCGGTATAGGATCGGGAAGTTATTGAATAGTTATTAGGAAGTCATTAGGACATCTAACAGACAACGGTTTTGACTAAATACAGGGAATAAGTCCATCGAGGAAGCTCCAAGTAAGGGGCTTTTCGAAGGCTTTTGGAGGAACGCAAAGATGGATCCAAATATTGTGCTTTGGGGCGGAGGAGCGATTGCTTTTGTCGTCATTCTAAGCATCTTCTACTTCTTGGCCAACGTTTATCAAAAATGCGGCCCGAACGAAGCGATGATTATTACCGGAGCTGTTCCTGGAGGCATCAAGGTGCTAAGAGGGGGCGGCGGAATAGTTATTCCTGTCATGCACCAGAGACACTTGCTTTCTCTAGAAGTAATGACTATAGAAGTGCACTCAAACGCCGCAATGATCACTAAAAATGGTGTCCCGATCTATGTAGAAGGTGTTGCACAGGTTAAAGTGCGCGGCGACGAAGAGGCCATTGCCACCGCTGCTGAACGCTTCCTCAACAAGACCAACGATGAGATTGCCACAGTTGCCCACGAAACACTCGTAGGCCACTTGCGAGCTATCTTAGGTACGATGACTGTTGAAGAATTGATTCAAAGCTTTGACTCATTCGCTTCAAGAGTGCAAGAAGTATCGGTTGCTGACTTGGCGAAAATGGGTCTGATTGTAGATTCATTCACCATCAAAGAAATTCGCGACTCAGTTGGCTACCTAGAGGCTCTAGGTAAGAAGCAAACAGCCGAAGCGAAACGAAGTGCTGCAATTGGTGAAGCTGAAGCAACCAAAGAAACTCAAATCGCTCAAGCTAGCGCCTCACGAGATGCTCAAATTGCCCAAGCACAAGCAGCTGAAGAAGGCGCAAAAGCCAAGCTAGCAGCTGACACCAGAGTGGCAGAATCGTCCAAGAATTTCCAAGTGAGCCAAGCTACCTATCAGTCTGAAGTAGCTAGAACTAAGGCCTCATCAGACATGATGTACGAAATTGTCAAAGCGCAATCGCAGCAAAAACTGACTGAAGAAATGCAGAAAGTAAAAATCGTGGAAGCGCAAAAAGAAGTTGAACTGCAACAAGTCGAAGTTATGAAGCGACAAGTGGCCCTAGAAGCTGAGATCACCAAGCCAGCTGAAGCAGAGCAATCAAGAATCAGATTGATGACTCAAGCAGAAGGTTTGAAGAGAACGATGTTAGCCGAAGCCGATGCTCAGTCGGTGAAGCTAGCAGCGCAAGGTCAAGCTGAAGCGACAAAACTGAGAGCAGTAGCCGAAGCTGATGCTGTACGCACCATGGGTATAGCAAACGCAGAAGCCAGCCGCGCTAAGGGTCTTGCCGAAGCCCAAGTAACAGCAGCCAAAGGTCAAGCTGAAGCCGACGCTATGTCGAAAAAAGCAGAAGCCTACAAACAATACAACGATGCTGCCGTTATGCAGATGATTATCGACAAGCTACCAGAATTGGTGCAAGCTGCCGCTTCTCCTCTAGCCAAGGTCGGTTCCATCACCTTGCTTTCCACCGGTGGTGATACCACTGGCGTCGGCAAGATAAGCGGAGACGTCTTGAATGTTGCCGCCCAAAGTCTGACAATGATTAAGGGCCTTACTGGCATCGACCTTGCCGATCAAATGCGCCGGCGCGGTCAACCAGAAGAAAGCAATCATCAAGCCAAACCGGCTCCTGCAGTCGCTCCGGCTGCAAGACCGCCGCAACAGCAACAACCACCAGCTAATCCCAATAACTAACAAGCATCTCAATCAAGAGTAAGACCATAAGCAAACGCATAATAGTGATTGGAGCGAGCGGAGTCGGCAAAACCACCCTGGTGGAAGCGCTGACTCCGCTTCTGGCATTGCCAGTGATCCCAGAACTGGGGCGAAAACTCTGCCTGGAGATGGGCTATCAGTATCCTGGCGCAATTCCAGACCAAGAACTTTTTAAAAACCAAGTCTTGAAAGCGCAGATTACTGAAGAAAACACTCTTGGCAGCTTTGTCGCCGACCGCTCCACAATCGATGCCTGGGTGCTCTGGCAGCGCTGGAACATCTGTCAAGCAATGACATACGACAGTGAGCGCTACTACAACGAAGCGAGACAGCAGAGCACTCTGTACACAGATATCATTTATATCCCGCCCATGTTTCCGCCTAGCGAAGACGGTTTTCGCTGGACCGACCTCGACTACCAAAAACAAATCGACCGATTGGTTAGAATGACTCTGTTCGATTGGCAATTGCTCGATCGTACTCTAACCCTACAAAGCCGCGCTCCTGAAGAGCGCCTGAAAGAAGCCCAAACATGGCTGGAAAACCGTCTTTAACTCCCTATTTGTTAGTACTAACTACAGCATTCTTTGGCAGTTGGACTAGTTTGTCTAACTGGTCGAGTTTGTCGAGCACTGACTTTGCCGGGTCGGCCCTAGCCAATAATCCTAATAATCCTAGTGGTTCTGCGGCTCCTAACAGTCCCAAAAGTCCAAACGGCCAAACCTTCAAACCGCAGATCGTTTCTCTAGCCCCATCTAACACCGAATTACTGTGCTCTGTGGGAGCAAAAGACCAAATCATTGGTGTTTCTTCCTTTTGCGACTACCCCAAAGACGTAGCCAAGATTACCAAAGCGGGAACCTTTATTTCGGCCAATCTAGAGCGCCTCGCCAGACTGAAGCCAGATCTAGTAATGCTTGTCTCTGGACAAGAAGAACTGGCCAGCAAAATAAAGAATCATCAGCTAAAGACAGTCATTATTGACAACAATAACTTTACCGATATCGGTAAAAATCTAAAACGAATAGGTGAACTGACCGGTCACTGCCAAGAGGGAGTAGAGGCGGCCCAGAAATTTGAAGCCAAACTTCAGGCCTTGGCCAAAATTATCGACAAAAGCAAGCTCAGGCCGAAAGTCTTCTATTGCGTTTGGCCGCAACCACTAATGACAGCGGGTAAAGCGAGCTTTATCAATGGCGTTATCACCTCCTGTGGTGGCATAAATGTAGCCGGAGATATGAACGTCAGCTATCCTAGGTTCAGCCTTGAGCGCCTAGTCTTGAGCAATCCAGACTTAATTATCATGCCTTACGAAGCTCGCAATCAGGCTTTTATCAAACAAGCGCCCTGGAACAAGCTCCAAGCAGTGCGTCAGAATCGTATTTATTATCTGCCTGATGCCAAAAACGACATGCTTTCAAGGCCTACCCTAAGAGTTCTAAAAGGAATGGCCTGGTTAGGGGGGGTTTTCCACCCCGAGTTGAGAAGTGAGCTGGCAAACTGGTCGGAGCAAACTACAGTGGCAAAAGCCGCGAGCAAATCACCCAGATCGTCTGCTCCAAATTCATTCAACAATGTTTATGTGAGAAATTGAGCATGTAAGAATGGTCAAAATTGGCGATTCTGTTCAACCGAAAGATGGATGAATCGGGCCACAATCGGATTTAATATAGGGAGGTTAAGAGAAAACGTTTTTCCTTTTAATTGTCATCATGACCTTTTATAGAGAATACGTTTTATTTACTGTGATTATCGACTCAGGTCCAATGGCCTAAAGCGTCGCTATAATCTGGGTCGAGGGAAAGATTCCCTTTCTGAAAGCGCTCTGCGCAGGTAACATGAATCACTTAGTCGTAAGCGGCATCAACTACCATTCAGCTCCCATCGCCATCCGGGAACAGTTCTGCATTCCGGATTCTTGCATCGGCCATGCCTTAGAAGCTCTAAAACGCTTTCCCCATATTAAAGAAGCAGCCATCTTGTCAACCTGCAATCGCACAGAAGTGTATGCGGTGGTAAGCGACGTGGCCGCTGGCCTAAAAGAAATAGACTTGTTTTTCAGCTCAGTGCAGTCAGTGAGCGATCACGAGGCACTTAAGCCCAATTTTCGCTTGCTCAGAGATGACGTGGTCCTACATATATTGCGCGTAGCGGCTGGTTTGGACAGCATGATTTTAGGTGAAGGCCAGATCATGTCTCAAGTAAAAGCCTCACACCAGGCCGCGCTTGAACACGGAACAGCCGGACCAATTCTCGATATTGTCTTCAAACTGGCTCTCACCAATGGTAAAAGAGTGCGTTCAGAAACAACTCTTGGCAAAAAGGCCGTTTCGGTCAGCTCTGCAGCAGTTGAATTGGCCAGAGATTTACTCGGCAGCCTGAAAGACAAGTCGGTAGCCGTAATCGGAATGGGCAAGATGGGTCAAATTTGCACCAAACATCTTCTATCTGATTCTGGTCAAGGGCCGATAATGCTCTTCAATCGCAATGGCGAACGCATCGAAAACTTCCTGAGCAATAAGCTCAGCAACAAAGAGCGCCTAAAAACTAGCTTTTCCTTTGAAGAACGCACAGCCGTGGCGGCGCAGGCCGACTTAGTCATAGTTGCCACAGGAGCTAAGCAATTCGTTTTACATCGCGATGAGCTAGCCCGCCAACGCCACGAAAAATCGCCCAAGCAAATCATCATCGATATTTCAGTACCAAGAAACGTCGAACCCTCTGTGGCAGAACTCGACGGCATCGAACTATACATCGCCGATGACTTAAGCAAAATCGTGGCCAAGAATATGGCTCATCGTGAAGCCCTAATTGGCGATGCCGAAGCTATCATCTACGAAACCCTTGAGGAATATCACAACTGGGAACGCTCGCAGTTAGTGGTGCCGACAATTGCGATTCTGCGTGAGAAAATTGAAGCCATTAGGCAAGAACACATGGCAAAAAACACCGTCTTGCCTGGCCTCAACGCCAGCGGCCAAGACATGGAAGCAATCAGCAGAGCCATTGTGAATCAGATATTGCATCATCCAACAGTACAGCTGAAGGCCACTAAAGACTATGAGATTTTGAGGCAACAAGCTGAAGCTCTCCGAACACTCTTCAATCTTGATCCTCTTTCACCCCTAGCGGCAAACAACATGGCGAAGTTCGCATCACAGCAGTCTTCGGCCTGTACAGAAGCGCGCAAAAACAGAGCACTGCAAGAGAAAATTCATGAGGCCAACACGCCGACAGTCCAGCGTCCGATTTTAAATTAGTGATGGTTTCGAGTGCCTTAGTGAAAAGTTCAAAAATTAGCACTATTCGCGTTGGCACGAGGGAGAGCAAACTGGCTCGCCTACAAACCGATGTCGTAATTGAAACACTGAAGAAAAACTTTCCTGATGCCAATTTCGAAGTTCACCCAATCACAACTGGTGGCGACAAAATTCTAGACCGTCCCATCGTTGAACTAGGTGGCCGAGGCGTTTTCGTCAAGGAGCTAGAAGAAGCACTGCTAGAAGATCGCGTTGATTTTGTCGTTCATAGTTTGAAAGATTTACCAACAGATCTGCCAGAAGGCCTAACTCTTGCTTGCGTTCTCAATCGCCAAGATGCCCGGGATATTTTCGTCAGCAACAAAGCCGCTTCTTTCATGGAGCTGGCACCAGGCAGCACCGTCGCCACTTCGAGCAGACGAAGAGCGGCACAACTTAGCGCTCTGCGCCAAGACCTGAAGTTTGTCGATATGCGTGGAAACATCCCCACACGCATTCGCAAATTAGACGAAGGTCAATGCGACGCCATGATCCTGGCAGCAGCTGGACTGTTGCGCCTTGAGTTTCACGACAAAATTACCCAATATCTCGACCTCGACATTTGTACACCGGCTGTAGGCCAAGGCGCTCTAGCAGTGGAATGCAGAGCGAATGATAAGGATATTTTAGCGATGCTTGCCAGCATTGAGGACAAAGCCACTAAAGATGAAGTTACTGCTGAACGCGCATTTTTAGATGTTCTTGGCGGAGGCTGCTCCGTACCAGCTGGAGCTCTAGCCCGTGTGCAAGCAGACGACAATGACAAATTGACACTATCTGGTTGTGTTGCTGCTTTAGATGGCAGCGAGATCTATCGCGACTCAATCAGCGGCCCAAGAGAATATGCCCAATTGCTCGGCAAAGCCCTAGCTAAAAAGATACAAGATGCTGGGGCTGATAAAATCTTAGAAGAGCTGCGCTTGTCCACACCAAATGTGGTATCACCTCCGTAGAAGAACAATAGCCCAAAACTTAAGCGTCAACAAACCATGCAGGACAAACCATTACAGGGCGTTAAAGTCTTGGTTACCAGAGCGGAAGAGCAGGCAGACCGCTTTGCCGATCTGCTACAAGAGCTAGGCGCTACGACACTAGAGCGAGCGTTTTTAGCAGTGAGCCCAGCCTCTGATTACAGTGAGCTAGACAAGGCTATAAGCCAACTGAATCAATACCAGTGGATCATTTTCGCCAGTCAAAATGCTGTGAAATTCACATTGCAACGGCTGAAAGCCCTTGGCCTTCCAGCCCAAGCCTTAAGCCAATGCCAGCTTGCCAGCATCGGCCCAGCTACTAGCAACTGCTTAGCTGAAGTGGGACTATCTGTGGCTTTCCAGCCGACAGCTTATGTTGCAGAGACACTCGTAGCTGAGTTTCAGCAACAGATAAACCTGGCCGGACAGCGGCTACTGTGGCCCAAGACCAATATCGGAAGACTATTGATTGCAGACGGATTGCGGGCAGCAGGAGCCCAAGTTGACACAGCAATTGCTTACGAAAGTGGCTTACCTAGCAACAAAGAGCAACTTGCCAGAGAACTTGTAACTCTCCTTAGAGATCAAGCTATCGACATAATTACCTTAGCCAGTGGCCAAACGGCCAGAAACCTAGGGCAGCTGCTTGACCTCGGACTAGAGCTTGAGCTCGAAGCAAAGCTTGAACTGGGAGTAAAGCCTGAACTGGGAGTAAAGCTTGAACTGGGACCAGATCATAAAGAGAAGTTAGCGCTGCTGAAGGAAGGGAAGGAAGAACTGCTTGGCTCAGTTAAAATAGCAGCAATCGGGCCAATAACAGCCTCTGCAGCAGAGCAAAGCCTTGGAAGAGTTGATGTAGTCGCAGAAGAGCACACTCTCAAGGGCCTGACAGATTCACTCTTGGCATCATTAAAATTCGAACAGAATCAGATATAGGCAGAACCACAGCACGTCAAGGCGATATATTTAGTATCTATATGGCTTGTGCACAAAAATAAGGACCTTTTGATGAAAGAGACCGTAGCGGCAGCGTTAGACAAAGCAGCGTCGGAGCTAGACAAGACCGAAAGCAAATATGTCTTGCCTCGAGTCACTCCTGACATGCGTATGCGTCGGCTGCGCTCAAAGGCGCCCTTACGTGCCATGGTTCGCGAAACCCATTTGCGCCTTGAACAGCTCATTTACCCATTCTTCATTGTCGAAGGTAAGGGTATAAAAACCCCGATCAAATCAATGCCTGGAATTCATCAGCAAAGCATCGACGAAATGCTGAAAGAAGCAGAAGAAGCTGTAAGCCTTGGTCTCACATCAGTGTTGTTATTTGGCATTCCTTCAAGCAAAGATTCGCAAGCAACCGGCGCCTGGTCGGACGATGGCATCGTGCAGCGCGCCACCCGAGAGTTGAAGAAACGTTTCCCAGACTTAATGGTAATTGCCGATACATGCCTTTGTGAGTATATGGACCATGGCCATTGCGGCTTGGTACACGACGGCAAAGTTCTTAACGACCCTAGCCTTGAGATACTCGCTCGTGCAGCAGTTTCTCAAGCGGCCGCCGGAGCCGATATCATTGCTCCATCTGACATGATGGATGGCCGCATAGCCGCTATTCGTGCCGCGCTAGATGCCAATGGCTTCGAAAATATTCCAATCATGGCCTACAGTGCCAAATTCTCGTCGGCACTCTACGGACCGTTCCGTGAGGCGGCCGAATCGGCTCCACAGTTCGGCGATCGCAAGAGCTATCAGATGGACCCAGCCAACGGCCGCGAAGCCCTGCGCGAAATCGAGCTAGACATCCAAGAGGGAGCCGACATTGTTATGATTAAGCCAGCCCTTCCCTATCTTGACGTCATTAGCCAAACCCGCAATCTGACTAAATTGCCCATTGCAGCCTATAATGTCTCTGGTGAGTATTCTATGGTCAAGGCTGCCGCAGCCAACGGCTGGATAGACGAGCAAAAAGTTGTGATGGAGTGCTTAACGGGTATAGTCCGAGCAGGGGCTAATCTAGTAATCACCTATCATGCCAAAGATGTAGCTCAGTGGCTCAAACAACCAGGATAAAGATGAAGACAAGCACAGCTTTTCAAATCAGTTTCGCCAATGCTTTTGCTGATCTATATCTAGACAAAGAAAACGGCGAATTCGCACTCGATTTTCGTCGGCAAGAAGTCACCATCTATCTCAACAACACTCAGTATCAAGCCCTAGTTTTGCTGGTGCAGCAAAGTCTTGAAGATGACACATTTATTGAGTATCTAGACTGGCAGAAAGATCCGCTGCAATGCGATGAAACGCAAATGTTCGAAGTTTGCGGCCCCGATCACATGGTCTGCATGTCCTGCTCACCCAATTGCGAACGGGTAAAACTTACTTTCGACATTGGCTTAGCCATTGATCTTTCGTTTGCCGATTTTCAAGGACTAGCAGGTCTGATCAAAGAAGCTCAGGCAGACTTAGAATGGCGCCGAGAGCTCTTGCGCCTTAATAACGCCGATACCGATGTGGACGACGCGGATAGCGGTCCCGGTTTTGCTGCTGGCGGCCAAGACTAGTAGGAAATTGCTCTGGCGGCCGGAACTAGCAAGTAACTGCGCTTGCTCTGCCAGGTCAATTGGTTAGCTAGCCAAATTGTCTAGGCAAGCACTTTGTAGCGCTTTATTTTGCGCTGCAACAGGTTTGTGGAATAGGCTAGACCTAAGCGATCGGGAAACGCTCGCTTAGGGATAACAAACATTGTTCTGCCCCGGCTGCCGAGGAGCAACAGTAGCTGTTCGTCGGTCTCCCAACATTCTTCAAAGTGCCACCATGCGAGTACCACATAGCGCTCGCCAGTGCGAACTCCACAGCCTTCTTCTGTCAGTTGAAAGACAAACAGCTGAGCAGCGGCATCGTTGACTTTGGTGCGCTGCATAATATTCCAATAAATAGAAACAGCGTGCCCAATATAAATAGGAATCAGCAGGAGGACAAAGCGTTGATACAGACTCATCACTACTTCTGTGGCCTGCGGCAGATTCCAGACATAACCTAAGGCAAGAAAATTAATGGGCATGAGCAAAGCAAGAGTTATATAGATAACTCCTAGAAGCACCAATCTCTTGCGAAAGAAATAGATATTTTCGGCCTGGGCAATCTCGCCAGAGAGGTAACGAACCTCCACTTCGAGCCCAGTCTTCAAGCTACTTTCTAGAGATTGAGAAACTGGATAAGCCAGCTCCGGAAAAGCCAGAGCTGAATTCGGCTCAGAAGCGGAAATATCATTGTTGTTGGCAATATCAGCACTTGTCGTATCAGTAATAGCGGCGTCATTCTTCACATTATCAATACTAGCCATATCATCAGCAACTATCGATGCAGATCGGCCTGCGGGATCAATCAGATTTGCGGGATCAATCAGGGTTGCCGGAGGCAGCATATCTGGAATGGGAAATTGCTCACCGTCGATCATCACCGATGAGATCGCCTTCTTTTCATAAATGATATTCGCGCCATTGATATCTCTACCGATTTTTTTAAAATTGCGCGAATTGGCAGTAAGAATGTCCCTAACGGCATCAACTTCTTTGGCTGAAGCGAAACATCGTTTTGGCAAAACAAAAACATCATTGATATTAGAAGCCAAGCAAAAACTTTCGCTAGTCTCAAGTGCAAGTGAAAATTGTCGCCAATCAATCATGCCAGTACCTGTGGCAAACTGCACCTGAATGCCCGTTGGATAAAGGAGATACATCATCGGGAAATGGAAATTCGGTCGCTTGCGATAGCATCCCTCCGATAAATGCCGCAGCAATAAAAAAACCATAGTCATACATGTGCAGGGAATACCCACTCCCGCGATCAATATTCCTGGCAAATAATCGACTTTCATCAACTCAGAAAATGTATTGGCAGAAGACACTGGACTTTCAGGGGAAAGCAAGACATAGCCCATTGCCACACTAAAACTAAGAGCGAACATCGAAAACAAGCGATGAGGCAATTGCAGCTCTTTATAGACCTGCCAATAGCCATTATTTATCTCTTCTTCTTTATATTGAACCCAAATAAAAATCGGCTCGTTGGCGTTCTGACTAGGGTTCATAGATTGATCCGTCATTGAGACCGCCACCGCTCTTATTTCGTTGCAAAGACAACAGGCGAAGCGTACTCTACGCCCTGATGACGATAGACGTCACGAAAGCCAGCTGCATGGCAAAGACTTGCAATCTCATCAAAGCTGAAGACGCAACCATTGGCAGTAGCAAGATACATATTCAAACCAAACATCAAAGGATACAGTGGGGCTGTGCGCTCTTGATTGGGCATATACTCGGCAATTACTAGTGTGCCACCGACTTTAAGCGCAGCAGCGCAATAAGCGAGCAATTTTTTGCTCATCTCAAGGCCTTCTGAATGCAAAATATGGCCCAGAATAACAACGTCATATAAACCAGGTGAAAGTTTTATATCACGCCAGTTGCCAGGCACCTCAGTATATTGATTGGCTACTTCAAAACGCTCTGTGATTTTCCTGGTGACGGCTAGGACAGCTGGAAAATCTAGGGCGGCAATATGGTTGTCGCGGTTATCTTGAGCAAAAGGGATGCTCCAAACAGCAGAGCCAGCCGCCAGGTCCAGAATATTCAGCGCTTTCTTAGTGTTCAGTGCGCTCTTAGTGCTCAGGGCGCTCGCTAGGCCATTGGCATCAAACTCACCTTGATCTTCCAAAGCGGCCTTATTCAAGTTTTGTGTGTTTTTAGCACTCTGATTGCGTTCCTTTAAATATTTCACCACATCGGCAGCGATGCAATAATTTAGCGGCACAATTGCTTCGGCCAACTGCGGGAAAATCTCTTGCGCTTTGGCGTCTTCATTGACGGCCATCACCGGCGTACCAGTGCGGACAGTTTCACGCAAACCGCGCCACATCTTACCTAGCTCATCATGCTGTTTTAAGTACATGCCCATAAAGAGTGGACTCTCTGAAATCAGATAGGTCTGGGAAGTCATATTCAATTCGTATACCGCCTCTGTACTACGAACGTGACCATTAAGATCAGCGCGATCGAGCAAATTCATGCCCACTAGTGAGTCAGCGATTAATTTAGTTCCTTCCACCTGTAAAGCTTGCTTCTTCGCAATTAATGCAGCAGACAATGGGCTATCGCTAAGAGAGTCAAAAATGCCGAGATCGACTGCCGATTTCAAAACCTCAATCGCCCAGCTCCCCTCCAATGTAGATGTTATGAGCGAAGGCGGCATCAAACGCAGGGTTGAAAGGTACTTCAACATGAAAATTTCGCTCCTACTTGCCAAGCACAGTTTATTTTTTACCGATATCGGTAAAGTTTCAATTTGATCGAATAATAAGTGTAAGCCCTTGTCAAAAGGTTGAGGACGAAGTCTAGCAAAGCGAGTATTTACATTGCACTGCTATTGATAGGATATTTCGTCTATAATCACTATTCACAGATCGTTGGGTGACGGCGAAGACCGACGAACCTGGTCAGGGGGGAAACCCAGCAGCCATAAGTTGAATTCTTCGGGTGTTGCCCAGCGGTCTGCTTTCCAACTCAAGTAATAAACGAAAAAAGAAAATGCCGAAATCCAAAAGCTCCAAAGAAGCCCAAGACAACTCACAGCAGGAACCAAGCCGCACGCTGCTGGGGCAAATTCTCGTTGAACTAGATTACATAACGATCTATCAGCTTGATGAATCTCTTCGTATTCAACGCGAAGACAAAGAGCATGATAGAGATCCCAAGCCGCTAGGCCAAATTCTTTTGGAGTTGGGTTTTATAGGCCCCAACCAGTTAATCCGGGCGATTCAGGTGCAAGACGCCTACCGCAAGGCTCAAGCCGGTAAATAGGGTATACCCGATTCCAAGAGGCCGCATAAGGAGTTAAACTTCTTATGGTTCTTTTGTAAGGTGTCAATAGCTTGGTGGTAGCTCTTTGAATCTCAGTTCAAGGCTCACGTTTGCGCTCATTACCGTAGTGGTGATCGTGGTCTCTGGCCACGTTCTCTATTCTGTATATTTTGACTTTCGCTCCACTAGAACGCTGGCAGCCTCAGCTGTAGCCAATGTACGCGGTCCGCGTCTAAACACCAGCTTGACCGCGGCGCAAGATCAAACCCAGAGACTGGTTGACAGCTTGCTGCGAGATCAGCGTTTTTTGTCTGCTTATGATGGCAAAAACAAAGGAGAGGCGGCTGCCAGTATTCGAGCTGCTGAAGACAAACTATTCTTCCCTGGCAGCGTTCAGGTTACCGATGAAAAGGGCGTTGTCTTTTTTAGCACCGAGACACCCAACCAAAGCGGTTATTCATTAAAAGCAGAAAGTACGGTAATTGACCTGGCTCTTGCTCATGACTTTTACAAAGGTCCTACGTTTAGCGAAAAAACCGGTGTAATTTCAATAAGTACGGTCAAGTCATTTTCAACTGGCGGCCACAAAGGCATCATCGCCGTCAATCAACCGCTCAATTCAGATTTCCTCACAGCGCTCGCTTCCCGTTTTGGCATTGAAGACCCAAATGTTTTGGGAGTGGAGCTTGCCGTCTATTCGGAAAAAATCAAAACCACAACTGCCTTTTCCCAAGGAATCAAAAATCTACCAGGGCCGATGCGCTTCTTGCTCGATCTCAACGGTCACGATGCCAGCAAAGTTGTGTCTCGCTCTCCGCTAGGAACAGGTATTCCTGATCTAGATCACCTAATTGTGCCAGCCAAAGGCTTTGAAAAAGAAGGGGCCTGGTGGATGTCACTACCTCTCGAAAGCGACCGTGTCATTATTGGCTATGTACTAGTTTGCAAACCAGTACCAAATGAGCAATCTAAATTAGTTGAAGTACTATTACTGGGAGGCTTGGTTGGTGTTTTTGGCGGCCTAGTCGGATTATTCCTATCAGCCAAAATTGCCCAATCGGTCGACACGCCACTGCGCTTTTTGGTGAAACGCACCCAGGCCATTGCCAACAACAAACAAGTAATTCCGCCCCTAGAAGACCTGTCGGGAGATTGGCTAGAGCTAGGCGAGTTAATTGATACAGCGGTGTTGTCGATGCGCTCTACGACGCAAAATCTCAAGATTCAACTGAACAAACAGGTAGAAGCGGTAAAGGAGAGGGGCTTGATTGCCGAGCAGTCAACTCAGCAAGTAGACACGCTCAACCGCCAAATTACCACCCAAGCACAGAAAGTTGCTGAACTCTCACGGCATGTCAATCAGGCCGGACGCCAGGCTACAGTGCTGCAACAGCAGCTCGATGCTGTTCTGCAAAGTTCTACAGAAGGTTTCCTCATTCTTGACCAATATGGCAACATCCTGCACGCCAACCCGGTTTTCCTTAACTGGACTGGAATGTCAGAAGGAGAAATAGCCGGTCGACTGTGCTTTGACTTGGTGCTTAAACCAGGCGAAACGCCACAAAGCCACGGCATGGGTCAAGCCTTTACGCAGCACGGTGGCGACCCAATGGCGCTGATTAATCAGTTTTATCCAGAAGGTGTAATTTTCCAGCGAACTAGCGAAAAAACTGTTCAAGTCTTGGCACACCTGCAACCGCTTTCAGGCGATGATGGTTCGATAATGGGCTACATTATGGTCTTGCGCGACAAATCATTGCGCAGCGAGAACCAGCTGCTGCGCCAAGAAATAGTGAGCATGCTAC
The DNA here is from genome assembly GCA_041675385.1 of Candidatus Obscuribacterales bacterium. Lineage (GTDB taxonomy): Bacteria > Cyanobacteriota > Vampirovibrionia > Obscuribacterales > Obscuribacteraceae. The sequence goes on from JBAYTY010000004.1 coordinate 57,933, forward strand.
AAGATAATATTCGAGGGCCACTAACTGGAGCAGAATTGAGCTGGCATGCCATCCTCGCCAATGCTCGCAACACTATGCATCCATCGGTCGGTCAAGCCCTAGCTGAGCTACACTTGCACTACAGCCAACTGGTCGGAGTAGTCGATAGTTTACTAATGATGTATGGCGGTTTTGTGCCACCACCGGCGGCGGTTAAAGAGCAGATAAATATCACCCGGGTAGTGGCCGACTGCCTTGAAGAAGTGACACCACTGGCCCGCGATCGCCAACTGCTACTCGACTACAAAACAGTAACAGGACTACCTCCAATCCTCGGAAACAGAGAAGCAATCATCGGTATCTTGCGACAAGTTCTCGAACGAATGATTATGGTAACAGCTGCTGGCGGGCGCGTCAGAGTAGAAAGCCAGGTGCGCGGCAACGAGATGCGCATTGGTGTGTCAAGTTCTGGTCCAGCACTGCCTGAGTCTGAAATAGCCGAAATGTTCGTTGGTTTCATCGAAGGTAAACACACACAAGATACCTACGGTTCAAGACTAGCAATGTATCTTGCCCGTAGCAACGTAGAGCGCCTAGGTGGCCTCATATGGGCCGAGTCAGAAGCAGGTAGGGGCACTACCACCTACTTCACAATGCCAATTACCTAGATTTCAAACTAGCCAATTAATCTAACGTAAGATTAATTGGCTAAGACTAGTTCATCAATAGTACTAGCTTTGACAATCACCAATTCAAAAGCAAGAGCCGGAGTGCAGCTGGACTTCTCTCTTGCTAATCTTGACGCCATACAAGACTCACGCGAAAGACGCCATGAAAGACGCCATGAAAAAACCCGCTGAAGACCTCCTTAACAAAGATTCTCGTTGGCAAGCAATAGTCAACCGCAACAAGCAATTTGATGGTCAATTTTTCTACTCTGTTAAAACTACTGGAGTATATTGCCGTCCATCTTGCGCAGCGCGTCTAGCAAACTACGAGAATGTACAGTTTCATCAAACTTGTGAAGAGGCGGAGCTTGCTGGGTTCAGAGCTTGCAAGCGTTGCAAACCAAAGCAAAATTCTCTTTTGGAACACCATTCAATTATGGTTTCTAAGATCTGCCGGCTAATTGAAACGTCAGAAAGTAAACTTTCACTGGCAGAACTATCAAACGTCGCCGGTCTCAGCACCTATCATTTTCACCGACTCTTCAAAGCAATTACAGGATTGACACCAACGGCATATGCCACCGCCCATAGAGCCAAGCGAATTCGTCAAGAATTGAGAAGCACTGACAGTATCACTCAAGCAATATTTGAAGCTGGTTACAATTCGACCGGTAGGTTTTACGAAAAGTCAGACACCTTGCTTGGTATGACGCCTACAGCCTTCAAAGCAGGAGGCGAGAACACCGAAATCTACTTTGCCATTGGCGAGTGTTTTCTCGGCTCTATTCTTGTAGCCCAGAGCAGCAAGGGAATTTGCGCCATCTTATTAGGTGACGACCCAAGCGAACTGCTGTGCGATTTACAAGAGCGATTTCCTCGCGCCGACCTAAAAGGAGGAGATGAAACGTTTGACCAAGTGGTTGGTCAAGTAATTTCTTACATAGAAGAACCGGCTCAAGGATTTGCCCTCCCCCTTGACATAAAGGGTACAAGCTTCCAGCAACGAGTGTGGCAAGCGCTGCAGCAAATTCCCCTTGGCGAGACCAGAAACTATACCGATATCGGTAAAAATATTGGCTCACCTAAAGCCGTTCGCGCCGTAGCCAGCGCCTGCGCGGCCAATGCCCTAGCCGTAGTAGTTCCCTGCCACCGAGTAGTGCGCAGCGACGGCTCACTCTCCGGCTACCGCTGGGGAGTCGAGCGCAAACGCACACTGCTAGACATGGAAGCAGCTAAGAAACTTTGAGCGATTCAATAGCTACCATTCTTGCTTCTACAGCCTTAGCATCCTCTTCTCGCAACGTCTTGCGCAACATAATGCCGTAGTTTTTCAAAATTGGAATAAGTTCTGGGTCATTTTCACTCAAAAGTTTCTCACGAATTTCCAGAGCACGCTTAAAGAGAATCTCTGCCTTTTCCCACTTCTTCTTGGCGCAATTGAGAACAGCCAAATTGTGCAAGTTAATAGCAGTTTCTAGGTGTTCTTCACCATATAGAGCCAATTTTATGTCGAGACAACGGTCATACAAGTTTTCAGCTAAGAAAAACTTTCCTTGCAAGTGATAGAGCGCGGCCAAGTTATTGAGGCTCTTAGCCAGCCTGGTCAGGTCTTCTTCACTAACATCGACAATTTTATAAGCGGGTCGCAAAAACTGAGTAGGACTTTGTGGCTTTGTATCAATGGCGTTCTTTGCCATCGTCGCTATCGAAGTAATAATATTTTGGTCGAGCTCTTCTTTAGCTTCGGCAGTTACAACGCCGGAGAGCTGCTCAGCAATAATCAAGGCATCTAAGAAGCGAGTCTCAGCTTGGGTATAACGTCTTACTTCAAAAGCAGCATGAGCTTCCTCACTGACAGCCTGCCACCTAGTGATTTGCTCCAAACGCTCTGGAGCATCAGAAGCAGAGGTAGAAGTCGTTGTAGAAGTTGTAGAAGTTGTAGAACTTGTAGAGGTATGGATATTATTTGCGCTCATTGCAGTGCTTACTCTCGTTTGTTATCAGCTCGCAGTCAGAAACAGAGACCGCTCTTTGACCATTGTTTGACTATAGATAGAACGATAGTATATCGATTATTCGCAAACGCAGAGAGGTAGGCAGAGTGTTACGCACGCATACGCTTGTATGCATATCCTAAATTACGCTGCCGGTATCTGACATTTAGGGTCAGTCACTTCTTTACAGCTAGCCATTGCTCACCATTGCCGTTCACTGCACACAAACGCAGATGGGCGAAGAGTGTGCCCCATTTTTCGCGCAGAATGAGCCCAAGAGGTCTGCCCCTACTATATTTCAAGCCTTGCCTTACCTAGTAAAAAAGCACATAGAATCTCCCTTCAAGCAGAAGTAAAGAATCAACGAAGGAACTTAGCCACGATAATCAAGCGGTGATTATCCAATCGAAAATTTTCTTTAGCTCAACAGATTGCACTTATCAATACTTAGAAGAAGAGTTTGAACACTGTGCACTATCAATGAGAACTGCACTATTAATACGAACTGCTCTACAATCTGGCCATGACATTCGAATTTTTCATCGACAGAGGCGGAACATTTACAGACATTGTGGCAAAAGGGCCCGATGGAAAAATATACGTCTACAAAATACTTTCCGAACTACCAAATCAAACCCAAGATTCTGCGGTCCTGGGGATTGCCGCCATCATCAGGCAGGCCTCCCGAGACCAGCAGACTAGGTCAAATCAACAACCTATAGCAGACCAGTCGCTCAGCACCTTCAGGACTGATGCGAACATTGGTCAGGTTCGCATCGGTACAACAGTTGCCACCAACGCATTGCTTGAACGCAAAGGCGAGCCCTTACTATTGGTCACTAATCAAGGAATGAAGGATGCCTTCAAGATCGGTTATCAAAATAGAACTGACATCTTTGCTCTAGAAATAATCAAGCCTTCTCCAATTTTTGCTCAAGTTATTGAAGTACCGGGCCGCTTTAGTGCAGATGGAAAAGAAATCCAGCGCCTCGATTTTGAGCAAACAAAAACTCTACTGCAAAGGGCCAGAGACAGCGGATTTAAATCTATAGCAATTGTTTTCATGCATAGCTACAAATATACTGAGCACGAAGACAAATGTGCCGCCATCGCCAAGGAACTAGGATTTGAAAGCATTTCGAAGTCAAGCGAAATCAATCCATTAATTAAATTCATCAGCCGAGGTGATACCACTTTAGTCGATGGTTATTTGACACCAGCACTGAAAGCGTATACAGACAAGCTCTATAACGAGCTACTTAGTCTAAACTTGCAATTTAGCCAGGGCCAACTAGCGAACCTAGAGCATTCACAAGAAGCAATAGCAGAAACAGTCAATGCAGCCAGCGATCTTAAAGATTGCCGCCCCAATATGCAGATCAAGTTTATGAAGTCCGATGGCGGACTAACAACTAAAGATTTTTTCCGCGGACGTGATGCCCTAATTTCCGGTCCAGCGGGCGGAGTTGTGGGAGCGAAACAGGCAGCAGAAGTGCATGGTATTTCCAATATTATCGGTTTTGACATGGGCGGTACCTCCACAGACGTATGCTATTTTCAAGGCGTGTACGAGCGCCTTTTCGAAACAATCATTGACGGCATTCGAGTGCGCGCACCTATGCTAGCTGTTCACACTGTGGCAGCCGGCGGCGGTTCAATACTAAGTTTTGACGGAGCTCGTTTCTTGGTTGGACCACAGTCAGCTGGGGCTCAACCTGGCCCTGCCTGCTACGGACACGGCGGTCCAGCCACGGTGACAGATGCCAACCTGGTGCTGGGCAGAATATCACCAGCGCACTTCCCTCAAACATTTGGAATCGACCATCAGCAGCCCCTAGATCTTGTGGCTGCAACCAATCGTATCAATGCTCTCCACCAACAGATCGATCACGGCCAAACTGAATATAAAAGTATTGAAGAAATAGCTTGGGGCTATCTCACCGTAGCAATCGAGAAGATGGCTCAGGCGATTTCAAAAGTTTCAACACAAAAAGGCCATGACGTTAGTGAAGCAACAGTAGTGGCCTTTGGTGGCGCCGGTGGGCAGCATGCTTGTCTAATTGCCGAGAGACTGGGAATCAAGCAAGTCTTAATCAGTCCACTAGCTGGAGTGCTATCGGCCTACGGAATAGGCTCTACGACAACCACCGCAACCGTCGAGCAATCAGTAAGGAAAGACTTTACAGAGGTTCTGCTTGACGAACTCCGAATCAGCATGAAAAGACTTTGCCAAGCCGCAACACAAAAGCTCCAAGCTCAACAAGAAACAGCGAGCGTGCTCTTAGAGCAGCAATTATTTCTGCGCTATCCAGATTCTGATACAACTATTCCGATCGAATTAAACTACAACTTCAAAGAAGCAACAACAAATTTTCATGACCGTCATAAAAAGCTATTTGGCTTCGCCTTCGAGGGCAGTTGTCCAATTCTAGAAGAAATACGCGTGACGGCCCAGAGTCAGCCGGACACCTTAACACTCAACGCAATTCAAAATGTGACAGCAGCAAAAATGAGCTGCGACAAGGCATCTTTCACACAGCCAGGCCAATCATCTTCCACCTCAACAGAAAAAGGAACCGAGCATTTACTCTTCTCCCAAGGGCAATGGCATGCGACCAAGGTTCATGTGCGTGAGCTACTAACCACTGGTGCAACAATTGATGGCCCGGCGATAGTTGCGGAATACACGGCTACAACAATCATTGAACCTGGCTGGTCAGCTGAGGTTTTGCACGACGGTACTCTACTTCTAAGACGAAAAGCACGAGAGCGAAACTCTCAAGAAGAATCAAGTAAGGCACTTTTAGTAAATCCAGAAATACTAGTAGAACCAGAAATTTTAACAAAAACAGAACTTTTAGCAGAAGCTAAAAATTTAGAAGGAGCAGAAAAAGCAGACCCTGTAAAACTTGAACTATTTAGCAATATGTTCATGTCGATTGCCGAAGAGATGGGAATTACCTTGCAGCAAGTAAGTCACTCGGTCAACATTAAAGAGCGTCTGGACTTTTCCTGCGCGCTTTTCGATAGCGAGGGAAGACTAATTGCCAACGCCCCACACATACCAGTTCATCTAGGCTCTATGGGCGATTCAGTCGTAAGCTTAATCAATTCACGCGATGGCGATTTAACCAAGAGGCCAATCACAGTCGACGATGTGTACGTTCTGAACAATCCATTCAATGGTGGCACCCATCTACCCGATATCACTGCAATCAGCCCAGTTTTCGATGATCAACATGACCGATTGTTCTTCGTAGCATCGAGAGGGCACCATGCCGATATCGGAGGCATTACGCCGGGTTCAATGCCACCGATGAGCACCAATATAGAAGAGGAAGGAGTATTACTCGACAACTTTCTCATCGTTGAAGATGGTGAATTCAACGAAGGACCTTTCATTGAATTGCTCAAATCGACGCCTTACCCGCCACGCAACATCCGCCAAAATATAAACGACATCAAAGCGCAGATAGCGGCCAACAACAAGGGAATAGCCGCCCTCAAAGGACTGGTGAACAAATACGGACGCCAAACCGTTGCAGATTATATGGAACATGTTCGAGCTAACGCAGCACTGGCGATTCGGAACCTATTGCTAGATTTAGAAGACGGTCAAGCAACAAGCACCATGGACGATGGCAGCATAATCACAGTATCAATTCAAATCGACAAACAAAATCGCACGGCAGTGATTGACTTTTCAGGCACCTCGGCCCAAACGCAAAACAATCTCAACACCCCACTAGCTGTAAGTCGTGCCGCAGTACTCTACGTTTTTCGCACTTTAACAAGGGCGGACATCCCATTAAACGACGGCTGCATGGAACCCCTGGAACTTATTATTCCGACTGGTTCAATGCTCAATCCCCGTGAACCGGCAGCAGTAGTGGCCGGAAACGTTGAAACCTCACAAATAATTGTCGATACACTTTATCGAGCGCTCAATATCATGGCGGCCTCTCAAGGGACGATGAACAACTTCACTTTTGGTGACAACGAAAAACAATACTATGAAACAATCTGTGGCGGTTCAGGAGCAGGCCGTTCGTTTGCTGGCACAGATGCTATTCAAACTCATATGACCAATTCAAGATTGACAGATCCGGAAATTCTAGAGTCGCGTTTTCCCGTGATCCTGGAGGAATTTTCCATCCGCAAAAATAGTGGTGGCACTGGCGAGTATAAGGGCGGGGAAGGTACGGTCCGACGCCTGCGCTTCCTCAAACCAATGTCAGCCTCAATCCTTTCAAATCGTCGCAAAATCAAGCCACCCGGCCTAAATGGTGGCAATGACGGAGCATGCGGCGCCAATCGACTAGTGCGAGCTAGCGGCACAATAGAAGAGCTCAACTCAACTGCTACAGTTCAAGTAGACTGCGGCGACGTAATTGAGATAGAAACGCCAGGCGGCGGTGGCTATGGGCATTTAGATAGATAATCCGTACGAAAGGTCTGCAGACATTAAAGGTGTCATTAGAAAGTTCAATTGCTTTATTTTTGGCTGTGTTGGTTGGTACTGTTAATGGAATTTTTTTACCGATATCGGTAAAAAAATTCCATTAACAGTATAAAAATTCAAAAAGACCATGCACCGGAATTTGAACTTTTTCAAGCTTCCACTCGTTATTAAAGTACGAGGGAGGAACAGACACCATGGAAAAATCAAACAAAACTATTCATGAAGCCAATCAAGACGCAATCGCTGAACTGTGGCCAAAATTCGAGTCTCTAATTCCAGACAACATCGCCGCCTTGGAATATGTGTTAGAACAGCTCTTTGAAAATGGGATGATTCGTTGCCACTGCGGCAATAACTCGCCGCAAAATTTTGTCAGAATAGACCTGCGCATTTTAGCCTGCCGAAACTGCTCACGAAAGATCCGCTTCATGGCGAATACATGCTTTCGCTACGTTAAACAGCTCAAAGCCTGGCTGGGAGCTATCTACCTAAAAGAGAGGCGGGTACTAGTTACGAGCTATCGTCTAACTAGACTGTGCAACATCGCCTCAGCTACAGCTCACAATATCGTCACCACACTCGGATGCCACATTCAGAAAGAACTTGAACTAAGGCACTGCAATGCAGTCCACAGCGCGCCTCTAGATCTATTTCTAAAAGTTCTGTTCAAACGCAGTCTCATTTCAGGGTCCTTCAAGCATCCTTCAGAACCGCCAGACGAGACCACCAATGAAAGTTCTCAGCCAAAGAAACAAAAAAACAAGAAGACCTCCTCCAGTTCGCAAAGGAATTTCACCGAGGAAGCGGAAGACCACTCAGACAAAGACTTGTCAGACACAGACAAGCAAGTCCTTGAGTCAATTCGACAGTCTCCAACTTCGCAGGACTCACTTTGTGCAATAACAGGCATGACTGCAGCGCAAGTAGCATCGTCGCTAGTAATGCTGGAAATATCAGGTCTAATCCAGGCGCAACCAGGAAACCTATTTACACTATGCAAGCGAAACACTACCAACAGCTTCACTGAGGAGTTAACGGAATCGGTAAGAGCAATTGCCTGGCGGGCGTTCAATACAATCGGCGAAATTTATGGCGGCGTCAGCCGAAAATATCTACAACTCTATCTTGCAGCATTCTGGTGCCATCAAGACAGCGCTATATGGACAGAGGGCGCACTATTAAGCATACTCTTACGAGGTGAACCAATTCAATTCCAAGAGATACTTAGCTACGTATCACCACTGACAGTATCACTGGCACCATTCAAAAAATCAATACAAGATTAATCAACGCAAGAGTACTAGAATCAGGCAATCAAGCAATTTCGCACGGGCTAGGCAAAACGCTTAGACGACTATACAGAAACGACTCTGTCCCCGCCGCGCAGGAGAGCTGTTTCTAAGGCTTCGATGGCGCAGGCAATCAACAAATCGTATTCGCTAGCATGGTCTGGAAAAGTAGCAACCCCGATGCTAGCAGTGACTGAAAAATTCTGACCGTTGTGGTTAATGGCTTGGCTATTGACGCGCAGACGAATTCTCTCACCAACCAATGAGGCACACGCCGCATTAGTCTGCGGAAGAATCACCGCATACTGCCACTGATTATATTTAGCAGCGACATCAACTTCGCGCAACGCACTGCGTATTGCGTGCGAAACGATTTTCTGAATCGCTTCTGCAGTCAACGGGCCATACTGTGCAGCTAAATCGTCGTATCCATCGATGCTAAGCAAGACCAAAGAGGCTGGATGCTTGTAGCGCTTGGCACGAGCTAGTTCAGCTTTAAGCTCTTTGACGAAGGCACGATGATTGTAGAGCTCGGTAATTGGATCTAGTAAAGCGAGACGCTCGATATCTTCGCCTTTGGCAGCCGACAGTGTAACTTGCTTCGTCACCAGGGCTGTTTGTTTCTCATAGTCCCGGACACGCTCTAAAACCGATGAATTAGCAGCGATTCGCTCAGCAAGCTGGGGGCGATGTTGCCTCAAGTCATTCAAAACTCGTGTAAATAGAGGCTCACCGCCGGTTTTACTAGGTGGATTAATGGGCTGATTAGACATGGCAAACCTTAACTACGTTCAGGAGGTCAATTTCTACTGCTAATTTACAGTAGAAAGGCTATTTATGTTTGCCACGCTTAATCAATAATCTCTTAATTGGTTTCTTCTTAGCGGCATGTCTTTCAATAATATCAATGCAGTCGACCTCAGCAACTCCGCCGTAGCTCAACCCCAACGGGTCAACCATGACCACCGGACCATGCTTACAAAGACCTAAACAGCCTGATTTCTTCACCTTGAAAATATCTTCTAACTGCGCTCTTTCAACTGTTTTTCGCAAAACGGTCAAGACGTCTTGCGAATCACGAGCAGCGCAATGTTTTCCTTTTGTACATACGAGCAGCTTAGTACAGGTGCCTGCCATTTAATGTCCCCAGCGCTCGAAGTGGATACCTGACGCATATTTTAGTGCTAATAATTCAAGCTCACACTAGGTTCTAAAGTTGTTGACAATTAAATTATCTGTAAGACATCTAGCCAATCGCTCATTTGCTCTTCGCCGACGGTAGGTTTTCAATCTCAACGGTCACGGGGCTGACATCTAGGTGTATTTCAAAGATACGACTGAAGAAGTATTGCTCGGCTTGAATTGTCCGAATGATATTTTCCGCTTTACGAAATCCGTGTGACTCACCTTCATAAGCAATATATGCAACTGGAATACCTTTCTCTCTAAGGGCATTGACCATAGCTTCCGCCTGATTGGGAGGAACAACTTTGTCATCTAGGCCCTGAAAGAAAATCACAGGGCAATTTAGCTTCTCAACATGGTTAATTGGTGAGCGCGCGAGATAGAGATCTCGTCCAGAGGGATATGGCGCCACCAAATTGTCCGTATAGCGAGACTCAAACTTGTGAGTATCACGTGCCAGAGCTTCAAGATCACCAATTCCATAGTGGCTGGCACCAGCGGTGAAGACGTCGGTAAACGTGAGAGCACAGAGAACAGTGTAACCACCAGCACTACCCCCAGAAATCGCTACCCTGCGCGGGTCTGCCCATTTCTTGGCGACAAGATACTGAACACAATTGCGACAATCAGCCACATCAACAACACCCCAGTTCTGGTTTAGACGTTTGCGATATTCTCGGCCAAATCCAGTGCTTCCACCATAATTAACGTCAACCACAGCAAAGCCACGCGTGGTCCAGTATTGGATTCCCAGAGACAGAGAGCTTGATGCCGCACCAGTTGGACCACCATGACACTTAACTATCAAGGGAGGCAGTTCTTCAGTCAAGGGCATGCAATTAGGATTGGTCGGTGGATAGTAGAAGGCAAACGCAGTTAGACCACCATCCGTTGGGAACTCGATCACCTCAGGCCTGGCAAGATAGGCTACAGAAGGGAGATCTATGGCAGAGGTTTTGAGAGTACTGAACTGACTTGTTTGCAAGTCAAACTCAACCACCGACTGAGGCAAATAAGCAGAAGCAGCGAGCATAGCTACCCTATTGTCGCCAGCAGTCAGGTATGAAAATTCAGTATACGGCGCATCGATTTCGATAAATTTATGACCCTGTTCACCAGAGAAATCAAGCTCCATTTTGGCCAGACTCCAAATGCCGCGACGATTAAAGGCGAAAACAACTAATCTCTCAGAAACTACCGCATAAGTTGACTGTCCAAATACCCACATGGGCAATCCGAATTCACACTGAGCATGGGCAAATCCTGTTAGCAATGGCCACGCCTCAAGACTCTCCGAGGCAGCCAAGACCATAGGTTGCCAAAATCCAGAATCATCAGAAATGAAGAAAAGCTTGCCGTCAGGAGACCACTGCGGCTGAAATGCAGAACAGTCAGAGCCACCAGCCACCAATCGACTCTGCTGCAGCTGTCCTTGTGCATCAGCAGAATCAAGGGCGGCCAAATGTAGTTCGCAGCCATCCCACGGCATGTTGGGATGCTGCCAGCAAAGGTAGGCCAGGGAATGACCATCAGGACTGATTCGGGGGGAAGAGTAGAAATCGAAGCCAGCCGCTATTACCAAAGGCTCAGCAATTGGATCGTTATCACTAGCCGATCGCAGCGCAACCGCAACAATAGTATTAACGGGTTCTTGATACTCAGAACTGTGTTCTTCCATGACGCAATACAGCCGATTGCGCCTGCGATCAATACAGAAATCAGCAAACCGGTGAGAGTGTGAGGCATCATATGCGGGGGTTAAAGCCACAGGGTTGGACCACGAACCATTCTCTGACTTACAGTAGTAAATTCGTTGATCTTCGAAGTTGACGTAAAAAACTTCTCCGATATCGGTAAAAAAAGAACCACCGCCATACTCATGCACTAACGTTCTAATGCTCACAGGCGGAGGATTTACATCAGTTAAACCGGCTCCATCTTGACTATCGAGGCAGTGCTTCACAAGTACTGAGCGACCACCATCGCTGGGTCGACCTTCCAGCCAATAGAGCGTCTTTCCATCAGAGTCGTAAGCTGGCTGGCTAAGTCGAAGCGCCCCACGGGCAACCATTTCAGGTGGGATCGGCGAGGGCCAGGAACCATAAGCACTGTTAACAACAGCTCCACTCTTTAAATCAGACATAAACTCTCCAAACTTAACAGCTGCCGACACCCAGGAAGCTGCAAACACCTACAAGGCTCCAAACCAGAGAAAACTGAAAACATATAGAAAACGACAGACGAAGCAGCAGCAAGTGCACAGTATATAATTGCAGGCAGATTATGAGGTCAATCGATATCTGTGCCAGTAAACATCACAGTCCGCTATTTTGCCATTCTAAAGGAGGAGCGCGGCCAGGCTAGCGAACAGATTAAAACTAGTGCCGCAGACTTGGCAGGCCTCTTTGCCGAACTTTCAGCAAAATATCACTTTTCCCTGGTCAAAGAACAGCTGCGTGTTGCTGTTAACGATTGCTTTGTCGATTGGCATGACCCTGTCAGCGAAGGTACACAAGTAGTATTCATTCCACCAGTAGCGGGCGGTTAACAATAGTGCTCAAAGACAAAACGGATAGTCGAGAAAGCCATATCGTCAACACCAGCTTCGAACTCTCCCCAAACCAAATCGCAGCCGACAAGCTAAAGACTAGCCTAGAAAGCCCGGAAGTAGGAGCTTTAGTCTGCTTTGAGGGAGTAGTTCGCAATCACAACGATGGCAAAGCGGTTCGCACACTAGAGTACGAAGCGTACAAGCCTTTAGCCGAGAGCGAAGCGAAGAAAATTCTGACTGAAGCAAATCAACGATATTCCATTCTATCGGCGGTTTGTGCGCATCGTACCGGTCTTCTTGGTATTGGTGAAACCGCTGTATTTGTTGGCGTCACATCGGCCCATCGCGACGCAGCATTTCAAGCCTGTCGCTACATCATTGATGAAATCAAGACACGTCTTCCTATCTGGAAGAAAGAAACCTATGAAGACGGGTCATCAGACTGGGTAAACTGTCAACACGCAGTAATGTGTCAGCACGCAGCTGACAGTGATCATACTGATCAGATTGATGAAGGCCAAAGACAGCTTGAAGCGCCTGCCGGAGGCAATCAGTGAACCGACCAAATCTAAATCAAATTCAAAATCTAAATCTAGATCAAACGGATCTCCCCAATCAACTCGTCGACAGTTTCGGTCGCGCTCACACCTATTTGCGAATCTCAGTTACAGACCGCTGCAATCTTCGCTGCGTCTACTGCATGCCCCACGACGGAATGAAATGGAAAACGCGCGACCAGCTTCTGACCTATGAGGAAATAACGCGCCTGGCTCGCATTTTTACGACAATGGGCATTAATAAAATCAGATTGACCGGCGGAGAGCCAATGGTCAGAAACGGACTGCCAACCCTGATCAAAGAACTGGGACAAATTCCCAATCTAAAAACATTGGCTATGACCACCAACGCCACACTACTTGCGGCCCATGCACATGAGCTAAGAGAGCTTGGTCTTAACGCGCTAAACATCAGTCTTGATACGTTTTCCAAAGAACGGTTTCAGACAATTACCCGCCTAGACCAATTCGATCAAGTGATAGAAGGAATTCACACGGCTATCGCTTGCCGCTTCGATAACCTGAAGCTGAATATGGTAGTCATGGCGGGAGTAAACGACGATGAAATAATGGATTTCGCCGACTTTGCGGCGACGCACAAAATCAACGTCCGTTTCATTGAGTACATGCCCTTCAAAGACAATTCATGGGCCAGCGACAGAGTAGTTACTTACAAAGATATGCTCAGCCAAATTGAGAGCCGTTATGAGCTAAAACGAATTGAAGGTGACCTCTCAGCAGTCGCCAAAGACTATGCCATAACTGGCGGCGGTTCAGTCAGTTTCATTACCTCAATGTCAGAGAGCTTTTGCTCTACGTGCAATCGACTGCGCTTGACGGCAGACGGATCAATCAAATCGTGCCTCTTTTACGCAGCCGAAATAAATCTTCGCGATGCCATGAGAGAAGGGGCCAGCGACCAAGAGCTAAAGGGTATGATTCTTTATTCATTGGCCCAAAAGCCAGAAGCTCACCCTCCAGCCGAGGAAATAGCAGCGACAGAGAACCGAGCAATGATTGAAATCGGCGGATAGATGAAATCGGCAGGTAGACAAAATCGACTAATAGAGAAATCGACTAATAGAGAAATCGGCGGATAGAAAAATCGGAGGATAGACTTTCACCATGCGTGATGTTTCGCACAAAGTAAATACGCTGAGAACGGCAGTAGCAAAAGCAATTTTGAGAGTCAGTCCCAGCACTATCCAGCAAATCAAAAGCAACACACTGCCCAAGGGAAACCCCCTTGAGGTAGCAAAAGTAGCGGCAATTCAAGCAGCTAAAAATACCAGCCAAATTATTCCGTATTGTCATCCTATGCCTGTTGAATTCGTTGGTGTAGATTTTCAGCTCGATGAAGACTCTATCGAGATCGCAGTGACCGTCAAAGCCGTCTACAAGACCGGAGTAGAAATGGAGGCACTAACAGCAGCATCGGTAGCGGCCTTAACTATCTACGACATGGCAAAAATGGTTGACGAATTGATGCAAATTGAGTCTGTCACTCTAATGAGCAAAACCGGTGGCAAAAGCGATTATTTAATTGCGCCAGAGCGGCAAACTAGCAGAAGAGCCGCAGTTCTAGTTCTCTCAGACAGCGTCTCAGCGGGGAAGGCGGAAGATCGCTCCGGACAATATATTGCCAAGCAATTGCAAGAGAGAGGCTTCGAGATTGCCGAACTGACTATTCTCACTGATGACGAATCAGCGATTGTGCCAGCAGTTAGAAGAATTTGCGATGACCTAAAAGTCAATTTGCTGATCACCACCGGTGGTACCGGCCTAAGCCCGAGGGACAATACACCGGAAGCACTTAGTCGTTTGATTGAACGGGAATTGCCAGGGATAGCCGAGGCCATTAGAAGCTACGGACAAGACCGCAACCCGCATGCCATGCTCTCACGAGGCGTCGCTGGCCTGCGCAAGCAGACAATTATAGTAAGCCTGCCTGGCTCCATGGGAGCGGCCCAAGACGGTATTGCCGTGCTATTTCCTGCTATTAATCACGCCTTCAAGATGCTCGAAGGGGGCGGTCACCAAGAAAGCAAACCAGAAACAAGCAAACTGAGAACAAGCTAACTAGAAATTTTCTGACCTAGATCAAGCAAACTGAGAACAAGTAAAAAAGGGTTAGGCTAGATTGACAATGTTGACCTACGAACAGGCGCTCAAAGCCATTCTCGACAATTGCCAGCCGCTATCGAGCGAAACGGTCAGTCTGAGCAACTCGCTTCGTCGCGTAATTGCAGCCCCAATCAAAGCCAATTTCGATCTCCCTCAGTTCAATAACTCTGCAGTGGACGGATTTGGCGTGCTAGTCGAAGACCTCATTAGCGCCTCGCCGACAAATCCAGTAACCCTAACAATCATCGGAGAAATGTCAGCTGGAGCCGATCCTTCTGCCAACGCCTCAAATGGAAGACTAAACTCCGGGCAATGCATCCGCATCCTTACCGGCGCTCCAGTTCCAGGAGACGTGGAAGCGGTGGTGATGAAAGAAGTTTGCCAGCAGCAAGAAGCCGGCCAGAAGCAAGAAGCAGATCAAAAACAAGAAAGCCAACTTGAAACCATTGCCGTCAGTGCGTCAACCAGAATTGGCGAGAACATCAGACTGCAAGGTGAAGAAATTGAAGCCGGCGCGATCGTTCTACAACCTGGTACAAGAATTACTCCACCAGTGCTAGGGTTGCTAGCCACCCTCGGAATCTCAGAGTTATCGGTATATCGCACACCGCGTGTCGCTGTCATTGCTACCGGTGACGAGCTGATCGAACCAGGTCTTCCCCTAGCCGAAGGGCAGATTTACAACTCTAATTCGTATGCTCTCGTAGCCGCTCTCAATGCTTTGGGAGTAACCGAAGTTCAGCGCTTCCATGCGAGAGACAATCGCCCCGAAACAACCAAAGTTTTGCAAGAGGCCTTTGAATTTGCCGATATCGTTATATCAGCAGGGGGAGTCTCTGTAGGCGAGTACGACTTTATAAAAGAGGTTTGCGAAGAGCAAGGAGTAGATACTATATTTTGGCGCATCGCCATAAAGCCAGGCAAACCGGTCTATTTCGGCATCAATCGACGCTCCAAGCCAGGCCAACTAGTATTTGGACTACCTGGCAATCCGGTATCAGCACTGGTGACATTCAATTTGTTTGTCAAGCCAGCCCTTGCTCGCTTGCAAGGGGGAAGTATTACTAAAAGACACTTCCAGGCAAAGGCTGCACGCCACCTCAAGAAAAAAGCAGGACGTCTTGATTTTGTTAGAGGAAAACTCAGCATCGCTAACTCCGGCGAGATTACCGCAATGCCGACCATAGGCCAAGAGTCGCATATGCTAAGCGGCCTAGCGAAAGCAGATTGTCTTCTGCACTTTGCACAAGAACTTGAATTTCTTCCCGAAGGAGGAAACCTAACAGTAGAGTTACTAGACTGGTTCGAATAAAAAACTTCAATAGCAAACTAGCAAATTTCAATAGCAAACATCACAGAGGAAAGAATGTCTCATCAAAAAGTCTCAATAACAGCGGCAGATGGAGAATCTTTCACTGGTTACCTGGCCCTGCCTCAATCGGGTATAGGACCAGCGATACTTTTAATTCAAGAAATATTTGGCATCAACCCCCATATTCGCAAAGTAGCAGACTACTATGCCCAAGAGGGCTATGTTGTGCTGGCGCCAGATTTGTTCTTCCGCATGTGGCCAAATGTAGAGCTTGGCTACAGCGGTAGTGACATGGAAACAGCCATGTCATACAAAGAAAAATTCGACGAAGCACAAGGCTTGCTAGACCTTGCAGCTGCTGTTGAGTATTTGCGGGTGCTACCACAAGTCACCGGAGGAGTCGCTGCCCTCGGATATTGCTTGGGCGGAAGGCTGGCCTATCGACTGGCAGCGCACACAAAGCTAGAAGCAGCCGTGAGCTACTATGGCGCCGATATCGATAAACACTTGAATGAGGCCGACGAAATTGCCACTCCCATTATTTTTCACCTTGGCGCGGATGACCCACTAATTCCACCTGCAGCCATGGAAAAAGTGATGCTAAAAATGGTGAGCAATCATGATGCTAGAGTGTTTGTCTACGAAAACGCAGGGCACGGATTCAACTGCGAAGCCAGAGCCAGCTACAATCAGAGGGCCGCGCTACTTTCACAAGCTCGCACCATAGAGTTTCTACACGCGAGCATTGGCCCGAAAGTAAATGCCGAAGAATTGTTCGATCACCATCTCTTTACCGCTCTCAATCAAAAAGATATTGATGGAACCATGGAGACACTTAGCGAAGACGCCGTGGTTACTTTCGTACCCACGCTCAGCGGGGGCCACGGCGAAAACGAACTAAAACGCTTCTACAAAGATTTCTTCAAAGCTCTAAGCGGAGACGCTCAACTGACGACGATCTCGCGCACCGTTAACGCCAACCGGGTAGTGGACGAATTAGTTCTTTCCTTTACCCACGACAGGCCGATGGACTTTATACTTCCCGGTGTTGCCCCTACTCAAAAGAAGGTAACGATACCGCTGGTGATGCTAGCAACATTTCGCCTGGAAAAACTTTCTCGCATGAATGTCTATTGGGATCAAGCAAGTGTGATTCTGCAGGTCGGCATATTGCAAGACGAAGACTCGCCTGTCAGCCTTCATTTACCCGCCCATGGCTCAGAACAAGCTAACAAAATTCTTGATGACTCAGTCAAGATTCAAAAAATTGGCTCACGAATTCTCTGATTTATTAAATTGGCAAGACGACACTTTAGCAAGAGGCCAAAGCCAAAGCGCGAGCTACTTCTGAAAAACATGCAATTGCAAATACTGCAATAGCATAATTGTTTTAGCGTCCATAATTTCACCATTTTTGACCATTGATAGTGCTTTTTCAAATGGCAACTCAAGAATTTCAATATCCTCACCATCAACACCACCGCGTGTAGCAATCTCACGTTTCTCGTATTCACCAATGTAAAAGTGCAGTCGCTCAGTAACCGATCCCGGACTCATAAAGCAGTCGAATACTTTCTCGATACTTTTGACCTCAAGACCAGCTTCTTCAGCCAGCTCTCGCTTAATTGCGGTATCGGGATCATCGCTATCAAGAAGGCCAGCGCAGGCCTCAATCAAGAAACCGTCGTGCCCGTTAACATATGCCGCTAGACGAAACTGTTTAACCAGAACCACAGATTTGTTGGGTCTATTATAAGGAAGTATGGTGGCGCCATTGCCACGATCATAAGTCTCGCGGGTTTGCTCTTGCCAGCTACCGTCAGAGCGCAAGTATTCAAAATGATGTTTTTTGAGAATGAACCAATCATCAGACAGCAAAGTGCTGCTCTTAACTCGAACTCTAACTAGTTCCACCAATTGCATCCTCCGAAACCATATATACTCTATCGCGCTACTTTGGGCGAAAGCAAGCGGCAGCAAGATAAACGCTAGAATAACCGATGAACTCAGCCTTGCCTTGAAGAAGCAAGGTACAAATTTCGAAACAGTTTAGAATACACAAATGCAATTAAAAAACCTAGCCGCCGCCGTCGCAGCCCTAACATTTTTCAGCATTGGACCGGCAAAATCTGAACCCAATCATGCTGCCAAACAAGATCCGCTAACCAGTTTCATAAAAGTACCAGCGGGATTTGTCGTAACCGTATACGCCAAAGGCCTAGAATGCCCACGACAAATGGCGCTATCGCCAAACGGCACAGTATTTGTTGGCACAAAAATAAATCGCAACGGCAAAGTTTACGCCATTATCGACAAGGACAAGGACGGAACTGGCGATCAGATAGTAACTATTGCCGACAATCTAAATTGCCCCAATGGTGTGGCCTTCCATAACGGCGCGCTCTATGTAGCTGAAATCAACAGAATACTGCGCTACGACAGCATCGAAAGCAAACTCTCTAAGCTATCTAAATTAGATAGAGCAACAAGGCTAGCGCCACCAACAGTAGTGAATAATGCATTTCCTAGCGAAGGTCACCACGGCTGGAAATACATTCGCTTTGGCCCCGATGACAAGCTGTATGTGCCAGTCGGAGCGCCATGCAATGTCTGCGAACCAGAAAAGAAAATTTTTGCCTCGATCATGCGCATGAACAAAGATGGCAGCAATCTGGAACTATTTGCCAGCGGCATCCGCAACACTGTTGGCTTCGACTTTCATCCACAAACAGGACAACTCTGGTTCACAGACAACGGCAGAGACCTGCTGGGTGACGACATTCCACCAGACGAACTGAACTGTGCGGCAAAAGCCGGTCTTAACTTTGGTTTTCCCTACCGCTATGGTGCCAATCTGCCCGACCCTATATTTGGCAAAAAAGTCACAACAAATAGCAATTTTACACCACCAGCCATGCTGCTTGGTCCACACGTAGCGGCACTAGGCATGCGCTTCTATACTGGCAAACAATTTCCGCAGCAGTACCAGGGAAACATCTTCATTGCCGAGCACGGCTCCTGGAATCGCAGTAAAAAAATAGGGTGCCGAGTTTCACGAGTAGTTCTTGACAGCAAAGGAACCGACTCAAAAGATAACAGCAACGGCGCAAAGAGCGGATCAGGCTATAGTAGTCGAGAAAAATTTAGTTCTCGAGGACAATTTAGTAATAGAGGCAAATTTAGTAGCAGAGCAAAATATGAGACCTTCGCCGAAGGCTGGCTCAATCAAGCCAAGCAAGAATACGCAGGTCGGCCAGTCGATATACTTGTTGCCCACGACGGAGCGCTGCTTGTGTCAGACGACACAGCTGGCGTTATCTATCGCATCAGCTACAAGCAGCCTCCCCGCTAAAACAAATGACTTACATATCAATCTTTAGCAAGCTTTAGAGCAAGCTTTGAAGCCCGATTTAGAACAAGCGTTAGCGGAAGCTTTTTCTAGATTCTATTGGGAATCCACAGACTGATCATCCCAAATAATCCGTGGTGCTTTTTCTGCCTTAAAAGTACCAGCCACAAAACTGCCATCTGGCAAGCGCAGCGAAAGTGATCCCGGAACACTATCATCACTCAGCGGTGACAGCAAGGCAAACTTGAGACCGTAGCCATCTTTATTAGTGTAGTGCTGCTCCAATACCGGTTCCGAATTAGAAGAGCGCGAATAAACATAAATATGCGGTCGGTTATTCGTATCAGAATTAAACGCCATATTGCACAGCGGCTTCTGACTCTTCATCATGTTGACCACGACCTTACAATAGCGCTTGCGGCTTTGTTTCAGTGTAACACTGAAACTGTTCCACTGAATTACATCTGGCTTAAAGGGCTGGCCACCAATATTGCCCTCAACTCGACCACTCGGTATTGGTTGCAAGATAACGGCATGGCACCAGGCAACCCTTTTTTTGTGTTGGCTAGAGCTACTCTTTGGAGTAGAACTACCCTTTGGGCTCCTCATTTTCGATTGAGCAAAAAGCGCTGGCACCCAAGTCAAAGAAACGGCTAGCGCAACCGAAACAGAAAACGAGAGAAGAATTGTTCTTCCAAATTTGTCTCTCTTCCTCACAGTTAGCATGTCATCGAGCTTGCTCTTCAATTTCTCGATAACTCCGCATAACACAGTCTAACGATGCCTTTCGACAAAACTTTGCACAATCCGGGCCTTTCGACAAGACTTCGCACAACTCTGCCTTTCCGGACCACTCTATCTTTCGGCCACGATGTTATGGCTTGAAGCAGCTGCTGTCAACCATAATATGCGCCGAGGGTTGCACGTTATTAATTATCAACGAACCAATCAATTGACAAGGTGTCCACAGTATGTCTTCATACAAAGGTAAAATCCATAGCCCGCAGAGTGGAATCAAATCAATTGTCGGCCTTCTACCAAGCAAAAACAGTCAAAGCAGCAACAGCCAAAGCAATATCAATCATTGGCTTGCTGTTAGCCTGTCTAAGCTCGGCCGACGACGTCAGAGCCGTTGAGTCTGACAATCCCGACTCCCAATCAAGCAGGAGCAAAGAAAAAGCTGACCGTAGACGACTGAACGAAGACCCCACTCCGCCAGAGCGCCATGGCAGTGAGATTTTTACAGAAGAGACCGCCAGCGCCCTGCTATTGCAAGCCAAGCAATTTATGCGTCACCACAACTACAACAAAGCCTTAAAACTTCTCCGGCGCGCCATCAAACTCAACGATGACGACATGGACATAAGGGTTCTCTACGCTGAAGCTCTAGACGAAAAACTCAGCCACCAAGCAGAAAAAGAACCAGAAATTTTCAATGAGTGCATTAAGTCCTGGCTAATGGTCGCAAGACAAGAAGTAGGCCTCGAAAAAGGAATGACATTCAAAGGCATAGGCTTTATGTCCGGTCAGTATGCTGATGAAGATTGGGCAGGAAAAGCCAAGAAACGTTTGCGAGTATTGACCGGATACAGTCCTAAGCCTTGGGAAACAAACGATCGCTACTTGAAAAAAGTGCTGAGACCAGCAGAAACCTCTGTATCTGCTGTGATCAAATCTTCTAACGATAATGAACCAAGCACACCGACCAAGCCAACAAAGCCAAAGAACCAGAGCGAAAAGTAAGACTCTGAATTCGATCTACTCGGCCAAAGGCGCTATAGTTGCTCTTATTCGCCTGAACAAACGAGTCACTATGGAAACTCCAAAACTACTAATAGCAGGTCTTTCGCAGCAGACGCTAAATCTGGTTCGGCAAGCCGTTGAACAACTTGGCTACCAGGTTGTGCCTTCCCCAACAATGTCCTTGGCGTTGTTTTTAGCCCACAAGAACCTACCCGTCATTATCATCAGCGATCTGCAAATGAGAGACGGTGATGGTCTAAGCTTTTTGCGCGAACTTCAACAAGACGCAGAACTCAGTGCCATCCCCTTTATATTTTGCCTTGATCAAATGCCTGGTGAAGCCACTGAATTGCAGGCAATAAAAAGTGGTGCCCGCAAAGTCGTACCAAACAATCTTCATCCCTCTGAGTTTTTGCAAATCATAGAGCCCTTTATTGACGAGCGCTTGAGAGACAAAGTAAAGCGCGAAGAGCAAAGTCCTGAGTAATGGCACAAATGCTAAAATTAGAGGCTATTCCCGAAAGCCATAGTTAAACGGTCTTTCCCTTGAAGCTCTCGCGCAAAGTTCTTATCATTGTTACCATCCCGGTTGTCGCTGAACTGGCTTTGGTTAGCGCCCTGCTTTATCAACTGGGCAATGTCGACCGCGCCCGGCAAGAAGAAAGCTACTCACGCGAATTGATATCACATCTCAATTCTGCCATGTTTCTCTACATGCAGCGCAGCAACCTTGTCATTTGGTCAAGCACTACGAAAGATCCCAAACTGAGAGCGCGCCAAGAGGGCTTAGCTGGCAGAATAGTTGACGAAATCAGGATAATTCGCGATCTGGCTCAACAGGGCAAAGGCTCTGACAAAGAGACTTGGCTAAAACTCGCCAATCTGCTTAATCAAATACGGACTGGATTTGACGCTGCCAAGGCTGACTATGACGCAGGCAACAAGTTGGCAGCGGGAGTAAGCTGGGCCCGAATTCAGGGTGACATAGATGGGCTAATTAACTTAGCTAACCAAATGTCACGAAAAAATGAACTGCTAGACAAAGACAAGCTGGCTCGCCTGAGAAGAGATGATGAAATCCTCCATCTGATTTTGTACAGCTCAATTGTCCTAAGCGTTGGCACAGCCTTTGGCTTAGCTATTCTATTCAATCGCAGTACAACCGATCGACTCAATGTGATCATGCACAATACTCAAAGGATGAGTCTCGGCAAGCCACCCTCCATAAGACTAAGTGGTGACGACGAGCTAGCTCAAATTGACCGGGTCTATCACCGCATGTACAAAGAACTAGCAACCATGCAACGCAAAGAAATGGCTGTGCTAGAAAATGTTGCTGATATCGTTTGCTCACTTGATCGTCAACTAATTTTTAGCAGCATCAACGAAGCAGTCATAGACATGTGGCGCTACGAACAAGACTCAATCATCGGACGCAGAGCAGTAGACCTTTTTGATGAATCAGAGCGCAGTGATGTACGCGCAAAACTCATGGAAGTGATTGAAGAAAAGGGCTCCAAGCGCTTCGACGTAAAAGTAAATAAAGCAGACGGGACAATCTGCGAAAGCGCTTGGTCTGCCACTTGGTCTGAAGATGAACAACTACTTTACTGTGTCATTCAAGACGTTGGTGCACGCAAACAGCTAGAGCAAATGAAGGCTGATTTCGTAGCGGTTGTATCTCACGATTTGCGCACTCCGCTGACGTCTATTCAAATGATTCACTCAATGTTGAAAGAGGATGCCGAAGGAATACTGCCACCACAGGCAATGAAAAACCTGAGCAATGCCCAAGACAATGTTAGCCGCTTAATGGCATTAATCAACAACTTACTTGACTTAGAGAAGCTCGATGCTGGCTATGTCGAGCTAATCATGGAACAAGCACCACTGAAACCGGCCATCGACACTTCAATCGGAGCCATTGAAGCCCTGGCCAAGAAACAGAAAATTACAATAGCCAGCTCTATTGACAACAACATTGAGGCCTACATCGACTCAGAGCGAATCACCCAAGTCGTGGTCAACTTGCTCTCCAATGCCTTAAAATTCTCGCCCAACGGT
Source organism: Candidatus Obscuribacterales bacterium (assembly GCA_041675385.1). GTDB lineage: Bacteria > Cyanobacteriota > Vampirovibrionia > Obscuribacterales > Obscuribacteraceae. Next base: position 81,210 of record JBAYTY010000004.1, read on the forward strand.
TCAACCCTAAGCATTAGCGCCAGGCCGGTCGATTCCACCCAGTCAAGCTCAAAACCGGGCATGGCGAAAGAGAGCACTGCAAAAGAGGGCACTGCAAAAGAAGGCACAGTAAAAGACCGTAAGGTGAGAGACGGCCTGTTAAGAGTAGACATAACCGACCAAGGCCGGGGCATTCCTGCCGATAAAGCAGCCAGCATTTTTGAGCGGTTTAGCCAGGTTAAAAATGAAGACGGCCGCAGCAATCGCGGCAGCGGACTCGGCCTAGCGATATGTAAAGCGATAATCGAGCAGCATGGAGGCCAGATTGGGGTAGAATCAGTTGAAGGAAAAGGCAGCACATTCTGGTTTACCCTGGCATCCCATAGCAAGTATTACCTGGAAAACTGATGGCAAAAATTCTTATTGTTGAAGACGACCCGCAGTTGGCTGATTTAATTGTTCAATGCCTGTCCCGCGAAAATCACTTGGTAGAGCACGTCGACAATGGTGCCGACGCTCTCAGCCAAGTTAAACTCTATATTTTTGATTTGATTATTCTTGACTGGAATTTACCAGAAGTAAGTGGACTTGGCATTCTCCAAGAATTTCGAGCCCGCGGTGGTGTCACTCCCGTTCTCTTCCTCACTGGCCGTCGAGACCTTGCCGACAAACTAGAAGGGCTCGATGCCGGGGCAGATGACTACCTCACCAAACCATTCGACTCTAGAGAGCTAAAATCTCGCGTCAGAGCACTTCTACGGCGCCCAACAGCCTTGGTCGGAGATGTTTTGCAAGTCGGCCCACTAGCACTTGATCCCAAAGATTTCAAAGTTACACTAAGTGGTCAAGAAATCAAGTTGGTACCAAAAGAATTTGCTCTGCTGGAATTTTTGATGCGCCACCCCGGTGAGCTTTTCGGCGTCGACAAGCTTCTTGACAGCGTTTGGCCCTGCCAGTCTGATTCAACCCGCGAAGCTCTTACCACCTGCATCAAAAGATTACGCAAAAAGCTTGATGGCGACTCCGAAAGCTCTCTAATTCGCAATGTTCACGGCGTCGGCTATGGTCTCTTTGTCGAACAGAAATAGATACAGCCTGGAGTTAACTAAATAGCCGCTGCTTGATCGGCAAGCTGCCCAACAAGTTGGACAGTTACTTGTTCAACAAGTTTGTCAATCTTGGCCAATGCTTGCGCTGTCTGCTCCTGCACTAGGGCTTCGTCATGACCCTGAACTTTGACAAAAGTTACATCGTCAATACCAATAAAACCGAGCACTGTACGCAAGTATGGCTCTAAGAAATCAGCAGCCTTATAAGGCAATTGATCGTAGTTGCCACCGCTGGCGGTGAAAATAATTACTTTCTTTTTCTGTCCAGCAAGAAGTGCCACAGGCGCACCACCATCATATTCAAAGGTTTTACCGGGCAAAACAATCATATCTATATAGGCTTTGAGCACAGCTGGAACACTAAAATTGTACATAGGCGCGCCCAAGACAATTAAATCGGCCGCCACCAACTCATCGGCAAAAACGATAGATTCTTTGTATAGGGCTTCCATTTCAGGATTGCGCTGATCGGCTGCGGTATAAAGAGCGGCTATGGCAGCTTCGCTGACATAGGGAAGGTTTTCAGCCACCAAATCGTGGTGCACAATCTGGGCTGCCGGAAAAGCACTCCTAAACCGTGCCAAATAAGCCTCTGTCAACTGGCGAGTAACGGAAGTGGCTGTGCGGCTGCTTGAATCTATACAAAGTACTTTAGTCATGATGGTCCTCCTGGGCAAATCACCGAATTGACGATACAATGATCACGCGAGACTATCCATGCTCAAAGCGCTTGCATTATTGTCTATTCGTCCAAAATGCTAACCTATGACTGAACTCTCAGACAACAAAGCAGACATGCACTCAGGCAATGGCTCTGTTAATGATCCTTTGTCAGAAGTCTTTCAATCAATCAGAATCAGCGGCAAAATCTATTCGCCTTGCCAGCTCAGAGCCCCGTGGGGAATTTCAGCCTCTGGCTGCTCAGGTCACGCTCTCTTTTATATGATTAGCAGAGGAAGTGCTCTTTTAAGCGTAGCCGAACACCCGCCCATTGCTCTGACCGGCGGAGATCTAGTCTTGCTACCACAGGCGACTAGCCACACCTTGCAAGACACAGCAGAAAGCCCAGTGGTTGGCATCGAAACCCTAATCGACTTTGAAAACCCCGGACCAATCAATTTTGGTGGTGGCGGCCTAAAAACTAGTATGGTAGCCGGCTGCTTTACCTACGAATTCAACGCTAACCATCCCTTCATTGCCGCACTCCCGCCAGTCATGCACCTCACCGCCGAAGACATCGAAACCGAACCGTGGCTCAATTCCACCTTCCAATTTCTAATACACGAAGCTGGCCAACCGAAACAAGGCTCAAGCTTGGCAATTGCCCGCCTAACTGACCTCCTTTTTATACAGATCATGCGCGTTCATATGCAGCGCATCAAAGACTGTCCTCGCACTCAGGGCTGGCTTAAAGCAATGACCGACCCCCAAATAGGTGAGGCCATCTCGTTAATGCACAAGCAGCCCGATGCACCATGGACAGTGGCAGCGCTGGCCACCCAGGTAGGGATGTCACGCTCAGCATTTGCCCAAAAATTCAGCCAATATACTCAAACAACGCCAGTTGATTACCTAACTTTTTGGCGCATGGAAAAAGCCAAAGAAACTCTGAATGCTACCAATAAAGGCCTAGCAGAGATCTCTCAAAGTGTCGGATATCAATCAGAAGCGGCGTTCAGCAAAGCTTTCAGACGTGTAGTCGGCATCTCGCCAGGGGTGTTTCGCCACGGCAAGAGCAAAGTCTATCTCTAGCGACTTGCTCTTTTCTAACGACTTGCCTTTTTCTCAGCTTTGGCCACTTTCTTCTCTTTCATTGTCTTAGAAGCCTTCTTCTTAACTTCTTTCTTTTTGACTTGCTCTTTTCCCATGACCGCCTCCAACGAATAACTTTACAGATTTATGTTACAGCACTGTTAGCTTACACACTAATCACTGGCAGTACTATGACAATAGCGCCAAAATAGGACTCCCAAGGTTACTATACCCAAACAGTTCAGGAGTAACAGATGTCAATGAAATCTATCTGCGGAACGCTGGCTCTAGCTAGCGTGCTATCAATTAGTATAGTTTCCGCCGCTCCTAAAGCTAGCAAAGCAAAACCAGCCGCCCAACCAGCAATAGTTTGGAAAATAGACTCAGCTCACACCACTGCCGATTTCTCGATACGCCACTTAATGATCTCCAACGTTAAAGGTCATTTCTCAAAAGTTAGCGGCAATGTTGACTATGATGGCAAAGATCTGAAATCTCTCAAAATTGATGCCGCAATTGAAGTTGCTTCAGTCGATACCGGCGAAAAAGGCCGCGACGAGCACCTCAAGGGCGCCGACTTCTTCGACGCTGCAAAGTACCCGACAATGACCTTCAAATCGAAGAAAGTTAAAAGCGCTGGCAAGGGCAAATTTACTGTCACTGGCGACCTCACCATGAAAGGCGTAACCAAAGAAGTAACCCTTGATGTGGAAGGCCCAACTGAGCAAATCAAGGACATGCAAGGTGGCACCAGAGTTGGTGCTTCAGCAAGCACCAAAATCAACCGCAAAGACTTTGGTATATCATGGAACAAAGCTCTCGACAATGGCTCTGCCGTAGTCGGTGACGACGTCAAAGTCAGCATTGAAGTTGAAGCTGTAAAACAAAAATAGAAACAGAAACAGAAACAGAAACAAAAAAAATCTGGCAAAAGTGTCGCTAAGTAAACTACCGAAAGAACTCTACAATTCACTTCTAGCCAGAGTGACAGAACTAGGCGAAGGCCAGCGTTTGCTCTTGGGCATCGCTGGCTTTCCCGCTTCGGGCAAAAGTACTTTAGCTAAAGATCTAGCCAAGGGTATCAACAAAGACTTGAAGAGCAAAGTTGCGATTGTCGTTCCCATGGACGGCTTCCACAGAAGCAACGCTGAACTAAAAGCCTGGGGCATTTGGGAATTAAAAGGTATCCCTGACAGCTTTAACCCCGAAGCCTTCGTCAACTTACTGACCGGCTTGCGCGAGCATACTAATAGCCAAGTTGGCTGCCCAGCCTTTGATCGAAAAATCGAAGAGCCCAGCGATGATGCCATTTTAGTGCAACCACATCACAAATTGATTATCGTAGAAGGCAACTACCTGCTCTTGGCGAACGGCACCTGGGGCAAGATTAAACAGCTGCTCGACGAAACCTGGTACATCGAAAGCAACTTCCAAAAAATCGAACCACGGCTTCTGGAGCGGCACATAAAAGGTGGTCGCAGCCCTGAAGAAGCCAGGCGTAAAATGGAATCAACCGATCTCCCTAACGCCAAACTGATTGAAACATCCAAAGCCATGGCCGATCACGTCATACCTATGTAGATCTTTGACATTCTAAGTCCTTGAAATTCAATAACCTTAAAAGCTTCGCTTGGGGCAATTCCCACTGAAGCGTGAGAAATAATCAACAAATAACTGACTTGGCAGCTATTATTGTAGGCAGGCGAGGCGGAGTCACTGAATGAGTCACACAAGCGGCGGCGGGCATGGCCATTGCGGTCATCACGGGGTTCAAGGCGGGCATCCAGACCAATCACCCGGATGGAACAGTGCTCTGCAAGGCGGCGAAAAGCCTATAACTTCGCTGCCCAACCCAACTATACTGCCGATATTTTTTGCTCTATTTGTATTTGTGCTGATGCTCTTGCCCTTTGTCATTAACTGGGACGCAGACGGCGTCGAGCTGCCCTGGGTGCATAAACGCAATCAAATTAGCCAAGAGCAATCTCTTCAGCAAAAAGCAGAGCCACAAGAAGGGCCACAAGAAAGCTACCAAGCATCTGCTGGCTTAGCAGGAAGCCCAACTCAACAATCTAGCCAGGCGCAGGCTCAAGAACAAGCTGCCAACAATGCTCCGCCAGCAAGCTACGAGCAACAACTTTTATACGCGTCGCAACAAAGCTACGGTCAAAATGCCAATCAGCAAACTCAAGCTGTGAACCCTGCAGCACAGCAAAACTATGCGGCGCAACCGAACTATTCACAAATGGCTTACCCCCAAGAAAACTACGGACAAAACTATGCTCCTATGGCTCAGCCACAAAGAAGACACAGAGTCTTTGTCGAGCGTTAGCCACACGGAGAGTCACCTGCCCAGAACCTCCCGACCACCCAAGTATGGCCGCAAAGCTTTCGGCACATTGATTGTACCGTCTTGATTTTGATGATTCTCCAGCAAGGCAATCAGAATACGTGGAGAGGCGATAGCCGTGTTGTTCAAGGTGTGAACATACTTTTTCTTTCCATCAGCATCGAGATAGCGGATGCCTAAACGCCGGGCTTGGAAGTCATGAAAAGTAGAGCAAGAATGAGTCTCGCAGTATGCTCCACGGCTAGGCATCCAAGTTTCAATGTCATGTTTACGCACTTGACCAAGACCCATATCGCCAGTACAAACTGCCACCACTCGGTAGGGCAACTCTAGTGCCTGAACTATTTCTTCGGAGTTTTTAAGCAAGCGCAAGTGCTCTTGTTCAGACACTTCTGCATCATTTGCACAGAACACCACTTGCTCCACTTTCTGAAATTGATGCACCCGATAAAGACCTTTGGTATCGCGCCCGGCAGCCCCTGCTTCACGACGGAAACAAGTAGAGATGCCAGCAAAGCGCAAGGCCTTGTGCTCATTGCTGAAATTGTGGTCGCCAAATCCAGCTTCGCCCAAGTTCTGACCAGCAGCATCAGTATCAGCGGCACCCAAGCCCTCTAACACACGATTGGCTTGCATGGCAACAATACCTACTTCAGAAGTACCAGTTAAATAGCGCTTACCATCTTCTAACTGATAGGCGTTGTCTTCACCTAAAGGAAAATATCCAGTGCCAAACATGGCAGCTTCATTCACCATCAGCGGTGGCAGCACAGCAGTAAAGCCTTTAGTTAAAACATGATCTAAAGCAAAGCGCAGCACAGCCAATTCAAGCAGTGCCCCGTCACCAATTAGGCCATAGGCCCTAGATCCAGCGGCATAGCGCGCCCCTTCAAAATCAACCATACGATTGCGCAGGGCCAGCTCAATATGATCACGCTCTTTAAATGTTCGCGTCGCCAAATCACCAACGCGATAAATCTCAACGTTATCGCTGTCGTCAACTCCAACAGGCACATCAACGGCAGGCAGGCCAGGAACATGAGCCATAAGCGCCTGATACTCAAGATCTACAGCCTTTAGTTCGCTCTCTTTGGCAGCCAAAGCAGCGCCAATTTCTTTAGAGCGAGCAATGTGATCAGCGCGATTTTGCCCATCACTTGTGACTAAATCAGTTATGCGGTTGCGCTGTTCACGCAATTGATTCACTTCTTTAGTGAGCGCACGCCGCTCATCATCGACCTGCAAAAGGCGCTCCAAATCAAGCTTTATGCGTTTAGCTGCGATGGCAAGCTTAAAAGCATCTGGATTCTTTCGTATTTGTTCTATGTCTATCATCACTACCTCTTAAATTTACTGGTAGCGAGGCACAAAAAAAGAGGCCTCGCCTGGGCGGGCCTCTAAAATTCAAATCACTAATACTATGAGTTGAAAGACAAGCAGCACCCGCATCTCGGAGAATTCGAAGATGATGATGATGACGAAAGTCTAGTTGTTTGGGCGACGTAACTCATAGTTCCACTATAAGTGCTGTCCAAATTTTGTCAACGGCAGAAAAGGTTCTAAAAAGTTTAGAAAAAGGGCCAATCTTTGCGAATGCCAGCTAGACTAATTTTCCAAGACTTTTTTCGTTGTTGAAACCTCGCACGAGATATAAAGAACATGAAGCTAGAGATTTATTCAGACATAATTTGCCCCTGGTGCTATGTCGGCAAGGCAAGACTCGATAAAGCGCTAGAGACCCTAGGCGATAAAGTTGCATTCGAAGTGGCCTGGCGACCATTTGAACTCAATCCATCTATGCCCCCAGAGGGAATGTGCCGCAAAGAATATCGCACCTGCAAATTTGGCAGCTGGGAGCGTTCTCTCGAAATGGATAGAGACATCACCGCCAAAGCAGCCGCTGATGGGCTGACATTCAACTTAGACAAATTGACTCGCACGCCCAATACTTTCAACTGCCATAGATTGTTGTGGTTCGCTGAGAAAGCTGGTAACCAAGAAGCAATTGCTGGTCTGCTGTTTCAGCGCTACTTTACCGAGGGTGCCGATATCGGTGACATAAATGTCTTAGCCGACCTGGCGGCGGAAGCAGGCTTAGATAAAGCGGAAGTGAAAGATTTCTTGCAATCAGATCAAGGTATTGCCGAAGTCAAAGAAGAAGCACAAAAAGGCATTCGCCTCGGTATTAGCGGCGTTCCGGCCTTTGTCTTAGAAGGCGATGTGATTGCCTCGGGCGCCCAAACTCCAGAACACTTTATAGAATTGCTCACCCGCGTCTACGCCAATTATTCGGTCTAATCAAGCTTAATCTGCCTGAAAAGCTTTAAAAGCCATAAAGGCCTATTCTCTTTTTTCGTTTTTAAAATGGTTTCCATGGAAACCATTTTAAAAACGAAAAACTAAGAGCCAAGGGTCGTTCTTAATTCAACGCCAATTTTTCAATGCCAATTTTTCAACGCAAATTATTCAACAACGATTTTTCTGACCTAGCTTGGTGCGTTTCCAAGCCGATAAACTATTCTTGCAATTGCTCAAGGCTTGAGTAATACAGAAGCGAAATGGAGATAGAGGCCGTGCACACCGAATTACTTGAATACGCCGACGACAATCAGATCTGTGAAGCCTTTGTGGCATATGACGCAACGAAAAAAGAAAAGCGTCCAGCGGTTTTGATTTGTCACGCCTGGGGCGGTCTGGGTACTTTCGAGCAAGATAAAGCCAAGAAATTAGCAGAACTCGGCTATGTTGGCTTTGCCCTCGACAACTATGGCAAAGGCAAACGCGGAACCACCATGGAAGAGAACGGCAAATTGATGCAGCCATTCATGGACGACCGTGCCATGCTGCGCCAACGGCTCCTGGCAGGCCTGGCAGCGGCAAGAAAGCACCCCATGGTCAGCGACAAAATAGCAGTGATTGGCTTTTGCTTCGGCGGCCTCTGCGCCCTTGACCTCGCTCGTGTATCTGGAAAAAACGCTATAGGCGTCAATGGGGCAGTTGCCTTCCACGGCCTATTCCACCCACCAGCCCTCGGTAAGCAAGAAGAAATCGCTGCCAAAGTCTTGATTTTACATGGCTACGACGACCCAATGGCAACACCCACTGATGTTCTCGCCATTGCTAAAGAATTGACTGACGCAAAAGCTGACTGGCAGCTCCATGCCTACGGCCACACCAGCCATGCCTTCACCAATCCAGAAATAAACATGCCTGAAAATGGTTTGCAATACAACGCCACGGCCGACAAGCGCTCATGGCAGTCAATGCAGAACTTCTTGAGCGAAGTGTTAGCGTAAATCTCAGATACCTGATTCGGCGTGCGATTGGGACCTTGTTTCGTGCCCCCACTAGGGGGCTGGCTTCGCCTGTGACTGCGATGCTGGCCGAACAAGCTTAGCCTTAACTCGATCACGCATCTCCCTAGCCTCAGTCAGCCCTGGATCAAGAGCGGCCGCTTTCTCAAAATCAGGAAGCGCCTCTCCGTATTGCTTTGAATTATATAAAACGGCGCCACGATAATAGATCAATAGAGCACTGGCCGGCTTTTGCAATATCGCTTTATCAAGCAAAGCTTTGGCCTCAGCATAGCGATCGCTTCGCAGTAGCTCACGAGCAGCAACGACATAGTAGCGATCACCTAAATCAATCGGGACAGTTTGAGCATACTTGAAAAGCCCATAGATAGCGCCAATAAGAAGGAAGGTACCCAATACCGGATGGCGCGAAAGCGGTTTCTTAGCACCCGGCAAATAAAGAGTGCCACAAATGAAACCTGACAGCAGGCCGCCAAAATGGCAAAAATTGTCGAAGCCAAAAGTAAAACCTAGAACAATATTTAGAACTAGAAATGCTGTAGCAGACTTACTTCCAGCCAAGAATGCTTCTTTGCCCATCTCCTTTCGGTGAGCAAAAAAGAAAGCAAAAAGTGACCCGTAGACTCCAAAAATTGCCCCAGAAGCACCAGCCGAAATCACTCCCGGATTAAAGAGCAAACTGAGGCAGGAGCCACCAAAGCCCGAAATAAAATAGAGGTTGATAAAGCGGCGGGTGCCAAAAAGCTCTTCAGCCGACTGGCCTAAATTCCAAAGTGCCGCCATGTTGAAAGCAATATGAACAAAGCCTATATGCAAGAACATCGACGAGAACATGCGCCACCACTCACCATTAAGAGTGCGCGGACCAAAGTTAGCACCCCAATCGAGAAGCATCTCCGAACCGGGGGCAGTCAATGCCTTGCCGCCCGAAACAACACCCATGGCGGCGAAAACCGCTAGGTTGGTGATGACAATCAATCGAGTAGCAGGAAACTTACTTTCGGACAATTGGTTCCTTTATGTTACCTAGCAGCCACAGCTTCGTTGGTGACACCATATTGCAACAAAAGCGGAGTGAGCTTGGCATCAATTAGCTTCTTCGCCAAAACCAAGTCAACTTGATCTGGTCTCTCTATATTGGAGCACAGTTCGCTCAGTATATCCTCACAAACCACACCAGCTTCAAGGGCCAGTTTATAGGGATAATTGCTGAATGTCACTAATGAATAGCGCGAGCGATAAGCACCAGCGAATTCTTTCTCTAACAGCTTTTCTACACCCTTGCCCAGCAAGAATTTGGGGTCGCCTACTTTGTCGCGCATTTCAGTAAAGTTCTCAACAGCCATATCGGCTATTGCATCACAGTTTGCTTTGCGGCGCTTGACCAAGTCATCAAAAATGATTTGCCAGTTAAAAACGCCTTCCTTCATCCGTCTCTGCTGACCCTGGTCTTGCAAGTCTGCCCCGGCTTTCGGCGCAGGTTTCTCCCGATGATCAATATAGAGACTACCACCGCGAGCAATGTGCTCGTCAATACATTCTTCTAAAATAGTGAGATCTTCAAAGCCACAGTTAGCACCCTGACCAAAAAACGGCACTATGGCGTGAGCAGCATCGCCCAGCAAGAGGGCTCTACCATCTATGTTCCAAGGATAAGACTTAACTGTATCCATGTGCCCAGTAGGATTAGCAAAGAAATTGTCCACCAGGTTTGGTATCAATGGCACAGCATCAGCAAATTCAGTGTTGAAGAATTGCTCAACTGCTTCTCTTGTGGTCAGGCCCTCGAAGCTATCAGCTCCTTCAAACGGCAAGAACAGAGTACAAGTGAAGCTGCCATCAAAGTTTGGCAAAGCAATAAGCATGTAGGCGCCACGAGGCCAAATATGCAAGGCATTTTTTTCCATTTGAAAAACGCCATTAGGGCCGGCTGGAATGACAAGCTCTTTGTAGCCGTAGTTGAGCCTCGACGAAGTGCATTTGTAGCCGTACTGTGAAGTGATATCATCGCGAATCTTAGAAGCAGAGCCATCGGTGCCGATAACAATGGCGGCTTTCACTACGTATTCTTGATGAGGCTTCACTGACTCATCGATCATGGCCACAGCATTAGTAGGAATATCTAAGCCATCTGCTTTTTGTTGGAAATGAAAGCGCACAGCGCCAGTAGCTTCAGCCTTGGTCATGAGCATTTGATTGAGACTGGCACGCGAAATTGAATTGATATACTCATCATCGCTTTTGCCATAGGGTTGATAAGTTAACTCGCCAGTTTTCGAGTGCATCATGCGGCCGCGCATGGGCACTGCTTGCGCCAGCACATCGTCATCTAAACCAGCCAAATGCATGGCTTTAAGGCCTCTAGTCGAAATGGCGAGGTTAATGGAGCGACCTGCTGAAATTTGCTCTTTGCGCATATCAACACGACGCTCATATACATCAATTTTGAAGCCCCGTTTGGCCATAAATATTGCTAGAAGCGAGCCCACCAAGCCAGCACCAACAATTGCTATTTCAGCTTCTTTTGTTGCCTCAACCATTTTTCGCCTTCCTTTCTAGAGCTCTACTTTTGACCAGCAAACTTTTTTACCACTTCGTAAAATCGATAGACATCTTCATAGGTGTTATACATCGCCGTTGGCGTGGCGCGGATAATATCGGGTTCGCGGAAATCGCAGACCACACCTTTCTGCTTGAACTGTTCTAAAAGCTCTTTGCCATCGCCTTTGAAGCGAATACTCAACTGGCTGCCACGCTGTGCGACATCTGCTGGAGTAATTATTGAACAAAGACCTTCTACCGAGTTGAGCAAATATTCCATAAAGCTTGTCAGTTTATCGCCACGCTGACGCAACTTGGGCATGGTCGCTTGATCAAATAGTTCCAGAGAAGCGCGCAAAGCCGCTAGCTGAAAAATAGGGGGGTTAGAAAGTTGCCACCCTTCAGCACCTGGCATCGGGTCAAACACTGGAGCCATTTTGAAGCGCTCTTCTTTGTTATGTCCCCACCAACCAGCAAAGCGTGGTAGCTCAAAAGAGTGTCCATGTTTTTCGTGAACAAAGCAGCCAGACAATCCGCCAGGGCCAGCATTCAAATATTTATACGAGCACCAAACAGCAAAATCTACTTGCCAATCGTGCAACTGTAGCTCTAGGTTGCCGGCACCGTGAGCGAGATTGAGACCAAACTGCGCCCCTTGAGCATGGGCCTCAGCTGCGATTTTTTGTACCTCAAAAGCTTGGCCAGTGAGATAGTTGACATTACCCAAAAGCACCAAAGCAATTTCGCTGCCATGCTGCTTCAAAGTAGCGAGTATGTCTTCAGTCTCAAGGGTATCAGCACCAGCCCGCGGAGTAAGCTCAATGACAGCGGTAGCTGGATCATAGCCATGAAAACTTGCTTGCGAAGCAACAGCATATTGGTCGGAAGGAAAAGCATTTTTCTCTACTACAATTTTGTAGCGTTCTTTTGTTGGTCGATAAAACGACACCATCATCAAATGCAGATTGACAGTGAGAGTATTCATCACCACCACTTCAGACGGCTTAGCGCCAGCCAAGCGAGCACTCATATCAGTGACAAATTCATGGTAGGGCAGCCAGGCGTGGCGCGCGTGTATGTGACCTTCGACACCGAGCTTAGCCCAGTCTTCTAACTCGGCGTTGATATATTCTTTAGCGCGGCGGGGCTGCAGTCCAAGCGAATTCCCAGCAAGATAAACACAAGAGCTGCCTGAACTAGAGTTACCTGTGCTTGCGGCTAGTTCACTAGGCAAAATGAACTGTTCGCGAATATGGCTTAGCTCGTCAGTTTGATCTAGCGACTTGGCAAATTCAAGAGAATTTTCAAACTGATACTGAACTTGCTTCGTCTCATTCTTTACTTTCAGACTGTCCATCTCTTCCTCTTCTTAGCCCTTTACGGTTGCCTTCCTCATGTCCTCTTGCTCTTCTGCTCTTTTCTTCTCTTGCACTCTTTTTCAATTAGCTAAGCCGCTCATGCCAAGCCACTCTAAAGCTGTTCCACTCAACAGTCGCTCTTTCACGTCAACACTGACATCGGTCAACGATTCAATCATTTTGCCAGGCTCAGCTTCCATCAAAGGGAAAGGATAATCGCTGCCCAAGGCAATACACTTTTCACCAAAAAGATTGAGGATGAAGCGCAAGACATTTGCATCATGAACCAAAGCATCAACATAAAAGCGACCGACATAATTACTTGGACAAATGGGATTATCCACCGCACAGAGATCTTGCCTAGTAGCAAAGCCGTGGGCAATGCGACCAAGGGTCATAGGAAATGCACCGCCACCATGGGCGAAGGCAACACGCAGCTTGGGCAAGCGCTCAAAGACACCACCAAAAATCATTGAACAAATCGCCAGCGAAACTTCAGCTGGCATTCCCACCAACCAGGGCAACATATACTGCGACATGCGGTTCTCGCCCATCATGTCCCAAGGATGCACAAAAATTGCCGCACCTAGCTCACTGGCTGCTTCAAAGACAGGGAAAAGTCTCTCTTCGTTCAGGTTCCAATCATTAACGTGTGAGCCTATTTGCACTCCCTGCAAACCCAATTGTTTAACGCAACGGGTCATTTCTTTAATGGCCAAATCAGGATCTTGCATAGGAATAGTACCTAAGCCAGCAAAGCGCTGAGGATGCTGAGCCACAATTTCGGCAATGTGATCATTGAGATGGCTTGAGAGATCAAGGCAATCTTTAGCTTGAGCCCAATAACTAAACATTACTGGCACCGTCGACAAAACTTGCATAGTGACACCAGAGAGATCGCAATCTTTAATGCGAGCAGACGGCTCCCAGCAATTTTCTTCTATGTCACGAAAGAACTTTCCATCATCGCGCACCATGCGCGCGCAACAAGGTTTATGGTGGTCAAGTTCGATAAAACCACCATAGCCATACCTGTCTTTAAACTTGGGTAAGTGCTTGGGCAAAATATGAGTATGAATGTCTATTTTCTTCATGCTTCAATTATTTCTTATGGTGTCAGGCTTGTAGTTTCACACTTATGGCTTCACAACTTTAGTGCCGCACTTCTGGCAGAGAGTATGCTCACTGGCATAAAAGCGGTCAAAAATAGGCGGAAATTGAGTAGCAATATTTGTCAGAGGAAAATATTCTTCGTAGAGCTTCTCGCCGCATTTTTCGCAGAACCAGATAAAGCCGTCTTCTTCGCCGGGCTGCCTTTTCTGTTCAATAACTAAACCAACAGTGTTGGCTGGTCGCCTTGGAGAATGTGGCACGCTAGGCGGCAGCAAGAAAATTTCCCCTTGCTTAATCACTACATCTTGGTGCTTGCCTTGATCAAAAACCTTAAGGGTAATGTCCCCTTCCACCTGATAGAAAAACTCTTCGCCACCGTTAACATGATAGTCAGTACGCGAATTGGGGCCACCGACAACCATAACGATGACGTCGCTATCTTCCCAAATTAGCTTATTGCCCACAGGGGGCTTGAGCAAATGACGATTGTCGTTAATCCAGCCCATGAAATTAATAGGCGCAAGGCGAGACACAGAACACCCCCAAGCTTGAACTAAGATGTGAACTAAGATGATTAGTCTACAAAGCCCGAAGGCCAGAGTGTATATAAAAATGCCTATAACTTAGATAAATCAGATAAGCTTTATATCTGCTGTCTCATTAGACTATTGGCTAAGTGGCTTGCCTGGCAGCCGGGGCGAGAGTGGCGCCACAGGCGAGAGTGGCAACAGAGGCAGAGGCTGAAATTCATAGTATTTGCGCTCTAAGTCTGGCTGCATCTCATAGTTAGCTAAAGCAGTCTCTACCAAAGTGGGAAAATCCACAATCTTACGGCCAAGCCCTGGCACAATTTTGTAAGTTACGTCTCTGCCCAACTTGGCCCAGATCTTCTCAGGCGAGGCAACGGCCGGGTCATAAATAACTAAATTGTGCGGCCCCTTGCCTTCAGCAATACGCGCATAGACGACCCCAGGCAAGCGCCGCAAGAGATAATTGAAAGCAGCAATTTTGCAGTTGCATGACAAGTGCGAAAACTCCATCAGGCTAGTCTTGTATGACCGCAAACCACCATTCAAAAGTTTTAGACCGGCAGCTATGGTGCCAGCCACAGCTGCACGACGTGGCGAAGGCTCTTGCTCCTGCAACTTACTTGCTATGGCATTAAGCTCCACCAGGGCCGCCTGGCGCTGGCCCTCCAATACCAAACGAGCGCAGTGGGCCAACACATACTGGCCCTCCTCTGGAGCCAAGGTAACCGCAGTGCTGTAGCACTTTGAGGCCATTGACAAACACTTAGAAGCTTCGAAGTTGCGACCAAGCCCATAAAACAGCTCGGCATCAGTACCAAAGTTAGCTTGAGCCTGATCAAAAATAAATTGATCCAATTTGGCCGTTTTGCCCAGGCTCATAAACGCTGCCTGAGCAGAGATAAGCGGGCAGCTAGCAGCCATGTCTAATAACAATTGGCGCTCAGTGACAGAACCAGCAGTTAAGGCCTTGAGTTGGGCACTAGCCAGTTTGATATTTTTTGCAGCCAAAGCAGAGCGCACTAACATCTGCAAAATCGGTCGACTATTAGGCTGTAGCGCGTAGGCTTTTTGGAAAAGCGGCCAAGCTCTATCAGGATAACCAATTGCCAAGTAAGTCTTGCCTAAAAGCTCCAATTGACCAGAGCGAGATGACGCTAGAGACGCCTTAGGTAAACGCTGACTATCAATACTTGTCGGAACTGGCGCAGCCAACGCTAAAGCCTCTGCCCTAGCCAGTTCGACTAAGGCACCTTTAACCCCAGAAACAGGATGATTGGCATTCATCTGGGCCAGGCCTAGATGGCTGAGAAAATCGTCGGGCTTGAGCGCTATAGCCTTGACAAAGATCTGCTGAGCGTACTGCCTGTCGCCAACGAGGCTCTGATAAACAGCAAAGTTGTAAGCAGCCTCAGCATTTTTAGGCTCAGCCTCAAAGCGTTCGCGGGCACGGTAAGAAAGCTCTGTAATGTTCGAGTAAGTACTAACCGGCTTCGACTTAGCCATGGCCGCAGGCTTAGAAGTTGATTCAGGCTTAGAAGTTGATTCAGGCTTAGATGTCGACTCAGAAGAGGGTGCGGCTTCAGCCGCAAGCGAGGTCCTTAGAGTAAAACTTTGCAGCGTAAAAATCGGCAAGAACTGCAAACTCACCAATGACAAGAGCAACCCGAGCGAGGCTCTTGGGGAGGAAATCTTAGGGTTAGAGCGGTACTGCAGCAATTGTCTACAAATTTGCCTTGGGCAAATCAAACCAGAAGTTAGAGCCAGTGCCAGGTGAACTAAACACTCCCATACTGCCGCCGTGCTTCTCTATGCAATATTTAGCCACCAACAAACTTTTGCCATTGCCCAAAGCATTAGGGTCTCCATCGGTAGAAGGCTGGCGGAAGCGATCGAAAATGGCTTTCTTCTGATCTTCAGAAAGGCCACAACCGCGATCGATAAACTCTACTCGCATGCGGCTCTCTTCTTCTACAATCTGCACCCGCACTTTACTACCCCGGGGCGACACTTTAATGGCGTTAGACAAGAGTGTCTTAATTACCTGAAACATACGCGCTTCATCGGCCATAACTTCGCCATCAGGCCCGTTAATTTCAAAGACCAAATCAGCTTCGCGGATGTCATGCAACATCGAAAGAACACCCTGCTTCACCAGCACCATTATGCTGTTGGGGCTAAGTTCAACGTCAAAGCTTCCGGTCTCAAGCTTGTCTACCTCGACCATAGCGTCAAGGGCCAAAATTGCCTTCTGCATATCAGAAAGGGCGGCCTCGCCCCGACCCTTTCCTGAACTATCAAGAGTGCCGTGTAGACCCTGAAGCGTTTGCTGAATAAAACCCATAGCCCGGGCTAAAGGCACTTTGATCTGCTCTGACACCACTTCTATAAACTTCTGCTTAATAGCAACAAGCTCAATCCTTTCGTTAATATCCAGTGCCGTACCTAGATACATCAAGACGCCGCCTACGTTTATGCGCTTCAAAGAAAATTCGACCGAAATCTTGCGGTCATGGTCGGTTTTCACCTGCATTTCAGTCTGCTTATCAACATAATTGAGTAAGGTCGCCTCTGCTTGCTTTCCAGTTCCGCTGATAGGGAAAACAGAGTGAATCGGCCGGGCGTCAAGGCCTATAGCACCAGTGTCCATCATATTTTCAAGAGCTTTGTTGGCAAACTCAATTTTACCCGAAGTAGTAGCCAAGAAAACCCCAACAGGCAGCGCGTCAAGCACTAGACGCAATTTCTCTTTGCTCTCTTTGCGAGTATCCGTCATCGGAGCGGCAGCGGCCTGCGCCTTGGCCTTCTCTGCAACGAGAAGCGTGGCATTATCGACCTCTGACCACTGAGCCGTCCAATTCATGGAGACCACAACTTTGTCTGGGCACACTATTCGCCCTTCAAAAGACTTTGCCTGGTTCATAAAGCTAGTGGCAAGAAGAGCCTGCTGAGCCAAAAGAACGTCTTCTGGATGAATAATATCGAAAAGCGAAGTACCAAGAAGCTCGTTCGGCGAGACTTTCCAAGCAGCGAAACAAGTCGGGCTCACACTAAGAAAATGTCCATTGCCGTCTACCGACGCGATTACTTCCACAGATACTTCACAGCCAGCTTTGAGGGATTTTAATGAACTGGACGATGCTACCATCTGTAGAAATAGCCAGTCAATATAAACACTATACTGGTTTCTCGGCAGCTATAATTCAGAATGCCAAACAGTTGGCGAAAAGCTACATGGAGATTCTCTGGTGAAATTGCTGAAGATGCTTGAAAATGTCAGGCAACTAATCAGAGAAGGCAAGCTTAACGAAGCATACAGCGAGCTAGTTTCGGCAATTGAAGAACAGACTAGCAGTGCCAATATCAGCGGCAGCAGCAGTGGGGGCAAAGGCGGCACCTTAAGCTCAGACTTACTGGCCGTAGTGGCTGGCCTGATCAAAGCACTTTCACTCAACTCTAATTTTCGCCAATCCGATGACCTCATTGCCCGGAGCATAAATCGCATTGAGCCGAAAGACGACCATTTTTTTCTCACCCTAGCTGACGAACTTGTGCACCAAGCAGAAGTCAATGTCAACACCACTCGCGAAAACGCAGCCCGCTGCGATAAATTATTAGACCAAGCGATTCGCATCAGAGAAGTGCTAGTCGGTGCCGACGGCCCCACAGCTGAACTAATCATCGAATCGGTTTTAAGCAACCTGCAAAGAGCCCGTCATAGTGCCAATAACAACATGGCTCCCGAAGCGGGGGCACGACTAGCCCGCTGTCGCATTCTCATGGGTGAGCTAGAGAGATTGATGGTAGCCATCAATCGCCCCGGCGTACTGCTACTCGCTAGAGTTTGCACCTTGCGAGCATTTTTTGCTCACTCGTCTGGTCAAAAAGCATTGGCCCGCGACAACTTTACCTTGGCCCTGTCTATTTTTGAAAAAATCGCCCTCAATAATAATTTAGAGCGCTCCGATGTTTTAGAAATGTTCATGGATCAAGCCCCACATTTCACCCTCAGCCAAGAAGAGAAGCAAAGCCTAGAGCGCATCAAGCAATCGAAACAAATACAAAAGAGACAAGGCACCATCCATAAAATTCGCGCCTTTCCCACCGTGCTGCACATTGAAGAAATAATGGAAAAAGCCCGCACCAAAGCTGGCAAGAGTTTTTATCTCACTTCACTAGGCTTTCTCGGCGCTCAATCACTGACTGTTTCTGTCATTTGCGACAAAGAAAGCCGCGACTTAAATTTCAAAATCGAGCCCTCCAAAACTGAATCATCCAAACACGAAAGTATTTTGCTCACAACCGATGATTCAGCCGAGGTGCTAAGGCACATCAAAGATCTTTGGCGCAAAATGCAAGCTAAACCAACCAACAATTTGCCAGCCAATCTGCAAAAACTAACTTTCAGCCCTGAGGCTTTTGATACTCCAGCAAAAAACGAAGATTGGTCAATAAAGCCAGCACAGAAGGGCTACTCGGAACCAGCAGAGCCAGCCATATTTCAAAACTCCAGTGCTAGTTACGGTTCACTAGAAGCGAAGCGAGAAAGAGAGGCAGCGGCTTTTGAAGGAAACCTCAAAGCTATGCCGAGCTTTGGCCTCTTACAAACAATAGGCATCAACCAAAACACCGGCCTACTCGAAGTCAGTCAACGCGATGGTATGTTGCGCCTCTATTTCGAAAATGGCAAGCCAGTGCACGGCAGCTCAGCCTCGCAAGAAGGCATCGATGTGCTCTACGAATTTGTTCTGCAAGAAGAAGGCTTCTTCCGTTTTATTCCGGATAAACGCCCAGGGCAAACCACTATTCGCGTCAAGCTAGATAGCTTTATTTTGGAAGCAGCAAACTTGTTTGACCAAACAAAATATTTAAAATCACTGGGCCTAACCATGTACTCTGGTCTCTTTTCTAAAGAGTCAGTATCAGAGGAGCAAGAGCTGGCCAAAATTTTGCAAAAGCGCGGCGTCACCACCGACGATCACATCTGGCAATTCTATCAAGCCCTAGAAGAGCATCCCATTGTTGCCGATGCAGTGGATCAGGCTGGTCTGCCCCTGAGACAATGGACACCAGCTCTATACAAGTTAGTGCAAAGTGGTCTAGTCAACATTTCAAACGATCGTCTCGACGATGAAGATCTAACCCAAAACCTAGTCACCAGCTGGAGCTACGATCGTAAAGCTGTCGACAAACTGGCTGCCACTCTCTACGATCAACGCAGCGGTTTACTCAGATTTGAATTTTTGGTCTGGACAATTGAAAAAGAAGTGGAGCGCGCCCAGACCCAGATGTGGCCACTATCTATCATGATCTTCGACTTCCACAAACAAGGCAAAGAGGTCTCAAAACTAAGCGCTAATGACAAAGAACTAGTGCAAACTACACTGGCCGAAATTTCAGATTGCAAGCGCTCAATTGACTGGCTATGCCATTTTGAAGATGAACAATTTGCCCTATTGATGCCAGGTTTAGATGCTACTCTGGCAGCTATGTTTGCCAAAAACTTCGCCGATATTTGCAATCGCAACCTCGGCAAACTAAGAGAAGGTCATTCAGACTGGGAATATAGCTTTGGTGTCTCAAGTATGCCAGGCGACACAATCGAGTGGCAAAAAATGGTAGGTTTCGCCTGCGAAGCACAACGCAAAGCACGCATGGCCAGAAGCGGATTTGCTACTCACCAAGAAGAGAAGAAAATACAGTAACCCTGAATAGACCTTGCGAGGGGCCATGTGCGCTGCCGACAAGCCATCAAATTCTCCCAACTCATCTCAAGACGGTATCGTGCACGATGGCGCCAAGCAGAGAGCTTGGCGCGCCGCTAAACTTAGAGAAGCAATAGATAACCAAACACCGTCCGAAATTATGGAAGCACGCACGGGAACATCTGTTCCGCGCTTCGGCATCGATGGCTTAGATGAACCAGAGAGCAAGAAGCATCTGGATAAAAAGCCGGTCGACAAAGACCAGCCGAGCAAAAAGCCGGTCGACAATGAGAAGTCGGGAAGTAGCAACGTAGAACAGAGTACTTCGTCATCCTCCGCATTTACGGAAAAAGATATTGACGGCCTCTCTAAGGCCATTAGCGAACCTGTATTTTTGCTGCCAGAGCAAGGGCTTATCTTTACCAAAGCACAGCTTGCTAAAGAACTTGGTGTTACGGTTGAGGCCATGGCAGCCATGACCGATGAAGGTTACGAACGGCTGGGGCTAGTGTTGATCAGGCCGAGTAAATAGAGCTGGCGCGCTTTATAAGCCAGCAAGAAGGAGCAGTAATTGAGTTATCTTCTGTTTTTGGACGAAAGCGGTCATGATCATAAGAAGGTTCCGTATGAAGTTCACGGCGGAGTAGCACTACACGCGAAAAAGCTCTGGGCCTTTGTTCAAGCTATTCGCTCTCTTGAGCAATCATGCTTCGGAGATGCGCTGCATAACTACGGTTCCGAAATTAAGGGCATGAAGCTTCTCGACAAAGATCGTTTCAAGTGGGCAGCCCAGGACGACACGCTGGATGATGTAGCCAGAAGGAAACATGCTCTTTCCTTTCTCACCAAAGGGCAACTGAATCAAGCGCCGAGGCGAATCGAATTCACAGCATATGGGCAAGCCTGCCTCAAAATGGTGCAAGGCATTTTTTCAGCCTTGAGCGCACACGATGCAAAAATATTTGCTGTAGCTATACCTAAAGGCGTTCAAAAGCCAACAACCATGGAAGCTCAAGAATATCTCAGAAAAGATCTGGTTTTTCTTTTGCAGCGGTATTTCTATCTGGTTGATTCTGAAGATGAGGCTGGCTTGCTTGTTATGGATGAGACTGAAAAAATGGATGACCGTCGTCTGGTCAAACGATTGGAGCAATACTTCACCAGAACAGCAAAGGGCCAGGATAGAGCATCACGAATCGTGCCATCGCCGTTCTTTGTTTCGTCAGATATGGCTTATCCAGTTCAAGTAGCAGATGTTTGCATTTATGCGTTGAATTGGGGGTTCAGAATACCAACACTCGGAATGAATGCACCAGTTAGGCAAGAAATAGCTGATGAATTTGCTGGCTGGATTAGTAGGCTGCAATTCAAATCAGGCCTTGTTCTGAATGAAGAGGCAGTGGAAAGGCAGCTGGAACTATTCTCTATTGTGTATGTGCCAGATCCGTATACAAGGCGAACATAGAGAAAGAGGCAAAAAGAAGGAGGTAACGCTGTTGAAGCAACCGGGGCCACTTCGAAGCCGAACCTCCATGCATAATTATAACATAACCCATACTGTTGGGTCCCGTGGGCAATAAGGACGGAAAGTAGCAACCGATGTACAAACAGAAATGACCGACGACATACAACAACCTAAAGATGAGACCAGACTGATTTCGCTGCTGCAATTACAGAACGGGACAAATCAGGATCAAGCACTGCTCACTCAACTCGGTAGACTCGAAGAAAAAACTGTAGCGCGCCGGTCAAGCTGGCGAACTCTAATATCTCTCTATGTTGTGGTAGCACTGGTAGGGCTACTAGGCGGTATATTCAGCACGTTTATCAGCATAGTCTCATTAGCCGTAATTCTGCCCAAAGTTGTGCGAGCAATGGCGACCGAAAATGTGGAACCCACGAGGCTTACCTATTCGTTGGAGACTTCCGACTCCAACTCCGAGGACTTCGCAACAAGGTTTAAGCAAGTATCTGAGGCATGCCGAAACCTGGCACGAGCCGATGCCTTTTTTCTTCGAGAGACGCTTGCCAAAGCAACCATACGCCTAGCTAAAGAAATTCAGATCAACGATTTAGAACTCAAACCCTGGTGCATCGGAAACGACAGTAGTATGCTCTATTTTTTTCCAGAGTATCTCGTTGTAAGAGAAGGAGCCAACCATGCACTTCTTTCGTATAAGTTGCTTCGCGTCACCCTGCAAGCCCATTCACAGGTGCTCACAACCAATAATCCAGCCCTAATTACTTTCATTGCTCCGCAAGGACCATTCTTTGAATTGCTAGTGTCTGACCCTTATCTGGCCGAGAGTTTCTGCAGCGCAATCAACTCTTAGAGTATTACTTATAGGGCCTGTGGCAGCTAGGCTGGCTCACCGGAGTTCTTACGCTCAAATGCTTTGCCATATTGGCCTTTAGAGCCTCGTCGACTTCAGCGGCGGCGAACACTTTATCGATAGCTTTGCCAATATCGTCGAGTAAGTCTTCGCCCACAAAAACAGCTGAGTCGTTCTCATAATTTTGCAAATGCTTTAGACCTTGCGCCTCAGCGGCTTTGCGATCGGTCATATGAATGGAATAATCGACACCACCGCTGCGCAATTCGCTATCACCAGCCACCAGCGAAAGGTTATGCACCATTGATGAGCGCATGATGCAATACATCTGCGTCGCTAACAATTTTTCTTCTGGTTCAGCCGGATCAGCAGAGTTCGTCAACCGAACAACTGGAGAATTAAACTTAAAAGGCCGCTCGGCATTAGGGCCGTAATCGTCCATCCATTCAACCACAAAGGCTTCGAACTGCTGGCGAGTGAGCTTGCCACGGCCGATGCCATTGACCATTCTGGCCAACAACTCAATCAGTATGCAAGCGCAAATGAAGCCCCATGGGGTGGTCATTAGCGGCTCAATTTCGTCTACCCGGGCATGCAGGTAGCTTTTCCAGTACAAGAGGTCCATGAGGTCGATTCTAGCAGAAGGCTACTCAGCTAGAATCGATGAAAAGCTTCTTGGGGGCAAGATTCGCTGCGTAGTGGGCAGAATATCTTTAACTGCCTAAACCCCGGAGAGAGTTGCGTGCTCAAGAGGTTCCTCGATCTTACACTCTCAGTGCGTTGGGCACTTTATATCTGCTTGTTCTTCCCCTATGCCTATCTGTCACCCAACATGGACCTGGCAGAGCGGGCGTTGCCAGCCTCTTGCCTTGCTATTGTGTTGCCCCTCTGCTTTTATCCAGAATTCCTTCGCCTACTTGCCCGATATTTTCGCTCACTGAAAGCGGATAGTTCAGTGGAGATTGTCTGCAACCACGCACTCGATCTCATGCCTGGCGATTGTAATATTTTGCTAGACCAATATAACTCCCTCATGGCAATGAAACGCTACGAGGAAGCCAAAACTTGCTCAGATCGTGCCGCCAAAATCGCGCCAAAATTGTGGCTAACATGGTACCGCTGCGCAGTTGCGGCATTGTGGTTGGAGGATTACGAGAGCGCGGCTATTAACGTCGAGAAGGCGTTAGAACTGTCACCATGCAACCCTTACGCTCTAGCGGTGCGTGCATCTGTCCGGGAATCGAAAGGGGACATGCAGGGCTGCCTTGAGGATTGCGCGCGCATCGATCCAAAGAGTAAGGTAGCCGCTCAAGCGCGTATGCTTAGTATCGGCCCACACATTAGGTCGGCCAACTTTCAAGCGGCCAAGGACATTATAAGCAAGCTCCCAAAACGTATTAAGGCCGGTTCTGATGATGCTGTGACACTAGCCTATTTTAGGTTTAGCCAAAATCAATTTAACGAGGTACTGACCATTTGCGCCGAGGTATCAGAAGATCATCCAGCAGCCTATTGGTTTTTGGATATTCAAACATCCGCGTATAGCCGCCTGAATGAAGGAGCCTTGGCGCTCCAGTCAAACTCTCAATCGATGGCAATGCGGCCGCAATTGTCGCGCTGCTATGAAGAAAGAGCACTTGTCCTAGCAGATGCCGGGTTGCTTAATCAAGCTTTAGTTGGATGCAAGAGAAACCAGGTCCTCGGAAAAGAGAAATCGTCTCGCACAGCTGAAGCCTATGTTCGCTTCCGCCGCGGAGAATTTGAAGAGATGCTGGAATGCACCCAGTCAGCAACAACGGATTTGCCAAAATCAGCATACGGACGCGCTCTACAAAGCCTGGCTCTAGCAGGGCTGGGGCGCCTTGATGAAGCGATGGAAGAAGCAATCAAGGCAACCGAATTGCATAAATTGGAAGCTCTGGCCTGGTATGCATTGGCCAATCTACAGCTCAAACAAAATCAATTCAACCAGGCCATTGAAAGTCTCGACACCGGTCAGGCCGCAGATCCGCATTTCCGATTTTCATACCAACTACGGGCAGAAGCGCATCGTTGTGCCGGCCATGAGATTGAAGCTGACGGGGATCAGTCCAAATTTGATCAATTGCAAACGCAGTTTATGGCCAATCTTCCTAACAAATAGTTCGCTCTGGCTGTGACCATAAACGCTGCGCACGCATACCGAGCTGATGATATCATTGCCTCTGGACTGCGCTTCGAAAAAGGACGGGTCATGAAAGAGCTAGCACTACTCTCAGCAGCTGTTTGCATCAGCACACAGCTGATTGCTCCTTCTCTCGTGCTGGCTGATAGCGAGAAAAATAAATTTGGCTGGACAGAAAAAGAATTGCTGCAGTTGCGGAATCTTGCAAACCGTGATGACTACCGGGCAGCGGCAGCACTTAAAAAAGCCAAGCAATTTGCCAAAGAAGAGAAATACGATGAGGCAGACAAGGCTTTTAAACAAGCGGAAGAGCTGATGCTAGGCTACAAAGGCGATCAATTCTTTCTCAAAATTATCTACCAGGCTCAAATCTATTACTTGAACAAGCACAATCGAACTACCGAATCTGAGGCTCTAGAAGCCAAATTAAACGCGGCAGCTTTGCGCATTCCGCATTCACCAATTTACGAAGGTAATGCTTTTGGCCATATTTTCCAGCAGGAGCTAAAAGTAGACGCCAAATGCTCACCGACACTTCCAGATGGTCCCCCCATTCCAGACGATCAATAAGCACCCTCTATTAGTCAATAGTTTCCCGATAACTGTCATAGAGTCAGTATAAAGTAGCTATTCAATGAATTGGATATTGAAGTTTAAACAATTTGCTTGTGCCACAGTGGTCATGCTGACTGGCTACTATTTTGTGTGCTGCGGCCACTCTGAAATTGAAGTCTTTAATCAGACAGGGCAGCCAATTTCAGATATTCACTACATGAGAGGATGCCTCCAATATCATACCGTCCGCTCGCTAGCACCGGGACAATCAGCAAAATTTGATCCACACAGCCTTAGCGATCTAAGCCGAGTTGCATATACAGATCACGTCGGGAAGTATCACAGCGTTGCCTTTAAGGACGCTGTTGGAGCCTGGCTGCCCCCGCAGCAGATTACAGTAAAGTTCTTACCGGCTAATAAAATATCCTGGTCTTCTTCTCGTTTCGTCGGTAATCATCTTGTGCGTGATGATGATTTTGCCAATGATCTCAATCCGTAGAAATCAGTTGCTGTTTCACATCACCAGATCTAAAAAAACTGACTTGCTTCAACCCCAGATCATCCCAAAGACTGAAATAAGCAGGCAACACAAAGATACCCCCGAAGGAGAATACTGCGTTGCCAAAACAAGACTAAAATTACAGGGGATAAGCTTTTCGCCTTTGTTAGAGAGGCATTCCCCTCAGAGGCAGCAATGAAAAGACCACACCACGCTCTTAAAGAATTCCTGAGAAACAAGTTTGGCGACTCTATTGCAGAATTTGGACCGGCGCTTTTCATCGTCCTAATGTTTCTCTTCTTTCCCATGCTCAACTTAATCAGCATGGGTGTCTACTATGGACTGGGCATGGTGCTCAACTACAACCAGGTACACGAAGCGGCACTGCTACCTGCCGCCGAGGCCAACAGCAACACCGGACCAGTTAAGAAATCCATTCCCGAGCAATGGCAGGCCGGCATGGGGCAATTCGCTAAACTGAACGGCAAGCCCGAGACCAAGATTACTTACCGGGCAGGCATGGCCGGACCGGGGGGTGGTGCTGGCCAAAACGACACCACAGACAAAATCGTGATGGTTCAGACCACAATCAAATGCAATCCGTTCCTGCCGATTCCCCTACCCATCGCCAACATTCCCGGCGTAAACGGCCCTTTTACTTTCACTCTGGCTTCTGAAGCCTTGATGGAAAACCCCGATTATGCCGGAAGTGCAGTGGCCATTGCCGATGATGATGCAAAAGGGCCAGTAGGCTCCTTAACTAAACCAACTGGAGGCGCGTCCGACGACGACACCAAACCACCCATAGCGCCAATAACCGGCCAAGGCGGGCTCGGCTGGCCAGGGGGCTTGGGCGGCTGCAATGCCCACTGAGGCCTCTCTACGTCATCAGACACATAGTTAGTCCATTGAAGCCTTATAATTAGTTGATGGAGACCTCTAAATCATCACTATCTGAATTTTTTCACCTCAATGAGCGCAATCTCTTCTGGCTCTTTGTCGCTTCTTGCCTTGTTTTTATTGCCAACTGGTTTCTAGGCACCCACGGCTACTTCGAAATTGAGAATGACCGACTGCGACAACTGCTCACTGCGGTGAGTATGTGCACCCCGGTAATTGGCATTATCGTGCTGTTTTCTCAAGATTGCCGCAACGAAGTTCCTGTTATTGCCGCACTCGTCTTTATTTCAATGCTGCTAATGTGGCCGACCGCTACCATTACCTGCTTCGCCATACTTCTATTCTGTTGGACCAATAAGACTCGCGCACTGGGCATCGGCATTCTAGTCATAGTGCAGGTTTTTGCTGGAATACTAATGCTCACAGAAAGAAAAGAGGCAGTAAAAATAATTGAAATAGCCAGGCTGCACACAGGCAAGCATAACCTTGTTCTGCGCGGCTTGACCACAGACGGCACTTTCTGTACAAGCCTAGCCCTGCAAGAAGACTATCCTGTCATTAACGGTCTTCGCCTTGTCAAAACTTTCAATCGCTTTAAAGACAAAGACTATGATTACAGAAAACAACTATTCAGTCTAAGCCCGGTTGATGACGATCATGCAGGATTAGTCATACAACATGGCCCGCGCTCACAGCGTGTTGTAATTGACCTGACAATCAAAAACCGCTTGGCTGACTTTGATGAGAATATGTATTAAATGCTTTCATTGCCATCACTCGATAGCTAGCCGCACGAATTTGGCACTAGGGCGATATTCGGCAGTATCAAATACAGTATCACAGATTTGATCATGTTTCGTATTTTTCACTTCCTGCGTGCACACTTTCAACTTCCAAATAGACTTATTATCACCCCAATATGCATGGCGTTCTCGAAAGACGAAACCGGCCCTCTCACAAACAAACTCAGTCATCAAGCCATGAATTTGTTTGTCTTTACCAAACTCAAACTGATGAATTGGCATGACCTCAACAAAGCGCTCATAATTCGCATGATATTTCCGCTGCGCACGAGCGCAGGCCTCTACAGTAGGCGAATCGTTGAAATGCTTGAATTCGATATAACTACCTGGGTCAATGCGACTTTGCACATGTAAAAGCACAGCCTTATCAGCGACACTTGCTGGGGCATACAAAGCAGGAGACTGAAAAGAAATCACTCCACAGTCTATCGTCTCTACCTTCTCGCCAAAGTGGGCTGCGATAGCTTGCTTCATTTGCTTGCTTCTGTTCTCATAGTACACAAGACCAATGGCACTAATGGAAAGCAGAACAAAGCACCAGAAGGACAACAATATCTTTTTCTTCAAAGACTTCTTTCTCTTGGACAGCTTGGTATTGCTGCCAGAAAAAAGAATTTCCTTAATTTCTGCCGTTATACCAGGCTCCAAACCTCGCAGTGCGTCCTTAAGATCATCAAAACCTTCGAAGCGATCGCCTGGATCTTTCTCTAAAGCTTTAGCAACAATCTTCACCATGCGCGGTGGCACCGCTGCACCACTTTTAGACAGAGATAGTGGTGCTTCGTTGATATGCTTGTTCATCATTTCATACGAATTATCGCCTTCAATGGGTAATCTTCCAGATAGCACCTCATACATGACGCAACCGAAAGAATAAATGTCAGTGCGAAAATCGATCGGCCCGCCAGTGCACTGCTCAGGCGACATATAGGCCGGAGTACCAAGCACTTCACCAGTCATAGTCAAATGTTCGCGACCACCGCCCTCGTCTGAGACAACCTTCGCGAGACCAAAGTCAAGAATTTTTACTGTCTCACTGCCATCCTCAGCCCTATCTAAAAGGATGTTTGAGGGCTTAATGTCACGGTGAATTAAACCCATGGCATGGGCAGCGGCAATACCATCACAAGCTTGCAAAAAAATCTTGAGGGCGCGCTCACTGTCGAAACGCTTGCACTCAGACAAAACAGAAGAAAGGGTTGTGCCTGGCGCCAATTCCATAGCCAAGTAAGGCTGGCCTTCAGGCAAAACGCCATAGTCATAAACGGCAGCTACGTTGGGGTGAACCAATGTACTAATTGACTCTGCCTCATGCTGGAAGCGTCTAATCTTGTCAGGCTTATCGACAAATTCAGCGTGCAAGATCTTGATAGCAACTGAGCGCCGCAATCCTTTCTGCTCAGCTTTGTAAACAGTGGCAAAGCCACCCATTCCTAGCACTTCAACAATTTGATATTTATCAGCAATAAGTTTGCCAATGAAAGGATCTCGCCGCACCACAGCAAGAAGGCTGTTATCATCCGGACAGCGCTCCATTTCAGGGCTATATTTGAGTTTGCATGACGGGCAGACTTTACCAGTCACCAGCGAACGAGAATCTAAATCCATCAGACTTCGCCTTTTTGACGTTCAGCTGACAATATTCCCAAATGGTTTACATTTAGAACCATTCCTAACATATTGCAAGATCACATGAGCCTTTGGGTACAAATTGGGTATGAAGAACCATTTGACTCAGATTCTCAAATCTTATTCTGGAGAACTGGCCCAACTGATGCCGACAGCCCTCAAAGACGGCGGGGGAGCAAAGCAAAAGCAGAAGCTACAGAATACGATCATGATTACGGCGGCATTGGCTCTGCTAGTAATTGTAGCGAGTCTAGTTATCGGCAATAAGCTCGAACTGATAGTCATGGCTCTAATCGTAGTTGCGCTGCTGGTCTATCTCTATCGCAGCCAAAATCAATTTCTAAAACAACAAGAAGAGCAACAATTAAAACTGCACTCAATGGCTTCTGCTGTAGAAGAACGCAATCGCGAGCTAAAGCGTCTGATAATGATCGATCCACTGACCGAAGTCATGAATCGGCGCGGTTTCGAGAGAGTATTGCAGTCAGAAACAAACAGAGCCAAAAGAAACAACACCCAAAACTTTGCCCTACTGATAGACTGCGACGACTTCAAAGGTGTAAACGAGAAGTACGGTCACTCTGTTGGCGACATCGTCTTGCAAGAGCTCTCTGCCCGCCTACAGAAAGCTATTCGTCCATCAGATCATGTAGCTCGTATTGGCGGCGACGAATTTATGATCCTTGTCACCGACGCCGACCAATCTACCACTCTGCAGGTCGCCGAGAGAGTGCGGCTAGCCGTGGCAGAAACACCAATCAATTTGGCTGATGGCGTCACTAAAATTACAACCAGCACTGGTGTCACAGCACTATCTGAAAACTTGATGTCGATTGAAGAAATACTAGCGGCGGCAAATGCGGGGTTAAAAATAAGCAAGCGATCAGGAAAGAATAGTGTTTCCTTCTCAAAGCCCGATGGCAAGGTCAATGAGATGGCTGAAGTGCTCGAAAAGCTACGCAGTGGTGAGTGCTTGCGCACAGTCTATCAACCGATCTCGCAGCTCAACAATCAACATGTGATTGCTTACGAAATTCAGCCACGCGGCTTGGCTGGCGTTTTTGAACAGCCTGACGCGTTTTTCAAACTAGCCCGTGAACACAATTTGCGCACGGCCGTCGACTTACGCTGTCTCAAATTATGTCTGGCAATGATAGACAAACTGCCTGACGAAAGCGATTGCCACATCAAAGTCTTTTCCTCTACCCTACTTGATGTACCGGTCGACAGCCTAGCAGAAATATTCAAGCCGACCAAACGCAAAATATGCTTGGCTATAGGCGATCAAGAATTTCTGGCTGAACCGCTTTGCCTCAAGAGCCATGTAGACAAATTGAAAGAACTGGGAATTGCTATTGCTATAGACCGGGTAGGCTCGGGATTTAGCTCATTAGAAAGCCTATTTTTGCTCGATCCCGATTTCATCAGATTAGATAAGAGCCTAATTAAAAAATGCGAAACGGGAGAACTACATCAACAGTTCCTAAAAAAATTGATCAAAGTGGCAACACAAATAAGTGCTAAAACAATTGCCGAAGGCATCGAGTCACCAGAAGATTTGCGTCTAATGGACAGCTGTGGTGTTGACTACGGCCAGGGCCTGTTCTGGGGCATGCCAGTGGCTCTTGGTGACAGATAAGCAGGCAATTAGAAAGAGAGTATCGATTGCAAACAATCGTCAAAAGACTAAAACCAAATCAAGAAATTTTTGCTGAAATTGAGTCACTCTGCCAAACAGAGAATATCGAAGCAGGGGTGATTTTATCACTAGTGGGCTCAGTCAAAAGAGCCGCCTTGCGTTTTGCTAATCAAGAGAACGCCAGCGAAATCGACGGCCCCCACGAAATAGTTTCAGTGACAGGAACAGTCTCAAAAACAGGCAGTCACA
This sequence comes from Candidatus Obscuribacterales bacterium, assembly GCA_041675385.1. Taxonomy (GTDB): domain Bacteria; phylum Cyanobacteriota; class Vampirovibrionia; order Obscuribacterales; family Obscuribacteraceae. The sequence goes on from JBAYTY010000004.1 coordinate 111,729, forward strand.
TACATTTATCGATCTCGGATAGCGAAGGCACCACTATTGGTGGCCATCTATTGCCCGGCGCCATTGTTTACACAACTATCGAGCTAGTCATACTAGACTTAAGCGAAAGTCACTCATTCACACGCAGCCACTGCGAACTATCTGGTTTTGAAGAACTAGTGGACGTTGAGAAACGCTAAAAACTGGACTTGCTCGCTTATTTCCTAATTTTCTAACTCACTTGCTTACAGGGGTGACTACTTACCGGCCGCTCTAATTTTGAGAGCATCACCAAATGAACTCAAGCCAGCGCCATAGTTGCCGTTGCGAGCATAGGCATCGGCCAAGAAAAAGGCTACAGCAGGGTTTTGAGGGCTAGTCTTCTTCAAGGCAGCCAGCTTGGCCAAAGCAGCATCATGGTTGCCGTCAAATTCTTCTTGCACATGGGCACGATAGGCAGCGGCCCAAATGTCTTTTGGGTCACGCTTAATTAGTTCGCCCAGTTGGCTTAGACACTTTTGATAGTACATTCTAATTTGCGGTTCAGCCCAGGCCGGAACATCATCGAGTGCGCCAGGTATGCGCGGTATAACTGATGCCATTGGTCTTGTACCAGTCAAAGCTGAAGCAAGAATGGCAGCACCTCCTAACAAACCAGCAGTAGTTTTGCTCTGTTTTTTTGGCATGATACCAGCCATGCGATTTTCTAGATTGACTTTGTTACGTGCCTTGGTCGCGAATAAATAAGCCTGCATGTAATAGCCCCAACCAAGGCCATAGCGAATGCAATTGTTATTGGGCTCATCTTGCAATGTCAGCTCATACTGGCCCACAGCACGATTGAAATAATCAGGGTCTCCAGTGGCTTGAGCGAGGTTGCGCGCCCGGCGCACTTCTTTCAAGGCTTGTTCAACTTGACTGGTTCGAGTTAAAGCCACAGCATAAATAAAGGCCGCTTCAGGGCTAGTGGGATATTGCTTGGCCTGTTGGGCCGCTTGAGCAAGATCGCAATATGGAGTGAGGGCATCTTGACCAGTCGAACCGGTCAAAATTACACCAGGCCGCCAAACGGTGGTCGAACGCGGCGCGCTATTGTTATTGTCAAACTTGGCCGTTCCAGACTGCAGCGGTGCAGTAACAGTTACAGGAGCAATAGGTGTAAGAGGAGCGACCGGTGTAGCAAACTGATTGACTAAATCTGGCGACATTACGCTCTTAACTTCTTCAGGTGGTTGAGTTACCCTCGGTGGGGCTGGCGCAGGCACATTGCGCTGCAAGCGAAAGGAAGATGGCGATTGATTGACCTCGACCCCACCTTTTTGCACCGGTGCAGCCAGAACCAGAGCAGGGAACGAACTAGTGAGCAATAAGAGGGCCAAAAGGGGCTTGAAGTTCAAATGAATTTGTCCTTAACGAAACAGACTATCTACCTCAATTGTGCCCACATTACTCAAGAATCTTTTTAGCGGCAGCCAAATCAGCCTTCGACTTCTCCATATTTCCCATACGTGCGTGCAAATCAGCCCGTTCTTTGTAGGCAATGGAACTGGGTTCAGAAGCAATTGCCTTATCAATGTCTTTCAAGGCCGCGGGATAATTTTTGAGCTTCTTATAGATACTGCTGCGCAAACGAAAAACATCAGGATCCTCAGGAACAATGGCCATAAGTCGAGCAGTCTCTTTTAGTGCTTCATCCGGCTTACCGGCTTTAAGTAAGCAATTTACTATTTGATGCCTAGCCCAATCGCTCGGATGACGTTGATCAGACTGACGATAAGCATCTGCCGCCTCAGAATTGCGTCCAAGCTGCTCAAGAATACCGGCTTTAGTACTGTACACGGAAACACACTTACCAAAGTATTTCTCTGCATCAAGAGCCGCTTGATAGGCCTGTTCATAGCGCTTAAGCACACTAAGCACTCTGGCCTTAACCAGATAGGCAAAGGCATACTTAACTGGGCATCTTAGGGCCTGATTGGCAAAGGTTAGCGCCGGCTCAAGCCGATCTTGCAGTAAGGCGATTTCAGCCAAACGACAATAGGCCTTGCTGCAATTCTCATCGATAGCAATAGCTTGATTCAAAAACGATATGGCCTTTACCGCATCAGCAGTATCATTCAAATCATCCATATACGTGACAGCGGAGCCGCAGAGCACATCAGGAGTAATACAATTTGCCTTGCGAAGTTTCTCAAAGATCGCTTTGGCCTCGCCTATGTGCTTATTCTCTCTAAACTGCTCGCCGACAATACACAGACAACTTACTTCTTCTGCGGTGTAACTGTTCTTATGTTTAGACATCAGTTTTCGGTACCTAGCCTCAACTACTGGAGCTAAGGCGAAATCATTCTGGGCTGATACAGCCGTTGTTGTAAGCAGCGCAACGGCGACCAAGAAAAGAACTCTTGCCAGTAACATAGAGGGTACCGGAGCAGATAAAAGAGCGGCAAACATAGCAAGCCTCAAACTACTTACTCTGATCTTTCCCACCACAGTGGTGATTCATCACTATAGAGCCATTGCCAGAACTATTGCCAGATAAATGACCATTATGCTAACTTGGTCACGAATACTACAAAAACGAAGTGTGTATGGCCAGAACTAAAGCTATTCCCAATAGAGCAGAGTTGGTTATTGGCGCCGCCGAAGAATTATTCGGGCGCTATGGCTACGAGCGCACCAGCATCGACGATCTTGCCCGCCATCTCAGCATTGGTAAAGGCTCTATCTATCTCGATTTTCGTACAAAGGACGACATACTCTTCGCCGTCATCTCCAAGCACAGTGATCACCTTAAACAGGCTATGCAGAGTAAGCTTGAGAATGTTGGAAGCTCACCACTATCAACTCTAAAAGAAATTCTCGAGCAAAATATTGCCCTGGTCTACGACAAAGTCACCCGTGACATTCATGCACCTGAAGCATTGCTGCATACCTCTTCAGCCATGAAGATGCGCTTTACTCACTTTTTTGTCTTCAAGCGCACCACAATTCTTCAACTGCTACAGATGGCAGTAAAAGCCGGTGAAATAGCGCCAGAAAGAGCAAGCGAGGAAATGGCCATAACTATTTTAATGACCACTTCCTCGCTTTACCCGCCCTATCTCAATAACTACAGTGAATCTGAATCTACAATCAAAAAAACACAGCTCTTGAAACAAGCGAAACTAACTCTAGATCTGTTGATTGCTGGGTTGAAAGCCACCTAAACGGCGGCCCAGTTTACGCCCGATGAGCTGACGTTACCAGCAAAAGGGGCGTGTATACCGACCCTTGCAGCAGCTTTAATACGACGCCCTAATGTATCTTGAGCACGTGTTGCGACATAGGGGTTTTCGTCACGCGTAAGCTCACTAAGCACCGGCGAAGGCATATTATTGTTCTCGGCCAAGCTATAACGCACGTCAACATCAGGATCATGGGCCAAAGCCATTAGTGTGCCCACCGGTGAGGCAGGATTGTCAGCAACGGCTGTGCGAACTTCCGGGTGTTTGTCAGCTGCCATTTGAGACAAAATCTCAGGAGCTTCACCGATATTCTCAACGACTGCCACCAAAAGGTGAGAGTCACGCACGGGAAGAAACAGCTGTTCTTTAACAGTATTAGTTCTCCGTACAGCAACGTTCTTGTAGAAAGCACGCAACCAGCTTCCTGCTGCTACCGACCGTGTGGAACTGGCTATTCTAGCTCGTTCAGCGCGCAATCGAATTTTGATCATTTCAAATGCAGAAGCATTTTGCGTTTTCTTTTTAGACATGGGACCTTCCTTCTTTCACTTCTTTCGCGCTCAATGTTCGAGCACAATTGTTCTAAAGAATCGACAGGTCTTGCGACAGTGGCCAGTCTACAAAAGTTCCCAAAATCACTTGAAATATAATTAGCACCCTAAAAAGAGTCGATTCCCGGAAGGTTGATGGCCTCAACCTACCGGGATTCGTCTCTACCCCCACGGTAACTTTATAAAATTGTGCTCTTCGCTTGATCTAGCACTTGACTCATCGCTTGACTTACTTCTTCGGTTTCGCCAATCAGGTGCGGTGCGTTTGCTCTATTAAACTAATGGCAAGAACGTGAAAAAGACGTGAGTAAATACTTCACGTCTAAATTTTTTTTGATTTCTCACATTAACGCATGCGACCAGAATTCATTAATACAGAATGCTGCAAAATTGAAAACTGCTGCTTAAGCTGCCCATAGCGCAGCTGCACGGCGGCATTAGGGCCAGCTTGGTTGAACTGGGTCTCAAAGTTATTAAATGCTGTTGCCATCAACTGCACTTGCATCTGCTGCTGACCATAGCTATTGGAGCGCGCCAAACTATTGCCAGCGCTCTTAACCGTCGACTGCAATTGCTGCAATGAGTTGGCCATGGCGAAAATAGCACTGGGATTGCCAGCATTAAAACCGCCGGAACCCAGCGACTTTTGCGAGAAACTTGAGAAATCACGCATAGCGTTGTTCAAATCACTGACGCGGCCGCTGACATTAACGCTGGTATTGGCGTATTGATTGCCAAAGTTGTTGTTAAATCCTGGATTGTTAAAGCCGTTGCTGCTGCTACCAAAACTGTTTGTGCCAAAATTATTGCCATTAAAACCGGCGTTGCTATTAAATCCATTATTGAATGCCGGATTAAAGCCCGGATTAAACCCAGCCTGATTGACTGAACCTTGGTAGTAAGGATTGCCATAAGGGTTGGCACTAGAATTGGCATATGGATTAGCGTACGGATTGGCATATGGATTGGCATATGGATTGCCGTAGGCGTTGCCACTAAAGGAGCCAATCTGGTTTTTGATGCTCATCCAGCGCGATGCCACATCAGGCGAATTGCCGGCCAGACCAATGTAGCTATCAACATTCGCAGCACTTGCTTGCAGCCCGGCCATTTGCGGATTGCCAAATTGACCATTCTGATATTGACTATTATTTGAGCTATTAGGTGCTCGTTTCACTTCTTGACTAAAGGCCTGTAACGCTGTACACAGCTGCATCTCCGGGCTACCCACGGGAGGCGGCCACTTACCTTGTAAAGTCAACCCGGTCTGCACCGATCGCACTAGTTGATCAGTATCACGTTGCAAACTTCCGCTTCCGCCCGCTTGAGCATCTGGAACTTGCAAAAGCGCGATCACAAGCAGAGCCAGAGCAGCTCCATATCTTAGGCGAAGAAAACTACTGCTGCTTCTATGCACACTCTGCTCTTTCAATTTCAGTCTCCATTCACTTTGCCAAATCGTCGAGCACAACCAACTGACCTTTATTCAAGCCAAACTTAGTTTTCTTTCCTACTACTAAGTCGCTGGAGTTGACCAAATCCGGTTCTATGCGATTATTAAATGCCTTTTGCTCTTGCAGTACGGCAGAATCAAGCACCGTATTCGGTGGCACATCCTGCAACACTCTAACAACTGTTCCTTGAGCGGTATTGACCTCAAGCTTTTCCGCTTTATGCATGGCTACTTCGCTAACAGCGATTTCGTTGCCAGCATAGTATCCCGCCCCCATGGCTATCGGCAAGAGGAACAAGAAATATTTGATTGGCTTCAAAGCGTCTTGTTTGTCAGTCATTTTAGGTTCACTTAAAATCCGGAAGAATATCGTGCTTGGCCAAATACTGACCTTTCTTTAGTACCCACTTGGTCTTGCGTCCGATGCAATCAGAGGCGAATGAAAAGGCGTCAAGAGCGATATGGTCGACAGTTTCGTAGTGTTCATCGACATTCGTTGCATCAATTTCGGCACCAGCTGGAATGTCTTTAGTGACAGCCACAAGTTTAATCTTTAACGGCTCGGCGCCAATCGCTGGCCCGTGCTGATCAGCACTCCAGACATTAAACCAAGCCCAATAGTAAGTGGCACCAGTGCAAACCAAAAAGGCCAACATCACTCCCAGTATCACTAATAATTGCTTTCCAGCCATTGCTTTATGCCGTTAAATTTGCCGTCGTACTTGCCATCGAAATAATAGCTCAGCATAAAATCGTAGCACTAATGGGCAGCACAGCCCCATCATTGTTGCCTGTGGCCCCAGAGTGCTTAATCTAGAGTGCGTATTCCCCCCATTACAACCAAGCCAGGCTTGCCTTATCTTAAGGAATAGCAATCGACGCAGGAGCCAAAGATGTCTGACCAGCCACAAGAAAACGCCATCCTCAAACGCTTTCACAGCGGGCTCAATCTTAACTCTGTAGACATTCATAAAGATCCTGCAGCCAAGGGCGTCGAGGCCCCCGTCACGACGGCCAAAGAGCTACCGGGCCTGACCGTGCAGCCAGATGCCAATCTTCGCCGTTTACCGGCAACAAGCGAACAAGCCGCTCCTGCTGAAGCAACACTGCGCCGCTTGCCAGTAACAAACGAACAAGCTGCTCCAAATGAAACAACTCTCCGGCGCGTACCCGAGCCAAAGCCAGCAACTCCTGTGATCAAAGACGAAGACGTGGCCAGGCCTTACCGCAGCCATCTTACTGCCGGTCAAGAACTGAGCAACATGATCGAAATTCCCTCAGCTTTGCTCTCTGGTTATCTATTGGCCAGACGCGGCAGTCAAAACGTAGCAGAATCGGCCGGTGCAAAAGTAGCAACTCTTAGTGACCATGCTATTCCCCAAGCCATCGCCACCGATTTCAACATTAGCCGCGAAGACTTAACCACTAGACTGAAGAGCAAGCTAACAGCAGCAAGCGCCACAGCCGATGCCGCAGTTCAAGCAGACCCATCTCTGCTCGACAAGGGCTATCGTTTTGAATTCGAAAAAGCCAATTTGGCTGAAGACATGGTGAAAAAGCTTCATCGTCCGGGCGACTTAGATGAAGTGCTCAAGGCCATTGATAATGTGCCAAAGACTGCTCTAAGTGCCGAGCAACTGCAGCAAGTTAGTGAATACTCTGAACACCTAGGAAAGAGCCCACTTTTGCAGCAAGAAGATCTGACCAAGTGGACCACTGAACTAGATGAAAGTGCTAAGAAATTCAGCAAAGCACTAGCCGATGCTGGTCCTGGCGGCGCCAGTGACCTGACCGAAGCAGGCCGAGCCGCTAATCTTGCCGAGAAAGAATTTTATGGCAGCCTGCAGAATCTGCGCGCCAACATTGGCTTGAGCAAGCATGCCGCCGACTTAGAAATGCAAGAACTGATGAAAACTCATCCAACACTTTTCGAGACCGGCAGACGTTTTGAGTTCGACCCCGCACTGAGCGCCGAAAAAGTAGCTGAACTAAAGCGCCCAGAGCAACTAAAGGGTCTGCTTGGACAAATTGAAAAAACTCATGCACCGGGCGCCGATAAGCTAATCACAAGCCAAGGCGAACATCTAGTCGCTCTAAAGGGTTTAAGCAAAAATCCAATAATTCAAAGTGAAGGCCTATCAGACATGGCTGCCACCCTAGAGAAAAATGCTGGCAAAATAATTGAATCGAGGGGCAAGGCCTTTAGCTTACTTGGGCAAGAACAAGCCACTTTCATGAAGACCAGCCTTCTCACTCTGGGCGCCGGCGTCGGCATCAACTGGGCGGTCGACAAACTAGCATTCAAAGACCAAACCGCAGGCGTCCTTACCCACGGAGCCAATATCTTTGGACCAGCAATTCTGCTTTCAAACTACAAGCCACAAATAAAACTCGGTGTAATCGTCGGCTCTCACGTCTTGGCACGCATCGCCGAAAAGCCAAGCTCTGAGCACTTAGAGAGCTCATTCAAGAAAAAGTAAACATCATCTCCGATTGCAGTAACTTTGATTGAAATAGCTGACCAATGTTGCCAAAATGGTCACTATCAATTTGGTTAACAATGGAGACTCGGTTACTTTTATGAGCAAATACAATAAATTATCAAAAGATGATGCCGCCGTACTATTGGTAGACCACCAAGCTGGATTGCTTTCTTTGGTGAGAGACTTCAGCCCAGACGAATTCAAAAACAATGTATTGGCTCTTGCTGACCTCGCCAAATTCTTCGACTTACCGACAATTTTGACTACGAGCTTTGAGCAAGGTCCAAACGGCCCACTAGTGCCCGAGCTAAAAGCGATGTTTCCGGATGCTCCATATATTGCTAGACCGGGCCAAATTAACGCATGGGACAACGCCGACTTTGTTGCTGCGGTGAAGAAAACAGGGCGCAAACAATTGATTATCGCCGGTGTAGTCACCGACGTCTGTGTTGCCTTCCCAGCGCTTTCTGCTATGGAAGAAGGTTTTGAAGTATTTGTTGTTACCGATGCTTCAGGTACTTTTAACACCACTGTTCGCGATGCGGCTTGGAGTCGCATGACGCAAAATGGCGCCCAACTTATGAACTGGTTTAGCGTCGCCTGCGAATTGCACCGCGACTGGCGCAACGACATCGAAGGGCTTGGCGCCTTGCTATCAAACCATCTACCTGCCTACAGCAATTTGATGCAGAGCTATTCGCAGAAGTAACTTGAAGCCTAAGCCGCTCACTGAGTCATATTTCGAGGGCTATTGAGTTTTGTCCTTAGGACTGTAGATCAATCTCTTCTTTTCGAGATCAGCGCGCTCGGCTTCAGTAATGGGTTCGCCGCGAGCTACTCGAGCCAAGGGGCCGTCTCCTTCCATTAGCGGTTTGCCTAAGAGCTTGTCTCTCCAACTGGGGCCTGAAGAAGTGGATTCGGCCTTAGTCTCACCGGGTCGATCGTAGAGATCGGAACTTCCAAACAGCTTACTCTTTATACCGCCGCCATTAAACTGAATGTCTTGAGGAATGCCAAGGTTGCTTTCGGTAATGAGCATCTTTTGACCCTTAGCAGTTTCTATTACTGTCGATCTAGTGCCTTCTGGACCTGCTGTGTTAGAAACATCGACTTTTGCTCCTGGCTGTTCCGCTAGATGCCCTTTGATTTCAGTCATGACCCGTACTTTAGCATCGCGACCCAAACCATTGATGGCCTCTGAAATATTATTACCGTTTAGTAAATCGTCGCCAATCTTTTTGGCTATCTGCCTTTCTTCATAACTCATATTCTGTCTCGTGGCCTGAGACATGCGGTCGTCTACACCGGGCCTGCCGGTGTCTGGCTCAGCCTGAGTGCGGGCATCTGCAGGTTTACCAACTGCCTGCTTCTTACCATCACCTGTTTCTCGTGGATGAGCAGCTGTTGACTCATGTTTGACCTGACCAGCTGGTGGAGTGATGTGGTCGAGAGTGCGTTTGGCAGAATCGAAATCTATCTGAAAACCATTGAGCATAGACGAAACATGCGTGCCACTCTTCGATTCAGGTGCACCGCTGCGCTCACGCAAATTAGAGAAGAACTCTCTGCGCTCTTCCGGACTACATTCAGAATTGAATTTCGCCGAAACGTCTTTGCCCTGAGCCGTTTGACGGATCGCGCCGTCAAGGTTGCATGCTTCTTTATTGCTTTCAGGACCTGCCATAGATAGATCCAACCTTGAGGGGCTAATTCTTTATGCCCAATTTGGGGGATTCTAGACGGAACAAAGCTGCCGGCCAAATCTTCGGAGCCGCCAATAATTAACAAATAACGAGAGACTTGCTTGAGTTAAACGCATCTCGAAAGCTCGAAAAGAATCAATAGGCGGGCCGAGCGGGCGCTGTGGCGCTGACAAATGGCAAAATTGGGTATGACTATTTTTGCTAGGATGAAATTCATGGTTCTTTTACCAAAGCGAAACCTTCCAACACTAGATTCAAGAAGCCTTAAATGCGCAGCAAAAACATTCATTCACTATCGCTTATCTTGCCGCTTCTTTTATCGGGTTCTGCCACGCTTTCAATAGCAGGCCAAATTTGCTTAGCTAGCGCATGTCTCGCCAGCAATGGCGTCACCGACTACTTCCCCGCACCAGCTCCAGTGGTACCCAGTCAGAAGCCATTGACTTCGGGTGTTAGCAGCACCGGCCCCTTGCAGGGTGGAATCAAAAGCGAATCACAGTTAAATCCATCACTGCGGCTCGTTCCGCAATTGCAAGGACAAGTTAACGGCAATGGCGCCTATGGACAGCCCATGTCGCCAATTAGAGATTCATACACACCAGAACAGATTCGAGGGAATGTACATACCGGTGGCACCAATGGCGGTATTACTGGTGGACCAGTAGAACTTCTCGGCGACACGGCCAGAGGCGGCAATGGCAAAATGTACGGGCTGATTGCCCCTATATCTTCGTACAACCGCACACCGGCGCATGGCGTTATGAACTACATACCAGGTTCTAATGTCACATCTATATTCAGTGGTGGCAGCCGTTCCGTTGATACCACTCCGAGTCACTACCAGACAATCGGCAGAGGAGTAACAGTTTTATCCCCAGAGTTAGCCGTTTCATCAGTACCTTTTACAGAGAAACGGCAATCGCCTTCATACATTGGAGGTCGCATAATGGGCTGGGCACTTAGCTCTTGGTCTGAAGAATTTGAGCCCACTCTAAAAATGATTGCCCCAGGCATTTACACAATTACCAATTTGAGATCTAGCCTGCCCGCTCCACAAGCGGAAGAAACTCACTACATCACCAAACACGGTATCACGACAGCACCGGGCTATGAAGTGAGCATAACTCCACCCGGTCAAAGCAAAGAGACTCTAGGCGGCCGCTGGTCGGCCAATCAACCTACACCTGTTGGCCTGAGTGCTGTGCCAGGCACATTGCAGGCACAGAGAATTTTCACCAGAATAGAACCAGTTAGCGAGATGGCTAGAGCTAACGTACTCACCCAATTTCAAGCCACTCCTTGCGACACTTGGCCGCAGTGGTACCGTGTCGTGGCCAAAGCTATTTATACCCGTTGGCAAACAGCCGACGTCTGCCCCGGAACAGCAAAGCTAGAAGTCACGATCAAACCAGATCATGATATTTCAGGCCGAGTTGTAGAATTCATTCCGGCTGGCGACGTCGATCGCAACATTCCACGCGAAACAGAATTTAGAGAAACAGCTGTAAAAATTGTTGATCAGGTGGGCTTCTTCGAAATACCAGACTTTCCAAAACCACCGGCCAATCAAGTTACTTTTGATATTGATCTCAAACGCACTGTTAACGGGCCAACTGGTGTTTCGATTGTGGGGGTGCCGGCGAAGTAAGCTGGATTTGGTAATCTAGATCTGCAGGAGTTCATTACTTGCTTCTGGCTGCGCGTCGCTTTATATGCTCAGGCATAGACAAGCCTAATACTTTAGCTTCAATCTCATTGAGAAATTCTGAAGTAGCAGCACCACCGCTAGAAATACAGTAAAAGAAGTCAATTGCAGCGAGTGCCTGCGGTTTTGGTTTCTCAGCTACTCGGTCAACACACAAGCCGAAGAAGTCGTAGATTCCTGGGGTTTCCTCGGCGATGTACCTTTTAGCATGAGCACAGGAAGCAATATCAGCGAGAACGTCAATGTCACTGACTGCCCTTAGCAAACGACGCCCATGACTCCACAATTTTTCTCTATGCGGCTCCACTTTTGGAACTAACGACGCTACCTGGCCCAGGTATAAATCCACAACCCTGAGAGCTTGAAATTGTCGCGCAAGTATTTCACTTCGTTTTATTGAACGAGGGACAACAGAATGCTTCATTGGACAGAGAGCCCTAGACAGAAGAAATTGAGCCTGCTTGTCAGTCTTAATACAAGCTCTCTGAGTACAATTTCTGTACAATCCTTTCCACAAGGCCATATCAGCTGCTGGCATGTACGTATAAATATTGATCTTCATTTGTGTAGCCAAGGCAAGGTCAACCAAGACTTTAGGATCATTGATGCCGCTTACAAACCGTGCGGTCTCTATTGTTGCTTGCTTCTCGGACAACATAGTTGTGCCTTTTCGAGCGGCCAAGAACCGCAAGAACTGACCAAGTACTCTCTGAGACGCCTTCATCTGCCCAATAGCAGTCAGAGCAATCTTGGTCGCCACATCAGTGGGTGCAGTGGGCCCAGCAATCGCAGATGGCACGGGCAAGACAAGGCCAGCCGCGAGCAAAAGAACGAGAGACAAAGCGATGTAATCAGAAAAAGACACCCCATCAGTTAAGAAAGAGACTCTATTCCTCTGCTCGGCAGAAACAGGCGTAAGGCCTATCTTGGTACCTGGGACAGGACAGCCGAAACCATCAAAAGGCCGTTCAATCGGCGTCAATCTATACTTCTCCTAGTTTTCTTGATGACTTTCACGCGCGGCTTCTCTACTGCAACGCTCGGAACAGCAGCAACTGGAGCAGAAGCACTTAGATCAGTATCCCACGGTATTCTTACCCAAGGGCTATTTTTCTCGGTAGAGAGCAACTTGCAAATACGACTGTATTCCACTTTGCCTTCCTTCCAGGTCTCTTCATTCCAGAACTTTCGACCGATCAAATACTCTTCCCCCATCTGTTTCCAGCTGCCATAATTGCTCTGCAATCTTCTAGCTACTGGAATGAGCAAAGAGTTAGCCTCCTGCTCATCAACATAGTCAAGCAAAAGGCCCCAGCGCACGAGACAAACGTAGCGACAAAGATCCCAAGCGAGAATGCCACGCTCGCCGAACTTCGGACCGTACTCTTTCACAACAGCCATGCGGCTACCAAAGGCACCACGGGCGATGTCACGAGTGATATCCTGCACCCGATCGAGGCTTATGCCAACTTTCTGATAGTTTACATACTCCTTCCAGGTCTGGTTGTGGCCACCGTCTGTGCGCAACGCCTCCAATTGAGCTAGTAAATCTTCTCGCGAATCTATGCCCCACCACTCCGAAACTGCCGCTCTTTCACTTTCGATGTTAGCTTCGGTCGGAGCTTGGCCAAGCAATGAACTACAGCCGTCATGGTGATAGGTAAACATCAAGGCAGAGCAGGCTAGAGCCCAACGCACGGGCGCAGATACGCCATGGGCGGCATCGTAATCAAGATCATCTAGAGTGCGAAAAGACACCTTGTACCAGTCAGCCTCAGGGGCATAGCGAGCGGCCAAATTTAAATCAGTCCGTGCTTTAACTAAATTTCCCATGGCTTGATGGCAAGCCGAGCGCGATTTATAGAGCTCGTGATCTTTAGGCTCCAACTCAATTGCTTTGTCATATTGTTTCAAGGCTAGGCTGGGTAAGCCGTCGTCCCACAGATAGCTCCCAAGCCTGTTGAATTCATACTTCGAAGATGCTGGTAAGTTTAAAGCAATGTCAATGTCAGCCTGAGCCTCAGACTGTAGATTCAGAGCCTTCTCTGCTCTGGCCCGACGTACAAATAGTGGTCCAAATTTGGGAGCTCGACTAATTGCTTCAGTGGCGTCCATTCTTGCTTTGGCAAACTCGCCTTTTTCAAAATAGGCACGTGAACGACCATTCCAATGGACATAATGCTGCGGTCCAAACTTTATAGCCGTTGTGTAGTCAGCAATCGCTTGATCTTGCAACTCTTTGGCCAAATACTGATTTCCGCGATCGTTGTATGCTTCCTCAAAATGCGGATTTAACTCTATTGCTCGATCAAATTCGCCAATGGCTTTATCGTACTCATACTCAGCGGCATAGACTACGCCTAGACCATAGTGCGCGTCCGCCGACTTGTCGTCAGTAGCTAACTTCTTCCGAAACAAAGCTCCCGCCTCTTTTGTTTTGCCAGCCTCGCAGAGAGCAACACCTTGCTCTCTCAAAGCGTGATTTTCTTCAACAACTGGCTTAGAACAACCGCTCATAGAGGCGAAGCAGACAACTGCAAGAGAAATGGAGAAACCCTGACCCGCGCACTTCTGCGACCAACGTATATTTTGCTTGGCAGAGTTCACTCGATTCATAGTCGTTCGCTCATAAGAGGCACGGTTAGCATGTGCGCTTCAATCGTCCTTTTAAATGACTCTGGCATAGGTAGTTCATCGCGCAATCTAAGCCACGAAGACTTCAGGGCATCAACGGTTTCGAAAACAGTTTTAACAACTGCTCTCTCAGGCAATTTCGCAATCTTAGCAAGATTCCTAAAATCTTGAATGCCAATCTTTTTGAAATCTCGTACACCCGCAATTTTGTGAGGCAGCACACTTGAGATGTTCGGATAAACAATTGTCGACACCAAATCATACGCTGGTGACAATCTAGCTTGCCGAGTATCAAGATAGGTCAACGACCAGTTCTTCAAGTGCATATCGGCATTGCCAAAGGCAAAAGTATGAACTAAGCGCCGGACAAACTCCAAAACGTCATCCAGACCTGACTCTAACCACAATACATTGGCAATAGACTGGTAGTTGTAATGTTCATCATACTTATCATAGATAGAAAACACTTGGGCAAAATCTTCCATATGAATTCTGCCACCATCAACAGTGCGGTCAAATCGCCTCGAAATTAGACAATTACCTTGAACAACTTCAGGAAGATCCTTTGGCAAATTCTCGAAATCATGCAACGACAACAGCTGTGACTCCGCCACTGTAATTCCGATATCAGCGGCAAGCTGCAGCATCGAATACTCCAACTCGTTAAGGTGCGGATAAGATGGAGAAGGAAGCTTAACAATCCAATGCCCACCAACGCCACGAGCAGGAATCACCAGTTTCGAATTGATCAGATCGCCAGAAAACTTGAGCTGCACCCCAGCTAGCGAAAACCGCAGTTTTTCAGTATCAGAATGGTGCAAAACTTCTGGATCAATACTCGATTCGTGAGACAACGGCACACCGTTATCGCCGCGCAAAATGATGGCACCGGGCAAATCATCAGAAAGCGCAGCCAAAAGCGGAAACTCCTGAGTCTCTCGAACACCAGCCTTGGCTGCCAGATAAGTTCTCAATTTTCCCTCTGGCAATAAATTAGAAAAAAATGGCGAGAGCTTACCTGAAGGCGAAAGTAGGTTTCCAGATGCCGTAACACCACGAACAACATTCTGATACGACAAACTAAGTGTGGGCCGATTTGGATCACTAAGGTACTTTTCATCAAAGGCTAGAACAGTCCTTCCATCAAGAAGCTGACTGAGCACCCCAACGTAATACTGATTGAGGTAGACCTCTAGGTTTCTTGCGGCCACTTGCTTCAAACCTCATCGGGCAATGGGCCATAAGCTGGTGGCAATTCCTCAGCGACCAGCAAACTATCAGAACGAATCATGTAAGAAACTGCAGGCACATCCTGGCGAGGAACAAGCATAATTTCTAAGTCGAGTACTCTGGCCCAATCAACCAGTGTGCTGGTTTTGATATCATGCTTACCGCGCTCAACTTGCGACAAATAGCTTTGGCCCAACTGCAAGAGTTCAGCCAACTGAGATTGAGTGAGGCCCTTCGTTCGCCGAGCCTGATGAAGAGTTTGGTACAGGTCTCTCACGAGAGATTAGTCACCCCAGTAACTATTTTGAGCCAATTAGTCTATATATCAACTATTATAGCAGCTCAAAATAGTTACCGGGAAGACTAATTTAATCAAAATTAGTCTTCTCGGTAACTAAATTCAAGAATATAAGAGCGAAGGCACCATAGTTCACATGAGTATTGCCTACGCCAGTCAATGTAGCAAAAATCGAAACATCACAAGAGGATTTAATCCTTGATCTTGCAAGGCAATAACTGAAATCTACTTGGGCAGAAAAAAGCCCTACGCAGGGCTAATTAGCGGCGAAAAGCTCAAGACAATAATCGACAAAATGCTGCCAAATCCTGATATTAGAGTCCAAGACCTTAAGGTACCTTTTTCTAGTATTGCCGTGAACCTAATTGATGGGCAAGCCCATGTTCTTAGCGAAGGTCGCCTCGACGATGTGCTCCGAGCAAGCGCCACTATTCCTCTACTGCTACAGCCCGTGACAATTGATGGCAATCTATACGTAGATGGCGGAATCCGCAACAACCTGCCAACCGGTGAAGCCAGACGCAGTGGTGCAGATATTGTAATTTCTGTTGAGATCGATAACGACATGAAACCTGTAGCAGCCAAAGAATTTACTTCCTATAGAACAGTCTTTGACAGAGTTATGAACGCCACCCTTGAGCAACTAGATGAAGACAAAGTGCATGGTGCCGACATAGTAATTCGTCCAGAACTCGTGAACATTCCTATTCTTTCTAAAGATAGGCGTTTTGTTGATGAAGCCGTATCAAAGGGTGAAGCCGCAGCCCAAAAGGCTATACCGCGCATTCGCGAGAGACTTCAACAGTTAGGCGTTGCCCTGAAAACAAATCTATAAAAAAAATATTTAGAAATTCAGGGTCACGATTTCATTTGGTTTTAAATTTATTACAGAGCAAATGTCGATGGTCGGCAGATGAAAACCACTGTTGATAAGGGTATGACACTTTCGCTCACCGCAAAAAAAGCGGACGTTTTTAAACTTGGCCTGAAAATCGAATATCTGAAAATTTGAATAATTGTAAGTAAAGAAGGAGGGTTACGCTATGTTCTTCCAGGAACTTGCATCACCATTTGATTCAGCAACACAAATGCATATTCTGCAAGATCGCCTGAGCAGGCTCGTTAACAACATACAAGAAGGTAGGAGAAATGAATTTCCACCTATCAATGTGTGGGCTTCAGAAAAAAGCATTGTGGTAGTTGCCGAAGTGCCAGGCATTGCCCCCGAAGACATCGATCTTCAAGTTTGCAACCAGACAGTGACACTAAAAACAAAACGCGATTTAACTGAGCCAGAAGAAGGCCAAACTTATCACAGGCGCGAACGGGGCCACGGGCAGTTTACGCGCTCTATTGAGCTACCCTATTTAATCGATGCCGACAAAGTCAATGCCTCTTTCAGCAACGGCATGCTTAGAATTGAGTTTACCCGAGCTGCAGCAGACCTACCGAAAAAAATTACCGTTCACGCATCGTAAGTCACTACATATTTGAAAGTTTGAAAGGAGATTCGTACCATGACTAGTGCCATCGCTGAACGCAAGAAAGAAGAAGTTGCCTCTCCACAAACAGGCGAGCCCATCCGCAACCGGCGGGTATTTGTGCCGTTGTCAGATATCTATGAGACCAAAGATCGGCTTTTCATTCTGGCCGATATGCCCGGTGTAGACGAGCAATCTATTGATATTACTCTCGAAAAAAATGTACTAACCATCAATGGATTCACAGCACAGCATGCAGAGAATGAACTCAGGCTAGTGCATTGTGAGTGCCCCGAAGGAAACTATCGTCGCGTCTTCATGCTATCTGAAGAAGTTGACAGGGATGGCATTGAAGCCACCGTAAAAAATGGAGTTCTGAAGCTCATCCTGCCAAAATCAGCAAAGTCGATGACGAGAAAGATCACTGTAAAGGCAGAATAAAGTCCCCATTTATAACAGGAGGAATAAATATGGACTTCAAATTATTACCTTCAAAATGGCTCGGCAACCTAGAACAGAGCGCTGTCACCCCGCGAATCGATGTTCGCGAGACTGACAAAGAGCTTCGCATATCGGCAGAATTGCCGGGCCTGAACGAAAACGAAATTGACGTTTCTCTATCGAGAGATATGCTCACAATCAGTGGTGAAAAGAAACAAGAGTGTGAGCAAAATGTCAAAGGCTGGTATCGCATGGAGCGCAGCTACGGGGCCTTTACTCGTTCAGTTTCACTGCCTTGCGAGGTAGACCAGGATAGCTGCAGTGCTTCTTTCAAAAACGGTGTGCTAACTGTCTCACTTAAGAAGACACCACAAGCACAAGCAAGCGTCAAGAGTATTGCAATCAAGAAAGAGTAACCTGTTGCGACAGCTCTGACGCAGAGGCCATTAAATTCGGGGAGTCGGCGAAAACCTCGACTCCCCGAGGCTCTCGCAAGGAGCCTTGAAGCGAGGCTAGCATGAGAACTCAAAGGGAAGCTCAACGGGAAGCTCAAAAAAAGAAGCTCAAAAGGAGGAAGAAATGCTATGGACAATCTGAAAGCAAAGGCAATTGGTTTATTTGCATTAACACTCTTTACTGGCTTTATCGGCGGCTATGCCAGCAAAGATCTACTTGACACTCAAAACTCAGCTAGGGCAAATGAAACTGCTGCAAAAGCTGCAACTGCCGCAAATGTTCCAGTTCACAAAATGAAGACCGCTACTATTTCAACCAACCATCTGCTTGCGCCCAATCTATGGAATATTTTTCTCGACCCATTTTTCACACCTGTTGACTTAGACATTGCACCACTGGCACTGCCCAATTTTGTTAGCATGCCCATGGATGTACCAGCAGTCAAAACTGTAGACGGCAATCAGGAAATTCAAATTGTGGCCCAGTTGCCAGGAATGACAGAGAAAGATGTAAACGTTGAAGTAGGCACCGATGTTGTCACTATAAAAGGAGAGAAGAAAGAAGAGAAGAACTCTCACAACTCGTTCTCCACTGTCAGCCAGTCGTTTGTGCGCACGGTGCAATTGCCATGCAAAGTCGACGGCGACAAAGTACAGGCCACGCTAAAGAATGGGGTGCTGACTGTATCTTTGCCCAAGCGGAAAAACTAGCACGTAAAATCAAATAACGCTCTAGTCGAGCCAATCAAAGTTGCAATTCCATCTATTGCACTACTTAACCTTATGCGCTCTCAGCCGCTTTAGCTCCTCGCGAACACGCGCAAGCTCTTCGCTGGGAGTTGCGGCCTTCTTCACATGCCTAGTTTCAGGCGCTTTGGTCATAGCAGCAATCATGCCACGACGCAAACCAAAAGAAACCAACGGATCTGATGTGATACTACTGACGATATCGTAGGGCGCACCCAGGGTGGTCAGTTCATCATCCAAAATCTGAGCAAGTTCTTGCCCGGAAGGATCGTCACCTAATTGTAGAAACAGAAACTGGGCTTCTAGCGGTGAACGAATTCGCTTAGCAGCATCTATCAAAACATTTTCAATCTCATCGTTTGATACCAGAGCATCGGTGATAACCACAACCAACAGCGGCTTGCGTTTGGCATTTTTGAAGTGCCTGTCAATTACTTCGGTCAGCGGCGTGGCCAAGTCTGTACCACCACCCGGACGACGATTCTGCATAAGCTGCCTGACAGTAGCAGCCGTACAATTAGTAAACATCTCGTGATCAGACTGAAACGTGCAAAGAGTAAAGCCACCACTACCGAGCTTCTCAGCTTCCTTAGCCAGGTTGTATATTTCCTTACTGCACCATTCCCATTTTGTCATCGGTGGCGATGTAAGCCTATCGTCCATCGAACCCGATGAATCGACCATAACAACGATTTCATAGCTCTTCAAAGTACGCCAATCTACAGACTCGGTGGCGGCAGCGGCAAGCACTCGCGCAGCTTCCTGCTTTCTCTCTTGCTCAGGTGTATTGACCGTTGTGGCACCGGCTAAAAGTTTCAAATTTGGATTGTTTCGAGCTGCTTCACGAGCAGCATCAGCAGCCAGATTATCGGGAGTATATTGCAAGGCCACAGTATATTTTTTGCCGCCGCGCTCGATGGCAAGAAACATTTTGTTCTGGCCAATCTGACCGTTGAGAATGCGATCGCCTGCAGCCAATCCAGCATAGGCAGCGGCAGAACCCATTCGCACTTTCTCAATGACAGTAGGTAGCTTATTGTCTTTGATTGAAATTCCGGAGGAAGCACAGGCACCGGCCAGAATATTGACTTCACCAGATAGCGTGATAGAGCTGCTACTTGGTGATTTTGATTGCGTGGCATATTTTGCCTGCGTGGCAGATTCTGATCGAGAGGTAGCTTTAGATTGCGAGACAGATTTAGATAGCGGAGCAGCGGTTGCCATAGGAACAGCAACAGGCAAAGCGACTAAGCAGAGTAGAAGCGCCAAATACAACACTTTTGAAGGCTGCACCTTCAGAAGCAATACTCTTGCAAGCACGGCCGATAACTTCATTTAGCCTTACCTGACAAAAGTTGCCCATTGTCTGCTGACGACCTGCTACGGTTGCGACTTGAACGGGCAGTACTGGCGCCGCCCTTCGTTTTCGTACCAGAACCAAGAGACAAAGCTGTAGCACTCATTGACTCGGGTAGCGGCTTGACGACAGGCTCAACTTCGTCCGAGTAATTTATATAGTTTTTCACCTTGCTAGAGCTTAACGAGGGCATCACACGAATTGTGCCTTTGCCGCAGTTGGTCTGGCTTAAAGCATTGGTAGCATGATTACGCAAGTCTATAATTTTGCGAAAATAATCTTCATCGAGCGCTCGCAGCTCCCGCTGGTAATAATTCGCATCGCTACTGCTCTGCTGATACGATGAAAACGAATAATCTCTTGGGTTATGCCGCATACGAGAAGAGTAGCGCTCGCTAGCCAGTCTCTTTGCCTGAGTTAACTCATCGCGCAGCTTGGTTTCAGCCTGATTCTGCTCATCAGCCAGACGCTTCTGGTAAGCGTTCAATTCGGTTTCTTTCTGATGCGCGGGCGATTTTAGGGCAGCTGCCAAGGCGGCTTCTTTCTGCTGCAATAGTTTCTCAAGCCCCTGGCGAGAAAACTCTTTCAGCTGAGCCGAAGCACTGCTATTCAAACACTGCCGATACTCAAAAATAGCTTCGTCAGTTTTACCCAATTTAGAAAAAGTATTGGCCAGATAGTAGCGAATTTCCATATCATTTGGTTGCTCGGCCAGAGCCAACCGACCGCTTACTTCGGCCAGTTTAAAATCACCATGTTTATATTCAGCTATAAGCTTCTTCTTGGCACTGTCATCAATGGCAAAAGCTGGACAATAAAAAGCTGATGAGGCCAAAGCCGTGGCCAGGACCACAGCCAAAGCCGCGCAGTAGAGTTCAAATTGTCGAGGGTGGTCTAAGATCATCAATCTTTCCAACTAATGATCTTAGTTTACCCCGCCCGACAACTTTAGGGCTTGATTTAGCGCCTGACTACTCTGTGGTTCCAGGTTTGAGTCTTCCAGGTTTTCACTTTAGGTCTAGGACGCACAGCGGTCTTTCGCACAGTGGTCTTCGAACGGTTAGAGGCCGTGGTTGTGGTCACGGGCACACTGGGAGTTACCGTAGACTCGATAATAGTAGTATTACTTCTAGGGGCAAGACTGCTACCGGCTGACGTTGACCGCCGATCGACTGTGGCCGACTGAGTAGAGTTGGAGGTCCCGGCCTGGGTGGAGTTCTGTGAGGTAGCGCTAGTAGTGGTGGTTGAGCCTACCGGTGCAGCTTCGCTACTGCTTTGTCCTTGAGCCATGCTACTAGATTGCGTTTCACCGGCGTAGCAGGTGAGAGTACCGAGCGGCACTGCACACAAAGCGGCTGCCAGGGCAAATGCCTGCTTCAAATTCGACATGATTACTTTTCCTCTTCAATCCTTGGTCTGCCAGCTGACGAGATGAAAGAGTGAAAGTTCCGTTTTAACTCTCAGTTATGCTCTTGAGCTTAGCTAGGCCTTTCTCGAAGTCTTTGCCGCACATTTCATCCATGCTACAGAACACTTGCATTACTTTGCACATGAAAGGGCTTTCGCCAGTCATGGCCCAAGTAACTTTGGTCATGTCACCATCAGGCACGAAAGAAAAATTGACTTTATTGTCACCTTTGAATGGTTTGAGAAAATGCAATCCAATTTTTATGTTGGATGGCTCTGTCGCTTCAGTAATCTCCATACTGCCAGAACCCACTTCATCATTACCATCCCAAGCGTAGATAGCACCCTTACCTTTCTCCGCACCACTGAAGGTGCGCTTCATTTTTGGATCTTTTTCTTCATATGGAGACCATTTACTCCAGCTATGCAAATCATTCAACATTGCAAATAGTTTCTCTGGCGGAGCTTTGATTGTTGCCGAGCGTTCAATAACCATCGTATCTGGCTTGCTAGCGGCTATACCTAAAACTACAACTACTGCCACAGCCAGGAAAGCCGCAACACCTAATGCTATTTTCTTGATCATCGCTCCTCCTCTAATTTACTTCATCAAAATTACTTCAACTGTTTTACTGCCACAAGCGGAAGATTAAGCTGGGTGCGCCATTGAGTAGGATCAGGACCACTCTCTGGGCCAGCCAGGTAGCACTCCCAAAGGTCTTCGGCAGACTCATGGCCCTGCGCTTCAATCCATTGCAGAAACTCGCCCCAGGCTTCGCCAAGGCCTTCGTAGCCACCATGGTAGACAGTGCGCGCCACAGTTGCTGCGCGCAATTGTCCAGGCTTAACGCGACCTACTGGTGTTACCGGCGATGCCACAGGAACACAGATATCAAAATCAAAAGTTTCATCAGGGCGCTTTAAATGGTGAGTAAACCAAGGGCCGATTGGTACAAGACCCTGAGCGCTAAGCGCCTCGAAAATCTCTACTATGCCCGGCCCCATAACGGTTTGAATTTCTGCTCGGGGCACGACAATGTGAATACAAGCAATCTCAAGTGCAGGCGTATCTAGCACTATTGGTGTTTCGATCATCTAAAAAATTTCCTCTCATTGATTACAATTACTGTGTCCACAAAGCCTTATTTGAGCTTTGCCACTAGCGCCTCCAGCTGGTCTGTAGCAATGCCCCAGCCCTCATGGAAGCCCATTTTCTCGTGAGCTTCGCGGTCGGCTACTGTCCAGTGCAAAACGCGAGCAGTATATTTGGTTTTGCCTTCATGCTCTTCAAATGTCAAAATGCCAGTCATGAAGGGCTTCTCTGACGGCTCCCAAGCGCTGGTATATGCATCAGTGAAAACTAAGCGTTCATTCATTACGACTTCTAAGTAGATACCTCTATTTGGAATCTCAGTGCCATCGGGAGCCTGCATTACAACCAAGCTTGAGCCACCAGCACGCAAGTCTACCTCTGCCGCTATGGTCTTATATGGTGGCGGTGTAAACCATTGGACGATCAGATCTGGCTCTGTCCACGCTCTAAAAAGTTTGTCTGGTGTGGCATCAATGATGCGCGTCAGAGTCAACTCGCGCTCCAAATTGGTGGCGGCCTCTGTGTGATCGGGCATGGTAGATGTAATTTCTGGCATGGTTACTCCTTATTAGTTGGATCAAATAGAGATTCTAAATAACGGCGCAGATGCATCATGCTTTGCACAGCCACTTCTGGGCTTTGCTTGGCTTTGGCAAAAATAAAGGCACCTTGTATAACTGATTGAATGAAATAGCCAACGCTCTCAGACGTCCAGCTGGCCTTTGGTGCGTACAGTAATTTAGCGTCTTCAATATCGTGCGCCAAGTCTCTTACATGGGCTGTCATCCCTGCATCACAGGCCTGACGCACACTTGGATGAGTAGCATAGGCTTCTTGCACCATGGTGCCAAGCAAGCATGTGTACTGTGAGATATCAGCGCCTAGCATAGCGATGCGAAAATCTATGTAGCCCAAAAGGCGGTCACGAGGATCTTCAAGAGATTGATAGGGGGCAGCTCCAAAAATCTGCTCAGCCATATTGCTAAATTGTTCAGCAGCGGCAACGCCAAGCTGGTCTTTGCTTTCAAAATGATGGAAGAAGCCGCCCTTGGTCACTCCGGCTGCCTGGCAAATGTCATCTACGGTTGTGGCGCTGTAGCCCTTGGCGCGAATCAGGTCACGAGCTGCGTCAAGCAGCTTGGTGCGGGTCTCATGACTATTGCGGGTGCGGGCCATTGGTTAGGCATGTCTCTTTTTTGAAATTTGGATTTCGCCCAAAATTCAGTACCGACTAGTTGGTATGTAATTTACCATAGAGAATCATGGGCGTCAAATGGGCTGAAATTAGGCGGTCAGGTGTGGGCCTTGCTAGATTTGACTCTAAGAATCACCAACCTCATACTGAAAACAAGAGGCAGCCACGATGAAAAACAAAGCAGTCAATCGTCAATCCGTTCACATCAGTAACGAGGCCAAGGAATGGAAGCCACACCTGAGCCAAGCCTGCTTGAACGACTTGAAACGTACTTCAAAACAATAGTCATCAAACAATCAATCGAAAGAGAATTGGATGAAGAAGTAGCCCGCGCGCGCAAAGAAGCGCAAATGAGTGCTGTAAAGGCGCTAAAGAAACGGCGGCCTGGGTACGAGCGAGCGGGCAAAAAAACTCCCAAGTCCACTAAAAGAGCAACGAGTAGAAGCTTGCCAAAAGTATTGACGATGCAACAAAAGCCTAGCGAACTAAGTGAGTCTCCCGATCATTTGAGCGATATTAAATCAATGCTCAGCAATGCAAAAGTATTCATCAGACGTCGTCTAATACCCAATCCTGAAGATACGATATGGTTCGCTAAAGCTAACCTGCGAAACCTTAGAGACAGAATAACGGCCTGCCAAAAACTTATTCGGCTGGCATCAACACAAGAGCAAGAACTGCGTACTAAGGCACAGCAAGCGAGGCGCGTAGCGGACAAACTAAATCGACGGGCAGCTATGCAGAAGAAATCACATAACCTTTTACCGAAACAAGTGGCCGAGACAAATCGATACGCATCAAGACTAGAGCGCTCAGCTTCGCAGTATACGGAGCTGCTAAAACTTAGACTGCCAATACTGAAAAGTTGCCTAGTACGACTTGAAGACGAGAGCCACAAAATGGACATGCTACTGATCACAACTAAGACTCAGGCATTGACGGAGATGTTGAAGAAATCCGATGCATTGGTGAACAAATGTGGCCCCGGTAGCTCAACCACAGCCCAGGTAATCGCCAGAATGGAGCAAAGAGTGCTCGAACGCGAAGCAAAGCTCGCCGAAGCACTAGACAATTTCGGGTGCATCATCGAACTCTCACCGACTATATTTGAGGGAATGGAGCAGAAGGTCGCCGCAAGTGAAGAGTTGGCCAAGGCCTCGTTGGAAAGCATTGCCAATCTTCCTGCAGTAGAAACAAAGTCAATGAATTTAGAACAAGTAAAAAATGCACTAGCTAGCTACGCCCTTGCCAGCAAGGAAATCTCCAAGAGCTATGAAGCATTTACAAAAATCGAAGATCCAATAAATGAGCTTATTGTGACGTGGAAGGAGCGAAAGGAGGTTTGGCTAAATCGGCAGTCTACCGCCGAAATCGATAATAATATAGATTTGGCAAATCAAGGGAATAAACGTGTCAACTCCGCGACTGATACCATTGGCCAGCTGGCACAATCACTTGAAGCTATCCGCGCTATCAAAGAACCGATTCAAAAGCGACTAGACGAGATAAACTTGGTATCGGCAAAACTGGCAGAGCGTTTAGCCGAGATTGAGCAAGCAAACTAACAAGCAAACAGACAAACAAAAGAACAAGCAACAAATGTCAATTGAGTCTATATCTCGCTATCTAGGCTGCCTTTTTGGAATGGCTAACTTCCAGAAAGACCTGGTTCATACTGACCCGAATCGACCTAGTTGACTTCTGTCGAGCTGCAAGATACGCTCGATAAATGGACTATCGTTTAGCCTATGCCGCTAAGAGTCAATGAAAAGTAAAAGCAAATCAGCGGTCGCGGAAAAAGACAAAGGCACGCCTGAACCAAGTCTGCTTGAGCGACTTGAAACGTACTTCAAAGAAGTGTTCTTCATACTTTCGATTGAAAGAGAATTGCATCAAGAAATTAAACGCTTCCGCAAAGAAGTCCAAATGAGTGCTGTAAAGGCGCTAAAGAAACGGCGGCCTGGGTACGAGCGAGCGGGCAAAAAAACTCCCAAATCCACTAAGAGAGCAACGAATAGAAGCTTGCCAAAAGTATTGACGGCGAAAGCGCAGCCCAGCGACTCGATAAACGTATTTAACTTCTATAGTGAAACTAAATCACAAGTAGCCAAAATCGAAAGAGCGATTTGGCGCTGCCTAATTCCAGACCAAGAAGATCTCGCAATGATTGCCGAGCGAGAACTGCAAAGTCATGAACTAAAAGTAGATGCTTGCAAAAGACTTATCAAGGAGGCCAGCACAAAAGAGCACGAGCTTAGGAGCAAGGCACAACAGGCGAGAAGGGAGGCAGACAAAATTACTCGCCGGGCAGCGCGACAGAAGAAAGCAAATCATCCAGCAATTAAACAGGCGACTGAGATAAATCAACAAGCCATAAAATTAGAGCGCACTGCATCAAAAAATTCGGAACTACAAAGGCATAGTCTTGACATACTAGAAAGAAGGTTGATGAGACTGGAGACGGAATGCCTAGAGAAAGGAATAGAGCTAGAAAAACGTCTAGTTCTGGCATCCACACTGCGCACGGAGCGAGCCAATGGCATCATCAGAAAAAGTGGCCGAGCCATAGAGGCTGCTAAACAGGCCATAGCAGAGGTAGAACAAAAAACAGTTGATAGAGAGGAAAGACTTACAGAAGCACTTAAAACAAATGGAGGCACTATCACACTCTCTCCGACAATGTTTATGCCTATGGAGAAAAGAATTGAACTGAACGAAGAGATGGCAAAAGCCTCCATCGAAAAGATAGCAAATCTTCCCGCAATTGAAACGAAGTCTATGTCTGCTGTGCAAACAAAGAAAGCACTTTCAGATTTTAATCTAGCCAACAAGGAAATGATAAAGTGGTGCGCCAGCCTAGTGGCTACTGAGATGGAGATAATACAAGCTCTAGCAAAGTACAGACAGCAAGCAACCGTTTGGAAAGAACGACAGATGATGGCCGAACTAAAAGAAAATGCAGAGCTGGCAAAACAGGCTAAAATACATCGAATAGGTGCCCTTGATGCTTCTCTGCACGTCGGACAATCACTTGAAGACATCCGCGCCATGAAAGAGTCGGGTCAGCAACGACTAGACGAGATAAACCTGGTATCTGCAAAACTGGCAGAGCGTTTAGCCGAGATTGAACAAGCAAACAGACAAACAAAAGAACAAGCAACAAATGTCAATTGAGTCTATATCTCGCTATCTAGGCTGCCTTCTTGGAATGGCTACCTATTGAAAGTATCAAAGATTTCGAACAAGTCATAGACAGATCCGGCACAAGGATAATCGAAGAATGGCGACGATCGCAAGAAGCAACGAAAAATAGTGAAGAATGAGTGATGGCAGGCAACAATTGCTCAGCTCAGTTGCCAAACAAATTCAAAACAGCTAGACAATTTCTCACAAGATTAATATCGCCATTCTCCAGAAACCAAAACCATAGCAACAGTCTCCCTGAAATGCAGTTGATTGAATTCAGCAAAACTTTGAGGCAAGCGCTTTGCTAACTCTTCAAAATAGCGCTGCCAGCTGAGGCGGCTTCTCGTCATACTCTTCTTGTGGCGAACAACAGCGATTGCCACCATCTTTTCACTCTCAGGCGTTAATCCAATTTGATCAGCAATGAAATCATCAGCGGTTTGAGAGAACAGTCCTAAAGGCTCCAAAACTGCTGACGGAAAATGGCGAATATTCTCTGTAACAATTACATCGGCACGACATTTAATAGCAGCAGCCAGAACATGCCTATCATTCAAATCTACTAGCGATAGACTTTCAATCAAAGGCTCATAACCTGATACCATCGCTTCAGCAAACTCTTTGTCCATGCGTTCCTGCTTACGCTCCAAAGCTGCACGGTCACCATCTGGATAACGCTTCATCCTGCTGTCTATCCACTCAACATGAATATCCTTCGACCATTTGACCTTAAAGATCTGGCTGTCAGCCATGAATAACAAAAGATTACTCCCGAAGATCGGAAATAAAACCGATGAGTCCAGCAGGGCTGTATAACCAGAGGGCTTCTCCAAATTAGTCTCCTAGGCCATACATCTCATCATCTGCAGCTGTCATCTCTGACAAAGCTTTAGCTCTTCTGCTTTGAGTTTGTTTCTTATAGGCGAGGAGATCTTCGCAAGGTACTCTTCGATGACGCCCCACAACTCGGCAAGGAAGCTCACCTTTGTCAATTAGCCGAATTAGAAACGGCCTGGACACCCCCAACAACTCAGCGGCTTCGTAAGTGCTCAACTCAGCCTGCAGCGGTACTACGAGTACAGCATGCCCTTTTGCCATTTCACTAAGAATGGTAAGAACATAATTAAACGCATTTTCTGTTATGGGCACCCGCTTGCCGGTCTTGCTTCCAAGAACGAAGTGAGAATCTGAAGAATCTTTCTTTAAAGCCTCAAACGATTTACGCGCCTGAACGATTTCAAACTCTGATGGAATTGTTGGACGATCCAGTATTTTTGCCATAGCCCACTCACCCATGAAGTACTAACCAATTATACCCAAATATGTGCATTATTCGCAATAGATGCATTAAATGCACCCATTGCACGAACAGAATGGTATAGCAGCACAGAAGCGGCGAATTCGTTTGAGAATAGCCTCTCCGTCACCTTGTTCCTTGCACAACAGCAGCGCTAAAGGCCCTGCTGATTGCAGTTGCAAGCGATCCTTGAGTGTTACCTAGAACGAAAAATAAATTGAGGCCGATAAACCAGGCGACAAGCATGAATGCAAATCTGCCTCGGAACCATCTACTGGCGCAAAAAAGAAATAACAAAGGTGCGCAAAATAAATAGAGCGCCGTAGATTGATGTCCGTTGTCGCGAATGAAGGTCGCAAGAGGCGGACAGTTGGCCACAAACAACAGAAAACCAGCGAGCAAAAATGGGAAAGTAATTGGATAAAACCAAACCAAACTAGCGAACCCGACAGGCGGTTCGTCTAAAAACTTTCCTGCTCGCCTAAAGAATGTCCTAATCTACTTTCTCCTCACGTTCTCCCTATTTGATATCAAGGGCTCACCAATCCGAGATTCTTGGGCTATTGATCCACCCTTCTAAAAATCAATCTCGAAATGAGGGAAAAAGTTGTTACCCAGGTATTCAAAACCACAAATGTTGTGCACAAGCTCAGTTGGAATCTCGAAGAACGTCATCTCCTTCCGCAGTGCCGCTGCCATTTCATTGAACCCAGCAGGCGGGATGCCGGTGACGACGATTTCTTCATCGTCTTCCTGCGAATCGTAAACAACGCTCCAGACTTGTTCGCCATTTATCCAGCCAGCTGCCGTACTGACCATAACATGCTCTTCTACCTCGCAAGCGACTAGGCGGCTTCCAGCCGAAAGTTGCTTGAGAACTTTTGGTGAAAGCAATGCTTCCGAATCTCCATAAATGGTAATGACGAACCAGCCTGATTCGAAAACACAGCCATTAATTGTGTCCGCTCCGTACAATGCATGCAGGTCGGTTCCACTGGTCATTTCGTTGATATTCAGCGACTTTAACAATGCAGAGTCAGGTTTATCTTTTACCGCAACGTATGAAAGTGCAGCTCCCATTTGTATTTCCTCCAGCACGTCTAAAGAACGCTCTAACCGACTTTCTCCTCAACAATCGACTCTACTTTCTCAGTATAGAAACCAATGCGCTCTTTGAGTTCGGCCACAGCTGCGTGGGGCGTCTCAAAGGAGAAGGCAGCGTTTGCTGAGTTAGCATCGCCGCTCTTCAGGTTGAAATATGAGACATCGCCTTTGTACGGACAATAGCTGGTCTTTTCGCTACGCTCAAGCAATTCCATCTATACGTCTTTGCGAGGGATGACAAAGCGGTCAGGGCTGCTAGGCTGCTTGAGAATGACCGCCTCTGTAGTATCAGCAACAACCACGCCGCCAAACTTAACGACGACCCGCGACGGGCTCTCCTCAATGGTAATCGGGTGGCTTGGTCCAGGCATCAACACCGTCTTGTCGCTCATTTACTACTCCTTACTGCTACTATCCATGACTTTGCTAACAATATCTTCCAACGCCGCTAGCAGCTTACCATTCTGCTCTGCTGTGCCAACTGTAATTCTAACCTTATCAGCCAAACGGGGTAGATTCCACCAACGAACTAAAATAGATCGACTCTTCAATTCTTTGTAGATACTCTCAGCGTTCGTACCATAAGGTACTTGAGCCAAGAGGAAATTGGAATGAGACTGAGGCATATCAAAGCCCAAGGCTTGAAGAGCAGAATACAATCGCTCTCGCTCAGAGCAGACCTTCTCCCAGGTTGAGCGAGCATATTCTTGATCGGCTAGTGCAGCTGTGGCAGCAGCAATCGAAACTACATCACACGGATAGGAATCACGCACTTTGAGTAACTGTTGCAGCAACGACGCCTGGCCTATGGCATAGCCGAAGCGCAGACCCGCAAGTGAATAGCCTTTCGACATGCTGCGCAAAATAACTACATTGTCATATTTGTGCACCAATGGCAGTGCCGAGTCTCTGGCAAAATTGACATAAGCTTCGTCAATCAAAACAACACCGCGAAAATTCTTTACTACATTCTCAATGCTCTCTATAGGCTCCAGATGACCCGATGGTGCATTAGGATTGACTATCAGCAAAAGTGCCGCATCACTTGCTTCGATATTGGCTGGCAGCTTCCAGTCAGTGCCGTCAATGTCGTAAGACAAGACCAGTGGGCGAGCGGCCTGAATCTTTGTCAGAACAGGATAGAGCGAATAAGATGGCTCCAAAAAGGCGACGGCGTCTCCTTCGCCAGCGCAGGTGCGAATGATGACATTGAGCAAGTCATCACCGCCGTTGAAAGTCAAAATCCAATCAGCGGGAACGCCGTGCAACTTCGCTGCCTGTTCACGGAAGACGCGTGCTGTTGGATCAGGATAGCGGCGCACTTGCTCGGCGCCAGAAGTAGCAATAGCGGCAATGGCAGCTAGTGCCATGGGGGAAGGAGGATAGGGATTCTCATTGGTATTGAGCTTGATTGTAGTAGTATCGCTCGGCTGCTCACCGGGCGCATAGCCTTCAGTTGTCGCAATGTCTTCTCGTACCAAATGGGTCATGATCAGATCCTTCTAAAAAGCTGTGCTGAGGGCACTTGCCTCAAACTATTCGCGCCCTCGCCGCCGCGGCGTGTGCAGCTAACCCCTCAAGATCGGCAAAACCAGCGGTGAGTTTAGACAGTTCGCTGGCGGTGCCAGTTAGATGTAGCCAACTCTGGCCACGCAAGAAAGTGAATGGATTCAAGCCGCCGGCAAAGCGAGCGGCACGGTTAGTGGGCAGGGTGTGATTAGGGCCTGCAGCATAATCTCCATAGGGAACAGTAGCGTTGTAACCCATGAAGAGAGCGCCGTAATTCTTCAGCTGCGACTTAATGGCAGCGGGGTCCTTTACTTGCAACTGCAAATGCTCAGGAGCGATATTGTTAGCAGCAGCAATACAAGCCTCCAGAGAATCAAGAACGACAATAGCACTCGATGCTAGGGCAATATCAATATAAGCCGGCAAGCTAAGCACACTGATTTTGTCGACTAAGATCTCTGCCACAGATCTTGCTAGGGCCTCGTTGTCGGTGAGTAAATAGGAGCGGGCATTAGGGTCATGCTCCGCTTGCGAAAGCAGATCAAGTGCCAGCCATTCAGCCTTGGCACCCGAATCAGCAACAATTGCTACTTCACTTGGCCCAGCCAGCATGTCGATTCCGACTTTTCCGTACACTTGACGCTTGGCTTCAGTGACGTAAGCATTACCAGGGCCGACAATCATGTCGACTGACTTTATCGATTCAGTGCCGTAGGCAACGGCAGCCACAGCCTGAGCACCACCGACTTCGTGAAACTCAGTCACACCGGCAAGTGCTCCTGCGTACAAAATTTCGTCTTTCAAACAGGGAGAGACTATGCAAATGTCTTTCACACCTGCCACCTGGGCGGTGACAGCAGTCATTAAAGCTGTTGATGGCAGGGGATAGCGACCTGCCGGGATATAACAAGCCACACGCGCCACAGGCTTAAAATCGAATCCAGCTGTGTACTCGCCGCAGTCGACCGCTACAGGCTTGGCCACGGCCACAACGGCCTCGGCAAAGCGTCGAATACGGCGAGCCGCTTCATCTAAGATGTCTTTTGTTTCTTGCGGCAATCTTGCCGCCAAAGCTTTCTTAGCAGCGTCATCAAGCGTCACCGTATTCGGTGCTGGGTCTTTAAAACGTTGAGCCAGAGTAGCCAGACCTTTGTCTCCGCTGGTGCGAACCAGTGCAATAATCTCGCGTACAGAATTTTCCAACCTGAGTTCTTCGGCAAGGCCAGCCACAGCGGCAACCTCTACAGACTGCTCACGGCTGTTATCCGAGACCGGCGAAGGCAGCGGTTCGCTGCACGACGACCCGCAAAGAGAGCCGGCTTGCGCGGCTGCCCACTGTCGAGCTTGCTCGTCAACGAGAAGAGGAATTAATTCAGCAGTTTTACTATCTTTCATTATCGCTCTCTAGCTGTTTTTGCTCACTTGCACTTTGCGCTACTTAAAATTATCTTCGTCTTCCAGCCAACTCTGATTCTATTTCTTTCCACTCAATGCCTTCATCTACGGCTAGAACGCTGGCAAAATAGAGAAGATCGGCAATCTCCCAGCGCAAATTGTCTTTAGAGGAATGTGACACCACCTCATAGGCTTCTTCCATAATTTTCTTAAGAAGCAAGCGCCGATCGGCAAACAAAGTCTGGGTATAAGACTTCGATGGCGGCTCTGCTTTTCTTGACTGCAAAGTCTCAAATAGCTCATGCATGGAAAATTTGCGATCGGCCGAAGCAGCACCGAAACAACTATATGTATCGTTATGGCAAGCTGCCCGGTTCTGCACAACAGTGAAAAGCAAACAGTCACGATCACAATCAACTCGACATGAAATAAGCTGTTGCACGTTGCCAGAACTCAGACCCTTTTCCCAAATCTCGCTGCGAGAGCGACTGTAATAAATGCCCTTGCCTTCCCTCAATGCTCTGGTCAAAGATTCTGCTGTGCTGTATGCCACCATGAGAACCTGACCGCTAAAATCTTGCACAACTGTTGGCACTAGGCCATCAGCGTGAAACTTGACGCTCTTCACCACAGCCTCAACAGGGTCAATCAATCCAGTATAAAGAGCCATGCCCACTTGCACGTCAATACCCAGTGCTGAAATTTCCACTACTTCGTCAAGCTGAGCAATGCCGCCAGCAACAGTGAGCTGCCCCGGTAGACGCTTCTTCAATTCCTTGATGGCAGCAATGTCCATTCCCTGTAAACAACCTTCGCCTTCAACAAAGGTGGTGAGAAAGCCGGAACAATAGGGAGCGACACGCTCAGCCCGCTGCCATATGGTCTCACCAGTAGAATTTTCCCAGCCCTTATCGACAACTATTTCACCACGGTGATCGAGAGCGACCATAATCTGCTGAGGGGTGAACTTTTCAAGAAACTCAGGGGTGGCCATGGTGCCAACAATTAGGCGTTTAGCACCAGCTTTCAAATATTCGCGTCCGCACTCAACATCGCGGATGCCGCCGCCCACCCGTACATCGGCAATACGACAAATATCTTTAATTAGTTCGCGATTGTTGCCTTTGCCCATGGCAGCATCCAGATCGATTACTGCAATCTCTCCGCAGCGATTGAAATCGCGTGCCAGCTCCATGGGGCTGCGCTCGCATTCAAGCACAAACTCTTTGCCTTGCTTCAGTTGCACGGCCTTGCCATTAATGATATCGATGCTTGGAATTAACATAAGCGAACTGTGATGCCCTCGTTTTTTAGAGTGGTTTTGACTTGGTTGACTGTGAACAATCCATCATGAAAAATGCTGGCAGCTAAAGCGGCATCAGCCCTACCAGTTGAGAATACATCGACAAAACTTTGCGGGTTCTTGGCGCCACCAGATGCAATCACCGGAATGGGCAGGCCAGAGAAAGCCAAAACCATTTCAATATCAAAGCCTTCTTGTGTGCCATCAGTATCCCAAGAAGTTAGCATGAACTCGCCTGCACCTAGCTCCACACATTGTCGCGCCCAAACCCAAGCATCTAGGCCTGTTGATACGCTACCGCCTTTGGTCAAGACTTCCCAGGTTGTCGCTTGCCCTTCAGAAGGGAGCAGAGACGCCGACCCAGAGGTAACATCGCCCGCGCTGCAGCTGCTAGCATGCGAAATCACCTTACGCGCATCAATCGCTACAACACAGCACTGTGAGCCGCAGGCCGCAGCTATCTCAGCAACTAGCTCAGGGCGCTGCACGGCAGAAGAATTGATAGAAACCTTATCAGCGCCCAGCGCCAACAGCTTCTTGACGTCGTCTAATTTAGAGATGCCACCACCAACGGTGAAAGGAATTGACAAATGCTCAGCCACCGAGCGCACTAAGTCAAATACTGTGCTGCGCTCTTCACGGGACGCCGAGATGTCTAAGAACATTAGCTCGTCAGCCCCTTGGCGCTGATACTCAATGGCCAGCTCAACGGGATCACCGATATCACGCAGATTTTGAAACTTGACGCCTTTGACTGTGCGGCCATTAGCAACGTCAAGGCAAGGAATTATTCGCTTACAGAGCCCGCTAGACAACATCGCTCACCCATCTTTTCAGAAGACTCTCACCAAATTCACCGCTCTTTTCTGGGTGAAACTGAAAGGCTGTAA
Organism: Candidatus Obscuribacterales bacterium; assembly: GCA_041675385.1. Taxonomy (GTDB): domain Bacteria; phylum Cyanobacteriota; class Vampirovibrionia; order Obscuribacterales; family Obscuribacteraceae. Next base: position 145,852 of record JBAYTY010000004.1, read on the forward strand.
TGTTGCCAGTCGACACAGCAGCGCAAAATGGGCCGAAGTAGTCAGCCTCATAGAGAGTAGCTGAATCATTCTCGGGCTTGGCATAATAAGAATTGACGAAATAAACAAAGCCTGACGGCCAGCCCTTGGCGCCGTCACTATTGCCATTGACCGGTCTTACTTCATTCCAGCCAGTTTGCGGCACTTTGCCTTGAGTATATTTGACGACCTTGCCTTTCACCAAACCAAGCCCAGCAACACCAGGGGCTTCTTCACTGCTATCAAAGAGAATTTGCATGCCGACGCAAACTCCAAGAAATGGAGTACCAGCTTGTACCAATGATTTGACAGCTTGATCAAAGCCACCTTCTCGCAAGGATGCCATAACCGCCCCAAAGGCGCCAACACCCGGCAAAATAATAGGGCGCGAACCATCGGGCGGATTGCCCACATCAACAGCATTAAAATTGATACCAAGGCGAGTCAAACTGCGACCGACGCTGCCCAGGTTGCCACCAACTGAAGTGACGAGGTCTACAGCAAACTTAGTTGAACTCATACTATGACCCCAATCTCAGCTTTCATCCAACACGCCTTTAGTGCTGAGATATTCGCCAGTTTCGAGCGGCACAACGGCCTGACGCAGGGCTTTGCCAAGGCCTTTGAAGACTGCTTCTATGACATGGTGATCATTGTCACCATAAAGTTCGTGGCAGTGCAAGGTGGCTCTCAAGCCATCGACAAAACCCTTGAAGAATTCTCTAAAAAGATTGGGGTCGAGGTGACCAACTTCAAAGTTGCCAAACTGTACTTTCCAGGTTAGATTGCGGCGGCCACATAAATCAATGGCGATAGTGACCAAGCTGCCGTCCATCGGGTAAGTAAAACAACCAGCGCGATTAATTCCAGCCAATCCACCTAAAGCTTTAAAAATGGCCTCACCCAAAGTGATACCAGTGTCTTCAATTAAGTGATGGGGATCAACTTCGATATCGCCGACTGCGCGCACCTTGAGGCCAAATCTGCCGTGCACAGCAAAGGCTTCTAGCATGTGCGACAAGAAGGGCAAAGATGTCTCAATATCTGGAGGGCTAGGTTGATCCAAATTGATTTCTATAGTGATGTCGGTCTCTTTGGTTTTCCTAGTGACCGAAGCAAATCTACTGATTTTCTGAGTCATTTTGTCTCTTTCAATCTGTTCACTTCCAATTTGTTCTTTTTCAGTCTGTTCTTTTCCAATGTGTTCTTTCCCAGAAGCTGTTGTCATAGTGAAAATACCTTCCTTAGCTCGTTTACTGATTCTAGAACTATCTGTGCACCAGCAGCACTAAGAGCGTCCGCTGGCAAAGTGGAAGTGATACCAATGCGCGACAGGTTAGCATCCCGCGCTGCCCACATGTCGTCCACGGCGTTGCCAACATAGACTCCAGCTTCTAAATTGAAATCAATCATCAATTGCAAAAGATAGTCGGGAGACGGCTTGGGCGCTTTACCGGGAACGTCATGGAGGCAATAAACCCGCTTAAATAGTGGATCTAAGCGCTCTCCCCAGATGGGATTGTACTCCGGTCTGGTGCGACCAGTGACAATGAAAAGCGGATGCCGCTCTGAAATTTCGAAAAGAAGCTGATCATCAAACAAAGCAAATTCATTGCTTGGCGCCAGTTGCAAATATAACTCTGTAGCTTCTTGGACAATTTTAGAAAGTGGTTCAGAAAAGCCACGACGGCGCAATAGCTCGGCAGTGGTGACCCAATCGTCGTTGTATCCGCCTTCTTGCCGCAAGTCAGCTATCTCTTGGTCAAACAGTGGCGCGCCCGAATATTTTTGCACCATTTGTTTAATGGTTTCATCGAAACTCTTGGTGGTATCGACAAGAGTGCCATCAAGATCAAAAATCACAGCATAGTTTGCATCATGACCCTGTGGTACCAAATGCGCTGGACGGCTCCCAGTGTTGCACTTATCGCTACTGCTGCAAATGCTCTCGCTGCTCATGCCGTCGCTTCTGTTGTTGTCGCTACTCATTTGTCGTAACCTGCCACAATTTTCTCAACCTTATATTCGAGAATATCGCGAGCACCAAGAGCCACTAGCTTTGGAATCAAATCAGGCACTTCTTTAGTAGGCACGGCGATCTTGATAGCATAACCGTCACCATTGTAAAGTTCTGAAATCGTGGGTGCGCGCATACAAGGAAGTTTGCTCACCACCCGCTCAAAGTCTTCGCGCGATACATTCATTTCAAGCATAACTTTCTGCTTAGCCAAAAGTGTGCTCTTCATCAGCATTGTCATCTCTTCAAGCATGCGGCGTTTGATGGGATCTTCAAGAGCTTTAGGGTTGCATATGAAGCGCGTGGTGGAACGCATAATTTCTTCCACGATTACCAAACGATTGTGCTTGAGAGTAGTGCCAGTGGAGGTATTGTCGACAATGATATCGGCGTCTTCTGGAGGCAGGGCCTCAGTTGCACCAAAAGTTTGAAGGAAAATTGCATCTAACTTATTCTTCTCAATAAATCGCTTGGCCAAATTGCGATACTCAGAAGCCACTATCAATTTTCTACCAAAATTCATGGTTCTAAAATCGCCACCGGCAAGCAAGTCTTCAGGCATAGCAGCAACAATCCGCACTGGGTCAAACTGCAAATCAAGCAGCTCAACAACTTCGGCGTCTTGCTCAATGGTCCAATCGTAGCCAGAGAAGCCGCAATCATGGCGACCAAGGGCAACCAAACTGGGAATATTTTGTGACTTAAGCAACTTAGTAATTACATGTGGGTCTGAGCAAATCGGGCTATACGAACGGCCATCAGTGAGAAAATTCATGCCAATCTGACTCAAAAGAGCCATGACCTTTTCTTGAATGCGCCCTTTTGGAATAGTCAGCCGCAAATCGGTTTTTTGATTCCCTTGAGCACTCCCTAAATCTGCAGATTTAGCAGCGCTCGTAGTGCTTGCAGTGTTTGCAGTACTTGCCGCATTCTCACCATCTTTAACAGTCTTGGTCATATTCACATCCTCAAAAATTGCATAAAAAAAGAGCCCGCAGGGAGCGAGCTCTAAACAGTTTCGTGCGTAAACGCAAGGTGGCTGCTAGTCCGCTCCATCGAGAAACATATGATGATGATGGTGGTGGTGGCGAGCGGTCATTTCGTATAGAAACCTGCGAAACATTAACTGAGCTGAGGTTAACATCGCCCCGGACGGATAGCAAGCACTTACTACGAATGTTTAAGGTTGGACATTAGTTAAAGGGTTGGGAATTAGTCAACATAGATTGACGCCCTCTAACATTTCGACTATATTGGAAATGTGAAAACGAATACAGCCGTAAACGCTCTATCTGCCTTGGCCCATGAAACCAGGCTAGAGATCTTTAGGCTCTTGGTGCGCAAAGGTCAAAAAGGAATGGCAGCGGGAGAACTAAGCAGCCACTTCGTCATGCCCGCGGCCACTATGTCTTTTCACCTAAAAGAATTGAGCAGCGCCGGTTTAATAGTGCCAAGACGCGAGAGTCGCTCAATTATTTATTCAGCAAACTACGATCAAATGCAGCAACTAATGGGCTTCTTGCTCGAAAACTGCTGCGCCGAAGAAAGAGAAAATAATGACGATAAAGATGGAGGAAAATGCCAATGAAGAGATTTCACGTGCATGTAGCCGTGGCCGATCTAGAGCAGTCGATTCAATTCTATTCAACGTTTTTTGATGCCGCTCCAACCGTGACAAAAGAAGACTATGCCAAATGGATGCTCGATGATCCCCTCATCAATTTTGCCATCTCAACTCGCGGCAGAGAGCCTGGTCTTGACCATTTAGGCATACAAGTCGAAGATGCAGGCTCACTAAACGAAATATCAATGCGTTTGAAAAAGGCGCAGCAACCAATTCTTGAACAAGAACAAACAACTTGCTGTTACGCCAAGGCAGACAAAACTTGGGTACACGACCCCCAAGGAATCGCCTGGGAAAGCTTTCACACAACCGACAGTGCTACTACTTATGGCGAAGATGCTGAACTTCCTGGACTGGCCGGACCTCGCGAACTGGCCGGCCTTGCAGCAGCGCAGGCATCAGCTTGCTGCGCCCCAGGATCGGGTAAGTCTTCAGTGATCTCAGAGAATCAACCAATCAGTATTAGTCTCACAAAAAAGGAATGCAAAAGCTCATGAGCTGGGACGTAATGGTATTGAACTTTGGTGGCAAGCCACCCGAAGACCTAGAAGAACTGCCAGAAGATCAGAATGCCGATCCGTTAGGCTCAGCGGAGGAAGTGCGCCGTCTCATAACTCATGCACTGCCCGGCGTAGACTGGTCAGACCCCACTTGGGGTATCTATACCGGTGACGAATTTTCCTTTGAATTCAATACCGGCAAAGAAGATCCAATTGAATCTTTGATGGTGCACGTAAGAGGCAACGGCCACCCAATTCCATCGCTTCTAAAATTTGCTAATCCAAATAAATGGTCGCTTATTGACTGCTCAACCAGCGAACTAATCGATCCACACAACCCTTCAGATGAGGGCTGGCAGGGCTTTCAAGCTGTACGAGACAAAGTGGCGAAGATTTATGGAGACGAAAGCGCAAGCAACTAAGATGCGGAATGAGAGAATGACATTGGGCTGACTCAAGGGCCTTTCGGCCAAGGATTTTTTCTGAATCTTATCGGCCAAATCTCCAAGTCAGAACTCCGACGAAATAACCGACCATCGGCAGGCAACGTAATGGTTCGGCCAGCAGACGAAGCCGGCTTCATCGAAGAATTTGGCTGCCCATCAATACGGAGAACAAGAGTATAATCATCGGTGCTTTGCATTGGTGAATGCAACACTCTCCTCATCAAGACCGGGGCCTGACCAGCGAGACCAGAACTTGCAATTTTATCCCGAGTACTAAAAGCGTAGAACTCTGGATCAGATACATACTTAGCCTTGGTTGAACTCACGCGCCAGTGCTCTATACCGCGTGCAATGCACAGTTCTTGTATTTTCCGTACTCCGGCATCAAGGCGCCACTGGGCCACAGGCCAGCCAACAAAATCACCAATAACTGACTTCAATTCAGAATCTATAATTTGAGGACTTCCAAGAAATGAAACGCCTTGAAGAACAGGCGCTTCGGACACACAGAACAAAATATCTACCTTGTCGCCGTGTAGCCTAGGAATAACCTTCAAACCCTTAGATTCAAAGTAACCAAGATTGTAAATCGAGCGAAGGTCTTTGACTAGCTGCTCACGATCATAAACCTCGCCCTCTTTGGTTTTTATGACCCTTTTTATAGTCTCAGCAAAAATAAGCCAATTGCCTCTGACTTCAATTCGACCAATTCGATACTCAGCCTCCTTCTCGGCGGTCTTAATAGTAGAATCAATAGAGTTTGTATCCGAACTACTAGACTCAGCCAGCAGCCCAATCTCGTCAGCGATCTTTAAACTATCAGCAAATACAGGCGCACACACACCAACGACTAGCACGCCAACAGCTGCGACAAAAGCTTTTTTAAAACAATCGTAGATCATAAATCATTCATACCACATCGCCTGAGCATTTCTAAAACGGAGAGATTTTTGCGCAAAAATCTCTCCGTTTTAGAAACTACTTTGATCAAGGCCCAAATTCCGCTGAAGACCAGAATTCCGCTTAGCACCACGCTTCAGCATAACCATCATCACCCCGCTGCCAAACAAAATACCTGGGCACAGTCCGGCGACGAACCATACTGCTTTGACAAAATAATAGCTAATACCAGGTCCCCACTGACCAAAGTGAATGGGTAGCAACCAAGCCATGATTTGTTGACCAAGGGGCAGCTTCGCTGGGTCTTCAACTCGCAGCAATCTAGCATCCGATTTATTGAAAAAGACAGTAATGCAACGAGGCACTACATAAGGTTCTCCGGGGCTAATCATACGTACCCCCAACTTATCCGTAATTGCAACTGCCACCATATTTGGTAGAGCATGATTAGCAGCAGCCAGCATCGCATCGTAAGAAGATGCCATGTCCTTACCTTCAGATTGCTTCCCCTGCACACCTTTCCATTCAGCCGCCACAGGCCCACCAGTGAGCCCGCCAACAACAGCTAGAGCCTGTTCGTGCCAGAGGTCACTGGAAGCAGTCAAAGCCAAGACAAACAATATTCCAGCAGCGAAAAATCCAACAACATTGTGAATATCAAAAACTTTGCGATTGAAAGAGCCATTCAGCTTGACTGTGACTTTCTGCTTGAATTGGCTCAGTACTTTTGACATCCTAGGCGGTTCGACAAGACCAGTAATAGACGACCACCAGAGCCATACACCAGAGAGCAACAGCACAAATATAGCCAGCACAGCGTAGCGATGGAAATCCTCACCCAGATCATCAAGCAAAAGCTTGGCATGCAAATTATGCAAAGTACGAAAGAACCAGCCACCGCTGAGTTGCTCGGTGATAACCTTGCCTGTATAGGGGTCAATCAGCGCCTGCATTGATTGACCCTTCTTTTGCCCAGGTTCAGGCGCCCTATAACCGACAATCAAAACATCCCTAGCAGCAACAGGTAGACCAAGCGAAGCAATCGAGATATCAGGATGGTTATCTTTATAAACCTGAGCCAGTTTATCTAGCGATAGCCGGGAACTGTTTTCAGGAGGAACAACATAATAAAGAGATGGCTTAAAGAAGCGATGCAACTCGCTCTTAAAGATCAGGGCACTACCAGTCAAACCCAGCAGACTGAAATAAAGTCCAAGCACTAGACCAATGCAGAGATGAAGAAACAGGACAGCTTTTCGAATGATTCTCATTGAGTCCAATTTACGTTGCGTAATGAAGCTCTCGTAACAACCTAGGCAAATCGGTAACTAAATCATCCTCAAGAATGAGAACCAAATTTCTCACCGTATATATTGCACAAAGCTTAAGCCCATTGGTTGATGTAGTGACTATCCAACAGCTGCCATTATACCTTCAGTCTTCACGCTTAAAGCATCGCCAGCTGTGGCCGCAAGAGATAGCGTGGCTGAAAGGTAACACACAAATGGACCCGCACTCCCTTATTCCACACTATCAGGCCCTGCCCTTTCCGGCCCCACTGTGGCTCCTACAAACGCTACTTATATTAGGCTTCTTTCTTCACACCATTCCGATGAACTTTATGCTGGGAGGAGCTTTCCTCGCAGCAATCTTTTTGGCGAAAGGCTTGAAAGATAAAAACTCATATGAGTACAGAATTGGCAGAGGCCTGGCAAAAGGTCTGCCAATCTATACTTCTGTGGCAATTACCCAAGGCATTGTGCCCCTACTCTTTGTGCAGCTAATCTATGGTCCAATGTTCTACACGTCCTCGGTGCTAATTGCGGTACCCTGGTTCGCCATCATCTTTATCTTGCTCGTTGCTTACTTCCTTCTTTACTGGGTCGTTTACAAAGCCTCGCCAGGGCCATCGGAAGACAGCAGTAAATATCCCAAAGCAAAATATGGACCACTAGTATTGCTGATCTCAGTCGCGATGATGGCAGTTATCGCCTTTATCTTCAGCAACAACATGACGCTAATGTTGCATCCTGAAAAATGGATGGCACTCTATCAGCACAGTGCCAACGGCCTCAACCTCAATACAGCCGACCCACAAGTGCCACCGCGTTTCTTGCACATGATGATTGGTGCACTCGCTGTGGCTGGTTTGCTGGTCGGAATGTACGGTCTCTATTGGCACAAGAAAGATGTAGACTATAGCGCCTGGCTAATCAAGCGCGGCTCAGCCATATACATCTTCTACACTTTGTTGCAAATTCCTGTCGGTCTATGGTTCATGTATAGCCTCGGACACGACACCATGCACAAGTTTATGGGTACCGATACTCTTGCCACAGGCGTGTTTGCAGTATCTATGGTGCTGATGCTAGCGTCGTTAGCTGGAACAATTTTTGCTGCATTCAAAGGCTCAGCCGCAGCATTCACCACTGGCATGACCGCCGGAATTCTCTGTGTGCTAGCTATGATTGTCAATCGTCACCAGCTCAGGCATTTCATGGTCAGTCCATATATTCAACCTGAATCGGTACAAGTATCAACCCAGTGGGATCTATTAATAATATTCGTACTGTCGGCGGTGGCACTGATTGCCTATCTAGTTTGGCTTGGTAAGACAATCTACACAGCACACAATCCAGCTACTAATGCGGCACAAAATGCCACGTAATACCTTGCGCAAAATAGGCACTCACACTAGGCGAACAAAGCCAAACAGCAGTTTTAAAAGGTTACGAAATGGAAGAGCAGAAACCAGAAGAAAATAGTGAGAAGCACGAGCACGGCGGCTGCGGTGGCTCAGCAAAGGGCAGTTCTGGCAGTCCCTCACCCTGCGGCAATTCAGCAAGTGGCAGCTCTAGTTGCGACGGCGCTGGCGGTTGTCATGGCGACAAACCCAGCACTGAGAAATCTGACTCTGAAGAGTGCAGCACCAAAGGCAATAGCACCGAACACGTGACTACTGGCTGCGGCTCCCAGGGCGGATGTGGCGGTTCCAGCACAGCAGAGTCTAGCGATAGCAATGGCGGTGACAAGTGCAGTCGCAGTCAGTTTCTTAGAGCCGCAGTACCATGCGTTGGTGGTGTCTGGGCGCTGATGGCAGCCTATCCAATTTACAGCTATCTCACCCCTAACGGCGGCGACGAGCCTGAAAGCAAAGTATCGAGCGTCACCGTCGGCGACATCAAAGATCTGCCGCCTGGTTCAGGAAAGAACTTCAAGTTTGGCAGCATGCCAGCCTTGATCACCCACACCAAAGACGGAGAGTTTCACGCCTTTAGTGCAGTGTGCACCCACCTTGGCTGCACTGTGCAATTCAGACCAGAAAAAGATCTGATCTGGTGTGCCTGCCACGGCGGTTGCTACGATCCATCCAGCGGTAAAAACGTGGCCGGCCCGCCACCAAAGCCACTGTTGGCACTAAAAGTAGAAGTAGTAAAAGACAAGATAATCGTTTCGAAAGTCTAAAAGTACGGGGAACCTGTCGTGACAAGTGGTACTGAAAAAGCAAGTGGCAAAAAAAAGGACGGTCTCCTGCAATGGCTCGATGAGCGCTTGGGGCTTGAAGCGGCCTTCAAGTTCGCCCAGAAAAAGCAAGTACCAATTCACAAGAATTCGGTCTGGTACTACGCCGGCGGCATTGCCTTGATGCTCATGGTAATTCAGTTTGCCAGCGGCATTCTGCTAATGGTCTACTATGTGCCTGGCCTTGAGGCAGCGCATGCCAGTATTCTCAGAATCAATTCACAAGTTGATTTCGGCTGGTTCTTCCGCTCAATTCACAGCTGGGGGGCCAATTTACTGATCGCGGTTTTAGCAGGTCACCTGTTTAGCGCTTACTTCATGAAGGCCTATCGCAAGCCCAGAGAATTCACCTGGTACTCAGGCCTAATTCTTTTGGTGATCTGCCTTGGTTTTGGCTTCACCGGCTATCTCTTACCTTGGGATGACGTGTCATTCTTTGCCACCAAAATCGGCCTCGACATTGCTTCAAAAATGCCAGTATTTGGCGAGGCAGCGGCTTCAATGCTGCGGGGAGGTCATAACATTGGTCAAGGAACACTGAGCCGTTTCTTTATGATCCACGTGGCCGTGCTGCCACTACTTTGCTTGGGCTTAATGGCATTGCACCTGCTCTTCGTGCAGATGCATGGCATGTCAGAGCCCGCCTATTTCAAAAAGCTTGAAGCTGCTAAACGCACTTACGAGAAATTCTTCCCCAACTTCTTCCTCAAAGATTTGCTAGTTTGGTTGCTAGCTTTAAACGGCCTTGCGGCCCTAGTCACCCTCTACCCATGGGGTCTAGGCCCTGAAGCTGATCCATTTGGTGCAGCGCCCCTCGGCATCAAACCTGAATGGTATTTCCTGGCACCGTTCCAATTCCTGAAGCTTGTACCGCCTCAAGTTGGCCCCATCGAAGGCGAACTATTCGGTGCTTTGCTGATGGTTGTTGCCTGCTCAGGCATGGTCATAGTGCCGTTCTTTGACAAGGGTGAATCGGAAGGCAAAGCAAAAATCGCTACTTATTATGGCCTTGTCTTGTTACTCGGCATAATCGCATTTACAATCTGGGGAGCCCTGTCATGAACTATCCGGTCTGGATTGTGCCTTATTTAGGCGGTGGTTGGATTATCGGAATAATCGCCATCATCCACGTTTACCTTTCTCACTTTGCGGTTGGCGGCGGCGCCTTCTTAGCCATCACCGAAGGGCTTGCCTACAAAAGAAAAGACGACCGAATCTATGACTATCTAAAAAGCCACTCACGCTTTTTCATGATACTGACTTCGGTATCAGGAGCCGTCACTGGCGTTGCTATCTGGTGGGCAATTGCCCTAGTAAACCCAGACGGCACGGCCATTCTCATTCAGAACTTTACTTTAGCCTGGGCCCTTGAATATCTATTCTTTGCGGCAGAACTAGCTACCGTTTTTGTCTATTATTACTCTTGGGACAAAGTATCCAAAGAGATGCACTTGTTCTTAGCAAGACTCTATTGCTTCCTTTCGATCATGACTCTGGTTATCATCAACGGCATTCTCACCTTCATGCTCACACCGGGGCTCTGGATTAAGACTCACTATTGGCTCGATGGTTTCCTCAACCCAACTTACTTTCCATCGCTAATCATGCGCTTACTCATCATGTTTGCCATCGCTGGTATGTACGCCTTGGTGACATCGTCAAGACTGAAAGACCAAGACCTTCGTGCTTATATGGCCAAGTATTGCGCCAAATGGCTACTGCCAATCTTCCTGCTCGGGCCACTAGTGGCTTACTGGTACATTTCGAACGTGCCACAAGCAACTATGTCTACAATTTTTACAGGCATTCAATCATCTGGTGTGGGCAACTTCTCTATTCTCGCCAGAACCCTCTATTTGAGCTTAATTCTCTCAGGCACCATTGTTCTCTTCGCCTACTTTGGACCGTATCTCAATCCTAAGGGCTTCACCTTCCGCATTGCCATACTCTTCTTAGTGTGTGGCTTGGGCGCCACGGGCTCAACAGAATATATGCGTGAGCTTTTGCGCAAACCTTATGTTGTCTACAACTATGTATATTCCAATGGCATCCGCAAAGAAGATGTAGCACGCTTAAGCCAAGAGGGCTTCCTCAACGCTGGGGTCTGGTCAAAAGCCTGCACAGCTCAGGGAGAAAACAATGTGCAGCGTGGTGAAGTGATGTTCCGCTATCAGTGCATGAGTTGCCATACCCCCACAGGCTATCGCAGCATGAAAAAGCTTTTGGGTGAGCGCGATGAAGACGCAATATACGGATTCTTGACCATGCTCAGAGAAACTAACCCAGAAAAGAATCAGTATCTAGGAATCATGCCGCCGCTCACCGGGCGCGATGAAGAACTGAAAGACTTGGCGAAATATCTCTCTACTATCAATAAAGCAAACGTCAATTTAACATTTAAACCAAACTGAAAAAATGCGGGAACCTATGTAGTCAATTTCCATCTAAGGCATAGTTGAATTGCCGAAGAGGGAACATGAAAATGTTTAGCATACGGTTTTGAAGAACATAAATAAATTCACTAGCAGTTTATTAGCATCTTCACTTGTGTTAGCGCTGGCTGTCGCGCCTGTACACGGCAACGAGCCGACACCTACTAACGACGCCAAAGCCACTATTACATCTGCAACTACGAATATAGCTACACCTGGCGAAGTCCCAAGCTTAGTCACCGTGCCCACAGTCGATCAGGCTAGAGTAGTGCAGAGCCCGCCAAAGCTGGCTCTTGTATTGGCCGGCGGCGGTGCAAGAGGGCTGGCTCACATCGGCGTGCTCAAAGTGTTAGAGCGAGAGAAAATCCACGTAGATTTTATCTCTGGCACCAGCGTTGGAGCGCTCATCGGCAGTCTATCGGCCGCTCGACTGAGCGCTCACGACATAGAAGCCATTGCTCTAGACGGCAAACTTGGCAAAGCCTTTTTTCCCCGCTCAGCAGTGCTTCAAGAGATCATCTACCTACCGACCTATGTTTTTATGCGCGTTTTGCAACTCAAACCGGCTCTCGGTTTGTATAGTGGCAAGTCAATTGCAAAATTTGTAGATAAAAACCTACCGGCAAAGTACAAGAATATTGAACAGCTACCCACCCCGTTTGTCGCTGTCTCTGTTGATTTAAGTACCGGAGCCAAATTTGTGCACTCCAAGGGCAATATCGCTAAAGCAGTACAAGCGAGCTGTTCAGTGCCGTTCTTGTACAGACCGGTAAAAGAGGGTAACAAGTACATGGTGGATGGTGGCATCAGCTCCAACCTGCCCACAGCCCCAGCCGAAGCAACAGGGGCGATAGTATTAGCAGTGAGACTGCACGGCTACACAGAAAAAGAGAACCGCAACTCATTTGATACCACACTCGAATTTGCCGATCGCGTGACTAGTATCTTGATGGCCTCAGTGGAGGAAAAATCACTTATTAGTGCGGATGTAATTATTGAACCGAAGGTAGAGCAGTTTGATTTGGGCGCATTCAAGCGCGAAGAAATGCTGGCGGCCATAGCGGCTGGCGAGACCGCAGCCCTGGCAGCACTGCCAGAAATTAGGCGAGTGTTGAATGGAAGAGTGAGCGCTAACCCTCGCCTAGAGCCTCAGAATTAATTTTCTGCTGCATTTTGAGGAATCTCAGTTATAACGACAGCTTCTTGATATCGAGGCGCCGGCAACTGGTGAGACCTCAGCCGGCCTTCCTGAACGTCAAATTGTATCGATACGACCCAGTTAGCTCGTGTAGCCCATCTTTTAGAGGAAGAATGCCGTGGTAGTTCATCCGCGATGAACCACCCCAGACAGCAACGTCTCCGTGGGTGAGCTGAACTTTTCTTGTCGGGCTGCTACGCTCTAAGCCACCGAAAAGGAAGACAGCTGGCAGACCCAATGACACAGAGACAATTGGCTGCGAAAAGTCCATTTCGTTTTTGTCTTGATGCAGTGTCAGCCTTGAACCAACTTCATAGCGATTGATCAGGCAAGCATCAGGCACAAAGTCGTCAAAGCCACCAGCCTTTGCTGCACTGCTCGCCAATTCCAGGAAAGACTTGGGCATGGCCGACCACTGGCTGCCAGTTTCCGGGTCGATTGCCTGGTAGCGATAACCAGCCTGATCGGTCACCCAGCCAAGGGCACCACAATTGCTCATAGCCACAGACATCTCAAAGCCGCCAGGTGTAACCATATGTCGGAATGGTGAAGTCTCGACCAAAGCGGCCAAATCTTGAAGCAAAGCCTCACCATTGTTTTTAGCCTGGCCTTCTTTCTGACAAAATTTGCGCAGCACAGTAGCCCCAGGGCCCAAGGGTTCTTGAAAGACGAAATTTTCAGATGCAGCAAATAAATCCAAACTAACCCAAAATCTTAGGGGGTGAAAAGAATACTCACGAGTATTTCACGTCTTTGCCAGTAATTTATCAATGTTACCGAGCGCCACTTACTATTTTTGGACCAGCGCTTTCCCTGCCTGATTTGCCTCTCTGGAGGGCCTGTTAATGTCAATGCTTTCACTTACTAAAGGTAGCCGTCGCGCTGTTCTTACTTTGTGTGCCTGCATTATGTCATCAGGGGCTGCTCTGGCCCAAGTTGCCAACGACTTCGACATGAGCACAGTGGCTCCGGCCCAAGGGGATAACACCGGCACACCACACCCACAGTCAGACTTCCAACCTAACTATGTTCCTAGTCCTTCTAGATTCACTACCAATCAACGGCTTGCCAGCTTGGCTGATACTTCCAGAACAATCTTGAGCCAACGCAGCCAGAGACTGCCCAGAACTACCTTAGATAGCTTCGTCTATCAAGCTGGTGGCCAAGCCGAACAAATCTATGGTGATGAAGGCGTGATGGGCCTGCCACCAATCAACGGTCTAGGCGGCGGCAATGTCATCAATGCCGGTATCCACAGCAGCAGCACCGACCCGAGCCGCGGACTAACCACCGGCCACAGAAGCGACCTACCTAGCGTCATGTTGACCTATTACTAAGTCTCTGGGACAAGAGAAATCAAATATCGCCTGAAGGTTTGCTCAGACCTTTAGGCGAAATTTGTTTTTCATACCGGTTTAAGTAAAAAGCGCTAAGCACGAACTTGCTCATTGCACTCTCGTGCTTCCTGAATTACAATGTCATACAGACGCACGAGGAGAACCCCCATGGCTGCAAATGAACTTGTTCAAGCCCGAATTGACGGAGCGATAAAAGAAGAAGCAGCTGCCGTGCTTGCCGCTATGGGCCTGACCGTTTCAGACGCTGTGCGAATGTTGCTGACTAAAATTGCCAGCGAACATGCCCTTCCTTTCGATCCTCTGGTTCCAAATGCCACCACCATCGCGGCCATGAGAGCAGCACGCGCAGGCAATCTGGCTCGCGCAAATAGTATTGCAGAACTAAAACAAGCGCTCGATGCGGACGATTGAATGGACTGTGCAATTTAAACGAGACTATAAGCGCGAATGCAAAGGCAAACACCGCGCTACTCTTGACGGAGATCTGTTCCCTGTGGTCGAACAATTGGCTAACGATCAACCACTCGAAGTGCGCTATCGAGACCATCCACTAACGGGAGAATGGAAGGATCACCGAGACTGTCATATTAAGCCAGACTTGGTACTGATCTATCAAAAACATGATGATGAAATTCTTCGACTTGTCCGCGTAGGTTCACATAGTGAACTTGGTATTTAGGGAAACCAACATAGCCCTATGTGCAGCGACCTACCTAGCGTCATGTTGACCTATTGCTAACCGAAAAACTTCTTCCACCACGAGGTGGGCTTCGGCGTAGATGAGGTGCCAGAAGAAGAAGAAGAAGAAGATGATGAACCGGCAGCCCCAAAGCCAAAGAACTCTTTTGGTGGGCAAAACTCTTTAGGGACTTTCACTGCATTACCTTGCTCGTCAATGCAATGATATTCACCGTCCATCCACATTTCACACGGAACCCTGAGAGCTGGCTGCAACCACTTCGTTTCTTTGAATGAAACGTTATCGAACACCACAGCCTTGATACCACCTCTTAACTGCTCAGACAATTTAGAGATGTGTAGTGGGTTTTCGGGAACCCCCTGTCGCTTATAAGGTGGTGCACCTTCAGAAGTCTCAGCATCTTCATCGCCGACATCCGCTCCCGCGCCACCTGCAACTTCAGCGCTCGTTGAAGCTGCCGCAGGCACCAGCTCATCAGACCAATCTAAGTCGCCGTGATAGGAATACAGGCCGACACTTTCTGGCAAGGCCATATCGTATTGGTCAACTTCCACAGTCAGCCCTTCTTGCTTAGCGATGGCTTCAACCAAATCGTCGTTAAGCTCTAAGTCACCGCTCCGGCAAACAAGTGGCAAAGCCCCTTCTTCTTGTGTTTCCATCACAGCAATAAAGCCGTCTTTGTCCACCGCAAACCAGGTGGTGTCCATGCTATGGGCCGCAGGATAATCAGTTTCCATCAGTGCCTCCACAGAAAGTTAAATCGAGATCTCGAAGAGCGGCCATAAGGCCAGCAAAATTAAGGGCGACAAGCTTACGGCGAGCCGCTGTGTACGAACACCAAGCAACAGTTTGATCAACCGCCACTGAGCAAAAACGCTCACTCTTATGACACGAAGTAAGGCAGGTCATCGATTGAAAATTGGCACCGCCAGCAACTGTTGCTATGTCATGGGGGCTAGGAGTATCGGCGAGACGCATAGGCAAATAGACAATGCGCTCGTTGCCGATGCCACTCTGATGTATACGCGCAGCCGCCTGCCGAGCGGGCTCCAGCCAGGAGCGAGCCACCAAGAGATTAATACCACTTTTGATTCCGGCAGATTGAAGCTGGTGCACTTGATCAATGACGCGTTCTACTTCTGCTTGATCATCAGGAAAATGAATAGAAACATGCACCTTGTCCGGCTTAGCTTTAACCAGTCGAGAGAGATTTTGCTCAAGCAGCAATCCGTTAGTGGTAAGCGAACGAAAGAGCCTTCCTTGTAGCTTGGTCAAAATGCTGAACAAATCAGGATGCTGCAAGGGCTCACCGCCGCCAAAAGAAACTGCCTTGAGGCCATTGGCCGCACAATCTTGCACAAAGTCGATCAGCTCAGATTCAGCCCAAAACTTGCTGCCCTTGGAGTTGCTGCCGTTGTAGCAAAAGCTACAACCTTTGAAACAATAATCAGTAAGCTCAATTGAAATGCGCTCCAACGGCTACTCTCCTGAAACCACCGGCTTGTTCTTATCACGCCACTCAAGTAGTTGTGCAGCAATGCTGACAGCAATTTCTTGGGGATCGTTGTTGCCAATTGGCAAACCAATAGGACAGAGAAAAGCACTCTTATATTTTTCGTCTAAGGCAGCAGCACTAATATCTTGCTTGAGGCGCTCGGCCTTAGCTCTGCTACCAATCACACCTAAGTAAGGAAAAGCTGTCAAACCAGCTTGATAGCCCTTGAAGATCTCCATAAGCACAGGAGAATCAGTGCTGTGCCCCTTCGATAACAGCAGCACAAACGAATCACGACTAACTTCTTCAATGCCATCTTTATAGTCTTTGACTAAGAGCTTCGTCACTTTACCGCTGGCAGGTAGGCTATCGAGCCAATCAGGACGGGTATCAATACAAGTAATATGACAATCGAGCCTGTGCAAAATTTCAACTAATGCAGAAGCGCAATGGCCAGCACCAAATATGGCGATGTTCCAAGTGCCAAGATTGTGCACCTCAAAAAACATTTTGACAGAACCGCCGCAAGTCATGCCGATATCTTTTTCTAGATTCCAGCTAACAAAGCGGGTTCTAGGTGCCTTGTGATCGCCTTGACTTAACTCACTCAAAAGCTTAGTCGCTTCTTCAAGGGCTTGGTTTTCAACCTTACCGCCGCCGACTGTGCCGAAATTTCGACCGGCATTGGTCACTATCATCCGCGCTCCGACTTCTTGCGGTACACTGCCAATGGCGTCAACCACCACAGCAACGACAAAGGGCTCGCCAGAGCCCATCAGCTCTGCCACACGGTGATAGAAAGTTACTAGAGACAAGTCTCGGCCCCAGACTTAGTACTAGATTTTTCGCTAGACTTGCTTTCCAGATTTGCTTTAGACCGGTCGCTGCCATTCTTGCCGTTAGTGTCGTCATTCTTACCGTTGGCGCTAACCAAATACCCTTTAGCAAATGACGGCGCCTTTGCTAAAACCGGCGAATCGGCTCCAAACCACGGTTTGAACGACTGCCCTTGGCCTTCTTGCTTATATTGAGTCAGTCGAGCAAGAATTTCTTCATTAGTAGCCGGTGTGGTCAGCGTCGGTATTTGCTCACCGCAAACATACGAAAGAGCATTCTTAACAGCCATAAAGACCGAATTAGCAAGCAACAAAGGCGGCTCGCCAACTGCCTTTGAGCCGCGCACATTGACAGTGCAGTCGTTATCAATGACATCAACATTAAAGATAGGCGGAGTATCGTAGATGTTAGGAATCTTGTAAGTTGTGGGCGAATAAGAAAGCAGCGCACCACTGGATGAATAACGCAGATCTTCGTTGGTTAGCCAACCCATGCCTTGAATAAAGGCACCGGTAATCTGTCCGCGATTGAGGCCGGGGTTAATCGATTTACCAATGTCCATCAATATATCTACACGCTCGACCTTCATGTCACCGGTGAAACGATCAATCAATACTTCAGAGCAAGAGCAGCCGTTGGTGTAATAGAGAAATGGTGAACCCTGCCCAACATTCCAATCGAACCCAATGCCCGGTGTAATGTAGTGCCCGCGCTCACCCAGGCTAACTCTTGAGCGGTAGGCGAGATTGACCAATTGAGGGAATGTGATTTTGAGCTGAGGACGGCGCTCGTCAAAGACATAACCATCTTTATAGACGATCAGGTGGCCATAGGCACCGATGCCAACTTCACGAGAAGCAAAATGCTGTGCTGCTACTTCATTCAAGCGCTCTTTCAATTTACGACAAGCAATGACAGCAGCAGAGCCGTTCAAGTCGGTGGCAGAAGAGGCAGCCGTAGCTGATGTGTTGTTGTTCTTCTCAGTGGAAGTAACCATGACAATGACATGTTCAGGAGCAACAGAAAACTCATCAGCCACCAACATTTTGATATTAGTATTGACACCCTGACCCATTTCAGTGGCACCAGTCGAAACTTGAATTGTGCCATCTAAATAGATATTGACTAAGGCGTTGGCCTGGTTGAGAAACTGATTGGTGAATGAAATACCAAACTTCACAGCTGTGAACGATAAACCTTTTAGATGAGTCTTTGATTTAGCGTTAAACTCTTTTACCGCAGCCAAGCGCTCTTTGTATTGACACGACTGATGCAGCTCGTCGAAAATCTGAGGCAAAGTATTATTAGTGATCAACTGACCATATGGGGTAACGTTACGATCATCAATGCCATAGCAATTTTTGCGACGTACTTCATAAGCATCCATCTTGAGGTAGGCAGCAATTTCTTCAATGATATTTTCAATGGTGATCACCCCTTGGGGGCCACCAAAGCCACGGAAGGCAGTGTTGGGAGGAAAATTGGTCTTGGCTATTTTACCTACGGCTTTGACTACAGGTAGAAAGTAAGCATTGTCGATGTGGGTAAGTGAACGCCCCAGAACTGCCGTTGAAAGGTCATTGTAAGCGCCACCGTCAGCATACAAATTAGCCTCTAATGCAGTGATCAGGCCATCGGCAGTAAATGCTACTTTATAGTCATTTTGATAGGGATGGCGCTTGCCCGTGTACTTCATATCGTCATCTTTGGTATAGATCATACGAGCAGGACGCTTAGTTTTATGCGCCACCAACGACGCCATCACAGCCGGGTGGGTCGCCTGACACTCCTTGCCACCGAAGCCACCACCCATGCGCTTAATCAGACAAACCACTTGATTAAGTTGCAAGCCCAACAAGTGGGCCACGGTGTGTTGAATTTCAGACGGACTTTGGGTAGAAGAATGAACAGTGAGCTGATCGTATTCACCAGGATGAACTAAGCAAGCTTGTGACTCAAGATAGAAGTGATCAGCACCACCAATGACAAAACGCCCTTCTATAATGTGTTCAGCGCTAGCAAAAGCGGCTGCCAAATCGCCTCGTTCAATTTTGTAAGTCTTATCGAGGTATTGATTATTAGCAATGGCAGCGTCGACTGTGAGCACCGGCACAAGCTCTTCCATATCGAGTTTAATCGCTTTCTTAGCAGCCTTTATTGCTTCTAGAGACTGGGCCGCAATAACAACAATCGGTTGACCAATAAATTCAGAGACATCCTCAACCAATAGAATTTCGTCTTGGGTGATTGGGCCAAAAACATTGTGATGCAGATCTTTGTATGTAAACAAAGCCACAACACCAGGCACTTTCAGGGCCTCGCTCAAATCGAGAGAACGAATTCGTCCATGAGCATAGGGTGAACCAAAATAATCGACTAGCACTTCATTGCGCGACATCGGAATATCATCGATATAAACCGACTCACCGCTAACGTGTCCAGGAGCGGAATCATGGGGAATATTCTTGCCTACTATCGACATGCAAGTACCCTCTCATTATCTTCAGCACCGCTCTCATAATAAAATTTGGTCATAATATTTTCGGCCAAGGTTAGACGATAGTCGCGGGATGCTCGCACATCAGTAATTGGCGCAATCGCCTCACGAGCAACTTTGCCCGCTGCCTCATAAGTAGCTAGTTCATGAGGCTTACCAAGCAAAGCTTTCTCAACTTCAGGAACGCTCTTAATCACAGGCCCAACTCCACCAAATATTACACGAGCGGCAGCAATTTTATTGTCTTTCAAAGTAATGCGAATGGCAGCAGTAAAAGCCGAGATATCCAAATGCTGACGGCGCGATACTTTGTAGAGCCGCAGTATCTCTTCGGCTTTAGGCAACGGCAAGAAGACACGCGTGATTAGCTCATCTTTCTTCAACGAAAGAGTTTTATAGCCAGTGTAGAAATCAGCCATGGCTATGCGTCTTACCCCTGCTAAGCCAGTCACTTCTACCTCTGCATCCATGACAAAAAGAAAAGGAGGACTATCGGCAATTGGCGAACCATTTGCAAGATTTCCAGCTAGTGTGCCAGCATGACGTATCTGCGGTGAACCATAGACCCAAAGAATATCGTAAAACTCGGGCACCAAATCTTTGATGGCTCGCTCTAACTGACGCAACGTCACTCTTGCGCCAATGCTCATCACCCGACCTTCAGGCGTTTCAACCAAGTTTAAGTCATCCAAACCAGGCAGAGCCGAGGTGCTCATAATTGCCTTTGGCGAAAGACCGCGCTTATTCATGTTGACCGAAACATCGGTGCCACCAGAAACAATAACGACCTTTTCATTGTCGGCCAAAAAGCGATTGGCACTGGTCAAACTAGTGGGGTTGAACGCTTTGCGGCCATTAACTTCAATCAATAATTCTTGACTAGCGTGAGCCTTAAAATTAGCGACAATCTCAGCTTCGTCATAGAGACTGGCTAGGGGCTTGAAGCGCTCAAGGTCCATGGCCATTCCGGCGTTGATAATGGCTTCGTAGCCCGTGCAACGACAGAGATTGCCGGTCAGTGAGTCTTTCACAAGCTCTTCCGTGACCTTCTGGCCACAGGCAAATTTCTCGCCAACACATTTAAGATCATTAGCCAGGCCGCACATAGCAACGACAAAACCAGGAGTGCAATAGCCGCACTGGGCGCCATTATGATCAACCATAGACTGCTGCACCGGGTTGAGCTGACCTTCTACTTTCAAGCCTTCCACTGTAATTAAGTGGCTGCAATCGAGTTGATAGAGATATTGAATACACGAGTTAACCGGCACGTAGTCTAGCTTTTGACCACTGCTATCGAGCCTACCGATAATAACCGAGCACGCACCGCAATCGCCTTCGGCGCAAACTACTTTGGTGCCACACTTACCAAGATCGAGGCGTAGATAATCACTAGCCGGCTGAAAAGCCTGGGCGCCAGTTATGCGCTGCTCTTGACCGTTGATATACAAAAGAATGTAGTCTCGCATCAACGCTCCACAGTAAGGCAGGAGTAAATTTTAGTGTTTCGTGGACAAAGCAGATCGGATCTAGACAGAGCAAAGCCATATATTGAAGAGATATGATAACGCAAAGCAGCCAATTAGTGCGGTGAAATTAGCTTGGCAATAGTAAAGGCGGCTAGGGCGGCCAAAGTGCCAACCACGGCGGTTTGGAAGGCGCTGCGAAAAGGCTTAGAACCAGTAAAGCGCCCCTTGACATAGCCGAAAACAAAGAGGGCCAGCACGGTCACTAAAGCCGAAATCATCAAAGCGAAATGAGAATCGCTATACAGCATGTACGGCAAAAGCGGCACAATGCCGCCGACGATATATGAGCCAGCAATTACTAGAGCGCTAACCAAACCGCGATTAGGATCAGGCTTGTCGAGGGCTAGCTCATACTTCATCATGAAATCTATCCAGTGTTCATGGTTACGCTCTAAACCAGCGACAACTGGCTGGATCTCTTCATCTTTGAGGCCATAAGCGCGAAAAATCTCAAAAATTTCGCGACTCTCTTCTTCTGGCATCTCCTTAACTTCGCACCACTCACGGTGGCGCTCTTTGTCATAGTGCTCAGCCTCACCGCGGGCCGCCAAATATCCACCTAGACCCATGGCAATCGAACCTGCAGCCACCTCCGCTACTCCAGCTGTAACCACCAAGCCACTATTGGCAATTGCCCCTGACAAACCGGCGGCCAAGGCGAAGGGCACAGTCAAGCCATCCGACATACCAATGACAATATCGCGAATAACCTCACCAGCCGTAAAGTGGGTTTCGCTATGTTTTGACTTTGGCGACACGAGAGGGACCCTCTAAAATTTTGCCGTCGATTCCGGCAGCGATGCCACGCAACATACCACTGAAGACAAATTCATGCAAAGGTGTAACAGCCCACCAGTAGAGCAAACCAAGCAAACCTTGTGGTTGAAATCGGGCATTCTGCTGCACTACAGTGACTCCGTCACCATTGTTAGTAATGGTGAACTGCAAAAATGCTTTGCCGGGAAGTTTCATCTCAGCAACCAGCAAAAGGCTGTGTTCGTTTTCAACATCGACCACTCGCCAAAAATCAAGAGCATCGCCGGGCAATAGTTCTAATTCATTGCGGCGGCCGCGATTGAGCCCCACTCCACCAATTATGCGGTCCATATAACCGCGCAACTTCCACAACCAATTACCGTAATACCAGCCTGTCTTGCCGCCCAAGCGCACCAGGCGATACCAAACCTGGGTCGGTGAGTCGCTCACCCTAATCACGCGATTATCTTCGTAAACTGTTCCTCCCGCCCAATCCGGGTCGCCGGGGCTAGTCCATTCGGCGGGCACAATTGGCATTTCGCCAGCGTCTGTCCAGCGGCTTTCGACGCGATGCTGGTCAATGCACTCTAAGGCAATGGCAATGGCCGTGCGGCAATCGAGCAATTGCTGGGGAATCAAGGTCAAGATGTCGTTATTTTTGCAGACCACAGGGTTGCGCAGCCCCTCAGCCAAAGGCCTGGCGATGTAGGCAGGAACAGGAGTGACAAAGTGAATCCAATAAGAGCTAATTGTTGGCGTGAAGACCGGTACGGGGAAAATCCAGCGCTTGCCCAGACCAGCCTCAACCGAATAGACCTGCATCAAGTCTTTGTAAGTGAGCACTTCTGGCCCGCCGATATCGAAAGAGCGGCCAGTGGTAGCCTCAACCTTGAGACACTCAATCAAATAATAGAGAACATTGCGCACGGCAATCGGCTGAGAAGGAGTGGAGACCCAGCGTGGGGTAATCATTACAGGTAGTCGCTCGACCAAGTAGCGCAAAATCTCGAAAGACGTGCTGCCAGAGCCCAGAATCATTCCCGCCCTGAGCACCGTGACAGGCACAGGACCGGCTTGGAGAATCGCCGCCACTTCGGCGCGTGAACGCAGGTGCTTGCTCAAATCGGGAGAATCTTCACCCAAGCCACCTAAATAGATTATGCGCTTGAGACCAACGCTAGCCGCAGCCTCAACCATATTGTCAGCAGCCAGGCGGTCGGCGGAAGCAAAGTCTTTATTCTCTAAGTTCATCGAATGGACAAAATAGTAAGCGGCAAAGGCGTCAGTCAATGCGGCCTTGAGCGAATCTTTGTCGAAGACATCGGCCTTTACAAGCTCGACATCTTCATGCTTGGCCCAGGGGCGACTGCTGAGCTTGACTAGCGATCGGCCGCAAGCGCGTACGCGATAGCCAGCTTCAAGCAGGCGGGGAACCAGTCGAGCTCCGACATAGCCGGTGGCCCCGGTGACTACAACTAACTGTTTTTCTGGCAAATGCAAAACCCAATGAGAGCTAGGGGCAACCTAAATACAGCGACAAATTTAGAGACTACCGCCTTGTTGCAGTATAGCCAGCCGCGGAGGGCTTTACCCGCTATAAGCGAGAAGTTCAGCGCATTGCTAGTGCTAAGGCCGCGCATCAATTAGCCCATAACGGGGAATAGGAACAGTTTAAGGGCTCAATTAAAAAATATTGGGACTCACAAGGATTTATGGTCATTGAAAACCACTCGTACTTTCAGCTTATTGTTAGTCATTGTTTCTGTCTGTGCCCCAGACTCGGCACAGGCACAATGGCGAGTACAGCCAGAACAGGGCCAACAGATCATTGTAGTTCCCGATGAGCCGCCCGCTGATTGGAGCAGCGATAGACTTGTGGCTGTTGCGACCTGCTACAAGAATATGGGTGCGCCAGAGAGAGCAAAAAAAGCACTGCGTCTAGCCATCAAGAATGACAAAGGCGGCAAAGTAAAAAAGCAGGCACAAATGATGCTCGACTCGGAACTACCGAAATATCCGGTGACGCCAGAGGCAGCGTTTCTTAGCAACAAAGCCTACGACCATTACTGTCGCAAAGAATTTGCCTCGGCCATAAGAACAGCAAAAGAATGCGCAGCTAAATATCCCAAATACGAGACGCCCCTCGATACCCTGAGCGCCATATATCTACTGCAGAAAAAACCGCAACTGGCCAAAGAGACCTCACAAAAAGCATTGGCAATCAACAACAAATGTTCAAATGCGTGGCTCAGTTTAGGCAACAGCTATTTGCTGGAAGGTGACTACAAAAATGCCAGGAAAGCTGCAGAAAAATCGCTGCAATGTTATCCCGAAAATATGAACACTAAGGCTATGATCAAGTTTCTCAATGGCAAGCATCGATAGAGAGAGTTACAGAGATAGAGAGAGTTAGCCCAGTCATTACCCTAATGGCACTAATGAGCTTGAGCAAAAGCGAAGGACCATTCAACAAGACTCCCAAAATCAAAAATCTAATGGATAATGCAGCTTAGGCGTTATCGGAGTAGAATAACTACTTCTTGGGCAATTGGGAAAGATTTCGAACAGTTAGGTGCTTTCATGCGTAAATTTAAGCTCGGGCTTACGCTCCCTTTCGCTCTTTTTACAGCACTATTCAGAATTCCCTCGGCCTACGCTGGAGACTTTGAACTTGGCTGTGAACGATATAACGCCAAAGACTACCAACAAGCGCGACTGAGCTTTGAGAAAGCCGTAAAGACATTTCCGCAGAACTGGCTTGTGCATTACTATCTTGCCAATACCTACCTGAGTTGCAAGCAGACAAGCAGTGCTAAGCGCGAATACGAGGCCTGCCTGAGCTGTAAACCCAATGCCGCTACTGCCAAATATTGTCAGGATGTGCTCATGAAGCTCGGTGGAAGCACTTCCACAAGTGCTGCAGCTCCAGAATTGAGTACGCCAGACCCTGAGAACAAGGTAAGCAGCAACTCTGACAAAACAAGCTCAAAACCGGATGGCCGAGCTGCCGTTCACGAAGCAGCTAGTCAAGCAATAATCGAAGCAGATCAAGCTAAGGCTGACGAAATTTTAAAAAAGGCACGGACTGAATGCCAAGCCATTCGAGCCGAAGCCAAAGACAAAATTGCCAATGGCAAACACACCGGCAATCAATGGTACTACCGCAAGGACGGTACTATGTTTATTGACCTATTAGACGAAGAGAAAGAAGCAATTACCAAAGAGGCCGAAGAGCGCTGTGAAGCGATCATGAGAACAGCGGAGTCTCGGGCCAAACCGTTGCAGCACTAGCAATACTAGCAGTACTGGCAAAAGCATCTCATTTTGAAGTTTGCAACTTCTGCAATTGCTCCTGAAAAGCACTGTCATCAACTTTCAAAAGGCGAGCATTGGCAATACGCTCTTTCAAAATATCCCGTAGCAACGACTTGTTAGGATTACTACCTGTGTTCATTACATAGACAGCATCGTAGAGCTTCGTCAGCTCGGCTTGGGCAAAAGCTGGCACCATTTGTTTGTCAGCTTCTTGAGCCATTTGTAGACGGAGCTTGAAAATTGGCTCCATGTCTCTCTCCGAGATGTTCGGCTTTGCTTCCATTTTCTTGATACGACTTGCCAGTGATTTTATCGAAGGCTTGGTCATAGCCACCGCTTCCCAGTTAGCGGCTGCATTTTTTACTGGCACACTAGGTGCAGCAATCCCTCCAATGTGATTCGGTACCATCATTGGCTTACCACCGGTCACCATTGGCTCGCCCCGAAGGACAGAGGGCTCAGAAGACTTGACCTGAGTCGGCGCGGCGACTTTGCCCTTAACGACAGGCAAATCTTTGTTCTGTGCAGCCGATGGCAGTCCAACCAGAAAGAAAGCAGCTGCACCCGCGGCCACGCTCTTAACTCGCCTCCAGATATCGCGAATACGACGCAGACCTACAGGACAATCGTCGGTAATAATCGTGCCATCAAAGCGTCGATAAAGCTGCATGCAAGGCAAACTGCCTGAGGCTGCACCTTGTTGAAGCAGCAGAGCGGCTTCATCGGTGGTCAGCTTAGAGATGTCGTAGACATTTTTACTGCATTGCCCGCAGAAACGCACAGCTTCACTAGCGGTCTCACCCATGGTACTCCAGGGCACAGAACACGGGCTCGCTATTTGCAAATCGTTCAGCATTCGCTTTGTACAATCAGAATCTTTCACAGCCAATCTCCACTGCTAGTATTTAGCGATCTTAGACCTGCCCGCAACATCGCTCTATAGGATTTACCCTGAGCAGACATTTCTAAAAATGGCGTCGATGGAAGCATAACCAATAGCTCAGAGTGGACTGGCCACCAGCGTATGTGCCTGACTACAAGTAAACCTTGAAAATAGAAGAGAAAAAGCGCTGCTTGTTGCCTAGTATCGATAGCTCGATACCTTAAACACCTTGAGGAGACCTGTTGCTCCCGATTTCTCTTGCCAGAGCCTGATAGATAATAAAGTTGGGTGAGCGCCCTAATTGTGATGATTTTGTTTCTAAAGCTTCGTCTAATTTTGACGGCAACTTAGCGAACAACTGTACGCTAGGGCCGCCAACCTCGAACAGTTTACTAAGTTCTTGAGCCTCGATCGAATTCAAATATCCCTCAAGCACACTCACAACCAATGCCTGCGGTGATAAGCGTCTGCGCTTAGCAAGGAAGTAGAGTTCATCTAACATTCGTTCAGGAAGAGTTAACGGTCTGATTTTAAGGGTTTCAGGCATATTGGCTCCGAAGACTTTAATCGAACATGTATATTATACGTCTCAGCTAGGCAAGATACCAGTTTTCATGAAGTAGGGCGTATACCTTGATGAAACAACCATTAATAGTTCTTGGAGCGGGTCCAAAGGGTCTAGCCATTGCGGCAAAGCACTATGCCATTGGCAATTCAGACCTTCCACCCTGTCTTCTACTAGAGCGCGATGAAATTGGTGCACACTGGTCAGGCAAAGATGGTGCTTACACTGACGGCAAGCAACGGTTAGTCACTCCGCCAGAGCACGATATTGGTTATCCGTACAAGTCTCAACAGGTCTTTGACAATGGTGCGGAGATAAATCAAAGAATTCAGGAACTCTCATGGCTTGCTTACCTTACGGCAACGGATTCGCTCATAACCTGGATAAACGACGGCCGCCCAAATCCAACGCACGTAGAATTCGTTGCCTACTTGAAGTGGGTAGCCGATCGCATTCCAGATATCCAAACAAAAAAATGCGACATCAATCAAATTCAAACCGATGACTCGGGCAAACTCTGGCGACTCTCCGATGGCAACGGCAGCGAGTTTCTAGGAAGGGGCCTCGTCATAACTGGCCACGGCGGACCGAAACGGCTAGGAGGGAAAGGCTACGACAATGACAGGATCTCCGATGGTCGCAATTTCTGGGAACGAGCCAAAGCTGGAAGCCTGGACAAATTTCTAAGTGAGCGCGGCAAGACAATCGGCGTAGTTGGCTCGGGAGAAACGGCCGGCGCAATTGCCCTAGAAATATTGAAGCGCATTGAAAAATCAGGCCTAGACAAAGGCACGGACCCAGTCCAAATTATCTTAATTTGCAAACGCTATCCTGGATATTTTCTGCGCTCTGATGTTGCAAAAGACGTTTGGCACTTCTCAAACCCAGTAAGTTGGGACTCTCTCAACATACCGAAGAAGAGAGCAATAATGCAGAGAGCGGATCGTGGTGTCGTATCCGGAGATGTAAAACATCGCCTTGAACGTAGCAAATGTGTCCGCTATCTTGTTGCAGATGATGTTAGATGGCCAGAGCAGTATCCCGTTCCCACAGAAGGCCCGGTTACTGTCGAGCTTCTCTACAGGGTGAGCGATGAGGAAGCTGAAGACTCTGACAAGAGCGAAAAGCTTGACCTTAGCTTTCTTGTCTTTGCGCAAGGATTTGATGATCTTTGGTTCTTGGAACTATTTGAAAAATCGCTTTTGTTGAAATTCACTACTTTCATTGTTTCAAAAGCCAATGAAAATGCTATTACAAAGCTCGTGTCCGAAGGGGCGAATCTATGGCCGAGCACACCTAAGCGAGCAGATTTACCACAGCTGTTGGCTCAAGAAATTAAAAATCCTACAGTCAAGACATGGTTGAGCAGAAGATTGGAACACCTAATTGAACCAGATCTTTCCGTTGCTGATTTCGAGCCAAAAATTCACCTGCCAAGGCTAGCAGGCTTGAGACAGGGTCCAGGATTTCCCAACCTAAACTGCTTAGGGCTAATGTCTGATCGAATTTGGGAATCATATCTTTCAAAAGACAGCTGAAAGACTACAACAAGAGCAATCGAACCTTCAGTGAAAGCACTCAATCACAGCCATGGGCCACCATCATTGACTCTCTTTGGTCTGCATAGCCAAATCAATTGCATCTTCGATAGGAGAGATATCTCTCTCATCAACTGAACCATTGATTCGAGTGACCACCATATTTTTCTCATTAATGATGAGCGTTTGAGGCAACCCACTATTTGAATAGGAAAATCGACCAGCGAGAAAGTCCTTTAGCGAGCCATAGAGCTTTATATTACCAATACCAAAATAAATTGACGATTTGAGTTTTTCTTCAATTGCTTTTATCTCTTTGGAAAAACTTGGAAGCCCTCGAAATGAAGGGTCTGGGCCACCGATAGCACTATCCGGAAACTTTAGAACTAGCATAGAAACTTGCTTTTCAGAATACTTGCCTCGAACAGATGCAACAGCCTTCAGTTGTGAAAGTGCACGCCCGCCCTGAGCGGGCACGAAAGAAATTACCTTTATTGTGCCAGGCAACTTACTTATTGTTCGGGTCTCTCCATTGAGCGCGGTGTAATCACCTGTAAGTAAACCATTCGGCAAAGGCTTGCTGTCGGTGATGATATATTGCCTTTTTTCTTCGTAACTCTTGTATGAACTAGCCTGCTCTTCGATGCCTAGAGGTCTACCATTCAGATGACGCCAGTATGATTGAATAATCATAGACGACATACTTGCACCATCCGTGATGCCCATCTTGCCAAAGTATACAGTGAGCGGATTTCGCTCTCTCAATCCGAAGGTATTGCGCAGGGCCATACCCAGCCCAGGGCCACCCTGATAGATGAAAAGCTTTTCTTCCGGTGTATTCTTCAATTCTTTAATATAATCAGAGCTCAGAGTTTGATTCAACTGTTCAAAACAATCGTCAATGGTGCGCAAAACTTTCTGATCTTTCCACGGGTTCCCCGTCGTACCTTTATCAAACAACGGTTCACCCGTTTGAAAGCTAACTGGTTCTATGGAAACTGAATCGTCTGAAAAGTCTGACAAAACTAACGCCTTACCGTCTGGTTGCCAATTCGCGACAGAAACTCCTTTAAACACCTTCGCACCCAAATAGGCTCCGTCTGACGCTCTGCACACAGCCAACTGATCAAGAGCCTTAACTAAGAGATACGCACTATCTGGCGACCACTTAAATTGGAAACGGCCGGTTTTCTCGCACTGAATAGTAGAGACGTCACACATTTTGTTAACATCAAATACATGCAAAGTCTCATCCTCGCCCTTATAAGCAAGCAGCTTTCCACTAGGCGCCCAAGAGAAACTGACTTGTCCGGCAACATCAGGTGCGAGCAACTGCAACTCTTTCAAAGTAGACCCGTCAAGAATGTGCAAAGCGTTGTCACTGTATGCAAACAAATTTCTGTCCTTCGACCAGCCAATGTTCTCGATGCCTAATTTATCGTCGACTGAGAGCAATTCCTTACCATCAGCTGCGGTGACCCTAAGCAATGTTTTTTGCATAGTATTGTTCGAGCGCGCCACGGCTGCTGCGATCTTAGTACCGTCAGGCGACCAGGCAATGGCACAATGCATGCCAGCGCTTAGACCAGGGAGAGAAAACTGTTTAGCTTTTGTCTCGACGTTCCAGACATCGATACCGGTCATATGCGACGATGCAACAGCCTTACTGTCTGGTGACCAAGCAAATTCATCCTCGCAATTAAACGACAAGAGCACACGGCCAGAATCCGTACTAAAAACTTGTCCTTTTCCGGCAATCATCATGCCATTCGGCGACCAGGATACGTCTCGCAGATCGGGAAGCGAAATAGGCAAAAGCTCAAAACTGGGAAATTTCAGAATGAGAGTTCTCTTTGGTTCGCTGTTATCGATGAGACTTGGAATTGGCTTAGCCATCTCGTTAACTGTCGAAGGACTGGCAGTCCAAACCGTCTTGGGTCGCTCAATGGGTTTCCCTATTACCCGGCTCAATTCGCCATCTGCACCCACCCTCGCTGGCGCAGGCCAATTTACAGCGACGAAACGCCCATCCTCTGACCAGCTCGGTATCCAGGTCCATTGATCGACCGGAATGTTTTCAGCCGTCTTGACGGCCAAGGCATTGCTAGAAATCAGCGATAGGCCCGTCAATGCAAACAAACAAATTGAAACTTGCAGCCTGCGCCAATGCGGGCCAATTGACTCATTTTTTATGGCCATCATTTCATACCTTGAAGTTTAGATTCTGGCCATTGTAGCTGAAAGACGATACCGAGGCTGCGTTGTGGACTTCGCGGCTTGATGGCGCCCGGTGCCAACAACCTCGGAACCGGATAGGCAAAATCTCCAGTTGCGCACAAGTCACCAGTTGACAAGCATGTCAATCTTGCGATATTTGTCTATCAGACAACTAGCGTTCCCAGCTTGACCATAACTTGAGACAACCATGATAAAGACAGAATCTGAGTATCAGGAATGCCTGAAGAGGCTGGAAGATGATCTTGAAGTCGCCAACGCTCAAAGAGCAAAACTCGAAGAAATGACGGCGTCTTGAGCGAATCACTAGATCCTGCCGGATGCCACCACCTATAATGCCGCGTTCTCATGGCAGATTCAGTGCAGCGTTTCAAGGCTGCTTCACGACAGTTTCAATACCCAGTCAATACTTCTTCAATACTTCTTCAATACTTCTTCCGTCGCAATCACCTCAGCAGACTAATACCAATATGAATTTGCCGAAAGCAAGCCTAAGTAAAGAGAATTCCAACTGGACCAATGCCTGCTTGGCGTTAGGAATAGTCTTAGTTATTACTGTACTGTGGCTATTGACGCCTGTTGTAATAGCCACGGCCATTGGCTTGCTTATACCGGAGCCTCCGCCACGAGCCTATCGAAATAATCAGCATGAACTATTGCGGGATGGGCGTTGTGTCGACTTAATTTTCAAAGGTCACGACGCTAAGGATGGCTCGTTTCTAGTGCAAACAAGCAAGCATAAAGGTCTGCTCAGCGTAACCCTCAAGAGGAGGCCACTATCGCTTGCGGCGGAGCCTGACTTGCGGATTCTTCCAAACGGCAGAGCTGTACTATTCATCAAGAGTGAGTCTGGCAAAGAGCCATCGCCAATTGGGCTCGATGAATTTCTTGAAGGAGTAGCTGAAGTACCTGACTATAAGTAAGTTGCAATTGCATTTTGAAGTTATGCACACATTTCTATCTTCAGGTGGCGGCAAATCTGTATAATCCTTCCACTGCCGCTGACACGCCTTTCCTTCGACTAAACAAACAGGAGCGCATCTCTGTGAATCACCGCCGTCTGGCCACCCTTGTTACAGTTGTCTCATTAATCTACTTATTACTGCCACAAAACGTTTTTGCTGAAGACTTGGCTAAGTCTCAGACTCAAACACCCGAACCAACTCAGACAGAAGTGAGCAACCATGTGGAACAGCCGGTAAAGCAAACGGCATTTCAAGTTTCGACTGACAAAAATATGGAAAAAAAACGGGGCTCACTAGCAATTGGCTTGGGTGTCAAGCGCAAGGGAATCCTCTTTTTGCCAGTTCTACACATGAAAGCGCAGCAACCGTCACTGAAAGAGAAACTTTCCAGCGAGCCAGAAGCAAAAGACGAAGAAGCTGTCTCCGAGACCAGCCCAGTCAAGTAAGGTAAACGATAGTTTGGAAGGAACAGCGAGAACTAATCTCATAACTAGCTAAAAGACTAGGTCTAGACATCTCTCAAGTCTCGCCTGGTTTAAGACTTCTTGAGTGAAATTCCCGAAGCACCAAACATCGAAAAAGATGGAATTTGTCACAAATATCACTTTCCGCGCCATGGCTTCTGCTTCGATGTAGATATCCAAGAAGGCGAGATCTGGTGGGTGCTCTTGTACTTCGAAATAGCTCATGGCTGGGAGGAATTTTCTCCGGAATACCTACCATTTATCGGCCCCCGGCCAGCAAGTATCGGCTTCGGTGATAGAAGAGATGAAGTACGCTCGAAATTAGGCCTGGCACCACCTATAGTGCAGCGCTTCAAAACAAATTCACGACAGGCTTTTTCCAGATTTTTTTGCCGGTTCAATTCCACTTCAAAATAAATTCAACGCAGCCTCAGTCGAAATCACTTGAGCAAACTCTCCATTCAGACTAGCAAGGGCACTTTGATGAATTTCTTCAGCTGGCCAATCGCGCCCATCTATTCCTTTACGATTAAAAGTAGCTGTGGCATCACTCACTAAATATGTGTTGAAACCCAAATTTCCAGCCATGCGAGTACTGGTAGAAACACAGTGGTCTGTGGTCAAGCCGCAAATAACAAGCTCGTCGATGCCCTGCTCGCGCAAATACTTTTCCAGCGCTGTCCCAATGAAAGCACTATTAACCGTCTTGCCAAAGACTTTCTCGCCAACGGCCGGCGC
Organism: Candidatus Obscuribacterales bacterium; assembly: GCA_041675385.1. Taxonomy (GTDB): domain Bacteria; phylum Cyanobacteriota; class Vampirovibrionia; order Obscuribacterales; family Obscuribacteraceae. The sequence continues at coordinate 178,384 of JBAYTY010000004.1, forward strand.
GGCCTCTGGCTTAAATTCATTGCCAGGCTGACCGGGCCGGAGAGGCGACTGGGGCTCTACCGACATATGCTGCACATGTATAACCGCCTTGCTCGCCCTACGGAAAGCAGCAATCAGGACAGCAATATTGGCCTCACACTGAAGGTTGTTGCGTTTACCCCAGTAAAGGTCGTCGAAGCCTTGTTGTACATCTATAACAAGTAACGCTGCTGGCATGGTCGCCTCTTCCTCTTGGTCTAATGCTTCCAAATATATTTTCTTGAAACAGATTATTAAAGTGAATTTCTGAGGCTTCTATTATCTCTATATTGAGCTTCTGACCACAAAATTCTTTTACAAAGCTTGCAACATTCAGCGCCACAGGCCGATTACGAGTTCATTAATGATGAATGAATCTTTTTCATGAGGCCTAATGCGGCTTACGCGAAGTTTAAATCAATCATTATTACTATTTACCTTCATGTAAAGCGGTGGCGGCCATGATAGGGTTTCAATTGTCACTGAGTATGGAAGACGGACGTCAACATGGGCATCATCAACACTCGCAAGCTGGGTAACCAGGGTCTCACTACATCTGCCATCGGTCTTGGCTGCATGGGCATGAGCTTTGCTTACGGCACAGCCGATGAAAGCGAAGCAATCAAAGTAATTCACAGAGCTTTAGAGCTAGGCGTGAATTTCCTCGACACAGCCGAACGCTACGGCCCATATAAAAACGAAGAATTAATTGGTCGTGCCATAAAAGGTAAGCGCGATCAAGCAGTAATTGCCACCAAGTTCGGTTTCAAATACGACGAGGCTGGCAATTCAATTGGCTTAGATAGCCACCCTAAGACAGTTAAGGCTGTGGCCGAAGCTTCTATGAAAAGACTAGGAATCGATGTTATCGATCTCTACTATCAACATCGCGTCGATCCAAATGTTCCTATTGAAGAAACAGTTGGTGCTATGGCTGAACTAGTCAAAGAAGGCAAAGTTCGCTATCTCGGACTATCTGAAGCTGGCGAACAAACTATTCGCAAAGCTCACAAAGTGCATCCTATTTCAGCTCTACAATCAGAGTATTCAATCTGGGAACGCAATCTAGAACCAGTGATTATGCCGGTTCTACGCGAACTTAAAATTGGCCTAGTAGCCTACTGCCCAATTGGCCGCGGTATTCTCACTGGCGAAATAAAGAGCTTCGATGATCTTCCTGAAGGCGACTATCGCCGCCATGACCCTCGCTATCAAGGCGAAAACTTCAAGCGCAATTTGCTTCTTGTTGACGAAGTCAACGAAGTCGCTGATCGTTACGGCGCCACACCTGCTCAAGTTGCTATCGCCTGGTTGCTTCACCAAGGCATAGACATTGTGCCGATTCCTGGCACCAAGCACGTGCGTTACTTAGAAGAAAATACTGTATCGTTCCGTTTAGATCTTGAAGACGAAGATCTAGCTGCCCTCAGCGGACTGGCCACCAAGACCGCCGGAGAACGTTACGAGCAGCCACTTTTAGCGCAAATCGATCGCTAAGAAACGCTAAGAAACAGAGCAAAAATCTCGTTTACAATTGACGAAAATCAGCAAAAGGGAAGGTTCGCCTTCCCTTTTTTCTTAAGCGATGTTGCGCTCAGATGTGGATACTCTAATTGACAAGCGGTTACAAACGAGGCCAGCTTAACCTCTCCTTAGCATTTGTGATGCACTATAGAGTCTGTTGCTAGCACTCGCTAACAGGAGTATTTGAACAAATGGAAAAGCAAGATAGCCCTAAAGAAACTAAAACCACTGAAGAAAGAAAAAGCACTCGCGGTTTCGCCATTCCAGCAGAATCATTCAACCCGAACGACCGTAGCCTGGCAGAAGGCGCTGACTAAATAATTAGCCCAATTTCAAGGCTTCCTCCGATAAATCTATTTGCTGCCCGGGTACAAAGGGCGAAGCATATAAATAGTGCCGCACGAATCTTGATCGTTATCAGATGTATTCGTGCAGAAAATCCGGGGGGAATGCCTGTGTTCAATCGTCGCAATCTTGTATCTTCTTTTATTGCCACAGCTTCTTTTACTGCTACGACTTCTTTCACGGCTACTGCTGCGCTGGCCGCAGCGAATGTTCTGGTAATTTCCAGCATTCAGGGCATTGTTGCGCCAGCATTAGCTCAGGGGTCAAATCAAGCTTGGTCTGGGTCGGGCCAGTCTGATCAAGGCGGTAAATCGGGGCAGAGCCAGTCTGGTCAAGGCGGCAAAAAAGCAGACAACATTAATGCTCGCATCAAGCGCCAGCACAAGAAAATCGACGCTGCCGTTAAGAATGGTCAGCTCAATGAACAACAGGCCAACCGTCTGCATATGGACGTAGCCAATATTGAAAACAGGGCAAAGAACGAGCGCCTGCAAAACGGCGGAGAACTGAACCAGCAGCAACATACAACTATTGAAAATTTGCTCAACCAGAGCTTAAATCAAATCGAAACAGCAATGGGTGTTGGCACAACCGTGCCAGCCGGAGCTAATCCGCTAGGAGCAAACTGGCAACCAGGCCCAGACGGCGCCCAAGACCCCGATGCTCTAAAAAAGAAACTGAAAGCTCAAGAGCGTCGCGCCCTAAGGCAAGAGAAACAAGCAAATATGCAGGCCATTGAGCAGCAACAGCTACAGTACGAAAAAGAAGTGATCAATAACCTAGGCGATCAAAGAACGAAAATTAAGCAAGAGAAAGAGCAGTTAGAGAACGTGCGCAATAACTCTGGCGCAAATTAGCTTTATGGCTGTTTGACACTTGATGGAAGATCTCATCGGCAAACTATCTAAATCGTCGTTGTTTACAGTTGCCGACAAAACCATTGAAGTGCAACGTGCCAGCGCTCAAGAAACGCTACAAGCAGTTGAGCTATTGGGCACAATTGTCGATAGCAAATACAAGATTGTGCATCTGCTTGGTGCTGGCGGAATGGGCACTGTTTATCTGGCGCGACATTTGATGCTCGACAAAGATGTGGCGCTAAAAACCTTTAAGTCTGCGAACTTGACTCATGAAGAGCGGCTTCGCTTTCAACGAGAAGCTCAAGCCATTGCCAAGCTTAACAATGCCAATATCATTGAGGTTTTCGACTTCGGCTATGTTAACGGCGAAGTGCCCTATTACACAATGGAACGGCTAGTCGGACAATCACTTAGAGAGAAGCTAGATAGTTGCCAGTTTCTATCGGTAACAGAAGCTGTATCAGTATTTATTCAAGTATGCCGCGGACTATCGGCAGCCCACAAAAAAGGCATTATTCATCGCGATCTAAAGCCAGACAATATCTTTTTACAATCCTTCCAATCTCTGCAATCATTGCAGCCCCTGCAGTCTGTGCAGTCGAAGACCAGTGGGCCCAATGCGCTTCAGTCGAACGCTCTAACCGTCAAAATCGTAGATTTTGGCATCGCCACGCTCACGGTGGCACCAACCGAAACACAGAAGCTAACAGCGCTCGGCACTATTTTCGGCAGCCCACTTTACATGAGCCCAGAGCAATCTATGGGCCATCCAGTAGGCGAAAGCAGTGACATTTATTCCTGCGGCTGCGCACTGTTCCAAGCCCTTGCTGGTAAGCCTCCATTTGTCGGCAGCAACGCACTCACCACTTTGCTCATGCATCAAAGCTCACCTATTCCTAACCTTAAGTCTGCAATGAACGGCAGATCTTGCCCTCAGGCACTAGAAAAATTGGTTTCGACAATGCTGGCCAAATCGCCAGAAGATCGGTATCAAAACGTAGACGAAGTTCTCGATTTCTTGCTGCACATTGAGAAGATGAATGAGCTGGGTCATGAAGACTTTCAGGAAGAGCACTACAAGGACGCAGTAGAAAATGGGGAAAAAGCTGGGGCAGAAGCTGAAGAAGAAGAAGGCGACAAGGAGGACGATCAAGAAGAAAACGGTGACCACGCCTCTCGAACAATATTTACCATCGTCGCTCTAGGCGCCGCTCTCGTTAGTACTCTGAGCATAGCTTTGATTGCTTACATCTACTTTGTCAGCAACACAAGACAAGCATCGCTAGAGTCGAAGACCACGCCAATCGGCGCCGAACCCAGACCTAGACCTGCACCGTCTCAGATACCCGAAAAGTTTCCTGATGAGAAGTACTTTCCAGACATACAAATGGAGAAGCTCGAAAAACGATTGGCTTCTCCCACTCCTGATATGCGTTTGGTTGTCTCACAGTTCGCAAAAATTTCTGACCCAACTATCGAGCGCATAGCCAGCACTAGCTGGATTCGCAATCTAACGATCAGCCGTTGTGACTTCAACAATCAAAGCCTAGGCAAACTGACAAAATTGAATCTGATTAGAATAAATCTTGAGCACACCAAGTTCAATGACCAAGGTGCTAAGTCGCTGTCTCAGTGCCAGACCCTGCAAGAAATAAAAGCTCAATCGACAGATATAACCAACGATGGACTGAAAGAGCTTTCTTCTATCAAAGGTCTAAAAATCCTGCGCCTCAGCAAAACTATAGTGAACGCTGACGGCATTCGATACCTGTGCAAGAAAAATAGAAACTGCACAACTATCTACCTGGCAGATTGCCGCAACATAACACTAGCAGACATTGCCAAACTACGACAAGAGTTTCACCAAGTCAATTTTATAACCGACATCAACGCTCATTAGTGACACTGATTGCAGACTGCGCCTTGCTAAGGTTCTGCGACGGTCTCACCACGACTAACAAATGAAATGCTCTGTGAGGAGCCTGTACTGACCATTACAGCTTCGGCAATTGGTGAGGAGACAGCCTTGCCTGCCAGCCAATCAACAATAAAATTTGCACCAGCACCGCCACTAATATCGGTGCGAGCAACAATAAAATCAGCAGTCGACATTGGCCCCAATTCTACAGGGCTAGTCAAATACTTCTTCACGAGTTTGCCATCAGTAGAATAGTAGTCGACACTGCGCAAAATAATCGAATTTTTCATATCGGTATTACGCACGCTTAGAGTAGCAGCCAAATCTATGGTGCGCCTGCGGTCTTCATAGTAAATTGCTGAATAAATCGGCACATAAATGCTGGCTTTCTGCACGGCCTTAAAATCATCAGCAATTTTGACCAACTTCAAGTGAGGCTGCGAAACTTCTGGCGCTTCCTCAACCGCGGGCTTTGTCAGCCCTTCAATATAGTCACAACCAGCGGTGGCAAATGCAGTGCTGGCCAGCGCTGCTATCTTGAGAGCCGCTACGGCTCCACTAGTAACCTTTCCCTTCTGCTTAATTTGCTTGACCATATACAGAATACTCATACCATGTCTCATACTACTGTTCATCCTAGAGCTCCGACTGAACTAGGCTCATTCTAGCGGTCCAATCTCATAACAACTGAACGATACTATACTGGTACAGAACCTTTTTGTTGTTACTGCTATAGAATGTCGAGATGGAAGATCTCATAAGCGAACTCTCCAAATCGTCCCTATTTATAGTTGCCGACAAAACCACAAAGGTGCAGCTCGCCTGGGTTGAAGAAACGCGGCAGACTATTGAGCTATTGGGCACGATTGTCGATAACAAATACAAAATCTTGCAGCTCGTTGGCAATAGCTGAATTCACACACCTAACAAACGAAGGTGTGAAAGAGCTTGCTTTCCGAAAGGGCCTACCAACCCTGCGTTTAAGCGGTACCCGGTCGCATTTGCCGGCGCCAGATAGTTCTGCAAAAAGAACACAAAATGCAAAATAATCTACCGTGCAGCACGCCCAAAAATCAGCGCAAAGGAATCGGAAAACTGAGCCAAGAGTTTCATCATTTCACATTTGCAACTGCCCGAAATTCTCCTCAGCATCGCTTGCCAAGGGAAAACATAGCTAATTTTTCATGTTGCTCTGCCTGGAAATTTCTGCCTTGCCATAGAATTCAATGCAACGGAAGACAGATTGCCAATTTGGAGCAAATTATGACAACCACCAAAGAACAGCGTACTCACATGTACACAACCAGAATTGATATTCCTGAGAGCCTGCGCGCCAAGACTATCGAACTGTTGAACGAAACCCTGGCCGCATCACTTGATATGTGGTCACAGACCAAACAAGCTCACTGGAACGTTAAAGGCAAAGATTTCTACCAAGTGCACTTATTGTTTGACGATATCGCTGAGGTAATCTACCCACACATCGACGAAATTGCTGAGCGTATCACTGCTCTAGGCGGAGTAGCTCACGGCACAGTCAAAGACAGCGCTAAAAATTCAATTTTGCCTGAATACCCAAACACCGAGAAATTGAGCGAAGAAGGCCACCTCATGGCAATTGCCGATCGCCTAGCTGCCTACGGCAAACACCTGCGCCAGGCCATTGCTAAAACCAATGAATGGGAAGAGCAAGACAGCAACGATTTGCTCATCGCTATTTCACGTGAAGTCGACAAGAAACTGTGGTTTGTTGAAGCTCACCTGCAAAAGCACGTTTAATTTTACGCGTATAGCTTGAGTTCAAGCGTAAAGCTCAACTGCAAATTAAACCGGAAAATTAAGAAGCAGCGAAATTTCGAATGGAATTTCGCTGCTTTTGCAATTTGACCGATATCGGTCAAGTCTCTACCGATATCGTTGAAGTTTGACCGATATCGGTCAAGTCTCTACCGATATCGTTGAAGTTTGACCGATATCGGTCAAACTTCAACCTAAGCTCCGAATTGACAATTTATTGAACTAAATTGGCGCAAGTTTTTAACCTTTTATGAACGCCAAAAGCTCTTTATGAAACTGCTCACGATGTGTAGCAGTCAAACCATGGGGCGCACCTTTGTATATACTCAAAGCTGAATCTTTCACAAGCTTGGACGCAATCATGGCCGACGCCTTGATTGGCACAATTTGATCATCGTCGCCATGTATAAATAGTGTCGGCACATCGATTTTCTTCAAGTCTTCAGTGAAGTCACTCTCCGAAAACGCCTTGACACAATCATATGCAGCCTTCAGGCCCACAGACATTCCTTGCAGCCAAAACTGTTCGCGCTGACCAACGGTCACCTTAGAATCAGCCCGGTTAGCTCCATAAAATGGTCCGCTCAAATCTTTGTAGAACTGCGAACGATTGTTAGCCACGCCCTCGCGAATATCGTCAAAAGCTTTCATGGGCGTGCCATCTGGGTTGCTAGCGCTTTTGAGCATAATTGGCGTAACGGCGCCAACCAAGACAGCCTTGGCCACCCGCCTGGTGCCATGGCGGCCAATGTAGCGGACAACCTCACCACCACCGGTAGAATGACCCACATGCACAGCATTGCTTAAATCAAGAGCTTCAGTCAAAGCGGCCAAATCATCAGCATATGTATCCATGTCGTTGCCTTGCCAAGGCTGGTCAGAGCGACCATGACCACGACGATCATGGGCAATTACTCGGAATCCGCTTGATGCCAAGAAAAACATTTGCTCGTCCCAAGCGTCAGCTGTGAGCGGCCATCCGTGGCTAAATACCACGGGTTGTCCATGAACTCCTTTGCTTCCTTTGCTTCCATTGCCCCAATCTTTATAAAAAATCTTTGTGCCATCTTTTGCGGTGATAAAGCTCAAAACAAAACTCCTCAAGACTGCGAAAACTGTGCCTGCAATTAACTGACTGGCGACTAACCTAAAAGTGCCTGCTCACGGCCGCGCTTTTCATCAACGAAGAAAACAATGATTAGTCCCAAAATGAAAAACATTAAGGTGGAAAGCAATGCCAGTCGATAGTTAGATCCACTGAGGTAAGTTACTAGGCCATAAGTCATCGGCCCAATTATGGCTGAAAGTTTCACTGACAAACCCCACAAACCAAAGAATTCTGCCGAGCGACCAGTGGGAGAAAGCCTGCCAACCAAGGCTCGACCAGCGGATGCACTGGCACCCATGGCGATTCCCATAATATTGGCAGCCAACCAAAAACCCTCTTTGTTTGTGGTAGCAAAGGCAATGTAGATGGCCAAAGACCAGAGCGCTAGGGTAACGGCAATGGTGCGCACTGAACCAACTTTGTCTTGCACAAAGCCAAAGACAAAAGCGCCTACTGCCGCTGTCACGTTTACCACCATAATCAAGATTATTGATTCGTTGGTTTTGAAACCCATAACCTGCTCGGCGTAAACAGCCGCCAAGGCAACAACCGTGGTGCTGCCACAGCTATAACACAGCAGCGAAAGCAAAAAAGTGAAAAGGTCGCGATGTTTTTTGGCATCGGCAATCGTGTCGATCACCTGCTTAAATGCACCGCTAGCAATTTCGCTCAACTTGTTCTTCACGACAGCGCGCTTGGCCCGCTCTTTCAGCCAAATAAATGTTGGCGCGGCAGCACTCGCGAACATAACGGCGACGAATAGCATTGTTACTGGTACAAACTGAGCCGGGGTCTGTCCCGCTTTCTGGGCCCAAGAAACATAAGCTAAACAAGCGCCTAAAACGGCTATACCGCCGATATATCCGAGAGTCCAGCCGAATGCCGAAATGCGCCCCATTCGCTCAGGAGTAGCGATCTCTGGAAGAAATGCCGCGATTAGATCTTCAGAGGTGCCAAAAGCAAAATTGGAAAGCACCAAAAGAGTCATGGCCAACGCCACATCACCTTGATGAACCAACGACAAGCTGGCCGTGCAAATGACGCAAGCCAGGCTAGAGACAAAAAGAAAGCGTTTTTTTATGGCAAAAGCATCAGCGATAGCACCCACCACTGGGGCCGTCAAAACCACCAAGAGATTAGCTAGCCCAAGCGAACATGTCAGATAAAGAGTGGCGGTAGAAAGCTCAACACCGCTAGCAACGGTCTTGACGAAGTAGGCATTGAAGATTGCCGTGGTGACCACTGTGGTATAGCTAGAGTTAGCGAAGTCAAACATGGCCCATGACCAGATTTCAAGGGAACTAGCCGGAGCCAAATTTTCGGGCTTGTCCCTAATTTCATCACTATTTGTGTCACCATTAGAAGTCAAAATTGGTTCCTAAAATTGTCTGCGGAATATGGGCATTCTTACACAGCAGAGGGAACCTAAATTGATAAGCCCACAGTTTCTCTAGTGTAGTTACTATTCACCAAATCGTCAGCTCAAATCTCTTATCAGCTCAAATCTCAGGTCACTTCAAATTCTGCTCAAAGCGAGGATGCCAAGCTCCATGAAAATCAAAAGCCTTTTGCCAATCACCGCATTGCTAGCACTTTCTTTCAGCGTAAGCGATGCCTTGGCATTAAGCCCCAAGCTCGAACGCTACGACACCTCGGCTCAAAGATCTTTTGAACAAAGTGACTATAAACGGGCCCAGAGTCAGTGGGACAAACTGCGTCTCGAATTGGAGAAAAGCAGCGAAGGTTTGGCCGGAGCAGAGAAACAAGAGCAACAGGCCACGATTGAAAAAACGCTGCGGCGCATGGGTGAATGCTCCCTGCAGATGAAGAACTTCAGCTCAGCATCAGACTTCTTTGACCAAGCCAAAGCGGCACTACCAGCAGGCAGTACTGACCTAGACTTAGATAAAGACGTAAGCCAACTTTCATCACTCTATCGCTTAATCGAACCAAGCAGCTTTGGCACCGAAGTAGCAAAAGCCTTCAAAGACGTCGGGGCTGAGAAAATATCTATTGCAAAGACCGATGATGGCCATCACATCGAGATTGTTCTGAACCAAAAGGTAGTTAAACCAATAGATCAAAAGGGGGTTTCAGAAGTAGGCTTTGACAAGACTATCTCGTTTGATTTGAGCGAGAAAACCGAAGGCGAAATTAGAATTGACCGCATTACCGGGCTCAAAGTTCACGCTCAATTTTGGGTCAATGTCATTGCCTCTAAGCTACGCAAAAACGAGGCCCAAGAGCCAGTCGCCGAAGTGACCGGCGAGAAGATGGGAATCTCGCAATCAGTCTCAAGCAAACTTCCTGATCAAATCTATCAACCGATATTGGCACTAGTAAACAAAGTACGAAATGTCTTCGGAGAAAGTGCCACCCAAGACATTGCAACCGGCAGTGGCTCTAGCACGTCAGCTAATAATGGCGCTAGCGTAGTAGCTGGCAGCGGAACTCAGTCAGCAAGTAGCTCTGCCACTAGCCCTGGTAGCAGTTCAGGCAGCATGTTCTCTAATGGTATCAACAATGGTGCCCAAGCAGGTAGTGTCATTCCCGCTAGCAATAATGGCAACGGCGGATCAATCACGCCGCTGGTGAACGATCAACCGATGGATAACAATGGCAATGACAGCGAAAAATAGGCCGGTCTCCAAGTTTTTGGCACTGTCGTTGCTCTGTACTACTGGGGTCGTGAGTGTTTTTATCGTCTTGAGCGCAGCCCCAACCCTCGCCGCTCAGCCTGCTGCCAAAGATGAAGGCGAAGCATTTCTTGGCGAAAACGGCGATATGTTCATGGAGGAAGTGACAGATCCCAAAACCAAGCCAAAGCCAAAACCAACTATTCCAATTGATTTGAGCCGGGTGGGCGTGTCGGTGGACCCTCACGGGAACATAGTACCAATCAAAGATTCAGCCGATGATCCCTGGGCGGGCAGTGGAGTAAAACCATTCGTCAACCAGATTGAGAATACTTTTCAGCCGCTGCCGTTCTATGGCTTTGCTGGTCCTACTCCATATGGATACGGCGTGCCTGGGTACAACATGCCTGGCTACGTCAACCCCAACTTGAACTATCGGGCCTTGGGCAATCCTGGATATGGCTACGGATATCCTGGCTATGGCTATCCCCAGTACGGAAATCCTGCATATGGATATGGTTATCCCGGCTTCGGAAACTCCTATGGCAACCCATACTACCGACCAGGTATTTCCATCAACTTTGGTGGCGGACGTGGTGGCATAAGCCTTGGCGGCCCGAACTATTACAACGGATTTAACAACGGTTACAACAATGGCTATTATGGTGGTGGCTTCGGTGGTGGCTATACACCCTGGAACACTTTCAACAGCTTCGCCGGTGGTGGCAACCCCTACTATGGCTATGGTAATTCCGGATACGGTAATGCTGGCTACGGTTATCCCTATGGCTCTGCCTATAGCCCCTATGGCTATCCCGCAGTTGGTGCGCCTTTAGCCACTTTCAATATAGGAAAATTCCAGGGCGCGATTGGTTCGTCGGGCCCTGGAATTTATCCAAATGCAGCGAATTCAGTATTTTTTCCCAGTACCACAAATTACTCTCAATCGAGTATGTGGCGCGCCTTCAATCTAGCCTTTTAAGTCTATCAATCAGGATTAGTTAGACTCTTGAGCCAGATCAACTTAAACGTTTCGATCTGCGCACTGGCCTCCTCTGTAGTCGGTTGTGATGTTGGATTCGACATGCGTTCAACAGAAATAGAGTGACCTTTTCTCGCAGGGTTAAAACCCACTCAAAACGTCCTTCCATATGGCGGAGGCGTGAAACCTCCGTTGGTCTACTGTGTCTAGTTTGACCTTCATTCTTGCACTTCGTTTGCTCCATAAAGTGCTCGGCGCGGCCATTGAGCTTATCCCCTCGCAGGTAAGCACGGTAGCCATCTGTTAGCACTCTTTCCGAATAGCTCGAAAGTAGATCGCTTCTTTTTCCAGTACCTGCTGAGTGATCTCTATAAGAGGACCCAACAGTGATAGACAGTCTTCTGCCTCGCATTCAATACCCGCCTTTGCCATTTGTTGGTCAAAACAACTGTTGGTCAAAACAATTGTCGCCATTGCCACTTAGATCGACTGCAAACCTCCACTTTGTTTTCGATCAACTAGTCCTCCGCCAAGAGAACTTCTTTGTTGTACTTAACGAGATATAGTATCTGATCAAAAGGCATATCTTGGCAAGAGCCAATATGTCGTATATTCCCCACGCGAAACAGAGATAGAAAGCTAGTTTCATTGATTTTGTAAGGCAGCCAACACTTTCGCTTGACAAGCGCTCGCTGTTGCCTCAATAATGGCAAATTCCTCCGCCGACTTACTAATAAATGCAAGCAGAAAAAGCCCTACCGTTAGACGGTATCCCTGAGGCTCCGCATCCCACGGAGTCGTTCACTGCCGTCAGGGCTGATGTGCAGACCCAACTGAGCAGCCCGAAAGACATTTCTGCCGCCACGAACTTCTTTAAGCCCCAGGGCGCCGAATCGTTCTTACCATCGATGCCCACTCCATCAGGAATGGAAGCCGCCGCCCTGACTCCAGCCGGTATGCCCATTCCTGGCGCTGAGCAAATGTCGCCGCTCATCAACATGATTATGAAGATGCCTGGACACCTCGGACTGGCTTCTTCATTCTTCGAATTTCTCGGCTCATTCTTTGGCGGCAACGACATGCTCTCGATGCTCGACCCCATCACCGGCCAAATCATGGACGGCATCGGCGGCCTCACCGAGCATTTGGGCATAGACCTCAATTTGCTCCCAGACGACGCCCCCGGCTTAACCACCCTAGGCGACGCTACGAGCCTTGAGCCGCTCAACAATAAGAATCTACTATCATTCAACTCTTCTGAGCCGCTAGACGGCCCAGGGCTATCGTTAGACCACGGCTTTGCCAACGCTCCCGACCTCAACGTTAACGGCGGCGCTCCTTTTGGCAAACCACTCTTTGAGCAAGCCGGGCAAGAAACGGCTCTCAATTTCGCTCCAGCTGGTGAGAACAACCTTTTAGCCATGGACCCTGGCGGTGGATTCGGCTCAACCCTCGGCCCCAATACCGGACAGGCTGTTGATCCGCAGGCCTTACAGAATCAATTACCAGCAAATCAAAATTATCAAATGCAAGGCGCTCAGCAGGGAGCTGGCCTTGAGCGCGGCGTAAGTGGAGCCAATGGACAGACAGGCGCAGGGCTAGATGCTAACGGTAATCCCGCAGGTGGCCCTTCCGGTGATGCCAACGCGGCACAAAACGGCGCTGGCGGACAAGGGGTAGATGGACAAGGCGACGGACAAGCCGCATCAGACGCTCCAGAAAATACTTCTTATACAGTAAAAGAAGGCGACAACTTGTGGGACCTCGCCGGTAAACACATGGGCGACAGCACCCGCTGGGGCGAAATCTACAAACTCAACGAAGGCATAATCGGCAACAACCCGCGCCTAATCATGCCTGGCACTGAACTGCAATTACCAGGAGCCGGAGGCCTAGACGGCCAGCATCTAGCTCAAGACTACACAGTCAAAGCTGGTGACAACCTCTGGGATATCTCTAAAGACAACCTGGGCGGCGGCGAACACTGGAAAGACCTCTACAGCAATAACACTGATGTGGTTGGCAGCAATCCTAATTTGATTCACCCTGGTCAGCAGCTACATATGAATGGCGCTGAACACGGAGCCTCGCATGCAGCGGCTGGACACGCTGGCGGTCATGTCGCCGGAAATCACGCAGCTGGAAATCATTTAGCCAATGGCCACAGCAATCATTTATCAAGTAATCACACCGGCAATCACGCAGGCGCTCACCCTAGCACCGCCCACGGTATCAGTCATACGGGAGGGCACACAGGAGGGCACGCAAGCGGCCACGATATAAGCCATGCTGGCAATCAGAACATCAGTCACGCCGGCAATCAGGCTAGCAGTCACGCTGCCGACGCTGGCCATGGCGACAAAGCAATCTCTGCCAACCCAACCAAGCATACAGATGTTAGCTCAACACCTGTAGAACTCAAAGCGGTAGCGAAGTCCCTTCCTGGCATTGAAATGTATCAAGACGGCACCGGCACAAGCGCAAGTACAACAGATCTGGGAACATAATTCGCCAAGATAATTTGAGAATCCAATTTGAGTCTAACGTCATGCCTCACAACCTTGAACTGCAAGAGGCTATCGCTGCTGCTTTTCAGTAGCGTTTTCTTGGCGCTCCTCTTTGCAGAAAGAGCCGACGCGAATCCACAGGTACTAGCCTGGAAACTATCGCAACTCTCTTCTGCCTGGGGACCATGCACTGTCTATGCTTCCAACGATGCACTAAGAATTGACTCACTAGATCGAGACTTCTATCTATTTAGTAAAGCACCAAAATGGGAAGTGCAACTAATTAGTGACAGAAAAAAATTACGCTATGCTTGTGGCACCAACTGGGAAGGTTTCCCAGTACAGCGATTCGGATGCAACTTTGGCAACATCACTGAATATAAAAAAAAGCCAGGCGTATTTATGACACTACCGGCCACCATATATTTCTCAAGCAGCAAGAAGCGGATCGACGACCTTTTCAATTTCAATAAATTTGAAAAAATTCAACAAAAGAGCTACTCAACGGATGTCAGTTACACTGCAGTTCAATGTAAAAATGTCTCAAATAATGCCGTCGCAATTCTAACAAAATTCTACGATCTCCCACGTGGTTGCCAGCAAGTGCCAGTCAGCCTGCTGCACCTAGAAGACAAAGAAAGGGCGTTTCGCTTAAAGACAAAAGCTATTGCTCAAGTAAAAGTTGATACTTCAATTTTTACGGCTAACAATTATCCTAAGGCGAAAAAAGCAGAAGCAATAATATTACCTCCTACAGCAGAGGCCACCGACGACATGCTCAAAGACGCGGGATTTTATTAAACGCACAAAACCACTGCGATATCGAAATCTTTCACAACGCGCGCAATCGCAAGAGAATTCGATGCGGCCTGAGTGCTAAGCTGTCGAAGCTATTGAAATTTTCGCGCAAGCTTGCGGCGAAAGGCATGGACCACGCATTTGGAATTAATATGGACTTCTTACTAATCGACACCGAGATTGCAGCCGCCCTAGCGTCGCTCACTGCAATGGAAATAGTGCTCGGCATCGACAACATCATCTTCATTTCGATTCTGGCATCAAGACTGCCTGAGCATCAACGACGCAACGCCAGATTGCTCGGCTTAGCCCTAGCGATGCTGACACGAATCATGCTTTTGTTCTCACTTTCGTGGGTGATGAGCCTGAAGGCTCCACTCTTTGAACTGTTTCACCATCCATTTTCAGGTCGCGATCTTTTGCTACTTGGTGGTGGATTATTTCTCGTCGCCAAAGCAACCAGAGAGATTCACGAGCGCATAGAAGGTGAAGGTGACGAACTTTCAACAAAGAAAAATTCTACATTCATCGGCACACTGATTCAAATAATGATACTAGATATAGTGTTCTCGCTAGACTCGGTCATCACCGCTGTAGGCATGGTCGATGAGTTGTGGATTATGGTCACAGCTGTCGTTATCTCAGTCATTACCATGATGATCTTCTCAACATCAGTCAGCAATTTCATTTCCAAGCATCCCACAGTGAAAATGCTGGCACTGAGTTTTCTATTGCTCATTGGTGTCGTACTGGTTGGAGACGCCATGGGTCACCACATTGCCAAAGGCTACATTTACGGAGCCATGGCCTTTTCTGTCTTCGTGGAATTTCTCAATCTCGCCGCATCACGCAAGAAGAAAGAAGAGAAAGCGCACCAGGCTTCTTAAGAGCCACTGCTGAAATTGACCCAGCTGATGATTGTTGAGAATTAGTGACTGACCGAGAGCTAA
The DNA here is from genome assembly GCA_041675385.1 of Candidatus Obscuribacterales bacterium. Classification (GTDB taxonomy): domain Bacteria; phylum Cyanobacteriota; class Vampirovibrionia; order Obscuribacterales; family Obscuribacteraceae. Next base: position 193,827 of record JBAYTY010000004.1, read on the forward strand.
CTACTGATTAGGCGTTAGCTGCTGCCCTTGCTGCGGCGCAATTTGGTTCTGCAAGAAGTTGCCCAAGCCGTTTTTCACCATTCCACCAAATCCGCCACTGCCTTGCTGAGTTTGCTGTTGCTGTTGAAGCAACGGAGCTTGATTGGATTGAAAATTCTGCGGAGCGACTTGCTGGCCACCGAGGAACATCTGACCATTCTGCACTGTTACATAAAATGCCTGACCGCTTTGCACATTGGTCATCAGATACTGAGCCGGAGGCAAATTGACCGTGCCAACCAGAGCCGGTGGCTGCTGGCCAAGTGTGGTACCTTGCTGCTGGCCGTTCTGACCACCAAGCAGGCTGTCTTGAAGGGTCTTGAGGAATTGAGCTTGGCAGGGAGCCATCGAGAAACCTGTAGCCACCAGCGAGAAGACTGCTGCGAGGGAAATGACTGCGTAGCGATTCATAGTGAACTCCTTCAGCGGAAATGACGCTCATAAGGCTAAAGCGTTTCTAGTGGGCTCTAGTTTAGCAAAAGCTGGAGCGCCAAATGTCAAAATGGCCATTACCACCATTTAATAGACGATTGAGCGCTAGAATCTTGAATAGAATCGCCAGTTGATCACAAGGGCCGCAGTGAAGACCATCGCAAAAATACCTTCGCCAGTAATCTACCTGATGGCAGCTATTTGGACTCTTCAGGTCTGCTGCTTTGCTTTTGGGAATTTTGATTTCTATAACACTTCTTTCTCTTCTGTTGCACACACATCAATTTTAAGCTCTCTCTTTTGGACCAGTGCCTTTGTCCTACTGCCAGCCTGGCGAGCCAAGAATCTATGGAAATTTTTAGCCTCGGTGACATTGTGGTTCTCAAGCCTTGGGCTGCTTTTCGTCTTCCTTGGCGAACAAGACGAAAGCCACCTCTATTACTCACTTCTCAAATCGCAACCGCTAGCGCAGGCAGGGTACACAGCCAAGCTAGAAAAGCAGTTCGATACGGTTTGCAATGACTGCCGAACAAAAGTCGTGCTGTCTTATGAACGAAACTACTGGAATGTACTGAAAGAAACAAAAGAAGTTTTCTCTCTAAGTCCCAGCGGGAGAGGCTCTTTTGAGATATCTCCAGACGGTAAATTCATAACGGTGACAGCCACCACTGAAGATGCGAATCATCAAAAATCAGTAGAAACCTTTTCGACTGATTGGAACTTAGTGAAGCCTAAATTACAATATTAGTGAGTTTGCCCGAGCAACAATGCCCTAAAGACACAGCTGCGGCCGCCCGACAAAGGCACGGCCTTCATGAAACGACTTCGCCTGGGGAAAAGTTTTGCCAAAAACATTGCGGCCAGAATAATCAATGTACTCGCTGTGATCGCCGTCATGAACAGCTACAACAGCGAAGCCCTCCGAAAAATCGTGAGCCTCAACGTACTTGCACGGAACAACTTCCTTGCCGGTGCGATCAATAAAACCGAAATGACCTTTTACGGCAACCCGCTGAAAGACACGCGCACGGCCCTCAACGAAGGGCCAACAATAGTCAAAACGCGGAGCAACAATTGTTCGGCCTGAAACGTCGGCGTAACCGAATTTTCCATTCTTCTCAATTACAACCAGACCTTCAGAAACGTCACAGTTCAAATCAACTGGAAGACCAAAGTGATTCGCATCTGCGCTATTTTCCACAAATTTACTCTCACCGCGCTCCCAGCTTCTGAAATTTATGGGCTCAGGAAAAGGTCTAGCAAGGCTAAATTGAATTTTCCCATCTGTATTCAAATAATCAATGCGGTTGTCTTTAGGAACCACAACAGCCGCCAAACCTTCATGAAAGGGTCTAATTTCTTTGTCGTGAACAGGTGCAAGAATCACTTTTCCAGAACTATCAATCAAGCCCCATTTATCGTTGATGCACACAGCAGCTCGGTTCTGCGCGAAAGATGAGACTGACCTATATGGTCCCTTAATTTTCGTGGTTCCATTTCTATCAACAAACTGCCAATACAGGCTATCTTTCGGCCGCACTGCCGCCAGACCCTGCGAGAAGTCCCGAACCAATCCGTAGGAACCAAACTTGCGAACTCCTGTTCTATCTATAAAACTCCAGTCACCATCAAAATGGTGCCGCATATCTCGTTCGATAGGAGAAAAACTTCTCTTCTTCACATCAACAGCGGCTAGGCCCTCAGCGAAATCACCTGCACCATAGAAAGTTGCGTTGTTAGCAAGAAATGATCCGTCGGCTCGTAGATAAGCATACTTATCTCGCCTGAAGCCGATGATTTCATCTTCACAAGTAATGGCAGCCATGCATAAGCCGTCAGAAAATCCAGAAAAGTAACTGTGGTCATAGCTGGTTTGATTGAAACTGCGCAGATCATTCACGACTCTACCATTGCGATCGATAAAGCCAAACGGTTCACCGAACCGTTCGATGCTATCAAAAACAAGGAAGATGTATAGATTTAGTGGAGACACCAATAGCCCGCCAACAAACAGGGCAACCATGATCGCTATTGCTGGTAATCGCGAAGTACGAAGCATGATCAACCCCCCCCTTGCGAACAGAATAACCATACTATATCGGTCTAGCAAAACTCGCTGCGAAAACAGCAGTTCCACAACATCTTAAACTAGCAATCACACAGCATGATAAACTAGTAATTGCACAACACATTAAACTAGTAATCGCACGGCAAAGCAAATGCCTTCAATAACCGAAAAACTAGCGCACTCTCTTGAAGTGCTCCATGAACTTCAAGACAACAGGAAGTTCGCAATTCAAGGCAGCGACCTCTCAAGGGTTCACCGCGAGCGATTGCTCAAAAACGGTTTTCTGCAAGAAGTGATAAAAGGCTGGTACATTCCTACTAGCCCAATTTCCACTAGCCCAGACCAAACTAAGGGTGCTAGCGCTGCCTGGTACACGTCTTATTGGGGCTTTTGCGCCGACTACCTTCAGGCCCGCTTCGGCAGCGATTGGTGCCTTTCCCCCGAACAATCCCTCTCACTACACGTGGGCAACAGAACAGTGCCAGAGCAGCTCCTTGTGCGCTGTAGCAAGGGCAGTAACAACCTAACCAATCTGCCACACAACACTTCGATTTTGGACCTAAAATCATCGCTACCAGCATCGCAAGATCTAGTAACGACCGAGGGCCTATCCCTATTCTCTTTGCCAGACGCTCTAATTGCTTGCTCGCCAAGCTATTTTCGCAATCATTCAATAGACGCTAGAGCGGCGCTAACCGCTATCTCTGATTCATCAGACTTGCTACCGCGCCTACTTGAAGGCGGCCACTCGTTAATTGCCGGAAGACTGGCCGGTGCATTTCGCAATGTTGGCCGAGAGCGCATTGCCAACGACATTTTAAAAACCATGACACTAGCTGCTTTCGACTGCCGAGAAGAAGATCCCTTTACCACCGCCACTTCCATAGTCTTTCAAAAGTCAGAGAGGTCACCGTACGCCAATCGCATTCGCCTAATGTGGCAGGAAATGCGCCAGCCGATACTCGAGCTTTTTCCGGCTGCAGCTAGTCGCCAGACAGATATTGCTGAATACTTAAACCGCATACAAGAGCTCTACGTCACCGATGCCTATCACTCTCTATCAATAGAAGGCTACAAAGTCAGTCGAGAATTGATCGACAAAATTAGGCTAGGCAAATGGAATCCTGATGCCAATGAGAAAGATCGCGAACTGCGCAATTCACTGGCCATGAGTGGTTATTGGCAGTCCTACCAATCAGTGCGAATCAGCGTGCAAAAAGCGCTCAAAGGCCAAAATGCTGGCAAAGTTGCCGACGATGATCATGGCAGCTGGTACAGAGAGCTCTTCTCAAGCAGCGTCACTGCCGGACTGCTAAAACCAGCCGACTTAGCGGGCTACCGCCGCGATCAAGTCTTCATCGGACAATCAATGCACGTGCCACCAAACCCTCAAGCCATGCGTGAAATGATGCCAACTCTATTTGACCTTTTGAGAGGAGAGGAAGACCCCGGCGTGCGAGCCGTGCTTGGGCACTTCGTCTTTGTCTACATTCATCCCTACATGGACGGTAACGGCAGAATCGGTAGGTTCTTGATGAATCTAATGCTAGCTTCTGGCGGCTATCCATGGACTGTGATTCCAGTAGAACGCCGCAGTGACTACCTAGAAGCCCTTGAGAGCGCTAGTGTCAGGCAAGATATTGAGCCCCTGTGTATCTTCCTAGCTGAGCTGGTTAAGAAGACAATGAAAGGGAAGCCAGAGGCGAAGTAGCTGCGGCGATATGCCGCTATTGCGCTACCATGTACAGTTAGGATTCGCTGTATTTGCAGGTAGCAGGATTGCAGCCTAGATATCGTTCAACTCCGCGCAGACCAAAATTCCAAATCCACATTTGCAACTGAACCATTCACACAGCAGCATGGTGTACTTCTAGAAGAACGACAAATGATGAGTCGAGCGTGAAACACTAAGGGTATGAAATGAGCAAGAAATTGAAAGACCCGAGCGACCCAATACTTTCCAAAACTCAAGCGCTCTCAATGCTTGTGGTGATTTGTGGGCTCTGCTGCATCCCTCCTCACTTCAAGCAGTGGTACAACGAAACAAAAGAGTATTCGAAAAAATCATGGGTTGAAAACATAGGTGGAGATTGGTGTGGAGACCGTTGGTGCATCGCAAAGGGGTTCGTCTACCAGAAAACTTTGCTCGGCAAAACAGAGGCAGAAGTTAAGGAAATGCTCGTCTTTGGCAAAGACTGTAGGTTCGGAGAATCAGTACGACCCAACGGACAAAAGGATTTGTTTGTTATGGTAAATGGCCATTTTAGAAGCGGTCAATTTACCGTTACCCTGAAAGACGGTAGAGTCATAGATCAATCACTCTTCGAGACGACTAGCCTGTAGGCCAGGGGGCACGACACAAGAAAGTAGTAATCACCCAGCGAACAAGTACCCTTGCCAACCAACAAAATAGCTCATATTACCTTCTAATTTTCCCATGAACTACGTAGACCCAAAGTGACAACCAGACCAGTCACAGCCGTCTACCATCCGCTTACCACTGAAAAAGAAGGAAACCATGCACGACTTAGGCGCCCAGAAGCTTGACGTGAAGAAAGCAAAAGATCGCATACTGAAATGCTGCAAGAACAAGCCGGGGTTATCCGATGTGGCGCAAATTGTAGACGTGGCCCTTGAATTCAACAAGTGCAAATTTGCCCTAGCTTGGGAAGGTAATCAGCGCTTAACTAGCACCCTCGACCTAGGGCAAATCAAAGAAGATGCGCCAATTCTTGCCTGCTTTGGCGACCTAAAAATAGACGGCGATTTCTTTAGCCGCTATCACGACGATTGGCAGCCCATGCTATTCATAGACGGAACCCTCACTTGCAACAATATCGTCAAGGGGGGCATGTTTCTTGTGGTACGCGGCGATATTAATCTGACCGGATACTACGTTGGCGATAACAACGAAGGATATTTAAGAGTCTCAGGGGCATTCAATGGTGCTGGCTTCATACCTAGATTGCGCGACAAACTGCCGACAGAAGAATACATCGCTGGTGGTGTCAAAGCCAAAAGTTTCAGCATAGTTGATTGCTCAGACCATCAACTCAAGAAGTATTTTGTTCCAGAAGTTATTGCCGGAGGCTGGTCCGCTGTCAACATAGACGAGATCATCAACTTTGCCAAGGCTGGCAAATCAATTTGGAAAGAGCGAAACCACCCAGAGTCAGAAACGAAACTGACATTACCGCCCTTAGTCGAAAGGCCAGCAGATCCAACTAACTTAGGCACCATAGGCCCGCTCACAAAGCTAAAAGAAGAACTTCTATCAGCGATTACCGCAGCGTTACAAGCAAGCAAATCAAACAATCCAGTTGACTGCTTTTCTGAATTTGTTAACCACGAGCTAGAAACTCATGGACAAGAAAATGCCCTTGTATTGCCAGGTGGAACAAAGCTTGATGGAGACCTAATACTTGAAAATTTTGCACCATGGGCGGGGCAAAGCAAAGTCGCCGCCATCGTCTGCCTGGGAGACTTAGAAGTGGCAGGCGACATACTAAACAAAACTCTTGAGCATGGCCCCATGCTTTTCGTCAAAGGCTCTCTGACTGTAAACTCGCTACACAAAGCCGGATCGACAGTAATTGTGCTTGGTGATCTACTTGCAAGTGAACAAGTGATTGGTGAATACAATGACGGTGTGCTGCGAGTCGCCGGTGACTTGAAAGCCGCAGCATTACTCTCGCTTGACCACGATTGTTATGTTGCCGGCGAAACAAAAGCACCCTATTTTCACAGCGACGATTGCATCTGGCGTGATCATTTAAGCGAACATGTCTTCAGCGATGACGCTGACGATTGTCCAGACGCTGGTCTACTTTTGCGCTGCTTCAAAGCTGGATTACCAATTTTCGAACTCAGCGGAAGCGAGCACCAGTAACGCTCTCGCAGAATAAACTAGTAATTGCACAACATATTAAACTAGTAACCGCACAACAGACTAAACTAGTAATCGCCCAGCCATTAGCTAATGCTTCTTCGCATGCTTACGGGCAATCTCAGCAGCAGCAGCGCGTTCAATCATCCTCAAGAGAGCCAAATTGATTCGCCTGTGCTTCGTACGTCACAGCTTCTTTCTGCTTTCCTTGCTGTTTTAGACAGAAAGCCAAATCCTAGAGATTGACATACTCAAGCGCGAGAGCAGGCTTGCTGCGCCCCAAATAGCCTCAGGTGACCTTAGAAACGCGAGAGTAATAGTTATGCAAATTACTCTTAGCACAGGGGCTGACCTTAGTTTTGCTAATCTATTTAGAACCGAGGGTCCAGCCGAGGTATCTGCCGCTCTTCAATAGATCTGCTGCAATTGCGCCCAGACTGGCATGGAATACTTCGCATCCACTCTTGTATACGACAGTTTCTTTTGACGATTGCAAATTCTTCAGCTCTTCCAAAGCACTCTTATTGTCAATTGCATACAACAAAGTGACAAGATAAATTTTGCCCGCTGCTGTGCTCTTGCCCATAGAGTCCAAAACCTCTTTCTTATGCTGAACGACTCGGGGCGCGCACTGAAGAAAGGCCTGATATTCAAGACTTGCGGTGGCAGACTCGCCTACTGCACTGTCGCAAAATTGCTTGGCATTGGCCAGTATTGCCAATTTTTGACTGTACTCTGCATCACTCAAGTTGGACATGGCGGAAACTTCTCTGTCACTAACCCGTTTCTTTGCGCATCGAGGAAGCGGTTTGCGCTCCTCGGCACTAGCGCCTGGCATACTAGTAACAAAAATGCTAGTAACAGAAATAGCGGCGACAAAAGCAAAGGCACGCAAAGCAAGGAGACTAACGCAGTTAACTGCCATTTTTGAGGCTCAGCCTATACAGCCTTGCGCATCGGAGGCAGTTTCACCACTTCGTCAACTTTGAGTGAATTAGCTTGATCGCCAGTTTTACCGTTGTATTCTGCAATAGCAGTGGCCATGACATGCACTTCAGTCTTAGAAGGCCTGCGACCCTCGCGCTCGGCAATCAGGTCTCGAGCGATTGACGAATAGGTTTCACCAGGCCGGGCGGTCACTTCCGACTTCTCACCAATTTTTCCAGCAGCGGCAATCCAACGGTTAACATCAGCTTGGCGTTCAACGGGAATAGCCTCTTGACCGCGGCGATGAGCCGAGACATCAGGAATTGATCCACGGTTGCCGGCTGCTTCAATAACGCGATACGGAAAATCGGCGGCTTTCTCAGCTCGGGCCAGCTGTTCTGGAGTCATCTTCGCTCTGGCGTCGGCTATGTGACCAGCAATTTGCTTATCAACGATAGTAAGATCTGCGCCACCACCAGCAAAAGCAGCTGGTAACTTGGTATCAAGCGGAATGGCTCGCTTACCCAGTTCGCGCATCTGCGCTTCAACTTCTAAGCGACCAAAATTAATTGGGTCAGCAAGTTTCGACTCTTGCCTTGTCTCTGCTTTAATATCTGGTTTGTCAGCCACGATCACGCCCTCAAACGGTTCACATAATAAAAGCATACCCAAGTTTCGTGGATTTTTATGGGCGTCAGCTTTAGCCAGCAAAACCAGAAAGTCACAAGAATCTAGATACATTAAATAGCTATAGGCCCATCACACGGCGTCTTTGGCTATTTCACCAGCAGTGGCATGGGTGGCTTTTAAGTAATCCTCTGGGGCGATGATTATCTGCGTACCGCGCACACCGGCTGACACCGATACCTGCTCAAAGAGATAAATATTCTCGTCAACATAAACAGGATAATCTTTCTTGCAGGCTAGAGCTGTCACTCCGCCGCGGATGTAGCCTGTCAGCGGCTGCACTTCTTTGAGAGAGACCACCTCTGACTTGCGATCACCGCTTAATTTGGCCAAAGCCTTTAGGTCTAGGTGGGCATTTCCGGCCACCACAGCCAGGCATACACCGTTCTTATCACCTCGAACAACCAGGGTTTTGAACACTTGCTCAAGGGGGAAGCCAATTTTGGCCGCTACTGTTTCGGCGGTGAGGTCATCTGGGTCAACTTGATAGTCACGCAGTTCGTAGCTAATGCCTAGATTGTCGAGAATTCTTACTGCATTGGTTTTCATGGTAGAAAATCATAGGCCATGGCCGGAAATGCCACAAGATTGACGGCAAGGACTTTCATATTTATCGACAATGGCGCGCCGAAGATGAAAAAATGGGGCAAGAGTGGTAGTTTGTGAAATAACAAGCAAAGTAACAAACCAATTAGTACCTGATTTAGCAGCTGAATCAATATCAGGATTTGCAACGGGACCAACAAGTAGATTTTGGAGCTTCAGTACATTGTCACCTCGTCTAATATTGCCAATCTGCTTGCTAATTTTGAACTGCGCATACGACTTGAGCAGCTGTGATTCTTCACTGAAAGCAAATTCACAACCAGCAAACTCACAGCAGGCCAACACAGAACCAGTCAAAGTTCCGACTCCAGCCAACCAACAGCAAGAGAATGGGCCAAACACAGCCGCAAGCACGAGCGAAAGAGCAAAGCTAAATGCTGAAGAAGCAGCATTGCGTCACAAAGCCCTGATGCGCGCCCATCGCAAACGCATTATCGAAACCGGCAAAAACGACCATGCGCCCACACCGGAAGAATATTCGCCAGAGTTAGAGCTTTACAAAAAGCCTCTGCGAGGGGCGGATCAATCCAACTTAAACCAGTTGCGCAATAATCCAACACTTGTAACTCCAACAGGCAGCCACCAGTCAGGCAATCGAGCCACGGGCAATGACGCCAGCGGCAATCAAGTCGAGCTGCGCACCGATATCAAGCTTGAGAGTGAGAAACCAGGCTCACCGACACCTGCTGGCACAGAGCAATTTGTCTCTAAACGCATGCACAGTGAAAACGCAACGAATTCGCATCCAGTGCCCTATGCTCGGCCATCGAAAAATCCACTCTCAGATAGCAATTCCCCAACAATTAACTTCAAACCCTACATGGCAGAACTTAGCAGAAAAATCAAAAAGAACTGGTCTCCGCCTGCTCGACAAGACAAAACGCAAGTAAGCGTCAATTTTATTCTTATGCCCGATGGTGCTATTGGCAATTTAAAAATCACCAAACACGGTTCACCAACAGCCGACGAAGCGGCTCGCCAAGCTATTCTTCGCGCCGCCCCCTTTGCCCGGTTACCGCAGGGCTGCAATGTACCGAAGCAGATTGACTATGACTTCGCCCACTCGTCCCAGCAAGACGAACCTTCGTTTCAGTGGGGCATTCACTAATCTCTACTGAATACGCATTTTCTTTTCGCTTTCAGGAATAGCAAGTTGTGCCGAGCAGCGCGGGCAGACATCTGTGGAAAATCCGAGCACTGGAGTGCGCCAAGTGTTGCCGCCAGGAACCAACGAAACAGAGCAAACCGGGCAGTGACACAAAGAACGGTATTTCATCCAAGCAAGAAATGCAGCAACGGCAATAATTCCTACCATTGGCATGACAGCAATCGGAAATAGTAACCGCACCGCTAAAACCATGGCTACTGAGGACCAGACATAGGTAGACGCTTCTTTCTTACTGTTGAGAAAAGCAATTTGAATCTTGCGAATGGCTGCAACATCGCGAGGGCGAATCAACAGCACAACAGGATTAACCCGGCGATCAATCTCGGCAGCCACTCCACCCACCGTCTTGCGCGTGTAGGCTATTTTGGGGTCAACGCTTCTAGTCTGGCCTTCTGTCGATACAGGCATTCTTGAAGCTAAGCTGTTTGGGATTGCCATAATGAACTCCTAGTGACTAGATGATACTAGGTTAGAGTACAGCTGGCTACGTAAAATTTTCGTGAATACGTAGTTCTACGAACGATTTCCCACTTCTCGCTCAAGTGTCTCAGCACTTGAACCAGAATCGGCCTGAGCTTCATAGAGGTCGCGGCGGCTTGGATTCTTACTTTTCAAAAAGCGATGCTCAAAATCATCGATGTAGGTAAACACCACCGGCACAACCACAAGAGTAAGCAAAGTCGAAGTAATCAAGCCACCAATGACGGCGGCAGCCATCGAAGCTCTGACCTCTGAACCAGCGCCAATACCAAGAGCGATTGGCACCATACCTGCTACCATGGCCACGGTTGTCATCAAAATTGGCCGCAGCCTAGCCTCTCCGGCCTTGACCAAGGCTTTGTCTCGGGGCACTCCGAGTTTGATGCTGACCAAACAATATTCGACCAACAAAATGGCGTTCTTGGTCACCAGGCCCATTAGCATAACGATGCCAATCAGCGCATACAAGCCAATGGGTGCGTGGGATGCCACCAAACCAAGTGCGGCGCCACCTACGGCCATAGGCAGCGAAACCATGATAGTCAGAGGCTGCAAGAAGTCATTAAATAGCAAGACTAGCACAGCATAAATGAGCATCACTGCCACAGCAATGGCCATCGCAAAGCCGCTGAAAATATCACGTTGAATCTCGACATCACCGCTGGCCATTTCATGCACAGAAGCTGGCATGGTCTTGAAACTCGGCAGTTTATGCACAAGGGCAAGGGCCTGACCAAGGGTGCCACCACCGGCCAAACTAGCAGTGATTGTAACTTTACGGCTACGGTCGTAGCGACTAATCTCAGCTGCACCGCTGCCAAATTTCACCGTGGCTACTTGGTGCAGGGGAATAGACTTGTTCATCGCCATAACCCGCAAGTTACCAATTGATTCCAAATCTTGGCGGTAACTAGGATTAATCTGAACGAGAATACCAATCTGCCTATCCGGAAGGTCAAATTTGGCCAAGCTGGCGCTATTATCGCCAACGGTTGCCATTGTGGCAGTGCGGGCAATTTGCTGAACAGATACGCCTTGATCGGCAGCAGCAGCGGTATTGGGAGTAACTTGAATCTCTGGTCGTCGCAAAGCCGCAGAAGATGAAACATCAAATAGACCAGGCACAGTACGCATCTCGGTGGTGAGGCGCTCAGAAGTCTGACGCAAATCATTTTCATCGTTGCCCACCAAAGTAATTTGTACTTTGCCGCCTAGACCCATGGTGGCCGAAAATGTGGCGCGCACACCTGGTACTTTTACAAGCTCCGGACGCACTAGATCTTCAAACTGTTGCTGCGAAAGTTTGCGTTCGGCTTTCGGCTTGAGCATCACGTACAAGCTCGCTTTATTGACTTCACCAGCCGCTCCAACTTGCCCAGCTCGACCACTAGAAGGGGTGCCAATTGAGCCAAAGACCTGAGAAACTTCTGGGTGCTTCAGCAGAATATCTGTCATTTGCTTAGCGACGGCATCGGTGCCAGAGAGCTGGCTACCAGGCGGCAAAGTGATACTGAGCAGCGTCTCGCCCCGGTCAGCTGCAGGCACTAAAGAAGTAGGCAGAGAGGCCATTAAGGCCATACTAACAACAAAGAACGCCAATGCTCCAAGCACGGTCTTGCCGCGATTCTTGAGGGCCCATAGCAACATGTGGCGATAGGTGCTGACTGTTATCGACTTGCTATCATCCTCTTCTTCGCTTGGTTTGTTAAGCCAAAAGGCAGACATCATCGGCGTAATCAAACGAGCAACAACAAGGGAGAAAAAGACAGCTACGGCAACTGTGACACCAAACTGCTTGAAGAATTGCCCCGGTATTCCACCCATAAAGGCCACAGGCAGAAAGACAACGATAATGCTCATGGTCGTAGCCATAACCGCCAAACCAATTTCATCAGCGGCCTCAAGAGCCGCCTGGTAGGGTGATTTACCCATACGAATATGGCGCACGATATTTTCAATTTCAACGATGGCATCATCTACCAAAATACCGATTACAAGTGCTAAACCAAGTAACGACATATTATTTAGACTGAAGCCCAGCAGCTTCATCACGGCAAAAGTCGGCAGCATCGAAAGCGGCATAGCCACGGCAGAAATGGCTGCAGCGCGCCAATCTTTGAGGAAAGCCCAAATGACAATAACAGCCAAAATAGCGCCGATCACCAGTGAATCGACAGTGGCGTGATAAGAGTCCATCACATAGCCCAAGGTGGAGCGGATTTTAGTAATGTGAATATCGGCAGGAAGAGTCTTTTGCAGATCAGCAATGGCCTTGTCTACACCCTTACCAGCAGTAGCCAAACTGCTACCGGTTGAGCGCACGACTTGGAAGGCAACAACAGGCTTACCATTAAGCATGGCTGATTGTCTGGTTTCAGCAATGCCATCGCTAACGGTGCCCAAATTGCCAAGAGTTGACCAATTACCATTGAGCAAGTAAATGCGCATATTGCGCAAGTCATCAATACTCTTCATGCTGCCGATGGTGCGAATAGACTGTTCCTGGGCACCGATGTAGCCGCGGCCTCCAGGCAAATTGGTGTTCATCAATCTGATTTGCGAGTTGACAGTGTCGGCTGTAACACCGAGAGCTTCTAGTTTGGTTGGATCTAAATCTATGCGCACCTGACGGTCGTTACCGCCTGAGCGCTGCACTTGGCCTACACCAGGAACGGCAAGTAGCACCCGTGAAATCTGATCATCAATCAACCAACTCAAATCATTGAGTGAGTGCTTATCTGAAGAAACGGTGTAAGTAGCAAAAGGAGCACCAGAAAAATCAAGGCGCTTAATTTGCGGCTCATCAATCGTCAGGGGTAACTGGTTGCGAATGCGCGTGACGGCATCGCGCACATCGTTGACAGCCCTGTCCACATCGGTGCCCAGTTCAAACTCGATGGTAGTGGATGAGCTACCTTCATTGATTGTGGAGGAGATGTGTTTGATATTGCCAATTCCGGCGATGGCGTCTTCAACTCGTCTCGTCACCTGAGTCTCAAGCTCAGAGGGGGCGGCACCAGATTCGGTGATTGAGACTGTTACCGTTGGCATGTCTATGTTTGGATTCTCATCAATCCCCAGGCTCAAGTAAGACATGACGCCAACGATACTGAAAATAAGAAACATCAGAATCGATGGAATCGGTTGTCTAATTGACCAGGCTGAGATATTCCAGTTCATTGTCTTCCCTATTGCTTAGTCTCGGAGAGAGACTATTTGCTCTTTATCTAGTTACTTGCTCAAGGCCACTATATCGTTGTCTTCAAGGAACCCAGCGCCAGCCACAATTACGGCATCTCCGGGGATGACTCCACTTTTAATCTCAGCCGATTCACTTGTACGTGAACCAACAATAACAAGCTGTTTTTTCGCTTTGCCATTCTGATAGATGAAGACATAGTTACTATCACCGTCGGCCAGAACCGAACTATTAGGCACGAGCAAAGCATCAGCCTGACCAACTTGTACGCTACCTTGAACAAACATGCCAGGCTTGAAACCAGAATTGGTTGGTATAGCAATGCGAACAGTACCCAATCTGGTGGCACTATCTACAGTTGGCGAAATCTGAAAAATCGTACCCTTTACTGAGCGCGCAGAATCAGAGAGGGCTGCGGATATGCCCGGCCGCAGCCTAGATAAATCACTCTGAGTCACTTGCGCGCGCAACTCTAGTTGTCCTTTACGTATGATCTCGAACAATGCTTCGCCATTAGAGGCAACGTCTCCAATGTGAGCAAGACGCTTAGTAACCAAACCCTCATCGGGAGCGCGAATAATTGTTTGGTCAATTTGAGCCCGAAGCTGTTGCACGCTGGCAGCGGTCTCATCAGCACTGGCCTCAGAAACTATAATGTCTTCTCTGCGACCACCTCTTTGCGCCATTTCTAGCTTATTGTGAGACTGTTCGGCAAAGAATTTGGCGGCCGAAAACTGCTCTTTTGCTCCTTGCAAATTTGTAAAAGCCGTTACTTCATCGGTAGCATGGTTGTCGGCTTCTTGTTGACTGACAGCACCTTCCTTGAGCAAATCTTTGTAGCGACGAGCATTACTGCGCGCATTCACTAGACTTGCTTCCATTTGTGTCACCATGGCCTGACGCTGCTGCACATCAGCCATGGCTTGCTGATAAGCGGCAGCAAGCCCAGCAATGTCTTCTTGTCTGTTAGGCTGTACAGCCTTTTGGGCTGTGGCGCGCGAGCCCACCATGTGAGCTTCCATGCCTTTTAGCTGAGCTTGCAAAATAGACGAATCGAGAATGCAGAGAACTTGGCCCTTGCGCACATAATCACCCTCTTCAGCGAGCACTTGAACAATACTCAAACCAGCAGCCTGAGAGGCAATTGTTAAGGGGTCAATCGCCGATACTGAACCTGTAACTGTTAGCGCCGACTCTACCTGGCCGATCTTGGCCGACTCAGTGGTGACCGTAACCACAGGAGGTGCAGCCTTGGCGCTAGCCGTTGATACAGCAGAGCCAGTACCAGACCCAACACCAGAACTAGTACCTGAGCCAGAAGAAGAGTGCGTATAGGTAAAGGCCGATAAGCCACCAATTGCTATTAAAGATAGAGCTCCGACAAAAAACCACTTCTTCGGGCTTTGACCTGCGCCAGCACGTACTCGATGCCATGTGGCGATACCCAAGCTCTCGCGAATAATTTCAGTTTGGTTTGTCTCATCCCGTCTTGTTGTAAACATATGATTCCTAAACTTTACTGTGGTTCAGTTTCTATCCTAGCACTTAACTGAATGAATTCATTCATTAATTAAGCCTTCCCAAATTAAATTGACACGGTTGCCCAAATATCAATTGTTTACTACAGTTCCGGAATTCATCACGAGGGAGATCGGCTGCCGAAACTTGACCGATATCGGCCAAGCTATAAAAAAACCATGGTCGCCGGGTTATCCTTAAAGAGACAAGACAGACGGAAAATTAAATGGCTAGAGCCCTAGACCCGCAAAAAAAACAAGCAATCTTAACTGCGGCTCGCATGATTTTCATACGCGACGGCTACCGCTCAGCCAAGATGACCGATATTGCGGCCGAAGCTGGAGTTGCCGCCGGCACACTCTATCTTTACTTCAACTCAAAAGAAGCGCTCTCTAACGCACTCTCGGAAGACTTCTTCAATAGATGCGCCCAAATGATTGATCAGTATGTGCCACACATTGCCGAAACAAACGGACTAGTTCAGTATATTGATTCGGTTGTTCAAATTGCCCGCGACGAAATGCCTGTGCTGTCCTTTGCCCGTATTGAGACTTTTGAAAAGGCGGGAAAGGGCAAAGAAGTGCGCAAAGAACTTTCACTGCGCACCGCCAACCACTTACAGCAGTTGATGAACGACAAAGCAATACGGCAGTATGATGCCATTGCCCTAGCTGAGATGATCGGTGGAATGCTTCATAAAATGATTATGTCGTGCATCGTAGAAGAGACTTTCGACCTGTCCACGCATAAAACCACGGCAATCCAAATACTTGAATTCGCTTTGTTCGACTCGAAAAACTAACACTAACCACCAAGGCTACCAAGTCTAACAATGAACAATCCGGAAGATCCGAATCGCAACAACCTACCGCCACCAGTCAATGTCATCATCACATTGATAGTACTGACCATAATCATTTTCCCCACCGTGATTTTGGCACAGTGGTGGCTCTATTATTCTTCAACTGTATTGCTCTGGGATATGGCTCAAACAGCCATGGTTAGCTATTCAGGGCTAGCCGTTATCTTAGCCATCTTCATTGTTATTGCTATGCGAAAATTGAGCCAGACAACCAAACCAGAAGACATTCAGAGAATTTCTAGCCTAGTGACAGAATGGACTGGATGGGTAATTCTGCTGATTGGCTTCTCTTTCTCCGAATCACAAAGTATGCTACATGTCTCCAGACATATTTACTTTCCCCTCGCTATTGTCGGCATGCTGTTGCTCGGTATCAGCAATTTCCGCCGCTACAAAAGAAGCAGTGACAAAACATCGCTGATATCGGTTTTTGTCGTAGCCCTTTGCTTAGCTACTGAGTGTTTTCGCTATGCGAGCGGGCTGGACAAACTGACGTTTTAACCAATTTGCTGAATGCTTAAAGAGGAAATTTTAAGATGGGCAATGAGCTGGCAAACGAAATTGAATGGTGGCGCAATGCCGTTGTCTATCAGATTTATCCTCGCTCGTTTCAAGATAGCAACAATGACGGCACCGGCGATATCAAGGGCATAATCAATCGACTTGACTACCTGGCAAACCTTGGCATTGACTGCATCTGGCTCAGCCCATTCTATCCATCGCCAAACAAAGATTTTGGCTATGACATATCAGACTACTGCAACGTAGACCCACTTTTTGGCGACCTGGCAGACTTCGATGATTTAGTCACCGAAGCACACAAACGCAACCTCAAAGTAATAATTGATCTGGTGCCCAATCACACATCAGATCAACACGCTTGGTTTCAAGAGGCGCTAGAGGGAAAAGAAAGCTTTAAGCGCGACTGGTACGTCTGGCACGACCCCGCCCCTGGTGGCGGTGTCCCAAACAACTGGCCCAGCTATTTTGGCGGACCAGCCTGGACACTAGACCAAGAGTCAGGGCAATATTTTCTCCATCAGTTTCTCAGCGAACAACCTGATTTAAATTTCCGCAACCCACTAGTAGTAGATGCAATGCTTGACGTCATGCGCTTCTGGCTCAAACGCAACGTTGATGGTTTTAGAGTAGATGTAATCTGGCTGCTTGTAGAAGCTGACGATTTTGCCGACGAGCCGGTCAATCTCAACTGGAACAAAAATCTCATTGAACGGGATCGCACTATTCATACAAAAATTGAAGACCAACCAGAAACACACATAATCATTCAAATGATGCGTCAGGTGCTAGACCAATTTAGCAGCCCCGGGCGCGAACGAATGATGATCGGTGAGGCGTATTTACCTTACGATCAGCTAATTACTTACTATGGCACAAAGGATAAACCAGAGTGCCACCTGCCCTTCAACTTTCATCTAATTACAGAAGGACTAGAAAATTGGCAAGCCTCTGCTGTTCGCAAAATCGTCGACGAATATGAACAGGCATTACCACCAGACTGCAGCCCAAACTGGGTACTGGGTAACCATGATAAGTTTCGCTTTGCCAGCCGCATCGGCAGTGAACAAGCCCGAGTAGCCACAATGCTTTTGCTTACTCTGCGCGGGTCGCCAACTTGGTATTATGGCGACGAAATTGGTATGCTCAATGGCGAGATACCGCCTGACAAAATTGTTGACCCCAGAGGCATCAGACAACCCGATGTGCCCAGTGAACAACGCGATCCTGAGCGCACACCAATGCAATGGGACGGAACCGCATACAGTGGCTTTAGCAATACTGAACCGTGGCTACCGATTAGTGCTAATTACAACGAAGTAAACGTTGCTAAGCAAGAGCAGCAGCCCCAATCGATGCTCAATCTAGTAAAGCATTTACTCAAACTACGCAAGCAGCGCAAAGCCCTTAGTCAAGGTTCTTACTGCTCTGTAGGGTCTAGCCGACTAGTTGCACCAACATGTGCTCTAGAAAAGATGGATCGCCAAACAGTGCTAGAAGAAGAAGAAGAAGAGGACGGTCTTTTCATTTATATACGTCAATTTGAAAGTGAAAGAATTGCCGTGATCCTAAATTTCACCAACTCAGTCAAAAATCACAATTTACAAGGCCGCTGCCTTGCTTCTACTTATATGGACCACGAGTATCTAAGCACGAGCCAAGTTACAGTGAGAGCAAATGAAGGCCTGGCCATACTGCTGACCTAGCTATCTCGGTGATATCTGCCGCACCGCTCGCTGCCCCTGAGTAAGCAGCGAATAATTTCAAGCTGTGCACAACAATAGACTCGATCGTATATACGATCGAGTCTATTGTTGGCAGCGGAGTGGTTCACGCGCTTGACTAGCAAGGAGGATATACAAATCGGCCATCCATGCCACTTCATTAATTGTCATCAGATATGCAAAATAGTTTCATCGGGGGACTTCCAACTATCTTTCATTCGGCTATACTAATTACATAACCGGTGAGCACACACTAAGTTGAGTGCTTTGAGCCGAGGGGTTAAGTGGAAACGTCAGGTCTGCGCAGACCGGAAATTGTAGCGATAACCCGCTAGCTGTGGATTCTGACTTGAAGCAGCAAGAAATATCGAGCCTACGCAATAGGCAGTCAGACGATAGTAAAAAAGCCGCCGCAGATTTATCTGGGCGGCTTTTTTATAATTTCAATTTTGCCAAATTCTGTTTTTTTGCAAATGCAAGCGCTATTAAAAGATCCATTGAAGAAACCAATTAAAGCGCTACTGAGAGTTCATGTATCGTTCAAGAGCCTCTAAACGGCCACGCTTACCGGCTGTTTTCTTAACGCCATCTATCGAACGACACAGATCAGTTATGTCTTGACGACATTCTTTCAGCCGATCAAAAGTGGTGGCACACTCAGCACCGACAAAAACGCCATCGTCAATCAAAAATTCAGGAATAACTTCTGGTGACTGAGAATCTTCAACAGGTTTAGCCTTTTTCGGCTTTGCCTTGGCACCGCCCGCTAGAAAGTCTTGACCCAAAGCCAATTGCTCTTTCAATGTAGCCTTAATAGAAACCCACCGGCGACCCTCTTGCAACATCTGACTGCGCCCCATAGGCGAATTGGTGTAGTCCTGAAACTCACCCAAAGTCCACGTGCGAATAGATTCTGGCGCCTTACGCTTAAAGACAAAATCTCTCTCTTCTTGACTCATAGGCATCGGCCTAGCCAAGAGCATTTCTTCTTGGGTCCACTCATGATGGTCGTCTAAAGGGCCACTGCTAACTACAGTGTCGGGATCCGACGGGCCAGAGGCACCAGGTGAACCGTTAACTACACCAGAACCAACATATGGTGCAGAAGCACCTCCACCGGGGCTAGAGCCAGGACTAGAGCCAGGACTAGAGCCAGCGCTTCCGCCAGAACTCACACCAGGCATGCCGCCGGAGTCGTCAGAACTGACACTGGCATCGGGATCAGCGTTTGCACCAGCACTACCGCCTGGATTACCGTCAACGCTTCCCCCAGAACTCCCACTAGAGCCTTCCTCTCCGCGAGATGCAATCGGCCGAGACTGCTTGTCTGCAGTTTCAGCTAGAGCAGAGTGACCAGGCGAAGCGCTACAACCAGTCAGCACAAAACCAGTCAGCACAAAACCGGTCATTGCAGACACACTAAGGCCAAAAGTTGTAGCCACCGCCAAACCTACGGGCAAAGGTAAAAATGCCCGCGACATAAATTTAGAACGTCGAATTTTCCAAACTAGCAGTGGCTGCAATGGTTCTGACGTTTTGCTTTTCATAATCGCTCCCGTTGCTTTTCTGAATCTTAGCTCGAAAAAAGCAACAACGCTAGCAAGGCCAAAATCGAATGGCTACGCTATATCCTGAGCAAAATCTGGCACGGGAGCTTCGCCAGGATAGCCTGCTGAATCACGAATCATGCACTTTTCACAATCGCTAACAAGTTTCGCAAAGGTCAAATTCAGTCCACGGGCAATGCTCGCTACTGAACCGAAACTTGGTTTGCGCTTACCTTGTTCAACATTGCTAATAAAAACGCGGTCGATTCCTGATGCGCTAGCCAGCTGCTGCTGTGTCATTTTTAGGCTCTTGCGTTTAGAGCTAACAACCTCGGCTAGAGACTTATAAAGAAGTTTGTGAGTTGTTTTTTTGTCTTCCATCGCTTTTCTCCTTGGATCACCCTTGACGCAATAAACTCCATTTGGTTTCAAATTTCTTCTCCGGCCTTCCCCCGACTTCTCCCTAGCTTCCCTCTGGGTTCGCCCTGTCTTCTCGGAGCCAAAGTCATAAATTAATTATCTCATATAGTATAAATTGCGTCATTTTTTTAAATTGTCAGGCCCTCGGTTAAACAAGAAGAAATAGACAGAAACAGGAGAGTAAGAGATTCTAACTCTCCTGTTTAGCCTTAGACAGCTCATCTACTTATATCCATCTCGATGAGGCTCGAACAGAGCAGGGCAAATCAAAAACGCCGGCGCACGCTCTGCATCACCAACATTTTGTTTAGCTGGTTGGCAAACTGACGGGTTGCTTCCGCTTCGGCAAGCATGCCCAACCAGTCTTGCTTAAAGCCGAGTTGATGAAGGTTGGCAATGCGCTCGTATGAAAGCGGACGCACCTTGCCATAGACAGTATCAGCGGCCCGGTGGAACGAGTGAGCACGCTTGTGGTCACCGAGGCGACTTTGAACCAGACCACGAAGATGCAGAGCTTTAGCGACACGCAGTGAGTATGGCCCAAGTTTCTTAACGAAACAGAACTGGCAATCGCTCAGCAGGGCTTCCGCCGGCATTCAAGGCAGCATCAATCAAAGCCAGGCAATCCTAGCTTTAGGCGAATGAAGTTTCATAGATAATATTCCTAGTCTTTCTTCTTGATGCGCAAACGCTCGATGGGCTTGCCGCCGGAAACGAGGTTGGCGACAATTTCTTTGGCATCGGCCGCGGTAACGCGCCCGTACGAAACTTTGTCGGGCATGGTGACGACTGCTGGGCCTCTTTTGCACAGGTCCAGACACTTACTGCCTTTGATTGAGACAGTGCCGTCGCAACCAAGCTCAGAAACAGCAGATTCGAAAGCGGTGCAGACGGCATCACTTCCTTTCTTCGGACATTTCTTACCCTTGGTGCAGACGTAAATTTTGATTTTCTCAGACATATTTAGTCAGCTTTCTTTGGATTTTCAGAGAGAACCGGCGGCTGTAGAACCGCCTGGTAAGAAAAGGTCGAATCAAGCCCCTCATCAAGCTTGAGGCCGCGGAAGTCGTTATACCACTCGCGGCAGAGGCGCACGTGAGTGTCGCGCAAGCGGATGCTGATGGCACCAGAAAGTTTGGAATGATAGCAGGCCGAGCCAACGTCAGTTTGTTCGTACTTGCCGACGGCGAGCAGGGCAATGGCATCCTGTCGGCGACCGGCGTAAAGAGTTTACCGAGGTGGGGCTGTTCGCCCTCGATAGCGAGAGCTGCGCCAAGGTGAACATTGACATCGGCATCGAATGCCAAGACAAAATGCCGCAAACAATAAGACAGAAAAACAGCGAACAATCACGAAAACGATTTTCACTTTCTTTTGTCTCAAGTCGGCTTAGTCCAATGAAGATAGTTCTTACAGTGGATGAGTTGCTTTCTTGTTTGGTTGGGATTCCTGAAATTTTGCGAGGATAGAAAAGTAGAACTACACCCTATTGATCTAGACCAAGATAATTCAACGAAAAACGAGAGCAGCCGGCAGCTCGAAACGCTGAATATTGGGACCATTCTCAAATCAGTCGCATTTACTGTCAATTAGCTTATTGCAACTTTATCGCAGCTGGCCTTACAAGCACATCGCGCACGTAGCGCAACTTGGCATCACAAACGTTCAGCCCTTAGGCGATTTTGCCAAATTTGCCAGCTTAATGCGAAAAAGGTGCAATTGCGAAACTTACCCGAAAGAAAGCATAAGTAGGCCCCTACCGGAACTAAAGGTTAAATGGACCTTCTCAAGTGTTGAAACTATTCGCATCTAGGTTATGATAACCATGCTTCAATTGAGAATTATTCCCACCAACTGTCTATCAGATAGTAAATCGGTGGAAATCGCTAAATCGGTTAATACTCAATAGTTCCAAGCATATCGGGCACAGGCAACTGGCTCAAAGGAGCAACATTGAATTTTGAAATCAATGACGCCAGCGAACTCAAACTTCAAAAACCAGTTGAGAACCACTCGCACAAAATAGATGGCAATGTCTTTCTTGGTTTTTTCATCCCCGGCCAGTGTCTTCTATTAAGGTCAACCGCAAATGAGCGCAACAATCAGCCACCACCAGTGGTTACATACAAAGTTTCCAATCTCTTCAACAGAGAAGAAAATTAGCGTTGACTCCCTCGCTCCCGCAAGCTTTCAAAACCTTAGGGGGCGCCGCGTCTGGTCTAAGTTTGCCAGCACGACCATCGCAGCCAATGTCGGCGGAACAATTGCTTTCCATGACAAAGACAACGACATGATTGTGCGCTGGGATACGGGCCTTGTCACCATGCACAACAAAGATAAGTTTCTGCGATCAGCATTTCTTATTGGTGGTCACCCGAGCCTCCAAGACCACATCGATTGCCTGAGCAACAGATGTCAATGCACCAAGAGAAGTTGATTCAAGACCTTATGACCGAAGACGATAGGAACCTACGAGTTAGATTGCGTGAGCTAATTACCACCAGCCCCAAGGGTCGAGACATCAGCCCGTTAGAGCTGATGTCTTTGGCCAAACAAAAAGGGCTTACGGTAAGTGAACGTTCGATTTATCGTTTATTGGCCAGATTTCGTAAAGAAGGTGACCTTCCGCCGAGCGGAGTTGCAGCAAAGTTGAAAAAATTAATAGAAGCACGTGACGACGGTTGCCACTTGACAGCAGCCGAGCTACACCAGCTTGCCAAGAGCGATGGGGTAAAAGCCTCTCTATCGACCGTATATCGGGCAATAGACAAGTTGAAAGCCGAAGGTTTTGTCAACTCTGTTAAGCAGCCAAAGGCCCAAGCTTTTGAAACTTCAACTAATAAAAGGGCCCACGATCACCTGATTTGCTTCAAATGCGGCAAAACTTTAGAGGCAGAATCGATATTTTCTGATTTAGGTTCGTTAATAGCAGAGCGAAATGGCTTTGATTTTTCGCACTCAGAGCTTATTTTAAAAGGGTACTGCGATGACTGCCGCGGCGCTTCAGTCTAGCAGACGCCCAAAAGGCACACCAGGTAAGTGTTTTGGCGATTTTCTGCCTTTTCCAGGGATTTGCCAAAAAACCAATCAGGTGACCAAAACTGCGATCGAACTATATTAAATCTCTATACATCAACCATATCCACCATATTTAAGGAGTAATCGTGCGGTACACGAAATCAATTTGTAAGCGCTGCAGGTCAGTAGGAGCTAGTCTTTGCGGAAAGCCAAAATGCGCTTTCATTCGCAAACCCTTTGGCCCAGGCCAACATGGTCAGGACAGAAAGAAAACTTCGGAATACTCTTTGCAACTCAAGGCCAAGCAGCAAATTCGCTGGACCTATGATGTCAGCGAATCCCAGTTCTATTCTGTCTACGAAGAAGCTACTCGCGCTAAGGACGTTACCGGTACTGTCATGTTGCAGATTCTCGAATCTCGTCTTGACAATATTCTCTACCGCTCTGGCCTAGTCGGCACAAGAAGACAAGCCAGACAAGTAGTCACCCACGGCCACGTTCAGGTCAACGGCAAACGCTTGAACATCGCATCAGCCAGAATGCGTCCAGGCGACGTAATAACTGTCGATCCGAAGAGTGCTGCCTCCGTCAAACCAATGAACATCGGCTTGACAAGCGTAACTCCAACCTGGCTCAAGACCGATGCTGAGCAACTAAAAGTTGAATATGTATTGGTTCCAGATCGTGAATCGCTAGATCAAACGTTCAAAGAGAACTTGGTAATTGAGTACTATTCGAGATAAGTACTAGTCAAGACAACTCCAATTTCTGACCTTTTTTTGAAAGATCAGCTTACGGAATTAAGAGTGATATTTCACAATAGTGAAATATCACTCTTTCGTTTAGGCATCACTTAGTCAGAGAATCTGGAGTTCCCTTTGCCTCAAAAAAATTTCGTACGCAGGTCAGACTGTTTCTATGACATCAACCACCAACGACAGAATATACCTATTGTTCAGACTAGTTCACTCATGCTGCTATGCCCTTGCCGCCTGCCTCCTCGTGGCTTCTCTGTCGAGTCAAGCCACCGCTAAGGAAACCACTGAAATCGGCTGGACTCTAAGACAAACCTCACTGATGCGAGGCGACCAAGAGCTTATTGCTTGCAAGTACGGTGTAAAGATGACGCCCTTGCGTGGTGGCGAAACCTATCTCTTCGTCCCTCCGTACACCCAAGTTCAAGTCTGGAGCATGCGCACAGGCAAGCGCTGCACAATAGAAATGAAAGACTTTAGAAGTCAATTTCAAACCGCCAAGAATTTGTTCGATGCCCAGCGACTTGAGGCAGTCCCTCTGAAAAAAGTTAGAGAGGGAATGCTCAACTGCCTTTCCACAGTGGAATACAGCGAAACACCAGCGTTTCAACAACGACAAGTGCAACTTTTTACAAAAAGAGAGGCACCATCGCGCAGTGCCAAAAGCGTCTGCTATATAGTTTCAAACAAATTCAATCTCGCCCCTAACATTTATCGCTGCGTCTCAACTTTCTATGGCTTTCCTTATAAAGAAGCAATGCCACTCTCGCTTGTGTACTACGACATGGATCACGACCGAAAAACCCAACTAGCAACCGGAAAAATCACCCCCAGCAAATTTAGCCAGCAGCAATTTGCGATGCCAACTGGCTTAAAAGTAGTGGCGAACGAACAAAAAGTGGCTGAAGCCGCCGATTACAACGAAGCCATAAAAATGATGCTACCAGGGAAAGACAAATAACAGCCCACTATCCAGAGTTCACTGTTCAAGCAATAGCTTGCTCTCATGCTCAGCTTCAGCAGTACGACCCAGGTCATTCAAAATCTTGATGTGAGCGCCGTAATCGACCAAAAGCTCTGCCCGAAAGAGTTCAGCCGATTTTTGATCAGCCAAGGCAAAACCCTGAGTAGCCACATCAATAGATTCTTTCAGCGCTTTTTCAGCAATTAAATACTTACCGTGCCGCTGGTAGAGTTCGGCCAGATGGCGCAAACCGTTAGCCAAAGCTTCAAGACTTACTGCAGCTGCCTGCTTGTCTGTACTCACCGTTGCTAAAGCAGCCTTGGCCCGCTTTCTGTAAAGGCCCACCGCGCACCGCCCATAGGCCTCAGAGAGGTGCGAAAAGTGCCATTGATATTCGTAAAACTTTGCTCTGTCGACAATTAAAGCAACTGCCTCAGCTGCCGGTGCCTCTGATGACTGGTTAGACTGCTCTGCATGCCCTCCAGCCAACTCCATGAAATAATTCTGGAGTAGTGGAGCCGGACCCACCTGATCGGCACCTTGCGAGGCAATTAAGGGCCAGCGCAAACTAATATCGCCGGCCACAAGAGGAGCGCACTCTGCCCAGCTCTTTGAGGCACATAAGACATCAATTCGCCTCTCAAGCTCATTCCAATAGATCAGCAAAGACAAAGAAGCAAGCAGGGCACAGACCAAAGTGACTATCACAATCGATACTAGCGGGCCAAAACTTGAGCGTGAGGTCATAAAGCTTGGCGCTACTTCTTATATTTTTTGATCAAATCTTCTATCTGACTTTGGTCAAGACCACCAAGCCCAGCTGGAATTTTGTCTTTCAAGTTATCGGGAATCTGGCCACCAGCGCCTAGTTTATCTTTCAAATTAGCTGGAATTTGGTCGCCATATTTTTCTTGCAGTTTGCGAATGAGGTCGCTCGTACCGCCTGCAGAAGAATTGCCACCACCGCCTAGTCCACCGGCAGGGAAGCCCGATGCCGCAACCGGAGGCGCTGGCCTTTGGGTTTTCAACACGGCACTGCGTTTCAATTGGTCATCAAGACTGCTATTGAGTGAATCGATGCGCTTGTTTAAATTGGCCTCGGTCTCACCGGTCTTAACCGAATTTTCAAGCATGGCAAAAGCATTTAAGTAAGCGTCAATACCAATTCCTTGGGCTTTGGCGTTGAAGATTCGCAGAACCAATGCTGTGCGCTTGGCCTCGGCCGGACCAGGCTCTACCAGAGGGCCATCTGCAGCGGCTACAGCGGGAGGGGCCGTGTCGGCGGGAGCGGCAGCAGATTGGGTTGCGGCTGAAGCTGGCACAGTAGAGGCAGTTGGAGTTGAAGTTGGAGTTGAAGTCGGAGCTGAAGTCGGAGCTGAAGTCGGAGCTGAAGTGGTAGTCGTAGTTGAAGTGGTGACAGAAGCTCCTTCAGCGAAAGCCGACTGGCCAATTAGACCTAAGCCGACCTGAAGTGCTAGCAAAAAGCTTAACTGCTTAGCCATCCGGCTCCTCTTGTTTTCTGCTGCCGTTCTTACAGTTGTCATCGAAGTAGTCCTCATCAGCTCTTATTATCCTACTACCCATACTACTGAACATACTATTACCACCTCGCCAGTACCGCCATTAATTCCAGCGGAAATAGCGGTGTTAGACTAGTCAAAAGGAGAAACACTATCTAGCCAGAGAAGGGCAACTATGCCGGCAAAGGTTAAAGAACAACCGACTACTCTCTCTTTTCTGTCGATCATGACGATTGCGACGCTTATAGCGACGATATCTATCGTAACGGCAATGCCACAGCCATTGTCAGCTCAAACACAGTACGAATGGGTACCCGGCTCTCGCCAGGCGCGCATTGTGCCCAGCAGCCAAAGTCGGCAACAATCTCCGCAGCAGCAGCGCTATCAACAACAGCCTCAATATCAACAACAACAACAGCAACAACAGCAACAACAACAGCAGCCACAACCACAATACCGGCGACAGACCACTCAAACCTATCAAGCGACTCAGCCTAATCAGAGCACAGCAGCCGCTGCGCCAGCGCATGGTCAGCAAAGCCAACAAAAAGGTAAGTCATACCACTTTGTCGATTCGGTCATGGTCGACGGGCTACAACGTCAATTTCAGGTGCATGTACCGCCAGGCTACGAGCGCAGCAAGCCAATGCCAGTAGTGCTAATTTTTCATGGCCTGCACATGAACAGCACGATGATGATGGGAATGACAGGCTTCAACCCAGTGGCAGATCACAATAATTTTATCGCTGTATATGGAGATGGTATCAACAACCGCTGGAGCGACGGCCGCACCAGCTCAGGAGTTGATGACATTGCTTATGTCACGAGCCTGCTAGATAAGCTGGCAAAACAAGTGAATGTTGATCGTAGACGAATCTATGCCTGCGGTATCTCCAATGGTGGCTTCTTTGCCCAGGCTTTAGCCTGCAATCTCCCAGACAGAATTGCTGCTGCTGGTGTTGTCGCCTCAACTATGATGGATCATACACAAGGAATGATGCAAGGCAGTAAAGCAGTACCAATTGTATTTTTTCTTGGCACCGATGACCCGCTGCTTCCCTGGGCAGATGGACGCACCAAAGACATCGGCAAACTGGGCGAAGCTCTGGGTTTGAGTTCACTAGGCTCAATTGATAATGGCCTGGCTCGCTATGGCGGGCTGATGACAGTGCCAGAAACAATTGGTTTTTGGACTAGCCACAACAACTGTTCGGGCAGCCCCCAAACCAGACAAGAAGCCGACCGCGACCCCAGAGATGGCACCACCGTCAGACGAGAAAGCTATGGTTCGTCCTCCAATCAAGTGGTGCTCTATACCATAGAAGGCGGAGGACATACCTGGCCAGGCTGCCCGAACTTAAGCGCCATTTCTGGGCTGACCGGCAAAATAAGTCAAGACATAGATGCCAGCAACGAAATGTGGGAATTCTTCAAAAGCCACAGCCGGTAAAGCTTACAGCTTCATTTCTAACAAGAGAAGGGCAACTAGCTGTGTAGATTTGCACTAGGGCAGCTTAGATGGTTTAAGAGGGCTTGAGCCTGGACCGGCACCGCCATTTATACCGTCTGTCACGACTACATTAGTCGGCGCCGCACCCGAATCGACAACAGGCCTAGGCGACAGGACAGCTTCGTTCTCTCTCTGAAGGTTTGACCACAGCACAAATGCTCCAACAATAACTGAAAGCGCGGCCAGTCCCAAGAAAACAAAAATCCAGTTGGAAAAGTTATCGATATCAACAGAATCTTGGCTCAACTCGTACGATCCAGCCTTTTGCTCCAACTTATTCATAAATAGTATCTCCACACAAACTAAAGACTTGACTTAAACTGTTACATGCTGCCTTTCACCGGCGTCGACAGCCAGCACCCTATGAATAGTCAGTGATCGACTTAAGACCATTTAGTTCCCACTTGCTTCTTCAACACGAGCCTATTTCCCTAACCTAGCCGCCGAGAAAGTCGTCCTCGGTGTAGAGCTGGTTCTCTTCTGGGTTATCTTTGATTGAAATTACAACCAAGTCTGTTTTGTCGGCATTTTTACAGCGAGGACAGGCCAGACTTCCTTGATCAAATTGAAACTGCTTGCTGCACTTATTGCACAAATAGGTAGCTGCTTCGCTAGGCTTATTGGACATTTTCGCTTTCATATAAAGTCCTCTAACTCAAAACCATTCAACTCAAAACCATCCAACTCAAAACTAGCTAACACTAGTTCAATACAATCGTGACAATGGCGAGAGCAAGCACATAAATATGAACGCTCTCGTCCTTTTAGAAATCCATGCAATCAGGCTGCCCATAGAGGTTTCCAATTCAAAGTGCAAACACCATTCTGGCAACGAGACTCTTGCTGTGCGATTTTGGGAGACTCACTTTCCGGTATCTCCACCGTTGAGCCCAAAGAAACCACATTATCACTTACAATTTTGAGCGAGCAATCACGGGGGCTATCTATGCCGGTCCTAGGTTCTTCACTATTCATTGTTCAGCTCTCCGCAATACTAGTACGAAGTACATGACGGAGCTAAGCGCACCCGGTTCCATCTAAAAATGGAGCGAGCAGTCAACTTATAGACAATCACTAGATTGCCCACAGTTGTAACAAGGCACGTACCAATTGAACTTTGAGCCGTGCACACGGCAGTACTAGAGGGTAAGGTTCTTCATAGTCAAGCGCCTCGCTTAAAAGGTCAGCAGCCGTTCTAGTCGCAACAAGCCTGCGTCTTCGCCAGCTTCTCAACCTCAGCGAGCTTTAGAGCGACAGCAGCAGACTTACTTAGCTTAAACGCGGCGCGATACTCAACCACGGCTCCTCGATAGTCTTTTGATGATAGACACAGCTGTGCCTGATTAAGACGACTGGCCGCGCTTTCACCTATTTGTAAGTTAAATAGACAGCTAGAAATATTCTTCTCGTAAACGATTTGCTCAGAATCAAAATAACTGGCCCAGCGAAAATATTTCAGGGCTTGCGCAGGCTCTGTAACTTTGCTCAAACCCAAATTATTGAGTTCGCAAGCCAGTAGCATTCTCCCATTTTTATTAGCACCATCAATTTTCAATACTTTCTCAAAACACTCCAAGGCCTTGGCAGTGTCGTTGTTAGCTTTCGCTTTGCTGGCCTCGGCAAAAAGCAATTGAATTTTCCCTTTGTCCGTCAAATCAGCGGAGTCAAGATCAAATGCTGTGGCACCTCCAAGTTCATAGAGCTTATACAAAGTAGCAACGTCGCGCGAGGTGATACCACGTTGATTAGAAAGAGCAGGAAACATGACATCTTCTTCGTATGGGCTGTGACCAGTTAGACCAAGCGCATGGCCGATTTCATGCACAGCAATCATGCGCATAAAGTCTTTAGTCATGAGCTGATCGGGAAATGGCGATATGGTTAGCAGCAGTATGCTGGCGTTGTCGACACCCTCCATATTGCTATGCAGCTTTGCCTTGCCCGCCTCAGCCCGCAAGGCCGGCGCATGCAAATCATCAACGAAATTGATGGTGATGTCAGCTTGATCGGCCGAGTCAACAATCTTCAAACCGATCTGGCCAAGTGTAGCTTTATCCCAGTCATCTATCGATTGACGAACAGCCTCTTCATACTCAGGGCGATAGGACTTCAGAGCTTCGGCACTGACGATATAGACACGTAAAGGGAAGCGCTTGAGCGGCCAGCGAAATAGCCCATCAGAAACCGCATCTTTGAGATAATTTGCAGCACCACCAACGGTGACTACGTATTGGTTAGGTTTAGCCTTAGCAGCATTGACCTGCGAGCGGATAACACCTGCTAAAGCCTCATATTGCTCACGCTCGTCACTCTTAGGAGCAATCTTCAAATAAGCATCGTAGCAATACAAACACTTATCTAAATGACCAGTACGATGATAAACCTTGGCGCAAACCAGCCATGACGACAGAGGCATAGTCGCAAGACTTGGCTTCTCTGCCGATTCTGAAGCAATCGGAGTTGCTAAAACAAGCATACGACTAACTTGCTCTAGAGCAGCATAAGCCTTGTTTTGAGCCAGCAAACAACTAGCTAGACCAGACAAAGCCAGCAATGATTGAGGATAGGCTTTTACAGCAGCTCTATACGAATCTTCGGCCGCTTTTACCTGCCCCTGCAGAAGCAACTGCTCGCCTTGGCGACAAACTAAGGCAGCTGGATCTGCTGGCGCAACCTGCTTAGCTGAAGCCGCCCAGATAGCGAGAGGACTATACAACAATGTCATAACAGCCAGGCTGACGTGAACAACTGGGCGAAATTTAGAAGGCAAAATTCGCGCACTCACGAGATATCAGGCCCGACCAAGAAGAACCTTAGCCCTATTATAGTGCTTCTCTGCTTCTTCGGGCTTGCCCAACTTCTTCAGAAGCTTAGCAAAATCGCGCAAGCTGTCAGCCAATTCAGGGTTATCAGCGCCCAATTCTTTTTCGCGCAGCACAAGTGCCTTGGCCAGTAGCGGCTCAGCTTTGTCGAAGATGCCTTGCTGGAACTGTAAGCCAGCTAAGCTAGTGAGGTTCTCAGCCAACTTCAATGGCTCAGGCACTTCAGCATGCTCGAGAATGGTGACAGCTCTCAATATCAGCGGCTCGGCCTCTGAAAACAGACCTTGAACACACATCACACCAGCTAGGTTATTAAGATCATCGACCACTTCTGGATGAGAAGCACCTAGCTCACCCTGCCGCCACGACAGGATGCGCTCGTAGGCTCGCTGAGCCTCTGGATAGTTTTCTTGCTCGTAATGCATCTCGGCCATCTTAGTTAAAGCCGAAGACATGGTGGCAATTTGTGCAGCCTTGGCGGCAGCAACCTCAGCCTCATTCATCTTAGCCAGACGCGAACTTGAGGCGCTCGGGGCGGCATGGACTGGAGCACCTGCAACCGGTGCTGGAGTTGGCACTGGAGCCGGAGCATCGGCAACCGGTGCTGGAGCTGGCGCCGGTGCAGGAGCAGCGGCAACCGGTGCTGGTGCTGGAGCTGGCGCTGGAGCAGGAGCAGCGGCAACCGGTGCTGGCGCTGGTGCTGGTGTCGGTGTTGGAGCATCGGCAACCGGTGCTGGAGCTGGCGCTGGAGCAGCGGCAACCGGTGCTGGAGTTGGCGCTGGAACTGGAGCAGGTGCTGGAGCAGGAGCAGCGACAACCGGTGCTGGCGTCGGGTCTAGGGTAGCTGCAACGGCCGCTGGAAGTGGAATCTCAGCTGTAGCAGCCACTTGAGGTGTCAACTGCGGAATTACAAGCGCGGAAGAAGAAGACTCAGCTGCCTTCACCGGAGCGGGAGCCGCAGCACTGCTTGACGGTCTGGTCGAATCACCAGGTTTGGCTGGTTCCGATTTGAGACTAGAGAACAGCGAACGCATATCAACTTCATCTTCGGCTACTGGTGCAGCTGATGGTGCTGGCTGCTCTGGTTCCGGTTTCGGTTCTAGCTTCGGTTCTGGTTTCGGTTCTGGTTTCGGTTCTGGTTTCGGCTCTAGCTTCGGACTCAGACTAAATTCAGCACCGATCACCAAGCTATCAGACGCAAGGAAATCAGAGCCAAGGTGAGCATCACCAGCAATACCAAATTCAGAATCACTAATATCGGCAACTTTGGCAGCGCTTCCGTTTGAAGGCGAATGCGCACCAGTGACCGCGGCATTGTTTACGGCTCCTTCCAACTTACTGAGAAGGCTATCCAGCGAAGCGTCCTCAGAAGCAGCCATGTCAGCAATTTTGTCTACTTCGGCTTCTGCCATCGAACGAAAAACTGCAGTAGTTTCAAAGGCATCGGGACGATCGGCAGAAGCTTCAGCTTCAGCACTAGCTATGGCCGCATCAGGAATTTGCGCTAAAGAGGCGATCAAAGCCTCAGAATGAGATGCAGCGAGCGCCGTTTTTTCATCAACCTCACCGATTTCTGAACCATCTTCAGCCAGGCCAAACAGACTTAGAAGATCAGAACCTTTGTCGTCAGCAAGAGGTGCGGCAACTTCAGGAATAATTTCAGCAGCTACACTAGGAGCAATTTCAGGAGCTACACTGGGCGGAATATCAGGGGTAATATCTAGGCTATTTAGCAAATCAGAAAGGTCTGGGGCCTCACTAGATTGAGTTACCGCCGCTACTTCAGCAGGCTTGGCCACAATCGCTTCAACAGGCGATGTTTTCGATTCAGTTACTTTAGACTCAGCAGCTTCTGAAGCCAGCGATTCTTCTACCGCGAACAGCTTAGACTCTAAACTAAATGGTGCGGCTTCTGCGACTGCTTCTTTAACCGCTTCTGGCAATGATTCGGTCGCCTCAACCTCTCTGGTCCAGCCCAGCTCAACCAAAGCCTGTTCAAAAGTAAGATTGCGCAAACGTCCTTGATTAATACAATGGTCAAGCACTTGAGCAGCATTGTCTAAAGCAAGATCGCCTTTTTCCATTAACAAATTGCTGTCAAGAGCGGCTTGCCGACCGACATCGGTGAGGAAGCCAGTAACTTTCAAGATATCGGCCAAAGCAAGCGGATTTTGACGCGCCATTTGCAAGGCCCGGTCAATATCATCGCTAGAAACTACTTTTGCCGCGATCAACAAATCTTCAAATGTATGCTGACTACCAGCACCACCATCACCACCGTACTCTTTGCCAGAGTCTTTAGTAGCAGTGTCTTTGCCAGAATCTTTACCGGAGCTTCTAGCAGAGGCTCTTCCAGAATCAGGAGCTGATTCTATAGCTGGAATTTCGGAAAGGGGCTCATCCTTCAGATAATGAGCTTCTAGAGCCGCCAAGCGTGACAACGTGTTGCCTGGATTAGCCAAACCAGTGGGTTTACTTTCAGTGTTACCAACCACCGAAGCCATCAAAGATTCAAGAGAAGGTCCATCATCAGAAGTAGCCGGAGCGTTAGCGATTGCTGCGGCCTGTGAAAACTCTGTTTCAAGCTCACCACTACTCTCGGCAACATCGTCAGCTCCTGGCCCTTGGCTAGCCTGAATAAGTCGACTTTGAACCTCAGGCAAAATCGTACCAGTTTCCTGCATCTGCTTCAGGGCGGCGCCAGCCGACTCACGGTCATACAATCCGTCTTCAATCATCTGCTGCACAGTCAAGGCAACATGGAGCATCTCTTGTGAGACGTAACCCTGCTCTACCATGACTTCGCCAATGGGGCGTTCACTCAAAAGACCAAGCTCTAAGCAGCTCATCACATCAGTTTCATTTAGAAAATTGGCCATTACCAACAGTTCACCAATGCGAACTGTCTTCTGTAAAGTGGGCCGGAGAGAAAGATCGGCATACAGGCCTTGGTTGCCTGAAAGGGAGGCACCGGCTTTTGTCGCCTCATTTCTCAGAGCATCAAGAGCCTCCTGACGAGCCATCATATCGTCGCGCACCCGTACCTGCAGCTCAAGAGCAACACGCAAAAGTGAATCAGGCATCGAACCATTGAGCACAAGAATGCGACCAAGAGGAAGGCCAGTAGCCAAGGAGCGCTGCATAGCAGCACCGAAAACAGCTTTGTTGATGATGCCAGAATCCATCAAGAGTTCGCCCAAACGGTTAGTCTGGGTAGAAGCCTGCTGCTCGATAGCCAGCTCTTCCTTAACCAGGTCCTGGAAATTAGCACCGCTCTTTACTGAAATCTTTAAACAACGAGCGGCCAAATTCATATCAATAACTTTGTCGCGCAACATAGACTGAGCATCAACCGCCGACTGCAAATCGCGGTGGTTGATAAATCCTGACATCGTCAACATCTGGCCGATATGTAAATGCTTGGTTCCAGCCGAACGAGCAGTATCATCCAGTTGCTTCTGGCTAATTACCCCAGCCTTGACAAAGAGTTCACCGATTAAAATATCAGTCGGATAACTTCTTGTTGTAGCGTTTTTCTTCAAAAAATCGAATGGCGGCACGGTTTCCCTCGGTCTACTCCTGGTTCCAGATATATACGAACTATAGCAATACGTTCCCCCGCAGGAGCCCTCTCTAACCCTAAGCACCCTCAGCCGTTGCAATGCTTTGCACAAGAATGGGCAGGGCCTGCTCTATATTAAACGCCTCCTCTATATTAAACGATCAGAGAGGGTAGATAAGAGAAGTTACTACCTCAGCGATCATTTATCAGCAATGCCCAATTCGTTCGACACAGACCCATCCAAAACTGCGCTAGCCAAAGTGCTTATAGTAGAAGACCATCACGCTACCATGGACGGCCTATTCCTGGGCCTCTCCCACGTGCCAGGCTTGACAGTAGTAGGAACAGCCAGCACTAGCGATGAAGGCCTGCGCTTGATGCGCGAACACCAGCCAGATGTCACAGTGTTAGACCTGCACCTACCGGGGACAATGGGCCCTAAAGCAACTATTGAAGCGTTCCGAGAAGCCGCCGGCGAGCAAACAAAACTGATAATTTTTTCTGCTGAAAGCCGCATGGCGTTCATTCAATCGGTTTTGGCTATGGGCGTTTCCGCCTATCTACTCAAATCTGAACGCGTGGCAAAAGTTGCCGAAACTATTCAAGCGGTGCTCTCTGGACAAACTGGTCTAATTTCAGACGAAGTAACCAAGACTTATAAAAAAATCACTAGAGCTGAGATGGAAGTCTTAACAATGCTCGGCCGCGGCATGAAATATCAAGACATTGCCGACCATCGCTTTACCTCAGTAGCCACGGCCCGCAAACAATGTGAGACGCTTCTGCTTAAACTAGGGCTAGAAACTCGCGAGCAATTAATAGCCTGGGCGGTGCAAAACGGCTTCGGCAGCGTTGAAATGGAAAATTGAGCACCTAATTCAATATGAATGACTTTCTCAAACAATTCTTTCGTGCCCAATCGGGTCAAGACCTGCCTGAAGGAGGCATTCTCCCGGGCACAAAAGCGCGACAAAATTCAGAAAACCAGAAGCGATTTGCCGAACAACGAGCGGTCAACGATGAAATTAACAGCGAGTACTTACAAAAGCAAGCTGAAGAACTGTCGAAAGCTCTTAGAAACCATGCCGGTCAATATATCCAAACACTGACTGAATCAATGCCCAATCTGCAATTAATAGCAAGCGATCCCCAGCGCATTCCAGAACCAACAAACTGGTTACCGCGAGCCGAGCAAAGAAACCTGCAAAACAAACACAGCCCATCTTTTTACAGCCGCTGGAAAGTTTCGGGCGGCGGCAATGTTCTCTCTGTGAGAGCGAGCAAAGCTCAGATCGAATTTTTCGTTGTACCAGACAAAGAAGTGCCGCACATCACCATGAGCGAATTTGGCTCGCGCTATCGGGGCAAATTTTCATATGTGGAAACCCGCGGTGGCAATGCTAGTGGCTGCGGCAGTGGTATGGCCTGGAAGCATGAGGGCGTGAAGCTCAACGCTGAGGAAACCTGTCGCTTTGTCGAACATTTAATAGACGAATTGGCGATGGGCAAAGAACGTACACGCATAAAACCATTTCCTGAAAAAATTCTGCCCAATCTAGAAAAGCAACTAGAGATTGAAAAAAACAATCTATTATTTAAGCTGCTCAATCAACAAGAAGAGCTGAAAAATCAGTTAGCACGCGATTTGCACGATAGTGTTATTGCCGACCTGATGATGCTCAAGCGCTACTTGGCAGGAGACAAGAAGCTCTCGCCTGAAGAGACAATCGAAATTGTCGATGAAGTAGTCGTACAGCTGCGTGACATAGTCAACGAGTACTCTCCAAGACAGCTACAAGAATGGGGCTTGCAAGTAGGAATAGAAGATTTACTGGAACGCATTTCGAGGCGCACTGGTTTAACAATCGATTTCAAATTTAACGGCGAGCTACCTAAATATCCCGACCTAGTAAGCCTGCACATATTTAGAGTAATCCAAGAAAGTCTCAACAATATTGAGAAACACGCTGGAGCTTCGACGGTTACAGTCGATATCCGAGCCTCTTCTCACGGCATCAGCACTTTTAAGGTCACGGACAATGGCACAGGCTTCGACGCGGCCCAGGTACGCATGGAGGCAGATGGGTCGCACAGCATGGGCCTAGAGGGCATGCGCGAACGAGTCGAACTAATTCGTTGTTTTTATCCATGTCAAATTGCTATTGAGTCGCAAGAAGGTCAAGGCACTACAATTACTCTCACCGTTTCTCAACCTAAATAAAGCAACCAGTCACAAAGAAGGCCTAAAATCTGTGCAAAACTCTCCGCAAAACTCTAGGCAAAAATTTGTGAAGAAAGAGAATAGCAAATTAGTAATATCACTCGCCTCAGCTCTATGTTTGGCAATTACTTATATTGAGGCACAAGCGGCTCCAAGTGCTCCTGCGAAAAAAGACTTCGGGCCTTACATGAAGCTCGTGCAAAACAAAATCAAATGGACACCCCCGGCTAAAACAACAGTCAATAGTGTTTCTGTTACTTTCACTGTAGGCAAAACTGGGGCGATTAGTGGCGTCAAAGTAAAAGAACCCACAGGAGATGCGGCAGTGGATCAATTGGCCATTGCTACCATTCAAAAATCAGCGCCATTTCCCCCGCTTCCGGCCGGCGAAACTTCACTCGAAATAACTTTTACATTGCCATGCCAGCGCGGAGTTACGGCCGATGGCGTTGACATTAATCCATATACCAATGAGATTTACAAGCGCATTCGCGAGTGCTGGTGGGTGCCAAAGCGCCTTCTATTTATGCAAGTAGAATTGAATTTTGAAATCAATAAAGACGGCAGCCTCAGAAAAGTTTCAATAGGGAAATCTTCAGGGGATAGAAATGCCGATCTGCTCGCCATGATAGGCGTCAAACGAGCAGGGCCATTCAAGCCCTTACCTGAGGGCGTTGAGGCACCATTAAAGCTCGGGTATAACTTTGGCTTCAAAAACCCTCACGACAAAGACTTCTCCATCTTTAATGGCCAACGCTATAACACTGGTGAATCATACACAACTGCTGGCGGTAGCCAAGTTGGACACAAAGACAACACCACCGAAAAAGACAAAGCTTTCCACTTGCGCAAAGAAGAAGCCCTAATCAAAATGGCTGATCTTGATGAGCAAATAGACAAAGAGAGCAAAGCTAACCCTGACAGCATCAAGTTAGTGCCGCTGCTGGTTCAGTATGCCGGGCAAGCCCGACTTATAGAAGAGCATGCCGACGCCTTAGTTAAACTCAAACAGGCGTTAGCAATCGCTCGAAAGACCACCCAGGGTAACGAAAAAGAACTGAGCCAAAGTCTATGCGCTCTAGGAATAGTTGAATACAATCTCGGCCATGTACAAGAAGCAGAACCGCTAATAAAAGAAGCGATAGATATCAAAGAGAATATTCTAAAGAGCAAAGACAAAGAGCTGAAAGAATTGCTTGAAACCTACGGCCGTATGCTCTACAAACAAGGCCGCGTCAAAGAATATGAAGAAGTTAGCAAGAAAGCGCGCGAGATAACGACAACAGATTCCTAAAAACTAGAGTACTCCCTTACACAGGGGCAGGCTGCAGGGAACACTTACGTGGGTCCATCAAGTCAAAAATAATCTAAGAAAAAAGACCAAAACTCTATATTTTCTGCTAGAAGTGCTTTTCAAAGTCTGTAAACCCTTGTTCAGTATACTGAAAGAAAGATGACAGCTTAGTCGTATTTAATGGGTCTATCAGGAAATCCAAAACTGATTTTATCGCTTAACTGCCGCGTCGGAGAAGCACAGCCGCTGCCATTGGAGACAACGACTGCATGGAATCAAACACAGCCCCAAATTCGCAAACGAAACTCTCAAAGGAATTGTCTGCAGCAGTTTTGCTGCTCTTAGTTGCCCTTCCTCTCAATATCGGTGTTGCCATCGCCGCCGGTGTACCAGCCGAAACCGGATTATTCTCAGGCTTTATCGGAGCTGTAGTCACGGGAGGCCTGTCGCGCTGCGCCCTACTGGTCTCAGGCCCCGACGCTGGTATCGGCGCACTGGTTGCCGAGATGCTTCAAAAACATGGAATAGAAGCCCTCGGGCCAATTGTGCTAATTGCTGGACTGATGCAGCTAGCGATTGGCCTAAGCAAACAAGCCCGCTGGTTTCGAGCAGTATCACCAGCTGTAGTCAGCGGCATGCTATTGGGCATGGGGCTGCTGATAATCTTCTCGCAGTTTCACATAATGCTCGATGACTCACCAAAAGAATGCGGCTTCGCCAATCTATTTATGATTCCCCAGGCTTGCATTGACGGCATGAATCACACTGCCGCACTGCTAGGCGTTGCTTCCATTTCTATTGCCTACGCCTGGTCCAAACTTAAATTGCCCATCGCCAAAGTACTGCCACCGGCTCTAGTGGCGATAGTACTAGCGTCCGTCATCGCCGAAGTGATGAACCTTGGTGTACAGAAAGTACAGCTGCCAGCCGATCTCGGCATATCTTGGTTGACCAGCACACCCGGCTACTTAAAGCAGTTTATAGACCCAGCCATCTGGATCTCAGCGGTGACACTAACATTTGTCGTCAGTGCTCAAACAACCATTACAGTCAAAGCTCTTGAAACAGCGAGCGAAGGTCAAGAACGATTCAATTACGACCGTGAGCTGATTGCACAAGGGGCAGGCAATATGCTCAGTGGGATGATATGTGGACTGCCAATAGCAGGGGTATTGTTGCGTAGCTCCGCCAATAGGCAAAGCGGGGCGAAAACAAAGATTCCAAACATGGTACACGGCTGGCTAATGCTGGTTGCCGCCATTCTCTTCCCCCACTTACTAGAATATATTCCTACCTGCGCATTGGCTGCCATACTAGTTTTCATCGGCCTACGCATGATAGCGGAGATCAAGAAAACAATTGTCGACTATCCAGAAGAAGAGAAAGCAATTCTCGCTTTAACAGTATTTGCCATCCTCGCCACCAATCTCTTTACAGGTGTAATAGTCGGACTAATTGCCGCCATCGCCAAAGAACTCTACAGACTGATGCATCTCAAAGCTACTTTGATGCCACCGAATGCACGTGGGTTAGTTACCCTAAAACTCTCTGGAGCTGCGACATTTGCCCACATTCCTCACTTACTTAGCTTGCTGGAAGAAGTAAAAGATGAAGAGGAACTGCATGTTCATTTAGAAGAAGTGACGTATCTAGATCATGCTGTTCTGCAACTGTTTATGGAATGGGAAATGGAACACCGCGAAAAACT
Source organism: Candidatus Obscuribacterales bacterium (assembly GCA_041675385.1). GTDB lineage: Bacteria > Cyanobacteriota > Vampirovibrionia > Obscuribacterales > Obscuribacteraceae. The sequence goes on from JBAYTY010000004.1 coordinate 233,283, forward strand.
CGTGATCGATTGGAGCACGGTTGGTGCTGCGGCCGGACCAAAGAAGAAACTAAGAAAGAGCCTAGATTTGCCATATTTGCTCGGCAGCCGGCCACCGGCCAGCGACTAAATGCCCATACAAATAGAAATGAAAATGAAAAACAAAATTTCAGAAAAAAGAGGTAACTGAATGAAAAAAGAAAGCAACGGAAAATACTCAATGGAAAAGGAAGAAGATAGCGCAATTCGCCTATTGGTTCCGATAAAGAGCTTTGACCATGGCGAAACGGTGCAAGACATTCTCTTTGCTAACAAAGATTTGCTCTTCGAAAGCATTACCTTTTTACATGTAATTGAAAATGAAGTGCTCGATACCCCCGCCTACACCCACACGGAAGCCATCAGTCGACTGAGAGAACAAGACAGAAATCAAGCAGATGCGCGCGCCTTTTTGGAAGAAATTGCAGCCAGAGTAAAAAGCTTTGTTGAAGCAGAAGTGCGAAGCGAAGTGATCGTGGCTGAAGACATATCTGATTGCATAATTGAACAAGCAGAACGCTGGCGCTGTAATCTAGCAGTTTTGCTGGCAGACACAGCATCACTCAGCGAAGGCTGGTTCAGCACTAGTGTTTTAAAAACCGTGCTCAAAAAAGCCCCACTAGACCTGCACGTTCATGTCATTCGACCAGCAGCAGGGGACGGACTGTCCTTTGGTCTAAAGCTGCGCTAAATGTGCTATAGATACACCTGACAAAATGGAAACAAGACGATATTTCTAAATGTTGGGAGCAATAGTGTCAGCAGAAAAAGCCAAAGTCGCCAAGGCCAGCGAATGGTACGAAGAGTTCTTTCAAGGCCTGTCGCTAGAACTATGGCGCCGAGCTATTCCTATTGAACAAACTGAAGAAGAAGTGGCCTTTTTGCTAGAGACTCTCTCAGCACCACAAGGCAGCAAATTACTAGACGCACCCTGCGGCAACGGCAGACTCAGCCTGCCGCTTTCGCTCATGGAATACAAAATCACTGCGGTGGACTTCTCTAAGACTTTCATCGAGCAAGCCAAAGCATCGGCTCGGGCGCACAAGAGCAAAATTGACTATATTCAAGGCGATATGCGCAAACTGGCTTTGCCGCAAGAATTTGACGGCGCATTTTGCATGGGCAATAGCTTTGGTTATTTCGATCGCTCAGGCACCAACCAATTTCTACAAGCAATTAGCAAGAGCCTAAAAAGCAAAGCGCGCTTTGTGATTGACTCGTCCATGATTGCCGAGTGCTTTCTCGTCAATGGTGGCGAAAAAGAATGGCTGCAGCTAGGCGATATGTACATGCTCATAGAGAATCAATATGAATGCAAAACTAGCACTGTAGCGACTACTTATACGTACATCCAAAATGGAAAGCAAGAAGTGCGCACAGCCAAGCATTGGATTTATACATCTGGTGAGCTGTGCGACATGCTAAAAGCAGCAGGTTTTTCTATACTAGAGATGCTGGCATCGACTGATTTAGAAGTGCCGGAACCATTTACTTTAGGTGCCGAAAAATTGATCTTGGTGGCAGAGAAGCAGTGAAGATTTTTCCAATAGAAATTGGACCACTCAATATGTTGAAGCCTATTCAAGGTCTCTTGCTCTTGTTGTTAAGCATCCCAGTGCTGGATTTGCCAGTATTGGCAAATCCAGCACTAACAGAAGAACAAAAAGCCAGCAAAGTCAGCACAGAACATCAAACACTAAAACTGTACAAAGGCTTTTTTCCTTATCAGTCATGCCTTCTGGTTACCATCAACCAAGTGGTGAAAAAACCGAATAAGGTTTTGCTGGTGACTGCAACGGTTGAAGATGTTTATCGCGGTAACTACAAAAAGGGCTATCCTCTATCATTTGCAATGAATGATTATGGTGCAACGCCAGCATTATTTACCTTTCTATGGCCTTTTAAAAGTACAAAGCAGATTATTGCATTTGATCCTACACCAAGAAGTAATGGTAGCTTCGAAGATCTAAGAAGAGTGTCCGCTAATCCAATTTGTAACCTCTGGGTACCCTATGCTCACAGGGGTTTTCAATCAAAAGACATCACGTTATTGAAATCACTGATCAAAGATTCGCCAACGAAGCCAGCTCAAGCAAAAGCTGCCTTTCAAAGGTTGCTGGAGACGAAGTGGACTACCGCTCGCATCAATGACTTCTGTAGACCGGAAACTCAAAGAAATTGGTTGAGTCCCTTAGATAACCCAGCTGTCATGAAGCCATATTGGGTCGGTACATTGCATGCCAGCAAAGTAACTGAACTCTCCGGAAAGAAGGTAAACTGGAGTGCCCGAGTAAGCAACAACGCGCCGGTACTCTACACCATTAACATTACATCACCAGATCCTAATATTGCTGGATGGGACTTAGGGCTTGATGACATGTTTTTGGAAGAGTGGACTGCGGAAGATTTCCTGAAATTTAGAGTACGTAAATCGATTCATCAAGCTTCATTTGCTCACTGGATTCTTAACCACGAAATCCATCCAGCGGACGCAAAGTATTGGAGTTTGTTTTCCGGCCGAGATGAAACTTTAGTAAAAGACAAAAACGGCAAAGTGACCAGCTATCAATGTCGTCTGGAAAACGGCAAAACACTAACGGCAATTCTAACGACCGACAAACTGCAGTCTATAGACAAGATTCTCATCAAAGGCAAATTTGACCCTGGTTGGAATAATATGTACAAAAACAATTTGTCCAATCTCGGCAAATGCTTGGATAAAGTCAATGGAAAATAGGCCTCCGTATTGCATCGGCCCTTAAGCTGCTCATCAGGACAAAGAGCATGCCCTGTATTCCTAGGTAAATGACGGGTGGCCACCATGAGTATGAAAATCAATCTAGCTAAACTAACCGGAAACTCAGAATCAGAAACGCTTGAGCTAAAAGAGTCGTTCTCGAACGAGGCCTTAGAAAGCATTGGCGCCTTCGCAAATGCCCAAGGTGGCACTCTGCTAATTGGTGTGCGAAACAATGGCAAGGTTAGCGGAGTAACAGTTGGAGCCAACACTCTAGAAGAGTGGGCACAAAAAATCCAGGCAAAAATGCAGCCCCGAATTTTAACCAGCATGCGAGTCGAAGAGTTTGAAGGTAAGACCGTAGGCATAATAAAAGTCGATCACTCCAAAAGTCCAGTTAGTGTAGATGGCCGTTTTTTCAAACGAGTTGGCCGCACAAACCAGCTCATGAGCCATCATGAAATTATGTATGCAGCACTCAATAGCAGCAATACTAGCTGGGACAAGCAGATTGAAGATGGTTCAAGCCTTCAAGACTTAGACGAAAAACTCATAGCGGCTTTCCTGAGCAAGATCAACCAAATCGGACGTCGCACAGTCTCATTGACCGATCCATGGCAAGAAACACTAGAAAAGCTCGAACTCCTCGTAGACGGGAAACCAACACGAGCAGCGATTTTGTTGTTCGGAACAAACGTTAAACGCTTCTTCCCGTCAGCTTACTTAAAGGTCGGACGCTTCAAAACACAAACTTTGATTATTGATGACATTGAATTTGATGGACCACTATTTGAGCAGCTAGATCAAGCCATGAGTTGGTTTAAAGCACGCCTTTCTCTAAAGTTCATCATAACGAATGCAGCTCTTGAAGCTGGCAATCTATCAACGAGAGGGCAAGAATGGGAGTATCCGCTATCAGCATTGCGAGAGGGTGTCCTAAACGCGATTTGTCACCGCGACTACAAGATTGGCACCGACACTAGCATCAGACTATATGACGACCATGTTGTTATTTGGAACGCAGGCACCTTACCACCAGCATTGACGATAGCCGATTTAACTAAGCCTCACAAGTCAATCCCGCATAACAAGCTGATCGCTGAAGCGTTTTACTACACTGGCGATATCGAGAAATGGGGAAGTGGCACCACTAGAATGGCCGAAGAACTCAAGCAACACAAACTTCAGGAACCTGAGTTTGATGCTTCATCACCTCACTTCTTTAAGCTCACTATTAGTAAATGGTTGGAGCAGAACAAGTTAACCATTGAACTCAACAATCGGCAGACTAAGGCTCTTGAGCATTTGAAAACAACAAAAAGGCTCTCAAGCACTGAATATCAAGAGCTAAACAACACCAGCAAAGCCACGGCGAAACGAGACCTAGCTATCCTCGTAGACCAAGGAATGCTCATCAAGAGCGGGTCTGGTAAATTGATCGAATACAGGCTACCAGAGAACTAGTCCGGCTCACTTCGGCTCACTTCGGCTCACTTCGGCTCACTTCGGCTCACTTCGGCTCACTTCGGCTCACTTCGGCTCACTTCGGCTCACTGATGATACCCGGAATACGAATTTAAGAACTCAAAATCAAATCCATTTGCCTCTGAGAAATCACCCTGAAAGTTGCATTCCCAGGTAATAGACAGCCTGCCTCCATGCATCGGTTTCGGATAGTTTTGGATTTTTCTTTTTTACTTCTGAATACACTGCGTCTCGCTTTTTGGACATGGCTTGTTTAGACACCTTCAGGTCAGTGTGATTGCTGAGTAATATGGCGCCGTCCATTGGGCTCCAGAGCAGCCTTAGAATCGAACGCCGGTTGCCGCACTTCAGCAGAAAGGAGTCTCTAAAATAAAACTTGAGCGGTTCTTTAACGTGCAGATATTGTTTTATATACGGCGCGTCCGCCTTGCTTGGCTGGAAGATCACCTGATTGACAAACAACTTCCAGAGTGTCGGCGCCGACTCTAATTGCTCTGGACTTAGGGCCAGAATGACCCGCTTGCCTCGCTTATTGGCGGCGGCGATGATTTGCCTAAGGTACTTTGCGCCCGCAGGGCAGTCTAAAAAGATCGAGGCATCTTCAACGACAAGAATTTGCCTCTCATCAGAAAACCACCTGTTGATGCTATCTTTCAATGTCATCGCCGTCTGACTGTTTAGCTTTCTCATTGACCTGCAGTCAATCCAGGTGTAAGGAAGGCGTGAATGTTTAGCCTTATCTAACAGACCATCCGGTTTTGCACTGACGCTTAGTCCTGGCCCCAGAAGCTCGTTGATAAACTTTGCCGATTGCGCAGAACCAATAACTAACACGTTGACGCCAGCGCCGAGGTGGTGAAGGGCTAAAAGAGAAGTTACAGCTTCGTTCGTGCGGCGGTTTGCTGAGACGATCAATAGATTAGTTGATTCTCTCGGTGCCACCATAAAAGGCTCTCGGGTACTAACGGCATAGCCAATCGGGACACCAAGCTTCTGCGGCGGGATGGCGCTGATGCAGGGCCAACAGGTGGCTGCGACTTCTGTTGTGACGCGGTGGCTCAATTGCAATTCATCTAGACCCAAGGGCAAAGTAGAGCGAAATGTTTTAGCCTGCAGCCCCCGCCCCGTAGAAAACTTGGCTCCACCGCGCTCGTAGTGTTCCTTGAGCGCGTCCAGATTACTTTTGAGTTCGCCTGGCGTTTTGCCGAAGCTAGAAAAATACAGCGATATTTCGACGGTCTTTATCGCGCTCCTGGCGCCGACCGGCTTGCTAGGACGTACATGCAGCGACACTGTCGACGGTGAGGTCACAGTCAGGCCGGATAAGAGCCAACCGAATTGCACCTCGGCGGGAAGGTAGGAGATGTGGCAACCACCGTGCAGGAGGTCAGAGATTCTTAGGTGTTCGTCTGCTTCTTCAAAGGGCGGTTCCATCAGCGTAGAGGCAGACTTGCATTCGGCGAACTTGCTTATGTCTGTCCGCTCTGAAGTTTCGGGGGGCAAGACAAAGCCTTGCAGTATCAGCGCGCGAATTTCCTGGCGATTGAGGGGCCGATATGTTTGCCCCAGTTTGTTCAGATTGGCCAGACATAGATCCAGAGCTTTTCCATGTTTGGCTCGTGTAGTGACCACAATAAAGTGGCGCCGCTGCGGCAAGTAAGTGCACTGTGTAACCCTGGTAAACCATTTAAACTGATAGTCGGCGTACCATTTTAGATAGTCATTTTCTGACAGCCCTACAGCTTCGTGATACTGCTCGCCAGCACCGAGCGGAAAGATTCTATTTGTAGCGATTAGCTGAATATCGCAGTCGAGCTGCTTGAGCAGATGGAGAAAATCGCGGTGCAGTTTTTCGATGTACTCCGGCGAAGCGGCAATATCAACGCCATCCAGTTCGTACACATGGCGGTAGCGGCCGTCTGTAAGTTGCAGCAAGCCCGAGCTTATCGAATCAGAATCAGATTTAAAACTAGAGTTAAATTTGATTGCTGGCAGCAGAGGCGTTGATTTCTTGCGCGCACGGCCCTTAGTTCTGCTTTCTGACTGCAAACTATCGGCTAAGAGAACGACTTTGGTCGAAGTCTTGTTTCTCATCTTTTTCGCCTTCTCGGGAAAACTCTCTGGCACTTCATCACAATACTTCTTTATGCCCATGGCTTAAATATCTACACCGTTGCTAACGGCTAGCTAGTTCCGAATTTGGTTTCGGACGCATTGAAGGGAGAAACCGTTGCATTCAAAGGCATGCCGCTTGTGATTGTTGCAAGGCCTCGGTGACAGCGAGCAATTATCCGCACCGGATATGGCACCACAACAATGTCTCCTAACTGACGTCCTATAATCACAGTTGAGCACCGTCTACACCAGGTCTCTCATCAAACTGAATCTTTGCATGACTAAAGGTTCTCTGTCAGCGCTAGCCCGATCCTGAGGAAGGTACCAGGAAAGCTTTTCAGGGAAATCGCTTACAAGCAGCTCTCTAGTGCACGAAGCAATATATTCTCTGATTTCAATAGATGACTCTTTAAGTTCACCCACAAGCTCACGTCGTCCATCAACAATGGCCACAATATCTTCAAGGTCCTTGTCTTCGGACTTTCCACGATCTTTGTAAGCAATGAACTTTGTACACATGAATAATGGCGCATTGATTATGTTGATCGCTTTTTGAGCGGCGAGCAGATACACAAGAGGGGCCTCTGGAGCTTGCTTCAACCATTTATTCCCAAAACCCAGGACATCCTCGGCAGAGGGTATGACGTCCAAAACAAGGTCACCGTTTTTATAGCGGCAGAGAACATTGTCATTTGGATCTAAATGAAAATTGACTGCCGCCAGTTGCCTTTCGATATTATGGTATTCACCGCGGGTCGCTACCTGAACTACGGCATCTACGTCTTTTGTGTTCCTCGCATCAGCTGCTGCAGAGTCTGTTACCAAAAGTGGTGCCACCGAACCGCCTACGAATACAAAGCTATTGGCTAGGCTTCCCAGCAAATCAACTGTTAGAGCAAGTCTTGCTATTACTGAATCTCGTCGTGCCATTGCTTCTAGTTACCGCTCACTTTATCTGAATATGCCTTAAATCTCTTTTTCAATTCTAATACAGCTACGCTCTTCACCCGCGGACCACCTTCCCGCACAGCGTCAACCAAGGCAAGTAGCTCATAAAAATTGTTATCAGCAGCAGCAGCGTCAGCAGCTCGTTTGTAGAGTGGCTCTATCGAGTAACCTCGCTTTGTTCCCATTAGATGCGGCCAAATTGGCGGAGTATCCGGTTCGTCAAAATGCGTTAACACTAGAGGCGGTGCCGCTAACGACGTTGGCATGCCCCTCGTGAGCGCCCCCTCGTTTGCGAGAAAAACATACTGGAGGCCATGAAATACAAACTCCTCAAGAGCCGGTATTTTCACGACTTTTCTATTTGAATCAAAAAGTCGTGCCTTACCCGCTCTCTGCAAGGCGGCATAGACATCAGATGGATTCAAATACATGCTCACTGCCAAACTTGAGGGTGTCCATTGCTTAAGAGCCAATTCCTGCGCCCCGACCGTCGCTATTCCAGGACTTTCAGTGGCAATTATCTTTAGCAAAACTGCAATGTCTAGTGGTTTAAGAGATAGCATATAGAGTAATTATACCCAAAATTATTAAAATCTCAAATTTCCCATTAAATGGCGTTCTGTTAACTTCCACATTACACCTCCAGTCGAAATATCAGACATTAGTGAAATCGGCCAAAATCCCTAAAACACAGCTACAGCAATAAATAACAAGACAAGGCTAGCCAAGAGACGGATTAATTTGTATGATATCTCCATACATAGAGAATTTTACGTATGACAAATGACTCAAGTGCAAGGAAAACTGAATCAAAAAATGGGCTGGTTCAATTTAGAGCAGAGGAGAGACTGCTGACTGGACTTAACGAAGTCGCAACCAGGCTCAACCTACCTGTTGGCGTTCTAGCTAGGCTCTGGGTGAGCGAGCGGCTGGCTCAAGAACTATCTTTTGATATAAGCACGATTGAAGCTTGGCGCGAAAAGCGCTACCAATTCATAGACAAAATCATTGAAAAAGATTTCAATCCGGGACCAATAGTGGTTATTCACTTAGTTCCCTTTCAAAAATCAATAGAACTTGATCTCGAAGACATACGCCACCAAGAAGCTTTCCTGCCTCCAGTAGAAAGAGTCGATGAATTTGTTGGACGCATAAACTTTGACGGCTATCAAACGGTCAAGCAATTTAAAACTGAAAACAAGCTTGCAGGAACAGTGCAAGTATTTAGATCCGGCCAACTCGAATCACTTCGAGAAGTCGCTACAGACGAGCATTTAACCATCTACGCTGACAACTTTGACGATGATATTATTCGCGCTGTATGGTCCTACAGTTGCGCCCTAGAAGCACTGCACATCAAGCCACCAGTGGCATTGTTTGTAGGTTTTAAACGGTTCGAGGGCGCAAGCCTTAAGTCTAAAAGATTCAGCGGAGCGACGGCGAAAATCCAGAGTGGTGACTTTAGAGTGCCTGGAATTTCCATTAATGACTGGAGTGACGTCAATAAAATTGAAAATGCCGCGAAAGCCCTAAAGCGTGCGCTAGATCGCTTTGCCAACGCAGCTGGCTTGCCCCGCTCAATGAGCTACTCAGCAAAAGGAGAATGGTTAGGCGCAAAAAACAAACACGAAAGCCAAGTGCGAAAAGTAAAGCCCATGCCTCGTACAGATGTCCTTGAACTTTTGGGTACTAATCGAACTTCTGAAAGAGTCGATATTGTTATGCTTGATAGGGATACACAATTTAAGCTAGGAAAAGTGCGCCCACCCTATCTTGAGCCAACAGAAAGCACTCGATTTAAATTCATAGTAAATCAAGACGAGATGAGCGAGGGCGCCAAACAACGTCTTGCAGATCACTACAAAGACAATCGCCCAGTTGCGCTTAGTATCGACAACATTCGTCTTACCGGAAAAGTAACGCGGCTTGAAGAAGGCTCTGTTAGCGGTTCCTTCAACGACATCAATACGCCGCAGCAAATGACTCTTAGATTTGATGTTACCCCAGAATAATATTCACGACCGCGCTGTTCGCTGTTTGCGAACAGCGAACAACCAGAAGCATGCTGGAGATAGAAAACATGCGCTATGCTTCCTTGCCATCCATTGCATCCAACCCTGGACAAGCAGATCTGAATTCTTCTAAAAGCTTCCGACATAGCAATTCTGCGGCGGCAAGCTCTTTGTCCTTAGCCTGGAAGTGCTCTCGGTTCCACTCGGCGCGGGCGCTAGTACTCTTAAGCTTCTCAGTGACATGGTTCACAGCGTGGTTCTCTTGGCTCCACTCAGTGCGGAAAAGGCCTAAGTGTTCGATAAGACTTTCTAGCCTCTCTTGTGGCTTCTTTTGGAGCAATCTATCAAACTTGATTCGCTCTCTGACTGACAATGGTTTGCCTTTCGCTTTTCTACTGAGCCTGTGCAGCTGTCGGAGATCACCCCATACGCATACAAATTGCCTGGTGATTTCGTCAATTGGCAATTGATTGTCGTAAAGGAATGCTTCACTGAGAGCCCTAGAGGTTTGGCACCAGGCATCGAAGAGATCATCAAATGGGTCATTCATGTGTTTGCAACCGGTTCCTGCACTTAGTTAGAATCAAAGGGTGCTCAGGCATCAATTCAGTATTGGAAATTGCGTACAAAGATGACAACACAGTGACTCTCAGCACAGCTGGCCCTTACCCCTCCAAACCAGACTAAACGCGGTTATACCGTAAGCGAGTGAGCTTACCTGGCATATTCCCCTTTCTGGGTATATTGATTGAGCTTGAACCTTCAAGGGCAATGCTCCTATGAAAGAACTAGAAAAGCCATCGACAAAAGTGGACTCCACACCAACCGGATTCTACAATCCGGCAGCGGAAAGTTTCAGCGAAATGCGCACACCTTCAGCAACAGACTTGAAATCTGGCAACATTGGGGCAATCAACTCTGCTCAACGCACATTAGATTTACAGTTCGGCGCAGCGCCAACCTTGACTGATGCTCAGTCTAGCGAAACTTTTGAGAAATTGAGTTTTAGTAGAAGGCAAGAGAAAAACGCAATTTACGACAAGATGTAACCATGTGCCCGGTAAGTCGAGCCCGCTTACGCTTAAAAAGATATGCTTAGCTGCCACGGCACCAAGACTTTAGTTTACAACCATTATAATTGTGTACCATTATCTGGCCTGGTTTTCTGAATGGCCGTTCGACCTTATTGCCATGAGAGTTCTTGATGTTTAGAGCAATTAACACAACAATCATTCTTGTATTGTGCCTAGCAAGCATAAGCCCTGCGCACGCTGTCGATACCAACAGCAACATAAGCAGCAAAGGCAACACAAACAACAAAAGCAACGAAAGTATCGCAGGCATTGCTCCAACCAGCGTCAAAGCGGCAAGCGGAGTGGTCTATCAACTTTTCCCTCAAGAAAAATTTGCCCTCGATTTTCGCACTAAGCGGCCTTCTAAAGCAGATAGCGACATCGTCTTTTGCATTCCCGCAGCCTTTACCGGGCACGACAACAAAATTGATGGAGTGTTCATCTGCAATGGTGCTATCGGCAATGGCAACAGAATTAACCATGAACTAGGTGGTGCTATGGTAATTGAGAATGGCCAAGGTAAATTGCTCGCCACCAATAAAGGCGCAACACTGACGCAGCAATTTCTAGAATCGGTGCAGAAATCAAAAAACTCGCTCTTCCAGCAATTTTTGATTGTACACAATGGCAACCCTGCTGTATTTCGCGATCAAAGCAAATTTCAACGTCGAGCTATAGGCCTAACAAAGCAAGGTACTTTCAAAATCTTTGAAAGCGATAAAGCGATTACGTTCAGTACCTTCAATACTGACCTGGCGGCCCTTGAAGTGAAAGAAGCACTATACTTCGACATGGGCGCCTGGGATGAAGGCTGGTATCGCCATGCCACCACCGGTAAAACTATTACGATTGGCCTAGATAGATCAAAGACACATCGACAAAGCAATTGGTTAGTAATGAAGAAGGTGAAGAGTATATGAGTTCACCAGAGAAAAGCACAGACAACAAGAATTCGCTTGAGCAAACTGCGGAAGTGCAAATTTCACCTGAGAAGGCCTCAAGCGAGATCGCGTCAGTCGAGCATTCAAAAATAGAAAAAGTACGTCGCTACAGGTGCCCCGGATGTGGTGCCGATTTGCTATTCGCTCCAACAGATGGCGCGCTCACCTGCAACTTCTGTCAGCACAAAGAGTTAATTACCGAAAGCAAAGAAGCAATTGTCGAATGTGATTACGAGCGCTACTTAAAACTTCGTCCCGAGCAGTTAACAGAATTAGCCGCCGACACACTTGAAGTTGACTGCAAGGGCTGTGGCGCCAAAGTGACTTTCACCCCACCTGTCACGGCGAGCCAATGCAGCTTCTGTGGTACAGCTCTTGTGGCCCAGGCAAAATCACCAGATCCAATAGTGGCACCGGCTGCAGTTCTTCCCTTTCGAGTAGAAAAAGCTGCCGCCACCGATGCAATCAAAAAGTGGATCGCCAGCCGCTGGTTTGCTCCAGATGCCTTAAAACGCTTTGCTGTGCCTGGCGGCATCTCAGGTGTATACATTCCATTTTGGACTTATGATTCGTACACCATCAGCCACTACACCGGCCAACGTGGTCAGTACTATTATGAAACCGAATATTACACAGAGACCGATTCGAATGGCAATCAGGTACAAGCCAGCCGACAACTGCGCAGAACGGCTTGGTATCCGACTGCCGGCACAGTGACCCGGTGGTTTGATGATGTCTTGATTGCTGGCACCAAGTCACTGCCAGCTCGCGCCCTGGCTGAGCTAGAGCCCTGGGATTTACCAGAACTTAAGCCATACGACCCGGCCTTTCTGGCAGGCTACAAAGCTGAGCGCTATCAGGTAACTTTAGCAGAGGGCTTCGAACGGGCTCAGGGCGTCATGTCAGGAATAATCGCAAACGATATTCGCTATCAGATTGGTGGCGATGAGCAGCAAATATTTTCAGTACAAACCCAGCATTCGGCAATTACTTTCAAGCACATTTTGCTACCGGTTTATGTTGGTGCCTACCACCTGCAAAACAAACTTTATCAAGTAGTCGTTAACGCCCGCACCGGAGAAGTGCAAGGGGAGCGGCCCTACAGCTGGATCAAAATTACTCTTTTTGCAATACTCGTAATTTCCATACTCTATTTTCTTTGGTGCGCAATCCAGAGGCCTTGAGAGTCCTTAAGCGGTTGATTGTCTTTGAGCTCTAAAGAAATCCATAATTTCTCCAATATTGTATGAAAAGCTAGAGAAAGCTAGAGAGACTAGAGAATACTGGGATGCTGCCAAGGAAGACTTTGCCATGAAACTATCAACATGTGTGCTGCTTTTGTTCGCCTTCTTGCTGCCACAGGCATCACTGGCGGCAACAACAATCGGCTGGATACCCACATGGCAGCAAGGTCTTGAAGAAGCGAAGCAAACAGGCAAGCCAATCTTACTCTTCTCTGGCGCCCCCAATTGCAGCGGCGTGCCTGGCGTCTGGTGACCAGGCAAACAACGAGCTGACGGGAGTTACCTGTCTTCGCCTGAAGTAATAGCCGCCTCTAGAAAATTTGTATGTGTGCGCTTAATGACCTACGAAAGCGCCAGTGAAGCGGAAGTTTTAAAATCATATTGGCGCCCAGGCGCTGCCTTAGAGAATACACTTTTTGTAATTCTTGACCCCTACGGCAGACCACTCACCCGTGGAAGCCGCGAGCCCAGCTGGCAATACAGAGATGCACACGAGATGGCAGGCAGCCTTGACGATATCGCCAAGCGTTATTCAGGTCGCGGAGAAAACCAGAACCTACCAGTGGTGGCAACTGTGCGCCTCGGCCTCAACGTTGCCGCAGCCGACAAATTGCCCCTGGCTATTGTTGTCAGCGACCGCTCGCAAGAGCGGCAGGCGATGGAAAAGAAGCTGGCTCCTCTTTCTTGGCGCAGCGAACTAATTGGCAAGGTGACATATACCTCGGCAACAAGAAATGAACTAAGTGCCCTCAGCGGTGTCAGCATTGCCCGCGGCTATATCTTCGTTGCCCCAAACGAATTTGGCACCAGCGGCCAAGTTTTGGCACAGCTAAATGCCGACGCCTCAGCGGCCGATCTTGAGCGGGCCTTGAAACAAATTATCTATCAACATCGCCCCTCGAATACTGAGTACAGAGAGCACATTCGCATGGGCATGCAAGAGGGAATCAAATGGACCTCGGCCATTCCGGTTACCGACCCAGGCTCCCTGCGCCACGACCAAGAGATGCGCAATAGGCCAGGGCAATGGCGGCATTAGCGAACTTTCGCCGAGTCAGTTTGCAATTCACGCTAACGACAGTTAACTAGTTAATTGCCCCTATCACCAGGCCAGTTGTCATTAAATGACCGACTGGCGGCCAAAAACCATTTGAGCATCCAAATACCCGGTGTTACGGTTCTAGTAATCACACTTAACCTCTCGAACTGAAAAAACACAGACAAACCTGCTAGTACCACCCACTAACTGCAACTCCACCCTTGCTTCTGCAAGGAAGCCACTCACATTAAACCAATTTACCAGTGGCGCTAGCGATGCTAACCCGACTAATTCTAGATGCGCGGTTAGCGCCAGCTGAAAGGGCAGGAACGGCGCAAGCCTTCCTCACCCTCGGGAGAAAACCATGTACACAGTTGATCAAAGAACAGTGCCGTCACTGATACTGTTTCACGAAGCTGTAAAACTCATTCAAGAAAATCACTACGATCCCAGCTCTATCGATTGGAACAGCCTCGTTCGCAACAGCAATGGTTCCATTTCTACCGACGCCGATGTGGTCAGCTGCTTAAACGCCGCCTTGGCTCACCTCGATGCCTACACCATGCTGTTCGACGCCGCTGCCATCAATAAAATTCGTCAGGCCAACAGCTTCCAGTTTGCTGGCATTGGCATTTTATTTTCTCTCAAGGTCGATAGCGGAACAATAGTCGTTAATGAGAAAAACGAACCCCTGCCAGCCACAAATAGCGATGGTTTTCCCATTGTCGAAACTGTCTTAGAAGGCGGTGCCGCTGAAAAAGCTGGAATCAAGCCAGGCGATGCCATTTGTGTAGTCGACGGACAATCGCTAATTGGACTCTCCATTGAGGCGATGAAGCCGATACTGAGAGGCCCCGCCGACAGCGAAGTGAGTCTGGAGATTAAATGTAAATCTGGCGAAGAGAGAAAGTTGACCGCAACAAGATTGGTGGTCGAAGAAAAACTTGTTGTGGCTAAAATGCTTGGCGATAACAAAATCGGCTACATCAACTGTCTGTCATTCTCGCCCGCCGATGTCGGTGAGCAAATGCGCCTAGGTATGGAACAGTTGAAAGACGCCGAAGCCATAGTGCTTGATTTGCGTAACAATGAGGGCGGCAGTGTTAGCCTGGCAACAGAAGTGCTCAGCCTCTTCATTGAAGATGGCCTCGTGGCTGTTGTACAGAAACGCATTGCCGGTCCTGAAATCAAGCGCGAAGAGATTCCCTTTTCTATAGGCAGCGGCAATGGCCAGGCCCTCCCCCGCCATCCGTATCTCTTAGCGCACCGCCCCCTTGTGATATTGACCAGCGGTAACACAGCCTCAGCAGCAGAGCTTGCTACTGCTGCCCTAAGGGACAATATTCAGGCCGCTGTAATAGGTACCAAAACTTTCGGCAAAGGCATTGGCACAGATGGGCTTAGCCTACCGAACGACTGCATCTTGCGCGTCCATACTTTTCGTTATTTCACTCCTGCTGGTGCCTGGCTTGGCGATGGCAACGACGACTGTCGTGGCATCGAGCCAGATATCTCTGTCGAGCGCACAAACCAGAGTATGCCTGGTAGTGAAGACGACGAGCAGCTTATTGTTTCAGTAAACTTCCTACAAGAGAAGTTGTCCAAATAGTTCAAGGAGATCTATATGTACAGGAAAAACTTGCTGCACAAATTTGAATTAGAAAAACTCACAGATGGACAGCGGAAATTTCTTGATCGCTTTAGCTCTATGTTCAAGGGACACCCTGAGGCTGTTCAGTTAGCCCTGGAAATCTACAACAATTTGACCAATCCACTGCGCATGTCACAGCTGCCGGTGGTTGTTATGCTTGCTGGCGTATCGCGCTCAGGCAAGAGTCATTTCGCCAAAGCCTTGGCCTATGCCTTTCACGGCAGAAAAGACAAGTCGGCGATTATTGACATTCAGATGGGTCAGCTCAAAACCGATCGCGGTATCTTTGAACTGCGCGGAGCCCCACCGGCCCATCATGGCTATATCGAACCGGCCAAAGTAGCAGAACTCAATCCTGGCGACCTTGACCCCAGCGGCAAACTCAGCCCCCACAATCTGCGCCGAGTTGTTCTCGACTCACCGTTAAGCAATGAAGAACGTGTGGTCAAGCCATCAATCATCAGAATCGATGAAATTGAAAAAGGCAATGAAGACATTCAGGACATGTTTCTTGAAGTATTCGGCGAAGGCAAATTGAGCATGTCCAATGGTCTGGAGTCATCCTTTGAGAACTCCGTCTTTATTCTCACAGCCAACAGCGGAGTAAGAGACTTGATGGTTCGTAAAGTCGGAGTTTTAGAGACCGGCAAGCGCTCAGACGATCAATACGAATCTGCCATCTTCAACAAGATTGCCGCTTCGTTCAAGCCCGAATTTATTAACCGCATCAGCTATATTCTCATCTTCAAGCCACTCGAAGATTCAATTATTCGCCAAATTGTCGATATTCCCATCGCAGCATTTCAGCAGTTTTTGGGGAATCTGCCAGTTGGCAGACGCTTCACCGTAGAAGTCGATGAATCGGCCCGCGACTTTCTCTTCCAGTCGGTGATGAACGAATCGGGTGACCTCTCAGGGTTGAGTACTGCTTTCTCTTTCTATGTTGAAACGCCTGTTGGCATGCTTGTTCGCGATGGCCAAGTTAAAGCTGGCGACCACGTAATGATCACAGCCGGCTTCGATGGTAGCGATTTGGCCATGCAGGTGATTCCAGGAAACAAGCTGGCCACCGTGTCGGTTATGGAATCAGTGCATTTCGCCGCTTAAGCCCGGCCCAATGTTTGCTTAGTCGCCTAAATGTTGCTCAAACTAGCCCCATTGCCTGAAGCAGTGGGGCTACTGCTTTTAAAAAGGAGATTTTCCGTGAACTCACTCTATGTACCTAAGAATGAAGTAACTGCATTTCAGACAGTGCCCGTGGTTGTTGAAAGAACATCTGCCGGAGAACGCGCCTCTGATATTTTCAGCCGACTGCATAAAGACCGAGTCGTAATGCTGTCTGGTCCCATCAATGATGACGTAGCCCATATCATCATTGCCCAGCTTCTCCATCTGGAAAGTGAAGATCCTGACGCCGACATCTCACTGTATGTCAACAGCCCTGGTGGTGTTGTCACAGCCGGAATGGCCATTGTTGACGTGATGAAGTTTATCAAACCAGACGTTGCCACAATCTGCATTGGTCAATGCGCCTCTATGGGTGCAGTAATACTGTCGGCTGGCGCCAAGGGTAAGCGTTACGCACTGCCGCACGCACGCGTCATGATTCATCAACCATCAGGTGGCAATCAGGGTCAGGCAACAGACATTCTCATCCAAGCCGAAGAGATGCTCCGCACCAAAAAGATGTTGACAGAAGAACTGGCAGAAAACTGCGGTCAGTCGTCCGAAAAAGTTAAGGCCGACTGCGAGCGCGACTACTTCATGGACCCCGATGCCGCAATCGCTTATGGGCTGATAGACAAGAAGCTCACCAGGCGATAACGAAAAAAAAGAGCAGCTGAGAGGAAAAGTAAGGAAAGGAAAGGAAATGAAATACCAGGAAGCAAAGAAACATTGTCAAAAACTCGCTACTTCATGCCGCCGTTCACTGGCAAAGAATGTACAGGTCGTCTTCACTCACAGCATTTTTCTCACAATTACCTTAACCCTGTTTGCACCGCTGATAGTGCCGAGCATGAGCTTTAACGGATCGCTGATCATGGCGTTTGCCGCTTGCATAGCTTTGGCCTGCGGGTTCGGTGCTGTCAATCAAATATTATCGTTGCTGCTCGAGCAACGACTGCTATGCACTCTGACATGGACAAATCGAGGGCAATGCAAACTAGCCATAGCAGTTGCCTTCTTTTGTTTTGGCATCAGCTACGCGGGGGTGGCAGTATTAATCGTATTATTGTGCAAGGTGTTGACTGTGTTTTCCATTGGCGGAGTTCTCAAAGTTGCCCTTGCTAGCGCCATATTGGTGTCGGTTGAGGTGTTGTTAAACATACCCTTTCGCAATAACTAACATACCGACTTGCTAGCCAAACTGTGGCGGCAAATGAAGTCTTGGTCAAATCAAGTCAAACTCACTCAAATCAAGTATCGCTGCCCCCTAAGTGCTGCCGCGCAGACAGTTGCCTGAACTCGCAAGAGCAGGTCGGGGATGATATGGAGAATTCAAATGAAAAAGTTAGCAAAAACAGACGACGCTATCAATCGCGGTCAGAATGCCAAAGGTAGCGAAATTCGCGGTTGCACTTGTGTCAACCAGTATCAAGATGCCCAAAACGGGAAGGGCATGAGACTGATGAATGTCTGCAAAGATGGCGGACTGCGCTGCACCGTGTGCGCAGCTAAACACGCGAAGTAGTTGCCCCTTCGGTACTTAACCCAAAGGCAGTAGTCACGATCATCCGGGCGATGAACTTCAACTCGCCCGGGTGCGTGATGCTTTTGGAAGAAAAAGAAAAAGAAGGAAAAGGTTATGTCAGTAGTTAGAATCTTAAAACAGACCTACACGATGATTCTGGCTATACTCCGTCAGGCTTATGCATACTGGAAGTATGGCAAGAGTTTGGCACCATGCTGCGCCGCGCACGGCTTGGACCAGGTTCATCTGCGTAATATACGCAGTCTAGGTGTGCCAGAAGTCTTGGCACAAGTGCAGCACAAAATTTTCATGAAGCTACCTTGCTGTGAAGCAGAACGCTGGCAGCTTTCGTTTCTAGCTGCTCTTCGTCCAAAGGTAGATCTTGCTTCAGATCGTTGCTCAAATCCTTCCTTGGATCGGCCCTTGGATCGGCCCTCGGATCGACCCTCAGACCTCGCTCATATTTGGCCACAATTCGCAATCTGGTTATTAGACGATCCAACTTACGGCGTTATTCGTTTCGCCAAAACGCGAAAGACTCGCCTGATAGTCACCCGGGTGGCCAATTTGTACCGCCGCGGTTGCAGCGACCCGACTGGGTGGACAGGCGCCAATGGTGACGCCATCTGGGCCGCTGAAGCTTCTCGTCGCTGGGCGAATAGCGATTCAGCCGCCGCCAATGCTGCCTCTTCTGCTGCTAGCTCAAAGTTGGCTGATTGTTTGGGTGATGCCATCGACGAAGTCGCTCGTTTGGCTTACTCAGCTGTTGACCATGCGGCTCAAGCTGCGGGTGCTGATTCTGGCGCGAGTGTTGATTCTGCTGCCATTACTGCAGCTTATATCAGACAGGCAGAGAAACTGCTTGAGCTGCTGCAAGCAAGCAACACAAGATAAAAACCTGATCAAGTCTAAATATCACTCTTAAAAAGGAGTATCTATCATGTGTCAAAAATATCATTCGGCCGGTTCTTCGAGGGTTGAAAAAGCTTTCCGCCTACCCAAGAACGTTGTGCCAAGCAATTATGCCATCGAGTTGACTCCCGACCTTGAGCTGTTTACTTTCAGTGGCAAGGTGGCCATCGAAGTGGATGTACTCGCTCCAGTTTCTGAGATTAAGATCAACACCAAAGAGCTTGAAATCAGCTCGTTCTACGCCACCGACGCCGGAGACACCAGACACAATGGCAAAGTCTCTATCGACGACGAAAGCGAAATTGCAACGGTCTCTTTCTCTGGCCAACTTGGCGCAGGTAAGTGGACTCTCCACAGCACTTTCACTGGCATTCTCAACAACAAGCTCAAGGGCTTCTATCGCTCGATTTGGACAGACAGCGAAGGTAAGAAACATACCATCGCCACCACACAATTTGAATCGACCGACGCACGTCGAGCCTTCCCTTGCTTTGACGAGCCAGAGTTCAAGGCCACCTTCGACATCACCTTGATAGTACCCGAGCAACTGACAGCTCTCTCCAACGGTGCAATCACGGCTTCAGCACCAACCGGCAACAACAAAAAGCGTATCAGCTACGAACGCACAATGAAGATGTCGACTTATCTCGTGGCCTTCTGCATCGGTGAATTTGTCTCTTCTCAGCCGGTGCTCGTAAACGGTATCGAAGTGCGGATCTGGTCTGTTCCCGGCAAAGAACATATGACTGCTTTTCCATTGGCAGCAGCTGCTTTCGCCACAGACTTCTATGAAAAGTATTTCGAAATTCCTTACCCCGGTGGTAAGAAAATCGATCACATTGCCATTCCTGACTTTGCTTCGGGGGCCATGGAAAATCTCGGTCTGATTACCTACCGTGAAACGTCACTGCTCCTTAACGAAAATACGGCAACTCAAGCCGAGCGTAAACGTGTAGCTGAAGTGGTTTTGCATGAGCTAGCGCACATGTGGTTCGGTGACCTAGTGACCATGAAGTGGTGGAACGGTCTGTGGTTGAATGAGAGTTTCGCAACCTTCATGGAAAACCTCTGCCTCAGCCACTGGAAGCCAGAATGGAAAATTTGGGATGACTTTGGTCAGTCTCGCGCCGCCGCTTTTCGGGTCGACGCCCTGCACAGCACTCACCCCATTGAAAGCCCAGTCAACCATCCAGACGAAGTGGCTGCACTATTCGACGTAATTTCATACGAGAAAGGCTGCAGTGTTCTCTTTCAATTGCACCAGTTTATCGGTGCTGAAACCTTCCGCCGCGGCATCGCTGCATATCTCAAAAAGCACAGCTACGGCAACACCGAAACCCATGACCTCTGGGACGCCCTAGAAGATTCATGCAAGCTCATCGACAGCAATTCTACTGTTACCGCAGGTACAGTGCCGGTGCGTAAGCTCATGGACGCCTGGGTTTTCACTGCTGGCCATCCGGTTGTGGAAGCGACATTGGCTGACATGAATGGTTTCGTCAAGCTCAGTCAGCACCCTTTCAAGTTCTTACCCAATGATGCAGAGACCCTCTGGCCCGTGCCTATCACTCTGCGCGTCAAAGTTAGAGGAGTGGTCAGCGAGAAAAAGTTTTTGCTGGAAACTGCTCAACAAGTTGTCTACATTGGCGATGACTTCGACTGGGTCGTGATCAATGCTGGTGGCTCAGGCTTCTACCGGGTCACTTACGACAAAGCATTGGCAGCCAAATTGACTGCTCAAGTGCAACAGCATCTTTCGGCCATTGAGCGCTTCAATCTCCTCAATGATTCATGGGCCTGCGTCAAAGCTGGCCTCTTGCCGACCACTGACTACCTCGACATGGTCAAACTCTTTGCCAGCGAGGAAGACCCCAATGTCTGGGCCAGTATCTTAGGCTCACTCTCTAACTTGCATTCACTGGTCAAAGACGCAGAAGGCGCTCCGCACCGTTCAACCCTGCACAGCGTAGTGCGGGATCTGGTAGCACCAATCCTAACCAAACTAACCTATGTCTGTGCCGAGGGCGAGTCTACTCAGACAAGTCAGCTGCGCGGTAGCATAATTAGTGCTCTTGGTACGATTGGCAATGACAGTGTTGTTCAGCAGCAGGCAGCTATGCTGTTTGACAGCTGGTTGGTAGACAAACAGGCAGTAGATGCCAACATCGTACCAGCCATAGTCGGCATACTGGCTCACAAGGGCAACGAACAGCGTTACGATCAGTTTTCAGATATAGCCAATAAGGCCACCAGCCCACAAGAAGTGCAACGCTTCCTCTTCTCGCTGGCTCGCTTCAGCGATCAAAAGCTGCTGGCTAAAACCATCGCCAAGTGTCTCACTGACGATGTTCGTACCCAAGATGCGCCGTCTCTTTTCGCTAGCCTCCTCGGCAACGAAATATCAAGCGGCGATGCTTGGAACTTTCTTAAAGAGCACTGGGTTGATATGGTGGCACGTTTTCCCGAAAACGGAGTAGTGCGCATGATCGCTTCGGTCACCGCCCTCGATACCCCCAAACTGGAAACAGAAGTGAAAGACTTCTTTGCCAAAAACCCAGTCAAGTCTGACGAAATGGCTGTTGCTCAGGCTCTCGAACAGCTGCGTGTGAACGTAGCCATGCGCGAGCGTGAAAGCGGTCGCTTACAAGTGTATCTCTGTGGCGCAGCTACAGCAGCTCCAGTAGCCAGCTAACATCACTTATGGCTGCCAAAATTGACTCCAAGATCATCTGACATATCTTGAAGCAAGCCTTGTTGATGGCTTGCCACAACAGATTCTTCACTTGTCACCTTGGCATAGCCAGTCGGTATGTTGAAGGTAGACGAAGCTAGAACAGACTTAACACAAGAGCACGTGTCGAGCTCGTTCTTCACCCGTCCTTTAAGGTCGAAAATATCAACCTTGGCCGGAAATCCGGTCAAGGTTGGTATTCGATAGAAGCGCTGCAAGACAAGCACAGCCGACTGAGGAAGGGCCAGATCTCTGGTGCCATAGTAGGTAGCTGCCTTAAGTTCGTTTTTATTCCGAATCGTGTAGGCAGGGATGTCGCCAATTCGCTCCAGCCTTGTTTCACTGCAATTCAGACCGGCAACAGATGTAGCATTAGGTTTTGTTTTCCCTTGAGACAGTGCCAAAAATCGACTAGCACTGATCAAACCAGCAAGAAAGCCCGACGACTTTCCCTGAAAATTCTTCGCATCTGTTTCATAGTGCACTTTTGAGTAGGTATTATAAAAGTTGACTTTCCAGTCAGGTGCTCTCATTACCAGTACGCAATTAGTGCCTTTCTGCACAAGCTTGAGGCCTTTGCTCGAAGCATAAATTTCAGCATCGCCACATACGCCACTCTTCTGGGAGAGGATAAAACCACAATCACCGGCCATAGCCGGTGGTGTCAGAGACAGGCACCAACAAATTGATGACGTCAGTAAGAGTCTAACCTTCCCTAAAGCAACCATTCGTCACCCAACTAGTTTAGAAGTCGTCACTGATCTTAGCGTGTCGCACCCCCCAGAGTGGATTTGTGTACAGGTTCGCGTCAACTAGGCGAAGGCGCTGTTACTAACGGTGCAACTCTCGACCACAGCTCACTCAAGCAAGTTAACTGTGGGGCACTTGAGACAGAACGAAAAAATGAAAGTTTTCAACCCTTTAAAACTTGCAACCACCAAGGAGGTGAGTAGACATGTTCGAAGAAATATATTGGGCCATTTTTATCATCGGTTACGCCATCGCCCTTGCTTTCAATGCTGACGGACACATATTGGCAGCACAAATCGCAGGCGTACTAACCACTTTGTTTGCCATTGGCTATTGGACCTGCCGCTATATCAGTTGGCGCAGACACAACAACAAGAAGATCACAAGAAAGGAGCACTTATGAGAACGATCTTGTTTCTCATTCAATCAGTACTGAAAAACTGGAGAACGCTAAAGAGTTCTCGATTCAACGTTCTAACAACGATAAGAGAAGAACTACTTTTGCAAGAACTCAGCAAACATCACCCATACACCGTTGATCATATGAGGAGGGTCGAACAATACTCCACACTGATAGGCAAAGCAATGGGACTAGCAGGGCACAGCCTTGCTATTGTGCGGCACGCTGGCAAGATGCATGACATCGGCAAGCTCGACGTTCCCCAAGACCTTCTCAACTTTCGCGACGACTTGACTGAGGCACAAATGGATAAGATAAAACGCCATCCACTATCAAGCTACATAAGACTCTTTGGCCTTCGCTATCCTAAAGCACTCAAAGACGTGCCTTTTGTTGCTAGTGCACATCATGAGCATCTGGACGGTAGTGGCTACAATGGTCTCAAAGGTAAAGAGATTCCGCTAGAAGCAAGGATAGTAACAGTAGCCGACGTGCTCGACGCCATGGTCAGCAAACGAAGCTATTCGGAAGAAATACCACTAACAGACACCATTGCTCATCTAAAGCAATATTCTGGCATTTTCTTTGATGCTGACGTCGTAAACGCTCTTACTCGCATCGCTCCACGCGATTTTCTCAAGGTGATGGAATCAGAGCCGGGTAGAGCACGTGCCATTAAAGTTCGTGACCGCATTGAAGTAGGCAGAATGATTGGCAAGGGTTGCTGATGAAATTCTCACTGCGTAATCCGGGATAAGGCGATAAGAAGGAGTGCAACCTCTCTCTTATCGCCTTCCCGCATTCTTAGTGCAAAACACAGAACCGTGATTATTTCTTGGTTTTAGATATACTATACACTAGAGTGACCCACCCCAAAAATGGCAACTCAATGACCATGCAACTTTTTCTCCATCTTGAGATCATTTTCGGCCAGCCGATGTTGGCCCAAATCATGGTACACGAGGGCCCGCAGATGATATGCCCAAGAGGCTTTGGCATCAAGCCTTATCAGGGCATTGCAATCAGCAATAGCCTCTTGATATTGCTTGAGATGCTCAAAGGCCAAGCCTCGATAGAAATAGCAGAGTGGTGCAAAAGCTTTATCTAAGTCTATCGCACTACTGAAGGCGTCTATTGCTCGTCGCTCATCTTTATGCGCCAGAAAGAAGCGACCTTCACGATAGAAATGCGTAGCAGATTTCGAGATGGTCTCATCGGGCTCGAAGATTACTCGTCTATTTGGATAGTCGAACGTAACAGACCTGAAACCACTGAGAAAGTCGTTGCCTAAAATAATCGTCGAGGCAGCAGCCGGAGCCTCCGCCGCGGGGTATACATCAAAAATCGGAGCTTCAAAATTGGCTCCACCAAGTCCGACAGTCTTGAAACGAACACCTTCGCAGCTCAGCTCACCAAGCCATGGACCAGACATGTGCTCTTTATAGTCCAATTTCTTCGCTAAAATAGGTTTCAATAGTGAGTCTGCCGACATACTAAATGGACAGCCTGTATCCAGCAGTGCCGAAACCTCTAACTTCTCATCCAGAGTGACAAGACAGTGAGGTTGATGTTTGCGTATCCCCATCGGCACGATAACTGCATTCTTTGATTTTTCGAGGTCAATTGAGTTAGCCAAGGTAACCTGCTTCTTTTCGTAGTCGATCGAAACCACAAAATTCTCCAAGATATTGCCGCCCAGAAACCCACCAATAGTCTTATGGCCAACCAGTCCATCATTGGCAGCCATGGCCACATTCGACAGGTTCAGATCACCCAGCCTTAAATCTCGCGCCCTGAAAGAACCGAAGTTATACTCCTTTCCACTAGCATTAGTGCCACGCAACAGAGTCTTATCCACTTCGGCGACACCAGGCATTGCCTGCTTCCAAAGATCTGAGTGACCACAACCTGTATCCAACATTAACCTCAAGGGCTGACCATTTACTCGCGCTGGAACGCTGAAGTGCCCCTCGCCATCATAATCGAATGGCAAAACAACTGACTTATTTTTGAGCTGCATCTCGATGCTGTCTTTGAGTCTCTCATTAGCATCAGAAAGCTTGTTGAAGTCAATCAATGGACTGCAACCTTGCATGTAGAGCCGGTCACTGGGGCTAGCGAGCTCGTTTACCTTCTGCCTATCCGCAAGATCCAGATCATGCTTCCCAAGGCGTTCATAGACTTTCGCTCGTGCATTCCACCGGTACGCATCTTTGATATCAAACTCTAAAAACTTTGTTCGAAACTCAAGCGCTTTGTCATACAAACCGAGTTCCTCGTATGCGTCAGCAGCAGTGTCATAAGCAGCCGACGAAATTGGATTAAGGTTCATTGCCATACTGCAATCGGCAACTGCATTTTTCAACTGCCCTAGTTGATAGTGAGCGCCACCACGTCTTTCATACAGATCTGCATCTTTCGGACTAAATTTAATTGCTAAAGTGAGATCATCGATCTGCTTGTGAAATTGACCAAGCTTACTGAAGGCATCGGCGCGCAACAAATACGTTTCAGCGGACTGAGGAACGATTTTGATGGCAGCAGAATAGTCGTCAACAGCCTTTTGAAATTTACCAAGACGCGAGTATACAGAGCCGCGTTCTCTGTAGAAAATTTCATCCTTGGAGGCCAAACTAAGAGCTTTGTTGCAGTCTTGAAGTGCTGACTGATACTGACCTAGACCTCTATAAGCGAACGCTCGAATGATATAGTATCTAGCGGTCTTTGGAGCTATAGCAATAGCCTTATTGCATTCCTCAATTTCCTTTTGATATAACTTTAACCGCTCATAAACCAACGCTCGCACTAAATACGCCATCGCCAGCCTCGGTTGTAACTCAAGAGCCTTACTACTGTCAGCAAGCGCCTTTTGATAACGAGCCGTTAGTGTATAAATCGCAGCCCTGTTGGTATAAGCACTAGCCAGCCTTGGTTTCAGTGCAATTGCCTTGTTGCTGTCCGCAAGTGCCTTGTCATGTTTTCCAACCCAAACGTGCGCACGTGAGCGTTCAATGTATGCCAGCGCATTCTTCGGCTGTTGCTTTATCAACGTATTCAAGCAAGCTAGGGCAGCATCGGTCTTGCGTTGCTCAAGCAAAGCTTGGGCTTTCTTCAATAGATCGGTCGACGGGTCAGCTGTTGCACTGTTCGGCTGCGACAGCGCAAGAACTACGACTGTAGCAAGCAGCATTAATTTGTTCGGAATGTGATTTTCGAACCGGCGCATGTGATGCCATCCATTTTTCTTGCAGCCATGATATTGATTGTCTCATAGCGGAGAGGATAGAATGGCAGTATGCAAACAGAATCCGTCGAGCCAGAGAAAATGGTACCAAAACTATTTGGTTTGCGCTATCACCAGTTAATTGCTGTGCTGGTGGGCTTTATTGCCGCCACACAGCTGTATTCGTGGATGGCTCCAATCCCAGTTGGCGGACACGACATTAGACTGTATCTTTGTCTATTGATTGCTCTTCTCGGTCCAGCTTACTGCCTGGTGTACAGGAAGGAAGTAATAGACATAAAATCTATCTGGCCACGCAAGTAGAAACGCCCACTCAAATCCAAAGTATCATAGCTATATGGCCAATCCGAAAGAGCGATACGACGAAAACGTAGAAGGTCGATTCTTCGTCGACCGCACTTGCATCAACTGCGATACGTGCAGGCAACTGGCGCCGCAAATATTCAGCGAAAAAGCCGATCATTCGTTTGTGTGCCAGCAACCGCAATCAGCCGAAGAAGAAGGAGCCGCAACTCGCGCGCTGCTTTGCTGTCCCACTGGTTCAATTGGCACGATTGGTCCGAACCAAGCCAAAGAAACCATGAACGAGTTACCGCTCGAATTAATTGACGGCGTCTATTACTGCGGATTTAATTCACCCAAATCGTATGGTGGCAATAGTTATTTCATTGAGCACAAAGACGGCAACTGGCTGATTGATTCACCAAAGTTTTTACCGCATCTGGTCAAGCGCTTTGAGCAAATGGGTGGAATAAAATACATTTTCCTCACTCACCGGGACGATATTGCCGACGCGGCAAAGTATGCCACTGCATTTGGTGCTAAGCGGATAGTTCACACAGACGACGCCGATAGCGCCCCCGGCTCTGAAATAGTCCTCGATACCCAGTCAGCACAGCCAGTTAATTGCGGCCTAAATAGTGGTTTCCAGAGCGATCTGACCGAGGAAATTACAATAATTCCCACCCCCGGTCATACAAAAGGCCACATGGTCTTACTCTACAGAAACCAGTTTCTATTCACAGGTGATCATTTAGCCTTTGACCGCAACACCCAGCAATTAGAAGCCTTTCGCGATTTCTGCTGGTATTCATGGAAAGAACAGATCGAATCGATGGTCAAGCTGAGCAACTTTTCTTTCAGCTGGATCTTTCCTGGCCACGGCCAACGCATTCACCTACACGAAGAAGAAATGCATCAGCAGATGGTTGATTTGGTCGCCAGAATGCAGAGCTAGAATGCAGCACTAGAATGCAGCAATAGAAGGTAGTCGGCAGCCTAAGCTGTTTTTTCCAAATCTACATGTTCAGCTGGCTCAGCTTCTTTCTCCGGCGAATTCGAAGTCACTTTGCTATCAGGGCGACCAATCTGTGCACCGATTTCTTGCACATCTTTAGCTTCTTCTTCGTCACCATCAGCTTCCGCAGGGGCTTTCGCCTTCTTAGATTCAGCGGTCTCACCTTCTTTAGGTGGAGCAGTGCCATCAAGCTCATCTTCAGCACCCTTGTCCATCGGTGAAACTTCAGTGGTTTTATCAAAAGCTCCCTGAGCTGCTGGTTCAACGGCAGCCTTAGGCGCCGACTCTTGTACCGATGTAGCCTTAGCAAATTCTGCAACTGAATTATTTGCAGAGCTTTTGGCTTTCTCCCCGTTCTTATTATCTTTGTCTTCGCCTTTATCCATATTCGCGTCTCTCCCGTGTACCTCGGCTGGTGGCGATGTCGACTCTACCGCCGAGAATGTTTCTAATATCTTGTAGCGGTGACTGGAGCCCTTGGGCACGCTCCACGAATCACCAGCATTGAGCAATACCATCTGGCCTTCAATATGAAGTTCTGCTTTTCCTTTCAATACGAAACCGACGGTCTCATAATCTCGTTGTGATTCGGCCTTATCAGAGCTTTCGGGCTCACATTCCCACAGGCGCATAGACATAGCCTTACCGGAAGCAAGATATTTTTGACCGGCCTCGCCCCGTGGCGAAAAGGCAGAGTCAATCTTTGTAATAGTCTTGTCGGTCATAGCGCGTCCCTCATTACTCAAGCTTTTGTTTTTCTGAGGGTGGCGACGGACAGTGACCCAATTAGTTCCAAGGGGAATTCGCTGATAGCAGCGAATTCCCCTTGAATTAAACGACGAGTGCTTGTTAGCTCTCTATTTTTCAGTCTTTGTTTCAGAGTCAGACTTAGACTTAGACTTGAACTTAAACCAACCCTTAGACTTCGGCTTAGCTTCAGATTTAGACTCAGAAGCCGAATCGCTCTTGGTCTCTGCCTTGGTCTCAGTCTTAGTGTCGGCCTCTGTATTACCGTCTGTCTTTGATTTTGACTTTACGTTGCCCCAATCAAGAGTAAATTCTGGATCGCCTTTTGTCTGAGATTTGGTCGGAGCTGCACCCGGAGTTTCAGCCGGAGGGGTAGTTGGAGTTGCATTTGGAGTTTCAGCAGGTGTTGTAGCTGGAGTTTCAGCCGGTGTCACAGGAGCAGTCGTAGCTGGAGTTTCAGCCGGTGTCACAGGAGCAGTCGTAGCTGGTGTCTCAGTAGGTGTTGTAGACGGCAACTTTTCACCAGGTGCCACATCAGTAGGCATGTCTTCTGGTTTCGTCGCGTCAGGCTTGGTTTCGACTGGTGTAACAACTGGCTTTTCAGCCAGAGCTTTCTTCACGACATCCCACGAGCTTCTGGCCTTTCCTGAGCTGCGACGCAAACCCAAAGACTGCATCACTTGGCGATAGTTCTTGCTGTTAATGGTGTAGTGCTCAGCCAAGTAATCACAAATGGCGGGAGTCAAATCATGCAAGGCAAAGAAATTAGCAAACTCAACTTGTGGATTTTTGCGTATCTCTTTGAATGCTAGCTCCATGAATTCAGCCTGATTTTTATCAGATGAACCAAGCTTTGGTGAGCTTGGGTAGCCAATTTCTTGAAAAACAATCGACTTGCCGTTAGCAACTTTAGTCAAAGTTTCCATGTCTTGTTCTATTTGCTGAGGTTTCTTCGGCTTATAGTTTTCCATCGGATAGTAGTTGAACATCAGCACATCGCTCTCAGCCAAAAGCTTCTGAGCAAGCGCTGAAGGCTCTTTGCCAGTGAGCAGATTTTCGGCGCGAAGGGTAATACCGACCTTACAACCAGGGAATGTCTTCACAACTTCTTTCTTTGCCAAAGCAAAGAACTTCATGAAGCTATCAACTTCTTTAGGATGCTTGGCTAAATAAACATCAGCCTCGTTGCCAATAGAGAAGTAAGCAATATTGCCACCGGTCGCTTTCTTTAATCGCACCATTAACTGAGCAAAGCGGCTCACAACCTTAGGGCTATCGAGCTTCGCCTTGGTCAAGTCGCTTGGCATATTCTTGGTGGTAATATCGAAAACCTGCACACCCAAGAAACGCTTCAACTTAGGAGCGTATTTAAGGGTTTTACCAAGCTGGGTGAGCGAATAGCTTCCCTTGGAAGGCTCCAAGTCGGCCCATGTTCCACCGTAGAAAATACCAGTAACCCCAGCGTCAACGCACATCTTCATGGCATTAGTCTGGTCGCGAGGAGTAGCGTTCTCTCCACCTTTAGGAAAAGGTGTGACACCGAAGCTAACAGCCTGAACTGGCAAGGAGCAAAATCCTATCGAGATTGCCATGAGGAAAGAAGCGAGGCTGACAAGCGGTCTGCCTTTCATGGTTACATCTTTGTTCGCGCTGAATGCACTAATGGCGCTAGATTTGGACTGCATTCCGTACCTCCTAACAACTAACTACGCTGAACATTAAATCAATATCTTGACTTGATAAGGGATACCGCCACCATTCTGACAGCAGGGCATCAATAATTCTAGCCATCTTTAGCGAGAAGGCACAATCGTAGCCTGGACGGCTTTATCACCATTGCGAAAGAGCCAAGGCGGTATCGGATGCGGTGCAGCCCAAAGCCCTGTGCTACCAGCTTTCGCCTCTGTTTGCAGAGCTTGCAAGGCCATATCACTAGGGGCAAATTTATCACTCCACCAGGCCAGCCCACGTTTCACCAGCTCATGATTAAGGTCAGCACCATCGCTTAAGTATATTTCGGCAACTAGTCGATTAAACTTGTCACGACCCTTGAGGTCAACGGTTACATCTTTACGAGAGCAACAGGCCTCAGTGAACTGTTTGGCCTGAGCGCCAAATTCTTGAGCACTTTCAGGGCAGTCGATACCATACAGAATAATTTTTTCGTGCTTGCCACCATGGTCTACCAACAAGGTGTCGCCATCAAAAACAGCCAGCACTCGCACCTTGTAGCGCTCCGCGTGGGCCGATTGCATAATTAATAAACTAGAGACCACACTAAGAGCTAAAACTGACCATATCTTCTTCTCTTGCAACTGCCTCACCTATATATAGTTTAGGTTATTATGACTTACTCTATTTTATAAAATGCTTTTGCCGCGCCAGCGGGAATCTAAAATTTTAGCCGCAGACTGGAAAGTAAATGAAACACCGAATTGCCAAGCAAGTTGCCATAGCACTGAGCACATTCTTTCTCGGCAACCTTTTTTACCAGCCAAATGCAAGAGCTGTCGAACCGGCAAAGAAAAACAATTCAGAGCACGTTGAGCATGAATGGATAATTTGCCAAAACCATAAAGATCTTGGCAGAACAAAAATCTATTTCTCTAAAAACGCCATCAAAATTTTCAGCGAATCTTGGGGCTATTCCATTCTCTCAAAAGCGCCCGATTGGTCTGTTGTCACCTATCGAGATGACGACAAGATAGAATGGAAGACCACTCGCAAGCAATTCTACAGAACTTATCCCGTTGACCTGAAAGGCATGCCAACTAACCATATTGGTCTCAAGAAATCGCGGGCCGCAGATGCTACTGGAGCCAAGAGCAGTGCCTACCAGATGGGTACTCAAACCTTTTGGTTTATTGAGCACCTCAACACAGCTCCAGAAGTCGACGCGACCATATCTGGCTACTACGGAATCCGGGCGCAAAAGGGCATTCTTACTAAGTATGCACTTGTTTTCGATCAGCCAAAAACGCCAGATTCCAGCTGGTTTGGTGGTTTTCAGAGCAGCGGCTACGTAGAATATCTGACCACTCAATCGTTCAAAGAGCTGCCCTACAACCCTAAAGATTTTGCTGCACCGGTGGGCTACAAAACAGCAAAAGACCCTTACACCATCAGTACTTCCAAAGCACAAAAAGCGAACGGAGACTCAGCAATGATGGAACTTGGTATAGGTGAGAAATTAGGACGCTAGCCGAAACTTGCGGGAACTAGGGGTCAGCCACCCCGTCGGACGCTCCGTAAACCAAGGAGAGAACTAATGAAAGCCCGCAAACTTATTGCTGCTCTGGCCACCGCTATGGCCCTTGTCGGTTTTGCCACCAGCATCAATCCGGCTCAAGCCAGGGATTATGACAGTAAGCATTATCGAACATCCAACTACACCAATCGGAACGGAAGCCAAGTCAATGTGCGAGTGCCAGACAATAATCGTGGACGGCACGATAATAATTGGAACCACGGCCACAACGACAACAACAATAGGAATTGGAACAACGGTAGGCATAACGGCTGGAACAACAATCGCTCACAAAGCCGCAACTGGAACAACAACCACCACCGTAACAACAGTGGCTGGAACAGACGTAGACATAACCAAGTAAGGAATCACCACAATGGCAACAACAACTACAACCATCACTAAGTAAGTACATAGATTCACATGCCTCTCTTCGCTTGGCATGAAGCCAGATCCCCTAGATATATTCCTCGATGAAGCAAAAATGGTGTCACTGCATGTGACACCATTTTCGTTTCAACCACATAACGACAAAAAGCGCCCAGATAAAACCAACAAAAGAAAGAACAAACAATAGAAAGAACAAACAAGAGAGGGCCCGGGTTGCAAGTAGGCATCATTTGAGAATTTTAACAAAAGCGACAACGATAGCCCTCACTTCAATACAAGCTTCTCAAAAGCCTGCGAAAGCTTGGTGAAAGCCAGGCTCGGAACATGAAGTCTATCCCAGCGTCAACTTTAAAGTGTCACTGCGGGAGGAAATTGAAATGAATGCACGAAAACTAATAACAACGGCAGCAGCTGTGGTAGCTGTAATTAGCTGTTCCTTTGCCGCTGCACCGGCAAACGCCAATGACTTTCAACGACGTCTAAATTTGCAAGCGATGCAAAACTATCTGAATCAGAGAGGCGGATACGCCAATCAAAACTATGCATACGCTAATCAATACTATGGCAACGTCAACAATGCCTGGCGCAATAATCGTTGCAACAACAGCTGGAACAATGGCTGGAACAACAATGGCAGAAACTGGAACAATGGCCGTCACAATGGCTGGAACAAAAGATGGCACCACAGACGGGGTCACCACCACTAAGACTGCCCAGCGAGAATTGAAACCATTTTCATTCCCGTATTTGCCAGAAAAGCTGCGGTAATGGAAACGATTTTCATACCCTTCAAAATTCTTCGAAAAGCCCCATGGCACTCGAAACCCCGGCTATTGCACAGACGAGGAGCGCACCAGCAATGCCACCACCTATTCTTTTGTACAAATACAGTTGACAGAGCAGTAGCAAGACGCTAAAACGATAAACGTTACCCATATGAGCTTTTAGTAGCTCACATTTGGAGCTGAGATATGTCTTGCGAAACACACAATAGCCACGACCACAAGCACGGTAGTAACTGTGGCCACGTTGCCGTTAAACACGAAGATCACGTTGACTATGTTCACGATGGCCACCTTCATCATGTGCACAGCGACCACGTAGACGAGTGCAAATTGTCTGAGTCAGCAGCCAACCCTGCTGCCTGCACACCAGAGCACAAGTGCGAAGGTCATGACAGCGCTCACAAACACGGCGCCGACTGCGGACACGCAGCTGTTCCTCATGGCGATCACGTGGATTATCTCGTCAATGGCCATCTGCACAGCCCTTGTGGAACTCACTGCGATAACCATGGCGCCTTAGCTGCCGCTTAAATTACGCAGGATACAAGCAACTCTTAAAAGCGCAAAGAAGCCCTCAAAATTCTTTGCGCTTTTTGCATGAGAACAGTGAGCTGTGGTATACCAGACTAACTATGCTTTCTATCACAGATAAAATTCAAATTCCTCTGAGCGAATTTTCGTTTACCTTTGCGCGCAGTGGTGGGCCAGGCGGGCAGAACGTCAACAAAGTGAATAGCAAGGCCGTTATGCGCTGGGCTATTAGTACCAGCCCCAGCATCAGCGAGGAAGTAAGAGCTCGCTTCATGAGCAAATATGCCAGTCGCTTAACCCTTGAAGGCGACTTGGTCTTAACCTCACAACGATATCGCGACCAGATTGGCAATATCGATGATTGTCTCGCCAAAGTCACTGAAATGCTAGTCTCTGTTGCCACTAGACCCGTGGTGAGAAAGGCAACGAAACCAACTTTAGGCTCAAAAATTAGACGAGTTGAAACTAAGTCGCAAAATTCAATCAAAAAGCAGCAACGCCGGCGGCCTTCGTCGGACGACTAACATCAGAACTATTTTAGAGCTGCTTCAATGTCAGCCGCTATGCTCTCAGGACTTGCCATTGAGCCATAGCGCTTAAGCACCTTGCCTTGCTTATCCACCAAAAACTTAGTGAAATTCCAGCGAATATCGCCATGGTCTTTAGTGCTCTTTTTTAGATAGACATAGAGTGGATTAGCCTCTTTGCCGTTAACTTCAATTTTGTCGAACATCTGAAAATCAACGCCATAGTTCTTTGTACAGAAAGAAGAAATGGCAGCGGCATCACCGGGCTCTTGGTGGCCAAACTGGTCACAAGGAAAACCTAGAACCGCTAGCCCTTGTGCTTGGTACTTCTTGCTCAAAGCTTCCAAACCAGCATACTGAGGCGTGTAGCCACAATGACTAGCGGTATTAACGATCAGCAAAACCTTACCTTTGTAATCACCAAAGCTAATTTCGTGACCATCTAAAGCATTGGCCTTAAACTTATAGATGGGAACGTCAGCAGAAGGGTCAGCCTTGACGTCATCAGCTTCTGAAACCACAGCTTCGCTCTCACGGCTGGAGCCAGCAGATTCACCCGTAGCACCACGAGTAGTGCCAAATACAGCAACAACGATACCTACTAGAACCAGCCCAATAGCCAATTGAGATTTCTTTGCCAAGACCTCGGCCACAACTTTTGCCATGATTCTTACCTTACTAGGGTTTGCCAACATGGCAAAAGTGTAGTGCAAAACAACTAGTCTTTGCCCGAGTGTTTCTTGTCAAAGTAACAAATTCTAGTCTTCGAGCTTGAAGCCGACTTTGATTGTGACCTGAAACTCTTCAACTAGACCATCTTTGATAGAACCACGCTGATCAACAACTTCGAACCAGCTCAAGTGACGAAGGCTCTTAGAAGCACGCTTAACGCCTTCTTTGACAGCATCCGCGAAACTCTCAGTCGAGGTTCCAACAATCTCGGTCATCTTATAAACGCCTGGCATAAAAACTCCTTAAAAATGGATCACCATTTAATGCCTTTGGCAACTAACCTCAGTCAGTTAATCTATAAGCTGTGACAAACAGTTACCGCCAGACCAAAGAATTCGCCACAATCATGACTGACAAATATTGCATAAGACTGGCCCGCAAGGGCGACATGAAAGCCATTAAAGAGATTGAGCTCAAGGCAGCTACCCGCTTCAAGGGAACTGGCCTGATTGATGAGCTGCTCGATCATCACTTTGAACAAGAATTGCTCAAAGAATTAATCGCCGATGGACAAGTCTGGGTGGCTGAACCAAATCTAAATGACGACCTCTTGCAAGCTCCAGACAAATCCGAGCATAAGGGGCCCGTGGGCTTCGCTATCGCCACTGTATTAGGGCCACTGGCCTACCTAGAAGAATTGGACGTTCTACCCGACCACGGTCGCCAAGGGCTAGGCCGAAGACTAGTAGAAACGGTGGCCGAATGGGCCCGAGCTAATGGGTTCCGTCACCTAACCCTTTCAACCTTTGTCGACATCGCCTGGAATGCCCCGTTCTACACCACCCTTGGGTTTGCAAAGCTACCCAAAAATCAATGGCAGAGAGAGCTGGAAGAAATCCACATTCTGGAGCAAAAACTCGGCCTACCGGTGGAGCAGAGAACTTTCATGCGCTTGCAGCTTAAGCCATAGACCCCAGACCTTGCACTCTAGACCTTGCCCTATGGCCCTTAGACTAGCCAAATGTTAAGCAGTAAACGAGCAATTAGTTAAGACCTCTGCGGCCACGGGTATATCGTCTCGTTCGAGCTATTTTCAAAACGGGGCAATCCATGGCAGAGTTTCAGCTTGTTGTTCCCTATAAACCTATGCAAACCAAGGTGCAACTGGTTGGGGTTTGCGCCATTCTACCGATCTGGTCGCTGTTTGCGCCGATGGCTCTGACAGCCTTCATTGTCTTTCTCGTCAAATATCCAGATAACTCTAATCTGTTCTACAACATTCTTATATCTCTCACCCTGGCGAGCATAATGATTGTCGGCCTTTTGACTTCGGCCCTAAGTGAAGACAACAAAATACACATTTCCAAAAACGGCATAAGTTTCCCGCCATTTCTTTTACCCAAGCTTGGACTAAAGCGCAATTGGCAATGGAGTGAACTGAGAACTGCATCAATAATCGACGGTGCCAACGGCCAACAGCTGGTACTAGGTTTTCAGCCCAACATACTGCTGCCCCTCAACATTGCCGACCTGCCTAAAGGCCATCTTGAAGAATTTCTATTAGCAGTAGAACTATGGGGCACAAACTGCCAAAGATCAGACGAGCTGATCGAATTTCAACGCACTATTCAGAGTGGCAACGAGCAACTCAGCTTAGGCCACACAAAGATGTGGCAAGACGAGCTAGGAAGGCGCTTTACTGTCACCACTTTTGTGCCACTTGAACCAGGCAAAACTCTGCAAAACGGCAAACTCAAAGTAGTACGGCAACTAGCTTTTGGCGGGCTCTCGGCGATTTACCTGGTGCAGAAGAACGAAACCGAAATGTTTGTTCTCAAAGAAGCAGTGGTACCACCAAGCGCCGAGCCAGAAGTAAGACAAATGGCCGAGCAACACTTAGTGAGAGAAGCAAAAATGTTGTTTGGTTTGCGCCACCCAAACATTGCCAGGGTGCTTGATCACTTTGTCGAAGAAGACAGACACTACCTATTGATGGAATATATTCACGGCCAAGACCTGCGTCAATTTGTCAAACAAAATGGTGCCTGCGCCGAAAAGCCAGTCTTAAATTGGGCCATACGAATAGCGGAAATACTTCATTTTCTCCATAGTCAAAACCCGCCAGTCGTACACCGTGACCTCACCCCTGACAATTTAGTCTTGAAGAACGACGGCACTGTGGTACTGATCGATTTTGGTGCCTCGAACGAATTTGTTGGTACGGCCACAGGCACATTAGTGGGCAAGCAGGCCTATATTGCCCCAGAACAGCTGCGCGGCAAAACAGTACCACAAAGCGATCTTTACGCTCTTGGTGGCACTTTGCATTATCTGTTAACCGGCAGAGACCCTGTGCCTCTGTCTCAGGCGGACATTCGAGCAATCCTGCCTGATATTTCAGAAGAGATGGAAAATCTAGTAATGCTTTTGACAGCATTTGAGAAGGAAGATCGATTGGCCAGTGCTGAGCATCTGCTGGAACATTTGCGCGCACTAGAAGCAAAGCACAATGTCCCGGCACTAGCTGTGGCAGCAGCTAGTTCGGCCTCCTCTAGTGAAGCTATGGCAACCTCTACATCAGCTAGTGACGAGGCAGGCACATGAGCCGCAAATCAGGCAACGAAAACAGCCATGAACTGAGCAAAAAAAATAGAAAAGCGCCAAAGGTGAAACTAGCCGATGCGCCAGAGCGAAAAAAAATTGAACTAACTGTTGACGCCCCGCAAGAAGAGCAGCTAGAAGGAGTTGGAGCAGACTTTTCAGAAACAGACGCGATAGCAACAGAGATTGCGATAGCAGCCGAAATTACAGAGCCATCAGAGACTGCAGTAGCAGAAACAAAGGCAGTGCCAGCAGCAGCCTCAAAAGAGGTAGTTTCAGCGGCCGCTTCAGAGGCAATAGCTACAGACGAGCTAACCGCGCCAGAGCTTACAGCACAGCCGCCCGCACTCACAGCTGAAGCAGAGCAGCTCCCACCTCTACCTAAACTAGGTATTGGCATTCTCACTGCAACGATATCAATTCTTGCCTTTCTTCTCATTCCATCTGAACTCAATAACAGGCTCGCCCCCGGCCACCCATCTACACTAGCTAGTTTGATGACTGGCATAGTTTTCTATGTACTGCACTTAGTTTGGTTTTTCACCAGCCAAAAACAACTAATTAAACATACAGTGCCGCTCCTTCCCCAATGCGCAAATGGAGCCAATAGCCGAACAGCATTACTCACCCTTTTACCGATAGCCTGGCTCACCCTAGCAGGGTACTACTTCAGTCAATTGTTGTTCTTCAGCGCCTATCCAGTGTTACAACCACTGCCATGGCTACTGCTAATTTCGCTTATTTACTTCATTGCCGCACTTACCTGCTGGCCTTCCAAGCTGAAAGCAATCTGTTCAGAAGAGCAAAAAAAAGTCTTTCCAAAGCAACTCTTCGGAATCTTTCTTAGCGGCTTCATGACAGTGCCATTTATTTGGTACTGGAAAAAAGCCATAACAACAGTCAACAAAGCTGATACAGCAAGTAAATTCAAACTACAAAGCAAAGTGATTGACCGCAATAAGATGGTCATTCGCTACCGGCCCTTCATCGCCATTGAGCGCTGGTTTAAACACCGGCACAAAACCACTACAAAGAAAGAACGCTATATCAATGCGGCTATCGCACTTACAATAAACCTGGCCTTACTGGCATTATTTTGCACCTACTTTCCAGATATAGCTGCGGCATTGGGCAAGCTGCTCGACCCACGCAACCCAGCTATCCGCGATGGGTCACAAGTGGCTGGAAACATCTTCATGATCTCCAACCAGACTTTCTTGGCTTTGATTGCAACTCTCTCAGCCGCTTTCGCAGTAGCAGCATCGTATTTTGTAGTCAAACAACCAACTAATTATGAATTTACTCCTCTCGGCTTTAAGTCCTTTCGCTGGCTCGGTGAAAAGAAAGTAGAAAGTGAGCTAGTACCATGGAATTCGCTCACCTCTATTGAACTCAATACAAGAAACAGGAAAGGTCAAACAACCGCATCAGAACTGCAATTTAACCGCGACAACGGCGACCCCGTAAAGCTGAGCATGGGCGCGGTAGAATCAGTCGAAGATCGCGAAATAATTCTCGATGCCATTGAACGCTGGGCGCCTGGGGTAAGCCGTTCAGCAGCCTTAGTGCAAGCCCTACAGCCGCCAGTTGATCACAGTTACACAGAGATGTGGCTGCAAGCACTATCAGCGCCACCACAAAGAGATCGACTGAAGCCGCTCACTGAAGACATTGTTCTCAATGATGGTCGCTACCGAGTAAAGAGATCACTTGGTGTCGGCGGTCAGGGTGCGGCTTACTCGGCCTACGATCATGCCAGTGGCGACACTGTAGTACTAAAAGAATTTCTCTTGCCGATATATGTCGATATCAGTATTCGCAAAGATGTCTTAGAGAGTTTTGAAAGCGAAGCACGCATATTAAAACACCTCAATCACGACCAAGTCGTTAAGTTGAACGACTTTTTCGTCGAAGACCATAGAGCCTACCTAGTCTTAGAACATATTGACGGCAAGTCTTTGCGTGAAGTCGTAGCCCAAGAAGGGCCACTATCAGAAGAACGAGTGCGTGAACTAACTAAGCAGATGTGCACAATTTTGAACTATCTGCATAGCCAAGAACCACAAGTAGTGCACCGCGACTTCACACCAGAAAACTTGATATTACGCCATGACGGCATACTTAAACTAATTGACTTCAACGTAGCTAGACAAGTTGAGTCAAATGCCACAGGGTCTGTAGTCGGTAAACCAGCTTACCTTCCACCTGAACAGTTTCGCGGCCAGCCCGTTAGTCAAAGCGACATTTACGGCTTGGGCGCTACTCTTTCATTTCTACTGACAGGTAAAGAGCCTGAGCCAATAAGTGTTTCTCACCCAAGAGAAAACAATGCCAAGGTCTCTTCCTCTATGGATAAAATTGTCGCCAAAGCCACGGCCATCAACTTAAAAGATCGCTACGCTAACTGCGACCAAATCATGGACGACTTAAATGCACCAGTTGGCGCCAATTACAATGATAAAAATGATGATCACGGCGACGATAACAATGGCACTACTAATAATAAGAATAATGGCAATGGCGCCCACAACAATAAATCAAATGGTCATTCAGCAGCAATTCCAAACCCGGCACCGGCTGCTGCCGATGAAGGCAAAGATGCTCCTGAAGAGCTTCTGAGAGAACTTCTGAAAGAATCGATTCAAGCCACATTCTCCACTGCTGCGCCATTCAAACAAAAGGAAACTGGAGCCGACAATATCACTCTCAAAGTTGTGGACAGTGCCAATCTAGTCAGCAAAGGTCAGTTAGCTCTTCCTGAAGACGATCAATCAAACGCTGAGAACCTCTCTACTGAACAATATTCATTGGCCCACACAGGCGCCGAATCAGACAACCATTCTAAATCTCAGAGTGAACAAGCCAACTCCAATCAACTTTCAACCAATCTCAAGCCAAGCTCAAAGACTGGTCCAATGACTAGCACGATAGCTGGCATACTGGCCCTCATCGGTGCCTTTACCTCCTGGCTGATAATCACCATTGCTGTAGCCTGGGCTCTCATCCCCGGTTCACCAGCATGGTTCGATAGCCAAGCGGCCCTGCACACCCATGGCCATGCAGCTGCTGTTGCCGTATTTAAACGCCAGGGAGACAAGGCCTTCGCAGAATGCAGCAAGTGCATTGCAATTGATCCCAACTGCGCCCTAGCCTACCTGGGCCGAGGCATTAGTTACTCTCTGCACAAAGAAAATGGCTATACCTTCACTAAAGAGACCTCTGAAAAAGCACTACCAGACTTAAAAAAGGCAGTTGAACTTGCACCTTCCGACTATATAGCTCAAGCGGCTTACGGTGCGGCCTTATCTCACACTGAGCACTATGCAGAAGCCGAATCAGCTCTGAAAAAATCTCTGATTCTAGAGCACTCTGCAGCAGTACCAGACGTAGTTGAGTATTTATTCGAATCACGAAAGATGTATCAGAATAGTCGCAAGTATGAACTTGCCAAAGCGCAGCTCTTTCAAATGCACTATCAAGATGCAATTAAATTCTACGACAGTCTCAAGACCTATGGATACTATGGCTACGGTTGCCAAACCACCGACCAGATAATAGCCTATGAATTGGCTCATCAGCCACAAGAAGCTCTAACTAGAAGCACGAAGCCCATGCAATATTACGAGCACAAAGAGGGCGCTAACCTATCGCTATTTCCCATCATGATGCACCGCGCCGCCCTAGAAAGGGCGATCGCAGCAACAAAGGCAGATAGCGCCATACAACCAGCCATGAATCTGTTTTATGACGGTCTTGGCCTGCACGGCATGGGCCGATACGAGCAAGCAGTAGAGAAGCTAAGCCAAGCGATTAGTCTCAATACAGGTTACATCGACTACTATCTCTTTAGGGGTTCATGCTACCGCTATCTGCACAAATATGATTTGGCTCTTGTTGATTTTCAAACAGCCCTACAGCTACAGCCAACCAACGAATACGCCCAATATATGAAGCAAAAGGTACTAGACAACCTCAGTGGCAAAAGTGCTCCAAAAAAAATGGACTGGAGAGAGCTAGAACAGTAATAGCAATAGCATCGACCAGTAACTATTGCTAGTGAATTCTGACCTTCGGCAGGGCTCTGCGAAAGGCCAGATAACTAGAATCAGATGTGCCACCAGACAAAATCTGCAATTCAGTAAGTGACTTGAATTGCTTGAGTACTGGAATGGCATCTAAGCCAATCTGGCAACCTTTGACCTTAAGCACTGTCAACTTGTCGAGGGCACTCAAGGCCATGAGGTCGTCTTTGCTAATTCTATTATCTGAAAGATCAAGGCGCTGTAGGTTAGCTAACTTTGCAATCAACAAATAATCATCGCGACTTAATTTAGAAGCAGAAAGCTTCAAAAACTTCAACTCAGGCGACGACTGCAACTTCTTTAGAAAGGGTGCCGGAGCTAAAGCGCAATTCCAATACAAGCGCTCCAACTTTGACCAACAATCGGCACTGGCAAAGAAACTACCGCTCAAACTACTACTAGATGCGTCGAAGCCTCTGAGATTCTTGAATTTATTGAAGGAAGCAACAGACGCTGAAGTAAGTTCAGCATTAGCAACAATCGACAAAAACTCAATACTGGGAAGGCCAGTAACAGCCCTCAAAACACTATCGTCACCACCGCTGTTGTAGAGTACTACTCCATACAAATCATCGGGCCGGAAGCGCTTCATGTACTGTGGATAATCTCCAACTAGTCGCGACGGCATAAAGGTCAAAGGAATACCCAAG
Source organism: Candidatus Obscuribacterales bacterium (assembly GCA_041675385.1). Taxonomy (GTDB): domain Bacteria; phylum Cyanobacteriota; class Vampirovibrionia; order Obscuribacterales; family Obscuribacteraceae. The sequence goes on from JBAYTY010000004.1 coordinate 274,804, forward strand.
CGGCAATCTACCGTTCCTTTGGCATCGACGCCCGGGTCATCGGCAATAGTGTAGATTTTTCCAATCACCACATCAGTGGGAAAATTGAATGAAATTCTACGCTGACCGTTTGCGACCTTAATAGTCGAAAACTTAGCAGTTTCAAATTGCGACCCCTTTGGCGCACCTTGCTCACCAGAATAGGCCCCCATACTGCGATCAGCGTCCCCGACAATATTGACAAAAGAATCATAGCCGCTGTCTGCTGCAGCGCTCTTTTCGGCAACGACCTCCTTCTTCTGTGCCGCCGCAATTAGAGAAGAGTGAGTCGCGGGAGAGACAAGAGACTGTGACTCAGACGGCACATCTGACCATTGATCTGACAGCGATGATTTAGCAGAAGGTCGTACCTTAGAGTTAACAGAGCCAATGACAGGCTCGGTAGCTGTTGGTTGGCTGGATTTCCCGAGCAAGAAATAGGCCGCAAGCGCACCACAAATGAAGAGCACAAAAACGACACTCAATAGGCGAAGGGGCGAGGCACTAGTTTCAGTGACTTCAATCTCTTCGGCCACAGGAGCAATGCGAGTGTAAATTAGAACATCTTTGCCTTCAAGAATACGCTCAAGATCTAAAGATAACTCTTTAGCCGACTGATAGCGATCTTGCGGCAACTTAGCCAAACACTTAGCCAGAACAAGCTCAATAGAAGAGGGAAAATCGCTCTGGGCCAAGACTTCAGAAAGGCGCGGCGCCTCTCTATCTTGATGCATGGTAACTGTTTCAATAGAGCTGCGACCTTCAAAGGGCACAAACCCGGTCAAGACTTCGAACAAAGAGCAGCCAATAGAATAGATATCAGAACGCACATCAACCAGAGCGCCAACACATTGCTCAGGGCTCATATAATAGGGGCTGCCGAAAACTTCACCAGTAGATGTTAATGACTGCACAAGATTGCCACCAGGCAATACTAGTTTAGAAATTCCAAAGTCTAAGATTTTGACTTGATTTGCACTGTTTGTACTGTTTGCACTGTTTGTACTATCTGTACTGCACAACATGATATTACTTGGCTTAAGATCGCGGTGAATAATGCCGTTGCGATGGGCGTAGGCTAAGCCAGCTAAGACTTCAATGAAAATAGACAATGCTTGATGGAGAGGAAGCGGACCGTCCGCAATCAAAATCTCTTCCAAATTATGACCTTGTAAATAATCCATCGAATAGAATGGCAGCGAGCGGTCATGAATACCGAGATCGTACACTTTTACTAAAGTGGCGTGATTGAGCACTGCCAACGTCTTAGCTTCGGCTTGAAAACGCAACCAACTCTGCTCGTTGACAAACTCTGGCGCAAGTACTTTCAAAGCAACTTGCTTTTTCAAAGACATTTGTTCGACCAGATAGACAACTCCCATGCCACCCTGACCAATCATTCTAATCACTCGAAAAGCGCCACCAATGATACTATTGGCTGGCAAAATCTGCTGTGTGTGCAATTGACCCGGCTGCTCCGAACCGCTCATACGCATCTGCGTAAATTGCTTTCTTTGGGTCAAGCGTTGGGCGGTGGCAGTGCGATGAGAAGATATACCAGAGCTCTTCTTGACCACAACTGGACTCGGACACTGGCAGCGTAGCTCTTTAAATAGAAACGAGGTGAAAGAACCAACTTTAGAACCAAGGGGCAGAGATTTGCCACAGCTAGCACAGAGCTGATTTTGAGCAACGGCACTAGGCCTAGTGCGGCTGCACTGACAATAATTGTGCTGAAAGAAATACGAAGTGACAGAACCAGCCCGATTGGCTAGAGGTGGCTTGCCGCAAGTTTTGCAAACTGCCGTCATGAAAAACCTACTACATTAAGCGACTATTGCACCCGCACCCTCGGTAACTCCTTAATCAAACCAGCACGCACCCTTTGAGGCGTTCCAGTAGAGAAGACATCAAGCACAACCAAGTGCTTAAAGTTCTGCAATTCTTGCAAGGCTTTAGTATCAAGCTGACAATTTCGTATTGCTAAAAATTTTAGCCGCGACAGCTTAGCAAGCAATCTTAGGTCATCCATGCTCAGCTTGTTATCACCCAAATCAAGGGCAACTAGTTGATGCAATCTGGCAATCAATTCAATGTCTCGATGACTGAGGCGAGACTTTCTTATTGTCAGTTCCGCTAGCTTGGAAGAACTTTGCAACTTTTCGAGCAATGACCCAAGGTCATGAACCTCACTCAGCTTCAACTTTTCAAGCTGGGACCAACAATTCGCCGCAGCTAACGCCGACCCACCTATGGCAATTGCGCGAGCCTCAAATTCTCTCAACGATTTTAAGCGACTGAGAGAGCGACTAAATGAAGCTACAGTAAATCCGTCATCCTTACTAATTGTCAACTTCTGTACACCAGGAATATATGACACCGCATCAAGCAGTTTATCTCTGCATAGGTAAGGCCACAACGAGACTATTCGTACGTCTCCCAAACGAAAACGCTTCAAATACTGCGGGTATTGTTCAATCAAACGGTTGGGAATGAATGCATATTCAACTCCGGTAATCAAATCTACTGTTCCTTTGGCGTCCAAAGTTGATTCTTCTCTAGCAGCAGAAAAGTGGCCGATGGAAATATCATTGGGAAAATTGAACCGGCGAATTTTGACACCCTTAACCATGACAAGACTGGAATATTTGAAGGTTTCATTCTGCGAACCACTAGGAGGCTTCTGCACGCCGCCCATTACATCTAAGCGCTTAGAACTCATATCAACCATTACTGCAAAATCGTTTCGAGCACTATCATCAACGTCACTAACTTTAGATTTATAAGTTTCTTTTTCCGAGCCTTTAGGCATTTCAGAAGCGTCATAGGGATCTACGATTACTGGAGCTAGTTTAGTTTTCAGCGCGGTATCACCATTGCGACTGGCTGTAGCGGCCTTTCTAAAGACCGTAAAATCGGAACCACTGGGAGCAACACCTAAAGCAGATACAGCCGCGTCCTTGGACTGCAAAGCAGCAGTAGAATCGACAACCGCGTCCGCGCTGGCAGCACTACGCAGCCGCGGAGAGTAATCGAGCGCTGTAGTCGGTCGCAGAATAAAGTAAGCACTGGCTGCGACTACAACAATTGCCAACCCGCCCGCAAAAAGTGCTGGCAACAACGGCAGTTGAAAGACTTTATCGCCAGTTTTCGCTTCACGGAAAGAACTATTCTGCGGCAATGAAGCTAGCTCTGGGGCCATTACCTCCTTGCCTTCAAGTACACGACCTAGGTCTAGAGCCATTTCTTTGGCAGATTGATAGCGATCTTGCGGTCGCTTAGCCAGGCATTTTGCCAGCACGCGATCAAGCGCAACCGGATATTTCAAACCAGGTTCCAAATCAGCCAACAATGGTGGTGGCTCTTCTTGGTGCATCATCACAGTTTCGATAAACTCTTCGCCCTCAAACGGTACGAATCCAGTTAGCACTTCAACTAAGGTGCAACCAACTGAATAAATATCAGATCTAGCATCAACGACTGCGCCAGTACACTGCTCAGGACTCATATAGAAAGGACTGCCAAATATTTCGCCGACCGCAGTTAAACTCTGCGAACTAGCAGCATGAGGGCCGATCAACTTCGAAATACCAAAATCTAAGATCTTGACCGAGCGGGCACCATCGACGGTGCAAAGCATTATATTGCCCGGCTTGAGATCGCGGTGAACAATGCCATTGCGATGGGCGTAAGCTAGCCCATCAAGTACTTCAATAAAAATAGCCAAAGCCTGCTTGAGCGGCAAAGGACCATCCCTAGCTAGTATTTCCTCCAGACTCTGCCCTTGAAGAAAATCCATTGAATAGTACGGAATAGTACTTTCGTGAATGCCCAGATCGTATACCTTCACCAAAGAACTGTGATTTAGAGCAGCCAGTGTCTTGGCCTCAGCCTTAAAGCGCAGCCAACTCTGCTCATTAACCAACTCAGGAGAAAGAATTTTCAGGGCCACTCGTTTTTTCAACGACAATTGTTCGGCCAGATAAACAACACCCATGCCACCCTGACCAATGACTGATTCAAGGCGAAATGCTCCACCAATCAACGAGCCCGACTGAAAGGCAGCTTCAGCATTGGCTTCACTAGATTTAATTTCACCAGCAGAGTTAGGGCGAACTTTTGAATTTCTAAAACTCTCAGTAAACTGCCTCCGCTGAGCCACACGAGCGGCCGTGCGAGAACGGCTTCTGGTGCGCCCACCGGCACTAGTAGCCAAGCCAGAACTAGAGCCAGAACCAGAACCTGAGCTAGAACCTGAGCTAGAGCGAGAGCCATTACTACGAACGCCACGCTTCGCTACTGGTTTAGACGCAGCTCCTGCGCAATTGCAGCGCAGCTCCTTAAACAAAAACGCAGTGAACGATCCAGCCCGCCGACTAGTCGGTCTGCTCTTGCCGCAATTGGCACAAACCGGATCAGAATTAGAACCAGTATTAAGATCAGCGCTAGCAACAGGACTCATTCGAGAACGAGACTCTTGGCTTACTGACTCACTTTTGCTATGACACTGACAATAATTATGCTGAAAGAAATAGGACGTGACTGAACCGGCCCGATTTGCTAGAGGTGGCTTGCCGCAAGTTTTACAAACTGCCGTCATGATAAACCTACTACGTTAAGCGACTATTGCACCCGCACCCTCGGTAACTCCTTAATCAAAACATCACGCACCCTTTGAGGTGTGCCATTAGAGAAGACATCAAGCACAACCAAGTGCTTATAGTTCTGCAATTCTTGCAAGGCTTTAGTATCAAGCTGACAATTTCGTATTGCTAAAAATTTTAGCCGCGACAGCTTAGCAAGCAATCTTAGGTCATCCATGCTCAGCTTGTTATCACCC